>CAWGJN010000001.1:0-500368 GCA_963822925.1 uncultured Gemmatimonadales bacterium
CATTTTCATCGAACGCATCACGCTCTCGCCCGACGGGAAGACGTTCACCTCGACCATCACCTATGAAGCGCTCGATACGCACGGACAGCCAATCGCGGGAGGCGGCACCGCGGAAGGGCACGCCGTGAGGAGCGGCTGGTGACGCGCTCTGTCGGGCTGATTGGCGGACTCGGCCCCGAGTCGACCATCGACTACTACCGCCGCATTCTGGAACGGTGGGCACTTATTCACCCGTCCAGCGCGCCGTCAATCGTCATCGACAGCCTGGACGTGCAATACGGCCTGCACCTGGTGGCCACAGACCGGCACACCCTGGTCGAGTACCTGTTGGGTTCGGTCAATCGCCTGGCTGGTGCGGGTGTCAACTTCGTCGCGATAACGGCCAATACTCCGCACATCGTCTTCGACGAACTTGTGGTGCGCTCGCCCGTGCCGCTCCTCAGCATCGTCGAAACATGCGCGGAGGAAGCACGGCGCCGTGGCCTTCGGCGCCTCCTGTTGCTCGGGACCAGATTCACCATGGAAGCGCCGTTCTACTATGACGTGTTCGCGCGCCGTGGCATCGAGGTCGTTCGCCTGGAGGACGCCGACCGGACCTGGGTGCACGACCGGTATGTGCAGGAACTCCTGGTTGGCGATTTCCGGAGCGAGACCCGGGATCGGTTTGCCGCGCTGGTCGAGCGGCTCAAGCTCACGGAGAATGCTGACGGCGTGATCCTGGGAGGCACGGAGTTGCCGCTGCTCCTCACCAGTCCCGTCATTGCCGACCTCCCCGTCCTGGACACGACGGCTCTTCATGTCGCCGCCATCGTGGAGCGCCTGCTTCGAGCGTTGTAGCTTCGACACATGCGAACTGGCCTGCACACTTCTCGTCCCGATGCGAGATTCGCGGCGGCGGCGCCCGGATTGCTCGCCGCCCTGCTGCTGCTCTCCGCCACCAGTGCGAGGGCCCAGACCATCCGCGCCTGCGAGCCTGTTGCCGAGCGCGGCACTCGTGTGCTGGGCTGCTACATCACCGCCAGGGAATCCCTCGGGCCTCTCCCTACCGATACCGCTCTCTACTGGCACATCGACAGCTTCCCGACGCTGGCGGCCGCCGAGGCCGCACACACGACTCGCGGCACGGCGGTGTGGTCGCTCGGCTCTGCCTGGTTGTTCTCGATCGCCGATTCCGCCTGGCGCGCCCGCGCGGGGCATCACGTTGCCGTTATCGGACCCCTGCCCCTGGTCCGTGCCGATAGCTTTGCCGCCGTGTACATGGAAGGCGTCTTTGAACCGGGGATGAAGACCCTGGTGCACCGACACGCTGGGGTCGAGGCGTGGTACACGCTGGCGGGTGAGCAGTGCCTCGAAACGCCGAAGGGGAAGTTGGTGCAGGTGGCCGGTGGTCCTGGAGTGCTGGTGCCCGGCGGCGAGCCGATGATCCTTGTTGGCGGCGGCACCACCATCCGGCGCTCTCTCGTCCTGATCCTCCAGGATGCCACCAGGCCGCGATCGATGCTGGCTACCGATTGGTCCCCGCTCGGGCTGTGCGCGTCATGACGACGCCGGTGCACGTGAGCCTGGTCAGCGCACTCGGTCGGGGTGGGCCACCGCTAGGGAACCTCGCCGTTCCGATCTTCTCCCACGGCTCCCTGGTCGCCGAGCTCTACTCACCTGTTGGGCACGATCCGCAGCAGCCGCATACGCGCGATGAGGTCTACGTCGTGGCCCGGGGTCATGGTCTCTTCTTCGATGGCGCGGATCGGCTCGAGGTCGCGACTGGATCCTTCATCTTCGTGCCAGCGGGGCGGCCACACCGCTTCGAGCAGTTTTCGCCCGATTTTTCGGTGTGGGTTTTCTTCTATGGACCGGAGGGCGGAGAACCTCGGGTCCACCGCTGACAAACCGGCGAGCCGGTTATTGGCGGTATCCCCCGTTCTTGATACGACTGCGTTACGGGGCCACCATCGTCGGGCGCCTGCCTCCCCTGATGGGATTAGATATTAGCGACTTCTACACGCTTCATTGGAGCGCGTGTCATGCCACGGCAGGTAACTGAACATCTCTTCAACCGTACGTCTCTGGCAACGGGGGATGGAATGAACTTTCTGGCAGGGATCATGTTGTCGGCTGGTCTGGCGGCGGCGCCCGTCGTGTCGGCGGTTGCCCAGCAAGTCACCGGGACACCGGGTTCGCCCGGCGCCACCACCACGATAACCGGCAAGCAACTTCCAGCGCCCGACCCGGCGTTCGGTGGCGCCATCAAGGACGACGCCCTGCAGTCCACCCCCTGGTGGGCGCCTCGCGTCGTGCCGCCCAGGGGCGTGCCGAACGTGTTGCTGATAATTACCGACGATGCCGGCTTCGGCGTGCCCAGCACATTCGGCGGCGTGATCCCGACGCCGACCATGGATGCCGTCGCGAGGGCCGGCCTCCGCTACAACCGGGTGTTCTCCACCGCGCTCTGTTCGCCAACCCGCGCCGCGCTGATCACCGGGCGCAATCACCACTCGGCCGGCTTCGGCGTCATCTCGGAGCAGTCGACGGGTTTCCCCGGGTATAACAGCATCATCCCGCGGGACGAGGTCACCATCGGAAGGATGCTGGTGGACAACGGTTACGGCACCGCATGGTTTGGCAAGGACCACAACGTACCCGCGTTCCAGGCCAGCCAGGTGGGACCCTTCGACCAGTGGCCAACCGGCATGGGCTTCCAGTACTTCTACGGCTTCATCGGCGGCGATGCCAACCAGTGGGAGCCGAACCTGTTCCGCAACACCACTCAGATCTATCCGTACAGAGGCGCCGCGCCCGGCACGTGGAACCTGGTCACCGCGATGGCCGACGACGCCATTGACTGGATGACGCAGATGCACCAGATCGACCCCAGCAAGCCCGTCTTCATCAAGTACGCCCCCGGTGCTACGCACGCGCCGCACCACCCCACGCAGGAATGGGTGGACAAGATCCACGCGATGCACCTGTTCGACGACGGCTATGAGAAGTTGCGGGAGCGCATCTTCGCTAACCAGAAACGTCTCGGGCTGGTGCCCCAGGACGCGGTGCTGTCGCCGTGGCCGGCCGACGTCCTGAAGCCATGGAGCCAACTCACCCCGACCGAGCAGAAGCTCTTCATCCGCCAGGTCGAGGTCTTCGCGGCCTACGCGGCCTACAGCGACTATGAAATCGGGCGCGTGGTCCAGGGCTTCGATGACCTGGGCAAGCTCGACAACACCCTGATCATCTACATCAACGGTGACAACGGCACCAGCGCCGAAGGTGGCCCGCTCGGCACACCCAACGAGGTCGCGTTCTTCAATGGCGTCAACATGATGCCGGCGGAGACGCAGATGAAGTGGTACGACGTGTGGGGCACCGAACAGACCTACAACCACATGTCGGCCGGCTGGTCGTGGGCATTCGACACGCCCTTCGACTGGTTCAAGCAGAACGCGTCGAGGCTTGGCGGTGTCAACCAGAACATGGTGGTCTCGTGGCCGGCACGCATCAAGGACGCGGGGGCCCTGCGCCAGCAGTTCGTGCACGTGATCGATGTCGTGCCCACCATCCTCGAGGCGGCGGGCCTCGCCGCGCCTGAGATGGTCGATGGCATCAGGCAGAAGCCGATCGAGGGAACCAGTTTCGTCTACACCTTCGATGCGGCCAATGCGAAAGTGCCATCGCGCCACACCACCCAGTACTTCGAGATGTTCGGTCAGTGGGCGCTGTACAAGGACGGCTGGCTCCTGAGCACCAAGGTCAACCGCGCCCCGTGGGAGGCGTTTGGCCCCGCCAACGCCGACCCGCTCAACAACCAGGTGTTCCAGCTCTACAACCTGAACACCGACTTCAACCAGACCCGCGATATCGCGGCCACCAACCCGCAGAAGGTGAAGGCCATGCGGACGGAGTTCATGGGTGAGGCGAAGAAGTACCAGGTCCTTCCCATGGATGCATCGGTAGCGGCGCGCATCGTCGCCCCGCGGCCGAACATCACCGCGGGCCGCAACGAGTTCGTGTACACCCGGCCGATGATCGGCCTGCCGCAGGGCGACTCACCGCTGCTGCTCAACACTTCCTACACCGTCACAGCGGACATCACCGTCCCGGAAGGGGGCGCAGAAGGCATGGTCCTGACGTCGGGAGGTCGGTTTGCGGGCTATGGGTTCTACCTGCTGAAGGGGAAGCCGGTCTGGCTGTGGAACATGATCGACCTCGAGCGCATCAAGTGGGAGGGCCCCGATGCCCTCGCGCCCGGACGGCATACGATCGAATTCGACTTCAAGTATGACGGCCTCGGCGCGGGCACCCTCGCCTACAACGACTTCAGTGGCGTCGGGCGCGCTGGCACCGGCACGCTCAAGGTGGACGGCAAGGTCGTCGCCACGAAGAACATGGAGAAGACCCTTCCCATGATCCTCCAGTGGGACGAGAGCTTCGACATCGGGTCCGACACCGAGACCGGCGTGAACGACGCTGACTACAAGCCGCCGTTCACCTTCACCGGCAAGCTCAACAAGCTGACGCTCAAGCTCGATCGGCCGCAGCTCACGCCGGCGGAGATCCAGAAGCTCCAGGCGGCACAGCGCAACAACAGCTCCAGCGAATAATCACGACGGAACGCCAGGCCAGAACGTCCCCGGCAAGCCCGGGGGCGTCCTGTCGTTCAGGGACCGTCGCACCGGCTCACTTCATCTTGAAGCCCGTTGCCTCGATCTGCTGGCCGCTCATCTGGATCACGTCAACCTTGAGGGGAATCGACACCAGCGGCGTGTCGAGGAATCAGTCGGGACCGACACGATCGCCTCCACCACGTCCATCCCCTTGATGACCTGGCCATAGACGACATAGTTGCCGTCCAGCCGCTTGAGGCCGTCCTTGTTCACCACGATGTAGAACTGGCAACCCGCGGAGAGCTTCTGCGGATTGTCGTCGCGTCCAGCCCCGACCGCGCCGTACACGTGCTTGAGGTCCGGGACGAATTCCGGCGCCAGGTTGTACGGTGAGTCCTTGAACCCCGCCGGCGTGTCGGGACAGCCGCCCTGTGCCACGAAATTCTTGATCACCCGGTTGAACGTGAGCGAGTCCCAGTAGTGCGAGCCCGCGAGCTTGATGAAGCTCGCCATGTGGTTCGGCGTCTGGGGATACAGGTAGAACAGGATCTCGCCCTTGGGCGTCACGATCCGTCCCACCGGGTACGTCGGTGCGGAGTTCGCCGACAGCGCGGCGATGAGGGCCACCGCCGCTATGGCGGGCAGGAACTTCTTCATGTGCGTTACCCCTGGCTCACGAGTTGTTTCACGCCATCCACCACGGTCTGCACCGCAAGAGCCGCCAGCAGCAGCCCCATCACCCGGCGTACGATGTTCACGCCGCCATCGCCGATCAGCCGCTGGATCGGGCTCGCCGCGAGCATGAGCCCGAGCGTCAGCCCGAGCACGGCGAGCATCGCCACGGACGTCTTCACCTGTTCGCAATGTTGAAGCTCCCGAGCGTCAGCCCGAGCACGGCGAGCATCGCCACGGACGTCTTCACCTGTTCGCCAATGTTGAAGCGGGAATTGTCCGTCAGCACCACCACCGCCATCATCGCGGCCGGCCCGGCTATCGAGGGGATCGCGAGCGGAAATATCGCGACATCGCTCCCCTTGTTCTGGTCAGCATCCTGTTCATGAGGGTGACCAGGTCCTTGATGACATCCATTTCAGCCCTCGTCCGGATCGGTGAGCGGCACGAGTCGCCCGCGCGGCGGAATGCCGGTCTCCAGTTCGAGGATCCCCACGGACGGCAGGATGTCGAACCGCCGCTGGCCGGCGGCACCGGGGTTCATGACCGTCACCACCAGGTCCACCAGCGTCAGCAGCGGCTTGTGTGTGTGCCCGAACAGGATGATCTCCGCGTCCGGAAATGCGGCGTTGAGGGCCTCGGGCGTGGGACTCCCGAACTGGTCACCATGGGTTACCACGATCTCGAAGCCGTCGAGCTGCACCTTCGCTATCCTGGGCACGCGGGCTCGCACATCCCAGTCGTCGGTGTTGCCGTAGACCGCCGTGACCGGCGCCAGTGCCTCCAGTTCCGTCAGCAGGGACAGCGAACCGATGTCACCGGCGTGGAAGATGTGGTCCACTTCGCCGAACACGTCGAAGACTTCGCGTCGAAGCAGGCCGTGAGTATCGGAGATGACGCCGAGTCGCATCGTTGCTGCCGCCCCGCCTCAGCCGCCGACCGGGCCGATCGGCCCCGGTCGGGGCGTGCGGAGGCGCGACTGCTGCGCATCGGCGAGGCGGATCTGCAGTGCGGACACGAACTCCCGGGCGGCGTGACGGAACTTCCGATTCACGAGCAGCGTGACTTCGCGCGGGTTCCGCGGGGACAGCTCCACGAACGAGGTGGCATCACGAGCGGTGAGCCTGATGCGGCTGGCGAGCAGGCCCGGTCGCAGCACCGCCGACGCGATGTCGGCGTACTTCACCTCCGCCGTGTTCTTCACGCCGCTGCTCGTCGCCTCGATCTCGAACCGGAGCGCGTCATCCGAGAGCACCACCTGCCCATGCAGCCGTCGCGACAGCGAACTGACCAGGAGGCGCGCGTCAGGATCGGCATCCTCCGCCGATGTCGAGAGCCGGAACGGGATCTCGAGCGTCATGTCAGCCCTCCCAGCGGGCCGAGATGCTGATGTCCAGTCCCAGCTGATCGATGACCCGCTGCACCACAAAGTCCACCAGCTCTTCCACACGCGTCGGGCGATGATAGAAACCCGGCGCGGCGGGAACCACGGTCGCGCCTGCCTCGGTTACCGCCACGAGATTGCGCAGGTGCACCAGCGACAGGGGTGTTTCTCTCGGCACCAGGATGAGCCGCCGCCGCTCCTTGAGCGTCACGTCCGCCGCCCGCTCCACCAGCGACCGGCTCGTTCCACCGGCAATGGCCGCCACCGTGCCCATGGAACAGGGGCAGATCACCATCCCCTGGGTGCGCTGTGACCCCGATGCCGGCAGCGCACCGCGATCGTCGTCGGAGAAGGTGCGCACACTGGTCCAGTCACCACCCGTGGCCGCCTTGAGCGCGTCCAGGTCGCCGATGCCGCACTCCTCCTGCAGCAGCCGGAAGCCGTGTCCCGAAACGATGAGCCAAACCGGCACGCGGGATTTCGCCAGCGCGTCGAGCAGGCGCACGCCGTAGGGCGCCCCTGACGCTCCAGTAATCGCCAGCACGATCGGCAACTGCTTCACTGTTCAGTCCCGTTCACCGTTTACCGTTCACCGTTCACGCTGTTGCCGTTCCCCTCACGCTGTTGCCGTTCCCCCTCACGCTGTTGCCGTTCCCCCTCACGCCGTTGCAGTTCCTTAGGCCGTCAGTCTGTCCACCAGCGCAAACCCGAAGACCGTCACGCTCATCACCGCATTCATCGTGAAGAATGCCGCATCGAGACGGGACAGGTCATCCGCATGCACCAGCCGGTGCTCCCAGATCAGGATCGCCGCCGCGACCGCGACGCCGGAGTAATACCACATCCCGAAGCCCGAGCCCCAGCCGAACAAGAGCAGCGCCGGAATCGTGAGGCCATGCAGCAGCTTGGCGAACAGGATCGCGCGCGGCACACCGAGCCGCACCACCGCACTATGCAGGCCTTCCTGTCGGTCGAACGCCTCGTCGGGAAGAGCGTAGAAGATGTCGAAGCCGGCCACCCAGGTGGCCACCGCGAGTGTCACCGCCACGAGTGTCCACCACGGCGTGCTCCACTGCCCCGTGATGGCGAGATACCCTCCGACCGGCGCAATGGCGAGGCTGAGGCCGAGCCAGACATGCGGCCACCAGGTGAAGCGCTTGGTGAGACTGTAGATCATCACCCACGCCAGCGCGAACGGGGCGAGCAGTCCGCAGAGCGGATTGAGGGCACGGGCGGTGAAGAGGAATGCCGCCGCCGCCACCGCCACCGATACCCACGCCTGTCCAACGGTCAGGAGGCCCCTGGGAAGTTCGCGGTTGCTGGTGCGGGGATTCCGGGCATCGAACCGGCGGTCGGCGATCCGGTTGAAGCCCATCGCCACCCAGCGCGCCGCGGTGAACGCCGCCACCACCAGCACTACCTCGCGCAGGTGAAGCGGCGTCACCCGCGATGCCGCGAGCACCCCGAGCAGCGCGAACGGCAGCGCAAACAGGGTGTGCGGAAGCTTCACGAAATTGGCGAACCGCACGATGAGCGATTCGCCCGCCAGCACCTGCCCCTCAGTCATTGAGCCCCCGTTTTACCGTTCACCGTTCACGCGGTTGCTGTTCCTCCTCACGCTCTTGCTGTTCCTCCTCACGCTGTTGCAGTTCCTCCTTACGCCGTCGCAGTTCCCCCTCACGCCTTGACGCCGAAATGCATCGCGCACGATCCCCCCAGCAAAGTCTCGTACGTCACGTCCGAAAAGCCGTTGAGGCTCATGGTTCGGGCCAGTTCCGGCGGCCCGGGAAAGACCCGGGTAGACTCTGGAAGCCAGGAGTACGCGGTCCTATGTTTCGAAATGGCGCGACCAATCCGCGGGAGCACGTGATCAAAGTAGAAATCGACGAGCGCCCGAAACGGCTGCCAGCCCGGTTGCGACATCTCGAGGATTGCGAGACGCGCGCCGGGCTTGAGCACCCGCGAGGCTTCCCGGAGTCCAGCCTCGAGATCCACCAGGTTTCGCACGCCCCAACCCACCACCGCACCATCGAAACAGGCATCCGGGAACGGAAGCTCGAGTGCGTCAGCGGTCACCGGCAGGATCGGGTGCCTACCGATCTTCGAGCGCCCGGTGCGGAGCATGGCCGGAACGAAGTCGGCGGCAACGATGCGGCCGGCAAACCCCGTCTGTCCGGCAAGCGCGACGCTGAAGTCGAGGGTTCCCGCGCACAGATCGAGATACACGCCCGCCGGAACGCGTTCCCAGCCCAGTCGACCCACGGCACGCTGTCGCCAGCGCTGGTCGAAGCTGAAGCTGATGATCCGGTTCATGCGGTCGTAGGTCGGGGCAATCGCCGCGAACATGGTCCGCACGTATGCCCGCTTTTCGGGCCCGCCAAAAACGGGTAAATGCTGATTTGATGCGGACATACGAGCGCAATCTAGCCCGGGCGGAATCGCGTCCGCAAGCAGCGGTGAGCCTGCGTGGCTGAACGGCCCGCTCCCCTCTCCGCCCTCACCGATCAGGAGGTTGTCCTCCTTGCCCGTGGCGGCCAGGAGCGCGCCTATCGCGAACTCGTGCGGCGCTATGAGCGTCCCATCTTCTCCCTGCTCTATCGCATGGTGCGCGATCGCGAGCTCGCGGAGGATCTCTCGCAGGAAACCTTCGTGAAGGCGCTCAACGCGATCGAGAGCTACCGGCCGGAATACAAGTTTTCCTCCTGGCTCTTCAAGATCGCGAACAACGCCGCCATCGATCACCTCCGGCGGCGTGAACTCGACACGCTTTCACTCGAGGGCTCACCTCACGCGGTGACGCCCGACGCGGTGGAAGCCACCGCACTGCAGATCGGTGATCGCGGCGAGAACCCTCTCGACATCGTGGAGGCGAAGGAGCTGGGCGGCGAAATCGAGCGGGCCATCGCCCAGCTTCGTCCCGAATACCGCGCCTGCATCCTGCTGCGCCATGTCGATGGTCGCGCGTATGAAGAAATCGCCGAGATGCTCGACCTGCCGCTCGGCACGGTAAAGACGTACATCCATCGCGCCCGCAATGAGTTGCGGCGCTTGCTGGCCCACTTGAAGGAATAGTCCGTCCCATTTCGACGGCGTGGAGCCGGGAGTGAAACCCCGGCCCCCCAGCCCGCGTAGGAGGGGTCAATTCTATGGAGCGCTCAGTCCTGCAGCATCTCACACCCGACGAGATCGATCTCGTCCTCGAGGGTAGCTACCCCGAGGCCCTTCGCACGCACGTCAACGGCTGCGCCGATTGTAGCGCGCTGCTCGCGGGCGAGCGGCTCGTGGTGCAGTGGCTCGGTGCGCTGCCGCTACATGTGCCCGCCGCAGGCTTCGAAGACCGGGTCATGGCCCGGGTGCAGGTTGTAACACCTCGCTCCGCGCTCGCGACGCTGCGCCATCGCGCACTCGCAACCCCCGCGTCGCGCGCCCTGGCGGCCGGCGCCCTGGTCTCGGTGCTGGGTTCGCTGGCCGCGAGCATCATCTGGTCCCTCGGGCACCGCGAGGTGCTCGCCTCCCTTGGAATGACCGCTCTCCGCAGCGTCGCCGAACTCGGCTGGGTTGTCGTGCATGGTCTGGCGACGACCCTGGTCGAGCAGCCCTGGTACGGATCAGCACGCGCGCTGGTCGATTCGCCTGCGCGCCTCGCGACCGTCGCCGGGGTCCTGACGACGGCCTGGGCCGCGGGAATGCTGCTGATGCGCCGGCTGATCGCCATTCCGGCTGGGTCGGTGGCGCATGAGCACATCTAAGGCGTTCCGGCTCGCTCCAGCTCTGGCATTCATCACCCTGCTCGTTGGCCCCGGTGTCGCCCGGGCCGACGAGCCGAACGACGTGCTGCACGACGTCTGGACGCGCATCCAGCAGATCGCGCCCGGTCAGGACGCGGCCCCGGAGCGGCCGCGGCCGCAGGCGGTGCCCACGGCGGCCGACGCGCCCAGCATTCCCCTGCGTGACCTGTCGCATCCCATTTCCCTCGAGCGAAACATCCGCGCCGCGGCCTCGGTACCGCAGGGCCAGTTGCGTCTCACCGTGCCCGGCGGCCAGGCAAGGCTCGGCGACTTCAGCATCGGCTCCGACCAGACCGTCACCGGCGACCTGCTCGTGCTCGAGGGTACGGCGGATGTGTACGGCCGTCTCGACGGCAACCTGGTGAGCTGGGGCGGGGATATCGTCCTGCACTCGGGCGCGGTGGTCGCGGGTGATGTGCTGGCGCTCGACGGCGAGGTCCGGCTCGAGGGCGGTGAGGTGACTGGCGAGGTCCGCACCATGTCCTCCGCGGCGGTGGCGCAAGCGCCCGCACCAGCCCAGTCGCCGATGAGCCATGTGCTCCGCTCGCTTGCCGGAACCACGGGCGTCTTCCTTACGATGTTGCTGGCCGGGTTCGGCCTTGTCCTCTTCGGCAAGTCTCCACTCGAGGTCACGTCGGATACCGTGCGCAGCTCGTTCAGTCGCGCCTTCATCGTGGGGTTGCTGGGCCAGATCCTGGTGCTTCCGACCTTTGGCATGCTGGTCGTCGGCTTGATCCTGACGGTTGCCGGGATCCTCCTGATCCCGTTCGTCGTCATCGTATTCGCGCTCCTGCTCGTGGCGGGCGTGGTTGGCGGTGCCCTGGCTGTGGCCCATGCCATGGGCGAGTCGATCACGCGCCGGCAGATGGCCCAGGGGCGCGCACTGTCACCCAACAGCTATCGATATCTCATCGTCGGGCTCTGCTTCTTGTTCGCGCCCTGGCTGGTATGGACCCTCTTTGGCTGGGTACCGGTCGCCGGCGAGCTCATGCTCGGTGCCGCTATCCTCATCAGCTGGCTTCTCGCGAGCGTCGGTTTCGGCGCTGCGTTGCTGAGCCGCGGTGGGCTCAGGGAGCAGTTCGCCGGGCGGTTCATTCCACCCGAGATGCTCACCGACGAATACCTCTGGGCTACGCCCCGTTACGGCGTGCCGGCGGTCAAGCGGCCTGACGGCGGCACCACGCCGCGCTCGGGTACGCGTCCGCCCGAGGGACGATGATGCGCCTTCCGCTCCTGGTTGCGGTCCTGGTCACTACCGTAGCAGGCGAGGCGCGGGCCCAGACGCTGCGCGAATACTCGAGCACGCGGCAGGATCACGGGGAGTCGCGTCTCGCGGCGACGATCCAGTATGCCGGCGGCACGCTCAGCCTGGTTCCGGCGCCCCCCGGCATCCTGTACGCCCTCCGGCTCACGTACGACGCCGATCGTTTTGCTCCTGTAGCTCGCTTCGATCCCGCCGTACCCAGGCTCACCCTCGGCACGGAGGCGCTGCCACGCACGGGGGGTGTCCGCGTCAGTCACGGCGGCACGCCACCCGCCGCTACCGTCGGCCTGGGAACGCGTGCCGACCTGGACCTCGACATCGAGCTGGGTGCCGCTGAGGCACAACTCGAGTTGGGCGGCATCAGGATCAGCCGACTCACGTTGCAGACCGGCGCCAGCAAGACGGTGGTGCGTTTCTCCGAGGCCAACCCGATCCGGTGCTCCACCGCTGACTTGTCGGCGGGTGCGGCCGAGCTTCTGGTCACCGGCCTGGGCTACTCCCGGTGCGGACAGATCAACTTCCGTGGTGGTGTGGGCAAGGTGACGCTCGACTTCAGCGGTCGCTGGGCGGGACCCGTTGAGCTCGACGCCGAGATGGCCATGGGTGAACTCGTCCTGCGTCTCCCGAAGGGTGCGGGGGTCAAGCTCGAACTCGACAAGTTTCTCGCCAGCTTTGCTCCCGCCGGGCTCGTTCGCAGCGCCGATGGCCGCACGTGGAGCAGCGCCGGATTCGCCGGCGCATCGCAGCAGCTGGTGGTCGACCTCGAGTCAGCCTTTGGGGGAGTGACGGTCGAATGGATTGACTGAGGGCAGGGGCATCACCCCTGCCGGCGGGTTCCGGTTACGGCTTTGGGTTCCTGTTCACCCGCGTCGAAACCCTCGATCGTGCGTTCCACCGTTCCCTGCAGGCTGTCCCCCTTCGCACGCAGTATCCAGGTACTCACCGTGTTCGCCTCCCGCTCGGCACCATTGATGTTGAGCGTGGCTTTCGTGTGGGCCACGAACGTGGCCTCGCCGGAACCAGCCTTGGCTGCGAGGCGAACGGGCGGCCGGGCCGGCATGTCCGGCGCGGCATTGGTTACCAGGCTCGCGATGAGCGAATCGTCCTTGGCCTCGATGCTCAGGGACGCCGTCGCGATGATCGGCGTCGAGATTCCGTTCTCGATCCGCATCCCCGCCGGATAGGAAATCTGCCAGGCACCAATCAGCGGCTGTTGCTGGGCACGCAGCGCACCGCCGCAAAGCGTAAAGAAGACGACGAAGGCACGAGTCATGGGCGGTGAACTCCAGTGATGGTGAACAGCCAGGATTGGTACTTCCTCCCTGATGCCTGGAACGGCCCGGGCGTCGCAGGAACTTCGGGATGACACTGAACATCGAACGAGCCGAAACCGGCAGCCTCTCGCCGGATATCCTCGCCGAGGTGCGCTCGCTCTGCAATGAGGCGTACGGCGAGGACCTCACCGGCTACTTCGCCGATATCGGCCCCGGTGTCCATCTTCTCGGGTGGCACGACTCGACGCTGGTATCGCACCTCATGTGGGTGCTGCGCACTCTCTACCCGGCCGGAGCGGAACCGCTGCAGTGCGCCTATGTAGAGCTGGTCGCCACGCGCGTCTCGGAGCAGCGACGCGGCTTTGCCACCAGATTGATGAGGCGAGTTGCGAAGGAGATCCGCTCGCATGCGCTCGGCGCCCTCTCTCCCTCCGATCACTCCTTCTACGAACGGCTGGGCTGGGAGCAGTGGCGCGGCCCCCTCCTCGTCCGCACCTCCGCTGGCCTCGAGGCGACTCCGGAAGAATCCATCATGGTGTTGCGCCTGCCCTCCTCCCCGGTACTCGATCTCGCCGCGCCGCTCGCCATCGACTGGCGTCCCGGCGAGGTCTGGTGAGGTCCGCCGGGGGTATGAATTCAAGGCCACCATCGCGAGTTGTACACATGCCTGAACGACATCTGGTATCGAGGCGCACCGTGCTGGGAGCCATGGCGACCGGTGCGACGGCGCTCGCCCTCGGCCCGCAACGGCTCCGGGCATTGACTGCCGCGCCCTTGACCAAGCCGATCCCCTCGAGCGGCGAACACATTCCCGTCATCGGTCTCGGCAGCTGGAGCACGTTCAACGTGGGAACGGACACCCAGCTTCGCGACGAATGCACTGCCGTCATCGCAGCGTTCCTCGCGGCAGGCGGACGCATGATCGATTCGTCTCCCATGTATGGGTCATCCCAGGACACGATTGGGTACGCCCTTGGAAAGCTGGGCCGGCCCACCACCGTATTTTCAGCCGACAAGGTCTGGATTTCACCGGGCTCGAAGGGGCCGGCCCAGATCGAGGAGTCGCGAACCAAGTGGGGCATCCGGCAGTTCGATCTGCTGCAGGTGCACAACCTCCTCGCCTGGGAGACCAACCTGCCGACACTGCTGGAGATGAAGAAGCAGGGCCGGCTGCGCTACGTCGGAATCACCACTTCCGAAGGCAGGCGCCACGACGAGATCGAGCAGGTGATGCGCGGACAGCCGGTCGACTTCGTGCAGGTGACATACAACATCCAGGCACGTGATGTGGAAGCGCGCATCCTGCCGCTGGCCGCCGATCGTGGGATCGCGGTGATCTGCAACCGGCCGTTCGAAAAGGGAGCGCTGTTGCGGCAGGTGGAACAGCATCCACTGCCCCCGATGGCAGCCGAGATTGGTGCCCGCACCTGGGCGCAATTCATCCTCAAGTACATCGTGTCGCATCCCGCCGTGACCTGCGCAATACCGGCGACGAGCCAAGTGGCGCACGTCCAGGAGAACCTGCAGGCTGCCTCCGGCACGTTGCCCGACGCGGCGTTCCGCGCGCGCATGGCAGCCACCGTGGCAGCCCTCTGATGTCGGAGTGGTGGACGTATACCATCTCTGACTTCCTGCTCTTTTCCCCGCGCACGTGGTTCCGCCTGATCGAGCAGTACAACGTCACATTCTGGCCCCTGCACCTGGCGGCGCTGCTGCTGGGGCTGCTCATCATCGCGCTCGTCCTCCGCCCCCCGGCGATGCAGGGTCGCATCATTGCCGGCTCGCTTGCGTTGCTCTGGGCCTGGGTGGCCGTCGCATTCCTGTGGCAGCGCTACGCGACCATCAACTGGGCGGCGATCTGGTTCGCGGCCGCGTTCGGCATCCAGGCGGCCTTGCTCGCGTGGATGGGAGCGGTGAAGGGCAACCTGACCTTTGGCATGCGGGCGGGTGTGCGGCAATGGATCGGACTGGCGCTGCTGGTATGTGCGGTGGTGTGCTATCCCCTGATTTCGGTCATGGCAGGACGAGGGATCGCCCAGGGCGAAGTGTTCGGCATGATGCCCGATCCCACAGCGCTCGGCACGATCGGCGTGCTGCTGCTCGCCGAGGGACGCGGGCGGCGGCGGCTTATCGTGATACCGGTACTCTGGTGCCTGCTGAGTGGCGCGATGCTCTGGGCCTTGACCCGCCAGGCAGCGGGATGATCCAGCACTTCCTCAGGAGATCCTGATGATCCGCGCGATCGACGGGACCCCGTTGGCGTCGATGAGGAACAGCATGTAGTGCCCCGGGGGCGCGACGCCCGCGCTCGCCGGTGCACTCACCAGCACGCTGGAGGCGCCACTCGGCGAGAAGAGCCGGGTCATGGAGTGGTTTCATAGCGCCGCACAATCGCACAGCTCGACCGCTCCGCCCGTGCCGGCGACCGGGTGTTCCCACGACATCACTCGCCCATCACCCCCGCGATAGGCATGGCCGCGGCGGGCATCGCCGTGTTGAAGTCCTTCCCCAGCAGGGCCGCGATCGTCGCCGCGATCTGGGCCTGGGTCACGATCTCGCTCGAGCGTGCGCCACGCGCCGGCGTGTCGGGGCCGATGACCCCGATCCAGACCCGCTCCGCCCCATCCACCTCACGCCCGTGATCGGTCCACTCGTTTCCCCGGCCCCGCCCGTGGTCGGCAGTGATGATGAACGTCGTGGTACCGCGGTACTCGGGGATCGACTGCATGGTGTTCCACAGTTCTTCGATCCCGGCGTCCACCTGGCGAATGGAGCGGAGGTAGAGGTCATACCGGCGCCCGTGCGCCCATTCGTCCGGTTCGCCGTACCCCACGAACAGCACCCGGGGCCGGTATTCGCGCAGGTATTCGATCGCGGAGGCGTGCGCGAGCGCATCGAAGGTGTTGTTGTCCCAGTAGCGCACGAAGTGGGCGTACAGGTCGTTGAGCTCACGCTCGCGGTCGTTGCGCGGCGACGGGAACGGCGCCTCCCAGCCGGCACGCACCCACAGGCCCGAGCGATCGCGCGCGAAGATCGAGCGAAACACGCCCCAGGTGGCATACGCCGCGACTTTCCCGCCGAAGCCCGGCTGCTGGCTGAGCCACTCGAAGACGGTCGCATTGGGATTGGGGCCGTAGTCGTTGCGGTCGATGCGCGCATCCGGGGCCCCGGTCAGCATCTCGTTGTAGCCGGGGTAGGAAAACTTGAGGCCATTGGTTACGTGGGCGTCGCTGCCGAGCGCCGAGTCGCCGATGAGCTGGCCCCGCCGGGCGATCACGTCCCACAGGAACGGCATCAATGCGCGTCGCGCGTCGGCCTCATCGGTGCGCACGAAGTCGGCGCGCAACCGCGTAGTATCTTCTACGCCCTGCGCCGCCTGCACCAACGCGGGGTCGGCGCCATGGAACACCTCCTGCCAGCGCACGCCGTCGGCCACGATCAGGATCACGTTGCGGGTGTGTGGCGGGCGCTGTTGCGCGACGGCCGTCGTAGTAACAGACGCGAGAGCCAGGACCCCGAGCATCAGGCGCGGCATGCAGTCGTTCCTCGAACAGAAGAAAAGCGGGCGCCCCGGCACGCCGGGACGCCCGCCTTCAGTGGGAGATGCACGCGGTCTTATGCCGTGTGCTGGGCGAAGAATGCTTCCGCCGCCCGCTGTATCTCTTCGGGGCTCAGGTCCTTCACGTGCTGAACGAGCCACCAACGGTGCCCGAATGGGTCCTCGATGCAGCCCGCCCGGTCGCCCCAGAACTGATCGGCAAGGGGTGCGATCGTCTTGGCGCCTGCGTCAATCGCGCGTTTCCAGGCAGCGTCCACGTTGTCGCGGTAGATGAAGAGGCTCACAGGGGTGCCCCCGTAGGACTTGGGACCACGTCCTCCCTGCTCCGGCATTTCATCACCGAGCATGACGATGGAATCGCCGATGCGGATTTCCGCATGCATGATCGACCCGTCGGGAGCCGGGAACCGCATCTTCTCCTCCGCTCCCAGTGCCTTCTTGTAGAACTCGATCGCCTTCGCCGCGCCGGCGACTACAAGGCTCGGCGTGACGGTGTGAAAGCCTTTCGGCACTGCCTGCGTAGTATTCGCCATTGGTTCCTCCCATGAAAATGGCGCACGTGAAATATTCGCCGCCTTTTCGTCATCGGCAACCGTCAGGCCTCACCTGTGACCCTGTTTTCAGTGTCACATTTTTTCGTGACACAGAGCGTCTCGCGAATACGTCCATTCTGGGACCCTATCGGAGTTTCAACCGCATGCACATTGCCCTTCGCGCCCTGACCGGTTTCGTCGCGAGCCTCAGCCTCGCCGCTTCATCGCCCAGTCGCGCTGCAGCGCAGGGGGGCGCAACCGGTTACCTGCTGGTCGCCAACCAGGAGGCGGCAAGCGCATCGCTGGTGGATCTGCGCACTGACAGCATGCGGTTCATTTCCGTCGGAATCGGTCCGCACGAAGCCGCCATTTCGCCCAATGGGCGCACCGGGGTGGTGACGATCTATGGCCAGCGGCCGGCGGGCAATGAGCTGGCCATCGTCGACATCGCTTCGGGCAGCGTGACACGGACCATTTCGCTGGGGCAGTACACGCGCCCGCACGGCGTGGTCTTCATCCCGGGCCAGGAGAGCCACATCGTGGTCACCTCCGAGTCCACCGGCAACATCGTCATCGTCAACATCGACACCGGTGCCATTGAGGGTACCGTGCCCACGGAGGCGCAGGGCTCGCACATGGCGGCCATAACCGCCGATAGGAGCCGGGTCTTCACCTCCAATGTGACCTCGGGGAGCGTATCGGAGATCGATCTGGCCGGGCAGAAGTTCGTTCGCTCGATTCCGGTGGCGCCGAAGGTGGAGGGTATCGCGGTGACACCGGATGGCGCCCTCGTGTTCGCGGGAAGCAACACCGATGGTACTGTGAGCCTCATCGACACGCGGACCGGGACTATCGTCAATACTCTCCGCGGCTTCAAACTGCCCTACCGCCTCGCTATCTCGGCCGACGGTCGGCTCGCCATCGTCTGCGATCCGGAGGGAGGCGCCATATCCGTCATCGACGTGGCCCTCCGTGCCGTGGCATGGAAGCTCGACGGGCTCGCGTCGCCCCGCGGTGTCAGCATCACGCCCGACGGCCGAACCGCGTTCGTCACGCTTGCCGACGACCCTTCGGTGGGTGTGATCGACATGGCCACCCGCAAGCTGGTGCGAACGATCCCGGTAGGGGCGTCGCCCGATGGTGTCGGTTATGGCCCGATACCGTAGCTGCCTCGGGGGCCGGGTCGAACTGGAACGTCATTTGGCGGTGTGGCGGCGGAGGCGATAGACTGGTGGCAGGATGGACACCCTTCAGCTCCTGGGACTGGCACTCGGCACGGCGTTCGCGGCCGGGCTGAACGTCTATGCGACGGTCGCCATCCTTGGTGCTTCGCAGTACTTCCACCTCTTCTCCCTGCCTGCCGGTCTCGGGATACTCGGTCACCCCGTGGTCATCATCGGGGCCGCAGTGCTCTTCTTCATCGAGTTCTTCGCCGACAAGGTGCCGTATGTCGACAGCGTCTGGGACTCGATTCACACGCTCGTGCGCCCGACGGTCGCCGCGGCGCTCAGCTTCGGCATCTTTTCCGGCATGCCCGAGGCGTGGAAGGTTCTCGCCGCGCTGGTCGGGCGGCACCGTGGCGCTCACCTCGCACGGCGCCAAGGCGGTGACCCGCACCGCGGCCAATGCGAGCCCGGAGCCGTTCAGCAACTGGATTTTGAGCATCCTCGAGGATGCGGTGGCGGTGGGCCTCACTACGCTGGCGATGTCGCATCCGGTCATTGCCGGCGCCGTCGCGGTTGTGCTGGTTGTGGTGGCGGTGCTGGTGATCCGGCGGGTGGTGCGGTTCTTCAAGCGGGCATTCAGCAGCGAGCCCGCCGATCTGCCGACCGTACCCGGGCCCGGGTCGTGAGAGGTGGGACGGCAGGCCTGAGGAAGACTGCGGCTGCCTCGCTGCTACTGCTGCTCCTTCTTTCGACCGGACTTGGCGCTTCCCCTCCCCCGGCGCCCGGGTCCGCCACGGTGACCATCCTGTATGATGCGTTCGGGCGACGCGATGGTCTGGCACGGGACTGGGGCTTCGCTGCCCTGATCGAGTACCAGGGCAAGCGCATCCTGTTCGATACCGGCAACGACGCAGACATCTTCGCGCAAAACGTCCGCAGCCTCCACATCGACCTCAAGCACCTCGATCTCGTCGTGATATCGCACCGCCACAGCGATCACACCGCCGGGCTTGGCATCGTGCTTCAGGAAAACCCCAACGTCTCGATCTATGCGCCGCGTGAGGTCTTCGGGATCTTCGGGAGCACAGTGCCGGGGAGCTTCTATCGCGCTGATCCTGCCCTGCCCGACAGCATGCGGTACTTCGACGGGGTTGTGCCCGACGAAATTCGTGGCGGCACGTTGTGGCCCACGGCCCATCTCGTTGTCGTGGACTCGTCAGAGGTCATCGCTCCGGGCATTCGGGTGGTATCCCTCGTGTCTGACGTCCCCGGTACACGCGAGCTCCGCGAGTTGTCGCTGGTGCTGGCGACGCCCTCCGGCAGCATTGTAATCGTCGGGTGTTCGCACCCTGGAATCGAGCGCATCCTGGCAGCGGCAAGCATGGGAGGCGCACCGGTGCGGGCTCTGTTCGGCGGCCTGCATCTGGTCGCGGCACCGGATTCGGTCATTGGGCCGCTGGTGCAGAGGCTTCATGATGAGTGGCGAATCCTGCAGGTGGCGCCCGGTCACTGTACCGGCGAGCCGATGTTCGCGGCGCTGCAACGCGCGTATGGCCGGGACTACCTGTATGCCGGCCTTGGGGAGCGGCTGGAGCTCCCATAGCCCTCCGCAAGAGGGATCCAACCGACAGCACGGCGCCTTCTTATTCCCGCGGTTCGTTGAGCCGCTCCACCTCCCGCCGCTGTGCCAGCAGGCGCTCCGCGAAATCCAGCCGCTCGGCCAACTCCGCCATCTGCCGGTTCAGTGCCTCGAATTCCTCCCGGCTTGGCCCCTCGCCACCTCCGTGCTTCAGCAGGTCGACGCGGTCCTTCGACTTCTGGCTCAGGTAGGCGAAATACATCGAGATCGTCACCGTTGCCCCGATGATGAGGATGATGATCGGACCGCCCATACGATAATCCTCGCTGTCGCTACCAGGTTCCCCGTGGACGCTTCTCCAGGCCGGCCGGGAAGTACTCACCCCACCGGCGCTCCACCAGCTTCACCACCTCGCCCGGCATGGTTAAGGCGGCGGGTAACCCGGCTTCCATGTGGCGTCGATCCCGATCCGCCCGCCGTACACCGGCCTGGCACCGATGAACTCCTGCCGCTCGAAGATCATGTCGCGCGCCGGGTCGAACCGGGTCCGCGCTGCTGCGCGAGTATGGCCCGTCTACCTGCCCCGGTGCGCGGACGATCAGCCGCCCCCGCGCGTTGCCAGGGCGAGATGCGCCTCCTCACCTGCCTCGCGGGTGAGATCACAGTCGCCCATCGCCACTCCGATCTTCTGCAGGAAAGCGTTCGGCGGTTCGCCCCCCGCGAAGACCCACATCCAGTCATTCGGTATCTCGGTGATCGTACCCGCCACGTCGACCAGCACCGACTTCTCCCGCACCTCAACGGGTTGTGAGCGGAAGAGCACGCGCACCTTCCTCGTCCGGATCGCTTCCCTGATTCGCTGGGCGTTGCGCTCCTTGATCCGGCTGAACTCCTCCTGTCGGTACGTGAGCGTGACCTGGTTGCCCTTCTGGTAGGCCAGCCCCATCGCCGCTTCCACCGCGCTGTCGCCGCCCCCGACCACCAGGATCCTCGAATTGACGTAGGCATCGGCCTCGATCAGGCCGTACATGACCTTGGGAAGCTCCTCCCCGGGAATGCCGAGCTTGCGCGGGGTTCCGCGGCGCCCCAGCGCGAGGATCACGCTGCGTGCCCGGTAGGCTCCGCTGGTGCTGGTCACCGTGAGCGTGCCGTCCGCCTCCCGCACGATGCTCTCGACCTTCTCCTGCGTCCGGACCTGCACGTTGCCCTTCTTGATGACGGAAGTCCAGAACTCCATCAGTTTTTCCTTCGAGATCTCGAGCTTGTTGAACTTGCCATGCATCGGGAAGTCCACCGGGCTCGTCATAACGAGCTTCTGGCGCGGGTACTTGGCCACGGTGCCGCCCAGTTCCTCCTGCTCGAGGGTCACGTAGGTCAGGCCTTTTTCCACGGCGCGAAGCGAGGCGCTGAGGCCGGCCGGCCCCGCGCCCACGATGCACACGTCGAGCACGTTCGCAGACCGCGTTTGCGAAGCCTCACGCCGCGCGACCGTGTCGATGCACTCCCGTCCCTGGTTCACCGCGTTCTTGATGAGTGCCAGGCCCCCGAGCTCGCCGATGATGAACACGCCGGGAATGTTCGTCTCGTACTCACGGGATAACCGCGGCATGTCGGCGCTGATGCTCGGGCTCGCCATCACGATCTCGATGGCGCCCACTGGGCACGCGTCCGCACAGAGCCCGTGCCCGATGCACTTCGGGCCATTGACGATCGCCGCCTTGCCCGCGACCACCGCCAGCACGTCACCCTCGGGGCAGACGTCGACGCAGGCCCCGCATCCAATGCAGTAGGACAGGTTGATGTGCGGGTGCTGCGCCCGCGGACCGCCCGAGAAGAGTTTCCCCCGCTCGACCGCGGCCAGTGCTTCCCGCTCACGCTTTCGCGTGCGCCGGAGGTGCAGGACTAGCGGCCCAACGAGAAACAGACCGAAGACGAGATAGATCAACAGGTCCATCGTTGCTCACGGCCAGGGATTGGTTGCTTCGCACGCCGCGCGAAACAGGGCAACGTGCCGGGCGATCGTCGTGCAGCGACGCGCACGGCCGCGCTGCAGCCAAATGCCAGCGATCGACTCGGGAAACCGCGGATCGCAGTGAATAACTGCAACACTGCGATGCACCTGTAACGCCGCGTTGCACTCACCAGTCGGCATACGCCCATTGAGTCGGGCCAACGCCATGCTAAAGAAGGACTTGGGCTGCGTCGTCCAGGTCGCGATGGCGGTAGGGTTTTTGCGGATCCCCCATCCGTACGAGTACCGCCTCATCCAGTCATTGTACACCACGAACCGTCTGCCCACAGGCTGGGCGCTCACTGTTCATACGTTGTGCCGGAAGGCCGATGTCACCAACGAACCTCGCGCCAGCCCCAAGCGCGGCTCCCGATCGTCGGCAATCGGACGGGAACCCCCGTCCCCGCTCCACGCGCCCGTCCAGGCCGGTGCGCCCGCGCGCGTCGCGCCGGGCGTCGCGGCTGTGGGGGCGGCGGTCTTCACCTTGATCGTGGCGGGCCTGAACCTGTTCGGCGCGCGGTACTACCTCGAGCCCAGGGCCGAGCAGGTGCGGGACCCCCTGCATGCCTGGCTCAAGCCCTCCGGCTATCTCGGCCAGAGCGCCGGGATACTGGCGCTCGCGATCTTCCTGTTCCTCTGGCTCTACCCGCTGCGCAAGAAGTTCCGCTGGCTCGCCTTCACCGGCTCCATCTCGAAGTGGCTCGACGTGCACGCCGCGTCCGCCCTGGCCCTGCCGCTGGTCGTCGCCATGCATGCCGCCTGGCGCTTCGGTGGCGTGATCGGGCTCGGGTTCTGGTCGATGATGGTCGTGTGGGCGAGCGGCATCGTGGGGCGCTACCTGTACTCGCGGATCCCCCGCAGCCAGGCCGGCGTCGAGCTGACTATCGAGGAAATCGGGGAGCAGCGGCGGGCGCTGCTCGAGGAGATCGCCCAGCGCTCGGGCCTCGATGCGGCCGCCGTCGAGGCGGCGCTCGCTCCCGATCCCACGCCCACCGAAGGGCTCGGCCTCTGGCAGACCTTCCGCCGCATGCTCTCGGACGACCTCAGGCGACGGAGCGCCGCACGAACGCTGCGGCGGGAGATCCAGCGCCGTCGGACCGCTCCAGCACCGCGGCGACATGGCCGCGCTCAAGGAGGTCGTGCGGCTGGCCAACCGGGAAATGGCCCTGACGCAGCAGTCGCGCATGCTGGGGGCAACCCAGAACATCCTGCGTTTCTGGCATGTGGCCCATCGTCCGCTCGCCATCACGGCGCTCGTGGCGGTGCTCATCCACGTGGCGGTGGTCGTGTCAGTGGGCGCCACGTGGTTCTGGTAGGCGGGAGACTCCTCGATGGCACCAGCGGTGTTTGCCGGGCGGTCGTCCTCACCCTCGCGTGGTGCGTGGTGATGGTCGCGCCACTCCGCGCCCAGATCTCGCCCGGCCCACTGGCCACCGCGCACGCCTCGCTCGAGGGGCCGGCCCAGTGCACCCAGTGCCATGGCAGCCGCCGTGACCCGATGGGTGCGCAGTGCCTGGCATGCCACAAGGACGTCAACTGGCTGAACGAGCGCGGGCGCGGGTTCCATGGCAGCGCCGAGGTGAAGGGAACGCCGTGCGCCTCCTGTCATCCCGATCACGCCGGGCGGGACTTCAGCATGGTCAAGTGGCCCGACGGAAGTGCCGCGCGCTTCGACCACAAGCGGGCGGGCTGGGTGCTCCGGCAGAAGCACGCCGAGGCCGAATGCAGCGACTGCCACGCGCCGAAGTACGCGATGTCGCCCGCGGCGAAGCTCTCGGTCAGGAAGACCGGCCAGGGCTACACCGGGCTCGAAACCACGTGCACCAGCTGTCACGAGGACGTGCACCGCGCCGCGCTGGGGCAGGACTGCGCGAAATGCCACGATGCCGCGAGCTGGACCGTCACGCCCGGCTTCAAGCATGACACCACCGCCTACGCGCTCACCGGCAAGCACGACGCGGTGAAGTGCGACAAGTGCCACCTCGATGCGCGGCTCTCGCCGAAGAGTGACGGCAGGGGTCACCTGGTGCCGGTGTACAAGCCGGTGTCCTTCGGCACGTGCGCCGACTGCCACACCGACCCGCACGACGGCAAGCTGGGTCCCAAGTGCGCGGACTGCCACAGTACCGCGGGGTTCAAGGTCATCGACAAGAACCGGTTCGACCACGACCGGACGAAGTATCCGCTGACGGGCAAGCACATGGCCGTCTCGTGTGCGGCGTGCCACAGGGACTTCTCCACGCAGGCGCTCAAGACGCCGGCCTTCGCGACCTGCACCAGCTGCCACAAGGACGCCCACAACGGCACGGCGACCCTGGCCGGCAAGCCGGCCGATTGTGCGTCCTGCCACAACGTCGCGGGGTTCACGCCCTCGACCTACACCGTCGCGACCCACGCGAAGACCAAGTATCCCCTGGAAGGGAAGCACACGAGCGTCAAGTGCGCGGCGTGCCACGCCAAGGGCACGAGCACCACCGCGGTTGCACAGTTCGGCACGTCGAAGGTGATGATGCGCCCCGCGTTTGCTCGCTGCACCGACTGCCACGCCGACGACCACGGCGGCCAGCTCAGGACCGCCGCGAACAAGGGTGAGTGCGCCAGCTGCCACGTCGTGGCGGGGTGGACGCCAAGCACCTTCGACAGCGCGGCACATGCACGGACGCGGCTTGCGCTCGACGGGCGCCACCAGGAGGTCGCCTGCGCCGCCTGCCACGGAACCACCCGCGTCAGTCTGCCGCCGCTGGGCACCACCGTCGCGCTGGGCAAGGCCAACTTCCTGTTCAAGGTGAATGAGGTCGACTGCGTGGCCTGTCACGTCGATCCCCACCAGGGCCGCTTCGCTGCGCGCGGTGCCCGGGCCAGGACCACCGGGTGCCTGGCCTGTCATGGTACGCGCTCGTTCCGCCCCTCCAGCACCACGGTCGCGGCGCACGCCGACTTCGGGTTTGCCCTCGAGGGCGGCCATCGGGCCACGCCCTGCTCGGCCTGCCACAAGGAACTGACCTGGCCGGCGGTCGCGAAGCGATCCTCGCTCGTGCGGGCCGGCGGCACGTGGGCCGAGTTGCGGTTCGAGACGAAAGAAGAGTGCGTCGCGTGCCACACCAACCCGCATGGCACCCAGTTCGACGCCTGGAACGCGAAGGGCGCCTGCGCGGCCTGTCACTCGGTGGAGGCCTTCGCGCCGGCGCAGAAGTTCAACCACGACACCGACGCCTCGTTCTCGCTCAGGGGAGCGCACGAGAAGGTTCCGTGCAGCCAGTGCCACCCCCGGGACCCGAAGAGCTCCGACCCGAAGGCGCTGGTCTACCGGCCGATCTCCGGACGCTGTGAGACGTGCCATGGCAAGGGGGTCCGATGAAACGCCTCGTACTGCTCGGGCTGTGGCTGCTGCTGGCCGGCCCGCTCGCGGCGCAGCAGCGCACCACCTCGCCGCACGGCGACCTGAGGCTGGACTGCGCTGCCTGTCACCAGTCGAACAGCTGGACCTCGATCCAGGTGAGCAAGCAGTTCGACCACGGGAAGTACGGCTTTCCGCTCACTGGCGCGCACGGCGCGACCGCCTGCCGCGCCTGCCACGTATCGCTCGACTTCAAGCGCGCGGCCACGACCTGCGCCGGCTGCCACACGGATATCCACACCGGCGAGTTCGGCACGAACTGCGTCCGCTGCCACACCACGCGCAGCTTCGTGGACCGCGACGCGATGTCCCGGACCCACCAGACCACCCGGTTCCCGCTCTCGGGCAGCCACCTGGCCGTGGATTGCGTCGCCTGCCACCAGCCGACCTCGGCGGGCAAGCACCAGTACGTCGGCACGCCGACCGCGTGCGTCAGCTGCCACCAGGCGGGCTACAATGCCGCCCCGAACCACGTGGCCTCGCGCTTCCCCACCACCTGCGACGGCTGCCACAACACCGCCACCTGGGCGGCGGCCGGCATGGGCGCAGCCCATCCCACGTCGCCGGTCGCGCTCACCGGGGCACACAGCGCCAACCTGGTGTCCTGCGTACAGTGCCACACCACCATGCCGTACTCCACGGTGAAGCAGACCTGCGACGGCTGCCACCACGCGGACTACGTGGCCACGACCAACCCGAGCCATACGGCGACGGGCTACAGCACCGACTGCGCCTCCTGCCACCAGGTGGTGGCGAACTGGGCGGGCGCCAGCGTGAATCACCCCACGTCACCGATTGCGCTCACCGGTGCCCACAGCAGCAATCTCGTGGCGTGCACGCAATGCCACACCACCACGCCGTTCTCCACGGTGAAGCAGACCTGCGACGGCTGCCACCACGCGGACTACGTCGCCACCACCACCCCGAGTCACACGGCCACGGGGTACAGCACCGACTGCGCGTCCTGTCACCAGGTCGTCGCGAACTGGGCTGGCGCCACCTTCAATCACCCGACGACGCCGGTCGCGCTGACGGGCGTGCACAGCGCCAACCTCGTGTCGTGCACCCAGTGCCACACCACGACCCCGTACTCGACCGTCAAGCAGACGTGTGACGGCTGCCACCACGCCGACTACGTGGCCACCACCAACCCGAACCACACGGCCGCCGGTTACGGCACGAACTGCACACAGTGCCACCAGCTCGTGGCCAACTGGGCGGGCGCGACGTTCAACCACCCGCGGCGCCGATTGCGCTGACGGGCGTGCACAGCGGCAACCTCGTGACGTGCACCCAGTGCCACAAGACGATGCCGTACTCGACCGTGCAGCAGACCTGCGATGGCTGCCACCACGCCGACTACGTGGCCACGACCAACCCGAACCACACGGCCGCCGGCTACAGCACCAACTGCACCTCGTGCCACCAGCTGGTGGCCAACTGGGCCGGGGCGAGCGTCAACCATCCGACATCGCCGATAGCGCTGACCGGGGTGCACAACTCGACCACGGTGCAGTGCGCCCAATGCCATACGACCATGCCCTACTCCACGGTGAAGCAGACCTGCGACGGCTGCCACCACGCGGATTTCACGTCTCCCACGGATCCGAATCACGTGATGGCGAACTTTGCGGTGACGTGTACCGACTGCCACGGGCTGGTGGCGGGCTGGACCGGTGCGCGGTTCCTGGCGCACGACGGCAGCGTGTCGCAGTTCCGGATCTACAGCGGCAAGCACCTCAACCGGTGGAGCAACTGCGCCGAGTGCCACAAGCTGGGCCAGCCCTACGCCGCGACGCCGCAGCTGCTGTGCCTCAACTGTCACGCCAAGGTGCAGACCGACGAACACCGCGGCAAGAACTACACGCCCAGCGACTGCGTCCGGTCCGGATGCCACGCGAACGGCGCGAAGCCGTGAGGCCGCGTGGATGGAGCACCGGACCCGGGCGACCGGGGACGCTGATCGGGTTGCTGGTGCTGGTGCTCTGCGCCCGCGACGCCCGGGCCCAGCGATCGGCCAATGACACGACGCCCGCCGCGGCGCCGGCCACGTCCGGCGTGTCCACCATCTACCTCAAGGAGGGCGGGACCATCCGGGGGCAGATCCTGGACGAGAAAGGCCCCAAGGGGATCAGGATCAGGAGTCAGGCGTCCGGCGCAACCTTCGTCGTGGCGACCTCGCAGATCGACAGCATCGTGCGGGACCCGGGACCGGGCGTGAGCGGGTCACGATCGTGCCGGTTCCGGCGCCGAGGATGCCGGTGACCTGGCCGGCAGGGACGGTTCCCACGGAGATGTCCTTCACCGCGGTAGCAGTCCCCGTGGCACCGCCCCGCGCGGATACGGTCGCACCGGCCCCGAAGCCCGAGGTCGTGACCAAGGCACCGGCGCCCGCGTCAACAGCTCAAGCCGCAGTTCCAGCGTCGAAGCCGGTGGTGGCGGCGCAAGCCACCCCTCCGACGCCCACGCCGGATTCAGTCGTGCTGCCGGCCACGACGGCACCTTCCCGTACGGTCGACGGACTTGGCCCGCCGCCTGCATCGACGTTCGTGCCACCGGCCAGCAGCGCGCCATCCGGCAAGTTCGCGCCCCCGGCCACTACCACGACGTCAGGTAACTTCGTACCGCCACCAAACGCGGACCCGACAATGCCTGTCGGGGACAGCGTGAGCACCACCCGCGACACCGCGGCGGTGGTATCGACGGTGGCGTTCGTCTCGGGCGTCGAGTACTACGTCGGCGCGGGGCGCCTCGACGGGCTGGTCGAGGGCACGGAAATCTCCGTCTACCACGGCGACGCTGTGGTCGGGACGCTCAAGGTCAAATTCCTCGCGTCGCACCGCGCCTCCTGCGAGGCGGTGCGAGGCGAGGCCGCCATCGCGGTGGGCGACACCGTCCGTTTTCACCGCCCGACCCGCGCCATTGATCAGTTTGCGGCGGCCGTGATGCCACCGCCCAACCGCACTCGTCGCCTGAGCGGCCCCGGCCTCCACGGACGAATCGGGACGCGATACCTCATGGCCACCACCTCCACCGTGGCCGATGGCCAGCAGGTCGGCAGCAACGGCTTCAACCAGCCATCGCTCGACGCGCGGATCAACGGCCTCGCCCTCTGGGGCACGCCGCTCGGCGTCGCGGTGGACGTGCGCACGCGCCAGACCACCTCGACGTCACTCGGCGTCACGACGGTGGACGGGCACACGCGCGTCTACCAGGCGGTGCTCTTCTGGAACACACCGGGCTCAGGGCTCCACGCGGCCGCGGGCCGCCAGTACCTGACCACCGTGAGCTCGGTCGGCCTGTTCGACGGCGCCCTGGTCGAGTTCAACGGCGCCCACATGTCCGTGGGCGCGCTCGCCGGCTTCGAGCCGGACCCATCGAAGCTCAGCTTCTCCTCGACGGTGCGCGATTTCGGCGGCTACCTCACCTACCACAACCGGCCCGGCACCGCCACGGCAATGGCGCTGACCGTGGGCGCCATCGGGTCGTACGAGGCCACCGCGAGCCGGCGTGAATGGGGCATCGCACAGTTCACGCTCAACAACCGGTACCTCTCCCTCTACCTGCTTCAGGAGCTGGACTACTACCGGCCATGGAAGCTTGAAGGGCCCAACGCCGAGAAGAGTGCCTTCTCCGGTACGAGCCAGTTCGCGAACGCATCGATCCGTGCCACCCGCTGGCTCGCCATCAACGGCACCTACGACAAGCGCCGCAGCGTACCGGTGATCCGCGACTTCACCAACCCGGAAACGAACTTCGACGATACCTACCGGCAGGGCTACGGCGTGGGCGTGCAGCTCACCGGCAAGCAGGTCTACGGCGGCGGCGACTGGCGGCGCAGCACCGGCGTCACGTCGGGCAGCGCCCAGTCCTACACCGCCACGGCCGGCGTCAATCGCATCACGCGCCTCAATATGGCCCTCTCGGCGCGCGCGACGTTCTACCAGAACGACAACCTGACGACTGCTGGCAATCCCGCCGCGCTCAAGACGTCCGGGCAGCTCTACTCGGCGCGGCTCGGGATGGACCCGATGATGCGGCTCCAGCTCAGCCTGAACGCCGGCCTGCGCCAGGAGCACAATCCGATCTCGCCTGACCTGCAGAAGTCGACCTGGTACGGCGTGGACGTAGACATCAACCTTGCGCGCGCCTGGTTCGTCTCCTTCTCCGGCCTGCTGCAGAAGGACCCGGCGAACCCGGGCACAAGCACCCTCACTCAGTTCTACGGAGGCGTCACATGGCGGTTCTAGCAGACCCGCCGGAACCGGCGAACCCGTAGTCAGCTGGCGAGTGTGATGTCAGCCGTAGCGCCAGGCGCCTGGCCAGCATGCGAGTGTGCCCCGCACCCGGTAGGTATCGGCTACCAGCGTCCCCGCGGCTGTTTCTCCAGCCCGTCCCCGAAGTACTCACCCCACCTGCGTTCCACCAGCCTCACCACCTCGTCCGGCATGGTCAGCGGCGGCGGGTAACCCGGCTTCCAGGTGGCATCGATGCCGATCCGCCCGCCGTACACCGGCTTGGCACCGATGAACTCCTGCCGCTGGAAGATCATATCACGCGCCGGGTCGAACCGGGTGAAGATACCCCACACCGTGCTGCTCTCATCGCCCAGGTCCACGTCGTCACTGACAGCGGCGACGAAGCGCGCTGCCCCGAGTCCTTCCCACTTCACCAGGCCCGCGAGCACCTCCCGCGGCTCCGACGTCACCGTCACCACCACGAACCCACCGTCGAGCACCTTGTGTTTCGTGATGCGGCGATCGAACGCAGCAGGATCCGTGATGGCGGTGGGTGGCGGTTCAGTGGTGCGCGCCGGGCCCGTCGCATCGAGGATCAGCTTGCTGCCCACGTGTAATTCGTAGGACGTGTAATCCAGCGTGTCGAGCGGCGCGATCGGCAGCAGGAGCATCCGTTCGGCCGGATCGAACCGGTACCAGAGTTCGCGCAGCATCGCCGGGAAGCTCCGCACCGGCACGTCCTCGCGTACCAGGACCATGACCTTGGTGAGCGACAGCTGTCCGGTGCCCAGAAGGTTGAGCGCCACCTTGAGCGCCTCCTTGGGATGCCGTTCCACCATCGCCACCACCAGCAGGTTGTGGAATGCCGCGTCCGCTGAGGCGCTGAGATCGCGGATCGACGGATTGATCACCCGGATGAGCGGTCCCACGATCTCCCCGGCCGCGATGCCGATCCACTTGTCCTCCTGCGGTGGCTTTCCCACCACGGCACCGGGATACACCGGCTTCCGGCGTCGTGTCACCGTGCGCACGTTGAAGACGGGGAACATCTCCGCCTCGGAGTAGTGGCCGAAGTGGTCGCCGAACGGCCCCTCGAGCCGGCGCACCTCGGGCGGCACCGTACCCTCCAGGATGAACTCCGCGTTGGCCGGCACTTCGAGGGAAATCGACTTCCCCTTCACGAAGCGCGTGGGCGCGCCGCGCACATAGCCGGCGCACGACAGCTCGTCCATGTCCTCGGGCAATGGAAGGATCGCGCTCAGCATGGTGACGGGATCGCCGCCCAGCACTACCGCAGCCTCGAGCGGCTGGTGCGCACGCTCTGCCTCGAAGTGGTGGCCCCGCCCGCCCTTCATGCTCTGCCAGTGCATGCCGGTCGTGGTCGCGTCGAACACCTGCAGGCGGTAGAGGCCGAAGTTGCGCGCGTGGGTGCGGGGATGCTCGGTGAGCGTGGGCCCGAACGTGATGAACGGCCCGCCGTCGCGCGGCCAGCTCCACAGATTGGGCAGGCGGTCCAGCCGCGGCGGTTCCACCACTTCCTGCACCGGCGCGCTCGGGGCCCGCGCCGGCCGCATGAAGCGCGCGCGGGCCAGGCGGCCGCGCATGGCCCAGAGCCGGGAAAGCGTGGGCGGGTTGAGCTGCTGCACCAGCTCGATCAGTTCCCGGCCGATCTCCTCCGGATGCCGCCCGAGCGCGATCTCGATGCGGCGGGTGGAGCCGAACAGGTTCATCACCAGGGGGAAATCGGCGCCCTTGACCCGCTCGAACAGCAGCGCCGGCCCGCCCTGGCGGATGACCCGCTGCACCAGCTCAGCCACTTCATACTGGGGATCGACTTCAACCGCGATGCGACGCAGTTCGCCCTGGCGCTTGAGCTCTGCGATGAAGGATTGGAGATCAGGAAAGGCCATGCCGCCTAGCCGCCCAGCCGGGCGCGCACTTCGTGACCCACACCAATCCCCAGCCGGCGAGCGGCGGATCCATCGCGCACCGCGATTTCCACCAGGCCGCCGGAACCGACGTAGCTCACGAGACCGCCACTCGCCACATCACCGAAGGTCTTCTGCAGCTTGCCTACCTCGAGGTCGTTGGTCTCCAGCACGGCGTAGTGTGGCACCTCCTCGGTGGTCAGGTTCGTCACCAGCGTGCCGAACCGGTCCACGTAGATCACCTCACCCACCACCACTTTGCCCTCGTAGTGCGGACTGCCACTCGACAGCCGCACCAGGTCGGCAGCGGCCGGGGCGCCCAGCAGGTGCAGCGGATAGCCCATGAGGATGCGCGCCGCGGCCGGCGCAAAAAGGTCGCGTCCGTGAAAGGTGGGCGATGCGCGTTCCGGAGCTTCCAGCAACACCGCTTCGAAAGGTCCGGCGGTGAGTACGTACGTGAAGATGCCATTGTCGGGGCCGACGAACGTGTGCCCATGCGATCGGACCGCCAGCGCCGCGCGATCGGTCCCCACGCCGGGATCGACCACCGCCAGGTGCACCGTGCCCTCAGGGAACGTCCGCCACGCCCGCCCCAGCACGTAGGCCGCGCTCCGGATGTCACCGGGCGGAATGAGGTGCGTGATGTCCACGATCCCCGCATCCGGCACCCGCGACAACAACACTCCCTTCACCTCGGCGACGTAGGAGTCGTTGAGGCCATAGTCCGTCAGGAAAGTGATGAGTGGCACAAGGAGAATTGTAGGCGCGGGAACGGGTTACCGCACGGGGACCCGATGTCCTCAATTCAGGATGGGCTTTGCGAATTCGGCATCGTTCGTGTCCTCTTGTCGCCGCATGGGCGATCGACCCCTTGCGAGGTCACATACACGACGAGTACGGTTGCCGATCACTTTTTCACATCGCTCCAGATTCACCGGGACACGGGAGGGTTGCGTGCGGCGCATTCTTGCATCGCTCGGGTCGATGTTGTGCACCATCGCCATCGCTTCCTGTGGCGGCGGTGACGACGGACCCGACCTTGCCTCATCGCGATCAGCCCCAACGGCAAGAAGCTCATCGACAGCTGCGGCGGCACCATCATCATCGTGGACGTCGCCACGGACGCGGTGGAGAGCATCGTCGTCGGGGGAACGCTGCGCCGCACCGCCTTCAGCGCCGATGGCCTGACGGCTGTCATCACCAACGCTGACCTGGGGGTGCACTTCGTCCGGTGAGGTTTGGTGAGGTTTACGGTCTCGGCGCCAGCCGGCGATTACGACCCGTCGAGCTCGATGACCTCCATATGGTGCGCCTTCCGGCCGCCCCGCACTGTCTTGTCCACGGGGGCATCCGCGGCCACCAGCTGGGCTGACTTCTCCATCGCGCGCATCGCCAGCGCCCGCGCGCCGTCCCGGAGTTCCGGGCTCCGCATCACGTACGTCACGTTCCGCTCCATGTCCTCCGCCGACCAGCCCCGGCTGTGGGCAATGAAAGGGAACTGGGGAAAGTCGAAGCCCAGTTCTGAAAAGAACATCAGCATCTGCCCCGCCACCGCCTGTACGTTGTCCTGCCCGCCGGTGATGATGAACGCGGCCACCTTGTTCCGGATCAGCACGTTGTCGCGGATCGTGACCTGGTTCTGGATACAGTTCATCCGTTCGATGAGCTTGAAATAGAGTGAGCTGGCACTGCCCCACCGGATCGGCGACGACAGGATTACCACGTCGCACCAGAACACCAGCGCCTCGTACACCTGCACCATCTCGTCCTCCGCGTCCATCTGGGTGATGGAGCAGGGCCAGGTGCAGGCCTGTGCGCTCTTCGAGTAGTAGCCCTCGCAGTGGCGGAACTTGAGCGTGTTGGCTCGCAGCAGGCGTGTCTCGGCGCCCGCCTCGATTGCGGCATCGAGCGCCACCTCGAGCAGGCTGTCCGACGTGGAATAACGCGGGTAGGCGGCGTCCATCGCCGTGGTGGAAAGGCCGAGCACGCGAAGGCGACCGGGCTGCCGCACGATGGGTCGCTCGAGCGCGTGGCGCTCGTGCGGCTTCTTGCGTCGGGCAGTCGCACTCGCGAGGTCCACCAGCAACCGGCCAGCCTCCTGCTTCAGCTCGAAGCGGGGCACCTGGTCCTGCTCATAACCCGGTTCGCCCTGGCCAGTGATGCGATGGAACTTCCAGTGGTGCCAGGGGCAGACGATGAGCTCGCCCTCGAGCGCACCGTCTCCCAGCGGGCCACCCGCATGATTGCACACCCCGGACACGGCGCCGAAAATGCCGTCGTGATGACTCAGCGCGACCTTCGTGCGGCCGAGGGTGATCTGCTGCAGCGAGCGCTGGCGCAGTTCGGAGATCTCGCCGAGGTCCCTCCAGTCGGGGGCGGTCAACGGCCCGGCGCCACCCGGCGCACTGCCGCGAGGAAGCTGTCGGGTTGTGCCGGGCTCACCAGCAGCGCGAAACCCCTGCTGGTCGGCAGGTATACCGCGCGATGCGTGTCGGTGAGCGACACCAGGGCCTTCTCACCGTTCCGGAGCCTGAACCACCCCGCCTTGTAGCCCGGCAGGCCGGTACCCATCGTGCGCCACCGGGGCGCCAGGTCGGGATCGCGCTCGAGGTCCACGATCCGCGCTAGTCCGCCGCGCAGCTCGGAGGCAGGTATCAACCGACGACCGTAGACATCGCCCCGGAAGGCGATCCCCTCGGAGGACAGCTCGTAGCGTGCCCGCCTGGGGCCCAATGCCGTGATGACCAGTGTGGTCGCCGCGGCGAACAGGACAATCGCGATGGGAATGAAAAACCAGAGGGAGCGACTGCTGGCCGGCGCAATCGGGAAGGACTCGACCATCGGAGCCTCGGAGACGCGTGAGCCTGAAATCTACGTCGGTCCGGCGGTTACACCGGCGAAGTGAGGCGGAGGGCTATCCGTTGAGGATCGGCAGTGCCATCGGCCGCGCTGCTACTGCCTCCTGAACCTTGGCGGCGATATCACGGAGTGCCGCGGCGGCGGGGCTGCCCGGCGCGGCCGCGATAATCGGGCGCCCGACGTCGGCGGCCTCCGCCAGTCCGGGTTGCAGCGGCACCGAGCCCAGCAGGGGCACGCCTATCTCGTCGGCGAGCCGCTGGCCGCCGCCGGAGGAGAACAGCTCGAATCGCTTGCCGGTCTCGGCATCCACGAATGCGCTCATGTTTTCCACCACGCCCACCACCGGCACGCCGACCTTCTCGAACATCTTGGCGCCTCGCAGCGCATCGCCCACCGCTACTTCCTGCGGCGTGGTCACGATCACTGCGGCGGCCACCTGTGTCGACTGCACCAGGGAGAGCTGCGCGTCACCGGTACCGGGTGGCAGGTCCACGATGAAATAGTCCAGCTCCCCCCATTCCACGTCCCGCAGGAATTGCTGCACGATCTTCATGATGATCGGGCCGCGCCAGATCGCGGGGGCATCGCGGTCCACCAGCAAGCCAAGCGACATGAGCCGCACCCCGTAGGCCTCGAGCGGCTGGATCCGTCCGCCGTGCACCGGCGGCTTCTCGAACACGCCGAACATGCGGGGGATATTGGGACCGTACACATCGGCGTCCATGACGCCGACCGCGAATCCCTGCTGCACCAGCGCAATCGCGATGTTGGCGGCCACCGTGGACTTGCCCACCCCGCCCTTGCCCGACGAGATGGCGATGACCCGACCCAGGTTGGGCTGCGCCATCGGCTGCTGCGCCGGCACTCCGGTGGACGCCGACTGGGGCCCACCCGGCGGCGCATGCGTCGCCTTCGGTGCCCCGGCAGGATCGACCACGGTGATCTTGATGTCGCTGACCCCATCGAGCTCGCGGATCGCCTTCCGCGCCTCGCGCACCAGGGTGGCGGGATCGTCGCGCCCCAGCAGGAACGTGAACGCGACCCGCCCGGTCGAATCGACCGCCAGGTCGCGTACCATGCCCGCCGAAACCAGGTCGTTGTCCAGGCGCGGATTCTGCAGCCGACCCAGCGCCGCAAGAACCTGCCCTTCAAGTGACTGAGCCACACTGCTCCTTGTTCTCGCTGCCGCCCTGACTTCCTGCCGCCTGACTTCCTCCTACACCGACTCCACCGCCCGCACCTCGGGCACCGCTTGCCGCAAGCGTACCTCGATGCCCTGCTTCAGCGTGACCGACGAAGCCGAACACCCGTGACACGTGCCCCCAAGCCGGAGCAGCAGGGTCCCGTCGGCGTCATCGAAGTCCACGACTTCCACCTGGCCGCGGTGCGAGGCGATGTACGGACGGAGCGTGTCGAGCGCCTGCTCGATTCGCTCCAGCACTGAGGGGCTGGCGTCAGGTCTTAATTCCGACATAGTCATTCGGCAATATGTTCCGGTCCGGTGATCAGGTCAACGCCGCCATGCGCGCGCCCAGGTAGTCGCGCGCCGCCGCAAGCACGATCGCCTGAACCTCCGGAAGGCTTCCCTCGACCGAGAGACCCGCGGCCTTGGTATGCCCGCCGCCACCAAAGTGCTTCGCGAACGCGGCCACGTCCACGTCGCCTACGGAACGGAGTGACACCTTGACCCGGCCCTGGGCAATCTCGCGGAATAGAAGTGCCATGCGCACGCCTTGGATGGACCGGGGGAACTCCACCACCCCATCGAGGTCGTCGGGAGACACACCCCACCGGTCCATCGCGCCCGGTGGAACCGTGATCCACGCGAGGCCGGATTCGGGCTCGACCACCAGCGTTTCCAGGGCATCGGCAAGGAGCCGGTGTCGTCCTTCCGGCACGTTGGCGTAGACCTCGAGATAGATCTCCTCCGGATCGACGCCGATCTCCAGCAGGTCGGCGGCAACGCGCAACACCCGGGGCCGCGTGTTGCTGAAGCGGAAACCGCCGGTGTCGGTCAGCACCGCGACGTACAGCGCGCGCGCCGCGCCGACCGGAATGGTCCACCCGTTCGCCTCGGCCAGCTCCACCACCAGCTCACCGGTGGCACTCGCCAGCGGGTCCACATACCGCGGACCGGGGGGCAGCGTTCCCTCACTCACGTGGTGATCGATGCATGCCACCGGCACGCCGCGATCGCGCACCGCGTCGTGCAGCATGCCCAGCCGGCCCAGGTCGGCGATGTCGAGCACCAGCAGCAGGTCGGCCCGCCGGATCTCCTTCACGGCTTCGCCGGAGCGATCGACCCCCGGCAGGTCATGCAGCAGGAATTCGAAGCGCGGCGGCGTCGGTGTCGGGTTGGTGATCACCGGGTTTGCCCCGAGTGCGCGCAGCAGGTGCACCATCGCCACCTCGCTCCCGAGGCCGTCACCATCGGGATTCACATGGGTGGTGATGCATGCGCGCTGGCCCGGCTTGATCGCCGCGGCAAACGCAGCTGCGGCCGCGCGCTTCTCTGCGGAGAGGGAGATTGTCATGGGACGGTAAAACTAAGTGAGGTGAGGATGGTGGGAAAGACGCGAGGACGGAGAGACTTCTCCGTCCCCGCGTTGTTTCACCCGTTGGGCTCCTACCTGTTCAATACGGAATGCTTCCGGCCGTAGAAGAAATAGATCGCGAGGCCGATCGCGAGCCAGATGATGAGCCGCAGCCAGGTGTCGCTCGGCAGGAGCGCCATCATGCCCAGGCACGTGAGGATGCCGAGGATCGGCACCAGCGGCACCAGCGGCGTGCGGAACGGCCGCGGCAGGTCCGGCTGCTTGCGGCGCAGTACGATGATGCCGCCGCAGACGATGACGAACGCCAGCAGCGTGCCGATCGACACCAGCTCGCCCAGCAGGCCGATCGGGAACATCCCCGCGATCACCGCCGCCACGAGCCCGGTGACGACCGTCGAGACGTACGGCGTGCCGAACTTCGGGTGCACCTTGCCGAACACCGGCGGGAGCAGGCCGTCGCGCGCCATGGTGAAGAAGATGCGCGGCTGGCCCATGAGCATCACCAGCACCACCGACGCAAGACCCGCGATCGCGCCGATGTTGACGAACATGCCGAGCCACCCGAGCGCCGGACCGGCCTTCTCGATCGCCACGAACACGGGGTGCGGCACGTTCAGCTCGGAGTAGTGTGCCAGCCCCGTCATGACCAGTGCCATGAGGATGTACAGCACGGTGCAGATGGCGAGCGATCCAAGCATGCCGATCGGCAGGTCACGCTGGGGATTCTTCGCCTCCTGGGCCGCCGTGGAGACGGCGTCGAAGCCGATGTACGCGAAGAAGATCACCGCCGCGCCGCGAATCACTCCGCTCCAGCCGAAGTGCCCGACGTCGCCGGTGTTGGCGGGAATGAACGGCACCCAGTTGGCCGGATTGACGTACTTGAAGCCGAACCCGATCACCAGCAGCACGATGGCCAGCTTGACGAAGACCACAATGTTGTTGAAGCGGGCCGACTCCTTGATGCCGATTACGAGCAGTGCCGTCAACACGAGCACCAGCGCCACCGCCGGCACGTTCAGCAGGCCGTGTCCCAGCGTGAGGCCCTTCGCGGCGCAGTCGGCGGCCGGGATGAGGGTGCGGCTCACCGCGTCGACCGCCACACCGCCGGTCGCTGGGTCGATGCAGATCTCCGAACGCACCAGGGTGTGCGTGCCCACGACACTGAACGGTGCGCCAGTGAGCGCTGGCGGCAGCTCGAAGCCCGCCTTCGTCATGAATGCCGTGAAGTAGCCGGACCAGCCCACGGCCACCGTCGAGGCAGCGAAGAGGTACTCCAGGATCAGGTCCCAGCCGATGATCCACGCGACAAGCTCACCCAGCGTCGCGTACCCATAGGTGTACGCGCTGCCGGCCACCGGGATCATCGACGAGAACTCGGCGTAGCAGAGCCCGGCGAAGAGACAGCCGAGCCCGGCCAGGCAGAACGAGAGCACGATCCCTGGGCCGGCATACTGTGCCGCGGCCGTTCCGGTGAGGACGAAGATGCCGGCGCCGATGATGGCACCGATGCCGAGCAGCACGAGGTTGGTTGCGGTGAGGACGCGCTTGAGGCCGCCCTCCTCGCCCCGGAGGTCGGCCATCGACTTTGTGCGGAAGTAATCCATGCAATGCCCTGGGTTGAGGGGTCGAGCTCAGTGTGATGTCAGGAAACCCCGGCCGCGCGGGCGCGATCGCGCTCCCGCTGCAGCGTGCTGTTGGAACGTCCGTACGTGAAGTAGATCACCAGGCCGATGGCCAGCCACACTGCGAGCCGCAGCCAGGTGTCGGCCGGAAGCGTCGCCATCAGGCCCACGCAGGCCAGCACGCCGAGGATCGGGATCACCGGCATGAACGGCACCTTGAATGGCCGGTCCAGGTCGGGCCGCTTCTGCCGCAGGATGATGACTCCCACGCACACCAGCGCGAACGCGAGCAGTGTCCCGATGTTCACCAGCTGGCCCAGGATCTGGAGCGGCAGAAATCCCGCGGCGACGGACACCGCGAAGCCGGTGAAAATCGTGGAGAGGTACGGGGTGTGGAACTTGGGGTGCACCTTGCTGAACCAGCCGCCGATGAGCCCGTCTCGGGACATGGCGTAGAACACCCGGCTCTGGCCCAGCATCTGCACCAGCACCACCGAGGCCAGTCCCAGCACTGCGCCCACGTCGATCGAGACGCGCAGCCAGTCGGGCGCGCCCGTGCGCTGCATCGCCAGCGCCATCGGGGCCGGCACGTTGAGCTCCGTGTACGAGACCATCCCCGTCAGCACCGCCGAGACAATCACGTACAGCAGGGTACACACCACCAGCGAGCCGAGAATGCCGATCGGCATGTCACGCTGGGGATTCTTCGCCTCCTGCGCGGCGGTGCTGACGGCGTCGAACCCGATGTAGGCGAAGAACACGAGCCCCGCCCCGCGCAGGACACCGGACCAGCCGAACTCGCCCCACACGCCGGTGTTGGGGGGGATGTACGGGGTCCAGTTCGACGGGGTCAGGTGCATGACGCCCCAACCCACCACGACCAGGATGATCCCGACCTTGAGAACCACGATCAGGTTGTTGAGGTTCGCTGATTCCCTGATGCCGATGACCAGCACACTGGTCATGAGCGCGGACACGAGGATGGCGGGGAGGTTGATGAGCGAGCCGGTCGCGTTCCATCCGACGTGCACACACCCGGCCACGGCGGCCTGCACGTTGGGGCCGGTACACCACTGGAAGGGTGCCTGCGCCAGCTTCGCCGGGATGTGTATGCCGAAGATGTCGAGGAGGCTCGCCAGATGGCCCGACCAGCCCACCGCCACGGTCGCCGCACCCATCGCATATTCGAGCACGAGGTCCCAGCCGATGATCCACGCCACCAGCTCGCCCATCGTGGCATAGGAGTACGTGTAGGCACTGCCCGCCACCGGCACGGTACTCGCCATTTCGGCGTAACAGAGCCCCGCGAGTGTGCAGGCGATGCCGACCAGGACCATGGAGATCGGCACGGCCGGGCCGGCATGCAGCGCGGCGGCGACACCGGTGAGCACGAAGATGCCGGCGCCGATGATGGCGCCGATGCCGAGGAACACCAGGTTGGAGGCCGAAAGGGTGCGCCGCAGCCCGGTTTCCGAGGTCGCGTCAGCTTCGGCCCGCAATGCTGCAATCGACTTCGTGGCCCAGATGCTCATGCGCACACGTCTCCCGGTTCAGAAACCCGACTCTGGACCCTCGACTCTGGACTACTTGCTGTAGTTCGGTGCCTCGCGCGTGATCGTCACGTCGTGCGGATGTGACTCGCGGAGGCCGGCGGTAGTGATCTGCACCATCTCCACGTCGCGCTGCAACGACGCGATGTCGGCGACGCCACAGTAGCCCATGCCACTGCGCAGCCCACCCACCATCTGGAACAGGACGTCGCTCACCGGGCCACGGTAGGGCACGCGGCCCTCGATGCCCTCTGGCACCATCTTGGACGGCGACATCTCGCCATCCTGGAAGTAACGATCGGCCGAGCCGTCCTGCATCGCGGACAGGCTCCCCATGCCCCGGATCATCTTGAAACGCCGGCCCTCGGCGAGCACCGACTCGCCGGGGCTCTCCTCCGTCCCTGCAAGCATCGATCCCATCATGACACACGACGCGCCGGACGCGAGGGCTTTCACGATGTCACCGGAGTACTTGATGCCGCCGTCGGCCACGATAGGCACGTCGCCCGCCCCGCGGACCGCGTCCATGACTGCGGTGATTTGCGGGACCCCGACGCCGGTGACGACGCGCGTGGTGCAGATGCTGCCGGGGCCAATGCCCACCTTCACGGCGTCGACGCCACGGCGCACCAGCTCGCGTGCACCATCCTCGGTCGCCACGTTGCCCGCCACCAGTTGCACGTCGGGGAAACCCTGCCGGATCTGGTCCACGGTCATGAGCACGCCATCGCTGTGACCGTGCGCCGAGTCGATCACCAGCACATCGACCCCGGACTGCACCAGGGCTGTCGCGCGGGTGTGCGCCTCGGGCCCGGTGCCGAGCGCGGCCGCCACGCGCAGCCGGCCGTGCTGGTCCTTGTTGGCGTCGGGATGCTCACGCCGCTTGAAGATGTCCTTCACGGTGATGAGGCCGCGGAGCACGCCGCCGGCATCCACGACCGGCAGCTTCTCGATCCGGTGCTTCGCCAGGATCCGCTCCGCCTCGTCCAGCGTGGTGCCCACCGGCGCGGTGACGAGGTGTTCTTTCGTCATCGCGTCGCGGATCGGCTGGTCGAGATTGCGCTCGAACTGCAGGTCGCGATTGGTGATGATGCCGATGAGCCGTCCCTCGCCGTCCACGATCGGGACGCCGGAGATCTTGAAGCGGCGCATGAGTCCGTGCGCCTCACGCAGCGGACGCTCGGCGCCGAGCGTGATCGGGTTCATGATCATCCCGCTCTCGCTGCGTTTGACCCGGTCGACCTCCGCCGCCTGGCGGTCGATCGACATGTTCTTGTGCAGCACGCCGATACCGCCGGACCGGGCCATGGCGATCGCCATGTCGGCCTCTGTAACGGTGTCCATGGCGGCGGCGACGAACGGGATGTTGAGCGGGATCGTGCGGGTGAAGCGGCTGACGATGGAGACATCGCGCGGGTGGACGCTCGAGTGCCTGGGCATGAGCAGCACGTCGTCGAACGTGAGCGCGATGCCGGGTCGGATCCGGCTCATGTCAGGCGCTGACGATCGTGGGACGGGCCGGCGATTCGCTCTGCGGAAGTACCGGGAGGCAACATCCTGAAGCGTACGCCCCGGAGCACCCGAAATCAAGCGATCGAGGACCCCTCATCCCTCCGGCGCGGAGCGCTCCGCGCGGCGCCACAGCAGGTACACTGGGATCCCCAGCGCCACGATCAGCAGGCCGAACGCCGAGAACTTCCGCTTGTCCGGATCCACCAGCAGCACCACCAGCAGGAATGCGATCGCGAGGATGTACAGTGCCGGTACCACGGGGTAGCCGAATGCCTTCACCGGGCGTGGCAGGTCGGGCTGCAGCCGGCGGAGGCGGAACAGCGCCACCGTCGTGAGCAGGTAGAAGATGAGGGCCGCGAAAATCACGTAGTCGAGCAGCTGCCCGTAGGTACCGGTAAGACAGAGCGCCATCGCCCATGCCGCCTGGGCCAGCAGGCCGAAGGTCGGCGTGTGGTGCGTGGGATGCAGCGTGCCGGCCCGCCGGAAGAAGAGGCGGTCGCGTGCCATCGCGTAGTACACTCGTGGGCCGGCCAGGATCAGGCCGTTGTTGCAGCCGAAGGTGGAGACGAGGATGGCGATGGCCATCACGATGGCGCCCGTCGGCCCGAGCATCGCCTCGAGGGCCGCGGTGCCCACGCGATCCTGTGACGCGAAGTTGATGCCCCGCTCGAAGGCATCGGCTCCGTTGGGCTGGCCACCAAAGGGCAGCACGTTGAGGTACGCGACGTTCGCCAGGATGTAGAGCACGCTGACGAGCCCGGTGCCATAGGCGAGCGCCCGGGGCAGGTTCTTCTGCGGCTCGCGCACTTCGGCAGCGGCGAAGGTGACATTGTTCCACGCATCGCTCGAGAAGAGCGAACCCACCATGGCGGCCCCCACCACCGGCAGCATCGCGAGGCCCCACGGCTGTGCGCCCCAGAACGTGTCGAAGTTCATCGCCGCAATCGCGGGTTGCCGGAAGATGACCAGCCCGAGCACGATGAGCGCCGCAAGGGCGCCCACCTTGGCGACGGTGAAGATCGTCTGGATCGCGGCACCGAGCCGCACGCCGCGCATGTTCACGAAGGTGAGCACGGCGATCATCGCCACCGCCACGAGCCGCTGGTTCGAGAGCCCGAGCTCGATGGCGCCGCCCGGCAGGTTGAGCGTGCCGAGCTTCAGGAACACGTCGGGTGTCACCGATGGCAGGAGCACGCCGAGGAACTTGGCGAAGGCGACCGCCACCGCGGCGATCGTGCCGGTCTGGATCACGGTGAACAGCGTCCAGCCATAGAGGAACCCCGCGGACGGCGACAGGCCTTCCCGCAGGAACACGTACTGGCCGCCCACGTTGGGCAGCATCGCCGCCAACTCGGCGTAGGCCAGCGCGCCCGCCATCGTCATCAGGCCCGTCAGCACCCACACCAGCAGCAAGCCGCCGGGCCCCCAGCTCGCCACCTGGCGGCTGATGTCGGCGGACACGATGAAGATGCCCGAGCCGATCATCGAGCCGACCACGAGGGAGGTGGCGGCGAGGGGGCCGATGCCGCGAACGAACTGGTCGCGTGCCGGCGCGGGGGGCGCGTCGTGCGGGCTGGTCATGTGCTGGTGTGGTGAGGGTAGGTGGTGCGCGGACGCGCGAGCGTCAGCTCGCGCTCTCGCGTGGTGGTTCCAGCTTCTCCGGCGGCTTGGGCGTGGAAGACGCGGGACGGCTCGGCGGCGACTGGGCTACGTTGATCGCCTCGTCCACCACCGCCTGGCCCGCCGCCGCGAGCCCCTTCATCACTTTCGTGGCGCTGTCCATGAGTCCCATCGTACCCGAGATCGCCTGGATCGGGAGCTTGCCGGCGCGCATGGTGTCTTCCACCGTCTCGGTGATCTTGGCCAGGAAGCCAGTGGGACGTTGACGTTCGGCGTAGCGGCTCTCGAGGAACTCGATGAAATCGAGCACCTGGTACGCGCGGTCGTCAGGCAGGGTATCGAGGGCGCGAAGGATGCGTTGCTTCAGCAGGTCGTTCATTGGTGCCTCCGGGGTCGCCGCCACTACGCGGCCAGGACTGAAAAGTGTCTCCCTCACCCCTCCCCCGCCAATCCTGCCGCCCCCCTATACCCGGCTCACCAGGTCCGCACTGCCCGGTTCATCCTGCTGCGGGCCACCCTCCTGCTTGCTCAGCAGCTGCTTGAGCAGGATCGGGGCGAGGAAGGTGGTAGCCATCACCATCATGGCGCAGGCGGCAAAGAGTTTGTCGTCGAGCACCCCGCTGGTGACTCCCGCGGTGGCGAAGATCAGGCCCACCTCGCCCCGCGGAATCATCCCGACGCCGATGACGAGCTTCCGTCCCTTCCACCAGAAGGGCGCCCAGCCCGCCACCACCTTGCCCACCACGGCACACACGATCAGGATGCCGCCCACGAGCAGCACGCGCGGGTCGGCGAACGCCTTCACGTCCACCAGCGCTCCCACATGCACGAAGAACAGGGGCACGAAGAAGTAGCCCATGCGCACCACACCCTCCTCGATCTGGTGCGCCTGCGGCGTGGGCGCGAAGAGGAGGCCGGCGGTGAAGGCGCCGATGATCATCGCCGACCCAAGCCGGTCGGCCAGCACCGCGATGATGAAGGCGAGCGTCAGTGCCATGACCGGCAATGACGGGGCCTTGCCGAAGCGTGCCACCGCTCGCACCAGCGGCGGCACCACCCGGCCGCCCACCAGGACGGCGACGATGATGAAGCCGAAGGCGGTGAGTGTGTTGCGCACGACGTTGCCCGCGGTCACCTCGCCGCCGGCCACGACATCGCTCACCACCGCCAGGATGATGAGGCCGATGACGTCATCGATGACGGCGGCGCCGAGCACCACCTGGCTCTCGGGATCCTGCAGCCGCCCGAGGTCGGAGAGCACCCGCGCGGTGATGCCCACCGAGGTGGCCGTCAGCGTCGCACCCAGCACCAGATCGGCCAGCGGCGGCAGCCCCAGCGCATGGCTCGCGGCGTATCCGAGCGAGAAGGGCACGAACACGCCCACCATCGCCACCGCGAAAGCGGCAGAGCCCACCTTGAGCATCTTCCGGAGGTCGGTTTCGAGGCCGATCTGGAAGAGCAGGATCACCACGCCGATCTCGGAGAAGGCCTCGACCACCGGCGAATGCGGATCGACCAGCCGGAACACCGATGGCCCGAGGAGGACGCCGGCGAGCAGCTCGCCGATCACGGCCGCCTGGCCCATGCGCTCGAAGAGGTCGCCCAGCACCTTGGCGAGCGCCAGCATGGCGGCCAGCACCAGCAGCAGGGACGAGATCTCCGAGGTCCCCGCCGCTGCGGAGAGATGCGCCAGCATCAGCGGCCGATGCTGTCGACGACGGCCACCAGTTCGACGACGGGAGTCGGGAGGTAACGCGTACTCGCCGCGCGGATGGTGACGCGCAGCGTGAGCTCGGCAAGCGGTGGGAGAGCGCGAAACCGGGCTACCGACGAGCGGGGCAGCATCACATACACGAACCCCGGCTCGGGCAACGGGCCACGCATCAGCAGGTAGGGTTGGCCCGCCGGAATTTCCGGCCGGAGTTCATCGGCGGTCTGGATGCTCACCAGCTGCATCCGCCAGTCGAGCGTCTTGCCCACGTAGCGCGTGGGATCGGCCCGCACCTCCGCAGCCGACACCCCGAGCGCGGCACTGCCGCTCTCGGGCCGCAGGTCGGACGCGCGCACCCATCCCTCGAAACGCACCCGCACCCATTCGCCGCTCTGGCCCAGCACGCGTCCCCTGGTGCCCGACGCGAGACTGCCGAGCGCAACGGCGCCGGGCTGCAGGAAGACGTCGGCCTGGTTGGCGAGTTCAACGGCATCCGGCATCGCCGGGGCAGCCGGCTGAGGGGCTGCGGACGACGACGACGGAGGAGCCGCCGGCTTTTTCGTTTGCTGCGCGGCCAGCGGTGTCGCGAGGATCGCGCACACCACCAGCGCGGCTGGATGCCAGCGGAAGGGAGGACTAGATTGCGGCGCTCCGATCACGATGGCCCATCTTAGACGGCGCGGAGAAGCATGTCAAACGACGTCGGACATCACGGACCGGTCGTGCTCGTGGTGCTCGACGGGTGGGGCCACCGCGCCGAGCGTGAAGGGAACGCCATCGCGCTCGCGAATGCGCCCACGTGGGACCGGTTGTGGAATGGCTACCCGCGTACGCTCCTCGAAGCGAGCGGACTGGCGGTGGGACTGCCCTCCGGCCAGATGGGCAACAGCGAGGTGGGTCACCTCAATCTCGGTGCCGGCCGCGTGGTGCCGCAGGACCTCGTGCGCATCTCGCAAAGTATCGACCGGGGCGACTTCTACCAGCTTCCGGTGCTCCAGGATTTCGGGACGTGGCTTCGGCAGAGCGGCGGCACGCTGCACCTCGTGGGGCTGCTCGGCCCCGGTGGCGTGCATGCACTCGACCGCCACCTGCTCGCCTGCGTCGAGCTGGGCGTGCGGCTCAAGGTCCCGCACATCGCCATTCACGGTTTTCTCGACGGCCGCGATTCAGCCCCCACGCTTGGCGCCGAGGTGGTGCGCACCCTGTTGCTCGACATGCGCCGCATCGCGGGCAGTCGGGTCGATGTGGCCTCGCTCACGGGACGCTATTACGGAATGGACCGCGACAAACGGTGGGATCGTACGCGCGCGGCCTACGATGCCATTGCCCACGGCATCGGCATCGCGGCGGAACACCCCGTGCTCGCGGTGCAGGCGGCCTACCAGCGCGGGGAAACCGACGAGTTCGTCCGGCCAATCGTGCATCATCGCGACGGGCTGCCCGTCGCCACGGTCAAGGACGGCGACGGCATCTTCTTCTTCAACTACCGGAGCGACCGGATGCGGCAGATTGTCGCCGCCTTCGGTGTCGAGGGATTTTCCGCATTCGATACCGGCCGGCGGCCCGCGGTGCGATGCGCCACCATGACGCAGTACGACCAGACCTTTCCCATTCCGCCGGCCTTTCCGCCGTTCACGCTCGCGCACATCCTGGCGGAGGTCCTGGCCGAGAACGGGCGCACTCAGCTCCGCACCGCGGAAACGGAGAAGTATCCCCACGTCACCTATTTCTTCAACGGCGGCTTCGAGCCTCCGTACAAGGGCGAGGAGCGGCTGCTGGTGCAGTCGCCGCGCGTCGCCACCTACGACCTGGCGCCCGAGATGAGCGCGTCCGGGGTGACGGACGCACTGTGCGGCGCCCTGGCGAAGCGGCAGCATGACTTCCTGCTGTGCAACTTCGCGAACGCCGACATGGTGGGCCACACCGGCGTCATGCCAGCGGTCATCAAGGCCGTGGAGACTGTCGACACCTGTCTCGACCGCGTCCTCAAGAGCGCGGAACAGGCGGGGGCCGCGGTGCTCGTCACCGCCGACCACGGCAACTGTGAAATGATGATCGACCCCGCCACCGGCGGTCCCCATACCGCGCACACCACCAATCCAGTTCCGTTCGTTGCCGTCACCGGGGGCGATGGCCCTCTTCGCACTGGCGGTTCCCTTCGCGACGTCGCGCCGACCGTGCTCGGGCTTCTCGGCCTCGAGCCTCCGGACGACATGACCGGCCGCGACCTCCGTCTTCCGTGAGCTGCATGCGCCTGGCACTTCTGTTACTCCTCGCGATCCCCGCGGCACCCGCCGTGGCCCAGGTAGGCCACGAGCCGGCCAAGTCGCCGTATCGCGACATTCTCTACAGCAACAACCTCACCGCCTACGCCAGCTACTTTGACGGCAGCGGCGGGACGCTCGGCGTCGGCGCGCACGACGGGTGGATGTATGGCATCCGCTTCCAGTTGCGGGCCAACAAGTTCATTTCGTTCGGTCTCGGCGTTAGTTACGGGCCCGACCTCGAGCGCAACGTCATCGATCCGTTCGCGGAGGGCGACGCCCGCATCACGGGCCCAGTACAGGTCGAGGCCTGGATACCCGAGGGCGTGCTGCAGTTCAACTTCACCGCGAACAAGACCTGGCATCACATCGCGCCCTACGCTGGCATTGGCCTCGGCGCCGGCTTTTCCTCCACGGAGCCGAATGACTCCCTCTACCGGAGCAGCGTGCGGTTCATCTTCACGCCCTATGCTGGTACTCGGATATACCTGGCCAACATGGTGGCCCTGCGCCTCGAGGCCCGCATGCCGCTGTACAAGCTCTCGTATCCCCATCAGTACTACGACGGGTTCGAACCGATCATCGGCACCGGCGGCGAGTGGATCGCGTCGGGCTGGTTCCTCGCGGGGCTCAGCTTCAACTTCTCGTTGAGCAAATGAACCTCCGCAGCAGCCTCACCCGGTCGGTGACGTTCTTCGCGCTGCATCACCTGCGCCGGCCCGACTGGACCGACGCCCGCAACCTCGAGGCGTTCGGGCCGCTCAGCGATCCGGCGGGACACGGCCATGACTACATCTGCACGGTGCAGGTGAGCGGTCCACTCGTCCATGGCATGGTGATGGACCTGGCCGAGCTGGATCGGCTGCTCGACCTGGTGGTTCGTGCGCCGCTGGCAGGTCGGCATCTCAACCTCGACGTCCCCGAGTTCGGGCGACAGGGTACGCTACCGACCTGCGAAGCCATCGCCGACTATGTGTATCGCCGGCTGCTGCCCCGGTTGCCAGCCGAACTCAACCTCGATTTCGTGCGTATTACGGAGGATGCAACCCTGTCGGGCGAGGCGGGCAGCACCTGACGGCGGTGTGTCTCCCGGTCACCCGGGCGACGTCCCCACGGAAACACCGACCCGGATAGCCGAGACACTCATGGGCACGAGACTTCCCGTCCTCCTGCTGTTGCTAGCCGCCACCCCACTGGCAGCGCCGCCACTGGCGGCCCAGAAGCAGGGCGACCAGACACGCCTCGTCTTTACCGTGAGCGCCGGCTACGCCTTCGGCAGGGATCTCTGGGCGGTCGGCTCGCAGCCGGTCTTCCTCGACGGGCTCGACCTCTATTCTCTGCAACGCGACCTGAAGGGCACCTGGACCGCCGAGCTCGGAGTTACCTATTTCCGCAGTCCCGCTCTCGGGTTCACCTTCGATCTAACCTTCATCGACATCGCGACCGAGGACAGCTGCACGCTCCTCAGCAACTCGGGGTCGATCAACAACGCGGCAGTCTGCGGTTCCATCAACGGTGGCAGCTCTTCGGCGCTCTCCACCGCCGTCTCCGCCGGCGTCATCCTGCGGGCCGCAAGCCGGCAGGTGGTTTCCCCCTACCTGCGGTTGCAGGGCGGCGTCCTCCTCGTGAGCCGGGGCACCACTGACCTGACGGGTAACTACATCAATGACGACCTCGAGCCGGTGTACGTCACGATCTATCCCTCACAGGGGTCGTCGTCCGTGAGCGCCCAGTTCGCCCTTGGCGCGGGGGTGACGATTCCCCTGTCGAAGGCATATCACGCCCGTATCGAAGGCCGCGCGACCTATTTCGGCCTGCCCGTGGTCACCGGCCCCACGGACTTTCAGGGCATCGTGCCACCCACGGAGACGAAGTACCAGACCCAGTTCAGCATCCTGGTGGGCGTCGACCTCGTGCTCGAGAAGAAGCACGGACGGCGCTACTGACCGTGCGCGGCGTCATCCTCGCCGGCGGTGGCGCGACCCGGTTTGAGGGACGGCCCAAGGGCCTCGAGATGGTCGGTGGTCGGCGGATTCTCGACCGGGTGGCCGACGCGCTGATCAGCCTCGGCCCGCCCCCGCTGCTGGTGGCCAATGTGCCTGGCGCGGCCGCCTGGCGACCCGACCTCGAAGTTGTGAGCGATGACCGGCCGGGCCTCGGCGCGCTGGGCGGCCTCTACACCGCGGTGGTCAGGGGCCCGGCTCCAGTGGTAGTTGTGGCGTGGGACATGCCCTTCGTCAGCGCGCCGCTGCTGCAAGCGCTCGCCCGCGGGCTCGAGGAGGCCGACGCGTGCCTCCCCTCCAGCGGGGGCCCCCGCGGGGTCGAGCCGCTCTGCGCCGCCTATGGGCCCGCCTGCCGTGCCGCCATTGAGCGAAGCCTTGCCGACGGCGACCTTCGCGCGATCGGCTTCCATCGTTTCATCAGGGTCGGTATCCTCCCCATCGAGTCGGTTTCGGGGCTTGTCGACCCTGCGCTCGCGTTCTTCAACGTGAACACCGCGAATGACCTGGCGGAGGCTGAAGCGTCATGGCAGGCCCGCGTCTCATCTCGATCATCGGACGAAAGAACGCCGGGAAGACCACGCTGACGGTGGCCCTGGCCGCTGAATTCGTGCGGCGGGGCAAGCGGGTCATGACTATCAAGCACGGTCATCACACCGCCAACCTCGATGCCGTGGGCACCGACAGCTGGCGGCACTTCCAGGAGGGAAAGGCCGAGCGCGTGCTGCTCGCCGGACCCGAGGGCCGCGTGCTGTTCGAGCGCGTGCCCGACCTCTATGACCCGGTGTCGCTCGCCCGGCAATATCTCCCCGACGCCGACGTGATCCTGGTGGAAGGCTTCAAGCGCGCGCCGGTGCCCAAGATCGAGGTCTGGCGACGGGAAGTCTCACCCACGCCGATCTTCAGTGAAGACCTGCCCGAGCGGGACCGGTGGGTCGCCCTGCTCACGGATGACGAGGCCTACCGCGCCAGCTGCCGGGTGATCCACTTTCGCGACACGATGTGGCTCCACCTGCTCGCCACGCTCGCGTGGGATGAGGGATTGGAGCTCGACGGGTGACGGTACCGCTGAGCGCGCGCGAAGCCGCGCTCCGCATTCTCGAGGACGTTCGGCCCCAGCCCGCCCTCCGGGTACCGCTCGACGACGCGCTCGGCAGCGTGCTGGCCGAGGACGTCTCCAGTCCGCTCGACATTCCCGCGTGGACCAACTCGGCGATGGACGGCTATGCCACGCGTGCCGACGACGTGCGCGGCGCGTCCGAGGCCACGCCGGTGCGCCTCAAGGTGGTAGAGGAGATCCCCGCAGGCCATTTCCCCATGCGAACCATCGGCCCCGGCGAATGTGCCCGCATCTTCACCGGCGCGCCGCTCCCGCAGGGCTCGGATGGCGTGGTGCGACAGGAGGACACCGACGAGGGCCGTCAGGTTGTCTCGATCTTCAAGGATCGAGACGCGGGTGTGAATCTCCGTCATGTCGGCGAGGACGTAAGGCGGGGCGCAGTGGTGTTGCGTGCCGGGGCACTGCTCGGAGCGGCGGAGCTCGGCGTGCTCGCATCACTCGCCGTGGCCCATCCGCTGGTGCATCGGAGGCCCCGCGTCGCGATCATGGGCAGCGGCGACGAGATCGTCGACATCGACCAGCCCGAAGAAATCCTGAGCGGCCGGAAGATCGCCAGCAGCAACACCCACACACTCATGGCGCTGGTACGCCTGGCGGGCGGCGAGCCAGTCAATCTCGGCGTGGCGCGCGACACCCGCGAAAGCTTCCGCGAGCACCTCGCCGCCGCGCGGGAGGCCGACCTCCTGGTCACTACCGCCGGGATCAGCGTGGGGGAGCACGACTACGTGCGGCCGGTGCTGGAAGAGATGGGCGCCAGCCAGAAGTTCTGGAAACTGCGGATGCGGCCCGGCGCGCCGGTGGGGTTCGGGCTCCTGGGCGACGTGCCCTGGATAGGCCTGCCGGGCAATCCGGTCAGCACCATGGTGACCTTCGAGCTCTTCGTCCGTCCGGCCATCCGGAAGATGTGCGGCCATGCGCTGCCGTTCCGTCGCGGCATCACGGCGACGATGGCCGAGCCGGTCACCGTGAAGCCGAAGCTGCAGCACTTCCTGCGTGCCGTCCTGGCTGATGGGCCCGCCGGGCTCGAGGCCCGTCTCACTGGTCCGCAGGGATCGGGCATTCTCACGTCGATGGTGAGGGCCAACGCGCTCCTGGTGATCCCCGAGGGTCAATTCGAGACGCCAAGCGGGGCACGGGCCTCGGCAATCCTGCTCGATGATCCCCGCCACCAGGCGGAACCGCCCTTCTAGGCCAGGGGCACAACCTGCTTCGCCCGTTCCTCATCGGCATCGCCGGCGGTACCGGATCCGGGAAGTCGACCGTTGCGCGTGCGATCATCGACGCGATCCGCGGGCACGGGGTATTGATCGACATCGACTCCTACTACCGTCCGCTCGACGCCATGACGCCCGCGCAGCGCGATCGCGTCAACTTCGACCACCCTGACACGATCGACTTTCCGCTCCTCATCGCCCAGTTGCGCCAGCTGCTGGCGGGCGAGCCCATCGAGAAGCCGGTCTATGATTTCGCCCTCCACACCAGGGCATCGCGCACGGTACATATCGAGCCGAGAGAGGTCATCGTGGTGGAGGGCATCCTCAGCTTCAGTTCTCCGGCCCTGCGCGACCTGTACGACCTCAAGGTGTTCGTGGATGTGGCGGACGACGTGCGCCTGCGGCGCCGGATCAGCCGCGACGTGCTGGAGCGCGGACGCACACCTGAGAGTGTGCTGGCACAGTATGAGGCGACCGTGCGTCCGATGCACCAGGAATTCGTGGAGCCCGCCAGGGCCTACGCCGACGTTGTGCTGCCGGACGGCTCGCTTCCACTGAACGGGCGGGATGAGCTGCTCCAGCGAGTCCGGAGGGAACTGCAGGCCCGCCGATCCGATCTTCCGATGTAATTCATTGCTCTCCAATGGCTTGCGCTGATTGACGTCGCCCCCGGCAACCGCTATATTCTTGCCACCAGAAGGGGAGTAGTTCGTCCGCGCAAAAGCGGATGCCGGTATCGTCAAGACTGTCCGCCTCGGCGGGCACGGACCGGCAGGAGGCCTTCGGGCTTCAGAGCGAGACCTTCGTCCACGCTGCAGGGCGGGCGGACGAAGTCTCGCTCTGTTTTTTTGGCGGCCTGGCCGCCGCAGGAGATTGTTCGATGAACAACGTCAAGACTTTCGTGCTGCTGGCGGGGCTGGTGTCACTCTGCGTGCTGGCCGGGCAGCTGCTCGGTGGTTCGCAGGGTCTCCTGCTCGGGCTCGCCTTCGGCGGGTTGATGAGCCTGGGATCGTATTTCTTCTCGGACCGCCTCATCCTCCGCATGTATGGCGCAAAGGTGGTCACGCAGCAGGAAGCACCCGAGCTCTATGCCATGGTCGACCGGCTGCGGCAGCGGGCCGGCCTTCCCATGCCACGTCTTGCCATCACGCCGGCCGAGCAGCCAAACGCTTTCGCGACCGGCCGGAGCCCTTCGCACGCCGTGGTGGCGGTGACCCAGGGCATCCTCAAGTACATGCCTGCGGATGAGCTGGAGGGTGTCCTGGCCCATGAGCTCGCGCACGTGAAAAACCGAGACATGCTCATCTCGACGGTGGCCGCGGTGATCGCGGGCGCACTTTCGAACCTGCCCTACATGCTGATGTTCGGGGGCGGACCGGACGATGATGACACCCATCCTCTCGCGCGCATCGCGCTCCTCCTGCTGGCGCCGATCGGCGCGATGATCCTGCAGTTCGCCATCTCCCGGCAGCGCGAATTCGAGGCCGACCGGGTTGGCGCCGACATCATGGGACGCCCGATGCCGCTGGCCAACGCGCTCCGCCGGCTCGATCGCCTGTCGCACGAGATCCCGATGAACGTCTCGCCCGCCGCGGCGACCCTGGCCCAGGTGAATCCGCTGGCAGCCTACGGGGGCGGGATGTCCAGGCTCTTCAGTACGCATCCGCCCACGGAGGAGCGTGTGGCGCGGCTCGAGGCCATGGTCCGGTTATCGGCGTGAGCGCGCATCCCCCGATCGTCTGGATCGGCTTCAGTGCCCTGGTCATCGTCCTCCTGGTCGTTGACCTGGGCGTGCTGAACCGGCGGGGGCATGTCCTCAGTGTCAGAGAAGCGTCGGCCTGGAGTGCGGGACTCGTGGCGCTGGCGGTGATCTTCGGCGGATTTCTCTGGTGGCGGGAGGGCCCACAGCACGGCCTTGAATACTTCACCGGCTACCTGATCGAGCTGTCGCTTTCAATCGACAACCTGTTCGTCTTCATTCTCATTTTCCAGTATTTCGGCGTCCCGGCGCTGGCGCAGCCGAAGGTGCTCAAGTGGGGCATTCTCGGCGCCATCGTAATGCGCGCGATCATGATCGGGCTGGGCGCGCTGCTGCTGGCCCGGTTCCACTGGATCATCTACGTCTTCGGCGGCATCCTCATCATCACGGGCATCCGGATGCTGCGGACGGACGGCACCGAGATCGAGCCCGAGAAGAACCCGCTGGTACGTCTTGCCCGGCGTTTCCTGCCGATCACGCCGGGGTACGACCGCGACCATTTCAGGTGTCGGACCGTCTCCGGCAAGAGCCTCTTCACGCCGCTCATCCTGGTGGTGTTGGTGGTGGAGTGGAGCGACCTGGTCTTCGCCATCGACAGCATTCCCGCCATCTTCGCGGTGACGAAGGACCCGTTCATCGTCTACAGCTCGAACGTGTTCGCGATCCTCGGATTGCGGGCGCTGTTCTTCGTGCTCGCGGGAGCGCTGGACAAGTTCCAGTACCTCAAGGTGGGCGTGGCGCTCATCCTCGTGTTCATCGGGATCAAGATGGCGGCGAGTGCCTGGTTCGTGCTGTCGACGCCGGTGGCACTCGGCGTCATCGTGCTGACGCTGGGAATTTCGGTGGGCGCGTCGCTGATCCGCCGTCGCCGCGACGCCGTGGCCAGCGGCTGAGCCACGCCGGCGGGACCGGCGGCTCGAAGTGCCGCCGGCCTGCTATGCTTCCGGCCATGACGACCTCCGGAATACTGGGGCGCCTCGGCCTCGACCGACCAGACCTTCGCGCCTGGGCGATGTACGACTGGGCCATCTCCGGATTCCAGACCATCGTGATGACGGCGGTGTTCCCGATATTCTTTGCGCGAGTTCCCGCAGGCCTGCTTTCGCCCCCAGATGCTACGGCGCGATACGCCGACCTCAACACCATCTACCTCACGATCGTGGCCCTGCTCTCTCCCATGCTGGGCGCGGTGGCCGACTACCTGGGCGTTGCCCGCCGACTGCTTTTCAGCTTCATGCTGCTGGGCGTCGTGGCGACCGCCGGATTTGCCTTCATCGGTCCCGGCGACCTGGGACTCGCGTCAGTGCTGTTCGTACTCGCCATGATCGGCGCCACCACCAGCTTCGTGTTCTACGAATCGCTGCTCCCGCGCCTCGCCGGCCCGGCGGACATCGACCGCGTGTCCAGCGCGGGCTATGCGCTGGGATACATCGGCGGCGGCATCCTGCTGGCCGGCTGTCTCGCCGCCATCCAGTTTCCCCAGGCGGTGGGATTGGGTGCCGGGGGGCGTGGTCTCGCCACCCGGCTCACCTTCGTAGCAACCGCGATCTGGTGGCTCGTCTTTGCGATCCCGCTGTACCGGCGCGTGGCCGAGCCGCCGCGCCTGGTGGAGCGGAATGAATCGCTGAGGGAGAACCCCGCCCGGGCCGCCGTCGCGCGCCTGCGCGAGACGTTCCGCTCGCTGCGCGAGTTCCGGCAGGCGTTCCTCCTGCTCGCCGCGTTCCTCATCTACAACGACGGTATCCAGACCATCATCAAGATGGCCACGGCGTACGGGGCCGAGATCGGCATTCCCGACACGGCGATGATGCTCGCGATCCTCATCGTGCAGTTCGTGGGTGTGCCCTGTGCCTTCCTGTTCGGTGCCCTGGCCGGCCGCATCGGCGCCAAGCCCGCGATCCTGCTGGGCCTCGTGGTCTACGCGCTGATCAGCATCGTGGGCTACCAGATGCGTACCGCCACCCAGTTCTTCGTGCTGGCGGCCATGGTGGGCCTGGTCCAGGGCGGCACCCAGGCGCTGAGCCGGTCGCTCTTCGCCTCCATGACCCCGGCACACAAGTCGGCGGAGTTCTTCGGCTTCTACAGCGTGTTCGAGAAGTTCGCCGGCATCTTCGGGCCCCTGTTCTTCGCCATCTCGATCCGTCTCACTGGGTCGAGCCGCAACGCCATCCTGTCGGTCGTGGCGTTCTTCGTGGTGGGCGGGGTGATGCTGCTCTTCGTCAAGGTGGATGAAGGCCGGCGCGCCGCGCGCGACGCTGAAACCGCGGTCGCGGCGCGGTGAACAGCGCACGCATCCGCTTGCGGCGGCAGGAGAGAGGTCCTACTGTTGGTAACGATGTTCACGCTGCCCCGGAAGCTTCGCACTGCGCACCCCTGGCTCGCACCCGGCCTCAAGCGGGCGACCAGCAAGAAGGCGCGCGTGCGCGCGGAGCTCAGGGACGGCTGACGGCAGTCAAGGTCGCGATCACCTTCTGAGCCCCGCCGCGCATAGCGCAGGCGGGGCATTCTGTGTCATGGACGCCCTGGAACTCACACGCGCGCTCGTCCGCATCGATTCGACCACCGGCCGTGAAGGCCCGGTGGCCGATTTCTCGCCGCCTGGCTGCAGCAGCGCGGCTGGACCGTCGTGCGCCAGCCGGTGGATCCCGGACGGTTCAATGTCTATGCCCACCTTGGCCATCCGGTCGTGGTGTTTTCCACCCATCTCGACACCGTGCCGCCCTTCATCGATCTCAGCGAGGACGACACCTGGCTGCATGGCCGCGGCACCTGCGATGCCAAGGGGCTTGCGGCCGGGATGATCGCAGCCGCCGAGCGGCTGCGCGCTGCCGGCGAGTCGCGCATCGGCCTGCTCTTCGTGGTGGGCGAGGAGAACGGGTCGGAGGGGGCCATGACCGCCGCGGCGCTCGAGCCGCGAGGGCGGTTCCTCATCAATGGCGAACCGACCCAGAACCAGCTGACCATCGGGCAGAAGGGCGTGCTTCGGGCCAACCTCATCGCGACCGGCCGGGCCGCCCACTCGGCCTATCCCGACGAGGGTGAGTCGGCGATCGTGCCGCTGCTGGACACACTCCAGCGTGTGCAGCGCATCCCGCTCCCGTCCCATCCGGTGCTGGGCAACTCCACGCTCAACATCGGGCGCATCATGGGCGGCCGCGCGCCCAACGTGATTCCCGACGAAGCCCGCGCGGAGCTTCTCTTCCGCACCGTGCGGCCGCATGACGGCCTCAAGCGCGCCATCGAGTCGGCACTCGAGACCCGCGTCACGGTCACCTATCCGCTGGAGATCCCCAGCGTCCTCTCGACCGCGCCGGAAGGATGGCAGACGACCGTGGTGAGCTTTGCAAGCGACCTGCCTTTCCTCTCGAGCTGGGGCGAGGGCTACCAGCTGGGGCCGGGATCGATCCGAGTGGCCCATACGGAGGAAGAACGCATCAGCAAGGCCGATCTCGAGACAGGCATTGCGCTCTACGAGCGGCTGGCTCGGGACCTCCTGGCACGGAGTGGCGCATGACGGCCCGCATTCCCGTCGCCGTGCTGGGTGCCACCGGGACGGTGGGGCAGAAGTTCGTGCGCCTGCTGGCGGATCATCCCTGGTTCGAGCTTGTGGCAGTGGCCGCCTCGGAGCAGAGCGCCGGGCGCAATTACGGCGAGGTCGTCCGCTGGCGCGAGGCCACTCCCCTTCCCACCCGCGTCGCCGACCTCGTGGTGCAGCGCTGCGCCCCGCCCCTCGAGGCGCGCGTCATCTTCTCCGCCCTCGATGCCGAGGTGGCAGGCGACGTCGAGCAGGCCTTTGCCCGGGCCGGCGCCATCGTGATCACCAATACGCGGGTTCATCGGATGGAGCCCGACGTGCCGCTGGTGGTACCCGAGGTCAACTCCCGGCACATCGATCTCATCGATGCCCAGCGACGCGAGCGTGGGTGGACCGGCGCGATCCTCGCCAATCCCAACTGCTCAACCGCGGCGCTGGCGCTGGCGCTCGCGCCGCTGCATGCCGCCTTCGGCCTCGAGAAGGTGTTCGTAGCCACCATGCAGGCGGCGTCGGGCGCAGGCTACCCGGGGGTTGCCTCGCTCGACATCCTTGCCAACGTGGTGCCGTTCATCGGCGGCGAAGAGGAGAAGATGGAGCGCGAGACACTCAAGCTCCTCGGCACGCTTGGCAACGGCAGCATTACGCCGGGGAAGATCGTTCTCTCGGCACACTGCAACCGGGTGCCGGTCGTCGACGGGCACCTCGAGGTGGTCTCAGCCGGTTTCCGCGACAGGCCCTCTGTGGACGCGGTCACGCGGGCCCTGAGCCGCTTCGCCGGTCCCGACATGGTGCGCACGCTGCCGAGCACACCCAGCCCGGTCATCGAAATCGAGCACCGGCCCGACCGGCCACAGCCCCGGCTCGACATCGAGCGCGGCGGCGGAATGGCGGTGACGGTGGGACGCATTCGCCCATGCGCGCTGCTGGATATTCGCTTCGTGGTGCTCGGGCATAACACCGTGCGCGGTGCCGCCGGCGCCGCCGTGCAGATCGCCGAGCTCCTGCGCGCGGAGGGGCGCCTCGCGTGACGGACATCAGATGATCGTCTGCAAGTTCGGCGGCACCTCGGTGCAGGATGCGGCAGCCATGCTCCGCCTGGCGAGAATCGTCGCTGCTCGTCGGCAGGAGCAGCCGGTGGTGGTGGTGTCCGCGCTGGCCCGGGTCACCGACAACCTGGTGTCGCTGGCGGAGAGCGTGCGGCAGGGTCATGGTGCAGCGCTCGAGGCGACTCTCGAGACGCTGCACGACCGGCATCGCGCCGTGGCCGGAGACCTGGTGGGTGGTGCGATGGCGCTGCCGGCCCTGGATGCGGCTTTCACGGAACTGCGCCGGCTCCTGCGGCCCGCAGTGGGAAGGGTCCTGAGCCCGGCCGAGCGCGACCTGCTGCTCGGTCAGGGAGAACTCTGGAGTTCCTATCTGGCGGAGGCCGCACTCGCCGGCGCCGGTCTGCCAGTCACCTGGATCGATGCCCGGCAGGTCATCGTGACTGACGATCGCCATGGGCGGGCCACCCCGCAGCTGGACGTCATCCGGAAGGTCGCGCAGGCAGTGCTCGCGCCGCTGCTCGCCGCGGGCCGCATTCCGCTCACACAGGGTTTCATCGGCGCCACGGCCGCAGGCCGCCCCACGATTCTCGGCCGCGGTGGATCGGATTTCACGGCATCGTTGCTGGGCGCGGCCCTCGATGCCCTCCGGGTCGAGATCTGGACCGACGTCAACGGCCTCATGACGGCCGACCCGCGCATAGTGCCCGAGGCGCGAACCCTCGCCTCGGCGACATACGACGAGGCGGCCGAGCTCGCGACCTTCGGTGCCAAGGTGCTTCACCCCGCCACGCAACTGCCTCTCTCCGCAGCGGGCATTCCCATCGTCATCCTGAACGCCCAGCATCCCGATCATCCCGGCACGATCATCGGGCTTACCCGCGCTTCCGCGCTTCGGGCCGATGGCCCCATCGGCTCGATCTCGTGGAAACCCGGTGCCATACTCGTCAACGTGCGCGCGCCGCGCATGCTCGGCGCCTACGGCTTCCTGCGCCAGCTGTTCGAGGTGTTCGAGCGCCACGAAGTGCCGGTGGACGTGCTCGCGAGCAGCGAGGTGAGTGTATCGCTCACCGTCGAGGACGCGAGCCGCCTTGACGCGCTGGTGCGCGACCTGGCGCCGCTCGGCGAGGTCACCGTGAACGAGGGCCGGGCCATCGTCGCGGTGGTGGGTCACGGCATGCTGTCGTCGCCCGGTCTCGCGGCCCGCGTGTTCGGCGCCGTGCAGCCGGCCAACATCGAGGTCATCTCACAGGGCGCGTCGGCCACCAACCTGACGTTCGTGGTGCGGGAGGCCGACGGGCCCGCGATCGTACAGCGCCTTCACCGCGAATTCTTCGGGAGCAACTGAGTGCGAGCTGTCGTCGTGGGTACCGGCCGCATGGGCCGTTCGGTACACGCCGCGCTGGATGCGCGGGGACATACCGTGGCCGCCATGGTGGGAAGTCACGAGAATGCCGGCGGTGCAGCGCTGACGCCCGCGCGGCTCGTCGGCGTCGATGTTGCGCTCGAGTTCACCACGCCGGGCACCGCGCCGGCCAACGTGGCCCGGCTCCTCGCGGCGGGCGTGCCGGTCGTGTGCGGCACCACTGGATGGGAGGAGCAGATCCCCTCCCTCGAGGCACTGGCCCGGGCCCGCATGGGCGCGCTGCTCATCTCGGCCAACTTTTCCATCGGCGTCCAGGTCATGCTGCACGCGGCCCGGACCATGGCAGCAGCGTTCCAGAACCGGCCCGAGTTCGAAGGGCTGATCGTGGAGACCCATCACCGGCTCAAGCGCGACGCGCCCTCGGGGACGGCGCTCGCCATCCAGCGCGCAGCCAGGGCAACCGGGAGCGGAGACCTTCCCGTGACATCGATCCGCGCCGGCGCGGTTCCCGGAACGCACGAACTGCGCTACGAGGGTCCTTTCGAGAGCCTCTCGCTGGAACATGTGGCCCGGGACCGCAGCGTCTTCGGCAGCGGCGCCGTGCTCGCGGCCGAATGGCTGGTGGGCCGCACGGGAGTCTTTACCTTCGAGGACGTGCTCTTCGGGAAGCGCTCATGACGACACTGGCCGGCTGTGGCACCGCGATCGTCACCCCATTCACGGATGACGGTGCCGTGGACTGGCCGGCGCTGCGCGGCCTGGTGGAATGGCAGGTAGCCGAGGGCATCGACTTCATCGTCGCGTGCGGCAGCACCGGCGAAGCGCAGACGCTGACGGACGACGAGCGCGCCCGCGTCGTCTCCGTTGCGCAGGAGGTCGCGGCGGGCCGGGTGCCGGTGATGGCCGGCGCCACCAGCAACGACACGCGCCGCGCAGTCGAAGAAGTGCGCCGGATGTGCGATGCCGGCGCCGATCTCATCCTCAGCGCATCGCCGTACTACAACCGCCCGACGCAGGACGGCCTGATACGGCATTTCGAGGCCGTGGCCGAGGCGAGCGCCCGCCCGGTGGTGCTCTACAACGTGCCCGGCCGGGCCGGTGTGAACCTCCTCCCCGTCACGGCGGCCGCCCTCGCGGCCCACGAGAACGTAGTCGGCATCAAGGAAGCCGCTGGTGACATGCACCAGGCGCTCGAGCTTCTCCGCCTGCGTCCCGCGGGGTTCCGCATCTTCTCCGGTGATGACTGGATGGCCCTGCCCTTGTGTGCCTGCGGCGGTGACGGCCTCATCTCCGTTGCGTCCAATGAACTGCCCCGCGAACTGACCGAACTGGTGCGACTCGCCCGGAATGGCGACCTCACGGGTGCCCGCGTGCTGCAGTGGAAGCTGCAGCCACTGCTCGACGCCAATTTCGTTGAGTCCAATCCCATCCCGGTCAAGGCGGCGCTTGCCGCCATGGGCCGCATCCGCAACGTGCTGCGCCTGCCACTGGTGCCGGCCCAGGCCGCGACGGTCGCGCGACTGCGCCAGGAACTCGCCCGCCTGAACGTGAGGCTCTCGTCATGACTGCCACGGCAACGTACGACCTCAAGTCGCGCATCGAGCGGTTTGTCTCCGGAGTACCGGCGGGCGAGGAGCGCGCGGCCCGGGAGGCGATCGACGCACTGCGCGAGGCCCTGGCCACCGGCACTATTCGCGCGGCGGAGCGAGCCGACGACGGCCAGTGGCATGCCAACAGCTGGGTCAAGGCCGGCATCCTGCTCGGCTTCCGGCTCGGCGCCGTGGTGCCGGTGGCGGAGGGGGGGCCCTTCGCCTTCTTCGACAAGGACACCTGGCCGCTGCGGCGGCTCCGGATCACTGACGGCATCCGCATGGTGCCGGGAGGATCGGCCATCCGCGACGGAGCGTTCGTGGGGCGCAGCGTCGTATGCATGCCGCCGATGTACATCAACGTGGGCGCGTATGTCGATGAGGGCACCATGGTGGACAGCCACGCGCTCGTCGGCTCCTGCGCCCAGATCGGCAAGCGGGTGCACCTCTCTGCCGCGGCGCAGGTGGGCGGCGTGCTCGAGCCCGCCAATGCCCTCCCGGTCATCATCGAGGACGACGCGTTGATCGGCGGCAACTGCGGAGTGTACGAGGGAACGCTGGTGCGCGAGCGCGCCGTGCTGGCGCCGGGGGTCATCCTCACCGGCTCGACACCGGTCTACGACCTGGTGTACGACAAGGTCTACCGCCGGGAAGGCGAACGCCCGCTGGAGATCCCGGCGGGCGCCGTGGTGGTGCCGGGCTCTCGTCCCGTGCGCACCGGGACGGGGGCGGCGGCCGGCGTGCAGCTCTACACGCCGGTTATCGTGAAGTACCGGGACGAGCGCACGGATGCCGCGGTGAGGATCGAGGAACTGCTCCGCTAGCCCGAGGCGCTACAGCGCGTCACGCGCCGGGTCGCCCGCCGGTGGCGCCGGGGCTGCGCACCGGTTCGCGTTGGCGAAGCGGTACCGTATCGACACGAGGTTCGCGCCGGTGGACTGCGGGACCGCGCTCAGGGTGATCGCGTCCAGGTTCTTCGGGATTGTGGCGTCACTGATCTTGAGCCACCGCACCTGCGACTTCTCGCTGCCCGACGGCTTGCCATACTTCGACGTGAGCTGTCCCTTCAGTTCGTTGAACACCCGGTCGGCCTCGATATCCGTCACCCCGGTCGAGTCGATCAGCTTCCCTCCCACCACCTGGCACAATCCGGTCGAGTCGCCCACTACCACCGCGTACACCGTGAGTTCCGGGTGCGGCTTGGGAACGTGCGCAGCGTAGTACGTCGGCGGTGTGCCATCCTGCTGTGACAGCGGGCCAATCAGAAGTTCGAGATCGCTCTTCGGCATTCCCTCCCGCAGCCCGAACGGCGTGGCCTGTGCCTGCGCCGAGGCAATTCCGCCCACGCACAGGATCCCGAGCACAAGAAACATCGCCCTCATCGCTCCACTCCCTGTGAGGATCACGGTCGACCAACGCGCTGGTAGCCTCGCACCGTGTGGTACAGCGCCTTGTCGAAGAAGTCTCCAATCAGGAGCGCGAGCTCCTCCTCCTGGTACAGTTCGAGGGCCGTCTCGGCCATGTCATTCAGCCGGATGTAGTTCCAGAGGTGCCGCTTGGCCAGCACCTGGGCGTATACCACCTCCTCGAGCGGAATGCCGCGCTGGGCGTGCTCCTGCCCCCGCGCCGTATACGCCACCTCGATGTGGCCCTCGTCCTGCTCGGCCAGCCAGCGGGAAAGATTGTGGTACAGATCGTAGGTCGCCCGGCGAAGTTCGTCGCGGCCGATCTGGTGGAGGGACCGGGTTCTCGGGTTCGTCGCGACGTCGTTGAGCAGCTCGTCGGCCAGGCGGTCCGCCTTGACCTCGACGTTGTGCATCAGGTTCGGCAGCAGCATGCACCCTCCCTTCTCGACTGCGAACTTCGCAGCTCAATCCTTCACGCCGAGCAGGTCATTCTTGAAGCCTTCGCCCGGCCCGGGCTTGGGGCCGATCCACGACTTGAAGAGCGCGTCGGCGAAGGACTTCCCCGTGATGGTGCCCTTCTTCTGCCCCGCGATCTCCACCGTGGTGCCGGTCGCCGGCACGTAGGTGAACGACATCACGTCGCCCTTCTTCAGGTCCTGCATCCAGCCGCAGAGTTCCTTGAACTCGCCCTGCAACTGGGCGTCGGCGTCCGGCGTGTTGTTCTTGAGGCTCTCGTCCCAGGCCTCGCACATCTTGTCCTTGCCCACGTCGCGCACGAACTGCATCCGAAGCTCGCGGGGCGCGTCGCTGGCCAGGATCGCATTCGCGTCCTCGCTCCTGGCCGGCAGATACAACCCGGCGACATAGACCTTGATGATCGACTTCTTGCGCAGCGCCGCGCCGTTGAGCACGAGCGACTGCCCCCCCGCCTCCACGGTGCCGGGCACGGCAACGCCGGCGATCTCGGTACCGGTCTGGGCCAGCAGGCGGACGGTTGAGAATGGTGCGAGGGCAACGATGGCGATTACGGCGGAAACAGCAGCGGTCTTGGTCATGTTTTCCTCCCGGGCGTGAAGCTATCGCGAGGCCCGGGGCAGGGCAAATCTGCCGGCTATATCGGGTCGCACACTGGCTCGCCCTCGCGCCTGGGGCGTCGACCCTCGAATTCAGTGATGGGGAGTTTCACGTCGGTGGAGTATCCGAAGAACACGACGCAACTTCGCCCCGGACTCTTGTCCCACATTCCCTTCGCCGTCCACCCCCTCTGCGTCGCCGAGATGACGACCACCGTGACGCCCTGCTCGGGTGTGAATCGAAGTGAGTCGAGGCCCGTCGCATACCGCATCCGGGACTCGAAATAGCGCTCCTCGGCGCGCGCGAGCGAACGCAGCGAGAGCAGCACCGACTGGCTGGCATTCGGGGGCGGCGGAAAGGATACCCTGGCTCCCTGCGCCGCAAGCGACGCAGGAAGGCAGCAGAGTGCGATCAATTGCAGTGGCAAGCGCATGGTGCTGGAAATGTCCGGCAATTCACAGGCCGAAACGACAAAGGGTGACCGTTTCGGGTCACCCTTCACTTCCTGTCGCCCTGCCCCACTGCCGCGTTAGCCTGTCAGTTCCAGGCCCGATGGCTGGGGCGGACGGGTGGGGCCAAGCGTCAGCCGCCCGGCCACGCGGTTCCGTCCACCCGCCTTGGCCCGGAACAGCCGCGCATCCGCCTCGTCCATCAGGTCTTCGGCGTTGGTGCCGTCTGCAGGGAATGTGGCGATACCGGCGCTCACGGTGAGAGACGCCTCGCCATGTCCCTTGGGGAGCGTGATCTTGAGTCCCTCCACCGAGGCCCGGATCTGTTCCAGCTTGTCGAACGCCGTGTCGGCGCTGGTGTCGGGCAGGAGGAACACGAACTCCTCCCCGCCATAGCGGGCCACCACGTCGCTGCGCCGCGTCATCAGGCGGAAACGGTCAGCGATAGTGCGAAGGCCCACGTCGCCGGTCGAGTGGCCGAAACGATCGTTGAATTCCTTGAAGCGGTCGACGTCGAGCATCACCACCGACAGCGGCTGCTGCATCCGCTGCGCGCGGTTGAGCTCGGCGCCGAGCCGCTCGTCGAAGTGTCCCCGGTTGAAGAGACCGGTCATCCGATCGAGCGAGGAGAGCTTCCGCAGGTCCTTCGCCCGCATCACGATCACGGTGCTGAAGAACGAGGCGATACCGAGCACGATGACGCGCGACCAGATGCTGCCCCAGTCGAATTCGCCGTATTGCTGGATGCCCTCCGTCATGGTGCTGAGGTCGTACATGCTCTGGGCCAGAAACACGAGCCCGAGGTACTCCGCGATCGCGAGGCCGCCCGAGAGGATGCACAAGCGGGCATCGTACCGCAGGCACGTGGCAGCCAACGCCAGGAAATAGCACTCGAATACCACCCGTGAGTTGGTGGTCAATAGCGGCTGTTTGGTGAGCAGGTAGCTCAACAGGGCCGCGCTGATGAGGGTGACATCGAACACGGTGCAGACGGCGCCGAGCCACCGCGGGCGCTGGTCGCGCCGCACCGCGAAAAAGACCGCGATCGAGAGCAGCAGCGCGGTCAGCGTGACAGCGGCGCCGATCCAGTTTTCCGACTGTTCGGGATATGCAATGACGCGGCCGACCGGAACGGTGAGCAGGGCCAGTGCCGCCACGACGCGGATCCAGGCGATTACCCGCTCGCCGGTGGACCCGGCGTCGAGCATGGTCGGATCGGGGTCGCGCCACACGCGCCCCCACCATCCTGGCGAACCGAATTCTCCCGAGCTTTCGGCGTGACTCATGTTGTTGCAGCTTCCCAGCTTGGGGACACTACAGCCTGCGCGCGCACTTTGCAAGAACCGGACTAACACCCCGGGTTACATCAGGCGATACTTCGGGCCGCTTCCGCCCTCACGAGGTGTCCAGCGTGGGCCAAGGACGTCAGTCGCCTTGCAGTCCACGCAATTTGGTGCATTCACCATGAGCGAATCGCCAACCCGCTCGTAGACGCCGGCAGGGCAGAGATGTGAATAGAACTCGGCGACTTCACCCGGAATGTCCTTGCCGACGATCAGGTGCGATGGGACCGTGTCCCGGGTGGCATTGCCGGACTTGAAGACCGCATCCACCTTGCTGAACGTCAACACGTTGTCGGGCACGAACGGAACCGCCGGCACCACTTCGCGCGGCGCCTCCGCGTCCTGGGGCATGGCGATCCGGCCGCCGGGGAACCATCCCCCCGTCAGCGTCATCAGCCCCGCCTTCACACCGCCCATCACCAGGCCATCCCTGAACGCCAGCCGCATGTTCCGCGTGCGGTAAAGGTCGCTCATAACGTAGCTGTCGTCGAGCATACGGTCGTACGCGGAGAGTGCGGCGCCGGATGCATCGTCGCGCTTGAGGGCCTCGAATGCGGCCCTGGCCGCATAGATGCCCGACTGCATGGCGTAGTGTATCCCCTTCAGGGAAGGGACGTCCACAAGCCCTGCGGTATCACCGACCATCAGGAGTCCGTCGCCCGAGCGCCGGCCCGGAAGGGCGAAGTATCCCCCCTCCGGGATGGTCTTCGCCCCCCACTCCAGCAGCTCGCCCCCTTCCAGGTAGGGCCGGAAGAGCGGGTGGAGCTTAATACGCTGGAGCATCTCGTGCACGTCGAGCGATGCATCATGATAATCGAGTCCTACCACCAGGCCGATGGACACCTGCGAAGGCCCGAGCGGATACATCCATGTGCCTCCAAAAGCGTCCGCTGGCAAGGGCCACCCCAGGGTGTGAATCACCCGGTCGAGGGGACGTTTCGTCTCCCAGACTTCCTTCACCCCGAGCGCAAAGATCTGCGGGTTGGAGGATGTGATCCCCTGCCACGCGCGATACGCCTGTCCCAGCGGACCCCGGGTTCCCTCCGCCAGGACCGTGATCCGCCCGGTCAGGTCGGTCGGCTCCGCAAAATTCGCCGTTGGCTCGCCATCCCGGTCGAGGCCGGATGGCGCGGTGCGCACCCCCCTCACCCTGGGCCCGTCGACCAGCAGCGAATCCACCGGGAATCCCGGAAACAGGTTGATCCCCAGTGCTTCGGCCTCGTCGCCCAGCCACCGCACCATTTCCGAGAGGGAGGCGGTATAGTAGCCGTGGTTTCGCATCGTTGGAGGGGTCGGCAGCTTTGTAGGACGAGTGACCGGACAGGAAGTAGACCCCCTCGCCTCCAACCGGCTGCCGGAAGGGGAAGTCCTCCGGTTTCTTCTCGGGGAAGAGCTCCTTGAAGGCGCGTGGATTCACGACCGCGCCCGAGAGGCAGTGTTCACCCAGTGCGCCGGCCTTTTCCAGCACGCCGATGTTCAGGTCGGGCATGCCTCCACCCGCGTCCTGGTCTTTCTTGACCAGGCGGGCAAGTTCGATGGCACAGGCAAGCCCCGCCGGGCCGGCACCGACGATCAGGACGTCCATTTCGATCGCTTCGGCGCCGGGAGCATCGGGGCGAATCAGGCGATCGACGGGAAGAGCGGGCTGGTGACGCACGGGAAGGATGCGGGCCAACGGTGACTCCCTGCGGGTCAAGAAGGAGTGTTCATCAGGCGCCCGAGAATATAGCCTCGGCCCGGCATCAGGCGTTCGCATACATTCCGCGCACGATGCACACGCCTTCCCCCGTTCCGGGCTTCCGCGCCGTGCCCTTCACCGGGGTCATCTATGTGATGGCCGAGGCGGCGCGGCGCGGCTACCGGTATGGCCATCCCGACTGGTGCAACCTGGGCCAGGGCCAGCCGGAAACGGGGCCGCTGCCGGGAGGACCACCGCGCGTGGAACATGTGGCCATCGACGTCGACGATCAGGAATACGCGCCGGTGCCGGGCATCTGGGACCTCCGCGAATCGGTCGCCGCGCTCTACAATTCGCTTTACCGGCGGGGCATGAAGTCGCAGTACAAGGCGGAGAATGTCTGCATCTGCGGCGGAGGGCGAAGCTCGCTCACGCGCGCCGTCGCCGCACTGGGCGAGGTGAACCTCGGGCACTTCCTGCCGGATTACACCGCCTACGAGGAACTGCTCGACATCTTCAAGCTGTTTACCTCGATCCCGATCCTGCTCGATCCCGAAAACGGCTACCGCTTCTCCGCTGCGGACCTCCGCCGCGAGATCCTCGGCAAGGGGCTCTCGGCGGTGCTGTTGTCGAACCCGAATAATCCCACGGGACAGACGATCCAGGGTGATGCGCTCCACCAGTGGGTGGCCACCGCGCGCGACCTTCAGTGCACCCTTCTGCTCGACGAGTTCTACTCCCATTACGTGTGGACCGGAGCCGAGGACCAGTGGTCAATGGTGTCGGCGGCGACGCATGTGGAAGACGTGAACCGGGATCCCGTGGTGATTTTCGACGGGCTCACGAAGAACTGGCGCTATCCCGGCTGGCGCTGCACCTGGGTGGTGGGGCCGAAGCAGGTCATCGAGGCGGTGGCAAGCACCGGCAGCTTTCTCGACGGCGGAGGGTCGAAGCCCCTGCAGCGCGCCGCACTGCCGTTGCTCGAGCCTGCCCTCGTGCTGCAGGAGACCGCCGCGATCCAGAAGGCCTTTCGCCGCAAGCGGAAGCTGATGATGAAGGGCCTGCGCGCCGCCGGCATCAAGCTCGACACGGCACCCGAGGCGACGTTCTACTGCTGGGGAGACCTGTCGGGATTGCCGGAGCCGCTCAACGACGGCATGCAGTTCCTGAAAGCGGCGCTCGACGAGAAGGTCATCTGCGTCCCGGGCGAGTTCTTCGACGTGAACCCCGGCAAACGACGCGCGGGCCGTCCTTCCCGGTTCCGGCAGTACGCGCGGTTCTCATTCGGGCCGGACGAGGCGACCGTGAAGACGGGAGTGGAGAGGATTGCGAGGCTGGTAAGAAGCGTGAACGGTAAACCGTGAACGGTGAACGGGAAACCATCGGCTCAGCCCCGGTTCACCGTTTACCGTTCACTGCTCACGAAGTTCAAGGCTCACGTCAGCCGCCACCACGCTGTGGGTGAGCGCCCCGATGGAGATGAAGTCTGCTGCGGCCTGCGCGTAGCGCGCCACGTTCTCCAGCGTAATCCCGCCGGTGGCCTCGATCTCGATGCCCGGCCGCCTGCCGCGCGCGCGTGCCCCCCAGTTGGCCACGGTAGCCGGTGTCTGGTTGTCGATGAGCAATCGCGTTGCCCCGGCGTCGCACGCCTCGTCCACCTGTCCCAGCGACTCCACTTCAACGTAGAGCTCCAGGATTCCAAGGTCGCGTGCCTGTGCCAGCGCATCGGAAAGAGGGCGGCCCGCCTGCGCCAACGCGCGCCAGTGGTTGTCCTTCACCATCACGGTGCTCCCCAGGTCTACGCGATGCAAACCGCCACCGCCCGCGCGCACCGCGTCGATGTCGAAGACCCGAAGCCCCGGTGCCGTCTTCCGGGTGTGAAGGATCCTGGCCCCGGTGTGCGCCACTGCCTCGACGTAGCGGCGCGTCATGGTGGCAATCCCGCACGCGCGCTGGAGGAGGTTCAGCAGCGTGCGCTCGGCGAGGAGCATGTTCCGGAGCGACCCGCTCACCGTACCGGCAACGGTGCCGGCCAGCATCCGGTCGCCCTGGTGAAATTGCCAGGTGGCAGCCGGTACGGCGCACGCCGCGAGCACCGCGTCGACGTACCTCGTGCCCGCCAGGATGGTATCGGTTCGAACCTCGAGCACGCCGCGCGCCTTGAGTGACGGCGAGGTCGTGACGAGACTGGTGACGTCCCTTACGCCGTCCTCGGCGAGGGCCCGCCGCGCGAGCGCCGCGGCGTCGTCCAGCACATCGTAGGGTTGTTCCACGCCCCACCGCCTGTCGGGGAAGGGTCCGGTCAGTCGCCGGGCTTGCGGGCGACGCTCGGCCCGAGCGCCACCATCCGGTCCACCGCCGCGCGCGCACGGGCCGCGATGTCCGGCGCAACCGTCACATGGTAACGGTCGAGCCGCAGCGCATCGCGGGTGTTCTCGAGCGTAATCGTCTTCATGTATGCGCACACCGCGTCGGGATCGGCGGCGAGGAACTGCTTGGTGGGAGCGTCCTTCTGCATGCGGTGCATGATGCCGGTCTCGGTCGCGATGATGAACTCGCTGGCCGGTCGTTCGCGAACCAGCTGGATCATGCGCTCCGTGGAAGCAATGTGCAGCCCTTCCGGGCGCACATCTCCCTGCCCCATCGCGTAGATCAGCTGGCCGGCGCACCCGCACTCCGGATGCACGAGCACTTCGGCGTCCGGGTGCGCCTGTCGCACCTCCTCCAGCCGGTCGGGGCGGATGCCGGCGTGCACATGGCACTCGCCCAGCCACACCTCGACGTTCCGGTCGGGGCGCATCCGGCGCACGTGCGCCCCGAGAAAGAAGTCGGGCAGGAAGAGGATTCCCTGCTCCGCCGGGATCGCGTCGATCACGTCCAGCACATTGCCGCTGGTGCAGCAGTAGTCGAGCTCCGCCTTCACCTCGGCGGTCGTGTTCACGTACCCCACCGTGATGTAACCCGGGAAGCGCGCCTTCCACTTCCGCACGTCGGCCGCGGTGATCGTGGCCGCCAGAGAGCAGCCGGCGGCGAGGTCAGGCAGCAGCACCCGCTTGCCCGGCGAAAGGATCGCGGCGGTTTCGGCCATGAAGTGCACGCCGCAGAAAACGATGACGGCCGCGTCGGTCTTTGCCGCCTCGCGGGAGAGACCGAGCGAGTCACCCACGAAATGCGCCACGTCCTGCACTTCGGGTCGCTGGTAGTTATGCGCAATCACCACCGCGTCGCGCTCCTGCGCGAGCCGGCGGATCTCGTCCTGCAATTCGGCGATGCGCTCGGCCGACAGTCGCGTGGGTTCGATGACGGGAAGGGTCAGGGTCACAGTGGCTGCCTCGCCGGCCGCGGCGGGAAGTCGGCCCGGCGATGGCTTCCCTGGCTCTCGCGTCGCCCGCGCGCCGATTTCGTGATGAGTTGCGCCACGCTCAACTGCCGGTGGGTCCGCCACGCCGAGGCTGGTGTGTGCTCTTCCAGCCGGGTCAGTCCCGCCTGAGCATCAGCCAGGCTCGCCTCGGTCCGCACCACCCCCACACCGCGGGTCATGATCTCGCGCATCTCCTGACGCACGCTGTCATAGCCGGCGTCCGCACCGGTGTCGGCGTCGGCTTCCATCACCGCGATGCTTTCCGGAATCCGTAAGCTGGCCTGCTCACCGGCGACTTCGCGCGCCACCCGGTCCGAGAACACCAGTCCCTCGAGCAGCGAGTTCGACGCGAGGCGGTTGGCCCCATGAACGCCGGTGCAGGCCACCTCGCCCGCGGCCCAGAGGCCGGCGAGGGAAGTGTGCCCGTCGAGATCAGTGCTGACGCCGCCCATCGCGTAGTGCAGGGCCGTCGCCACCGGCAGCAGGTCGCGCGCGGGATCCAGTCCGGCACCGCGCAGCATCTTGTGGATGCCGGGGAATTGCGTGGCGAAGTCGGTGATGGCGCGGGCATCGAGGAAGGCGCCCCCGGCGGCGTCGGCCTCCGCCACAGCGCGGGCCACCACATCGCGAGGACCTAGCTCACCCCTCGCATCGGCATCCAGGGTGAACCGGCGGCCCTGCGAATCCACCAGCAATGCGCCGGCGCCCCGGACCGCCTCGGAGATGAGGGGCGCCGGGTTTACGCCGGGCAGCTTGAGCGCCGTGGGATGAAACTGCAGGAATTCCAGGTCGCGAAGCTCGGCGCCGACTTCGTGCGCCAGGGCCCAGCCGTCGCCCGTAGCGCCGAGCGGATTGGTGGTGACGGCGAAGAGCTGCCCCACGCCACCTGTTGCCAGAACCACCGCCGACGCCGGGATGCCGTGCGCGCGACCCGAACCGTCGAGCACGATGGCGCCCACCACGCGATCATTCTCGCGGACCAGGCGGCGTACTTCGGAATGCTCCAGCAACGTGATCTGGGAGAGGTGCCGCACTACGGCGGTGAGGCAGCGAACCAGCATGGCGCCGGTGCGGTCGCCATCGGCGTGCAGGATCCGCGCGCGGGTATGCGCGGCTTCGAGTCCGAACCGGAGGCGTCCGTCCTCCGCTCGATCGAACGCGGCGCCGAGCGCCAGGAGCTCGCGGATCCGCTCGGGCCCCTCGGTGACGAGGATCTCCACCGCTTCGGGATCGGAAAGACCGTCCCCGGCAGCGAGGGTGTCCTTGGCATGTTGTGCTGGAGAATCGCCCGGCCCGATCGCGACGGCGATGCCGCCCTGGGCCCACGCAGTGGCACTGTCGGACAGCGTGCCCTTGGTAAGGAGCAGCGCCTCGCGGCCTTCGGTCGCCAGGCGCCACGCGGCCCAGAGTCCGGCGACTCCGGCGCCCACAATGAGGGGAACGGGCTTGGACATCGGCTGGAATATAGGCGGCCACCGAAGTGGCACACCTGCTCTCAGCCGGGACCTGCCTCCGCCGGAGGGCGGCGATGCCGCCGCTCCGAGAGCCAGATCAGCCAGCCGGCCACCGCCGCCGCCAGCAGCCACCACAGAAGCGACGCACCGGGCTGCTGCAACGGCAGGCGCAGGCGCGCGTCCCCAATTAGCTCGAAGGCCCCCCAGGCCGAGGGACCCAGACCATCCCGCCACAAGCGAAGTTTTGCCTCTCGGACGGCGGCGCCGATGGGCATGCCCTCCGAGAGCGCCTGGTACAGCCCGAGCACATACCGGTCGGCGACGCTCGCAGGGGCACCCCAGGCGCAGCGTGCCACCGACCGCGCCCCGGCTTGAAAGAGGGCCATTGCCATTGCCGGAACCGGAGGACCTTGCAGGTCGGGTTCACGCCGCACCGGACAGCTGGCAAGGAGCACGAAGGTGGTGCCGAGGTGGAGCTGGGCCACCTCGCCGACATCGAGGAGCCCATCTTCTCCTGGAGACGACACCATCTCAAGAGCGTCATCCCGGTCGGTCGTGCCCGTCGTTCGCAGCGGCACCGCCAGGTGCACCGTGCCGGCGCTGCGGAGGTCGGCCGTGCGGAGACCAGCCTCGGTAGCGGCATCCGCCAGGTGTGCCTCCCCGCGCCTGGAGTAGCGGCTGATTTCGCGGGCCTGCGCCACCGCCGTGGCACCTGCGGCCCGGGCACCCTCACCGGAGTAACCGAAGGCCACGATGCGGATCCCTCCGCGTGGCCCCGGCGTAGCCCACCAGGCGAGTGCCTGCCCGGCCGATGGCAGCACGCTGGTCTCGTACGCCTGGAGCAGCTTTCTACCGCCAGGGAGCGGTAGCACATCGAAGGGCACGGCGCGGAGTGGCCCACCGGGTACGAAGGCGAGGTGCTTCACATGGCGCGGAAGGCGCTCGAGCAGGGGCAGGATCAACTGGTTCGAGAGTGCCGCCGCGTCGCGCGGCGCATCAGATCCCGCGGCAAGGGCAGTCCAGAGGCGGGCAATCTGGGTTGCGAGCGAATCGCTGATGTTGAGCGGCACGGTGCGAAGGCCCTCGCGCGTCGCCACCAGGAGCATCACCCGCTGCGCCGAAGAAGACACGGCGTACACCACCAGCGCCGTATGTTCGGGAACGACCGCGGGATTGAAGGCCGTGAGGGTATCGAGGGCGGGACTGCGCGGGCCGGCGCGGGCCTCGCGAAGCAGCTGGATCCGGAACGCCGTGGTGGGCCGGCCGGCCGTCGCCACTCGCTCCATGAGCTTCATCAGCCGCTCATCCGAGGTCGCGTCGAACGACGTCTGCCAGCCGGTGCTGTCGGTCATCAGGATCATCTCGGCCCGCGCCCGGTCCAGCATTGCCTCGGCCGAGTCCGGCTGAGCCGTGACGATGTACGCCTCCGACAGCCGAAGCAGCCGCTCGTGCAGGGCCAGATGGGCGTTGGCCGGGAGGCCGGCGATGGAGGCGTCGAGCATCGTGATGGCCGCCTCGCCGTTACCCCGGGCCAGGGCCTCCAGGGCCACCTGGTAGGAGAGCTCCGGGTGTGCCACAGCCTCCCGCGCGGTCTGGGCCGTTGCGGGAAGCGTTGCACAAGACAGGAGGAGAATGGCCAGAATCGGGCGCATCGGCACATAGGGGGGCAAGAACTGCACCGACCCCCCTTGGCCGCCAACTGAACCTCAGGAACTGCGGATCTTGCGAACCTCTTCCGTGAGGCGGGGGAGCACTTCGAACAGGTCACCGACGATGCCGTAATCGGCCACCTTGAAGATCGGGGCGTCCTTGTCGCGGTTGATCGCGACGATGGTGCGGGCCGTGCGCATGCCGGCCAGGTGCTGGATCGCACCGGAGATGCCGACGGCGATGTAAAGCTGCGGACTCACCGTCTTGCCGGTCTGGCCCACCTGCTCCCCGTGGTCACGCCATCCCGCGTCGACCACGGCGCGACTGGCGCCCACGGCCGCGTTGCCGAAGGCGGCGGCGAGATCCTCGAGCAGCTTGAAATTGGCCGGCTCCTTGAGCCCGCGGCCACCAGACACCACCACCGAAGCCTCCGTCACGTCGAGCATGGCGGCATCGGGCTTCTTGACGCCCTTCGATGCGACGCGCGCGATGTAGGCCGGCACCGCCACTGCGCTCACGGCGCCAGCCTTGCCACTCTCCACCGGATGAAACGTGTTGGGGCGCACCGAAACCACGGCGGTCTTGCCCGTGAGCTTGCCGTGCTGCAGCACCTTGCCGGCGTAGATCGGGCGAGTCACCGTCACCACGCCCCCGTCGGTTCCGAGCGCCGTGACGTCCGTCGCACATGCAACACCGAGCCGCGCCGCTACGCGCGGAGCCAGATCACGCCCCATCGCCGTCGCCGCGAGCACGATGGCGCCATACTCCGTGCCGATCGACGCGATGGTCGCTGCCGCTCCATCGGGCGAGTACAGTGCGAAGTCGGCGTGCGCCGCCGTGAGCACCCGGTCGGCGCCGAAGCCGCCCAGCTGTTCGGCACCCGATACCGCGCCGGCGCCGAACACGATGGCGTCGACCGAACCGCCAGAGCTGTCCGCCAGGCCGCGAGCGGCGGAGAGGACTTCGTATGACACCTTCCGGAGCGCGCCATCGCGCTGCTCCATGACCGCAAGAACCTTCATAAGACCTTGGCCTCGTTGCGCAGAAGGGCGAGCAGGGCGGGCACGGCATCCGGACCCTCGCCCACGATGCGCCCGGCCTGGCGTTCGGCCGGAAGCTCGAGACCGGTGACCTCGAATGATGCGGCCTCGAGCGTGACCGGTCGGGTCTCCAGCGGCTTCTTCTTCGCCGCCATGATGCCCTTGAGCGACGGCAGGCGCGGATTGTTGAGGCCCTTGTCGCAGGTGACCACCGCCGGGAGCGAGCAGCCCATCACTTCGACGCCACCTTCGATTTCCCGTTCGGCTTCTAGGGCGGTGCCGCTCAGCGTCATCTTCGCGGCGGCGGTGATGCAGGGCAGCTCGAGCAGCTCGGCCACCATGATGCCTACCTGATGGTTGTAATCGTCTACGGCCAGCTTGCCGAACAGGACGAGATCGTATCCGCCTGCTTTGAGCTCGGCGGCCAGCGCGCGCGCCACGGCCAGTCCGTCCGCCGAGCCGGGCGACTGCAGCAGGACGGCACGATCGATCCCCATGGCCAGCGCCGTCCGTAGCGTTTCCTGTGATGCGTCGGTGCCCACCGTGATCACGGTGGTTTCCCCCGCCCCGGCCTGCTCCTTCAGGGCGATGGCCGCCTCCAGGGCAAACTCGTCATAGGGGTTGGGCACGAACTTCACGCCCGCTTCGTCGATGGCGGTTCGGGACGCACCGATGACGATTTTCGCCGTCGTGTCGGGCACCCGCTTGAGGCACACTGCGATCTTCACTGCACACTCCCAGCCTTGGTGTCGTGGCCTGCTGCCCCGGTAGGCGGCGCAAAGCTACTCCTCACCGGGAGGGGGCGCTAGGGAGACGGGAGAATGCGGGAGCATTTGGCCTAAGTCGTTGATTGACAATCAATTAAAAAGCGGGTGCGACCCCAGAGGATCGCCCCCGCCCATCGCGGCGCGCTGAGGCCCTGTCAGGCCTGTCGCAGCAGGTGCTGGTCCAGCATTTCCCGGTAGTCGCGCGCCTCGTCCCAGGCGGTCAACCACGTCTTTCGTTCCTGCGTGCCGGCCGGGTACGGGCAATTGTCGCCCGACACGCCGGAAAAGAAAGCCTCACGCCCCTGGTGGCGGGCGCGCTCAAGGCTCAGGCTCTCCGGCTCTCTAGCAGGCAATGAAGGGCGCTCCAAGGGTCAGGACTCACCAGTCTCCCAGATCCAATGTGGGGCCCGGAGGCGCTTTCTGTCAAAGCCTTTTTACGCCGGCGGGCCCTTCTGGTGCCGTCCGAGGTCGGGCCGTCCCGGGGGGTCCTCAGTCGCGGTCCGTACCGAACGCCCTCGTCACGATCAGTCGAAACTGCGGCGCATAGCCCGGCGTCACGAACCGCTCGATCGGCTGCCCCGGGACACCCTGGTTCACGTTGAAGGTGCCGAAGGTGGCGTACGTGGTGTTGAAGATGTTGTTCACCACGCCCGAGATCTCCCACTTGCCGAGTTCCCATCCCGCACGCAGGTCGGCCACGAAGTAGGAAGGAAGCTTGGGCATGTTGTTGGCCTCGTCCTGCTGGTACACCTGCTCCCCGATCCAGCGCAGGTCGGCTGCCCGCCCGGAGGCCGAAGTCGAAGCGCAGGTTGACGCCCGCCTTGAACTGCTGAGTCGGCACCAGCGGGATCAGGTCGCCCGGTTCGACCGTGTTGTCGATGCCATGTCCTCGAGGATCGAGAAGATTGTCCGCCACCGACTGGAAGGTGGCGCGGGTGTACGCGTAGTTCGCGTAGACCGAATGCGACTTCCCGATGACGTAGCGTCCGCCGATCTCGACACCGACTCGCCGGGTCTTGGGGATGTTGCCGAAGTATCCCGCGATCGTCGAGCCCTCGACTTCATCGGGCGGACGGGAAGAGGTAGATGTCGTTCTTCACGTCGCTGTAGTACGCCGTCCCGGTCAGCGACAGGGCACCGCTCTGGATACCGCGCCCCACCCTCGAACGTGGTCACGGTCACTGGCGCGATCGGCGGATCATCGCCCAGCGCGTATGGCAGCGGGCACGGCTCCTCCGGGTCGGCGCACGCCACCTCGATGAGCGACGGGGCCCGGAACGACGTGCCGAGCGAGGCGAAGACGGACACGCCGTGGCCGGCGTTCGACATCCAGTCCCGACCCGCGGGTCGAGCCGGCTGTAGTTGACGTGGTGTCGTTGGCAGGATCGATCGAGGTTGTGAAACGGAATCGTGACGAAGTCGTAGCGCAGGCCGCCGGACAGCGTCACGCGCCCACGGTGTAGTCGGCCAGGGCGAAGCCGGCGATATCGGAGATCGGGCTCTGCACGTCCGTCGTGAGGACGATTCGGTCCGTCAAACTTGGTGGAGTCGGCGTACAGCTGCACCTTGCTCGAGGCCGTCGAGCCGTCGATGCCGAACCGCAGGCCGAGTGGCGCTCTTGTCCGAGCGGAATGGCGAAGCGGTAATCGATGGTGCCGCCGAACACGCTGTTGGTCGCGTCGTTCTGGTGTCGGGATCATCTTGCTGGTTCGCGTTGAAGCGGTTCGCGTCCATGTAGCGATAGTAGAGGTTGAACGATGCGCGTCCATTGCCCATCTGCTTGTAGCCCGCCAGCGCCGCCTGCAGGCCGTTCAGGTCCTCGAAGTCACCGTCGGTGAGGTTGGAGTCGGGCTTCGACCTCGTAGATCTCTACCGGCAGCGATCCCGCGGTCTCGACGTAGGAATGCGAGAAGAAGAACTGACCGCGAATGCCCGAGGTCTGGCCCAGCTTGCCCACATTGGCGAATCCCTGCCACTGGTCGGCCTTGGTGCGCTGCCGCCAGCCCTTCTCATAGTTGTAGTCTGCCGCCCACGTAGTAGTCGAGACCCGTTCTTCGTCGTGGCGCCCACCGATCCCTCGGCACTGTACGAGCCGTAGGTGCCGCGCCATCAGCTCGATCTCGCCGTTGGGCGGACCCTCGCCGCGACGCGTCACCAGGTTGATGGAACCGCCCAGCGAGTTGCGGCCCAGCAGCGTGCCATTGCCCGAGAGGATCTCGACCCGCTTCACGTGCTCCATCGGCAGCAGGTCGAAGTTCACCTCGGCCGCATCGGGCTCGTTGACGCGCACGCCGTCGATGAACACCGAGACACCCTGCGGCGTCCCGACCACCGGCGACGCGTAGAAGCCGCGGGTGCTGACGTTGATCTTGTACGGGCGAGCCGAGGTTGTCGAAGGTCGACATGCCCGACGGCTGCTGCAGCGACGTCGGGCAGCACCTTCGGCTCGTTGCCGTCGATCTGGCTCCAGTCGAGCTTGGTGGAGACACCGGCGATTCCCGATCCGACGTTCACGCCGGCAAACGGAAGGATCGACCCGACCACTTCGATCGGTGGCAGCATGTAGACACTGTCCTTCTTCGTGGTAGTCGGGAACCTGGGCGCGCGCGACGCCCGGCGCAAACGTGAGAACGGCAATGATGAGCGGGCACAACCATACGAAGGCGTTGGGCCATTGAAGTTGTTCCGGATGAAATGGTGGGAAAGGATCCTACCGGAGCGGCGCGGCGACACCCCGGGATGCTGCTCGTAGACCGCGGCGAGCACGACGGATTCGTTCGCTTCGCTCATGATCAGGACACCATCATCGGCCGGCCCCTCGCCGTCGAGGTCGGCGCAGCAGATGCGCGTCGTACGTGGCTCATCGCTTTCGCCGCTCACCGCAGGGTACCGCCCCGCGCGCAAAGCGCACGATGTCGGCCGACGACAGCGTGCGGCTCCCATCCCGGTCCTCATACAGGCGGAGGTGGCTGATCTGGCGGCCTCGTGCCTCGAGCACGAACCCGTCGTCCGCGGTGCCGCCGCCATCGAGGTCCTGGCAGCACGAATCGACGCGCACCGGTGGACCAATCGTCTTCCAGGTGAGGACGCCGGCGCTCGACCATCAGCAGCAGCGCCGCGGCCACGCCCAGCATCGAACGGAACGCACGCCGAGCGCGACGGCGCTGGCCGCCCCCGGGGCTGACTCGCCCCGTCCCGCGCGCCCGGCGATTTCCGGCCCGAGCGACGCGCGCGGACTGAAGTGAAGCCCGGCGAGCAGCCGTTCCGTTTCGACGAAGTGAGGGTCGCCGTTCCGATCCGTATGCTCGCCGGTCATGTCATGTGCTCCCGCAGCCGCTCGAGCGCGCGCCACAGCCTGGTGCGCACCGTGCCCGCGGTACGTCCAGCATGTGCGCCAGTTCGGCGATCTCGAGTTCGCCGCCGAAACGGAGGCTCAGGAGTTCACGATCCTCGCCGCTCAGCCGCCCATGGCGGTCATCGCGGCACCAACCTCCTCGCGCCGGAGCATCCGCTCCTCCGGCGAGGGTTCATCCATCGCCAGGTCGCGCAGCTCGTCGATGCCCACCTGCCGCCGCACCCGCGCGCTCCGGCGCTCGTCGATCAGGACGTTCCGCGCGATCGTCAGCAGCCAGGTCTGGACCCCGGCCCGCGATGCGTCGTAGCGGTCAGCCGCCCGCACCGCCCGCAGGAACGTCTCGGCGGTGAGGTCCTCGGCGTCGTCGGGCGGGACCAGCTGGAAGCGGAAGTAGTTGTAGACCGCCTTGCCGTGCGCCTCGTACCAGACGGCACACGTCTCGGCCTGGACGTGGAGAACGTCCAAGCCATTGTGCTGCATGGGCTTCTGCGGGGGAGCACTCATCGGAGACGCATATTATACGAGGCAGGGCGAGAATCGTCACCGACTCGCGGACGTCACAGACGAAATGAGGACGCTGAAGGAGGCGGAAGAGCAGCATGAAAGCGGCAGCGTCGGTCGCGACGCCTGCCCTCCCTCACGTCCTCACGTCCTCACGTCCTCACGTCCTAATACGCCGGCAACCCCGTGATCTCGTGGCCGAGAATCAGGCCGTGCACGTCGTGCGTGCCCTCATACGTGTAGACCGACTCGAGGTTCGCCATGTGCCGCATCGAGTGATACTCGACGAGAATGCCGTTGCCACCGAGCAGGCGCCGGGCTTCCCGGGCACACTCGCAGGCCATGTTCACGTTGTTGCGCTTGGCCAGCGACACCTGCGCCGGCGTGAAGGTTCCCGCGTCCTTGAGACGCCCGAGCTGCAGAGCCAGCAGCTGGCCCTTGGTGATCTCCGTCAGCATGTCGGCGAGCCGCACCTGCTGGATCTGTGTCTGCGCGATCGGCCGGTCGAACATGATCCGGTTCTTGGCGTAGCTCACCGCTTCCACGAAGCAGGCCATGGCCGCGCCCACCGCGCCCCACGCGATGCCGTAGCGCGCCTGGGTGAGGCACATGAGCGGGCTGCGCAACCCGCCGCTCTTGGGCAGGATCGCATCCTTCGGCACGAGGCAATCCTCGAGCGCGATCTCGCTGGTGTCCGACGCGCGAAGGGAAAGCTTCCCCTTCTGGTCGCGCGCGGTGTAGCCCTTCGTGTCGGTGGGCACGATGAAGCCACGGATCGACTTCGAATCGTCAATCGCGCCGGTCTTGGCCCAGATGATCGAGACGGTGGCCTGGCTTCCGTTGGTAATCCACATCTTGGCCCCGTTCAGCACCCAGCCATCCTTCGTTTCACGCGCCGTCGTGATCATCCCGCCGGGGTTGGAGCCGAAGTCGGGTTCGGTCAGGCCGAAGCAGCCGATCTCCTGTCCCGCCGCGAGGCGCGGCAGCCAATGCTTCTTCTGCTCCTCGGACCCGAAGGCATAGATGGGATACATCACGAGGCCGCCCTGCACCGAGGCGAAGGAGCGGATGCCGCTGTCGCCCCGCTCGAGCTCCTGCATGATGAGCCCGTAGGCCACGTTGTTGAGGCCGGCGCAGCCGTATTCTTCCGGAAGGTTGGCGCCGAAGAAACCCAGTTCGGCCATGCCTGGAATCAGCTGCTTCGGAAACTCGCCCTTGATATAGGCGTCGCCGATCACCGGCATGAGGTTGTCGTCCACCCATGCCCGGACGGTGTCGCGGACCGCGCGCTCCTCCTCGGAGAGCAGCGAGTCCATGTCGTAGAAATCGACGCCCGGAAACTGGGACGTGGCGGCAGCGGTTGTCATACGTTCCTCGTGACAATGTCGAATGTTCGCGGCCTGGAAATATACCCGAGCCGCAGCTCATGCGCGGGCGGGGCGTCTCTAAGTATTCAACGACTCGACCAGCCGTTCCACCCTCGCCCAGATGCTCCCGCACACTCCCGTCGCTGGCACGACGGCCCGCGGCACGATCCCCACCCCACGCGCCTTGCGACGAAACTCGGCACCATGATCCACCCTGGCACCGGTCTCGGCCTGCCACTGGTGCACCATCTCGTGCAGCAGCGTCTCTTCCACCTCGCGCCAGGGATGCCGCTTCAGGAGGCGCCGGCTGATGACGATGCGCACCGGCCGCAAGGTGGTCCGGTCGTAGACCAGTTCGCCAAGGCGGCGGCGCATGCGACTCGAAAGCCCGATCGGGATCGGTGTGAGCCCACCCTCGAAGTGCTGCGCGTTCAGTTCACGCCAGCGGCTCTCCAGCCGCGCGATCAGCGATTCCTCGCCCGGGCGCACCTGGTCGGCGGCGCGCGGCCGCGGCGTGGCGCCCTCGCTCGAGATCGGCCAGGACAGGAGTATCCGCTCGGCGGCGAGCCGGTCGGGGCGCCGGGTGCGGGGGGCCACGAAGCGCACGATGGCATGGAGCACCCGGTCGGGCGCCACGGCGAATTCACGGTGTACCCGGAGTTCGCCACGCGAGGTGAGCGAGACCATGACGGTGCGATTCTCGTGGGTGCGGATGCGCGCGACGTCGTGCAGCCCGAGCGCGCGGAGCCGCGCCGCCAGGAGTTCTTCGGGCGGCGCGCTGATGCTCAGCCCCGCCTCAGGCGACAGCGGTCACTCCCTGCGCCTGCACAGCGGTGCGGCCGGCACGAGCGAAGACGAACCGGTCGGAGGGTGCGAACGTGTCGCCCTGCCAGCGCCAGTGCTGGATCGTCACCGTGCCGGTGTCGATGCGGACGACGTTGAACACCGACGGCTTCCCGCCCCGCATCCGGTGCGTCAGGGTGCCGGCGGTGCTCACGGCGATGCGATCACCCAGTTGTGCGGCCGCCTCTTCGTGGTCGTGACCGTTGATGATCACGTCGGGGGCCAGCGCAATCAGGCGTTCCTGCGCCGTGCGCCAGCGGGAAAGGCCCATGCGCTGCGAAATCTTCCCCCGAAGCACGTTGTGGTGCAGCACCACGACTTTCGCAAGATCCGCCGGCGCCTGCTCGAAGATTCGTGAAACACGGTCAACCTCGGACTTCGGTAGATGGCCCTTCACGGCCATGTCGTTGAGGTTGAAGGTCATCGACGGGAACGACACGCCATGACCGGTGAGCATCGTAGCGATCACGGCACCCGGAATGACCAGGGTCGGCGTGAGCTCCTGCCCGAACCAGCGCCGGAACTTCACGTACATCCGCTCCCGCCCCAGGATCCAGAACGGACTCTCGAACCACTGCACGTCGTGGTTCCCGGGCAGGGTCAGCACCGGCGCGCTTTTCGCCAGCTGGTCCAGAAACCGCCGTGCGGCCTGGAACTCGCCGTGACGCGCCCGCTGGGTGAGGTCGCCCGATACCACCACCGCGCTTGCCTCGAGCGCGGGCACGATGCGCTCGACGGCATCGATCATGGCCAGGTCGCAATCCCGGCCGAAGTGCAGGTCCGACAGGTGCACCAGCGTGACTGGCTTCACCACACCGCCCGGATCGTGTAGGTCAGCACTGCTTCACCCCTGGCCGGCACCGTCACCTTGAACCGGGTGACGCTGGACGAGACCTTCTCCGCCGGCACCGAGCTCGTCACCACCGACCATTCCCCGCCTCGCTCCTCGCGCACATCCACCGACTGCGTGCTGTCCGATCCGTTGCGAATGGTGACCTTGAACCCGAGCGTCGCGATGGTGCGGGTGACGTTGCCCCGCTTCTCCGGGACGGTGGTGTACTCCGTCTGCACCCGCTTCGCCGTGAGGTCGAACGCATTCCCGGCGTAGAGTGAGAGGTCCTCACCCGGGGCGGAGTGGCTCGTCGATGCCTCCCCGACCAGTTGCAGGCGGCCTTCGCTGTCAGGGTTGTAGATCCGGGCCACGCCACCCGGCAATGGCTTGTCGCCGAATGGGGTCTTGAGCGGCCGCTTGAGGACGTAGCTCACCTCGACCGGTACGGTCTGCTCGTCCGGCTGCTGCGGCACGTAGCCATACCATGGCAATTGGCCCCGGACGACAAGGCGCTTCTCGTATGGCGCCGAGGCGGGGTCGAAGAGCGCGATCGTGGTGGTGCTGCCCGGCTGGATGGTTGCCTTGCCCGGCAGGGTGTAGAGGTGGAATTCGCCGGCGCCCTCCTCGGCGGGTGACGGGGGGGCAGCCGCCATCGCCATCACGCCTTCCCGCGCCCGCACCATGTCGTACTTGGCATTTGGCGCTGGTGTCGCTCGCGAGACGCTCCCCGCCAGCAACTGGATGTCCGCATCGGTGGCGCTGAACGACTGCGATGCAATCACCGCATCACCGGTAACCCGTGCTTCCTTCGCGCCCAGCACGATGTTGTAACTCGCATTCCACTGTGCGCCTTCGGTGAACCAGCCGAGGGGCAGGTCCTTCCGCCCACCGGCCGACGTGAGCGTGAGCGTGGCGGCCTGCGCCGTGCTCACGGCATCCGCTGGATAGCGCAGCGCCCCGCCAGGGTTGCCGAACGCCACCGTGCCGTCGGGCATGAGGAAGCGCGACGGATCGACGCCAAGCAGCGTCACCTGGAACGTTTCAGTGCCGCCGCCCTGCTTCGCGCGTTCGACCGTGAGCTTGCGTCCGACCAGTCGGCGCAACACTGCGTTCTCGTCTTCCGCGGCATCGAACAGCGCCCGGTTGATGATGACGCCCTGGTCGAGCGACACCAGCGAGGAAGGATCGACCGGCCCGAGTTCCACCCGCGGGGTCGAGGTGCCCTTCGGTACCGCCACCGGCAGCGTGCGTCGCACCAGGACGCGCCCATCGTTGTAGACCGTGATGCCCGTCTGCGCACGCGCAGCGGGGGCCTGGGCGAGTGCGGCGGCCACAAGGAACAGCAGGGCGCGCGAGATGGTGCTGATGGTGGGCACGTTCACTCCGTGGTACCGGGGTGGTCGGGGAGCATCTGGATCGCGATGACCGTGGCGATCTTCCGTACGAGCAGATAGGTGATGAGTACGGCCACCCCGGCATACACACGCCCCGACATGCCGCCGGGCAGCGGCCGCAGGACCAGGTACCCCGCCATCAGGACGGCGGCAACGATCGCGATCCGGCCCCCGAGGCGGCCGGCGCGACGCTCACGACGCACCTGGCACATCGGACACCGCTCGCCGAGCAACAGCCCCTCTGTCCGCTTCCCGCACTCAATGCAGGGAGCCTCAGTGGGCCACCCGGCGCGCGACAGCATCGCCGAACTCCTTGGTTGAGGCGCTGCCGCCGAGATCACGGGTGCGGATGGCATCCTTCACGATCACGTCTTCCATGGCGCGGCGGAGCCGGCGGGCCGCGTCCAGTTCCCCGAGGTGGTCGAGCATCATCGCTGCCGCGAGCATCTGCGCCGACGGGTTGGCGACGCCCTTCCCGGCGATATCGGGCGCGCTGCCGTGCACCGCCTCGAAGATCGCCGCGCGCGTCCCGATGTTGGCACCCGGCGCAAGGCCGAGCCCGCCCACCAGCCCCGACACCTCGTCGCTCAGGATGTCCCCGAACATGTTGGTGGTGACCATCACGTCGAACTGCTCCGGACGCATCACCAGCTGCATCGCGGCGTTGTCCACGATCATGTCGTTGGACGCGACCCGCCCGGCGTACTCCGCGGCCACCTGCTTTCCCACCTCGAGAAAGAGGCCGCTCACCATCTTGAGGATGTTCGCCTTGTGCACGATCGTGACCTTCTTCCGGCCGTGCCTCAGCGCGTACTCGAAGGCGTAGCGGATCACCCGCTCGCAGCCCACTCGCGTCACCACGGCAATCGACTCGCCCACGGCGCGTGGATCGTCGCCGATCGGGATGAAGTGCTCGTAGCCCACGTACAGGCCCTCGAGGTTCTCGCGGACCATCACGATGTCCACGTTCTCGTAGCGGCCCCCGGGAATGATCGTCCTGGCGGGACGGATGTTGGCGTAGAGCTCGAACGCCTTGCGCAGCCCCACGTTCACCGAGCGGAAGCCGGTCCCGACCGGCGTGGTGAGCGGCCCCTTGAGGGCCAGGCGGGTACGACGGATGCTGTCGATCGTGGCATCGGGCAGTGGCGTGCCTGTCGCATCCACCGCGGCGACCCCGGCAAGCTCGTCCTCCCACTCAAATGACACACCCGCCGCCGCCAGCACCTTCACCGTCTCGGCGGTGATCTCGGGCCCGATCCCATCCCCCTGGATGAGCGTGGCCTGGTGAGTCGTCATTCGGGGAGCGATTCCTGCGGCACCATGATGGCGAACGCGGCGCGCAAGGCGGCATCGGCGGAGACGCCCTTCCCGGTCGTGATCGTCCGGTACTTGATGTCACCCAGGCGCGGATCGACCAGCACGACGGACACCTTCGCCATGAGCATGCCGGTCGAGTCGCGGTCGAACACCACCCCGGCCGGGATGATGATCGCGCGCGCGTTGGTGACACCCGAGATGGCGCGCAGCTTCGACTGCAGCGGCTCGGGCGTCTTCTTCCTGATGGCCGGGTTCCGCATCGCCCCCTGACCCATGAGGTCAGGGTCGGGGAAGTAGCCCGAACTCCGGACCGAGATCATCCGCAACTCGGGTGGCAGGACCCATTTGGTCTCCAGCAGCACGCTGGTGAGATAGTCCCCGAAGAGGGAGTCGAAGTGCCGCAGGCCGGCCACGCGGTTGTGGTAGAGCACCAAGGCCGTATCACCCCTGATGCTCGAATCGGCGCCGATGAACGTGATGGGGGTGACCGCGACGATCTGGCCGGAAAGCGCCTGGATGCCGAGCACGCGGTCCTGATACATCTTCTGGTACTTCGAAGTCTGGGCGAGCAGCGGCACCGCCAGAACGGACAGCATCAGTAACGCCACCGATGTGTGCCGGGCTGTTCGCGACCTGCTGATGGGCGTCACGGGAAACCTTTCCGCACGATCCAGGGGCTGGAGCCGCGTGGGCGCAGCTCCGGTAATCAGGGCGGAAACTAATCGGTGGAGAAACGGAGTGTCAGGACCGGCGGGCTACTCGAGCGAAAGGCCACCATCGACCACCAGGGTCTGCCCGGTGACGTGCCGGGCCGAGTCGCTGCAGAGAAACGAGATGACGTGGGTGACGTCCTCCGGCTCGGCCAGGCGGCCAAGGACCGAATGCTTCTGGGCGCGCTCGGTGACCTCCTGCGGCAGCATCTTCATGCGCTCCGTGCGGATAAAACCCGGCGCGACGGCGTTCACGTTGATGTTGGCGGATCCGAGTTCCATGGCAGCCGCGCGCGTGAGCCCCTCGAGCGCCGCCTTGCTGGCGGCATAGTTGGCGACGCCGAACCCCGGACGATGCGCCTGGTGATCGCTGACCGACACGATCTTGCCATAGTGCTGGCTGCGAAGGTGAGGCGACGCGGCCCTGATGCAGTTGAAGGCGCCGGTAACGTTCGTGTCCATGACCTCGCGCCACGACTCGTCGCTCATGCGCCACAAGGCGCCGTCGTGCGCGATGCCGGCATTGTTGATGAGGAAGTGCAGGCCGCCCAGGCGGGAGCGCGTGTCGCTCAGGAACCGGTCCACCTGCAGCGGGTCACGCACGTCGCAGCGGGCAGCATGCACCCGGACGCCGAGGGACGAGATCGTGGTCTCGGTGAGCAGCGCCTGCTCACTCACGTCGCGGCCCGGTAGGTTCACATAACAGAAGGCCACGTCGCAGCCGAGGCGGGCAAACTCGAGGCAGATGGCGCGCCCCAGCCCGGTCGCACCCCCGGTGATGACGGCCACCTTGCCCGGAAAGCCTTCGGCAATGGGTCGCGGCAGGGGTTGCTCCATCGTAGTAACGGACGCTTCGGCGCTGGCATCCCATGCCTGGTCGGCACGGCGCGGATTCATGGGCATGGGACACCGAAGGTACGGCCCGGAGTGGTACCCGGCAAGCTACATTGCGGGCCATGACCTCCCTGCTCTGGCTGCTGGCGGCGCTGGTGGGTGCGGGTGGCTGGGCGGTGCTGGCCCTGGCCCGTGGCGAGTCGGTGAGTGCCGGCTGGCTCATCGCGGCCGCGGTGGGCACCTACGCCATCGCCTACCGCTTCTACGGCCGCTTCCTGGCGGCCCGCGTCACCGGCCTCGACGACCGCCGTGCCACACCCGCCGAGCGCCTGGCCAATGGCCGCGACTACGTGCCCACCGGCAGGTGGGTGCTCTTCGGTCATCACTTCGCTGCCATCGCTGGCGCGGGCCCCCTGGTGGGTCCCGTCCTGGCGGCGCAGTTCGGATACCTCCCCGGCACGCTCTGGATCGTGTTCGGCGTAGTCATCGCCGGCGCGGTACAGGACTACGTCATCCTCTTCGCCTCGATGCGTCGCGATGGCCAGTCGCTCGGCCGGATGGCGCGCAACGAGATCGGGCCGGTCACCGGGATCCTGGCCATGGTGGCCATCCTCGCGATCATGGTGATCCTGCTCGCGGTGCTCGCGCTCGTGGTGACCCGGTCGCTGGCCGAAAGTCCCTGGGGCGTGTTCACCATCCTGTGCACCGTCCCCATCGCGATCGTGATGGGCTTCTGGATGGAGCGATGGCGCCCGGGGCGGACGCTCGAGGCGTCGGCGATCGGCGTGGTCCTCCTGCTCGCCGCACTGGTTGGTGGCCGGTGGGTCGCGGCTTCGCCGGCGCTGGCGCCACTCTTCACCTGGCCGGCCAAGACGATCGCCTGGGGCATTGTGGTCTACGGCTTTCTCGCCTCGGTGCTGCCGGTGTGGATGCTGCTCTGCCCGCGCGACTACCTCTCAACCTTCATGAAGATCGGCACCGTCACCCTGCTGGCGGCGGGGCTCGTGATCGTGCACCCGCCGTTGCAGATGCCGGCCCTGACCAGGTTCATCGACGGCAGCGGCCCGGTGTTCGCCGGTAAGCTCTTCCCCTTCGTCTTCATCACCATCGCCTGCGGTGCCATCAGCGGCTTTCATGCGCTGATCGCCTCGGGCACCACGCCCAAGATGGTGCGGCGTGAGGGCGACGCGCGGCTCATCGGCTACGGCGGCATGCTGATGGAGTCGTTCGTCGCCGTGATGGCGATGGCCGCCGCGGCCGCCCTGGATCCCGGCACCTACTTCGCCATGAATGCCCCCCTTGCCACGCTGGGCGGGTCGGTCGAGTCGGCAGCGGGTGTCATCCAGGGGTGGGGATTCCACTTCTCTCCGGCCGACTTCCAGGCCCTCACCGCGTCGGTGGGCGAGCAGACCCTGCTCTCCCGCACCGGTGGCGCCGCGACCCTCGCCGTGGGCATCGCGCAGGTGTTCAGCACCGCCTTCGGCGGCGGGCTGATGGGACTCTGGTACCACTTCGCCATCATGTTCGAGGCGCTGTTCATCCTCACCACCGTGGATGCCGGCACCCGCGTCGGCCGCTTCATGCTGCAGGAGTTGCTGGGCCACGTGTGGGCGCCGCTCGGCCGCACCTCCTGGTACCCGAGCAGCGTGATCGCCTCGGCCGTCATCGTCGCGGGCTGGGGTTATTTCCTCATCCAGGGCGTCATCGATCCCAACGGCGGCATCAATTCGCTCTGGCCCCTGTTCGGCATCAGCAACCAGCTGCTGGCGACGGTGGCACTGTGCGTCGGCACGACCGTGATCATCAAGGCGGGCAAGGCCCGCTACGCGTGGGTCACGCTGCTGCCGCTCGCCTGGCTGCTCACCGTGACGTTCACCGCGAGCTGGCAGAAGGTGCTCTCGCCCGACCCGCGGCTGGGATTTCTCTCAGTCGCCGATCGAACGATGGAAAGGGTGGCGGCCGGCGAGATGGCCGCCGGTCTCGGGCGGCAGGTGGCGTTCAATGCACGGCTCGACGCACTGCTCACGACCCTGTTCGTCGCCGTGACGTTGCTGGTGGTGGTCGTGTCGGTGCGCGAGTGGGTACTGGTGATCCGGGGCCGGAAGCCGGCTCGTTCGCGCGAGACACCCTTCGAGGAAACGGCCTATGCCAACTGAGGGAGCGCTTCGCAGCCTCGGGCGGCGCGTGGCGGGATGGATCCGCCAGGTGGCCGGCATGCCGGACTACCAGGCATATGTCGCCCATGCCCGCCATTGCCACCCCGAACAGCCGCTTCTCGACCAGCGCGAGTTTTTCGCTCAATACCTTCGGGCCCGCTACGCCGACGGCCCCAACCGGTGCTGCTGATGCCATCACCCCTGTCGCGCACGCTGCTCCGGAACTTCCTCAACGGCCTCATCGTGCTCGGACCGGTGGCGTTGACGGTCTACATCTGCGTCCTGGCGTTCCGCTTCGTGGACGGGTGGCTGCACATCCCGATTCCGGGCGTCGGATTCATCGTCACGGTGGCCCTGGTGACGCTGCTGGGATTCATCACCTCGAACGTCGTGGCCCGCGGTGCCGTAGGCGTGGTGGACCAGCTCTTTGCGCGACTCCCGTTCGTGCGGTTGCTGTATACCGCGTTGCGCGATGTCTTCGGCGCTTTCGTGGGTGACCAGAAGCGCTTCACCATTCCCGTGATGGTGGAGCTTGCTCCTGGTACCGATGTGCGGGTGATGGGGTTCCTGACCCAGCCCGAGCTGAATGAGTTCGCGATGCCCGATCACGTGGCCGTGTACCTGCCGCAGTCCTATAACTTTGCGGGACAGACGATCGTAGTACCGGCTGACCGGGTGACGAAGCTCGACGCGAAGCCGTCGGATGTGCTGGCGTTCATTGTGTCAGGGGGAATTTCGCACGGAACGTAAAGCGGACCCTGCCGCTCCTGCCGCCTTGCCGCCTGCACCGTCATGACCAGGGCTTGAGCGTCGCGATCCAGTCCGTAAGCCAGCGTCCGGTGCGGGAGATGACGGCCGAGCTATCGTTTTCGAGGAAGGTGTACCCGTCGCGGGAGAGGGTGGTGGCATCATAGATGCCGCGCTGGCGCGCGATCGCGCGGGCATCGGCGAGCGCCTCGAGGCTCTCCCTCGTGCCGATCCACAAGAGCGCGTCCGATGCGCGCGTGGCGGCGCGGGGCGGGATGCCGGCACTGTCGGGTGACTCGTACACGGCCGCCAGAAAGGGCGTGGCCACCGGGTCGTCGCTGAAGCTCAGCAGCGTCAGGTAGCGCACCTTCAGGTTCTCGTCGGGCGCGGCGCGGAACAGCGCCATGAGGGTGTCCGCCGTGCCGCCCTCGAGCCGGCCCAGAGTCCACGCATCCGCCAGCCCGTACTTTCCACCGGGCACCGCATCGAGAATCCGCGCCCGCATGGCGGCGTCGCCCACCTTCACCCGCTGCACCTGCAGCACCACGGCGCGCAGCGGTTCGATGAGGTCGCCCGGGTCGATGCCGGGCGGTCCCTTTACTTCCCCCTCCATGATCCGATGCATGAGCTGCTCGGCGCTGTCGGCATACGCCGGCTTCTGCAGTTCGGCGAGCCGTGTGAGCGCCAGCAGGCCCTCGTTCCAGGGCAGTTTCCCGGCCAGCGCCTGTCCCGACTTCCGCCACAGCGCCACCGGATTGGAAAGCGTCATGATGCGCGCGACGGTGTCGGCCGATGCCGATCCCATCTTGAGGCCATCATGCAGTTCGGAGTAGGTGGCCCGCATCGAATCGGCCAGCCGCACCTGGACCTGCCCATGGAGCGGCGCCGCTGCCGCGAGCATAATCATCGCCATCAACGCACTGCAGCACCTCATGATTCCGCTTTCCCCTTACCGATGACCGCGAGCCACCAGCCAACCGCCATGAGCGTCAGGACACCGGACGCGACCAGCGCCTGCGAACCCCCGAGATACTGATAGGCCAATCCGAAGAGCGCCGCGGCCGGAAGCGCGGCGAGGCCCGTGACCGCATTGAACGCGCCGAAGCCACTGCCCATCCGCCGCGGTGACAGCTTCGCGACGAGCGCGCGCTCGGCCGGCTCGGTAAGGCCCGCGACGCCACCCAGCATCAGGAACACTCCGGCCGACGACACCGCGCCAAGCTGGCGGGACAGCAGCCCGGTCACGATGGCGAAGAGCAGGCCGCCGGCGGCCACCGCGGCGCGCGGGCCCAGGCGGTCAGACAGCCATCCTCCGGGATAGGAACCGATGCTCCGCACCACGTGCAGGCCACCCCACAACAGCGGGATCGTCGCCGCCGCGACGCCGAGGTCCTGCACCCGCAGCAGGAGCAGGGCCTCCGGCAGCCGGGCGAGCGCGAGGAGCGAAAGCGCCAGCACGGCCGGCCAGAATGTACGCGGCTGCGCCCGGTCGGCGGAATCGGCCGTCGCGTTCGTCGGGATCGGGCGGCCGGCAGGTCGGGTCGAGCGGAGCACCAGAGAGAGAGTGATGAGTGCCAGTATTCCCGGCACCACGCTCCATCCTATGACTTGCCGCACCCCCACGCCGCGCGCCAGCAGGGCCCATGCGAGCACCGAGCCCACCACCGCGCCCAGGTGATCCAGCGCGCGGTGAAAGCCGAACGCGCGTCCCCGCATGTAGGGCGGCGTCACGTCGGCGATCATTGCGTCCCGTGGTGCTGTGCGCAGTCCCTTGCCGATACGGTCGAGCACCCGGAATCCCACAACCTGCCCCGCCGCCGATGCGATGGCGCTCAGCGGCCGCACGAAGACTGCCGTCGCGTAGCCGACGAGAATCAGCGGGCCGCGGAGACCGGGGCGGTCAGCCAGTCGTCCGCTGATCCATTTGATTGCAGCCCCGGTCAGTTCGGCCGCGCCGTCGAGCACTCCGAGAATGGCCGGGCCGCCGCCAAGCGTGCGCACGATGAAGTTGGGCAGCAGCGGGTACACCATCTCGCTCGCGACGTCATTCCACAGCGACACGAACGAAAGCCCCACGACGGCGGGCGGGATGGAGTCGGCTTGGCGTGGCGGGGCACCCTGGGGCGATGCCATGTGTCAGTCGATGCCCATTCCCCAGCGGATGAGGGACACCGGCAGACCGCCGTACGACAGCACTTCATCGTGGAAGCGGCGCAGCGAGAAGCCGGCTCCCCGCTGCCTCTCCGCCGCTTCCCGCAATTCCCGCAAGGCGCGGCGGCCCGCGGCATCGGCGAGCGCCTGGGCCGGTGTCTCGCAGTACCGGCGCACCGTCGCCTCGGCCCGCTGGCGATCGAGCGGGACGCGATTCACCAGCTCGTCGATGGCCTCACGGGGCGTCATGCCCCGGGTGTGCAGCCCGATGTCGATGTCGACCTGCACTGCGTACTGCAGCATGTCGACGAGGTGCAGGAGCCGCGTTTCGAGTGCCTGGTAGTAGCCCTCCTCTGCCATCAGCTCCTGGGCATACAGCGCCCATCCCTGCACGGTGAGTGATGACGCAAGGTGGCGTCGTACCTCGGATCCGAGCTGCCGTACGCGCGCCGCCTGCACGTGCCGGCCCGGCCAGACGTCGTGCGCCACGACCACCGGGATGTGGTGCGTGGCGTACTCCCGGGGATCCCCCGAGAGGATCAGCTCCCCGGGCTCACCGGGCAGGGTCAGGAACCCGCGGGACTCGATGAACGCCACGGCGCGCGCCATCTCGTCACTGAAGAAGCCGGCACGCGCCGAGGCGTCGGGCGCCTCCTCCAGCAGCCGCTCGGCCACATCGCGCCATGGTCGCGAGGGGTCGATGCGACGCGACAGCGCGGCCAGCTGCGCCTCGATCTCGTCGCGCAGGTGCAGTCCGTAGCGCCAGAGCTCCGGCGCGCTCGCGAGCAGTGCGTGCTCGAAGCGAAGCCGCCGTTCGAACTCGTCTTCCCCGGCCGCGAACGTATGCGGATCGGTGCTGGGTGCCACGCGCTCGTCGAGTGCGAGCCCGAACGACCTGAGCGCCGACAGGGCTCCCACGGTTGCCGTGGCCAGGTCGTCCGTCAGGTCTGGCGCGAGGAGAGTGTAGCGGCGGGTAGCCTCGACCACGATCTCCCCGGTCGTGCCCAGCATCGAGAGCGCGGTGTCGGTGAAGACGGCCGCCGGTCGCTCGAGAGTGGTGACGGCGGCGTCGAGAAAGGGTGGCACGTCGCGCAGGCGCTCGGCCAGGGACCCCGCGGTGACGGCATCACCATCGGGCCGGCCCAGCACCGAGAGAAAGGCATCCTGCAGGTGATGCAGCCAGAAGGCGGGATTGCGCCGGTGTGGCGCCTCGTAGTCGAAACGGAAGCCAAGGACGCGCATGTCGTCCAGCAGTGCCGTCCGGTCGATCTCTTCCTGGTAATCCTCCACCTCGAGTTCTTCGGCGGCGCCGGCGAGTGCGCGCACTGCCGCGAGGTGCTCCCGCACCGATTCGGCGTCGAATCGCCCGAGACGGCCGTCCTGCTCCGTGTGGCCGGCCGCGCTCGCGGCGGCCGGGTCGAAATGCCAGCGGACGTCGAAGTAGGAACGGCAGAGCTCGTCGACGGCGCTCACGGCGTCAGCGTCCGGAGATTTCGGAATCGTCACCGAGGCTCGCGCTACCCTCGAAGTGGTCCAGGATCACCCGGTTTCCCAGCATCCCGCCGTTGACCCGCACGTCGGTGAGGCGCGCATCCCGGCCGACGATCATGTTGGCGACGGCGCTGTCGGTGATCACCGTGCCCGACTCGATGCTCACGTTGGGCCCGATCACGCTCCGTTCGATGCGCACGCCGTCCTCGATGTACACCGGCTCGATGACGTCGACACCGGCCGGGAACGTCGGGCGCCGGGCGGCACCCTTGCGCAGCAGGATCTCGTTGGTCTCGAGCAGCGTGTCCAGCTTGCCGCAGTCGTACCAGCCGCCCACTTCCGCCGTCAGGATGCGCTTGCCCTGCTCGATCATGAACTGGAAGGCGTCCGTGAGGTAGTACTCGCCCTTGTTCGCGGGTGCCGCGAGCACGTGGTCGATGCCCTGCCAGAGACTGTCCACTGCCTTGATGTAGTAGAGGCCGATGTTCGCCAGCCGGGAAATCGGCTCCTTCGGCTTCTCCACGATGCGGGTCATGTATCCCTCGGCATCGGTGACCACGACGCCGAAGCGCTGGTAGTCCTCCACTTCCTTGGCCCAGATGATCCCGTCGGCCGTCGTGCGGTTGATCAGGGTCAGGTCGGCCTCGAATACCGTATCCACGAAGATGATCAGCACCGGCCCGGTGACGTATGGGCGCGCCAGGTTGATCGCCCCCGCGGTGCCGTCCTGCACTTTCTGCTCGATGTACCGCGCGGGATAGCCGTAGCGTGTGCTGCTGTACGCCTCGACCTGCTCCTTGAGGTGGCCAGTGATGTAGATCAGCTCCGTGACCTTGAGCCCGTCGAGCCGGTCCATCACCCAGTCCATCACCGGTCTTCCCGCCACCTTGAGCATCGGCTTCGGGACGAGGTGCGTGTGCGGGCGGAGACGTGTGCCCTTGCCGGCGAGCGGGATGATCACTTGCATGCGGAAGTCCCTGTCGGAATTGGGTGAGCCTTGGCTGCTGTTTCCTGCCGCCCTGCCGCCTCGTCATCCTGCCGCCCGAATATCACCCCGCAGCCGGCTTGAACAGGAAGGATGATGGACTGGTGATGCACGCCTTCACGCAGCTGCCGCATCCCACGCATCCCTCGAGCTTGAGCACGGGATGCCCATCCTCGTCCATCACGAGGGCACGCTCGCCCACCGGGCAGGCCTTGGCGCATACCTGGCACGCGACGCCATTGTAGGTGACGCAGCGTTCCGGGACGAATTCCACCACGCCCAGCCGGTAACCTTCCCACCCGTGCGGGGGCACCGTGAGGGCCTCGGTCGGGCAGGCGCGCGCGCACGGCATGTCGGGACAGGCGATACAGGCCCGCACGTGCACGTCGAGATAGGGCGTGCCTGCGGCGAGTCCTGCCTCGGTCGGGGCGCGCACGATCGCCTGCACCGGGCACGCGGGGATGCAGTCGCCGCAACGTGTGCATGCGGCGAGAAAGCCAAGTTCCGGCAACGCACCCGGTGGACGCAGGTACCGCTGCGGAGACATGCGCTCCTCGGTCGCCTCCACCAGTTGCTCGACCCACTTGCCGAACGCCTGCCTGAATGCGTCCCGCCGGTCCCCCCGAAAGTCCATGCCTTTTCTGTCTCCTGCCGCCTTGCCGCCTTGACTTCCTGCCGCCTAGAAAGCCGCCTGCACGCTGAACAGCCACCGGAACGCGAACGCGTCATCCCGGGCGAAATCGTTCCGCGAAAACGCCGGCTCGCTCAGGTAGAACGGAAAGTCGAACCGGGTGATGAACGAGGTCGCCCCGATGCGATGACTCGCCCGGACGCCCAGCCCGGCGTCGGCCACGAACCCGAGTGGCTCTCCCGTGGCTGGCTGGTCCGGTCCACGGATCCCCTGGGCCGCGTCGCCGAAGGCGGCGAGCGACACGCGGCTGAACAGTTTCGCCTTCTGCCGCAGCAGCATGGTGCGCTCGAACTCCACGTTGGCGGCGATGAGTGCCGGGCCCGAGATCCGGAAATCCGCCGCGCGCACGCCGGCACCACCCGGGGCCTGGTAAGGCACGTCGTCGAGAACGAGCAGCGCCCCCTCGGAGCGCAGGAAAGGGTTGTAGAGCTGCTGGAACGGGTCCGAGCTGCCGAGATAGACCTGTCGCTGCTTCGCGGCGGTATGGGCGCCAACGGCGACGCCGCCATAGAGCCGCCCCGCGAAGGTCAGCTTCTTCACGATCTCCCGGCGCGCCGTTCCCTCGATCTCGCCCCGGAAGTAGAACTGGTCGAGGTCAGGCTGCACCGCCGCGAGCCCGTCGCGGTTGAACACCAGTCCTCCGCCTAATGAAAGCCTTCCGCCCAGCTGCCACTTGCCACTCCGGTTCTTGATACCCCACTCGGTCATGAGTTCGGCAATGCCGACGTCGATGTACTGCTGGGGATCCAGGAACGCGGTGTTGTCGATGTCCACCAGCCGCAGGCTCACCCCGGCACTCCGCGTCGGACCAAAGGTGAGGTGATCCCGCCGGCTCCAATCCCAGCCCACCAGACCGCCCCACCGGCCCTCGGTGCGGAACACCTCGAGCCGCTGCGACTGGCTCGGCGCCCGCAACCACACCGGGTTCTTGAGCCGGAGGAAATAATCGAACTCCTTCACGCTCGCGTCGTCACCCGGGCCGCCCAGGTTGTACGACAGCAGCAGCTGGTTCTCCTCGAACATGCCGAGATAGTTCTCCCGAGCGCGCGCACCCACCACCAGGCCGCCCGCGGTGTTGTACCACGCCGCCGGCATGAAGCCGCGCTCGAGCCGGTCACGGCTCTCCGGTTCGCTGAACCAGGTGTCGAAGTAGTTCGTCACCGGCGGTGAGCGCTTCCCCAGCAGGGTGAAGCGGTAGCGGTTGTTCAGCATGTTCCAGTCGTGCGTACGCACGGTGGGATCGAGCAGGACCTCCCTCGGCTCGCTGCGCGTCGTCACCTCCACCCACGCCTTCGAGGCCATCCCATCGGTGCGCACGATCGTGGTGTCATGCTCCGCGATCACCGCCACGTCCACCGGGATCATGCCGTCGCCGTTCCGCACCACCTGCACCCGCGTCACCCAGCCCTCGCCCACCTGCCGGCGCTGTACCTTGCCCACGGCATAGTCGAACATCGGGGTGTCGTGCAGCCACTGGCCGAACAGCGTGCTCAGGTCCATCCCCGACACATCCTCGGCCACCACCTGGAACTTCGCGCCGTCCACGTGTTTGAGCTGCCAGCGCCGGTAGTACTCCTGCAGGATCGCGTGCATCACCGAGTCACCCACCACGTACCGCAGTTCCTGCAGGAAGAGTTCGCCCTTCGAGTAGATCATCTGGTTGTACACGACGAAGTCGCTGTACTTGTCGCTGATGAGACTCACCGGCTCTGACCATCCCCCCAGGTCCATCTGGAGGACGTTGGCCTCGTTCCCCGAATAGGTGTCCTTCTGTTTCTCGACCACTTCGCTGAACCAACTCGACTGGAAGCTGGTGAAGCCCTCGTCGAGCCATCCCTCGCGCCATTCGTTGTTGGCGAGGATGCCCATCGTGTAGTTGTGTCCCAGCTCGTGCACGATGAGGCCCTGGCTCGCCGACCCGTCCATGATCATCATCGGGAACTCGGTGCCGCCACCGTCGATGCGGTGCACGTTGGTGATCTGCGGCCACACGAACGGACCGAAGAGCTGGCCCAGCCAGTTGAGCGCGAGCTCGGTGCGCGTCACTGCGACGCCGCCCCAGCTCTTTTCGTCTCCCGGCTGGTAGAGCACGTGCACCAGCGTCTTCTGGAACCGGCCCCCCTCGTAGCGATAGTCCGGCGCCATCGTGAGCGCGAAGTGGTGCACCGCTTCCGCGTACCAGAGTACGCGCTTGTAGCCCGGCGTGAGTTCGGCTGCAGTCATTCCGGCGAAGGCACAGGCTCCGTTCCGGCCCGGGCCTGGTCCGCTCACCTGGCCCGCAACTCCGGGATACGCCTCCACGCCGTATTCCACCGCCCGCGCCTTGTCCTGGTTGGCCCCGCTCCAGCCGGGATCTCCGCAGACCGGCACGCCGGTGGCACCCAGCACCTGGTCCTCCGGCACGTCCACCTGCACCCGGAAGTTGCCGAACTCGCCGTAGAACTCCCCCGCCGGCACCAGGGGATGCTCTTCCCATCCATACCGGTCGTACACCACCACCTTCGGGTACCACTGCGCGAAGTCGTAGTGCCGTCCCTTCCGCCCCTGCCGGCGCGGCACGATCGAGAGGCGCGCATCCCAGTCGGTCTCCACCACCATCGAGTCACCCGGAACCAGTGGCGCCGGCAGCTGGAAGCGCACGATCGTGCTGTCGGGGGCGAGTGGATAGATGGCCGTGACCGCCTGGCCCATGATGCGCACGTTGCTCACGTGGTTCGAGGCGTAGTCGGGGTCCTTCAGATCGTTGAACCGGCGCCGTCCCTCGACCGAATCGGCATCGCTCCATCGCGAACCCGGACGGAAGGCGTTGAGGTGCAGGTGCAGCGAGAACGACCGCAGCGTGTCCGGTGAATTGTTGACGTAGAGGATGCGCTCCGTGCCGCGGAGTACCCCGAGCGGCTCTTCCAGCCGGGCGGTGATGTCATAGGCCACTCGCTGCTGCCAGTACGGCGCGGGACCGCGGCGCAGGGTGTCGGACGGAGCGAGGGCCAGCGAAAGCGTGAGGAGCGTGATCATGGAGAGGGAGAGAGGGTGAACGGATGCTTGCGGAAATCTAAGCCCGATAAGGAGTTGCGATGCGCGCGTGCCCGGCAGGCGGTATTGACCTACTTATCGCTCGCAAATTTCTCAAATGAGCGACTAATAGTTGACAGAATCAACAGACGGCATACATTAAGTCAGCCCTGGACGGATCACCGCATGGCCGACGAACTCGACAACATCGCCCTCCGCATTCTCGACCTTCTGGCCGCCGACGGGCGCATGTCCTACCAGGCCATTGCCGACGAGGTCGGGCTTTCCCGGCCGGCGGTCATGGAGCGGGTCAAGCGCCTGGAGGAGTCGGGCTACATCACCGGATATCACGCGCACATCGATCGCGCGCGCATCGGCCGGCCCATCACCGCCTTCGTCGCGGTGCGCTACCCGGTGTCCAACGGCAGTGGTCTCGAGGGCGGCATCCAGAGCCTGGCCGAACATCCAGACGTGCTCGAGTGCCATCATGTTGCAGGCGAGGACTGCTACGTCCTGAAGGTGGCGGCGCCGTCACTCGACAAGTTGAGCGACCTGCTGCGCGTGCTGCGCGACCCGGGTGACCCGGTCAGCACCCGCACCACCATCGTTCTCTCGACCGTGTTCGAGAAGCCCGGCGTGCGGCCCGGCGTGGTGGCGACCTGATGGCCATGCTCCGCGGCCGGGTGCTCGCCGCCTACCTCATCGTCTGCATCGTGTGGGGCTCGACCTATCTCGCCATCCGGGTCGGCGTCGCGCACATACCGCCGTTCCTCTTTGCCGGCGTCCGCTTCCTCACCGCCGGCGCGCTCCTCGGCGCCTTCGCCCTCTGGCGCGGTGAGCGGCTACCGAACTCGCCCCGCGTCTGGGCGTCACTTGTCCTGCTGGGAGGGCTCTTCTTCCTGGGCGGCAACGGCGGCGTCGTGTGGGCCGAGCAATTCGTGCCCTCGGGCCTCGCCGCGATCTACGTCGTGACCGTGGCGCTCTGGACGGCGCTGTTCGACTCGCTGATTCCGGGCGGAAAGTCGAAGCTCAACGGCCGCGTGATCACCGGTCTGCTGTCCGGCTTCCTCGGAAGCATGCTGCTGGTCGGTGTCACACCCGGTGAACTGCTCCACGCGGAGCTGCGCGGCCCCATCGCGCTCATCCTCGGCAGCGCGTCATGGGCCCTCGGCACCGTCTACGGCAAGCGCTTCGGACTCAAGGTGCCGGTCAACCTGTCATCGGCGACGCAGATGCTTGCCGGCGGCGCGCTCATGCTCGGTGCCGGGCTCGCGGCCGGCGAACCGGTGCCGGCGCAGATCGCGCCCGAGGCGCTTTGGTCGTTCGTCTACCTGGTCATCTTCGGCTCGATCCTGACGTTTACCGCGTACACCTACCTCATGCGGCACGCGTCGCCGACGGTGGTGGGAACCGCGGCCTACATCAATCCCATCGTGGCCGTGCTGCTCGGGTGGCTCATCCTCGACGAGCCGATGACCGCGCGCACGCTGCTGGCCATGGGCATCATCCTCTCCTCGGTGCTCCTCATCCAGCTCGGCACCCGGCCGGCGATAAAAGAACAGGCGGCCGACAAGAATGCCGGCCGCCTGCTGGAGAACGAAGCGTAGCTCCTGCGCTAGCGCGGAAGCAGCTGCCGGCGCAGGTTCGCCACCCGACGGCGCAGTGATCCGTCGAAGATCCGGTCCCCGACCTTCACCAGTGCACCGCCCAGCAGCGAGCGGTCCACGAAGAACGTCGGGAGCACTTCCTTGCCGAACGCACGTGACAGATCCGCGCGAATCGACTCCTGCAATTCCTTGTTCGGTTCCCGCGCCAGGGACACGACAGCGCGAAGCCGGTTGAACTTCCTGTCAACCAGCGCGCCGTACTCGCGCGCGATATCCGCGAAATACTGCTGGCGGCCGCGACGAACGACCGCCTGGATGAACCGGACGAACTCCGGCGGCGCCGACCGCAGGGCCTGGCCCACCAGCTCGACCTTCCTGGCCTTGGGTACCCGCGGCGACATCAGCACCGCCTCGACCACCGGCGACGACGTGACGGCCAGCGCCACCGCCTCGATGAGCCCGGCGTACTCCTCCGGACGACCGGTCGACTCCGAGAGTTCGAAGAGCGCCTCGGCGTAGTTCCGGGCGATCGCCGGATTCCTCAATGCTTCTCTCCCAGCGTGGCCAGATAGCTCGTGACGAGCTTCCGGTCGGCTTCGCTGTCGAGCCGCTCGCCCACGAGCCTGGACGCAGCCGCCAGCGACAGGTCCACCGCTTCCTTCCGGAGTTCCCCGATGGCGCGATCACGCTCGGCCGCGATTTCCCGCCGGGCACGCGCCAGCAGTTCGTCCTGCTCCGCCTTCGTCCGCTCCACCGCCGCCGCCCGTTCCCGTTCCGACTGGGACTTGGCTTCAGCCAGGAGGGCGGTGGCCTGTCCGCGGCCATCGGCGAGCGCCTTCTGGTTCTGCTCGGCGAGCCGCTTCGCCTCTTCATGCAGGCGCGCGGTGTCCGCGATCTGGTCCGCCAGCCGCTTCTCTCGCGCCTCCACCGACCCGACGATCAGGGGCCAGGCGTACTTCTTCAGCAGGAACAGCAGGACCAGGAAGACGATCCAGGTCCAGAAGAACAGACCGAAGTTCACCTCGAAGGGGCTGACCGGCGCCCCAGCCGGCGGCTCCGTCCGCAGCAGTGCCAGCAGTGGCAGCACCATGGGTCTAGAGCAGCTTGAAGAGGAGCGCGAACACGAGCGCGATGATCGTGGCGCCCTCGAGCAGCACGGCGAACAGCAGCGCCGCCCCGCGGATCTCGCCCGCAGCCTCCGGCTGCCGCGCGATGCCTTCGGCCACCGAGCCACCGATCCGGCCCAGGCCGATGCCGGCGCCGAGGATGGCCAGCCCGATGCCGATGCCGGCGCCGAGCAGCGAGTTGGTGTTCCTGGCGATTTCCACGCTGGCGGGAGCCGTGTCCTGGAGCAGTGCAAGCATGTTCAGCATGTGCTTCGTCCCTTTTGTCACTGAGAGATGAGTGGTCTGTTTCGCTGCCGGTCTGGACGCCGCGTCTCCCGCGCGCCGCCTCGCCGCAACCGCAAATGCCGTTGGGCTTGCGGTATTCACCGGGACATTCGCCCGGCTACCTGGTCGGATCGCGTCAGCGCCCGCGGCCCGATCCCATCCTCGAGTCCTGCTAGTGGTGTTCCTCCTGCAGGAGCCCGATGAACACCGCGCTCAGCAAGGCAAAGACATACGCCTGCAGGAACGCCACGAACAGCTCCAGCAGCATCATCGCCGTCACCAGCGCCGCCGTCACGATCCCGACGGCCCAGTTGAGGCCGCTGATCCTGCCGAAGATGAAGATGATCCCGAACAGCGACAGGATCACGAAATGGCCGGCGGTCATGTTGCCGAAAAGTCGCACCGCCAGCGCAAACGGCTTGACCAGCTTGCTGATGAGCTCGATCGGCGCCATCGCGATCGACATGGCCATGGCCCCCGCGGGCGGCAACCCTTCGACATGGGGGAAGATCGTCCCCAGGTAACCCTTTGGCCCCAGCTTGATGAAGCCCGCCACCTCGATCACCAGGAACACCAGGATGGCGAGGGCAGCGGTGACGGCGAGGTTGCCCGTCGGCGAGGAGCCGTTCGGGATCAGGCCGAGCAGGTTGCAGAACAGCACGAAGAAAAAGAGCGTCACGATGAGCGGCGCGAATCGCTCGCCATGCGGAATGTTGGGCAGCACGATTTCGTTGCGGACCCAGAGCACCGCGGCCTCGACCGCGCCACTGAAGCCGCGCGGATGCTGGCCCGTCTGCCGGGTCTTCTGCAACTGGCGGCCGGCGATCCACATCATCAGGAACACCAGTGGTCGCCGCCAGCAGCATGAAATAGACGTGCTTGGTCGGGGAAAAGTTGAGCGTCACCGACCCGAAGTGAACGTCAGGCCACCGCGGCAGGTGAATCGTGGTGTGGTAGAACGGAAAGTCGATGGGGATCGTCCAGGCATCGGCGGTATGATGCAGCACCATCTCGCCGATGTTGGGCCCCGGTTCCTGCGACGGATCAGTCATCATCGTGTACGGCGCAGCTCCAGTACGAGCAGAGGGATGAGCACCCCGAGATATCCCAGCGCCGCAGGCAGCGGCGGAAACAATTTCCGGTTGAGCAGCACGGCAACGGCCAGCAGGATCACGCCGCCGAATCTGAGCGCCGTGCCCCAGAGCCAGCCCGGGGGGAACGGGGCGCGTGGCGCCGCAGGCCGGAGCGCCAGCCGGTGCGCAACTACCTGGATGGCGAGAGCCAGCAGCCCGAACGCCCCCGCGGCCACCACGGCCGATCCGCCGAACAACAGCGCCGAAAGCCCCATGACCAGCGCAACCAGCGCCGCGCCCGGGGCCAGCAGGCTCACTCGCCCTTGTCCTTGCGGTCCTGCGCCAGCCCCGCCATCACCTTGCGGTACACGGAGTAGAAGCTCAGTCCGCCACCGGCCAGGAGTCCCGTAATCGTCAACGCCGGGAGGATGTGGAGCCAGCGGTCGAGCAGGAACCCCATACCGGCGAAAAACAGCGTCCCGGCGGCGAACTGCATCCCCAGGGAAGCATACCGGTACACCTCCCGGTTTTCCGCTTCACGCCCCGGTTGTGGCATAGCCGGACGATTTTAGCTTCTTGTGAAAAAAGGCGCAAGCGGCGTGGCCATGCCACTTTCGCGACCCGCGAGCGTAACTTCCAGCTTCTCTTGACCGTCGGGAACCGATGACCGCCACCAAGGCCGCACCCACCACCGATCTCGAACGCCTCGAGCGCCTGGTCTCGGCCGTCGCGTCCCTCCGAACCCAGGTCGCCCTGCGCATCGTCGGTCAGGATGCGGTGGTCGACGGCATCCTCACCGCGATCCTGGCCGGCGGCCATGCACTGCTCATCGGCGTGCCCGGTCTCGCCAAGACGCTGATGGTGCAGACGGTGGCCGAGGCGTTGAAGCTCAGCTTCAACCGGGTGCAGTTCACCCCCGACCTCATGCCCGGCGACATCACCGGTACCGAGATCATCGAGGAAGACCTCACCACCGGCAAGCGCGCCTTCCGCTTCGTGCCCGGGCCCGGTCTTCGCCAACGTGGTCCTGGCCGACGAGATCAACCGGACACCACCCAAGACCCAGGCCGCGCTCCTCCAGGCGATGCAGGAACACAACGTGACGGCGGCCGGCACGACCTACCGGCTGCCCGACCCGTTCTTCGTGCTTGCCACCCAGAACCCGATCGAGCAGGAAGGCACTTATCCCCTGCCCGAAGCGCAGCTCGACCGGTTCATGCTCGAGCTGCGCGTGGGATATCCGAGCCGCACCGAGGAAGAGGCCATCGTGGAGCAGACCACCGGCAGCCGTCATGGCGAGATCCGGCCGGCGCTCGACGCGGAGCAGCTGCTCGGGATCCAGGACCTGGTGCGGCGGATTCCGGTATCGGCGGGGCTGATCCGCGCGTCCGTGCTGCTCGCGCGCATGACGCGCCCGGGCGATGCCGACGCGCCCGCACTGGTGAAGGAGTATGTGGACTGGGGTGCCGGTCCCCGCGCATCGCAGTACCTGGTGCTCGGCGCCAAGGCACGCGCCGCGATGGCGGGGCGCCCGATGGCCGATCTCGAAGACGTGAAGGCAGTGGCGCAGTCGGTCCTCCGTCATCGGCTGGTCACCAACTTTGCTGCCGAGGCCGCCAACCGCAGCAGCGAGGACCTGGTGGCGGAACTGGTGTCGGGCACCCGCTGGAGCAGCGTCGCATAGCGACCAGCGGTGCTGGCAAAAGACGAAGCGCCCGGGCAACTGCCCGGGCGCTCGTGTTTTCACTGCCGATGGCTAGAAGAGGTTGTCCACCGGATCGAGCAGATCCTCGAAGACATCCAGCCCCTTGAGCGCCAGTGCCCAGATGGCGGCGAGCGCAGCGTACTCCGGCGCCGTGAGTGCCGATCCGTCGGGCTTGGTGATGCTGCTGACCTCGGAGTCGGTGCCCAGGGTGACGACCGCGAAGTCATCGCCGTTGACGGTCGCCGTGAGCTCGCCGGCGCCTTCGACCAGTTGTCCATCGATCCCGACATCGCCGTGCGGCCCCGCCAGGCTGATGTCGATGTTCGCGATCGCGGCCGCGGTGGAAAGCTGGCTCAGCCCCACGATGTAGTGGAGCGCCACATCGATCGACGGCGCCTCGAGGCTGTAGTCGAACGCCAGCGAACCATTCGCGGCATCGGAATAGCGTGTTGTCGAGGTTGAAGTTCACCCGCGTGGTGCCATCGGTCGCGTATCCGTCGACCAGGACATGGCCGCCGGACGCGGTCGCCGATCCGGTCACGCCGTAGTCGAGATAGGTGACGCCGCCGGAGACCAGCTGCAGCCGGACCGAGTTGACCGACGCGGTGCTTTCATCCAGTACGTCGGCGTAGCCCGCCTCGGTGAGCGGCTCCACCGGAACGTGCGTCACCGGGTTGACGGCATACAGGATGAAGCGGACGCCGTTGGCCGGGGCACCGGTGCGGTCCGTCGCCGCGTACTGCGCGGTGCCGGTGTTGTACTCGAAGGTCTTTCCGAGCACTTCGGCCGGCAGCACGGCGAGCGCGACGTTGGTTGCGGTGCGGCTGTTGAACGCGGTGGCGGAGCGGGTCACCCGCCGGGCGGAGGCCGCCAGGTTGGCCGATACCGGCGCGGTGGACTGGATCGCTCCGAGCGACGCGCTCACCATCGGGGCGCCGAAGACGCCGTCGATGCCGCCGGCGGCCCAGCCGAGGCTGGCCATGGCGGGCGAATTGAAGGTCGCCGAGACGGCATTCATGTCGCTGCTGGTGCCTTCGGCGCTGAAGGTGGCGTTGTCGTTGCTGTCGCCGCACGCAGCGAGCACGAGGGCCGAAGTGGCGGCCAGCCAAAGCCGGCGAACCTGCGAATGACCGAATCTGGACATCTGCACCTCCTGAGGGGTCAACATCCGCGCTGCAATGCGTTGCGGCCGCGCGGGCAACATCGCGTAACGCATTGAGCTGCAAGTACATGCCCGAAAGCTGTGTGCTGAATCGACTGGATGCTGCGCGCGGGAGGCGCAACGCGTATGCCAGTGTCGCCGAGAATGTGACGGGGATCCGTTTGACTGGTCGTTGATTGGGCGGCATATCCTCTTACCGACTCTATCCCGGCTCACATGCCTCCTCACTATCGCCTCCGCTGCCTCGGGGAGCCCGGTCTCTTCACGCTCGGTGGCCGGCTAATCAAGCTGCGCACGCGCAAACAGCTAGCGCTGCTCTGCTACCTGGCCATGGAGCCCCGTCCCCACACGCGCGATGCGCTCACCGAGCTCTTGTGGCCCAAGGCGCCGCAGGGTGAGGGGCGTCATTCTCTCGCTACGGCGATGTCGGGGCTGCGCGGCAAGCTCGGCAAGGAATCGTTCGAGGCCACGGGCGACCGGATACGGCTGCGCCCCGGCGTCCTGTCGCTCGACGTCGATCGGCTCCTGAAGGGCGAGGTGCTGGGTACCGAGTTCGAGGAGCCAGTCGATGTCGATGGCTTTCTTCAGGCCTTCGAAATATCCGATGCGCCCCCGTTTTCGCACTGGCGCGACGGAGAGCACGCGCGGCTCCTGCCCAACGTGCGCGACGCGCTGGTCATCCTCATCGATCACTGCCGGCGCACCGGCGATTTCCGTCAGATCGAGACGCTCGCACTTCGGCTCCTCCGCTTCGATTCCCTGAGCGAGGAGGGCATCCGCGCGCGCATGGAGGCACGCGCCTTCGCCGGTGACCGGCTTACGGCACTGCGCCTGTTCAAGGACTGGAAGGCGGCGCTCGCCCGACGCCTGGGTGCAGCTCCCTCGCCACTGCTCGAGGGCATGGCGCTGCGCCTTCGGCGGCGCGAGTGGGAGCGTCCCGAAGCGCCCGACGTGCCTGCGGTACGCACCGATCAGTGGCGCGGCCGGCCATTCGTGGGACGCGGGCGCGAGTATCGCGAGCTGTATGAGGCGTGGGAGGGAACCCAGCGGGGTGCGGCACGCCATCGGCTGCTGCTGGGCGACTCGGGCATCGGAAAGAGCACGCTGGTCGAACGTCTGACCACGGCAGCGGGCCTTGAGGGCGCCACTGTGGCGCGGGTGCAGTGTCACGAAGTGGAGCGGGAGATCCCCTACGCCATGGTTTCAGGACTCATCTCCCAGCTGGTGGAGCGTCCTGGCTCGTCGGCGACGCCGCCCGATGCGCTGGCCGAGTTGGCGCAGACCATCCCGGCGGTGCGGCAGCGGTTCCCGGTGCTGCCCCCGCCGCTTGACAGCCAGGGCGATGCGGCGCGTATCCGGTTCACTGAGGCGGCGCACGCGCTCATGGCGGCGGTGGCCGAGGAGCATCCAGTCATCCTGGTGATCGACGACGGGCATCATGCTGACGATGTCAGCCTTGCCGTGCTGCATCGCGTGGTGCGCCTGGCCGATACCCAGCAGATCCTCATGCTCTTCCTGGCGCGGCCGGGGGAGCTGCAGCAGTCGCCCCAGGCCGCGCGCCTGCGCGACAACGGGGCTTCGCTCGGCATTCATCCTCTGGAATTGCAGCCGCTCGAGGAAGATGACGGCCGGACGTTGCTCGATCTGCTGGTGGCAGAGCTTCAGCTTATGCCATCGGCCACAGTGCGTCGTGCGTTGCTCGCGGCGGCGGCCGGCTTTCCGTTGGTGCTCGAGTTGCTGGTGCGCGACTGGGCCCGGAGCGGGCCGCAGTGCTTGGCGTTGAGCCTTGATGCAGTCACGGCTGATGCGGGCCGGAAGAGCGAGCCTGGGGAGGCGTACCAGTTGCTGCTCGACCGCCTGGTGCGGACACTGGATCCTGCGACCAGGAATACGTTGCACGTAGCCGCGGTGCTTGGGCCGAGGCTCAACGATTCAGCCCTGTACGCGCTCGCGGACCTCAAGGTGAACGAGGTGATGACGGGTCTCACCACCCTGTCGCAATGCCGGATCCTCCGTGATGTAGGTGATCACCTCGAGTTCGCGAACGACCTGGTGCGCGCGCACGCGTACTACGGGGTTCCCATCCCGATGCGACTGCTGTTGCACGGCCGGATCGCCGATGCGCTGTTGGATCGCGCCGCGAAGGGCGACGATTCTCTGGGACTGGAGATCGCTTGGCACTGCATGCGGTGCGGAAGGAAGGAAGTGGCAACTGAGCACTTGTTGTCTGGTGCACGGGTAGCCATCCGAAAGGGCGCCGTGCACGAAGCAGAACGACGGTTGGATTCTGGATTGAGCTCACTGAGCGGCGACGCGCTTAAGGAAGCTCGTTTGCTATTAGTCGAGCTTCTCCAAGAGCAGGGACGCTGGGCTGAATCGGCCACGCTACTCGCGACTTTCCTCGATGAGCGCACGAGCATCGATGGCATCTGTCTCGCTGGTCGCGCTGAGGCCGAGGCATTGCAACTCACCGAGGACGACGCCCGGCTTCTCGCGCGGCAGGTGATTGCGTATCTCTCCGATGCATCCCTCAGACCGCAGACGCGTCTGCGAGCACTTCGGTTGGCGGGGACAATTGTTTGCGCCCAGAACTCTTGTTCGCTTGCCCGTAGCCTACTTGAAGCGGCACAGCAGCCAAGGCCAATTGGCTGGAGTGCTGATGAGGAACTCGAGTGGGATACCCAAATGGTCTACCTCTCCCATTATGCGCAGCACGAAACTGAACAAAGCGAAGAAACTTTCGCGCAACTACTGACACTCGCCGATCGCGCACAGGCCCGTTCTACCGCAAATGCCCGTTCCTATCGGCTGCTTGTCGGGACTCGCCCTCTGTCATCGTCGTGCTGGCAGATATGTGGAGGCAATAAGCGAATACGAAAGTGCGCTACTCATATTGAGTCGGCTCGGACGCACCTTCTCCTTCAGCATGGTTCACGCACACCTAGCGGCGTGCTATCGTGAACTAGGCGACCTGGATAAACAACGCATTCACGGAGAGAAATCGCTGAAATGCGGACACCAAGATGACTTCTCTCGTCTACTCGCGGCCTTCTGCGTGGCAGAGGCGCGTGAACTCTGCGGTGACAGTCGTAGCGCCGAAATGCTGTTGGATGAACACGAGTGTGCTATTTCTTCACATACGTCATCACATCTGATCCAAATGTGGCTGATCTCTCGGGCCGACATTGCCTGGCTAGGTGGGCACAAGGAATCCGCGTGCGCTAATGCCGCCCGCGCCATAAGCACCGGTCTGGAGGAGCACGGGATTCAGAGTCGCTGCAATGTCGGAGCCGTTAGCCGCTGGGCGGCAGTTATGACAGCGATGGGCAAACGTTCAACGCGTGAAACGATCGAGCGAATTCGAGACGTGCGCGGTCTGACTTGGTGGGATGAAGCAGAGCGATTGAGCGGACTTATCGCGCTTCAGGACGCGAATTGTGAACAGGCGGCGCGTCGGGCAGCCTTTGAAAGTGCGACCGCTCGACTACCACGGCACTTCCACTCGTATCTGATTCGTTATGGGATGTCAGGCCATACAGGTTAGGCTCGCTTTGTCTTCCAGAAAGCCCCCGACGGGCGACTGACTCGGAGGGAGCGTGGCGCAAGGGGCACTTCCTCCGCGGAGCCCGACGGTCCGGCAATCAGGCGGCGAACCGCGACCGAAGAGACGGCAACATCAACGATAGTTCGGATCAAACTGAGTCCCGCGGCACTTCTGAAGCTCCGCAATAACAATTTCGAGACTCAACCGCTTCCGGTACGGCCTATCCGTTGTCATGGCGTCGATCGTGTCGGCGATCAAGATGATACGAGAAGCGAGTGGTATGGCGGTACCCGTGGTACCGTCAGGATATCCCTGTCCATCCCAGCGCTCATGATGGTGCCGCACTGAGTTCTGAATGTTACCGCGGAATTTCGATATAATGCCGACCAGCTCAGCGCTCTTAGCCGCGTGGGTCTGCATGAGTGCGGTCTCTTCGTCCGTAAGCCGCGACTCTTTGCGCAGCAGCGGCGCGAACTCTTCGTGAATCTTGCCAACGTCATGCAGAAGCGCCGCCGTTTCAACTTCCTCAATCTGCAGTGCGGAAAGCTGCAGCTCAAGCGCAATGGCGCGCGACAAGCTCCCGAACACGGAGCGAATGTCCTGACGTGTATGGATCTCGAGCTTCGATGGCCTTCACCATCACCTGCAAGCAGTTCCTGGCCACTTTCCTGGACGTCCTGGTACATCGAATAGACATGCCTGAGGGCAACAAACGGCAGGATGAGAAGCACCAAGCCCAATAGGACCGTAACCTACAGAATCCGCCTTCACGTAAAACCACGCCATCATCGCGGCCAACGCGCCCGCCCCCAAGTCGTAGCCGATGATGCCGCGGGAATTGAGGTGCCAGATTTCACGGAATGGCCGATCCCTGCTCAGTGATACGACGGCAGCCACGAGGATCTTGTTGAGCAGGACGTAGACGCCGACCAGGACGAAGAAGAGAAAGAGATCTCGCTGCAACAAGCGCCGCTGAAACTTCTCCTGAGGCAAGAAACGCTGGTGGTAGTGTGCCCCCGAGGACTACCTGTATACACAAGCGCAGCAATAGCAACGCAAAGCACTCGCTGAGCTGTGTTAAAGAGCGTCTTCTCAAGCGCCTTGCTTTGACTCGCCTCATCGGCAAAGCTCGAAACGCCGGTGATCAAGCGCACCCCAGAAGGCCGCCAAAGAGCGCGGCGGCGGCAATGTGAACTACGAACGCAGTAGACCCGAACGCGCCGACCCTGTACTTCATCTTCGAGCGATCGAGCAGGAATGCCACGACACAAGTACTCAGGATCGCCATGTACCCGGGAAACGGGACACGGATCTGCCACGCCAGCACATTGAAACCGTGGCGAGAACCGTGACTCCGGCGATGTACAGCAGGAGCAGCTGTCTCTTGTGCGTGCACTGAGCTCATGAAAGCATCCAAAAAAGTGTTAGGGGCCCTCAGACTATGCGCTTATGCCCACGTATCGCCGCCGTGAAGCAGCGAAAGCAACCAGGCCACGATACTCACTGAATCGGCCTTGCGCGTCGTCATTGAGCGTCACCTCCCTCCGAGACCACTTCGTAGTGCACCTGCATGAAGTGGCGAGCCCCGCTATGGCTCTCCGTGACGCTCCGCTTTTTGACCCGCTAATCTTCGCTAAGTACTACGCGTAGACCGGGGCCCCCTTAATTCCGTTTGAAGTTCATCAGTCATGCGGTACCAGGTTGCGGACCCGGCCCCGCCGAACACATCCACATTCGTGACATACAGCCAGAACCACATTCGCGCTACGAGGGCCGCCTCAGGTTGGCCCACCGGTTCGTCGCATCCATCACCGCGAACACCGCCGCCCGCTCGGCACTCTCGCGGATCTCCGCCGTGCCCGTCAGCAGCACCGTCTCCCGGCCGCTCAACCCCTGCGCCACGATGAACACGAACTCGCGATCGAACTCCTCCACCATCCGGACACCCTCGAGCGCCAGCGAGTGATCGCCCAGCAGGCGATCCACCGACGAGAGCGCGGCCTTCGCCGCCGCCTCGACCCGGCCCTTGATGTTGTCCATCGCCTCTTCCTCGGCGTGCTCCACCTGCCCGTCCATCGAGAGCGACACCTGCACCGTGACCCGGTGCGGCCGGCGACCCGCCAGCACCGTCACGTTCTCGAAGAGCATCGCGCGCTGGAGCGAACGGTCGCGCACGGCCGTCGACTCGAGCGCCTCCAGCGGCTTCACGTCCGCCGTCTGTGCGATGCTGATCTTGCGATGGTCGATCTTGAGGCCGAGATGCGCCAGCAGCGCCGACTCGATGTTGCGCACCAGCTGCTTCGGCTGCAGGCCTGCCTGCGCCAGCACGTGGACCTCGCTCACCTCGCCCAGCGGCGTGGTGACCACCCGCGCCGACAGGATCCCCTCAAGGCTGGTAAGGAGATTCTCGGCCCGGCGCACACCCCACGGATCCTGCACCTCTGGCGATGGCCGCGGGCCTGGGCTCGACCCCGCCCCGGGCGCACCGGACATCGGCTGACGGAACGGGGAACCGGTCACGTGCGTGTCACCTCGTGCTGCCGAAGTCGCTGCGCCTCGGCGATGAGATTGCGTCCAGCCATTTTCGCGCGGTACAGCGCGCGGTCTGCCGCCACCAGCAGGTCACCATCCGCCGGCCGGTGCGGATCGAACTCCGCCACGCCGATGCTCACGGTGACCATTCCCGCCGGGTAGCCCAGCCGGCGACCCACTCCCTCGATGCCCGCCCGCAGCGCCTCGGCCACTCGCGTGGCCCCCGGGAGGTCCGTCCGCGTCAGGATCACCACGAACTCGTCGCCCCCGTACCGCGCTGCCACGTCCGACGCACGCACCGCTGCCCGGATCTCCGCCGACACCGCCCGCAGGATGTCGTTTCCCGCCTCGTGGCCATGCCGGTCGTTCACCAGCTTGAACGAGTCCAGGTCGATGAACAGGACCGCGAAGGCCTCGTCACTTCGCTTGCTGCGCTCGATCTCGTACAGCAGGCGCTCCTGCAGCACCCGGTATGTCGCCAGCCCCGTCAGCACGTCGACCGCCGCCGCCCGCACCGCCTGGTCCGCCCGCCGCTCTTCGTGCGGCGGGCACTGCTTCAGGCTGGCCCGGCCCGCCACCGCCGCGCGGGCGAACTGGGCGCAGGTGCTGTAGCCGCACGCCCCGCAGTCCCACGGCTTCCCGTTCGAAGCCAATCCGATCGCCGCGAGCACCGCCGAGACCGCCGTCGCATCCGCCGGAGCCGGCGGCGCCTTGATCTCGAAGGTGGCGCCGATACTCCCGGTGAAGGCCCGGTCGACCACCGGGCTCCGGCTCCGCGGCGGCTCCGCACTCGCCACCAGTGCCCGGCGCCAGTAGAGCTCTTCCTTGGGCCCCGACAGCGGATGATCGAGCGCACCCTCGTTCGAGAGGATGTCCACGAACCCCAGCTCGAGGCGGTCCACCGTCACCGCCCGGGCCAGCGCCGGCAGCGCGTCGAGCCCGCGGACGATCCTGAACCGGCTGCCCGCCTGCCGCGATTCCTCGAGCATCGCGAGGGGCATCCCCCCCGCCGCGCTCAGGTGGCGCCGGCGCTCCTCGGGAATGCGCTGGAAGAACGTCGGCTGGGTCAGCGCGCTCACACTGCGCATGCGCAGGAGCTGCTCCAGGTCCGAGAACGTCACCACCGCATCCACCTCGGGACACGAAGGCGCCGCCACGTGTCCCGCGTACACCACCGGCAGGGTCGGGCCGTATCGCGCCCGCAGGTATCGCGTCTCGGCCACCGTCGGCGTCGCGATCGGCGCCAGGTACGGCACCAGCTCCGGATACTGCGTCCGCACCGTCTCGACCACCACCGGATCGGTTGACCGGACCAAGGTGCCCCACGGCTCGTCTTCCCAGAGGCGCAGGTATTCCGTGGCGACGAGTTCGTCGCCGATGACCCCCCGGGTCACCACCCGGAAGCCTGCCGCGTAGCAGGCGTTGATCACCTGTTCCGGCGTTGCCGGATAGAAATGCGCCGCCGATTCGGGGCTGAGGATCAGGGCGGCCGTTCCCTGACCTGCCAGCTCGAGCGCCCGGCCCAACTCGCCCGTCACCTTGACCGCCTGGTGAGGGCAGGCCGGAACGCATTCTCCGCAGCGGATGCAAGACTCGTCCACTACGCGCAAGAGCGGTGCCTCCCCTACGACTTCGATTGCATCCGACGGGCAGATGCGCACGCAGGCCAGGCACGCGACGCAAAGGTCGGCGTCGATCCGGAAGCTCAGCAAGGACTTTCCCGTGCGGGAAGGGAGGGAACTAGGCACAGAATATCGGCTCAGAACTTAGCTAGTGTCAAGACTCGATGGGAGTGCAAAATATTGACAGTTGCTGCTTTACCCGCATTCTGCGCCGGGACTCAGGAGTCAAGATTGTAGGCTCTTATTTTACGGTACAGTGTCCTTTCACCGATCCCCAATTGCTCCGCCGCCCGGCGCCGATTTCCCCGGAAATCCTTGAGGGCAGCGGCGATAGCCGCCCGCTCCACCTCTGCCATTGTCATGCCGGGCCGATACACGATGTCCTCAGGTTCCGGTTCGTCGATGGGGGTGACCGAAATTTCGCCAATCTCCGGTCGCGGTGTCAGCTCGATCATGCGAGCGGGCACTCGCTCCTGTCCGTCAAGGCGCCGCCGGAGCTCTTCGACCTGCAGCTTGAGCTCCATGAGGCTGCGCAGGAAGAACTCGAACTCCTGCCCCCCCATCCCCGCCGAGTGATTGATGCGGGCCGGGAGGAGGCTCCCAGGGCCTTCCAGCACGTCCCGGGGGATGTCGCTCGCGCGGATCTCTGCCCCCGGGGCCAGCACCACCATCGATTCGATGAGGTTTCGGAGCTGCCTGATGTTTCCAGGCCACGGTGCACTGACGAGTACATCCATCGCTTCTGGGGTGATGCCACGGAAATGCCGGTCGTGGGCCTTGGAGAACTCCCGGATGAAGCGCCGTACCAAAAGCGGGATGTCCCCCCGGCGCTCCCGCAGGGGCGGGAGGTAGATGTTGAGGACGTTGAGCCGGTAGAAGAGGTCCTCCCGGAACTCGCCCACCGAGACCGCGTCACGGAGGGTCCGGTTGGTGGCGGCCAGCACCCGGACGTCGACCTTGATCGCCTGGGTTCCACCCACCCGGTAGAAGCTGCGGGTCTCCAGCACCCGCAGGAGCTTCACCTGGATGGCCGGCGAGGTCTCGCCGATCTCATCCAGGAACAGTGTGCCCCCGTCGGCCAGCTCGAAGCGGCCCAGCCGGCGCTCGGCCGCCCCGGTAAAGGAGCCCTTCTCGTGGCCGAACAGTTCACTTTCGAGCAGCGTCTCGGGCAGCGCCCCGCAGTTGACCGCGATGAAGGCCTTGCCCCGCCGGGTCGAGAGGTCGTGGAGGGCCTTGGCCACGAGTTCCTTGCCGGTGCCCGACTCACCCTGGATGAGCACCGTGCTCGACACCGCGGCCATCTGCTCGATCCGCACCAGGACTTCCTGGATCGGCGCACTCTCGCCCACGATGCCGGTGCGTTCCTGCAGCCGCCGGCGCTCGATCAGCCGCCGCGCCACCGCCACCACCTCGGCGGGCCGCGCCGGCTTGGTCATCACGCCGGTCACGCCGAGCTGGACTGCCTTGTCGGCATCCTCGGTGTCGGTGGGCTCGAGCAGCGCCAGCGTCGACACCTCGCGGTCGTGGGCATACGCCACCAGGTGCCGCGCCGGCGGCTCGTAGAGCGCGCCGGAGAGGATGATCAGCGCCGGATGCTCCCGCCTGACGGCGCTCCGCGCGTCATCGAGCGCCGCAATGGTGTTGGTGGCAAAGCCGGCGGCCTCGAACGCGGCGTTGAGCGGCACCGCGGTTTCGAGGTCGTCGAGCGTGATGAGAATCTTGTCGGCCATCAGTGATCCACTCCACTTCCCTTGAGCAGCGCAACCGCGTGCTCCAGCAGGTCTTCCAGGACACCCAATCCATCGCGCACCCCGCCGGTGCTGCCGGGCAGGTTCACGATCAGCGTCCGGCCGCGCACGCCGGCCACGCCGCGCGAGAGCGCGGCACGATGGAACCGGGGATAGACCGCGTGCCTGAGTGCCTCGGCGATGCCGGGCGCCTCCTTGTCGAGCACCGCGGAGGTGGCCTCGGGCGTCACGTCCCGGACGGTGAGTCCGGTACCGCCGGTAGTGAGGATGACGTCCGCGGTGCCGCCATCGGCCCAGTGCACGAGCAGCGCGGCGATCGCCGCCGTCTCGTCCGGAACGAGCGCGCGCTCCGCGACGGCATACCCCTTCCCCGCCGCCCACGCCGCGATCGCGTCACCGGAGCCGTCGGCCCGTTCACCTCGTGCCCCTGCATCGCTGACGGTCAGGATTCCGAGGCGAATCACTTGCCGCCTTGCCGCCCCGTCATCGTGCCGCCTGTCTCCTGCCGCTTCTCACCCTGCCGCCTTCTTCACCGAGCCCTTGGTCCAGAAGGGGCGGCTCACCACTTCGGCGGGAATGCGCTCGCCCCGGCACTCGATCTCGAACTGGGTGCCGACCTTCGTTGCATCGGCCGGAAGGAACGTCGTACCGATCGCCGCGCCGAGTGACGGGCTCTGGGTGCCGCTTCGCACCAGGTCCACCTGCTTGTCCTGGTACCAGACCGGATAGCCCTGGCGCGCGATGCCGCGACCCAGGAGCCTGAAGCCCACCAGCCTTCGCGTCACCCCGCGCGCCTTCTGTGCGCCGAGCGCATCCGCCCCGGTGAACGGCGCACCCTTGTTGAGCTTCACGATCCAGGCGAGCCCGGCCTCGAGCGGCGTGATGTTGCGGTCGATTTCATGGCCATACAGGGCGTAGCCCATCTCCAGTCGCAGCGAGTCGCGCGCACCCAGGCCGATCGGGAGGGCGCCCGCGGCGAGCAGTGCCTCCCAGATCGTGGGGGTATCCCGCCAGCGGCAGTAGAGCTCGAAGCCATCCTCGCCGGTGTAGCCGGTGCGCGAGATGAAGCACTGGCACCCGGCGATCTTGCCGTTGTCGTGGTGATAGTAGGCGATGGAGGAGAGCGGAAGATCGGCGAGCGGCTGCAGTGTCTTTTCCGCGTCGGGCCCCTGGATCGCGATCAGGCCGACGTCACTGGAGATGTCCTTGAGGCGGACGTTCGCCCCGCCCTTCTGGTCGACCATGTGCTCCCACGCCGCCGCGACATTGGCCGCGTTCACCACGATCATGAGCTTGTCGTCGAAGCGGTAGACGGTGCAGTCGTCGACGAAGGTGCCCTCGCGCGTGAGGATGCCCGAGTACTGCACCTGGCCCGGCGCCAGCGCGCCCACGTCGTTGCAGGTGATCCGGTTCACGAACGCATTCCGGTCGGGCCCCGTCACCTCGAATTCACCCATGTGCGACACGTCAAAGATCCCCACCCTCGCGCGTACTGCCAGGTGCTCGGCCATGATCCCGGCGGGGTACTGCACCGGCATCTCCCATCCGGCATACGGGACCATCTTCCCGCCCAGGCGGCGGTGAATGTCGTGCAGCGGGGTCCGCAGGAGTTGAGTCATGATTTGAGATTTCGGTGAACGGTGAACTTCACGCCCCTCCCATCAGCATCGCCATCAGCGCCTTCTGCGCGTGCAACCGGTTTTCGGCCTCGTCCCAGACCCGCGATTGAGGTCCCTCGAGCACTGCCTCGCTCACCTCTTCACCCCGGTGGGCCGGCAGGCAGTGCAGGAAGATCGCCGACGGTGAGGCGCCGGCCATGAGCCCCTGGTCCACGATGAATCCCTTGAACGCGGCGGCGCGACGTTCCTGCTCCGCCTCCTGTCCCATCGATGCCCAGACGTCGGTGTTCACCACGTCGGCGCCACGCGCCGCCTCCTGGGGCGAGCGTGTCAGCGTGACGCGGGTGCGTCCCGAGGCCTCGGCCAGGAGACCTGGATCCGGGTCATAGCCATCGGGACACGCGAGCCGGAGCTCGAAACCCAGCACCGCAGCCGCCTCGATCCAGCTGTGCGCCATGTTGTTCCCGTCGCCGATCCAGGCCACCACGCGGCGCGACAGGTCACCCAGGTTCTCGTGCACCGTCAGCAGGTCGGCGAGGATCTGGCAGGGGTGGTTGTAGTCGGTGAGTCCATTGATCACCGGCACGCTGGCGAAGCGCGCCAGTTCCTCCACGTCGGCATGCGCGAATGTGCGGATCATGATGCCGTCGACGTAGCGCGAAAGCACCCGCGCGGTATCGCGTATCGGCTCGCCCCGCCCGAGCTGGATGTCGCGCGACGACAGGAACAGTGCGTGACCACCCAGCTGGGTCGATCCCACCTCGAAGGACACGCGGGTGCGGGTCGAGGACTTGGTGAAGATCATCGCGAGCGTCTTGCCGGCCAGCGGACGCTCCCGGTACTGGCCCGACTTCATCCGGGCGGCCAGCTCGATCAATCCGAGCAGGTCGCCGCGGCTCAGGTCGGTCACTGCGAGGAAATCGCGCTTCTGGGTCATGAGTCTGCCGCTGGCAGGGGCTGTCAGAGTGGCAGGGAGTCTAGCGCGAGACGGGGAGCGGAGCAACCGGGCGATTGCCCGTCATTCAGAGGATGTAGCGCCTCAGGTCATCATCGCCGAGAATGCTGCTGAGCCGCCCCTTCACGACGTCACCGCTGATGACGATGCGCTGGTCGCCCAGCTCGGGAAGCTCGAAGAGAATGTCTTCCATCAGCGTGGCCATGACGGTGTGCAGGCGCCGCGCGCCGATGTTCTCCAGCCGCTCGTTCGCTTCGCGCGCCATCTTCGCAAGCTCGGTGATGGCACCATCCTCGAAGACGAGTTCCCGGCCCTCCGCCGCGACCAGCGCCTGGTACTGCCGCGTGAGGGAACCCTCCGGTTCGGTCAGGATGCGGATGAAGTCGGCCTCGGTGAGCGGCTTGAGCTCGACCCGGATGGGGAAGCGGCCCTGCAGCTCGGGGATGAGGTCGCTCGGCTTGGACACATGGAACGCGCCCGCGGCGATGAAGAGGATGTGGTCGGTCCGCACGTAGCCGTAACGCGTCTGCACCGTCGAGCCTTCGACGATCGGGAGCAGGTCGCGCTGCACGCCCTCGCGCGAAACATCCGGGCCCTGCGTGGAGCGTTCGCCGGCGATCTTGTCGATCTCATCGATGAACAGGATGCCGTGGTTCTCGACCCGATCGAGCGCCTCGTTCACCGTGTCGTCCATGTCGACCAGCTTCTTCAGCTCCTCGTCGATCAGGATGCGCCGGGCCTCGGGAACCCGCACGGTGCGCCGCTTCTTCCGCTTGGGCATCATCTCCTGCAGCCACTCGGTGAAGTTGAAGTCGGTGCCCTCCATGCCCTGCGGCGGCTGCATCATCTCCATGCCGGGGAAGCTTTGCGGCACCACCTCGATCTCCACCTCGCGCTCATCGAGCTTGCCATCGGTCAGCATCTGCTTGAGCTTCTGGCGCGACCGCTCCCGCCGTGCCGGGTCCGCCTCCGCACTGGCCTGGCCGGCGGATCCGACGACGAACACCTTGGCCTCCGGCCGCGCCGCCTTGCCGTCCGTCGCCGGCGCGGCCGGCAGCAGCAGGTCCAGCAGCCGTTCGTCGGCCCGCGCCTCGGCGTGGGGATAGACCTCGTCTTCGCGTTCGGTGCGGACCATGTTGATGGCGGCGTCGACCAGGTCGCGCACCATCGACTCGACGTCGCGCCCCACGTATCCCACCTCGGTGAACTTGGACGCCTCCACCTTGAGGAACGGTGCCCCAGCGAGCCGGGCCAGCCGGCGCGCAACCTCGGTCTTCCCGACACCGGTCGGGCCGATCATGATGATGTTGTAGGGGGTGATCTCGTCCCGGATGTTGTCCGGCGCCTGGGCCCGGCGCCAGCGATTCCGCACCGCGATCGCGACCGCCTTCTTCGCCGCATCCTGGCCCACGATATAGCGATCCAGTTCCACCACGATCTGCCTGGGCGGAAGCTCCTCGAGCCACGGGGGCACCGGCAGGTCACCGGCCTGGGTGGGATCTGGTGGTACTTGGGGCACGCTGGTCATGGGGACAAGATAGCGGTGCCTAGGCGCCCAGCTCCACGATCGTGATGTTCCGGTTGGTGTAGACGCAGATGTCCGCGGCGATCTCGAGTGACTTCTGCACTACGTCACGCGCCGGGAGCTTCGTCTCCGCCACCAGCGCCCGCGCCGCGGCGAGGGCATAGTTGCCACCCGACCCGATCGCCAGCACGCCGTCATCGGGCTCGATCAGCTCGCCCGACCCGCTCAGCAGGTAGCTGTGCTCCAGGTCGGCCACACAGAGCAGCGCCTCGAGCCGGCGCAGGATCCGGTCACTGCGCCAGTCCTTGGCCAGTTCCACGGCGGCACGCGGCAGGTTCCCGGGATGGCGCTCCAGCTTCTCCTCGAATTTCTCGAACAGCGTCAGGGCGTCGGCCACCGACCCCGCGAACCCGGCGAGCACCCGGCCGCCCTTGAGGGCCCGCACCTTGGTGGCATTGGACTTCATGATCGAATCACCGATGCTCACCTGGCCGTCACCGCCCAGTGCCACCCGGCCGTCCCGGCGGACGCAGACAATGGTTGTTCCGTGATAGCCTTCGGCCATCTTTTCTCCCGGTGAACGGTGAACGGTGAACAGTGAACGGGCGCTCCAGACAGCGTCTCCCCGTTCACCGTTTACCGTTTACCGTTTGTTGCTTCACGCCCTGGGATGCGCGCTCTTGTACACCTGCTTCAGCCGCTCCACGCTGGTGTGCGTGTACACCTGGGTCGTGCTCAGGCTCGCATGACCCAGCAGCTCCTGCACCGCCCTGAGGTCCGCGCCCGCGTCGAGCAGGTGCGTGGCGAAGGTGTGCCGCAGGCTGTGGACGCGCAACTCGTCGCCGCCGATGGCATCGAAGAGCTGGTGCATCGCGCGCTGCACGCTCCGCCCCGTGAGGCGCGTCCCGCGACGGCTGACGAATATGGCGCGATGATCGCCCCGTCCCGGCCGCATGACGCCATTCCGCGCCGGGAGCCAGCGACGCAGTGCCTGCACCGCGCGCGACCCCACCGGCACGATGCGCTCCTTCCGTCCCTTGCCCCGGACCTTCACCTGGTCTGACAGCAGGTCCACGTCCGCCAGGTTGAGCCCCGCCAGCTCCGACAACCGCATGCCGGTGGAATAGAAGAGCTCGAGAATCGCGAGGTCGCGGAGCGCCCCGAAGTCGTCGCCCGCCGCCCTCGCCTCGGCGGCCGCGAACAGGTCCTCGGTGCGACCGCGATCGAGATACGTCGGCAGGCGCTTCTCGATGCGCGGCACTTTCGCCGCCCGGGCCACGCCTGATTCGAGTCCGTGATGCACCTGCCGGTAGCGAAAGAAGCTCCGTACCGCTGAGAGGGCCCGCGCGGCGCTGCGCCTGGCGAGCCCGCGCCGCTGCATCTCCCCCAGGAACCCCCGGATGGCCAGCCGGTCGACGGTTTCCCAGGTCCACGCGCCGCCGCTGTGGCGTCCCAGGAACTCGACGAACGAGTCGAGGTCGCGCGCGTAGGCCTTCACCGTATGGGGCGACTGCTGCCGCTCGTCGGCGAGATGACGGAGGTACTCCGCAACGTCAGGATGCACTCTCGCCGCCTTGCCGCTTTCCGCTTTCAAAGCGAGCCCATCCACTCGCGGAACTCCTTCACCGCGCGTGCCACCAGCGCCGCCTTCTTCGCATCCTTCTTCACCTTGCCCGGCAGTGGATCCAGCAGCCCGAAGTTCGCGTTCATCGGCTGGAAGTGCTTCGGATCGGCCTCTCGAAGGTAGCGGTAGAGGCCGCCAAGCATGGTGGTTGGCGGCGGCACCGCCACCGGCAGTCCCTCCAGCCGCCGGGCGAGGTTGATGCCCGCGAGCAGGCCGGTCCCGAGCGACTCGGTGTACCCCTCGACGCCGGTGAGCTGGCCGGCAAAGAAGAGCCTGTCATCATCCTTCGCGGTCAGTGCGTCCCCCAACCCCGCCGGGCTGTTCAAGTACGAGTTGCGGTGAATGCTGCCGTAGCGCAGGAACTCGGCCTGCCCGAGACCCGGAATCGCGCGAAACACCTTCTGCTGCTCAGGGATGCGCAGCCGGGTCTGGAAACCGACCAGGTTCCACATCTGGCCGGCCCGGTCCTCGCGCCGCAGCTGAACGACCGCATGCGGCTCGCGACCCGTTCGAGGGTCAGGCAGTCCGACCGGCTTCATGGGGCCGAAGCGCGGCGTCTCCCGGCCCCGGCGCGCCATCTCCTCCACCGGCAGGCAGCCCTCGAAGAACGGCACCTTGTCGAACTCGTGCCCGGCGAACTGGTCGCCCGCGATCAGGGCGTCGATGAAGGCCTCGTAGCCCGGCTGGTCCATCGGCGCATTGAGGTAGTCGTCGCCGTCCCCCTTGCCGTAGCGCGACAGCGCATACAGCACCTCGTGGTCGAGTGACTCGGCGCTCACGATCGGGGCGATGGCATCGTAGAAGGCGAGCGCCGACGAGCCGAGCCGCGTGGCGATCGCCCCGGCCAGCGCCGGCGAGGTGAGCGGACCGGTGGCGACGACACCCGGGCTTGGCAGCTCAGCCACTTCGCCGCGCACCACGCGAATGTTCGGGTGCGCCGTGACCTTTGCATGCGCCGCACGGGAGAAGGCCTCACGATCGACCGCCAGCGCCGATCCACCCGGCACCCGCGCCTCGTCGGCGCAGGTGAGCAGGAGGCTGCCGAGCGCCCGCAGCTCGGACTTGAGGAGCCCGTGCGCGTTTTCGAGTTCGACTGACTTGAAGGAGTTGGAGCAGACCAGCTCGGCGAGACGGTCGGACTGGTGAGCGGCCGTCTTCACCACGGGCCGCATTTCGTGCAGCGTGACGCGGACGCCCCGTTCGGCGAGCGCCCAGGCCGCCTCACAGCCGGCCAGGCCACCCCCGACGACGGACGCCGCCGTCACGTCGCCTCGGCCTTCTTCTTTCTCGAGCGGCCGGCGCCGCGACGTCCCCGCGGTGAGGACGCCCGCTTGGCGGCGAGCAGCTCGATGGCCTCGGGCGCGGTGAAGCCCGCGGGATCACTGCCGCGCGGAAGGGACGCGCTCACGTCGCCGTGCTTCACATAGGGGCCGTACTGCCCATCGTACAGTCCGATGGGCTGCTTGTCGTCGGGATGATTGCCCAGCACGCGAATGGGCGTCGCCGTGCGGCGGCCGCGGCTCTGTTTCGGCTGCGCCAGGAGCTCGAGCGCCCGCGGCAACTGCACCGTGAGCACGTCGTCCTCGCCCTTGAGGGAACGGTACTCCTTTCCCTCCTTGCCCTTGTCGTGCACGATGTACGGCCCGAAGCGTCCCAGGCCCGCCTGCACCTTGTGACCGTCGCCTGGATGCGCGCCAAGGGTGCGGGGGAGGCTCAAGAGGCCAATCGCCATGGGCAGCGTCGTGTCCTCGGGCTTCACGCCCTTGGGCAGCGATGCCCGCTTCGGCTTGGGCGCGCCATCGACCACTTCACCAAGCTGCAGGTACGGCCCATACTGTCCCGTGAGCACGAAGATGGGCTCGCCCGTGTCGGGATGACGCCCGAGTTCATCGGGACCCGCGATCTTCTGGCGCAGGATGTTCTCGACCTGCTCGGAGGAGAGGTCGGCCGGCGCGGCGTCCTTCGGGATCGACGCCTTCACGTTCTCGCCGTCGCGCGTCACTTCGACGTAGGGCCCGAACTTCCCGATCTTGACGATGGCATCGAGGCCACCGAGATCGACGGTGCGCGCGCTGGTCGGGTCGATCTGCTTCTCGTGCAGTTGCACCTGCTGCCTGAGGCCCTCGTCACCGAGATAGAACTCGCGCAGGTACGGCAGCCACTCGGCATGGCCCTCGGAGATCTCGTCCAGCGTCTCCTCCATGCGCGCGGTGAACTTCTCGTCGACCAGGTGCGGGAAGTGTTCTTCCAGCAGCGCCGTCACCGCGAAGGCGGTGAACGTCGGCACCAGTGCCTGGCCCTGCCGCTGGGCATATCCCCGTTCGAGGATCGTACCGATGACGCTGGCATAGGTGCTGGGCCGGCCCACGCCATCGGCCTCGAGCGCCTTCACCAGTGTCGCTTCGGTATAGCGGGCCGGCGGCTGCGTTTCGTGCGACAGCGCCTCGAGCTCCTCGCAGGCGGGCGTGTCGCCCTCCTTGAGCGGAGGCAGGATGATTTCCTGGTCCTCGAGCGCGGCCTCGGGATCGTCCGATCCCTCGACATAGGCGCGAAGGAAGCCGGGGAAATCAATGCGCTTGCCCGTGGCCCGGAAGATCGCATCGGCCGCCTCGATCGTCGCCGCGATGCCGGTCTGCCGGGCATCGGCCATCTGACTCGCCACCGTGCGCTTCCAGATGAGGTCGTATAGCGACAGCTCGCGTCCGTCGAGGCCGGCTTCGCTCGGCAGCTTGAAGAAGGCACCGGCCGGACGGATGGCCTCGTGCGCTTCCTGGGCGCTGGCACTCTTGTTGGAATAGCGCCGCGGCTCGGCCGGCAGGTACTCCTTGCCGTAGAGGCCGTGCACCGCGTTCCGTGCCGCCGAGATCGCCTGGTCGGACAGATGCACGGAATCGGTACGCATATAGGTGATGAACCCGCGCTCGTACAGGCTCTGGGCCGTGCGCATGGTGTCACGTGCCGAGAGTCGGAGCTTGCGGTTGGCTTCCTGCTGGAGCGTCGAGGTGGTGAACGGCGCCCAGGGCCGGCGGATGGTCGGCTTTTCCTCGGTACCGGTGACCTTCCAGGTCGACTTGAGCAGCCGCGCGCGCAGCGCACCGGCTTCCTTTTCGCCGAGCAGGACGACGTCGCGGCCCGGGATGAGCTTCCCGGTGGACTCGTCGAAGTCGCGGCCGGTGGCAACCTTCTTGCCCCCCACCTGGTTGAGCTCGGCCTTGAACCCCTGCCCCGCGTGCCGCAGCTGCGCCACCAGGTCCCAATACGTAGCAGCGCGGAAGGCGCGACGCTCACGCTCGCGCACCACCAGCAGGCGCATGGCCACCGACTGCACGCGGCCGGCGGAAAGACCCCACGCGATCTTCTTCCACAAGAGGGGCGACAGGGTATAGCCGACCAGCCGGTCGAGGATGCGCCGCGTTTCCTGCGCCCGTACCAGCCGGTCATCCACGTCGCGCGTGTGCTCCAGCGCGTCCTGGATCGCGTCGCGGGTGATCTCGTGGAACACCATGCGCTTCACGGGCACCTTCGGCTGCAGCAGCTCGTGCAGGTGCCATGAGATGCTTTCGCCCTCGCGATCCTCGTCGGTCGCGAGGATCAGCTGGTCGGACTCGGCCAGGGCCTCCTTGAGCTCCCGCACCACCGCCTTCTTGTCGGACGGGACGATGTACAGCGGCTCGAAATCGTTCTCGACGTTGACGCCGAGCCGCGACCACTCGAACGCCTTGTACTTGGCGGGAATCTCCTTGGCGTCACCGGGCAGGTCGCGCACGTGACCCATCGACGCTTCCACCCGGTAGCCGGCGGGAAGGAAGGCGCGGATGGTCCGGGCCTTGGTGGGCGACTCGACGATGACGAGCGTGCGCCCGCCGCCCTTCATGGGCCTGGCAGGCGCACTGCGCTTGACGGCCTTGGCTGCCTTCACGACCGCAGCCGATTTCGCGGCCTTGGTCGCCTTGGCCTTCGTCGCCTTCTTCGCGGGCGCCTTCTTCTTGCCCGGCGGTGTCCGTGTCGCCATAGACCTCAGAGCGTGGGGGCGTGAGCGCGGGGAGCCATGGTGCGCATCTGGCTACCAGCCTGCCTGTCGGCGCGCCAGCACGACGATGTCTTCAGCCGTCTGCTGCGCCGTCCGCGTGTCATTCTTCACTTCGGCGTCGGCCTGCCGATACCATGGTTCGCGTTCCAGCATGAGCCTGCGCATGGTTTCGGCGGGAACCTCCGCGTCCATCAGCGGCCGCGAGTCGCCCCCATCGAGACGCTTCACCACCGTGGTGACCAGGCACTTGAGATACACGATGAACGCGCCGGCGCGGGCCGGGGCCAGGTTGCCTTCCTGCGCGGCCCAGCCACCGCCCGGCACGACCACCGACGGTTCTCCGGTCAGCGCCTCGGTGACGACTTCACGCTCGACGGCGCGGAAGCGGCTCTCGCCGAGTTCGGCAAAGATGCGCGCCACCGGCATCTGCATGCGCCGCACAATGACTGCGTCGATGTCCACAAAAGGGCAGCCGAGCTGCTCGGCCACGAGTGCCCCGATGGTCGTCTTGCCCGCGCCGGGCAATCCCACCAGCACGATGTGGCGCTTCACGACGTCGAGGCCGGTGCGGGCGCATCGATGGCGCGCCACCGCGCCCCGAGTGCCTCGGTGTAGCCCTGCACGTTGCGCCGCATCTCCGCGAGCGAATCGCCGCCGAACTTTTCCATCATGGCGTCGGCCAGCACCAGCGCCACAAGCGCCTCCGCGATCACGCCCATGGCCGGTACGGCGGTGACATCGGAGCGTTCGCTCTGGGCGCTGGCGGTGGTGCCGTCGGCAAGGTCGACGGTCGGCAGCGGCGACATGAGCGTCGAGATCGGCTTCATGGCCACGCGAACCACGAGTGGTTCGCCGGTGGTCATGCCGCCCTCGAGGCCCCCGGCGTTGTTGCTGCGCCGCCGGAATCCGCCGCGGGGATCGCCACCGTGCGGAGATACTTCGTCGCCGTCCGCGTCGATCGGGTCGTGCACCGACGAGCCGGGTCGGCGCGCCGCCTCGAATCCGAGCCCGATCTCGATCCCCTTCACGGCGGGGATCGACATCAGCATGCCGGCGAGGCGCCCATCGAGCTTGCGGTCCCAGCTCACGTGGCTCCCGAGCCCGAGCACGAGGCCGCGCGCCACAACCTCGATCTCGCCGCCCAGCGTGTCGCCGGCACGCTTGGCCTGGTCGATATGAGAGATGATTTCGCGCTCGACACCCGCATCGAGCACCCGCACCTCCGACCGGTCGGCGGCATCGTTGAGCGGCACCGGCAGGGGATCCGGCGCCACAGCGCGAATGCCGCCCAGCGACACCACGTGGCTGCCGATCTCCACGCCGAACTCGTCGAGCAGCCGGCGGGCCAGCGCACCGGCCGCGACCCGGGCCGTCGTCTCCCTGGCACTGGCACGCTCCAGGATGTCACGTGCATCGAGCCGGTCGTACTTGAGCACGCCCACCAGGTCGGCGTGACCCGGCCGCGGCCGGGTGACCCGGCGGCGGCGCAGCTCGCCCTCGCCGTCGGGAGACATGACGTCCTCCCAGTTGGTCCAGTCGCGGTTCGGAATGAGCATGGCGATGGGACTGCCGAGTGTCTCGCCTGCCCGTACGCCCGCCAACCACTCGACGCGATCGCGCTCGATCTTCATGCGCGCGCCTCGCCCATAGCCCTGCATCCGGCGTGCGAGGTCGCGATCCACCCAGTCCGCCGAGACGGGCAGTCCCGCGGGAAGCCCCTCGACAATGGCGACGAGGGCCTTCCCGTGGGACTCACCTGCCGTCGTGAACCGCAATCGCATCCTGGTGTGGCATCCTCCACTGTAAGCAAACGAGCCCGGCGGGCAGCCGGGCTCGCAGCTAGCGCTTGCCGCCTGCGTCAGTTCGTTGGCTGACCGTCGTCGATAATACGCGGGGTGACCAAGATAATCAGGTCACGACGCCGCTCCTCGTCACTCGAGTAGGCGAAGAGCTTGCCGACGAGCGGCAGCGCGCTCAGGAGCGGAATACCCGAGCGGCTCTTCTTCACTTCCGTCACCGTCAGGCCGCCGATCACCGCCGTCTCGCCATCGTTGACCAGGAGCTGGTTGGTGGCCAGCTGCTTGGTGAAGATGTAGCCGAGGTCAGCCGCCGCCAATGGCACGATCGCCGAGCGTTCCGTGCGCAGGTTCATGAGGATCTGCCGGTTGGCCGTCACGTGCGGCGTGACAGTAAGCCGGATACCGGTTTCGCGGAAGGATACCGTGGCGCGGGGCGCCTGGCCCGCCACGCCGACCGAGCTGTAGTCGACGACGCGCAGTGGCACTTCCTCACCCACAAGGATGTCCGCCGGCCGGTTGTCGAGCGTCGAGATGACTGGCTCGGCCTGGATGTCCGACAGGTCGATCGTCTCGACCGCCTGGAGGAACGTGGTCAGGTTGAAGCCGCCGAGCGCCGTCGAGAACACCATGTCGAGGGCGGCACCGATGATGTTGCTGTTCGCGTTCGCGATCGCGGCCACCTGGTTGCCGCCGAGATCGACGACCGTCGTGTTCGGGTTGTAAGCCTCATCCGTTGCCGGGTCGGTCCGGGTCACGACCTTGTTGTAGAACTGGCTGCTCGTGCCCAGGTCGTACTTGAGGCCCAGCTGTTCGATGTCGCTGCGCTCTACGAAGATGATCTTCGCCTGGATGCTGAGCTGCGGCGTCTTGATGTCGAGGCCGCGGGTGAAGTCGGCGATCTGGCCGATGCGGCTCCGGGTATCCGTGATGACCAGCGAGTTGGTCGCGGTGTCCGCGACGACGCGGCCCCGGCCCTTGGTCAGGATCGACTCGACGGTCTTGCTGAGCGCCGCGGCCTGGGCGTAGTTGACCCGCACGACGCTGGTCTCCAGCGGCTCGAGCGAATCGAGTGCGGCGAGCACCTGCGGGGCATCGACGCGGATGATGCCACCGGGCATTTCCTGCGCGGTGAGGCCCTGCGTGGCGAGCACGGCCTGGAAGGCCTGCGGCCACGGCTGGTTCTTGATCTCGGCGGTGACTTCGCCGGTGATGGACTTGCCCAGGATGATCGTGCGACCGCTGAAGGCAGCAAACCCGGCCACCACGTCGGCGATGCTCGCGCGATCCCAGGTCACCGTGATCCGCGGCTCGGCGTTGTTCCGCATCGCCGCCATCCGGTTCATCGGGATCGAGTTCACCTCCGGGCCCGTCTGCGACACATACTGTGCCTGCGGAGCCTCATCGGCCGCGCTGTCGATCTCCTCATCGGCGTCCTGCTGCGTGGCAGCGGCCTTCACCACCCGCGTGCCGGCCGGGCCATTCGAGGACCAGCCGGCGAAGCTCGCCGAGCTGCCGAAGGACACCCGTATCTCGCCGCCGTTCTGCTCCACCTTGTAGGGCTTCGCCGACTCGAGATCGAGGACGATGCGCACGGTGCCCGGCTTGTACTGGGCGTACCGCACATTGGTGATGCCACCCCGGTTGACCCCGTCGTAGAGCTTGATCTGGCTGGTGCCGAGCTTGGCGCCGACCAGGTCGAGCACGAGGCGATCGGGATCGGCCAGGAAGAAGTCGTTGACCTGCACATTGCCGGTCACTTGCAGGACGAAATCGACCCGGCCTGGTGCCGCAACGATACTTACGGCTGTCAGCTCGCCGGCCGGGGGCGCCGCCGCCCGGGCAGCGGGAGCCGTGCCCATTACGAGGGCAGCAGCCATGAGTGCACGGTACAGGCGCGTCATTGGGTCAAATCCTCCTGCTTGCGGAGCGAGAGAGTTTCCTGGCGCTCGAATCCGAAATCTTCCACGGTGAACACAACGTCCTTACTGCGAATCTGCGCCACGCGCAGGCGCCCGATCTGGTCGCCGGTGCGCAGCTTGTGCCGCTTGCCGGATTGCTTCTCACGCAGCACGGCGACGCTGTTGGCCGACGACCGCATGTCCTGGTAGATGCCGACGAGCTGCAGGTCGATGAGCTCGGGACCCGCGGACTTCGTGTTGATCAGCGAGGCGAAGGGATCGCGCGCGCCGCCGCCATAGGCGAACGTCTCGCGCAGCACCTCGACTTCGATCTCGCCCTGTGGCACCGCGGCCGAGGAGTCGGTCCGGGTGTTGGCGGCGAGGGTGGCCGCCGGCGCCGCGCCATCGGGCACCGGCACCGCCGCCTGACTCGCCCGCCGCATCGAATCAGCCATGGCGAGCTGCTGCTGCGCCGCACTCTTGCCGGTCGGCGAGGCCGCCGGCGCCGGGGTGGGCACGGCCGCGGCCGCGGTGGCCGCCGAGTCGCCCTGTGCGGCCAGCGCCGCTGCCGTCGTCTGCTTCGGCGCGCCGCAGGCCGTCGTGACCTCCGGAAGCACCTGCCCCGCGGTGAGCTTGGCCAGCTTGCGCCGACCCGCACCGCTCTTCTGCACTACCGCCGTCACCGAGTCACTGCACGCCGTGTACGTCACGGTCGCGAGCGAGTCGAGTGTCCGGGCCTTGCGGATGCTGTCGGTCCGTGCGCGGAGCTGCGCCAGGCGCGCCTCCGCCGCCTTCTCCCTCTCTGCCTCTTCCCTCGCGCCGCTGCAGCCCGCGAGGATCGCGACCAGAGCGAGAACGGTCCACCGGCGATCAGGTGCCACTGGCCTCTCCCTCCGCCGCGCTTGCGGACTTCACATAGGTGCGAATCTGGAACTTCGCCTCGAGCATGGCGCCGGACGAATCGCCCAGCGCCTTGGCCGATGCCACGTTGGCCGGGCTGATGGTCAGGTCCACCGGCACGATGATGCGCTGCAGGGACGCGATGTCCCCGAGAAACTCACCGATCTGGTCGTAGTGTCCCATGACCCGCATGTTGTACTTGTAGGTCGTGAACGGTGCCGGCCCCCGCTCCTCGGGCAGCGGGGCCACCTCGGCGAGGTTCACGCCGCGGATCTTGGCCCGGGTGCTGATGTCGTCGAGCAGGTTCGGCACCTCGTTGCGTTCCGGCACCAGGCGGCGCAGCAGTGACAGGCTCGCCCGGTACGTCTCGAGCTTGTGCCGCAGGTCCTCCACGGTGCCCCGTGCCAGCTCGCGCTTGGCGCTGTCCGTCTGGGCCTCGAGGTTCTTCACCGTGTCCTGGATGGCCGCGACCTGTTCCTTCTGCTGCTTGAGACCCTTCATGCCAACCGAGTCCAGCAGGGTCCCGGTGTAGGCGACGTAGCCCACCAGGCCCGCGAGCAGGATCAGGAAGGCGCTGGTGCCCTTTTCACCCGAAAGAGAGAGTGCCATCGCTTACCTCACCGACTGACTGAGCGGGACGGTGCGGATGTACGCCGAATCCGCCGTCTTGAAATTGGCGCGGATGGTGAACGCGGTGACTGGACGTTCATGCTCCACCACCGTGGACACCGAGACCGGCACCACATCGATCACCCACGGCGACGCCTCGAGCTGCCGCAGGAACTTCGTGTACGCCTGGATGTCCACCGTGCGGCCCTGGATCCGGAACGACGGCGGAAGCTGCCGCGCGCTGTCGGAGGCCGCGGAGTCGGACACCTGCGGCACCACCGGCGCCTGTGCCACCAGCTCGGTGAGCCAGGTATAGGCCGGCAGCGCCTGCGCCACCTCGTCGAGCACGTGCGGCCAGACATAGCGGTCGCGGTCCACGTCGCGGATCACGCCGATCTGGGCCAGCAGCGAATCGCGGATGAGCTCCTGCTTCTTCTTCTGCTGGATGAACGCCTTGAAGCGGGTGTTCTCCGTGCGGGCCTGTTCCAGACGCGGCTGCCATTCGGCCAGTTCCGACGTCTGCTTCTTCCAGACCCCGCCCAGCCAGACGGCAACCGCCAGCCACGACGCGGCTACGCCGACCAGAAGCGGGTCCTTTACCCTGGAGCCCAGCGCCTTGAAGCGCTCGCTCACGCCCTGGAGGCGGTTGCCGCCTCCCTTGCGCTTGAGGCCGGGCTTGAGATTGATCGCGATCATCATGGTGTCATGGCTCCCGGGATCACGCGGCGGAACGGAGCGCGAGGCCGATTGGCAGCATCAGCAGCGGTGCCACCTCGTCGACCACCATCATGTCCAGCACACCGTCGGCAACACGCAGCCGTTCGATCGGGTTGGCGAGCTGGACCGGCAGGCGCAGCCGATCGGCCAGCACGCGGTTGAGGCCGGGAATGCGCGCCCCGCCGCCCGTGGTGTACAGGCGGCTCAGCCCGGTGGACGACCGGGACGCCGACTGCAGGAAGGCTGCGGCGCGCTCGATGCCCACCGCCAGCTCCTCGCCACGCGTCTCCAGGAACGGCTCCAGCTCGGCCGTCGTCTCCTGGCCCTGCAGCATGCGATCTGCCTCTTCGGCCGAGATTCCCCGCTCGCGCTGCATGTCCTCGCGGAAGCGGCGGGTACCCACCTGGATGTCGCGCGTCAGGACCGGCACGCCGTTCTCCAGGATGTTCACGTTGGTCAGCTCGTGGCCGATGTTCACCAGGCCCACCACCCCGCGCATCGCGTCGGGATAGTTGAGCTCGAAGGCGTTGTGCAGGGCAAAGGCATCGACGTCGATGATGCTGGGCTCGAGGCCCACATCCGACAGGAGCGAAAGCTTGGTCTCGATCAGTTCGCGCTTGGCCGCGACGAGGAGCACCGTCATCTGCAGCCCGTCGCCATCCGGATCCAGGATCTGGAAGTCGAGCTCGACGTTCTCCATGTCGAACGGCACGTGCTGCTCGGCCTCCCAGCGGATCACCTCGCGGGCCTCCGCAGCCTTCATGCGATCCATCGTGATCTTCTTGATGATCACGTCACGGCCCCCGACAGCCGTCACCACCTGCTTGGGCTTGATGCCCGCAGACGACATCAGACCCTTGATCGCCTCGGCGACGATGCCCGGGTCCATGACCTCGCCCTCGACGATCGCATCGTCCACCACCGAGGTGAACGCGACCTTCGTCAGCACCGGCTCGCCACCACCATGCTGGATGACGACGAGCTTGATCAGGCCGCTGCCGATGTCGAGACCGACGGTAGTCCGCTTCCGGCCGAACATTGCCATAGGTGCCCGGTTGTTGGGGGGTTATGCAAGGTCACGCTAAGTGATCCCTGCGCCACTTGTCAACGTTAAGTATTACGAGCCGTGATGTAACAAGCTCTGCCTTGTCATGCACTTATGCCATTTGAGTGATCCGACCGCAGCCCTCGTCGGTCCCTCGCCCCAGACCAATAACCGAAACGCAGCGTACACATTCCGTTCAGCCTGGTCGCTCAGCCCGGCTTCCCATCCGGACATCGCGTAAGCGCTCAGGTGGCAGGTGCGGAGAAGAGCAACCCATATGCCATGGGTTGCATTGAAGATGCATCTCAATGATTGACAATGGCTTGAGGGCTGTTGAACGGGTGACGAAATGCGTGCCCGGTGTCACATCTCACTCCCAAATGCATGGCCTTTCTCACCTTGCCAAGCTGCAAAAGCGGTGCGCCAGATCCTGCAGCACAACGAGACACTGCAGCCGCGAGCCCGGCTACCGCTCAGCAGTTGGTCACCGGGCGCTCGGGAACGGGCATGAAGGAAACGCGCTGCGCTCCGCCCGGTTCGGACACCAGCCCGAGGTGGAAGAGCGCGCACGTCTGGCGCCGGGCCGCGACGCCCTCACTACCGGCAAATCCCTGAGCCACGATCTCCACCAGTGAGGTGTCGCGCCTCGCGAGCTCGGCATAGCCGACCGCCCGCCCGGGCAGGCGCACCGCCGGCGGCATTCGGGACAGCACCAGCGTCAGGCTCTCAGGGGCGGCACGCTCCACAAGATCCCGCGCACTCGCCAAGGCGCCGTCGGACGCCGCCGCAGCCCGCGCGCCAGCGAGGGACTCGAGCCCCGCGCGTGCCTCGACCTTGAGCGTCCAGAAGAGACCCGCCACAAGGATTTCGAGCAGCAGCAGGACGAAAAGCGCCAGCAACATCGCGCTTCCCCGCGGCGCGACTCCTGATTCCGCGTTCATGGTGCCTCAGCATTTCTCAGGCGGATGACGGCGACCAGAGTATCCACAGCAAAGCGTCGACCGGCGCCGCTGACTGGTGCCGCCGCTACAAGCCTGACCTGGAGGAGTTTCGCCTCCGCCGGAACAGCAGCATGTGCGTCGCCATCGAGCAGTCCGAGCGAGAGCCCGCCCACCGCCAGCGGACCCGCGATGGGCTGGATCACCTCGCCTGGGCGGAGCGACCGCGCACCAATCCACCACGATCCGCCGCTCTCATAGAGGCGGAGTCGCATCCACTCGAATGCGCGCACCGGCAATTCGGTGAAGGAAGCGGACCCGACCAGTGCCGCATCAACGCTGAGCCGAAGCCCCGGCGCCCCGTCGCGGCAGTGACCCCGAGTGGGGGGCGCGAGCAGTGGCGTGATCACCCAGTCGGCCAGGCCCGTGCTGGAGTCGCCGGGAAGCAAAACCAGCAGGCTGTCGCGCGCCGGGTCGGGCAAGCGCCACGCGCGATAGTCGGCATCGCGGACGACAACCGCGCCGCCGTCGATCCCGCAGGTGAACCCACTGCCGCGTCCTCCGCGATAGGTGATGCTCTCCGCGGCGAATCCGCCGATGTCGTAGGCTGGCGAGATGTCGCCCACTTCGCGCTCCACCACGGCGGCCGCTTCCCGCAGCATGCTCTCCTGCCGTGCGCGTTCGCGGCTGCGATCCGCCGTGCGTATCGCCGAGAGCGCCGCCGAGGTGACGCTGCCGGTGACGAGGGCAAGCAGCACCATGCTGACCAGCAGCTCGACCAGGGAAAACCCCCGGCGGGGCACGGCGATCATGGGCAGTGCACCACGGTAGCGAGCGATTCGGTTGCAGCCGGGTTCGCGCGCTCGATCAGCGCCGTGACCCGCCGCAGCGTTGCCGAAGCGTCGGACGTCCAGGTGACACTGGCACCGGGGAATGTGCGACTGCCGCCGGGCGCGGCGCAGACGGTGTCGCTCCGGGCCATGCGCGCAAGCAGTTCGCGGCCCTGGACCGCCGCGCGCGTGGCCATCCGGCCGTGTGCGAGCAGTCGCTCGCCCTGGGCAAGAGCGCCGGCCAGGCCAAGCAGCGCCAGCTCCAGCAGCACGATGGCGACGAGGCTGTCGATGAGGGTGAAGCCATCGCGGGATGACATTGGCCGCTCCAGGAGGATGGAGCACCTAGCATGGCGAAGGCGCCGGCGTGGGCCGCCATCATGGCGGCGCGCACCGGCGCCTTCGAATGCAGTGTGTCGCCAGCGCTATTCGAGCCGATAGCGGCGCAACTTGTAGAAGAGGGTGCGGAGGCTCACGCCCAGAAGGTGTGCTGCTTCGCGCCGGCTGCCCTTCGAGGCCTCGAGGGCACGGACGATCGTGGCGCGCTCGAGCTGCTCGATTTGCGGCTTGAGCTCGTAGCCACCCGAGAGCGGGCACGTAAGCGCCGTTCGCCGGGCGCCCGTTGTTCGAGGCGGGCGATGCAAGCGGGAAGTCTTCCACGTCGAGCCGGCCCGTCGGGCTGAGCACGGCGGCCCGCTCGATGGCATTCCGCAGCTCGCGCACGTTGCCGGGCCAGGTGTGGGCCGCCAGGGCCGCCAGGGCCCTCGGCGTAAGGCTCACCGCGCGACCCAGCTTTTCGGCCGCCGCCTGTGCAAAGTGGGCAACGAGCGCCGGCACATCTGCCGGGCGTTCCCGGAGCGGCGGCACGTGAAGCCGGACGACGTTGATGCGGTAGTAGAGGTCGTCCCGGAACTGGCCGCTCTCCACCGCGCGCTCCAGGTCCTTGGCCGTCGCCGCGATGACGCGCACGTCCACCGCGCGATTGTCGCGGGCACCAAGGCGACGGATCTCCCCCTCCTCGAGCACGCGCAGCAGCTTCGCCTGCAGGCCGAGCGGCAGGTCGCCGATCTCGTCCAGCATCAGCGTGCCGCCATTGGTCGACTCGAAGATGCCCGACCGGTCGGACACCGCACCGGTGAACGCGCCGCGCACGTGGCCGAACAGCTCCGACTCGAGCAGGTGCTCGGGGATCGCGGCGCAGTTGATCGCGGTGAACGGTCCCGCGCTGCGCGGGCTCATGCGATGGATCGCGCGCGCCATCACTTCCTTGCCGGTGCCGCTCTCGCCCGTCAGGAGCACGGTCGTGTCGTGGGCCGCCACCCGCTCGGCCAGCTCGAGGAGTGCACGCAGCGAGGGGCTCTCGGCCACCAGGATGTCGCGCACGGCGTCGGCGCCGAGCGTGGCGCGCAGCTGTTCCACCTCGCGCCGCAGGCGCTCGCGCTCCTCCGCCTTGCGCAGGGTGAGCGTCACCTCATCGGGCCGGAAGGGCTTGTGGAGGTAGTCGTAGGCGCCCTCGCGCATGGCGGCAATCGCGACGTCCTCTCCACCATAGGCACTCATCATGACCATGAGAGCCGGACCCCGTTCCGCGCGATAACGTCGCAGGAAGGTGAGCCCGTCCATCTTGGGCATGCGCACGTCGCAGAGCACGAGGTCGAACTTCTCGTCGAGTGCCCGCGCGAGGCCTTCCTCCGGGTCACCTTCAGCCGCGACCTCGTAGCCCGACTCCGTCAGGAGCAGGCCGAGTGATTGCCGCAGTCCGGCGTCGTCATCGACGATGAGCAGGCGCATCAGGCCTCCCCCGCCAGCGGCAGGAAGATCTTGAAGACCGCGCCGCCCTCGCGCGCGCGGTCGACCCAGACGATGCCGCCGAGGTCGTGCACGGTGCGGGCGACGATGGCAAGGCCGAGACCCGTGCCGGCTCCCGGTGCCTTGGTCGTATAGAAAGGATCGAACACTCGTTCCCGATCGGTTGCTGGAACCCCAGGACCATCATCGGCCACATACATCAGGACGCCAGGCGTGCCGGGGGCCAGGTCCATCCGGCGGGGTCGCGGAAGTCGGATCCCCGGGATAGCCGGTACCATTTCCCCCGTCCGTCGCTGGACGGGGGGGTTGGCCTCGTAACGCCAGAACAGGGTTCCGGCCGTTACATGCCCGTTGGGCGTGGCATCTCGCGCATTTAGCAGCAGATTGACGATCACCTGTTCAAGTGCATGTCGGTCTCCCCGCACCACCTGCGGGTTTTCAGCCAGTTCCAACGCAAGCGTCACGCCGCGAAGCGCGCCCTGGGCCGATAGAAAGCCGATAGTGGCCCCCAGGACCTCGTTCAGGTCGCTGGATCCGGTCGGGGGGCCCGGCCGGGAGTAGTCGAGCAACCCGCGGACGATGTGCTCGATCCGTTCGATCTCCCGGACCATCGCGTCGGTGATACCGGCATCCGTCCCCCGGCGCCGAAGCACCTCCACGTAGGTGTGCAGGGCGCCAAGGGGATTGCGAATTTCATGAGCCACGCCGGCCGCGAGCTGTCCCACGCCGGCCAGTTTCTCGACCCGCACGATCTGGCTGTTGACGTCGAGCAGGCTCGCCGCCATCTGGCGATACCGTGCCGCCAGCTGGGCGAACTCCTCGCTCTCATAGGCGTGCGTGGCCGGAGGCAGCGCCCCGGACTCCATCGCCGTCACTTCCGCCGCGAGCGTCTCCAGCGGCTTGAGGAGCGTGCGGCGCACCAGGTGGTGGGCAAAGAGGACGATGACCACCGAACTCCCGACCCACAGCACGATCAACGCGCCGATCGACGACTCGATCCCGAAACGCGCAATGAGCGCCGTCGCGAGTCCCGTGAGAAGGACCGCGCTCGACGCCAGGAATCCCAGTTGGAACAGCAGCTCGGTGCGGAGCGACTGGAGTCTTCGTTCCGCCATCGCTTCTCGCCTCCCGAAACCAGAAGGTGACCCGGGTCGCTGCCCGGATCACCGCGCCATCATGGACTGCAGGCTATCTGTCCCTCGACCGTGGCGGGTGGCGGCGGCGAGACGGAACCCTGGAAGAGCGCGCAGGTCCGCGGCGTGATGCCTGGATATGCCGCAGTGGCCCCCCAGCCGGTGTTGTCGGCGAAGGTCACCGTGATGGTGACCCCCTGGGATGGGTTGTAGAGCAGCGCCGGCGCCGGGAGCACGCCTCCGTAGTACACGTTGTTGTCGCCGTAGAAGCCTTCCTGCGCGGTCGCGAGGTTCCGCAGGTCGCCCTTCATGGTCGCCAGCGCCGCGGCCCCCTTCGAGGTGGCGAATTTCGGGATCGCAATGACCGCGAGAATCCCGATGATCACGACCACGATCAGCAGCTCGATGAGGGTGAAGCCACTGCGGTGCCTCAGCACATTTCCTCGTCAGGTTAGCGACTTGGGACGCGGGCACTCAGGCCGGAAGTGCGTCCCTTCTGACGGGGTATAACAGCAACGTCGGTGCCACTTAAAAATCGGCCTCTAACCCTCTGCAGCACAATAAGTTTGCTCAAACTTGCAGCTGCATGATGAAAACGCCTGCGTGAGCTCGATCTGGGAATTTGCAAGCCCGATATTCCCGGCTTAAATCTGCCTAAAAAAAACCGACCGGACCATCGAGGTCCGGTCGGCCTTAGCATCACGCGTGAAGCGATCAGCTTACGGGCAGGTGATCGTGCCATCCAGCGTCGAAACCGCACCGGCGCCCACCTGCGACCTGGCAGCTGTTCGTGCTGCCGCTCGAGATGGAGGAGTTGGTGACGGTCGCCGTCCAGCCGCTCGCGACGCCAGTGATGGCCTGCTGCGTGTTGCCGGCCGAGAAGCTGAAGTTGTACGGCGCGCTGGTGATGTTGGCCACGGCCGCGGCGTAGGTGGAGTAGTCGGAGAAGTACGCTTCCTGCGCGGTCATCAGGTTGCGCAGGTCGGTCTTGATCGACGCCAACTTCGCCTTGTCCTTCGTGGTGGCGAACTTCGGAATGGCGATCGCCGCCAGAATGCCGATGATCACAACTACGATCAACAGCTCGATGAGGGTAAAGCCCTTGCGATTGAACATGTCATCCTCGCTGTTAAGGCCCACTGCGAATGGGCCCGCAGGTCGGGCCCCAACTGACGCGCTGTGAACTATAGCAACACCAATGCCACTTCGTGTACGGTTCCTGGCCAGACAGGGCAAGAATGCAACCGGGCGACCCGTGCTGGCGTCGCCCGGTTGAAAACTTGCCGCAATCAACTCACGGGCAGTGGATCGTGCCATCCAGCGTCGATACCGCACCGGCGCCGACCTGGACCGTGACAGTTGTTCGTGCTGCCGCTCGAGATCGAGGCGTTCGTCACGGTGGCCGTCCAGCCGCTCGCGACGCCCGTCACGGCCTGCTGGGTGTTGCCGGACGAGAAGCTGAAGTTGTACGGCGCGCTGGTGATGTCGGCCACGGCCGCGGCGTAGGTGGAGTAGTCGGAGAAGTACGCCTCCTGCGCGGTCATCAGGTTGCGCAAGTCCGTCTTGATCGACGCCAACTTCGCCTTGTCCTTCGTGGTGGCGAACTTCGGAATCGCGATCGCCGCCAGAATGCCGATGATCACAACTACGATCAACAGCTCGATGAGGGTAAAGCCCTTACGATTGAACATTCCTGCCTCCCTATAGTGTTGGCCCGATGGGCACAGTCTGGCAACGCCGACGAAGATAGGGGCAACGCCTATGCCAGCATGTCTCCGAAAAGCGCATCACATTGCCCTAAAACGACTTACAAGGTTAACTGAGAGGCCGAAGGACCACCCGCCTGCGGCTCGCGCTCTGGAGTTCTGCAAGAGAGCAGCGCCCGGGACCCACTTCGACCCGGACCACATTGGGCGGACCAGGAATTGCACGGCTGTATGAAAATCAGGCGAATTTTCAGCAGAGACTTCGCACCACCCCGGACTCATGACATTGACTCTGTCACCACGCAAACCCCTCCGCGGTTTGCTCTATGCGGCGCTCATTCTCCTTGCAGTCGGCGCGAGCGCGACGAGCCTGCCGAACACCTTCGCGCAGGACGACATCCCGGTTGTGCTCAAGAACGACGAGAATCACAGCATCAAGACTCCCTGGATGGCCTTTACCCATGCGTACTGGCCCAAGCCATTCAGCCCCGACCTGTATCGGCCCCTCCAGTCGATCGCCCTCGCCGCGCAGTGGGTGGCAGGTGGTGGAAAGCCCCTCGCCTTCCGGGTGACCAGCATCATCCTGTATGCCGCGTCCGCCGTCGCGTTCTTCTGGCTCGCCACCATCCTGCTGCCGGTCGAGGCCGCGTGGATCGCCGCCGCCCTCTTTGCAGTTCATCCGTTGCACGTGGAGGCGGTTGCCGTTGCAGTGAACCAGGGTGAACTCATCGTGGGCGCGCTCGCATGCATCTGGGTGGGGCTCTATGTGCTGGCGCGGAACCGAGGCGACCTGGGCCTGCGCGCGTCACTCGGGTTCATTGGAGCCTATCTCGTTGCCTGCCTGTTCAAGGAGAACGCCGTCATCCTTCCAGGCCTGCTGCTCGCGGCGGAGCTGACCCTGATCCGTGACACGCGCCCCTTCTGGACCAGGGTCGCCGCCGTCCGGCCGCTGATCCTGGCACTCGCCGCCACCGGCCTCGCCTTTCTTACGGTGCGGTCGGCAGTGCTGGACAGCGCGATCGGGACGTTCACGGCCGAGGGGCTGCAGGGACTCTCGGCGAGCCAGCGCGCGCTCACGATGCTCGGAGTCGTACCGGACTGGGTCCGGCTGTTACTCTGGCCGGCGCATCTGCGGGCCGACTACTCGCCGCAGGAAATCAACGGCGCCACCGCGTGGGGCATGGCGCAAACCCTGGGACTGTTCCTCCTCTCGGCGGCCGTGCTTGGCGCGCTCGCGGCGCGCCAGAGGGCGCCCGGTGCTCACCTTTGGTCTGCTCTGGATTGGCATCGCGCTCTTCCCGGTCAGCAACGTGCTGATACCGACCGGGATCATTCTCGCCGAGCGCACACTGTATCTCCCGAGCATCGGGGCGCTGCTTGCGATTGGAGCGCTGCTGCCGGCGCTGTTCAAGGCGCTTCGGGAGAGCCGCCCGATCGTGCGTCACGCTGCGCTCGGCACGCTGACAATCCTGCTTCTCGCCGGCATGGTCGCCAGCGCGCGCCGCCAGCGTACCTGGGCAAATCCCTTCACCCTGTCCGCGCAGCTGCTGATCGATGCGCCGCTCAGCTATCGCTCGCATCACGGGGCGGCCAGCCTTCTCTGGGAAGGGCGCCAGCACAGCGCGTCCGAAGTCGAATACCGGCGCGCAATGGCGCTCTTTCCACGCAGCTTTACGGTGCCGCGTGAACTCGCTGACCATCTTCGGCTCGACGACAGGTGCGCCGAAGCAATCCCGCTATACCAGCATGCCTTGCGCTACGCGCCCGACCTCAACGAAGTGCGGTCCTCCTTCATCGCCTGCCTGATGTACGAGGGCCGGTACGCCGAAGCGCGTTCGCAGGCGCGCATAGGGCGCGCGGTGGATGGCGGCGGAGCCGACTCGACGAACTTCAAGAACTTCGAAGCTGCCGCCGAACAGGCGCTCCTTGACAAGGCGGCGCCCGGTAGCGTGCGCCTGACCGTGCAGCCGAACGCGAGTGATTCAGCCGCGCGTCGCGCACAATGACGTGGCTCGTGGTGGCGCTCGCAGCGCTGCTGGCGCTTGTCATACTCCGGTGGCCTGTCGCGCCGCCCCTGCCGACCCCGTTCGGGAGCCTTCCTGCCATCGCGCCACTGCTGGTCGCGACCGCGGCAATGTTCGCCACTTGGAGTGCGTGGGGCTCGTTCAATCCAGTTCCGACGGTGAGCGATGAAGCCGCATACGTGCTGCAGGCCCGGTTGCTGGCCCGGGGGCATATCGCTGGTGACGCACCACCCATTCCTGAATTCTTCGAGCAAGCCCATGTCCTGGTCACGCCGAAACTGGCACCCAAGTATCCCCTCGGCTTCGGGCTGGCCCTGGTGCCCGGTGTGGTCCTCGGCTCTACGGCGCTCGTCCCGCTGCTGCTCACGGGACTTGTGGCCGCGCTGCTCTTCGCCCTCTGTCGCCGCCTGTATGGTGGCGCAGCCGCCTTGTTCGCCAGCGCCATATGGCTCGCGGCACCAGGTGGCCGGTACCGAGCCGGGTTCTTTTCGGAAACCCTGACCGGTGCCACGTGCCTGGTCGCCTGGTACGGTCTCCTTCGCTGGCGCGAAGGACGAGCCCTGCGATGGCTCTTGCTCGTCGCGCTGTCGCTCGCTGTCACGGCCATAACGCGCCCGCTGACTGCGCTCGTCTTTGCCGTCCCGGTGGCGATCGTGGTCTTGCGCGACGCCGCTCGCCATCGCGTGTGGCGACAGGTGGTGGTCGCCGCGGCAGTGGCGATGCCGGTTATCGGCATCCTCCCGATCCAGAACGTCGCGACCGGCGGCCCCTGGTGGGAACTCCCCTACGGCCGATATACCCGCGCCTACCTGCCGTTCGACCATCTCGGCTTCGGACTGGATGAGCGGGCGCCATCCCGGACCCGGCCACCGGACATCGAGAGACTGGCTCAATCCTTCGCGACTTTCCATCGTGGCTACACCGCGTCGAAGATGCCGGGAGCACTCGTCGCGCGCGTCAGGGTCTACTTCGAGGACCTTGCCGGCCCCTGGGCGTTGTTGGCCTGCCTGCTCGCCGCGGCAGGCGTGGCAGCGGGCCCGGCAGCACTCCGGTTCGCGGCCGCGACGGTGGCACTGCTCTTCGTGGCCCATCTCGGGTATGCCCATCCGCCCCAGTGGAGCCTGTATTACGCCGAAGCGCTGCCGGTGGGCGCGGCGGCCATGGCGGCGGGCTTCACCCTGCTCGCATCCTGGGTGGTGCGGCGATTTTCCCCGGACCAGGCCGTCGAGCGGCGCTCGCTCCTGCTCTTCGTGGCTGCCGGGCTGGCGATCCTGCCACTCCCCGAACGGCTCGACCAGGTCAGACTGAACCTGGAGGTAGCGCGGGAGCCGATTCGGCGATTTGAAGTGGCGACCGCGAGGATTGATACGCCTTCGGTGATCTTCGTGCGGTACGCACTGGGACATCGCATGCACCGAAGCGTGATTCAGAACTCCGCTGACTATACATCGGCTCTCATCTGGACGGTCTACGATCGCGGAGCTGACAACGCGAGACTTCTCGCTCTCGCCGATGGACGGGCGGCATTCGTGTACGACGAGCGGTGGGAACGCCTGGAACGACTCGCCGACTCCACCGTGGCGCCTCCCGACGGCGCGCGATGATGAGTGCAGCGCCGACAAGGCCGACCAGCTTCCCGTGGGCCGCGATGGTCGTGGCCGCCGCCGTGGCCGGGATCAGCCTGCGCAACGGCTTCGCCTACGACGATCTCCCGATGATCGTGGACAACGCGCGGGTCACGACGCTGTCCCCACCTTGGGAGTATCTCGGGCAGTCCTATTGGCCCGGGGGTGGCCTCTACCGTCCGTTGACCGTGTGGCTCCTGGCCCTTCAGTGGCACCTTGGAGGTGGCGCGGCGTGGCTCTTCCACGCCGTGAATATTGCGCTCCATGTCGTGGTAACGGGTCTCGTTTACCTGCTGGCCCGGCGCGTACTGTCCCCCGCCTGCGCCGGGCTCGCCGCGATTCTCTTCGCTGTCCACCCCGTCCATGTCGAAGCAGTGGCAAATGTCGTGGGATTCTCGGAGCTGCTGTGCACCGGGCTGGTACTTGCGTCGGTCCTCCTGGCGATGCGCGGCATGACCCACGGTTTCTCGCCCCCGCTCCGCCTCGGCGTGATCGCGCTCGGGCTGCTCGCGGCGGTCAGCAAGGAACAGGGCTTCGTGACGCCGGCTCTGCTGCTCGTCACCGCAGGCATCGCGGGTCAGCCTCCGGGCGCCGTTTCGGTCAGGCGGATGGCCCCCGCGGCGGTTGGCCTCGCTGCCTTGCTGCTGGCGTTGTTGGTTCTCCGCGCCGCCGTGCTGGGAGGACTCGCCGGTCAGGCCCCCGTGGCGCCGCTGCAGGGCCTCACACCGACGACGCGTGTCCTGGTTTCGCTCGGAACGGTTCCCGACTGGGCGCGACTGCTCCTCTGGCCCGCCAGGCTCAGCTTTGACTACTCGCCGCCGGGCTATCAGGTCGCCGCGACGCCGGGAACGGTGCATCTCCTCGCGGGCCTCATACTGGGCGCGTGCTTCTGGCTGGCGTGGCGGCACCGCAGGAGCGCGCCCGCGATAACGCTGGGTTTCACATGGACGGCCATCGCGTTGCTGCCGATCAGTAACCTGATGCTGCCGACCGGCGTCCTGCTCGCCGAGCGGACGCTCTACCTGGCCAGCGTCGGTGTAGTGCTGGCGATCGCCGGCGTGGCGGAGCGGGTATGGCGCCGCTTGCCCTCTGGCACGGTCCAGCGACTTGCGCTGGCCTCGACGGCGATTCTGCTCTTGGCGGCTGCAGCAAGGAGTGCAAGGCGCGCCGCCATTTGGCACGACAACGACACCTTGTTCCGACAGGTCGAGGTTGAGGCTCCCAACAACTATCGTGCGCATCGCACATTGGCGTTACACCTGGACCGGCAGGGCCAGCTCGATGCGGCCGAGCGCGAATACCGGCGCTCGATCGCACTGTGGGGCCGGGATCCCAGCATGTACGAGGACCTCGCGATCCTGCTGCATCGACAGGAGCGCGATGCCGAGGCCGTCAGCGTACTGAGTACCGGGCTCGACATCGCTCCGTCGGCGCCGGTCATGCGCAGCAAGCTGTACTACATCCAGGCCGGACACGGTGAATGGCAGGAGGCGCGGGCCACGGCCGCGGCGGGCCTCGCGCTGGGCGACACCATGTTCGCGCCGCTCGTGCGTCTCGCCGACAGCGCGCTCGCTTCCGCGACCAGGGGATCGTGATGCCCATGCAGGCGCAGACCAGCCCGACACCGGGCGCAGCGATTCTCGAACTCACCGTCGTCATGCCATGCCTCAATGAAGTGGCCACGGTCGGCCGCTGCGTGGACAAGGCCGTGAGAACGATGAAGGATCATGGCGTCGCCGGCGAGGTGGTGGTGGCTGACAACGGCAGCAGCGACGGTTCGCAGGCAGCCGCGGAGGCGGCGGGTGGCCGCGTCGTGTCGGTATCAGCCCGCGGCTACGGCAGCGCACTCGCGGGCGGCATTGCTGACGCACGCGGACGGTATGTCCTCATGGGCGACGCCGACGACAGCTACGACTTCACTGAACTGCCGCGCTTCCTGACGCCCCTGCGTGACGGTGCGGACCTGGTCCAGGGATGCCGCCTGCCCTCGGGCGGAGGCACGGTCCGCCCCGGCGCGATGCCGCTCCTGCATCGGGTGTGGGGCAACCCGATGTTCTCGTGGCTGGCGCGGCGATGGTTCCGGGTGCCGATCCATGACATCTATTGCGGCATGCGCGCGTTCCGCGCCGATCTCCCGCAGGAACTCAACCTCCGCTGCACCGGAATGGAGTTCGCGACGGAGATGATCATCAAGGCAACACTGGCAGGCACCAGAATCCGTGAAGTGCCAATCACGCTCTGGCCCGACGGCCGGGGCGACCGGCGCCCGCATCTCCGCACGTTCCGCGATGGCTGGCGCACCTTGCGCTTCTTTCTGGCCCTGAGCCCGCGCTGGCTCTTTCTCGTTCCCGGAATGCTGCTCATGATGCTCGGCGTCATGGCCGCGGCAGTCGCGCTTCCGGGACTCCGGGTCGGTCGGGTCCACTTCGACGTGCATACGCTGCTGGTGGGCGGGCTGCTGATCGTCTGCGGGTACCAGGCGGTGGTGTTCGCGTTCCTCACCAAGATCTTCGCCATCACCGAGGGTCTCCTGCCCGATGATCCCCGCATGAACCGGCTGTACGAGCTCTTCAACCTCGAGCGCGGCATCGCAGCCGGGGGCCTCAGCACCGTTGCCGGCATCGCGCTCATCGTCGTTGCCGTGGGCCAGTGGATTGCCCGCGATCTCGGCGCACTCGACTACGCGCAAACGATGCGTTGGGTCATCCCCGGTACCATCCTGGTCACGCTCGGGGTCCAGACCGTACTCTCGAGCTTCTTCTTCAGTATCCTCGGACTCCGTCGGCGATGAGTCTCATCGGTGGCCTGCACGCGAGCCTTGTCTCCCGGCGCCGCGTCAGGGTGCTCGCTGGGCACATTGCGCCCCTGCTGGCACCCGGGGCGTCGGTGCTGGACGTGGGATGCGGTGACGGGCTGCTCGGGCACACGATCCTCGCCCAGCGTCCCGACCTGGCGCTGACCGGTGTCGATGTGCTGGTTCGGAAGGAAACGCATCTCCCGGTACGTCATTTCGACGGATTCACGCTGCCGCAGGGCGACGCATCGGTCGACGCCGTATTGTTCGTGGACGTGTTGCACCACGCCGACGACCCGGTACGGCTGCTGGTGGAAGCGGCCCGCGTCGCGCGACAGGCCATCATCATCAAGGATCACATCCAGGCTGGATGGCTCGATCGGCAGACGCTGCGGTTGATGGACTGGACCGGAAATTCTTCGCATGGCGTCGCGCTGCCATACAACTACTGGTCGGCGAAAGAGTGGACCCTGGCGTTGCAGCGGATTGGCGCCGCTATCGAGTTCTGGAACACGGAGCTGGGTCTCTATCCCTGGCCGGTGTCTGCGATCTTCGGGCGATCCCTGCATTTCGTCGCCCGGATCGGCGCCGGACCCGGGGCCCTGCGGCGTTCCTGATCATCAAGGGTTCCCGCGTCGACCTTGTGAACGCTCAGGGCGTGCGCCAGGCGATCCACAGCGAATCGGGCCGCACCGGGTAGAACTGCAACGGGGCGCTTGCCTCCGGGCTGACTGGCTTGAGCAGATAGGTCGAGCCGGCGACATCTGGCAACACCACGCTGTCGCGGGCGTGCAGGTCCCGGATGAAGCGCACGTCGGCGCGGCGCGACAGCAGCGTCGGCGCGAAGACCGTGACGCCGGCACGGTCCTCGGCCAGCCTTTGCTGACAGCGCGGCGGATACGCAAAGCCCGGCAACTCGCGCAGCGACGGATCGACCGATCCCGCAGCGGTCACCAGACGGCCCGAATCCCGGGCGAGCCCCTGCAGAACTCCGGCAACTTCCGATGAATCCGGTCCCTGACGTTCCAGGTCACTGATCGCGAGCTCGAGCCTGCAGGCATCGATTGCCGCATAATAGTGCTCGGCTGCAGGACGCGAGACGCCGATTGCCCAAAGGCGTGCCAGCAGTTCGCTCCCCCAGCTTTCCCGCACGAGCACGACCGCGTCCTTCACTCCAGCTCGCGCCAGTTCGCGATCGGGATCCCACCGCAGGTTGCGCAGCAGGGCCCGATGCTGTTGAACGCGTGTTGGCAGCAGGACGACCAGCGCAATCAGCAATCCGGTCACAAGCGCAGTCCCAAGCGCCCGGCGCGTGAAGGTATGCCTGAGAGGAAGGGCCACCGCCCTGGCGGAAAAGAGCGCGAAAGCTGGAGCGAGCGGAAAGAGATACCGGGGTCCAAGGTAGAATCCCTCATGCCAGTAGGCCGCGTACAGCAGGCAGAGCAGCGCACCACTCGTGAGGAGAAACCGATCGGCATCATCGCGCTCCCTGCCGAGGGCAAGCCAGGCGACGACTGGCAGGAGAGATGGAAACGGCGTCTCGAACAGGTAGCTCTGGAAGCCCAGGAAATAGCGGTTGAGCAACTCCAGACCACGTGCCGGCGTGTGCATGACGCCCCAGGGCGCGGCATGAAAGCCGAGTTGTTGCGAGGAACCCCACATCACCGCGTACCCGAAGCGAAACGGCGCACCGGTTGTAGCCCAGTTGACGGCGCCGAGCACCGCAATGGGCACCGCAATGCCGGCACCGGCGGCGGCCAGCGCGCGCCAGTTCGCGCGGGAACGCAGAGCGCGCCAGAGCAGCCAGGCGCCAGCTGGCAGCGCGAACGCGAGTGCATCGACCGGACGGATGGTCGCCGCCATGCCGAGGGCAAAGCCGCAGCCGAGGGCCGGCATGAAGTGTGGGTCACCATCCCGCGTCGCACTGAACAACCCTAGCATCGCCAGGAGGAGCCACATGAGCGTTGTGACGTGGTTCATGTGCGTGCCGCTCATGAACACCACGAGGGGTGCAAGCGCGAAGAGCCCCAGCGCGAGACGCCGTACGAACCCGCGCGGTTCGGTCCGCGCGAGCAGCCGGGCAAAGGCCCACGCACTGATCGCACCAGCGGCCGGGCCCACCAGCCACTCGGCGCGCACCAGGGACCCGAGCGCCAGCATGGCTGGACCACCGGCGGGGAACTGAGCGTAGACCTTTCCGCTGTCGATGAGGAGCATACTGCTGGTGAACTCGGGATAGGCCGGAACGGGGAGCCACAGCCGGCCACTGGCAAAGACCCTGGCCTGGTAGACCTGAATGATCTCGTCGATGAGAAGCGGGCGTCCGGAGAAGACCATCCGCGCCACGACCACATACAGGGCCGCCGCGGCGATGATGATTCCGGCTGGACATCTGATCGACGCCGCCGCTCCTGCCCTGACTGTCCGGGCGCAGAATGGCAGGGACGGCACGCTTGTGCGTGAGAATGGCCACCACCACTCCCACACCGAGACAGATCGCCGTGCCGCTCAGCCATCCGTCGACGAGAAGCTGGAATCCGGGCGTCGCGTGTCCGCCCGGGATCCAGTTGGCGATGGGCAGGAAACCAAGCGCGATTACCGCAATGGCAGCGGCCATGAACGCCGCACGCCAGCCGCGCGCAGCCCAGTCGTTCACATGCGCCGCTGCGGGGGGAACAGATTGAAGCGGACGATATGGAAGAAGGCGGCCACGCCGTCCTTCCAGCCTATCTTCTTGCCCTCAGCGTACGTCCGCCCATCATAGGAGATCGGGATCTCCCAGATGCGCGCACCAGCCTGCGCCAGCCGGGCAGTGAGCTCCGGCTCGAAGCCGAACCGGTCGCTCGTCAGCACGAGGGACTTCATGACCGGCGCACGCACCATCTTGTAGCACGTTTCCATGTCGGTCAGGTTCAGGTTGGTGAACATGTTCGACAGTAACGTCAGGAGGTGGTTACCCACCGAGTGCCAGAAGTACAGGACGCGCCGCTCGACACCGGTGAACCTGGACCCGAAGACCGCGTCGGCCTTGCCCTCCACGATCGGGCTGATCAGGCGGCCGAATTCCTGAGGGTCGTACTCGAGGTCGGCATCCTGAACCACGATTACGTCTCCACTGGCGATCTCGATACCCTTGCGCAACGCGGCACCCTTCCCCCGGTTCACGGGCTGGTGAAAAACCACTTCAACCAGCCCCTCGGCCTTGAGCTGATCGAGCAGCTCGGCGCTGCCGTCCCGCGAACAATCGTTCACGCAGATGATTTCCATCGGCAGCGGCACCGTGTGCAACCTGTCGATGATGGTCCGAAGCGTCTTGAGTTCATTGTAGACCGGCACGATGACGGAAAGCTTTGGAAGGTCATTCATCCCGGCGCCCAATGGCAATGAGGGACTGTCCGAACGGGAATGGCAGGAAGCGCTCGAGGCGCAGCAGAGGCACCATGGCGTCGAATGAGCGCAATTGTGCGAGTGGTATCAGTCGCGTCCGTCGTACGCAGGCGTTGAACCACCAGCCCAGTGTCCCGGTGCGATTGAACCAGGACATCTGCTCGAGCCCCAGCCCCGCCGCCAGGAAAGCCGATGCCAGCGATTCGCGTGTGTAGCGACGATAGTGACCCAGTTCCTCGTCCAGCGAGCCGAAGATCGACGGAAGGGCCGGCACGAGCACGACCACACGCCCCGCCGGAGCGAGCAGTTCCGCCATGCTCCGCAGCGTGCCGACATCGTCCTCGATATGCTCGACGACGTTGAGCGCGATGACCGTATCGAGGCGCAGGGCCTGAAAGCGCCCGACCGCCGTCGAGTCCGGCAGCGTGAGGGAGTCGACTCGAACCTCTGGCCTATCGGCGAATCGCTCGCGCAACCGCGCCTGATACCACGCGTCCGTGTCCGTCAGCACCACCACGTCGCGGCCTCCGGCGATGATGTGTGCCGACATGTTCCCGATGCCGGAGCCCACTTCGAGTACCCGGCGCCCCACGTACGGCGCGATCTGCTCGAACTGCCAGGCATTGTACCGCGGTGCCGCCGACATGATCTCCAGGGTCTCGGCGCCGGTGGCATCGCCGGGATGAGCCTCCATCACGCCTTCGCCTCCGCCACCTGCTCCTCGTACCGGGCAAGCTTGCGGTACAGGGTCGACGGGTCGATGCCAAGCACCTCGGCCGCGCGCGTCTTGTTGCCGCCCTCGGCCTGGAGGACCCACATGATGTAGGCCCGTTCGATCACCTCGAGCGTCGGGTTCTTGTAGGAGCGCTCGCTCACGAGCGGCTCCTTGCGCCGGCGGGTGATGCGCTCGGGCAGGAAGGCCGGCTCGATCAGGGTCGTCCGGCAGAGCACGCCCGCGTGCTCCAGCGCATTCTCCAGTTCGCGCACGTTGCCGGGCCATTCGTACACCATCACCGCGTCGAGCGACTCCTGGCTCAGCGCCTTGGTCTCGCCACCGCTCTCCTGGGCGAGCACCTGGAGGAATTGCTCGATCAGCAGCAGCAGGTCATCGCGCCGCTCGCGCAGCGGGGGAAGGTGCAGGGCGATGACGTTGAGGCGGTAGAAGAGGTCGGAGCGGAAGTTGCCCCGGCGCATCTCCTCCTCGAGGTCGCGGTTAGTGGCCGCGATGATCCGCACGTCCACCGGGATCGCCTCGGTGGCACCGACCGGGATCACCTCGCGCTCCTGCAGCACACGGAGCAGCTTGACCTGCAGCGACGCGGGCATTTCGCCCACCTCGTCGAGGAAGAACGTACCCCCCCGCGCCGCGGCGAAGAGACCCTGCTTGTCGCGCACGGCGCCGGTGAAGCTGCCCTTCACGTGACCAAAGAGCTCGCTCTCGAGCAGGCTCTCGGGCAGCGCGCCGCAGTTGATGGAGAGAAACGGTCCCTCGCTCCGCTGCGACAGCTCGTGGATGTAATGCGCCACGACTTCCTTGCCGGTGCCGCTTTCCCCCTGGATCAGCACGGTGGAGTCGGTGGGCGCCACGTGCTCGGCGAGCTTGAGCATTTCCATGAAGCGCTTCGACTTGCCGATGGGGCGCGACACCCCGCCCCGCTCCCGGCGGCGGATCTCCTGGCGCAGCTGCTTGTTCTCCACCCGGATCGCGCGGAACTCGCAAGCACGGCGGAGGATCGCGACCAGCTCGTCGTTGGAGAACGGCTTCTGGATGTAGTAGAACGCGCCGCTGTTCACCGCCTGGATCGCGCTCTGCAGCGATGCCTGCGCGGTCATCAGGATGACCGGGGTCATCGCGTCCTGCTCGCGTGCCGCCGTCAGGATGTCGATGCCGGATACCTGAGGCATGCGCACGTCCGTCAGCACGATGTCGTGCGCCCCGTTGCGGATCTGCTCCAGCCCGGCCTTGCCGCCCTGGGCGGTGGTGACCTCAAAATTTTCATTGCGGAGCAGGATCCGCAGCGTGTCGAGGATGCCGGACTCGTCATCGATGACGAGCACGGTTGGCTTCTGGCTCATGCGACTCCTTCCGCCATGGCGTGGGCGGGAAGCAGGATGGTGAACGTGGTGCCGGCGCGGATCCTGGTCTCGACGTACACGAGCCCGCGATGCGCCTCGACCGCGCGCTGTACGATGGCGAGACCGAGGCCGCTGCCGCCGGGCCGTCCCGACACGAACGGCTGGAAGAGGCGCTCCTTGATCTCGTCCGGGATGCCCGGGCCGTCGTCGACGACCTGCAGCCGCGCGGCCTGGTCGAAGTCCGCGCCATGGGGCAGTTCATTGGCCGGCAGCATGCCGACCTGGACTGTCACGCGCACCGGCTGGCCACGGGCGGCCTGCACGGCGTTGAGCAGGAGGTTGGCGACCACCCGGTGCAGCAGGTCGGCGTCTCCCTGGAGGATCGTCTCCTCGCCTTCCACGATCACGGCGGCCTGCGGCCCGCAGTCGGGATGCACCTGCACCACCCGCGCCGCATCCTTCGCGATCGCCAGCAGGTCGACCGTCTCCGACTTGGTAGCGCGCACCCGGGCAAAGTCGAGGAACTCGCTCAGCAGTCGCGTGAGGCGGTCGCTCTCGCGGACGATGAGACCCGACAGCACCTGGTCGTCCTCGCTCGCATGCTTGCCGCGTGCGAGTTGTTCGCATGCACTGCGAATGGAAGCCAGCGGGTTCCTGATCTCGTGCGCCAATGAGGCCGACAGCGCGGCCACCGCCTCCAGCCGCTCGGCGCGACGATGCAGTTCCTGCAGCTGTTTCAGCTCCGAGATGTCGGTGAAGATCGCCGTCACCGACGGCACTTCCCGGTCTTCGGGCTGGAAGGTGGTGGTGGAGAGCCCGATCGGGAACAGGCGACCGTTGGCCCGCACCATCCCCTCCCCGCGACTCACCTTCCGGCCATGCCTGATTCCCGCGACGATGGCGGCACCCAGGTCCTTCGACTGCGTATGAAGCTTGTCGAGGATCGGCCGGCCGAGCAATCGATCGCCGTTGATGCCGAGCAGCCGCTCCGCCGTGGGGTTGATGAACGCGAGCCGCCCCTCGGCGTCCACCGTGATCACGCCCGACCGGATGTTCTGCAGGATCTCGTCGGCCTCGAGTCGGACGCGCCGGAGCTCGTATTCCAGCGTGTGCTGCTGGGCGTCCGAGGCCCGGAGCCGGTGGCCCAGGACCGCCACGATCGCGAATACCACGTTGAACAGGACCACCTGCACCCAGAACGCGACATCCGGCCCGGACGAGCCGCCGAGCAGCGTGTCGGAGACGTACAGGATGGTTGCAGATACCGCGACAAGCACGCCGAGTTGCGGTGGCAACAGCACTGCGTAGCCGGCGATGACCAGTACATACAGCGACGCGAAGATCGCCGGCGCGCTGGCATAGTGCACGAGCGTGGTGACGAGCCCGAGGTCGGCCAGCGCCTGCCCCACCAGGAACAGGCTGCCGATTTCGCCGCCGCGAATCCGCACGCGCCACCAGCCGTACGCCGTGGCGACGAGCGTGACCAGCACTGCGATGCTGAAAATGAACGAGACATCGGGGGTGCGGGTCCACACCAGCGCGGCGGCCAGAAGAGTCCCGACCGCCAGGAGGGTCCGTGCGGCGAAGAGCCAGGACAGCAAGGCGCGCTGGCGGGGCAGCGAACGGGTGTCCGCACCGGAAACGACCGGCGCTGCGGGCAACGGCCGCTCGAGGGTCGGCGCGACAGGCATCACACTGAACGATAAGGAGATAGAGCGAGTCAGCGCAAACACTCCCGCGTCGGCAACGAGCGCGGAGGGCCATGTTGCGCGTCATCATCGCTAGATTGTGCACCCTATGGCCGACCGACCCAGTCCCCTGCTCATGACATCCCGCGCGCTTCGCAAGCGCTGTCCGCACTGCGGCGGCCGGAACCTGTACGACGGGTGGTTCAAGGCGCGGCACAACTGTCCTTCATGCGGTCTGCGGCTGGAGCGGGGCGAGGAGGGATACGTGGTGGGGACCTACATGTTCAACCTCGTGGGCGCCGAACTGGTGTTCATGTCGCTCTTCGTCCTGGCGGTGGTGCTGACCTGGCCCACGCCGCCGTGGGACGTGTTGCGCTGGACCGGCGGGGTGTTCATGGTCATGGCGCCCCTGCTCTTCTATCCGTTCGCCAAGCTCCTGTTCCTCGCCTTCGACCTCAGCTTCCGGCCCGCCCGCCCCGAGGACTTCGCCGCCCACACCTAGGCGCTACGGGATCGCGGTCATGTTCCGCGGCCACTCGTAGAGCGCCTGGTAGAGGTTCCGGTTGCGCTGCACGATCCGCACGTAGTCGCGTGTCTCTACGAACGGGATCCGCTCGGTCAGCAGTTCGGGGTCCTCCGAGCCGCTGCGCGTCCTCCAGCGTACCACGCGATGCGCACCGGCGTTGTACGCTGCGAGCACCTCCACGACACTCCCCTCCATCTCGAGCAGTGCCCGCAGGTGGGTCGAGCCGATCTCCAGGTTGGCATCGGCCTGATAGAGCAGCACCGCATCCCACTCCGGATAGCCGAGCCCCTTCGCCACGCGCTTGCCCACGTCGGGCATCACCTGCATGAGCCCGCGCGCCCCGGCGGCCGACGTGGCCTCCGGGTCGAAAAGCGATTCCTGCCGGGTGAGCGCCGCCACCAGCGGTGCGTCGACGCCGGCCCGCAGGGCCTCACCCCGCAGCGCCGCCGGGAACCCCAGGGGATACAGCAGGCGATAGAGTCGCGCGTCACGCGGCGCACCCGCGTTCTGGGCCCGTCGCGCAATGCTGATCGCCTGGCTGGGAAGTCCATGGCGCCGCATCAGGTCGGCGGCGGCCATGAGGCGCTCGGACGTGGAGCCCGCGGCCCTGGCGAGTCGCGCGCGCTCGAGCCCGGCCTCATCGTCGAGCATCAGGTGGTCGAGAACGTCCGCGCGACGTGCGAGACTGTCGAGATCGGGCACCGCCGTGAACGTATCGGGCGACGCAGCCGGCGCCCACGGCGCGACGCCAAGGCGGCGTGCCGCGGCGTCGGCGTAATACGACATCGAATCACGCGCCATGACGTCACGCCACCGCACCGCCGACCGGGCCGTGTCACCCATCCCGGCCCAGGCGCGCCCAGCCCAGTAGAGCGCGGGCAACGCTTCCGGGTTCGGTCCCTTGCGCGCATCGACGGCATCCAGCTCCCGGGCAGCGACCTCGTACATGCTGTCGGCATACGCGATGATGCCCGCGCGGAACGCCGCGGCACCGGCCAGACGGTTCGCCGGGTGCTTTTTCACGATCTGGAGGAAGGTGCTCCGCGCCACGCGGTCGTCCCGGTCGTCGGTGGCGAGGTCGGCGAGGAGGTAGAGGGCCGTGGCGGCGCTCGAATCGGAGGGCCACCGCTTCACAACCTGGCGGAGTTGCGTTACGCCCTCCGCCGTGCGCCCATCGCGCACCAGCGATCTCCCTATGCGGTATCCCGCCGCCGCGGCGAGCGGCCGCGGCTGCGTCACCCGGCGATACTGCGCGACGGCGTCCTGGTAGCGGCCCAGCCGGAAGAGCACCTCGCCCCACGCGAGCCGATCTTCGCTGCTGCCAGCCTTCGCCGCGAACACGGCGGCATACGCGTCGGATGCGCGGCCGAGCGGGCCCGAACGCGCGGCGCTCCGGGCGATCGTGAGCTGCTGGCTCGCGGTGAGCGGCAGGCGCAGGCTGTCGAGCAGGAGCACGCCACCCCGCGCCGGCCCTGACCCGCTGCGTTCCGAGATGAACGCCACCAGTTCGGCGCCGAGCGCCCGGCGCTGCGCGCTGTCGGCAACGGCCGCACGGAGGCGGAATGCTGACAGGGGGGCGCTCGCCGCGTCGTAGGCGCCTATCGCGACCAGCGTGTCGCCGGCGCGGGCATACGCGAGCGCGACGGCGAGCGGCAGCCGGCTCCGGACCACCGTGTCGGTGATCGCGCCGGCAAGGCCCGCGCGAGCGGAAGGTTCCATCGATGTGCCGACGGCCCGCAACAGCAGCCAATCACGCACCAGCGGCAACAGTTCCGCGGCCGATCGATACCCGGCGCTGGCGCTGTCGAAGCTGCCCATACCCTCGAGCGCCTGGCCCAGGAGCACCAGTCGTTCACCCCGGGCCACCGGGTCGACGGCGAGCCGTACGGCGGTGCGCGCCTGCACGACCGCGGTGCTGTCGCGACCGAGCCCGAGGGCGGCGCGAGCCAGAAGTTCCCGGCCCTCCCCATCGTACGCGGTGTCGAGCCACGTGGCATTGCGCAGCAGCGCGTCCGTCTCCCGCCATCCACGCCACCCGGCGGCCGCCGTGGCGGCGACGAGTTCCACCTCCGGCGTGCGCAACAGCGAATCGCGCAGGAGCGGCGCAAGCACCCGGGTGGCGCGCCACGGACGCCCGTCGGCGATTGCCTCGCGCGCCAGGATCACGGCAGAATCGCGCGCAGCCACGACCATGGCGGGCGATCGCGTCGGGGGGATGGCAACGGACGGAACGAACGCGAAGAGCAGGGCAAGCCCTGCGGCAGCGGTCTTCATCCCTGAAGGCTGCATGGGGACCAGCGTGCGCGCAATCGGGCTTGACTGGGGTTGGAGATCCATCCCGACGTACAGGTCGTTAGCCATGCACGGCAACACCGGTGATGGCGCACTCGATGGCGAACGACATGGCCATCGACTTCAGGGCGGACAGGGCGCCCGACACGTATGTTCTCCTGGCGAAGGGCAGGATGGCAGTTGCGCCGGTATCCCTCGACCCTTGGCAAGCTCAGGAAGGATGCGGGCGCATGGACCATGGGGCCAAGGGTTCGATGGATTGCAAAGCGATAGTGAGGACACGGGCATGATGAAGAAGCCCTGATGAATGCTGCGAGCGAGTCACCCGCGCCACGGGGCCCACTCACCATCGAGCGTGCCTCCGCCCTGCGGGAGCGCCTGGTGGCACGCGACGAGCGCGCGCTGGAGGAACTCATCGTGCTCGCCACGCCGTGGCTGCTCGGTGTCGCGCAAGGGATGCTGAGCGATGCAGATGAGGCCGAGGATGTGGTGCTCGACGCCTTCCGAATCCTGTGGGATCGCGTGGATACTCTGTCCGACGACCAGCCGGGCCTGATGGCCTGGCTGCTCCGGATCGTGCGCAACCGTGCCATCGACAGGCTCCGCGCGCGGCGGCGGCACGTCCTGCGCATCGAGCGCGCGCAGCGCAGCGGCGTCCTGGGCGAGGAACAGGTGGCGGCACCCACGCTCAACGAGGCGGCCCACCCCGGGTGGCACGTGCATGAGACGGTCCACGCCGCGCTGCGCGACCTGCCGGACGACCAGCGTGCCGCAGTCCAGCTGGCATATTTCTCGGGGCTGACGCATTCCGAGATTGCCGCACAGCTCGCCATTCCGATGGGCACGGTCAAGACGCGACTGCGCCTGGCCTATGGTCGGCTCCGCCAGGCACTCGCTCCGCTCAAGGAGTGGGTATGACGCAACCACATGCATGGTTCGTGGAACACGTGGAAGCGTTTGCGCTCCGGCACCTCGAGCCCGAAGAGGACCGCAGCTTCCGGGATCACCTGGAGCGCTGCGCGGAATGCCGGAAGGAACTCGATCGGGTCGAGCGGGAACTCGCCTGGCTGCCGATGGGCGTTCGGCCGGTGACGCCCCGGCCCGGCCTGGTGCGCAAGTTGACGCGGGGCGTGCTGGGTGAGCGTGAACCGGCGTGGAAGCGAATCGTGCCGTTGGCCATCGCCGCCTCCGTGGCCTTGACCGCCGGCACGATCGCGGTGCGCGCCCGGGCGGATGCCAGCGACGCGGGTGCGCGTCTCGCCGCCGCATCGCAAGCGCTCGACGCGGCGCGGGACACCCTCTCGGTGCTGCGGAACACGAAGAAAGTGATGCATGCATCGGTGCAGATGGACGGCCGCGAAGGCGGCATTACCATCCTGGCCGATCCGGTGTCGCATCGGTGGAACGTGGTGATCCACGACCTGCCCCAGCTTCCGCCGGGTGAGCGTTACCAGTTCTGGTTCATCTGCGATGACGGAATGGTGCGTGGTGCCGAGGTGAATACCAGTCCGGATCACCCTGCGGTGCTGACGATGGGGATGCCGAAAGAGGGAGGCAAGGTGCTCGGCGCGGCTCTGACGGTAGAACCGGCGGGCGCCACCTCCGGACCACCCCAGGGTCAGGTGCTCGCGCACCTCATGCTGTAGTCATTCGCCGGCAGGCAGCGAGACCAGGCTGGCGGTGACCGCGAGGATCACGACGGCGATGGCCAGCTCCAGCGCGGTCGAGCGTATCAGCCGGTGACTCGCGCCCCGCGACCCCAGTGTCGGCCGGACCACCCGCCAGTTGTACGCGCCCACCGTCATCAACACCGCCAGCAGCGCGAGCTTGAGGAGCAAGCGCTGACCATAGGCGGTCTCACGCAGCGCGCGGAAGCTGCCCACCAATCCGAGCGCTTCGGCGGCACCCGAGGCCACCACCATCGCCGCGGAGGCCAGGGCGATCGGCGAGAAACGCTCGATCAGCCGCGCCAGGCGCACGTGCCGTCGCCCGGATCGCTCGGGCGGATCGGAGCGCCGCCATGAAAAGACGGCGACGGCGAGCGTGCCCAGCCAGAGGGCCCCGGCAAAGGCGTGCACACCGTGAAGGGCGACGCCGAGCACCGGTCCGTAGGACGCATCCAGTGCGTGGCCCGTGAGCGGCAAGGTTCCCGCCACGAACAGGCCGCCCCCGATCGCCATCGCCGGCGACCCCAGAGACATCACGCCTGACACCGCGGCCGCGCCAAGCTGCCACCAGAAGCCGCGTCCCCACGCGGTCGACAGCACCGCCCGCACCGCGTCGAGGCTCAGGTATTCGCCCGGGTCCAGGAAGCTCTCGGCCTGGGCGAGCAGCCGGAAGGCGGCGGCGAAGAGGAGCGCCACTGCGGCGGCGGCGGCCACGCGTCGCGCCAGGTCGTCCGCCTCCGTCCACGCTCCCGTGCCCATATCCGACGCCTCCAGCCGCGCGAAGATCACGCGCGCGCCGGCAGCGCCGACCAGGGCGAAAACCGCGAGGAAAGTGAGCCAGTAGGCCGTGAGGGTCACGACCCTACAGTAAACCCGAAGCTTCCCCTGATCACGTGGCCGTCGGTACCCGCTGTCTTCCAGGTCACCGACGTACTTGCCAGCCGGGAGCGGGGCGGGCACCGTCGCCGCCACCGAGAGCTTGTCATCCGTCGCCTTCACCTCACCAGTCGGCGACCGGCTTGGCCGCGCCGTCGGTCAGCTTGATCGTAGCTCACCGCGAGCTCGGGCGGCTCCTTGAACCAGAGGCGAATCTGGGCCGGCGACTTCGCCACCGTTGAATCGACGCCCGGTTCCGCCTTGACGAGGCGGTTGTGCCGCGCCGCCGGAAGCGGCGCGGCGACGAACGTCGCAAGCAGAAGAGCAAGTCTCATGACGCAATCCTAGCGCAGCGCCGGCGTGCGCGCGCCGGAACTGCCCCAGCCGTCACGGAGTATGGCCCGAAGCTCTTTCGTCCGCCGTTCGTCGTGACCATAGCCAATCGAGCAGTCCGGCCGTCGGGCCGGGGCGGCCTCCACCGTCACGTCGTGCTGGAACCGCAGGTCCGTCACCGACGCGACGGTCGCGAAGCCGAGGCGGTCGAAACGTCAGCGAACTGAAGTGTTCGTTCGATCAGTTCGTCCGTGATGTCGTGCCGTCGGCGTCGTAGAAGTGCACCTCGACGCGAGTCGTCGTACCACTCGGCAGGGCATAGGGCTGCGGCAATTCGGTGTGGGTCGACGCGTCAGAACAGCTTCGCGGACATCGGCGTTCCGTGGTCTCGGCCGGCACCTCGTCACTGGAGCAGGCGGCCAGGGTGAATGCGAATGCCACCGTGGCCACGAGGAGCTTGAGGGTACGAGCTTTCATGGTGTTGCTCTCCTTGGATGTGATGACGCCGTCGTTCACGGCGTGTCGAAGCTCACCGCCACGCGAAGCACGACGGGAGCGCCGGGGTTGATGAATCCACTCGACCGGATTTCGGGAAACTTGGTGCTGGTGACGTTCTGCACTGCGATGTCGAGCATCGGTCCGCTGCGCCCCAGGGGACAGCTGGCCGCCGAGGTCGAGCACGGCATACGGCTGCGTCTGCACGTCCGGTTCGCCGATCGGCGTGAACGGCCCGCCGATCCGCACGCGCGCGCCGACCATGGCGCGGCTGCCGATGCGGTACTCGCCACCGACTGACGCGTTGTAGTCCATCACGGCGGGCACCGGGTCGCCCGGTTCCGGCGGCTCGAGTGGAAGAGGATGGTCGGATCGAGCTGAACGGTGCGTCGCGAGCGCGGCGTCGTCGTGACGCTCGGCGGATCACTTTCCTTGATGCGCGCGTTGTTCCAGGTGACGTTCCCCTGGAAACTGAGGCGGCGGCTCGCCTGCCAGCCGAGCCGCGCGGACGCACCCTGCCGATAGCTCGCGCCCGTATCCAGGATCAGCAGCGTCACTGGATCCTGGATCCGCTCGTTCGCCACATCCATGCGGAACAGCGAGAGGTCGGCGGTAAGAGTGCCGAACACCAGCTGGGTGCCGACCTCGATGCCCCAAAGGCTGAGCGGAGGCAGCGACGGATCGGTGACCACTCCCGGCGCCCCGCGGAATCCGCGCGCCACTGAGGCGAGCAGCGCCGCCTTGCTGCTCAGGATATAGCGCACCCCGAACTTGGGGCTGACCTGCACCGACGTGGCGTGCACCATCGGCGCATCCGCCACCTGCAGGTTCTGGCTGCCATACTGGATCACGTCGAGCCGTGCGCCGACGTCGAACGCCACCTTCGACCAGGCAGACTTCTCCCACCGGCCAAAGAGTGACCCGGACAGGTACTGGCCGTTGTTGAGCGTGGTGGTCGCCTCGACCACGCGGTCCTCTGTTTCATAGAGGTCGTACTTGCTGAGATCGAGGCGGCTCGACACACCGGCCGTGAATTCGCCGGCCGAGCCGCTCCATCCCATGCGCGCCTGCGCACCGAAGGCGACGCGGCGATCGAGTTCTTCCTCTTGTTGCTGCACCCCATCCTCCGGCACGGTCAGGAAGAGATGGGTCCGGACTCCCTGCACCCAGCCCGACACCTCGACGCCGGTGCCGGAACTGGTGAGCGTGGTGTAGCGACCCGTGGCAATGATGCGCTGTGCATCGCCGCCATCACTGGTGTCGATGGCGGTGGTAAGGTCGCCCTCGTTGTACTGCTCCACCGAGAGGTATCCCGGCGACTTCCAGTCGCTGGCGTAAAGCAGTACGCCCCCCTCCAGCCGGCCCTTGCCCGCCTGCTTCCAGCCCCGCAGCGATCCGCTGCCGAGCCAGTAACTCGAGTTGTCCCGCCATCCCTCTTCCCGCTCGCCGTAGGCGCTGGTGAAGAAGCCGGACTTCTGGCCGCGCGCCCCGCTGCGCACCCACCCCGTCACGTCACCATAGCTCGACACGCCGAGCTGCCCGCTCGTGGCCGTGACGTCGCTGGGCGACGACACCTCGATGACGCCGCCGAAGTTGAAGTCGCCATAGAACGCACTGGCCGGACCATGGACCACGCGCATCGAGCCGACGGCGGGTGACGCAAGGGGACTCCAGTCGTTGTACCCCTCGACATGCCCGTGAATCGGGAGGTTGATCGGCACGCCATCGAGCACGAGCAGGGCATCCGATGAGTGGTCGGACGAGAAGCCGCGGAGAACCACGTTGGACGCGAACCCCGGTCCCTGTCCCTGTTCGTGCACCTCGATACCTGTCGCCCGGCGCACCATGTCCCAGGGATCGGTGGCCTGGGTGCGCCGCAGCGTGGCCGGGTCGACGGTAATGGTCGAGACCGGCGGCGCCGCCTCGCGGACGGGCGCCGCCGAGACGACCAGGGAATCGAGCGTGTGCACCTTCGTCGTGTCGGACGGCACCTGCGCCGACAGTGGAATGGCACCCACGAATGCGCCGACCGTCGCCGTGGCGAAGATCAGCCTGCAGACTGTCATGTGACTCCGGGACAACGAGCTACGCGCACCCCTCAGTGGCTGGCGCGCACGACGGACACCGGCTGCTCAGGCGAGGCTGCTGGGAGGGCCGACCGCGAAGGGAAGGAGATGCTGCACGATCGCCGGGAGGCGATCGACGCTGTGAGCGGACGGCGCCCGCGCGATGACGGGCATGACGCGGGGGCCGCATGCGGCCGGGGTGACAACGGCGAGTGCCGCGCCGCAGGTGTGACCGACGCACTCGCACTTCTTGCCGTGCGTGGGCTGCTCGGCGGGAGCCGGCGACCCGTGCGGATGATGAGTGCTGGAACTCTCCGCCATCATCCCGGCCGTGGCCGGGTGAGCACATCCGTGCGCGATCGTCGGCGTTGCCACGTTCAGGGAGAACCCGAACAGGGCCGCCGCGGCAACGCACTGCCGGGCCACCGATCGAAGGACGGAGGGAGCACTCATGGCGGCGTAAATGTGCATGGCGCGGCGTGGCCCGGCAATGACCTGGATTCGGAACCTGTTCGGGGCGGTGACGCCCTGAAGTTCGGCGGACGCGGAGGTCGCAACTTTTCGCTGGCCCCGCCGTACGGCCCGCCATTACCTTACGCCCGCTCTTAACCCCCTCTGGGAGACCGTCTTGAGAATGCGCCTTCACCTGGGGCCGATCGCCCTGGCCACCCTGGCTGCGTGCAGCAGCGGTCAGAAGACCCCTGCCACCCAGCCGACCCCGGGTACCGCTTTCCCGGCCGTGTCACCCGCCACCCTGAAGACCGACCTGTACGCCTTTGCCGACGATTCGATGCAAGGCCGCGAGGCCGGCACCATCGGCAACGTCATGGGCACCACTTTCATCGCCGCCCAGGCACAGAAACTGGGTCTTCAGCCGGCGGGCGACAACGGTGGCTATTTCCAGATCGTGGCGCTGGTGCGGAGGGGGCTCGACCCCAAGTCGTCCCTGACCGCTGGTGGCGTTTCGCTCGCGCCAGCCAAGGACTGGGTGAGCTTTGGTGCCGTCGGAGCGCAGCTCGGTTTCGTGCCGACGTTCACGGCCAGCAATATCGGGTCGGTGTACGCCGGCCGGATTGGCGACAGCACGGCCAGCCTCACCGATGCGCAGATCGCTGGCAAGGTTGTCGTCTTTACGCCTCCGATTGGCAAGAACGGGCAGCCGATGTGGCAGTTCTGGCAGGGGCTCGACCGGAAGAAATACGCGCCGGCCGCCGCCATAGCCGTGGTTGCGCTCGATATCACACCGCCGCAGGTAGTCGAATTCCTGTCGAAGACGCAGGAGTCGCTCAAGGGTGAGGCAGACGCGGCTCCAACGAGCGGCGCCTTCGCGATGTTTCTCTCCCCCGCCGCGGCGGAAGCGATTCTGGGCGCAAACCCGACCGGCCTCGCGGTCGGTACCGAGGGTCGCCCGGTCTCGGCGAACATCGCCATGCTGTCGACCGAGGTCACGACCCCCGCGCGCAACGTTGTGGCGCTCCTCCCGGGCAGTGACCCGAAGCTCAAGGGCGAGTATGTCGCCATCGGGGCACACAACGACCACATCGGCCTGGCCGACGGTCCACCGGTCGATCACGACTCCATCTGGGCCTACAATCACGTGGTGCGGCCGGCCGGCGCGGAGAGCGGGTTCCCCACGCCCACGCCGGAACAGCTGGCGATGGTGAAGACCACGCTCGACAGCCTCCGGAAGGTCAACAAGCCTCGCCTCGACTCCGTCAACAACGGCGCCGACGACGACGGTTCAGGATCGGTGTCCGTGCTCGCCATCGCCGGCGCACTGGTCAAGAGCAAGGTGAAGCCGAAGCGCTCGATCCTGTTCGTCTGGCACACCGGTGAGGAGAAGGGCCTCTGGGGCTCGGAGTACTTCACCGACCATCCCACCGTGCCGCGCGACTCCATCGTGACGCAACTCAACATCGACATGGTCGGTCGGGGCAACGAAAACGACGACGTCCTGGGCGACGGCAAGACCCGGGGTGGCCCGAACTACCTGCAGCTGGTGGGTTCGCGCCGCTTGTCCACCGAGCTGGGTGACCTGGTCGAGAAGGTCAACGTGGACGGGAACTACGGCTTCGCATTCGACTATACGCTCGATGCAAACGGCCACCCGGCGAACATCTACTGCCGCAGCGACCACGCGAACTATGCCCGCTACGGCATCCCCGTGGTGTTCTTCACCACGGGCGTGCACCAGGACTACCACCAGCTCACCGACGAGCCGCAGTTCATCAACTACAACAAGATGGCGCGGATCGATACCTTCATCGCCAACGTGGCGCTGGCGGTGGCGAACGACGATCATCGCATGGTGGTCGACAAGCCGAAGCCTGATCCGACGGCGCCGTGTAAGCAGTAGCAGCCGGCAGGGAGTCAGGAAGTCAGGAAGTCAGGCAGCAGGAAGTCAGGAATAGAGGAATACAGCAAAGGGGAGGTGGCGCGTGATGCGCCGCCTCCCCTTGTTGCATACCGCTTGCGTACCTGCCGCCTGACTTCTTCCAGCTACCAGCGCGCGACAAATCCTCTCGTGTCGACGTGCACAAACGGCCCGTGCGCTCCGGTGCCGCGGTAGATGCCGATGCCGCCGGTGAGCTCCGGGTGCTCCCCTTCGACCTGATCGGCGATCTGCGCGAGGTACCGGGCATCCGCCACCGTGACCCGGCCGTCACCGTTCAGGTCATCCATGACCCCGTTGTCGTCACCGTCGACATAGATGTCCGACGCGTCGCCGTACATGTGCCGGCTGTCCCTGGCGCGACCACAGCGGCGGCAGACGCCCTTCGCATTGTACTGTGGCGTGCGGAAGCCGGAGAGCACCTTGATGCTGGAGGGCTTGCCCAGCCTTTCGAGCGCGTCGGCCATGAGTTCGAGCTTGTCGAGCAGCGTCGGCTGCACCACGAGGTACTTGGGCCAGACCGTGTTCTGGTCCTTGGTCAGGAAGTCACGGATGCGAAACCGCGACGAGAGCATGACATCCTGATTTTCCTGCGTCACCTCGATGAAGCCCTCGGGAAGTCCATACAGAGTGGTCGGCCTCCGCTCGCGAGGCCAGTATCCGATGCGATAGCCCTGGAACGTGCCACCGCTTTTCGCGGCGAACGGAATGAGCGCGATCAGGGCCACTGAATCGCCCGCGGGTGATATCAGCCCGACCTGATGTACGCCTACCTGCGCGATCCCATGCCGCTCCATGATCGCGGCCAGTTCCGGGCTTTCGCCGATCCTCTCGGGAGTAACCTGCACCGCCCGCAGCTTGCCGCTCAACCCGAGGAATTGCGGCAGGACAAGATTTGCACTGTCCACCACCGGCACTGAGTCCGCCTCCATCACCCGGCGCGGGGCACTCATGCCCAGGGTGGTCGTAAGTAGCGTGAGCGCAACGACAACCGATCCGGTTGCCGACATGATTCGCTGCGCTCGCCGCTCAGTGCTGCCCTGCATCATCCTGAACCTTCCATCCAGTGTACGCCCGCCCCAGGGACAAGTTACGGGCCGGGTCAGCCGGGAAGATAGGGCGACGCCGGGGACGGCGGCACCCGCAAATCCTGGTGACTACTTCTTTTTCAGCAGCGGGACCTGGCGCGACGGATAGGGATAACCCAGCTGCAGGGCCTGCTCCATGTTCCGGTCCCGTCCGTAGACGTCGGCGATGAAATCCACGCCGCCGTCCTCCCGCGGTACTGCAGTCTCATACACCAGTCGGACCGGAACTCCCTGTCCCAATGTGACGTCAATCGGCTTGGGCGATGCCATCGCCTCTTTCATCCGCTCCGCCGTCCATGCCGAATCCGTGCGCAGGAGCCAGGTGGCGAGGGACGGCGCATCGGCCAGCCGAACGCAGCCATGGCTCTCCGCCCGGTTGGCCCGCCGGAACGTGGACTTGGTTGGCGTGTCGTGCAGGTACACGCCGTACGGGTTGGGGAATATGAACTTGACCGCGCCGAGGGCATTCACGTCGCCGGGACGCTGACGCACACCGATCGAGTCGCCCACGAGCGCGAGGTTTTCCGGCGTCGCCGGTACGACCTGGCCCTTTCGGACCAGCTCCATGCCCTGCCGCGTGAGGTACATCGAATCGGTCAACGCCTTCGGAATGATCTCGTCGCGGATGATGCGGGGAGGCACTTTCCAGGTTGGGCTGAACACGATCATGTCCAGGGTGCTGGCGAGTTCGGGAGTCTCGTTCCGGCCCCGGCCGCCGACCACCACGTTCATCGCCACAGGTGGCCTGCCCACCGAGTCCGGCACCATCACCCGCATCCTGAACTCGGGAATGTTGACCCTGATCCAGAGGCTGTCGGCCGGAGGGGCCGGGAGGGCACGCATCCGCTCCATCGTCATGGTGATGGCGCGTATCGGAGTGTCGAAGGGGGTACCCAGCCGCGCGGCGGTGTTCCTGGCGATGATGCCGTCGGGCGGAAGGTTTTCCCGCTGCTGCAAACGCTTGATTCCCCGAGCCAGCATCGAATCGTAGACCGTGTCTTCCCCGGCGGGCGGTGTCGCCACCGTGTCGGGAAGGTCGCCCAAGGCAATGAGCAGCCGTCGGAGCGCCGCCGCGCCGGCGTATGTCTGTCCCGGTGCCAGTCGCGCGGGCAGCCTGGGCAGCTCGGTGAGCGTGGTGTCCGCCGCCAGCCCCTGATAGCGCACCAGCGCAGCTTGCAGTTGCCGGTATCCCGGGTTCGGGGTCTCCAGCCGGAACAGAACGGTCGCCGGTTCGGGCGACATGCGTACCGTGGTGATTACCTCGCCCACATCCATCGGGGCACGTCGCACCGTCAGGATGCCCCGACCGACATTCACGGTGTCGTCCACCCAGCGGAGCCGCGTCCTCCCGTAGCGCATTGCCGCCACGTAGCGGATGGCGTCCACCGCGAGCCTGGCATCGAACGCCGCGAGTTCGTCCGCGGTCCATTCGGCGTCTCCGCGCTCGAGCAGGGCCAGGAGACTGTCATGAACCGACGCATTGAAGTCGGCCGGGTCCATGCCATGCGCGTCCAGAGCCAGCAGCCGCTGCACCAGCGCCCGTGTGGCCGCAGTCGGCCGATTCAGTGAGTCCAGGAAGAGCGGCTGCCAGCCATTGGCCTCGTACAACCCTCGGAGCACCGCTCGCGCATCGCTCACGTCTGGCCAGCGCATGGCATCGAACCGGCGCGCCGCGGCGCGCTCGCGCAGGCTTACGGCCACCCCGGAGTCTGCCGGCGCGGGTGGAGCCGCGGGGCCCTGCGTGGCAGCAGCCGGAGCGGTAGCGATCAGGAGAAGGACGGCAAAGGCCGGAATCACGCCAGAAGAATACCCTGCCACTACCGCATGAACACCTTGTCGAGCCCCTGCCGCAGGGCGAACCAGAAGACCTTCGGCAAGGACGCCGTCGGATCATAGGGGCTGTCGATCCGGCCGGCGCGCGGCTGCTCATCAGGATCGCCCGGATTGTCGCTCCGGACCTTGAAGGTGTTGGCGAAGAACGACGCAATCGACAGGCCCGTCTTCTTGATGAAGCTCCCGTCCTTGTCCTCCAGGACAATCTTGAAGTCCCGATACACCGGCACGACCTGGCCGGTGGACCGGCCATTCCGAACCACGACCGCAAACTTGACCGACCGCACCTCACCGGACGTCACCCGCGCGCCGGTCACCTTGGTTGCGAACTGGTTCAGTGCCAGCAGGCTCATCGGTCCCAGCGACCCGGAGTACTTCATGTCGAACCGGGTCGCTGTCAGCGGGACCTCGATCCTGGTGTCGAGCCGGCCCTGCCCGAGGAGGAGCGCGGAAGCCTGGATGACCACGGGCGGAACCGGCTTGCCTCCCGTCGACACGGTCCTGATGTCGGTGATCTCGGCGCGTAGCTGTTCCCAGGTCATGGTCCCGACGTCAGGATGCCCTACCGCGTGTTCCCGATAGGTGATCTTGCCGCCGATGACCGAGACCGAATCCACGAGCAGCGGCCGCTCGAGCGACGCGATCACCTGCTGGGGCGTGCGGCGCTTGAGCGGAACACGTGGGGGCAGGCGCTTGTCGCTCAGCACGTCAAGCTGGAATCCGTGGAGTGTCCCGCGGCGCGCCACGACGCCGCCTTCGATGCTGCCCAGACGACGATAGTCGACGCCACTGAAACGCGCGCTGTCGAGACGAAAGCGAATGAGATCCGCCCGGGTCTTTCGCTCCCTGATCCACTCCGCATCCGACTGCCGCGGGCCCACCACCACGCTGTCGATCAGGAGCGTCGAATCGGTGAAGTTCATCCGCAGGCGTCCCAGGACCGTTGGCTGCAGCTTGTGACCCTGCACCGCGAGGGTGTCCGCGGTGAGGAGCGCCTCTTCGCTGAAGAGTGGCTTCCTCTTCTCCGGTGATACCGCCGGGTCGACGCGGGTTTCCCGCAGCTGGAGCGCGAGTCGCTCGAGGCGAATGTGCGACTCCACGCCCGCCCGCGTGCGGCGGCTGTAGTCGAGAGTGACGCGGGGCAGTTCGGTCTTCTGGAAGGTGATGACCGGCAGGAGCGCGGGCAGCTCGATGCTGTCCCGCACGAAGGGAATCCCGCCCTTCGTGCCGTAGGCCGCAGGCTCGGCCGACGGTCGGTCGGGCACGGCCTCGAAAACCGCCGTCGTGATCTCGTCGCAATGGAAGAGCCGGGCGTGCAGGCCCCGCGCCATCACCAGCTGCCAGGTGTCGATCCCCTGCAGGCGGCATCCCGTCGCGGTCGCCGTCAGTACCGGATAAGGATCGCGGCGAAAATCGTTGCGCACCGTGTCCGTCGTGAGCCGCATCGAGTCGAAGGTGATGCGGCCGGGAAAGGCGGTGAAGCGCACCCCGGCGATGGCGAGGATGTACACGCTGTCGGTCGCGCCAGCCACTTCGCTGATGGCCCAGTCGCGCAATGCCGCCTCGAGCAGCGTGCCGCGCCGCTGCGCCGCGAAGTATCCGAGCGCCGCCAGCGCGAGCGCGAGCGGGACGGCCCAGAGCAGGTGGCGCCGGTGGGACCTCGTGTCGTGCGACATCGAGGGGGAGCTAATTGCATGCTCGCTGAAGGGGCGTCTGCGGGACTGTCATGCAGAACATCGTACCCTGCTGGGTGCGCGGCGTTACGGCGAACAGCCTTCACCTGAGCCACAAACGCCGAGGGGCGGACCACCGGTCCGCCCCTGAGGAATGCCAGTCGCGACCTACTTTGCCGCGCTCGAGTCCACTTTTACCACCAGCCCGCTCTTGTCTGCACGCAAGTTCACCACCTTGCCCTTGCCATCGTTGACATGGATGTAGGCCCCATTGCTGTCGGCCTTGATGCTGACGAGCTCGCCGCTGTCGCCGGTGACGTTCGCGTGCATCGCGCCGCGATGCGAGGAGTCGATCGTGAGCGTGCCGCGCTGTCTCAGTTGCGCCAGCGCCGCCCGGTCGGCACGCACCGGGCGCACCACGCCCACCGGCTCGAACCGTACTTGCCCCAACGAGTGCAGCCCCTTTTCCCCCACTCCGGCGCAGCGGAATCCCTGGCTCACCTCGAAATGATCCGGGTTCACCGGAACGAGGTCGCACGTGGCAAGCATCGTGGGATCGAGCTGGTCCCGGTCCAGTCGCACTGCAGCAGAGAGCACAGGGGCACTGTTCGCGCTGCCCGGGCTGAGGGTAAGGCTGGTAAGCTGGCCCAGTTTCCGGCCATCGAGCACGAAGGGAACGCCCCGGTCCAAGTGGTTGAAGGCCACGGTCGCCCCCGAATCGAGCTCGGACTTGAGCTCCAGCAGCGCCTGCCGAGCCCTGTTCTTGGTGCTCCGGACTGCGGTGTAGAGCATCATGCCGAGAGCAAAGACCGCAAGCGCCCCAAAACCGGCGCGAACCCAGATCGAACGCATGGGAGCCTCCTGCAACGTTACGGAACCACGGAGAACGCTGCCCTTACGCCTGGCCCTCCCCCAATGTTTCAGTTTGTGACAACTCACCAAGGGGCAAAAAAGGGGCGGACCGTTCGGTCCACCCCGTTTGCCATCGTGCCGCACGACCGATCAGCGCACCAAGGTCAGCGCCATCCGGCCTGGTTTGCGACCGCGCATCAGCACGAGGCCGATCGCGAACAATGCAACAGCGATCACTGCGATGACGACGAGTCGAAGCCAGGTACGCTCGCGCCGCGGCTGGGGCGGCGCCTCGACTTCACCGACCTCGCCCAGCAGGGCATCGAGCTCTGCGTTGGCCTCGGCGAGATACTGCTCGCGGGCGATGGGGTCGGGCTGGGGCGCGGTCATGTCAGGAACTCCACATCGGGACGATCCCCGCGTCAATCGGCCGAGAGGCCGATGGGTGAGCCGACGGTGGGATCGGCTTCGCGCTCCCGCTCCGTGCCGCGGCCGAGCCAGAGCGAGCCGGCGGCGACGGCGCACCAGGTGAGCACCACCAGGGCGGCCAGGCCGAAGAACCAGCCCACCGGTCCGAAAGGAAGGCGGTGCCGGCCGCTCGCGAGCCACCAGTAGAGCATGAGGCTCGAGGCCGCGCCGAGCAGCAGGCTGCTGACGCCGGAGGTTCGGGCGGCCACACCTGGAATGGAGGGGAGCGGAAGCGGGGCGGCAACGGCCTGCCTGGCGCGCCACCATGCGAATGCGGCACCGAGAACGGCGAGGGCGATGGAACCGATCTGCCAGCCGATCAAGCGGTCACCGGCGAAGAGCCAGCGTGTTGGCGGCAGGTGCGTCAGGCCGGTCCACATCAGCAGGAGGCCACCCACTACGGCGGTGACGTCCAGATAGAAGGCGGTACGCATTCAAACTCCGGAATCGGGACTTTACTGTGCCTTGATCCTAGCGCGGTGCGGCTTCCTGCGCGAGGGCGTCGCAAACCGGAAGGACGGAAACGGCTCCCGGAGCCGACCTGGCCACCGGCTGGCCACGAACGCGCTACTGGAGTGCTGTGCTTTGCATAATTTGCGCCGGTCGCCGCGTCCAGCGTGGCAAGCTGCCGTGGCCGACTACATGACGCGCCCGGGATCCGCTTGATTGTGGAACCCCGGCGTCCACCGCCCCATTGGGAGAAGACGATGGAGGTCTTCGAAGTTGTCATCGCGCTGCTGCTGGGCGGCGCCGCGCTGGCCGCTATTTCCCGCCGGATAGGAGCGCCCTATCCGGCGCTCGTCGCGCTCGGTGGCGCCGCACTCGCGCTCGTTCCCGGCACGCCTACCCTCGTGCTCGATCCCGAACTGGCGCTGGCGCTCTTCGTCGCTCCTGTACTGGTCGACGCAGCCTTCGATGCCTCGCCGCGTGACCTGCGCGCGAACTGGCGCCCGATCGCGAGCCTTGCCCTCGGCGCTGTCGCGCTCACCATCGTCATGGTTGCCCTCGTCGCACGGTGGCTCGTGCCAGACATGCCCTGGGCGGCAGCGGTCGCGCTCGGGGCCATCGTGGCGCCACCCGACGCCGCGGCGGCCGGCGCGGTGCTGCGCCAGCTCCGGCCGCCGCACCGGCTGCTCGTGATCCTCGAGGGCGAGAGCCTCTTCAACGATGCGAGCGCGCTGCTCATTTACCGGCTCGCGGTGGGCGTCGCGACGGTTGGCTTCCTCCCGACCGGCGGCGTGCTGCCGACCCTCCTGTACGTCGTGCTGGGCAGCATGGCGCTCGCCCTCGTCCTCGTGCGGATCTCGCTCGCCGTCAGCAACGTTTCACGTCACAGGCGCCTGAGTACATGCGAGTCGGCATACTTGGATCGGGATTGATGGGCGCGAAGAGTGGGACACTCTGCGCGCGCGCCGGTCATGACGTGACCTTCAGCTACGCACGCAGCACCGACAAGCTGGCGCGACTGGCGCGCGAAGCGGGCGGCAACGCGCGGTTCGGTACGCCCGCGGAAGCGGCCGTAGGGGCGGACGCGCTGTCGCTGCCGAGGAACTTGCACGCATGGTGCCCGGGGCGGCTGTCGTGTCGGCCCTTCGGGACCGTCCCGAGCGAGGTGCTGTTCGGCGTCTTCGCTGCCCGCGGCCGCGGCACCCCGCCCGGCCTGCTCTATTGCGGCGACGACGCGCGCGCGAAGCAGGTGGGTGCGGCATTGTCCGCGATCTCGGTTTCGACCCGGTGGATGCCGGCGCCCTCACGGCGGCCCGCTACCTCGAGCCGTTTCACGATGCTCATGGCCCTGCTCGCTTACGAGGGCGAAGGCGGTCCCGAGCTGGTGTACCGGTTCGAGCACATCGGGTAGCGCTACGAAACCTGGGCCGGGGCCAGCAGCGCGTCGATCACGTCCGCGGCGTGGTATCGTGTGCGACCCGCGAGAAAACCGCCGATCGCGAGGAGGTCATCACCGCTTGTGAGCAGTGGCGGCTCCAGTCGCGCGCCGTCGCGCACCTGGGCCATGCCGATGTTGGCCATCAGCCCGTTGCAGAGGCACTCCCGACCCACCGTCTCCTCCAGCGTGCCGCCCTTCTTCACGTGGGTCTCGACCGGTTCACTGGCACAGCGGTATCCGATCGTCCCATCGGGGGCGCGATACGCCGTGCGGAGGTAGCCAAGGTCGCAGGTCCGCTCGCGGATCCCGGCAGCGGCCGGATTTCCCGCCCAGTCGACCACCTTGAACGGGTACCCGGTGGGCGACGCCTGCGCGTTCGTGAGCACGTCCACCTCCCCGCGCATCGCATGCGCCAGCACCGACGCGCGGAGCGCGGGATCCAGTCCCGATTCCTCGCAGAAGGCGAAGAGGGTGCCGACCTGGATCCCGGCGGCACCGGCCTCCAGCGCCGCGCGCAGGTGCGCCGCCGACCCCATCCCGCCCGCGACCCAGAACGGAAGGCCGAGCTCCCTGATCTTCGCGAGATCCACCTCGTCTCGCGGACCGTACACCGGTTCACCCCGCTCGTTGAACGACGGGTCGCCACGTGGAGGCGCGTTGTGCCCACCTGCGGTTGGCAGTTCGACGACGAACCCGTCAATCTTGCCGCCGCCCTTCCGGGCGAGCATCGTCGCGAGCGAGTTGCTCGCCACGATCGGCACGAATCCGGGCCTCGCCAGCACCGGCGGGGTCGTTCCGTTCCAGTGCTCCCGGGGATCGAACTCCAGCAGGTCGGGTGCATCCGCGGGCGGGCCCGCGACCTCGAGCCGGAGCAGCGCGGGCTGATGCTCCAGCAACTGGTCGATGGCGGCGGGAATCTCGCGAGGGATGCCCGCGCCCATCAGCACGTAGTCCACTCCCGCGAGCATCGCGCCGTAGAGCAGTGGGAGGTTGGGGAACTGGATCTTTGTGAGCAGGTTGATGCCCACCAGGCCGTCGTGCCCCTCCCGGGCGAGGTAGACCTCCACGAAGGCCGCGAGGACGGTCAGGGCTTCGCGTGCCCGGTTCACCGTCTGGCGGTGCAGCGGCAGCAGGCGGTACATCGCGCCCGGTGCGCGGCCGCCGGGCCGGAAGTACTTCGCGAGCACTTCTTCGGCCACGCCCGGCATCGGAAAGGCCGCCATGGCGCGCCGGACGTCGCCGTGCGGGTCGCCGTCCTGCAGGCGCCGGACGAGCACGGAATCGATCGCGGTACCCGACACCATGCCCAAGTGGCCCAGCCGGGATACGGCACGGGCGAGGCGCCAGTCGGACACGGCTATACCCATGCCGCCCTGGATGATCAGGGGCAGTGATCGCGTTTTCATGCGGGTTATATGGCGGATACCGCATGAAGCAATCATGAAAAACCGAGGAGGGCGCGGGGGCCGGAAAAGCAGAGCGGGGCGACGCCATGCCGGCATCGCCCCGCTCCGTGAAGTGCGTTGTCGTTACTGGATCGCGTTCATCGTGTCGAAGATCGGCAGGTGCATCGCCACTACCATGCCGCCGACCACCACACCGAGCACCACGATCATCACCGGCGCCATGAGGGCGAGCAGGGCGCTCACCGCCACGTCCACTTCCGCGTCAGGAAAGCTGCCCGACGATATCCGACGAAGCGAGCACCAGAATCCCGAGCCGCACCGCCTGGCTCAGGACCCAATCGCGCACGAGGGACACTACGCGGGATCGGGCAGCGGTGGTCGAGAAGAGGTGGTCGCACTCCGGCAGGAAATCGTGCCTGAGCGCCGGATGTTTCGCCGCCTTCGGAAAGGTGCGACGGAACTGTGAATGGTGATTGTAGTTCCCCGGGACGCCCGCAGTGAAAATGAAGTAGAGGCGCACATTCCTGGCCAGGATCTCCTCGAGCTCGGACTGCATCCGCTGACGCGAAATCGGCCGGCGCACGCCGGGACGATACTCGATCTCGGTTGGAGTCGTGTTCGGCCCGCTGACGTGCCGCAGCACGCGAGCGTAGAGCAGCATCTTCTCGAACGGGCGTCCCCAGCTCGCCGGGCGCAGCATGCGCGCCTTCAGGTGAAAAACGACATGCCGCCAGCTGAGGAAAGGGCCCGGGATGTCGAGCAGCACCACGGAGGCGATTCGCGAGTCCTGCTGCGCGGCGTGGAAGGCATCGTACGCGCCGGAGCATAGACCGGCAAGCACGAAGTATTCGGCACCGTGCTCCGCGCTCAGGTACGCGAGCGCGGCTGATATGTCCTGCTCCACCGACTCCTGCAGCGTGATAGCATCGGGCTGGCGCTCCGAATCGCCGACGCCGGAGAGGTCGAACCGCAGGGTAGGGATCCCCGCTGCCGCCAGGTCCCTCGCGAGCAACACATGCATGCGGCTCGGGCCCACGCGGTGAATGAGCCCTGAATTGAGCAGCACGACGTGCAGCCCGCGCGACAGCGTGGGTGCCACGGGCGCCGAAAGGACTCCAACGAGGCGGTCGTCGGAGCCGAAGGCGACCACCTTCTCACGGAACGGTCGCATCAGGCGAACCACGAGACGATGCCACGGAGCGTGGCGACTGGCATGCCCGATGCTCCGAGGCGTTCATCACGCCACGTCGGAAGTCCCGGGACGGAGAGCAGCGCGCACTCGGCACCGGCGCCGGCGAGCCGCGAACGATGCTGCTCCAGTCCAGGCAGGTCGCCATCCTGGGCCAGCAGGAGCGTCCGCGGGAGTTCCGGAGACAGGATGTCCGGCGTCACGGCCTCCATGTCGCGAATCATCCCGGTTGTCAACGCGATGCCGTACCCCTCGGCGGGACCAGCCCGGCCGTCGCCCATCACCCCGAATTCGTGCAGATAGTCTCGCCCCCACAAGACGGCGTCCCACAGCACGAGTCCATCGATGGTATCCTGCGTCCGTGCGACGATGCCGGCAAGCGTGGCGCCATAGCGCATGCCCACGAGGCTCACCCGGTCGATACGGGCCAGATCCTTCAATTCGGTGATCGCGATCGCGATATCGGAGAGCCACTGCTCCTGGCTCGCCTCCTCGAACTCGCCGGCGGAATCACCGGTGCCGAAGTAGTCAAAGCGCAACACGTCATAGCCGGCATCCGCCAGCAATCGGGCAAGGTATCTCAGCGTGGCGTAAGCCAGAAGATACTCGCGACCCAGCGGGGCGCAGATCACCACCCCGCCACGCGAACGACCCGTCGCGGGGTGATAGCATGCGAAGAGCTGGCGCGCAGAGGCGCCGAAGTAGAAGGCATTCACAGTCGCGGTGGCGACTCCGGCATCGCGGCGGCAATCTGGCCCAGCGACTGGAAGAAGAGCAGCCTGGGGTCCGGACGCCAGCCCGCGCGCTGCTGAATCTCGTGGACTGCGCGCATCGAGAGCAGCGAGTGTCCGCCCAATTCGAAGAAGTTGTCGCCCGTTCCGACCTGTTCGAGCTTGAGCAGCTCGCACCAGACTTCGGCAACGATGACTTCGGCAGCGGTGGACGGCGCGGTCCTGGCGTGCGGTTGCCGGGTGCCGCGCAACGGGTCAGGCAGCGCCTTGCGGTCGACCTTTCCGTTCGGTGTCAGCGGTAGCCGATCCAGCGGCATGACGAGGGACGGTACCATGTAGTCCGGAAGGGATTCGCGCAAGAAAGCGCGTACCTCGGAAGCCGTCAGCTCCTCCTGTTCCGCGAACACGAGCCAGGCGATCAGCCGATCGTCGCGCACGTCGACGACGCATTGTGCGATCGCCGGTGCCGCCGCCAGTGCTGCCTCGATCTCGCCGAGCTCGATCCGATACCCGCGCAGCTTCACCTGGAAATCGAGCCGGCCGAGGTGCTCGAACGTGCCATCCTGGCGCAGGCGCACCCGGTCGCCGGTGCGGTACATGCGGGACGCGCCCGCGGCGAACGGATCGGGCAGGAAGCGCGAGGTGGTGAGCTCCGGCCGACCGAGATAACCCCGGGCGACGCCGGCACCGCCGATGTACAGCTCGCCGGGCACGCCCACCGGCGCCGGTCGGCCATCGGCATCGAGCACGTATACCTGCGTATTTGCAATCGGCCGACCGATCGGGACCGCACCCGTCCCGCTCGTCACGCGATGCACGGTGGACCAGATGGTTGTTTCGGTGGGCCCGTAAAGATTCCAGACCTCCGCGGTCCGGGCGAGCATCGCCTCGGCGAGGTCGCGCGGCAGCGCCTCACCGCCGCAGAGGGCGCGAAGGTTCGGCGTCTCGCCCACGGCCCAGCCCGCGTCGAGCAGGGCACGCCACGTGGCCGGCGTCGCCTGCATGACGGCCGGCTGCCGCTGCACAAGCAGCTCGAGCAGGCGCCGTCCGTCCGCGGCGACGTCGCGGCTCGCCATGAGCACGCGGCCACCCACGATCCATGGCAGGTAGAGCTCGAGCCCGGCGATGTCGAAGGAGATCGTGGTGACGGCCAGGAGCACATCGTCTTCGCCCAGGCCCGGAACGCGACGCATGGACCAGAGGAAATTCACCAAGCCGCGATGCGTAACCTGCACGCCCTTGGGCTGGCCGGTGGAGCCGGAGGTGTACATCACGTAGGCGATCGCGTCGAGATCCGGCGCGTCATCGAGCGGGGCGGACGGTTGCCGCGCGATCTGCGCCGCATCGCGATCGATAAGCAGTACCGGCGTGTCCGAGGAGCGGCAGCACGGCTGCGAGCGCCTCTTCCGAGATCACGAGGCCGGCAGCGCAGTCCTTCAGCATGAAGTGCACGCGCTGCGGCGGCAAGGCCGGGTCGATGGGCACGTAGGCCCCGCCGGCCTTCAGCACGCCCAGCAGCGCAGTGGCAAGCTCCTGCGTGCGGCTCAGGCAGACACCCACGTGAGTGCCGGGACGAACGCCGCGGCCGCGGAGATGGTGGGCGAGCCGGTTGGCACGCGCCTCCAGTTCGGCGTAGGTCAGCATGGTCTCGCCGAACTCCAGCGCTACCGCCTCGGGAGTCCGCGCCGCCTGCGCCGTCACGAGCGACGGCAGCGGCGCATCCGGGAACTCGATTGCCGTTGCGTTCGGCACCTCGAGCACAGCGGCACGCTCATCGGCCGGCAGGAGTTCCAGGGCGCCGATGAACAGATCCGGCTCGCGGATGGCCGATTCCAGCAGCGTCGTGTAATGGGAAAGCAGGCGAACGATCGTCGTGCCATCGAAGAGGTCGCTGTTATAAGTGGCGGCGACCCCCGGCTCGCGCTCCAGCGTGATTCCGAGCGCCAGATCGAACTGTGCTACCCGCCGGTCGATGTCCAACGGCCTCCACCGCAGGCCCGGGCTCTCGAGGTCCCGGATGGGTGCGTTCGCGAGGTTGAACAGCACCTGGAACAGCGGTGCGCGGCTTGCGTCGCGGTCGGGGGCGATCTCGCGCACGAGTCGCTCGAATGGAAGGTCCTGGTGCTCGAAGGCATCCAGCGCCGTCCGCCGTACCCGGGCGAGCAGTTCACGGAATGTCGGCCGGCCCGACAGATCATTCCGGTGCACCAGCGTGTTCACGAACGTGCCAACCATCTCCTCGACTTCCGCCCGAGTCCGGTTCGCGATGGGCACACCGACGGCCACGTCGTGCTGGCCGGTATAGCGATACAGCAACGCAGTGAACGCGGCGAATAGCGTCATGAAGGGCGTGACGCCCTCGCGGGCACTGAAGTGGCGGAGCCGCTCGGCGAGCTCAGGCGACAGCGAGACCCGGCACCGCGCGCCCCGGGACGTCTGGATTGGCGGGCGTGGACGATCGGCGGCGAGATCGAGTGGCGACACCCCAGCGAGCTGCGCCTTCCAGTAGGCGAGCTGCTGGTCAAGGCGGTGGCCATCGAACGACTCACGCTGCCAGCGCGAGAAGTCCGTGTACTGCAAGGTGTGCCGCGCCAGCCCGGCGTCGGCGTGGCGCACCCGTGCCGCGTACAACTTGAATAGTTCGCGCCCGATCACTCCGAAGGACCAGAGGTCGCCCACGGTGTGATGCAGCCCCACCGCCAATACGTGCTGCTCCTCGTCCAGCTGCGCGAGCAGCACCCACCAAAGCGGCCCGCGTTCCAGGTCGAAGGGGTGCGTCGCGAGCCCCTCGGCCACTTCCCGTGCCGCCGGCAACCGCTCATCGGGAGGGAGGTGTCGCAGGTCCCGCTCAATGAGTGAGAGTCTCCCCTTGGGGTGCACCTGCTGACGAGGCTCGCCGTCGACCATGACGAAGGTCGTCCGCAGGCTCGCATGGCGGTCCATCAGGTCGTGCAGCCCGGCTACCAGCGCGTCGTGATCGAGGTGACCGTCGAGCAGTGCCCCTGCGGCCATGTTGTACGCGGTGCCATCCGGGATCAGCTGCTGCAGGTACCACATGCGCTCCTGCGAGAACGAGAGCGGCGCGTCGGCGGCGTCAGGATAGGCGTGGAGAGGCGCTTCGCCTTCCGCGTCCGGTCGCCAGCGCTCCCTGATGGCCTGCGCCAGTCCGGCTACGGTCGGTGCGGTAAAGATTGCGCGGAGCGGCACGTCGATACCGGCGACGGCGCGAAGGCGCGCAACCACCTGGGTCGCGTTCAGCGAATTGCCGCCGAGCGCGAAGAAGTCGTCGTGCACCCCAAGCCGCGGGTATCGGAGGACGTCCACCCAGATGGCGGCGATCACCTCCTCCACCCCGTCCCGTGGCCCGAGCTGCTCCGTCTGGAGCGCCATCCCGTCGACCTCCAGCGACGCCAGCGCCCTCCGATCCACCTTGCTGGTCCGGGTGAGGGGCAAGGCGGGTACCACGGTGATGGCGCCAGGAACCATGAAGGCTGGCAGCGTGCGCGAGTAGAGCTCCCGCAGCGACTCGAGTGTCACCTCGGCACCTGGGCCGGCAACCACGAAGGCGCTCAGCATCGGCTCGCTGCCCGGCGGGTCTCGCATGACGACTGCGCACTGCGTCACTCCGGGATGGCGCAGTGTCGTCGCCTCGATCTCGCCCAGTTCGATGCGTTGCCCACGCAGCTTGACTTGGGCGTCCTTGCGACCGAGGAACTCGATCGCGCCGTCCGGCCGACGGCGGCCGAAGTCGCCGGTGCGGTAGGTTCGGGCCCCGCGACGGTCGGCCCGCCCCTGCAGGAACGCGCTCGCGGTGAGGTCCGGACGCCGCCAGTAACCCAAGGCGACGTACGGGCTGCGAATGGCCAGTTCACCCAGCACCGGCGTCGGCGCGCCTGACTCGTCGAGTAGCAGCACCTCCGTGTCCGCCACCGGATAGCCCACCGGCACCGTGGTGCCAGCCAGCCGCTCGGTGGCCAGGTGAAAGTATTGCAGCGCGGTCGTGGACTCCGTGGGCCCCAGGCCGTTGACGAAGACCGCCCCGGGCGGCATCACCGCCTGGAACAGCGCCAGGTCGCTCGGCCGGACCTCCTCGCCCCCCAGCACCACGCAGCGCACCGCGGCACATTCTTCCTGGCGCAGCAGCGGCCCCAGCGCCCGGTACACCGTCGGCGTCGAGTGATAGACCGTGATGCCTCCCGCGTGCAGCGACTCCGCCACGCGATGCAGCCCCTCGTTGCGCACATCCACCGGGCAGAGCGTCGCCCCCGTGAGCAAGGCGCCGAACAGGTCCATCACGGCGGCATCGAAGGTGTACGACGCCACGAGCAGCACGCGGTCCTCCGGCGTCAGCTGCACCGAGTTGACGTACGTGCGCACGTGATGCAGCACGTTGCGATGGTTCTGCATCACCCCCTTGGGCTGCCCCGACGAGCCCGACGTGTAGAGGATGTAGGCGAGGCTGTCCGCGGTGGGTGGCACGGTCGCCACCGGCCCCGCCGCCGGGGCGACGTCGGTGAAGAGCACGGCGATGCGGCCCTCCGCAAGCCGCTTCGGCGAGCGCGCGATGCTGCGGCTCCGCCAGCAGGACCGTCGCCTGGGCGTCGGCGAGCATGAGGGCGAGCCGCTCGGGTGGGAACGACGGGTCGAGTGGCACGTAGGCCGACCCCTGCTCCAGCACTCCGAGCACCGCTGCGACGAGCGGAGCCCCGTGGTCGCAGAGCAGCGCCACGCGCGTCGCGGTCCCGGCCGTGGCGGTGTCCACCGCTCGCGCGATCTGCCGCGCCGCCATCTGCAGCTCGCCATAGGTCCAGCACGACCCGCCCCACAACACCGCTGGCCGTGTCGCGAAGCGAGATGCCACCTCGGTGAATCGCTGCGGGATCGACGCCTCCACGAACTCCGGCGCGACCGGCGTGAATGGTGTCTGGCGGAGCACGTGTGCCACGGCAGGCCGCCCTGCCCGCGGCTCCTCCAGCTGGATGTCACCGATCCGGGCCTCAGGCTCCCGTGCGATTGCATGGATGAGTCGCGTGTAGTGCCTCAGCAACGCCGTCATCCGCTCGGCAGCGAAGAGATCGGCGTTGTAGACCAGCATCAGAAGGAGCCCGTCCGACTGTTCCTGCGCGTACAGCGTCAGGTCGTACTTGGACTGGCTGTCGAGCTGCCGCGAGCAGGCGATCGATGGGCGGCGCCTGTGCCGCGAGTCCCGCCACCGGCAGCGACCGGTCCACCGGCACCGGCAGCAGGTTGAACAGCACCTGGAACAGTGGTGTGCGGCTCAGGTCGCGCGGCGGACGCAGCTCGTCCAGCAGCAGGCCGAACGGCACGTCCTGATGCCGGAACGCCCCCAGACACGTCTCCCGCACCCGCTGCAGCAGTTCCGTGAACCCGGGGTTGCCCGACAGGTCGGACCGCAGCACCACCGTGTTCACGAACATGCCGATCATGTCCTGCAGCTCGGCCTGGTCCCGGTTGGCCACGGGCGAGCCCACAATGAGGTCGTGCGTCCCCGTGTACCGGTACAACAGCGCCTTGAATGCAGCGAGGAGGGTCATGTACAGGGTGCTGCCGTGCTGCCGGCTCAGGGCTCGCAACTGCGCGAGCGTCGCCGCATCCAGCCGCGCATGGGCGCCCGCGCCCCGGTATGTCTGCATGGGCGGGCGCGGGAAGTCGGTCGCGAAATCCAGTGGCGCCAGATCGCCCGCCAGGGATTCCTTCCACCAGGCGAGTGCGGCGGAACACTCGGGCGACCCGATCCATGCGCGCTGCCGGCGGGCATACTCCCCGTACTGCAGGGCCAGGGGGCGCGGCGCGGCGTTCTCACCCTGACACACTGCCCGGTAGCGCTCGCCGATCTCACGGATGAACAGCGACGACCGACATGCCATCGGCCACGATGTGGTGAATGTGACGAGAAGCTGAAATCGATCAGTACCGATCCGCAGCAACTCGACGCGGATCGGCAGGTCCGTGCTCGAGGTCGAACGCCTTCTCGGCGAGCCGGAGTCGTATCGCCTCCAGCCTGGGCCGACCGGCGCTCGGGTGGCAAGTCCGCGAGATCGTGCACGGGCAGGCACCACATGCCCTGCCGGCCGCACCACCTGCACCGGCTCCCCATCAACCGTCACGAACGTGGTGCGGAGAGCGTCGTGCCGCGCAATGACCTGGCCGATGGCCTGCTCCAGCGCGCGGACGTCGAGCGTGCCGGTGAGGTCCAGCTCGGTGCTGATGTTGTAAGCACTGCTCGACGGTTCGAGTTGCTGGAAGAACCAGAGACGTTGCTGTGCGAAAGAGAGCGGCGCGTACCGCTGCGGCTCCCGCCCATTGTCGCCGGGAACAGTTGGCGCCCCGGCCCTGGCGACGAGCGCCCGGCGTAGCTCGTCTCGCCGGCTCCGCAGCTCCTCGCGCAACTCGTCCACTAGCACGCCCACGGGCGCGGAACACCGCAGCTGACCGTTCTCCAGCGTGAGCCGGACGTCCAATCCGGCCAGGCGCTCCAGGAACTCGGCGGTACCGGCCGCAGACACGGCGTCGGGGTGTGCCACGTGCTATAGCTCCACTTCCTCACGTTCGGCCGGTTGTGCCGTTCGTGAGGCGTCTGGCAGCGCCTTCAGGATCAAGGCAGCGAGCTGACTCGTGGTCGGGCCCTCCAGCAGGTCCGCTACCGCAATCCGTACCTCGACAGCACCGACGATGCGATTGCGCAACTCCATGGCCATCAGGGAGTCCATGCCCATGTCCAGCAACGACCGATCCCGGGCCACCGCCTGCGCCGACCCCAGCGCAAGCACCTTGGCGACCTGCTCGATGAGGAAGGAGGTCACGAGCTCATGGCGTTCCTCCTCGGTCGCGCCCGCGAGCCGCGGGCGCAGCGGCGTCATGACCGACCCGGTCGTGCGCGCAGCCCGTTCCCGCAGCCGGCTGAAGAACGGACCCGAACCGGCCGGCAGGCGCGAGCGCACGATCGGCAGGATGGCCACTTGCGGCATGTCACACGACCGGAGCGCCACCTGCAGCATTCGTACCCCCTCCTCCGGCGAGATCAGTTGAAGGCCCATCGCGGCCGAGCGGCGGCGGTGCTGCTCGCCGAGGCCCGCCGCCATGCCGACGTCCGACCAGGCGCCCCAGTTGATGCTGAGCATGGGCCAGCCATCTGCATGCGCTACATGCGCGAACGCGTCCATGAAGGCGTTGGCCGCCGCATAGTTGCCCTGCCCTGGGGGACCCGCGATTGCGGCCACCGACGAGAAGAGGACGAAGAAGTCGAGCGGCAGGTCGGTCGTCAGCGCGTGCAGGTGCCACGTGCCCCTCACCTTGGGCGCCATCACCCGCGCGAATCGGCTCAGCTCCTGGTTGGGCAGCGTGCCGTCGTCGAGTACTCCGGCTGCGTGGAGAATGCCCCGCATTGGCGGGAGGCTCCTGCCGCACTGTTCCAGCACCGCCGCCAACTGCCCGGCATCGGCCACGTCCGCCTCCGCCACCACAACCTCCACTCCCGCGGCTTGCAGCCGGGCGATCGCCACGCGCGCATCATCTGATGGTGCCCGCCGGCCCATCAGCACGAGATGACGCGCTCCCTCGCTCGCGAGCCAGCCGGCGCACGCCAGCCCGAGTCCACCCAGTCCACCGGTGACCAGATAGCTCGCGTCAGGCTGGATCGCATTGTCCTGCCGCTGCGTGATGACAACCTTGCCCGTGTGGTGTCCCTGGGCCATGAAGCGAAAGGCGTGCTCCGCTTCCTCGACCGGCCAGATGCGATGCGGCAAGGGCCTCAGTGCGCCCGTCTCGAAATCCGCGAGCAGTGCCTGCAGGCGTTCGCGCAGGACGCGGGGTTGTGACGACGCCAGATCGCCGAGATAGAAGACATGATAGGCAACGCCGGGAAACTCCCGCGCCACCCGGGCGGCGTCCCAGACATCCGTGCGGCCCAGCTCGACGAACCGGCCGCCATTGCGGAGCGTGCCGAGGCTGGCTGGAATGAAGTCGCCCGCGAGCGAGTTGAGGATGACGTCCACCCCCTCGCCCCCGGTAGCCGCCCGCACATCCTCGGCGAACGAGAGCGATCGCGAGTCCGCGACGTGCGCAGCACCGAGCGACAGCGCCAGGGTGCGCTTCGCCGCCGTGCCCGCGGTGCCATACACCTCGGCACCCGCCCGGCGGGCGAGCTGCAGCGCCGCCATCCCGACGCCGCCGGTGGCGGCATGCACGAGCACGCGCTCCCCCTTCCTGATCCGCGCGAGGTCGCGAAGCGCGTAGTCTGCCGTCAGGAAGGTCACCGCGATCGTCGCCGCTTCGGCGAAGGTAAGGTTCGCCGGCTTGCGCACCGTCAGGTCCGCCGGTGCGATCACGAAGGTGGCGAAGCTGTGATCGACCATTGCTATCACTTCGTCACCCACCCGCAGGTCGTGCACGTCCGCGCCTATGGCGGTGATGACGCCGGCGCACTCGTTGCCGAGCGGCCCCGGATCCCCGGATACATGCCGAGGGCGTTGAGCACGTCCCGGAAGTTGAGGCCGGTCGCGACAATCACGTATCTCCACCTCGCCCGCCCGGGGCGTTTGCCGCTGCATGGGCTGCAGCGCCAGCTTCTCGAGCGTGCCGCGCTCGGTGATCTCGAGCCGGTGTGGCTCTGACGGGTGCGCCACGTGCGCGGCCGGCGCCAGGCGCGCGACGTGGCGGCGCCCGGTACGCAGTGCGACACGATCCTCTCCGCCCGTCGCCTGGAGTTCCGTAAGCAGCAGATCGGCGTCGTCCGGCCGCGCTTCGGGATCGAGGTCGATCCGCACCGCGCGGAGCGCCGGGTATTCCGACGCGATGACACCGGCCAGTCCCCACACTGGGGCCTGCGCAAGATCCGGCTCGACGCCGGCGACGGCCTGGGCGCCACGCGTTACCACCCACAAGGGTGCGCCGGAATCTGCCAGTGCCTGGACGAGGTGCAGCGTGCTCCCGAGCACCTCGGCCTGTGCCCGCTCGAGTGCCTCGAGCGTCAGCCCGCGTCCGACGGCGTCGAGGGCCCAGAGAGTGACCACGCCCTGCAAGGGCAGATCGTCCCGGCCGACCTCTGACACGAGGCGGCGGACCTGTCCCGCATCGGCCGGATCGAGACGCCAGCCATCATCACTGGATTCGAAGGCGTCCCCTTGCCACGCGAGCACCACACTGGCGCCCCGCGCCTCGAGCCGGGCCGCGATCGCCCGCCCGATCCCGGTGGCATCCGCGCACACAAGCCACAGCCCGGTCAGCGGAGTGTCCGCCGTCTCCGCCGGCTGCTCCGGCCACTCGATGGCATACAGCCAGTGCGCAGGCGAGCGCGTCAGCGCGGCACTCGAGGGCCGTCGCATCCGCAGTCCCGTGACCTCGGCGATGGCAGTACCATGCTCATCGTACAGCGTCAGGTCGCTCCTGAGTTCAGGCGTGTCTCCCCCGGTCCGGGTCACGCGCGTGTGGCACCAGGTCGTGATCTCCCCGTCCTCGAAGACGCGGTACCGTTCCACGCCGACCGGCACCCAGAGCTCGTCTTCACCGGACTGGTCATCATCGCGGCGGGATGCCGATGCCAACCAGCTGGAGGCATCGCGTCGAGCAGTGCGGGGTGCAGGTGCATCCGGCCTGCGTCCCCTGCCAGCGCGTCCGGCAACTGCACCTCGCCAAACACCTCGTTACCGGCGCGCACCATCTGCCGGATCCCGCGAAAGGCCGGGCCGTACTCCGCGCCCCCCTCCCTGAGCCGCTCGAAATAGCCGGCCACCTCCACTGGATCACCTGCTGTCGGGAAGCCAGCCACGTGCACCGCCGCCGGAGGAGCCTCATTCTCGAGCTCTGCAACGGCACTGGCGTGCAGGCGCCAGGGTTCTGCCGGATCTTCCAGAGGCCTCGCGACTGAACACCTCGATTTTCCAGGCCGCACCCTCCGTTGGTGTGGCGATCACCTGGGTCACGACGGACGCTTCGTCCGGCAGGGGCAAGCCCTCGCGAATGACGACGTCCCGCAGCCGGACGCGCGGTCCGACGGCGTGGCGCGCCGCCGCCAGGGTGACCTCCAGAAATCCAGCGGCGGGAAAGAGAGTGAGATCGAGGATGCGATGATCGGCAAGCCACGGCTGGACGGGCACGCCGATCCGGCCCTGGAAGATGCGCAGGGGACTCTCGAGCGCATCACCAAGAAGGGGATGGCCCGTGCCGGTGGACGCGACGTCCGCCCGCCGTACTAGAGGCTCGAAGTCCTCCCAGTAGCGCTGCTTCTGGAAGGGATAGGTCGGAAGGCTGGCGCGACGGCGCCGCGCGCCCTCTCCCATGATCCCGGTCCAGCGCATAGGCACACCGCGGACGTGCAGCTCGCCCGCGCTCTGCAGCATCGAGATCTGTTCGTCGCAAGCCTTCCGCAGGGATGGTACCCAGATCGAGTCCTCCGCGACTTCGCAGCGCTGGGCCATGCCGAGTAGAATCGGCGTCGGTCCGATCTCTACGTGCAGCCGGTAGTTTTCATGCTGCAGCGTATCAATCGACTCCATGAAGCGCACCGGGGCCATCACATGCCGTCGCCAGTAGGCGGCGGTACAGACTTCGTCGCCCGCGAGCCGTCCCGTGACGTTGGAGACGAATCCGATGCGCGGTGGCGAGAAGCTCACAGGCAGGATTTCGGCCTCGAAGGCGTCGAGCATCGGCTCCATGAGCGGCGAGTGAAACGCATGTGACACCTTGAGGAGCTGCGACTCCACGCCGGCCGCGGCGAGACTCGCCATGATCTCCTGCACGGCGTCGGTGCGCCCGGAGATCACGGTACTCCGGGGACCGTTCGTCGCCGCGATCGACACCCAGCGCTCGTGGGCTGCGATGGCCCGCCGTACGGTCGCCTCGTCAGCGAACACGGCAGCCATACTGCCTTCGCGCGGCAGGCGGCTCATCAACCGACCACGGGCCGCGATGACGCGCAGCCCGTCCTCCAGGCTGAACACGCCGGCGACGCACGCCGCGACGTACTCGCCGACGCTATGGCCCATCACGGCGATCGGCTCGACGCCCCATGAGGCCCACAGCCGGGTGAGCGCGTACTCCACGGCAAAGAGCGCGGGCTGGGTCCAGGCCGTGTCATCGATCAGTTCCGCCGCGTCGCCGCCCGCCCGCAGGACATCGAGCAGGGAACGGCCCATATGCGGCAGCAGCAGCGCATCGCACCGTTGCATCGCCTCACGGAAGACGGGCTCCGTCTCGATCAGGCGCTGCGTCATGCCGGGGCGTTGCGAGCCCTGACCGGTGAACAGGAAGACCACCTCCGGAGCCACACTGCTCGCCCGCCCGTGGGCGACGCCCGGAGCGAAGTCGTCCGCGGCGGCCGCCGCAAGCGTGGCCCGGGCCGTCGCCACGTCGTCCGCCACCAGGGCGAGTCGTTCGGCAAAGTGCGAGCGGCCGAGAGCGGCGGTCGCGGCGACGTGCGACAGTGGGGACGCCTCCGGCGCCTCCAGCATGGCAGCGTAACTCTGTGCGAGCTCGCCCAGGGCCAGGGGCGTCTGCGCCGAGAGGACCAGCAGCTGCGGCCCGGCGACCGGCGCTTCCGTGTCCGACGGAGGCGCTTCCTCCAGCACGACGTGCGCGTTGGTGCCGCTGAAGCCGAAGGCGCTGACGCCGGCGCGCCGCGGCGCGCCCGCCGCCGACTCCCATGGCACCAGCGAGGTCGGTACCGCGACGCAGACGCGATCCCACGGAATGTGGGGATTGGGCGTATGCAGGTGGAGGTGCGGCGGAATGGCACGATGCTGCAATGCGAGCACGGCCTTGATGAGCCCGGCCGCGCCAGCCGTCGCCTCGGTGTGTCCGATGTTGGTCTTGACCGACCCGAGGAGCAACGGACGGTCGGCAGGACGACCGCCAAAGACCTGGTCGATCGCCTTTACCTCGATCGGGTCACCCAATGCGGTACCCGTACCATGGGCCTCGAGATAACCGATGCTGTCCGGCGCCACTCCGGCGTCTGCCAGAGCCGCCCGGATCACGGCTTCCTGCGCAGGACCGCTCGGAACCGTCAGGCCAGCACTGCGTCCGTCGTGATTGACGGCAGATCCCCGCAGGAGCGCGAGAACGCGATCACCATCCCGTTCGGCATCGGCGAGTCGCTTGAGCACCAGCATGGCGCAACCCTCGCTCCGGACATACCCGTCCGCAGACGCGTCGAACGCCTTGCAGCGTCCATCATACGACATCATCCGCCCGCGACAGGTCAGGATGGCACCGATCGGAGAGAGGATGAGGTTGACGCCCCCGGCGACAGCCATATCCGCCTCGCGGTTGCGCAGCGCGCCCAGCGCCAGATGTATCGCGACAAGCGAGGACGAGCAGGCCGTGTCAATGGGGAGGTTCGGGCCATGCAGCCCGAGCACGTAGGAAAGGCGACCCGACGCCATGCTGTGCGCAGTTCCCGAGCCTGCATAGAAGTCACCGATCCGTGCGCCGATGCTCTCCATTCTCCGCACCGAATAGTCCATCCCGGAGATACCGACGTAGACAGCCGTCTGGCTGTCCGCAAGCGACGCTGGCGAGATGCCCGCGTCCTCCAGCGATTGCCAGGTCAGCTCGAGTAGCAGTCGTTGCTGCGGATCCAGCGCGACCGCCTCACGAGGGCTCACGCCGAAAAACGCGGCATCAAAATGCTCAACATCGCCAAGGAAGCCGCCCCAGCGCGTGTAGGTCTTTCCCTGGGCATCGGGGTCAGGATCAAAGACCTCGTCAATATCCCAGCGGTACTTCGGCACCTCGGTGACTGCGTCCGTCCCGTCCCGGAGGAGTTCCCAGAACGACCGGGTATCGCGTACCCCTCCGGGGAAGCGGCAGCCGATGCCGACAATGGCGACCGGCTCTTCACTCGAGCGCCTGGTCGCGGCGAGCTTCTCCTCCAGTTCCTCGATGGCCCGGAGTGAACGCCGAAGCAGCAGGGCATAGTCGGGGCGCGGCACGTCGTTCACTGAGTCTCCCGTGCGTGGAGTTGGTCGAGACGGTATTCAAGTCGTGAGATGAGCTCGCCTTCGGAGAGTTCCTCTTGCAACTCGGCCCGCACCGCACTGGCTGTCGCCGGCGCCATTGCCGCGGCGAGCTCCTCCGAGAACGCTTCGGCCGCGACGTAGTCCACGAGCGCCATGACGGACGGATGATCGAAAGTGACCGTGGCAGGCAGCGTGCTGCCGACGGCCTTGCCGAGCCGATTCCGGAGCTCGACTGCCATGAGCGAGTCGAGGCCCAGCTGCTGCAGTGGTTCGCTCACGTCGAGCGCGTCCGCGCGCGGCAGGCCCAGCACCTTCATGGTGAGCTCGCGCACCTGTTCGAGCAGCACCGCGCGCCGTCGATTGGGAGCGGTGGCGCGCAGACGCTCGCGGAGCGTCGGCACGGGTGCCGCCGGCTCGGTGCGCGGAGCATGCGTGGCCTCGCCGGCGGGTCCGGACGTCGTGAGCTCGCTGAAGAGGGGCGCCACCACGCCGTCAGGCGACTCCGGTGCCAGGCGCGACCAGTCGGCGGCCAGCGCCGTCAGTTGTGCGGTGCAGCAGAGATGCCCATTGGGCACCCGGCTCAAGCCATGCTCGAGTGCCGCCAGTCCGTCATCCGGGAGCCATCCCTTTCAGGAGGCCATCCGTGGCCACGCCGCGCTCCACCGCGGCGCCAACTTCCGCCCACGGGCCCCAGTTGATGCTCACCGTCGGGAGCCCCCGCGCCTGCCGGTACCATGCGAGGGCGTCCTCGAACGCGTTCGCGGCCGCGTGGTTCGCCTGACCCGCCGAGCCAGCCACGGATGCCCCCGAGGAGAAGAGGACGAAGAAATCGAGGTCGGGCACGAGCGTGTGCAGATGCCAGGTGCCGAATACCTTCGGTGCCATCACGGTTGCAAAACGGTCCCAGCGCTGGGCCGCCAGTGCGCCGTCATCGAGCACCCCAGCGGCATGCACCACGCCCGCGAGCGGCGGCAGGTCGCGCGCGATCGTGCCGAGAACGCGTTCCACGTCGGCGCGCGACGAGACGTCGGCTTGCTCCACCACGACGCGCGCCCCCACCGACTCCATCCGGGCGATGGCCACTCGCGCCGCTGACTCGGGCGGGCGTCGCCCCATGAGAACAAGGTGGCGCGCGCCGCGGTCGACCAGCCACTCCGCCGTGCGCAGTCCCAGGCCGCGCAGCCCGCCGGTCACGAGGTACGTGCGATCGGCCAGTGGTGGTACCGGTACGAGGCCGCGCGGCTCAGCGGCGGCTGTGCGGCGCCTCAAGCGTCGCACGAGGCGCCGATCCGAGCGGAACGCGATCTGATCCTCCCGCGACGACCGTTCGAGTTCCGCGACGAGAGCCCGGGCGGCGACCAGCGCGTCCGCGGCAGGATCGAGATCGATTCGAGCGCACTGCAACTCGGGGTGCTCCAGCGCGATGACATGCGACAGCCCCCACAGCACGGCCTGGGCAGGATCGGCGCTTTCGAGGGCTCGTGTGGCCTGGGCCCCGCGCGTCACCATGACGAGTGTCGGCAATGCATCGCCGCCCCCGGATACAAGCGCCGGCAGCAGGTCCAGCACGGAGCGGACGAGCCATTGCTCGTCATGCGCGAGCTGTTCCGCGGTAGTTGCGTCGTCGAGCGTTACATCGAGGGCGCCCATGTGCAGCACTCCCCGGCAGGGAGGCCCATCGGTGAGCGCCGCGCGAAGCGAGGACGCCCGGCGCTCCGGTTCGCACGGGAGGTACTCGACCAAGTCGCCAGCCCTGCGGAGCTCCTCCGCCACCGCCTCGGCGATGCCGCCCGCATCGGGAAGTACGAGCCAGCGCCCCGGCACTCGCCGCGCCATCGCGGCGCGGGCGACGAAGACTGCCTGCTTCGTGAGCACCGGGTGCGCGGTCTCGCCGGGTAGGGCCACCGCGTCCTCGAACCCGGTTTCATCGAGCAGCGACAGCCACGAGGGCCGCGGCATGAGCGCGTAGCGGCGCCGCTCGAGGTCGCTGAACGCCCACCAGCCCTCGAGCAGACCAACCGTGAGATCGCCGAAGCGCTGCGGCGCCGTGGCCTCCAGCAGGACGAGCAGCCCGCCAGGCGCCAGCAGCCGCCGCACGTGTCCGAGCGTCACCCCGAGGTCCGGTGTGGCGTGCAGCACGTTGCCCGCGATCACCAAGTCGTACGACCCAGCGCCGAATCCCTGAGCGGTCGGGTCGCTCGCAATGTCCAGCAGGCGATACTGCATCGACAGCCGCTCGCCAAACCGCTCGCGGGCGCGATTGAGAAAGAGCGGCGAGACGTCGGTGAAGGTGTACTCTACCCGGTCCGGGAGCTGGGGAAGCACGAAGGAGGTCGTGCTGCCGGTGCCGGCACCGATCTCGAGCACCCGCAGCGGGCTGTCACCGGGTACCTCGGCAAGCGCCGTGCGAACCACGTCAGCAATGAGGCCATTGTAGGCCCGCGCGGCAGGAGAGCTGCCATAGAGGCGTTCCGTGCGATCGAGCGATCCGCCCGGGAAGAGAAGCGCGATGGGGTCGGCCGCGCCCCGCAGCACCGACGCAAGCTCGGTGGCGCACTGGCGCGTCAGATCTAGTTCGGCGTCGCACGCCGGAAAGCGCAGCAGCAGCGCCGCGCAGGCCGCGTCGGGATCCGTGGCCTCGGGCACCCTCGCCACCTGCCACGCATCGCCGCTCCCAACGAGCAGCCCGTCCTCCGCGAGGATCTCCAGCAACCGCCGGAAGAGCCGCCGGTGCCGGGCCAGCACGCCGAGCTGGTCCGCGAGCGACTCGGCACTCACATGAGCGCCCACACGGAACTCCCACCCGAGATCCCGCAGGGCCCGCACCACGTACTGCGTCGTGAGCGCGTCGAGGGCGGGCAGGAAGTCGGCGTACGCCTCGAGGCCCTCCCGCGACCCGAGTGCGGCGACCTGCGCAGCCAGCTTCATCTCGAGGTGGCCCGGACGCGGCAGCCCCGACCCGGCTGGTGGCGCGTCACGCCAGACTACTTCGTACAGGAGGTCGCGCACGCGTGCCGGCAAGCGGTCGGTCACCACGGGGAGCGCCTGTGGCGCCACGTGGTCCACCCAGCACCGCTCGCGCTGGAACGGATAGGTCGGCAGCACTACCCTGCGGCAGGCGGACCCCGCATCGAAGCCCTTCCAGTCCACCTCGGTGCCGCGCACGTAGAGCGCCGCGAGGCTCTCGAGCAACTGCTCCCAATCGCCACGTCCGCGCCGCAGCGACGGGAGCCAGGCGCCGGGGTGGTCGGGCAGGCACTCGCGCCCCATGCCGAGCAGCACGGGATGCGGACCGATCTCCAGGAAGGCGTCGCAACCGGCGCCCGCCAGCGCCCGCATCCCGTCCGCGAACCGCACCGGAGCGCGAACGTGCTCACGCCAGTAGGCCGCGCTCGCCATCCGCGCACCGGCAATCTCGCCGGTAACGTTGGAGACGAGATCGAAAAGCGGCGCAGCATACTGCACGCTTCCAGCGGCCGTCGTGAACGCGTCGAGCATCGGCTCCACGAGCGGCGAGTGGAAGGCGTGCGATACCACGAGCGGCGTGACCTTCACGCCTTCCTGCTCCAACTTCGCGCGCAACGCGGCAAGCGCACGGCCGTCGCCGGAGACCACCACGCTCCCGGGCCCGTTGAGTGCGGCGATGGCAAGTTCCGCGCACCAAGGCGCAAGCGCAGCGCTGACGAACGCCTCGTCGGCCTGCACCGCGGCCATCGCGCCCCCGGGCGGGAGCGCGCCCATGAGACGCCCGCGTTCGGCGACCAGCGCGAGGCCATCCTCCAAGGAGAACACGCCCGCGATGCACGCAGCCACGTACTCGCCGACGCTGTGCCCCAGTGCGGCCGTCGGCTTGACGCCCCACGACATCCACATGGACGCGAGCGCGTATTCCATCGCGAAGAGCGCGGGCTGAGTGTATTCCGTCCGGTCGATGGGTGAGGCGCACCCCGGAGCGGGCATCAGCACGTCATGCAGGCGTGTGGGGAGGCGTGCCGCGAGCAGGTCGTCGCAGCGGTCGATCGCGGCCCGGAATGCCGGCTGCGTCGCGTAGAGCTCGCGTGCCATGCCGGGATACTGCGAGCCCTGTCCCGTGAACAGAAACGCGATGCGCGGCGGCCGCGCGGCGGCGACTCCCGCGTGAACCCCAGCGGGATTCGCACCGGCCAGGTGGTCCTCAAGCTGCCCTCCCGCCGCCTCGGCCGTCGCCGCAACGACCGCGATCCGGTGCGCGAAATGCGAGCGTCCCGCGTTCGCGGTATGCGCCACGTCCGCCAGGGTGTCGGCAGCATGCCGAAGCCAGTCAGCCCGACCGGCGGCGAGTTGCCGCAGCGCTGCCGGCTGCCGGGCCGAAACGGTGAGCACATGCATGGGCCGGTGAAGATCGAGCCGAGAGGGCACGTCCGCCGGCGCCTCCTCGAGCACGACATGCACGTTCGTGCCGCTGAAGCCGAATGAACTGACCCCACCCCGGCGCGGCGTGTCGGCCGCGCGCCACGACTGGCGTCCGGCCGCCACGCGCACCGGCAGGTCGCCCCACGGGATCGCCGGGTTCGGCCGCTCGAAATGCAGTTGCCCGGGAATCTCCCCGTGCTGCAGCGCGAGGGCCAGCTTGATGAGGCCGGCCACCCCGGAGGCCGCCTCGAGATGGCCGATGTTCGCCTTTACCGACCCGATCATGAGCGGCGCATCGGCAGACCGCGCCTCGCCGAGCACGCGCGCCAGCGCCTGGACCTCGATGGGATCGCCCAGTGACGTGCCGGTGCCGTGCGCCTCCACAAAACCGATCTCGTGCGGCGCCACCCGCGCATCGGTCAGTGCCTCGCGGATCACCGCCTCCTGGGCGGGGCCGTTGGGCGCTGTCAGCCCGTTGCTGCGGCCGTCCTGATTCGCGGCCGAGCCACGGATCACGGCGATGATGCGATCGCCATCGGCGCGCGCGTCCACCAGCCGCTTGAGCACGAGCATGCCGCAGCCCTCGCCGCGCACGAAGCCGTCGGCGCGCGCGTCGAACGCCTTGCACCGGCCATCGGGCGCCATCATGTGCGCCTTCGAGAGGGCGATCGTCACGTCCGGAACGAGCATGAGGTTGACGCCGCCGGCCAGGGCGAGCGAGCACTCGCCGCGCCGCAGGCTGTGCACAGCCTCGTGGACCGCCACCAGCGACGAAGAGCACGCGGTGTCGATCGAGAGGCTCGGCCCCTGGGCGCCGAGCACGTAGGAGAGACGGCCCGACGCGACGCTGTGCGCCGTGCCCGACGCGGTGTAGGCGTCCAGAGCCTGCGGTCCGCCTGCCCGAAGCAGCTGGAAGTAGTCCGACGCCGAGACGCCGAGGAACACTGCGGTGCGGCTGCCGGCCAGCCGGTCGGCCGCGATGCCGGCATGCTCGAGGGCCTCCCATGCCACCTCGAGGAGCAGGCGCTGCTGCGGGTCCATGCCCTGCGCCTCGCGCGGCGAGATACCGAAGAAGTGCGGATCGAAGCCGTCCACTCCCGAGGCGAGGAACCCGCCCCAGCGGGTGTTCATCCTGCCGGGCGCGTCGGGATCGGGGTCGTAGAGTTCATCCACCGGCCAGCGCTCCGCCGGGACCTCGACGATGGCATCCCGCCCCTCGCAGAGCAGCGTCCAGTATCGCTCCGGCGAGTCGGCGCCGCCGGGGAAGCGACAGCCGATCCCGACGAGCGCGATCGGCGCATGTCGCGACGCCTCGAGCGCCTCCAGCCGACCATGGAGCTCGTCGGCGAGCAGCGCGAGGCGCTTCGGCGAGAAGTGGCTGATCCGGCTCAGGAAATCCTGCATCTAGTGCCCCTGCATGCGTCGGGCGAACAGGTGTTCGATCTGCTCGTCGGACATGTCATCGATTGCCACCACTGCGTCGGCCGGGGGTGATACGGTGACCGACGCCTCGGATTCCGGGTCGAGCGTGCCCTCAAGGAAGCGCGAAAGCGCCTCGAGCGTGGGGTGGTCGAACACCAAGGTCGCCGGCAAGTTCCGCGCGAGGCCCAGCCCCCGACCGAGACGGTTGCGGAGCTCGACCGCCATGAGCGAATCGAGGCCGAGTTCATTCAGAGGCTGGCGCGGATCGATTGCCGCCGCGTTCGGAGCCGCGAGTACCCGTGCGACCTGCTCGGCGACGAAAGCGAGCAGCATCTCGCGGCGCCGACTGGGCGAGGCGTCGCCCAGCCGATCCATGAGCGTGGCGGCCGTGCCCGTTGCCGATGTCGCTTCCCCGTTGCACGCCGGTGCGCCGCTCTTCCGTAACTGCGAAAGGAATGGCGACGTGGAGGCAGCCTGAACGGTGTCATCCCACCGGGCCCGGAACACCCCCACGTGGGGCACCGGCAGGTGCATGCAGGACTCCAGCAGCGCGAGCCCTTCCTCCGGCGTGAAGGGCGCGATGCCGCGCGCCGCGGCCCGGCGATCGATGCCCCGATCCGCGGCTGCGCCGATCCCTCCCCACACCCCCCACCCGATGCTCAGCGCCGGCAACCCGCGGGCCCGCCGATGGACGGCGAGCGCGTCCATGAACGCGTTGGCCGCGGCATGGTTCGCCTGGCCCCGCGAGCCGAGTACGGCGGCAGCCGAGGAGTACATCACGAAGAAGTCGAGCGGATGGCCGCGCGTCAGCGTGTGCAGGGCCCAGCTGCCCTCCACCTTCGGGCCGAGCGGCACAGCGAAGCGGGCCCAGGACTGCTGCTGCAGCGTACCGTCCTCAAGCACTCCTGCCGCGTGCACGATGCCGCGCAGCGGCGGAAGGCACTCCTCGATCTTTGCGACCACGCGCGCTACCTCGTCGCTGCGCGAGACGTCCGCCAGCACCACGAGTACCTGCGCACCCCGCGCGCGCATTGCGCCGATGGCCGCGAGGGCGGCGTCCGAGGGCGGGCGCCGGCCCACCAGTGCAAGGCACCGAGCCCCGCGGGCCACGAGCCGCTCCGCCGTGAGCAGGCCAAGCCCCGAGAGGCCACCGGTGACGAGGTACGACGCCCCAGGCACGAGGCTTTCCAGCGAGGCGCGCACCGGATCATCCTGCACGAGCACGACCTTGCCGACATGCCTTGCCTGCGCCATGGCGCGAAAGGCGTCGGCGATGCGCTCGAGGGGGAACACCTGCAGCGGCAGCGGCGACACGTCGCCCGAGGCGAGCCCGCGCACTACGGCGTCGAAGAGCGCGGCGAATGCCGGCGGGTCCTCCCGGCGCAGCGTGTTCAGGTCCACGATGTGATAGGCCGCGCGCGGACGCTCCCGCCGGAACTCCTCCGCGGTCCAGAGGTCACGCTTGCCGATCTCGAGAAACCGCCCCTCGGGGGCGAGGCAGCGCACCCCTGCCGCGATGAAGTCGCCCGCAAGCGAGTTGAGCAGCACGTCCACGCCGCGGCCCCCCGTGGCGGCGAGCACCTGGTCGGCGAACGCAGTGGAGCGGGAATCGAAGACGTGGGCCACGCCAAGGGCACGCAAGGCTGCGCGCTTACGGTCGCTCCCGGCGGTGGCGAGGACGACAGCTCCGGCGTGCTGGGCGACCTGAATGGCGGCCATACCCACACCGCCCGCGCCCGCGTGGATGAGCACCGTCTCACCCTCGAGAATCCCGCCCCGGGTAAGGAGGGCATGGTGTGCCGTCATGAAAGCGAGCGGCACCGTGGCGGCTTCGGCATGGCCCACTCCGTTCGGCAGTGGTGCGACGAACCGCGCGTCTGCAGTGACGTAGGTGGCGAAGCAACCTTCGGCAATCGCCAGGACATCGTCGCCGACCGCTACGCTTGAGACCCCCTCGCCCACCGCCACGATGCGGCCCACGCATTCTCCGCCGAGCGGCTCGGGATCGGATCGCATCGCGACCGCGTTCAGCACATCGCGGAAGTTGAGACCCGAGGCTCGGACCCGAATCTCGACCTCTCCCGGCGCCGGGTGGCGACGAGTGGCCGGGATCAGGGTCAGATCGTCAAGCACGCCGCTCGCACCCGTCATCACCTCCATCGGTACCGACTCGCCCGGCTCGTCCAGCCGGACGAGCCGGGCGACGTGGCGCGTGCCGGAGCGCACCGCCACCTGCGTCTCCACCGAGTGCGACAACAGGATGCCAAGCAGGTCGGCCGCCCGATCGCCTGCGCTTACATTCTCGTCGAGATCCACGCGCGTGGCACGCAGCTCCTGATGCTCCAGCTCGATGACGCGGCCCATGCCCCAGATGGGCGCCTGCGCGACGTTCACGTCGGCAGCCGGGGTCACTGCCTGCGCGCCGCACGTGGCCACCCACAGGCGGGGCATCGCGGTCGAGTCGAACGACGCGCCGCCGAGCGCCTGCACCACGCCAAGCAGCGACCCCAGGCTCCGTCGCTGCGCATCGACGGGCGTCCCGGCACCTGCGTCTGGTGGCGGCGCGAGGTCGAGGCTCCAGAGGTGCACCACTCCAGTTGCCCCCGCGAGATGGGCAGCCACCGCGCGGCGGACCTCGTCGACGTCCTCCGTATCCACCGGCAGGCCCTCGCCAGGTGTCGTCGGGGAGCGATCGCTCCGCAGCAAGGTCACCTCGTGACCCTCCTTGCGCAGTCGTGCGGTCAGTGCGGTGCCCACACCGCCCTCGTCGGCGAGGAGCAGCCATCGCTCCGACTCACGCGACGCAGCGGGCTCGGTCGTCCGGCGCGCCGCGAGCAGCGCCGCGCGCGCATAGGTCCGTTCCTCGCCCACAGCGGCGGCCTCAAAGCCGCAGGTGGACAGCAGCTCCAGCCACTGCGTCCGTGCGAGGAGCGGATAGGCGGGACGCAGCGCGGTATCGGTGAAGCGCCACCAGCCGTCGGTGAGCCCGAAGGTGACGTCGATCCACCGCTCGGGCGCCGCGACCTCCAGCATGAGAAGCATGCCACCAGGGGCGAGCAGGCCCCGCAGGCATCCCAGCGTCTTGCGCAGGTCCGCAGTGGCGTGGATCACGTTCGCCGCCACGATGACGTCGAAGCAGCGCCCCTCCAGCCCCTGGGCTGACGGCTCCTGCTCGAGGTCCAGCGTCTGGAATTCCATGAACGGATGGCCGGCGAATCGTTCCCGGGCCCGGGCAACGAGCAGCGGTCCGACATCCGTGAAGAGGTACTCGGTAGCATCGGCCGGCAGGGCGGGTGCGAGACATGCCGTGGTGCCGCCCGTGCCACCACCCACCTCGAGTACCCGCAGCCGCCGGCCGCGTGGCAGGACGGCGACGGCGGCCATCAGCGTTTCCCGGGCCAGCTCGTTGCAGGCCCTGGCCTCAGGCGCATCCCGATACAGCGACTCGGCGAGTTCCGTCGATCCGCCCGGGAAGAGTGCCTGCAGCGGATCGGCATCGCCGCGCAGGATGTCGGCGAGCATGGCGCCGCAGTTCGCGACCAGCGTGATCATGGCACTGCGCTCGGGATGCGCGGCCAGCAACGCCGCGCGCCGCGCTGCGGGATCGTGGCCGCCGACCGGCGCGACGACGCACCAGCCGCCGTCTGCTTGCCGCAAGAATCCGTCTTCGGCCAGAATACCGAGCAGTCGGGCCAGCAACCGATCGTAGCGCGGTGCCACGCCGAGGCGAGCTGCAAGTTCGGCAGCCATGACGTGCTCGCCCGGGCTCGGCGTCCATCCGAGCCGCGCGAATGCGTGGCGGACCCATGCGGTACTGAACGCCTCGATCTCCATGAAGCTGGTGGCACCGGCCGAGATCCCGTGCCGGCGGACGAGGCCCGCGAGCAGCGGGCCGGCCTGTGACGCGAGAGTCTCCGCCTGCGGCATCCACGCCGCATCGTACTCGGCCACCCACTGTAGCTCGTACGTGCAGCCAGCGGTAACCGGCACCGCAGCGCCCGCCGCAGCCGCGCGCAGCGTAATGCCCGAAATTTCGGCGACGAGCCCCCCGGCATCGAACACCCGGACGTCAGCGCCGAGCGTGTCGCCATGTCCCGAGGCTGGACTCCTCAGCACCACGTGGCTCCACACCGCGGCCGACGCGCGATGCACCCGCACCCGATCGATGGTGAACGGCAGGAACGCCCCCCGCGCGTCGTCAGACGGCAGCGCCGCACTCATCACCTGCAGGCACGCGTCGAGCAGGGCCGGGTGCAGCACGTAGTTCCCGGCGCCGGCCACGCCTGCGTCGGGGAGGATGATCTCACCGATCGCCTCGCCATCGCGTCGCTGGATGCTCCGCACTCCGCGCAGGCTGGGACCAAACGCCAGGCCGCGGTCGCGAAGTGCTGCTTGGTGCACCGTGGCGTCCAGCGACTCCAGGCAGCGGGCACGCACCTCATCGAGCGCCTCGAAGCGCGCACCGTCTGCGACTGGGGCGAGCGCACCCTGAGCGTGCACCTGCCACGCGTCCGCATCGTCCTGATTCTGTGACAGGATCTCGAAGGTGGCCCCGCCCGCGGTGCGCCGTACAACAACCTGCACGATACGGACGGCATCGCCGGCAGCGACGAGCGGGGCCAGCAGCACCAGGTCGTGGATCTCTGTCAGTGAGTCACCCAGCGCGCGGCCAGCCGCCAATGCCATCTCGATGAATCCCGTGGCTGGCAGGATGGCCCGGCCTCCCACCTGATGATCGCGAAAGAACGGCAGGGTCTCCGCATCGAGCGCTACTTCGTACTGCACCACGTCACGCTGTGCCGACCGCAGGCGGGTGCCGAGCAGGGGATGGCCCGTCGCCCGCCCGGCGGATGTTGCACCCGACGCGCGCTGAGGGAACCAGCAGCGCTCGCGCTGGAAGGGATAAGGCGGCAGGTCGAGGAGCAGCGCGGGTTGCGACGACCAGACGGCACGCCAGTCCACGGGGACGCCTGCGAGGAACAGGGTGCCGAGTGCCTCGGCGAGCTGGTGGAGGTCGTCCCGGCCCCGACGCAGTGTGGGAACGAGCACGATACTTCCCTGGCCGGTCGCCTCCTCGGCAAGGGGCAGCAGAGTGGCATGCGGGCCCACCTCCACCCAGACGTCCGCTACTGATGCGGCGAGTGTCTTCAGGCCATCGGCAAAGCGAACGGTATCGCGCATGTGACGCCGCCAGTATTCCGGCGTGGCTACCTCACCGCCCGCGACCGACCCGGTGACGTTCGACACGAGCCGCAACGAGGGTCGCTCGAAGCGCACGGTGCCGGCAGCACGCTCGAAGGCGTCGAGCACAGGCTCGACCAGCGGCGAGTGGAATGCGTGCGACACCGCCAGCCGCTGGCAGCGGACGCCGCGGGCCATGAAGTCGGCACAGACTTCCTCGACCGCCTCCTGATCCCCGGATATCACGGTCTGTGCCGCGCCGTTGAGCGCCGCCACGGCCAGGCGATCTACGCAAGGCGCGATGGCAGCTCCCACGTCGTCCGCACTCGCGAAGATTGCGGCCATCGCGCCACCCGCTGGCAGCGTCTGCATGAGCCGCCCGCGCTCGGCGATCAGCCGCAGCGCGTCGTCGAGCGGGAGCACTCCTGCGAGGCACGCCGCCACGTACTCGCCAACCGAGTGGCCGATCACCGCGTCCGGCCGCAGGCCCCAGGCGCGCCAGAGTTGCGCGAGCGCATACTCGACGGCAAAGAGCGCGGGCTGGGTGAACGCAGTCTCATCGAGCGGCGATGCGGTGCCGGGTGCCGGGTGGATTATGGTGAGCAGCGGGCGCGCGAGGAGCGAATCGAGCACCACGGCACACCGATCAAGGGCGTCACGGAAGACCGGCTCGGTCTCGTACAACGCCTGCGCCATGCCGGCGTATTGTGCCCCCTGACCAGGGAACAGAAACGCGAGGCGCGCGGGATCGCGTCGCGTGACGCGTGCGGTGCGCAGGCCGTCGGCCTGGCGGCCGGCGGCCAATGCCCCGAGGCCCTCGCGCAGTTCCGCCATCGACCGTACCACGAGCGCCGCGCGATGCGAATGCTGGGCCCGGGCCGTGGCCGCCGTGAAGCAGGCATCCGCCACATCGTCGTCGGTCGCCGCCGCAAGAGCATCTGCGTACCGGCCGGCCAGGGTGCGCAGCGCCGCCTCGTCGTGCGCGGAAAGGACGAAGACGCGCGCACGCGGCGGCAAGGCGGAATGCCCCACGTCCGGCGCCTCTTCTACCACTACATGCGCGTTGGTGCCACTGTAACCGAACGAACTGACGCCCCCGACACGCCGCCCGCCGATAGGCTCCCACGGCATCAGACAGTCCGGTACCCGGACCGGCAGTTCACTCCATGGGATATGCGGACTCGGCGTACGGAAGTGCAGATGAGGCGGGATGGCCCGGTGCCGCAGGGCAAGCACCAGCTTGATGAGCCCGGTGATGCCGGCGGCCGCCTCGAGGTGACCCAGGTTGGTCTTCACCGAGCCGATGAGCAGTGGCCGGGATGCATCACGGCCGGGCCCGAAGACGGCGCCGAGCGCGCCCATCTCGAGTGGATCACCAAGCTGGGTGCCGGTGCCATGGGCCTCGACATAGCCGACGTCGTTCGGCTCGATACCGCCGCGACTGAGCGCCTCGCGGATCACCGCCTCCTGCGACGGCCCGTTCGGCGCCGTGAGCCCGCTGCTCGGACCGTCCTGGTTCACTGCACTGCCGCGGATCAAGGCGAGGATCCGGTCGCCGTCCGCGCGCGCGTCGGAGAGGCGCTTGAGCACGATGACGCCGCAGCCCTCGCCCCGGCCGAAGCCGTCGGCCGCCGCGTCGAACGTCTTGCAGCGCCCGTCGGGGGCCAGCATGCGGGAGTGCGAGAACGCGATGAACAGGTCGGGCGACAGCATCACGTTCACGCCACCGGCGAGCGCCATGCGACAGTCGCCCGTCCGGAGCGCCTGACACGCCAGATGCACCGCCACGAGTGACGACGAGCACGCGGTGTCGATGGAGATGCTCGGTCCCTGCAAGCCAAGGACGTACGACACCCGCCCCGAGGCGACGCTGTGCGCCAGGCCCGAGGTGTAGTGCGCGTCGATGAGCGCAGCGTCACCGGCCTGCGACTGCAGGTTCCCGTAGTCGCTGGTGCAGACACCGAAGTACACACCCGTCGCGCTGAGGCCAAGGCGGTCCGGCGCCTGCCCCGCGTGCTCGAGCGCCTCCCAGCTCACCTCCAGCAGCAGGCGCTGCTGTGGATCCATGCCTTGTGCCTCGCGGCGCGCGATACCGAAGAAGCCGGGATCGAACCCGTCCACCTGCACGCAGGAACGCCGCCTCGCGCGTTATGCTGCGGCCGGGCGCCTCGCCGGCGGCGTCGTGCACGGCATCGAGATCGAATCGGCCGCCAGGCACCGTACCGACCGCATCGACGCCGTCGCGCAGCAGGCGCCAGAACGCGGCGGGGTCGTCGGCACCGGGCACGCGGCAGCCGAGACCGATGATTGCAATCGGCTCGCGTGCGGCGCCCTCGGACGCGGCGATCCGCGCCTGCGCCTCCTCCAGCGCCAGAAAGGCGCGCTTGAGCGGTGAGAGTTCCTGCTTCATGGCTTGCCCAGGCGATCGAGCAGCATGGACTCGACCTCCGCCTCGGTCATCGCCGCGACGGCGTCGACGCGCTCGTCGCGTCCCGGGGCGGGCGGCGCGTCGTCCAGACTCGGCGCGGGAGGCGCGAGCCGGGCGAGGATGTAGTGCACTATCGCGTCGATGGTGGGATAGTCGAACAGCAGCGTCACCGGCAGCATCTTGCCGAGCCCGAGGCCGGTGCCGACCTGGTTTCTGAGCTGCACCGCCATCAGGGAGTCGAAGCCCAAGTCCATGAGTCGCTGGCCGGGCCCCGGCACCTGGCTCAGGTCGAGGCGCAGCACTGCCATCACCCGCTCACGCACGAAATCCCGGAGCAGCACGAGTCGCTCGTCCGGCAGTGCAGACATCAACCGCGCGCGGAAGGCATCGGCTCCGGCGGCAGGCAACACATCCCCCGGCGACGACACCGGACGGTCCGGCACGTCTTCGAGCGGCGGGGAGTTCACATGCGCCGCTCGGGCACCAGGCGCGACCGCCACGATCACGTGCTGTCCGACGGCCGCCGCCGGGGAGGCCGCGCCCGGCCACGCACGCGCTTCCACGAAGCCCACCGCTTGGAGCGCCTCGAGCCACTTCAGCGGCGGGAGCAACGGCACCTCGTGCCGCAGGTCGTCCTCGAACCGCTGCCAGCCTTCGATGAGCCCCGTCGTGACGTCGAACCATGCAAAGTGTTCCGTGCTCTCGATGAGTAGCAGCAGGCCGCCAGGCGCGAGCAGCGAACGCAGCCGTTCAAGCGAGACCCGCAGGTCCCGGGTGGCGTGCACGGCATTCGCGCTCACAATGAGGTCGAACCCACCGGCCGCGAATCCCTGGGTCAGCAGGTCACGCTCGAGATCCAGTTCGCCGACTCGCAGGCCTGGGAAGTCCGGGAACTTCTCCCGTGCACGATCGAGGAACAGGCCAGAGACGTCGGTGAACCAGTACGTCGTGCGGTCCGGCGGCAGAGCCGGCAGCACGGCGGATGTGGTCCCACCGGTGCCCGCACCGACCTCGAGCACCCTGAACGTCGCGTGGGCCCCGCGAGCAGCGACCAGCGCCTCGATGGCCGCCGCGGCGAGCCCATTGACGTAGCGTGCGGAACCGGAGCGCTCATAGATCCCCTCAGCGAGATCGAACGTTCCCTCGGGAAAGAGCGTCTCGAGCGGGCTTTCGCGCCCGCCAATCACGGCTCCGAGCAGCGCGCCACAGCGCCGCATGTAGGCCAGCAATGGCTGGTCGTCGGCCAGCCGCTCCTCCGCGTCGGCCCAGCACTCGGCCAGGTCGGGTTCACCGAGTGGTCGATCGCTGACCCATGTGTCGCCGTCGCGACGCAGGTGTCCGGCGTCGCCGAGCCGCTCGAGCCATCGTTCCAACAGGTGTCGATACGTCGGTGAGGCGCTGAGGCGCTCCCGTACCTCGTCAGCGCTGGCACGCTCACCCGGCACGGTGAAGATGCCCGCGTCCCGCAGCACCATCCTCGTGCAGGCGGAGGCGAGTCGATCCAGTGATGCCCACCTGGCGCCGAACTCGCCGACGGCGACGTCCGTCGGCGCGAGCCCGGCCTGCCGGTCGAGCGAAACGGCCACCGAGCGCCAGTGATGCGACGGATCGTCGGCGATGGCGGTTGCGGGCATGCGGCCGGGTTCGAGCCAGTGGCGCCGGCGCTGGAACGGATAGGTGGGCAGGCCCACCCGGAGCCGGGAGTAGTCCTGATCGAAGGCTTCCCAGCGCACATCCGCGCCGGCGACGTAGAGTGCCTGCAGGCTCTCGAGCAGCACGGTCCAGTCGTCCGCCTGGTCCCGCAGCGACGGCAGCCACGCCACCTCGGCCGGTGCAAAGCGCGCACCCATGCCGAGCAGCACGGGCTTCGGGCCAAGCTCGACGAAGTGCGTGACACCCTGCGCCATCGCGGTACGCAGCGACGCCTCGAACAATACCGGACGGCGGATGTGCTCACGCCAGTAGGCGGGCGTAGTGCAGTCCGACGGGCCGGCGACGCGCCCGGTGACGTTCGAGACGAGCGTGATGCGCGGCTCGCTGCAGTGCAGCTCACCAATCGCCCGCTCAAATGGCGCGAGGATGCTGTCCATGGCCCGGGAGTGGAACGCGTTGGAAACGGCGAGCGGGCGGCTCTCTACGCCCGACCGGGCGAGCGCCCCGCAGGCGGCCTCCACTGCCTCCCGTGCCCCCGTCAGCACGACGTGCTCCGGCCCGTTCAGCGCGGCGATCTCCACCGGCGACTCTGTCTCGGCGAGCATTTCCTCCACCTGCGCGCGCGTCGCGAACACCGACGCCATCGCCCCTCCCGGAGGTACCGATTGCATCAGCCGGCCGCGCGCCGCCACCAGGCGCGCGGCATCCGGCAGTGGCAGCACTCCGGCCACGCACGCGGCGGCGATCTCCCCGACGCTGTGCCCCAGCACCGCCGCCGGTTCGATGCCCCAACTGCGCCATAGCGCGGCCAGCGCGTACTGGAGCGCAAAGAGCGCGGGCTGCGCGAAGGACGTCTGATCGAGCAACGACGAGCTCGCCGGTCCGTACATGACCTCGAGCAGCGGCACCGGCAGCAGCGGGTCGATGGCCATCGCGCACTCGTCGAGCGCGCCACGGAACGTGGGCGAGGCGTCGAAGAGTGCCCGACCCATCCCGGCGTATTGTGCGCCCTGCCCCGTGAAGAGCCATCCGACGACCGGGCACGCCGTCCCATCGGCGACGCCTACGGCGAGCTGGGGCGCGAGCCGCCCCGTGAGGAATGCCTGCAGCCCGTCCAGGATCTCAGCCGTGCCGGACCCGGTCACGGCGATGCGATGCGCGTGGTGCGCGCGGCCGGCATTGGCGGTGAAGCAGAGGTCCCCGACTGGCATCGCATCCGCGGTCAGGTGCTCCACGTACCGTTCGACAAGCATGTGCAGCGACCGCTCGTCACGCGCCGAGAGCGCCAGAAGGTGCCGCGGTCGTTCAATCGATGACTCCTTGCGCACCACCGCGGGCGCTTCCTCGAGCACGACATGCGCGTTGGTACCGCTGAACCCGAACGAACTCACTCCTGCGCGCGCCGGTCGGCTGATGTTGGGCCACGCGGTGAGCGTCGTAGGCACGCGGATCGGAAGCGAGGCCCAATCCACGAGCGGATTGGGCGTGGTGAAGTGAAGGTGCGGCGGAACATGCCGCTGCTGCAGCGCCACTACCACCTTGAGCAGCCCGGCTACGCCCGACGCCGCCTCGAGGTGCCCGAAGTTGGTCTTCACGGAACCGACAAGCAGCGGCCGTGACGCGTCGCGGCCAGTTCCGAGCGCCGCACCGAGTGCCTGTAACTCGATCGGGTCGCCGAGGGACGTGCCGGTGCCGTGCGCCTCGACGTAGTCGATGTCGGCGGCGACGAGCCCCGCATCGGTGAGGGCGGCGGCGATGACCGCCTGCTGGGCGGGGCCGTTCGGTGCCGTGAGGCCACCGCTGCGCCCATCCTGGTTGATGGCCGAGCCACGAATGAGCGAGAGAATGCGATCCCCACGCCGCTCCGCATCGGCAAGCCGGCGCAGCGCAATCACGCCGACCCCCTCGCCGCGGCCATAGCCGTCGGCGGCGGCATCGAACGTCTTGCACCGGCCATCCGGCGCCAGCATGCGTGCCTTGGTGAAGGCGATGTGCGCCTCCGGACCGAGAATGAGGTTCACGCCACCCGCGAGCGCGAGGTCGCACTCTCCGCGGCGGAGGCTCTGGCACGCGAGATGGATCGCGACGAGCGACGCCGAACACGCCGTGTCCACCACCAGGCTCGGCCCCTGCAGGCCGAGGAGGTAGGACAGGCGGCCGGCAATCACGCTGAGGCTGCCGCCTGAGCCCGCATAGGCATCGATGTGTTCCCGGGCGCCGAAGAGCGCGCGGGAGTAGTCGCTGTTTCCTACGCCGAGAAAGACGCCCGTTGAACTCCCGTTCAGGCCTCCCGCGGCGACGCCCGCGTCCTCGAGCGCCTCCCACGCCACCTCGAGGAGGAGGCGCTGCTGGGGATCCATGCTCGCCGCCTCGCGCGGCGAGATCCCGAAGAACGCCGCGTCGAACTGGTCCACCTGGTCGAGGAAGGCGCCGCTGCGTGTCCACATCGTGCCGGGTCGGTCGGGATCGGGATCGTAAAGCGCGTCCACGTCCCAGCGATCAGCAGGAACGTCGGTCATCGTATCCACGCCGTCGCGCAGCACGCGCCACAAGGACTCGCCGTCGTGCACGCCGCCCGGCAGGCGACAGCCCAGGCCCACGATGGCGAGCGGTCCGCGCGCCGCTCGCTCCGCCTCGGCGAGCCGGCGGCGCAACTCGCGAATCTCGAGCAGCGCCCGCTTGGTGGCGGAGAGTTCCTCGCGCGCTTGCCGCATCGGGGGTGTCACACGCCGGCACCCCCATCGAGTTCGCGCAGCAGCAGGGCCTCGGCGTCTTCCTCGGACAGCGCGCGCACCACGGCATCGGCGGTCGTGCGCACCGGCTCTGCGTCGTCAAAGGCGAGAACGGAGCTGTGCAGATGTGCCGTCAGTTCACGCAATGACGGATGATCGAAGAGCAGCGTCGCCGGGAGCGGGTGGTCGATCGCCTGCGCGATGGCGTTCCGCAACTCCACCGTCATCAGCGAATCGAGGCCCAGCTCTCGCAGGGGCAGGTCGGACGCGATGGACTGCGCCGCGGGCACGCCGACCACCCGGCGCACGATCCCCTCGAGATGCCGCTCGAGGGCGGCCCGCCGCTGGCCGCGCGGCGTATCGCGGAGGGTTGCGACCAGCGGTGCACGCACCGCGGCCGGCGCCACCGCGTGCCCCAGCACCTCTGCGAAGAATCGCGGCGGCGAGTCGCCAAACACTTTGCCCAGGTAGCGCGTCCACTCGACAGGCACAACAGCCACCTGCGTGGCGCCGCGCCGCGTGAGGTCGAACATTGTCTCGACACCCGCGTCCACCGGAATCGCGCCGAGACCCGTCGAGTCCCACTCCTCGCTGCGCCTGACCGACGCTGCCATGCCGGCCTCCGCCCATCGACCCCAGGCGATGCTGAGGCCGGGACGCCCGGCGGCGCGACGCGCGATCGCAAGCCCGTCGAGCGACGCATTCGCCGCCGCGTAGTTTGCCTGGCCGGCAGCACCGAGCCAGCCCGCCGCCGAGGAGAAGAGCACGAAGAAGTCGAGCGACATCGCCCTTGTGAGTTCGTCGAGGTGTCCGGCGCCCAGCAGCTTGGGTCGCAGCACCTGCTCGAAGCGGGACCAGTCCTGCTGCGCAAGTACACCGTCGTCGAGAACGCCGGCGGCGTGAACCACGCCACGCACCGGTGGCATGGACGTGTACAGGTCGGCGAACAACGCCTCGAGCGCCGGCCGGTCAGCGACGTCCGCGCAGGCCGTGCGGATCGTGGCACCTTCTGCTGCAAGTGCGTCGAGCGCCCGGATCGCGTCCGCCGTCGGGGGGCGCCGGCCGACCAGGACGATGTGTCGTGCGCCGCGGCGCACGAGGCCCCGGGCCACGGCCAAGCCCAGCGCCCCGAGCCCACCAGTGACGAGATAGGTCGCATCGCTGCGCATCGCCGCGGGCGCACGATGGCCTGTGATGTCCTGACGCAGCACAAGCTTCCCGACGTGGCGCGCCTGCGCCATCGTCCGAAGCGTCTCGAGCGGGGCCGCGAGCGAGCCGACCGTGACGGGGAGCGGCGGGAAGTCGCCGCGCTCTATCCGCTCGACGCAGATGGCGAGCAACTCGGCGCCGAGGCGCGGGTCCCGCATCACCTCTTCACCCACATCGTATGGCAGGTAGCGAACCCCCGGGTGCGCGCGCCTCACCGCGTCCGCCGATCGGAGATCGCGCTTGCCCATCTCCAGAAAAGCGCCGCCGTTCATGACGACAGCCAGGCTCGCGTCGAGGGCGGCACCGACGAGAGAGTTCAGCACGACGTGCACGCCCGCGCCGTTGGTGCACGCCAGGATCTCGTCGCGGAATGCCACGCTTCGGGAGTCGAATACGTGCCTGACGCCGAGGTCACGCAGCAACCGACGCTTGGGCTCGCTGCCCGCCGTCGCGAAGACTTCCGCGCCCAGCAGCTGCGCGATCCGGACGGCAGCGAGCCCGACTCCGCCAGTGGCCGCGTGAATCAACACGCGCTCGCCGGCGCGCAGCCCCGCGAGACGCTCGAGCCCGAAGCTGGCCGTGAGGTACGCCACCGGAATGGCTGCCGCCGCCTCGACACCGAGCGACGGCGGCCGTCGCACTACGAAGTCGGCGGGCACCACCACCGACGTGGCCATCGCACCCGGCGCGAACGCCATCACCTCATCGCCCTCGGCAAGGGTTGTCACGCCCGGCCCGACCGCGGCCACTACGCCGGCACACTCGCCGCCGAGCGCCTCGACGGCCCCGGGATACAGCCCCAGTGCGCAGAGCACGTCACGGAAGTTGAGGCCCGCCGCGCGCACGTCGATGCGGACCTGGCCAGGACCCGGGTCGCCCGGCGTGAAGCGTGCGTGGCTGACACTTTCGAGCTGGCCGGGCTGCTCGACGACGAGGCGAACGTCGGACGGAACCTCACTCCTGACCAGGCGGGCAGCGAAGTGCGCGCCGTCGCGGAGGGCGACCTGCGATTCCGCCCGGTCGGTGCGTCGCAGGGTCTCGAGCAGCTTGAGCGCATCTGCCCCGGCGTCGACATCGACGGCGGTGCACGCCAGCTCAGGATGTTCGGCGCGCAACACCCGCGCGAATCCCCAGATCGTCGCCGCCGCAGGTGAAACGGTCTCCCCCATCCGCACTGCTTGGGCCCCACGGGTCACGAACCACAGGCGCGGCGGGGTGCTGGACGAGCCCGCTGCACAGGCTTGTGCCAGATGCAACGCGTCCTTGAGCCGATCAGTCGGGCCCACCTCATCCGAGATGAGCACCGCGTGTGACAACGGCCCTCCAAGTCGCTCCGCCGCGTTTTTCAGAAGCTCGGAGAACATGCTGGAAGACCGGCCCCTCGCCTGGTCCGGCATCACGCGATCGCCCGTCGAGCCTGCCGCAGAACTGAGGTCCTCGGCAAGTTGCGCATCGTCGGTCAGAACCAGGATGCGCTGCGGCTCCCGCGGGCGCAGCCTCCGCCGTGAGCGGCCGCCAGACGCACTCGTACCGATCAGTGGCGAGCGCTTCCGACCCTGCGGCCAGTGTCCCCGAACCTCTGGCGAACCGGAGTCCCTGGACGGCGGCGATGAGGGTACCCTCCTCGTTCCAGAGGGTGACGTCCGCCTTCAGCGCCCCCGTAGCGTCACCCTCCAGTACTCGGGCACTCCCCCACACGGCACCGGTCGCTGGCGCGTACCAGCGCAGGCACGAGAAACCCGCCGGCACGAGTCGCGGCAGTTCCCCGCCCGTCACTCCGCCGGCCGCCACGAACGCCAGCTGCATGCAGCCATCGAGCAGCGCCGGGTGCAGGAGGCACCCCTGCTCTGCCGCGGCCACCTCTTCCGGCAATCGGACCAGGCCGAGCGCCTCGCCGGTGCCGATGTATATGGTGTCGAGCGAACGGAATGCCGGCCCGAACTCCAGTCCAAGGCGGCCCAGGGCGTCGTGCAGTCGCGCGGGCGCCACGGGCTGTGTGCATCGCTCTCGAGCTCCCGCCATCCCGAGGTCGGGGTCCGCGGGCTCGGCCTGCGGGCGCCGGATGTGCGCCTCCGCAAAAGCGCTCCAGCGGAGACCCTCAGGGTCTTCGGCGACATGGAACACCACGCGGCGATCGTCCGCGCCCGAGGCGGTGATCACCGTCTGCAGCGGTACGGTCCCCTCGTCCGGCAGAAGCACTGGCGCGCGCAGTTGCAGGTCCGCGACCTCGAGCGGACCGTCACCGAAACATTCGCGCGCGGCAGCGAGCGCCATCTCCACGGTTGCCGCGGCAGGCCACACGATGTGTCCGCCGATGCGGTGGTCGCGCACGCTGCGATGCGCCGCGTGGCCGCCCTCGACCTGGTAGACGACCTCGGGCACCGCCAGCGCGACTCGCCCGCCGAGCAGTGGATGACACCATGACGCCGCTTGAACAGGCCCACCGTGCATCTCCGGCGCTCGCTCGTCCACCCAGTGCCGCGTGCGCTGGAAGGGATAGACGGGCATCTCGATGCGCGAGCGGTGCCGCGCGCCGGTTTCGCCGCTCCAGTCATCTGTGGCGCCGCGCACGTACAGCTCGGCCAGAGACGCCATGACCGTAGCCTGGTCGTCCCGCTCCCGCCGCAGGGACGGCAACCAGCACACATCGCTATCCGGCATGCTCCGGCGCCCGAGCGCCGTGAGGACCGGGTGGGGTCCGATTTCGACCACCACGTCGGCGCCGGCTGCGATGACGGAACGCATCGCGTCGCCGAACCGCACCGGAGCCAGGATTTGTCGCACCCAGTATTCCGGGCCGCCCCACGCATCCTCGGCCAGTTCGCCCGTAACGCTCGAGACGATGCGGAGGCGCCGCGGCGCGCGCGCGACTGACCGGGCCGCGGCCGAGAAATCGCTGATCATGGGCTGCATCAGCGGGGAATGGAATGCGTGAGAGACCGTGAGTGGCTCCGCCCGAATTCCATCGGCGGCCAGTCGCCCGCAGAGCGACCGCAGGGCGTCTCGCTCACCCGAAACGACGACCTCGTCAGGCGCGTTCACGCCGGAGATCACGACCACGCCGGCGGCCCCGGCGAGGCACACGCGGACCACGGGTTCCGGCGCGAATACGGCGGCCATGGCGCCGCCCTCCGGGAGACTCTGCATCAGTCGCCCGCGCACGACGACGAGACGCGCCGCGTCCTCGAGTGACAGCACACCGGCCGCGCACGCCGCGGTGAACTCGCCCACCGAGTGTCCCATCACGAGCGACGGCGTGACATCGTAGCTCCGCCACATCTCCGTGAGTGCCCAGCCGAGAGCGAAGAGTGCCGGCTGCGCGTACCCGGTCCGGGCGAGGGTCTCGCTCGTCGCCTCGCGCCCGCACACAAGGTCGAGCAGGGAGCGGCCGAGCAACGGATCGATCAGTGCAGCACAGCGCTCCATCGCGGCGCCGAAGACCGGGTTGGCCTGCGCCAGTGCGCGACCCATGCCAGGGTACTGCGCGCCCTGTCCAGTGAAGAGGAATGCCACGGTCGGCCGCCGGCCGCTGCGCCCACGGAGCACACCGGCCATGTCACCGCCGTCCGCCGACGCGCGAAGGCGCTGCGCCAGTTCCGCCGAGTCGGCACCCAGTACCGCGAGTCGAAGTGCATGATGCGAGCGGCCGGCGGCGACCGCGTGACACAGCGTGGCCGGGTGCGGCGCCTCCGGCTGCTCGAGCACCTCCGCAAAACGGCGCGCGAGCGTATCGAGTGACGGCGCACTGCGCGCCGACAGCGTGAGCAGGAATGGCGGTGGCACCGGCGGCGGGTCGACTGGCGCCGCGGCGGGCGCCTCCTGCAGGATGAGGTGGGCGTTCGTGCCGCTGAAGCCAAACGAGCTGACCCCGGCGAGTCGGGGCCCCTCGGAAGGCTCCCAGATTTCGAGCGTCGTCGGCACGCGCACCGCGATGGACGCCCACGGGATGTTGGGCGTCGGCCGGGAGAAGTGAATGTTCGGCGGGATCTGCCGGTGCTGCAGGACAAGGATCGTCTTGATCACTCCCGCCACACCCGACGCGGACTCGAGATGGCCGAGATTTGACTTGAGCGCACCCACCACCAGCGCGCGTTCCCTTTCACGGCCGGCTCCATATACCGTCGAAAGCGCCTCCATCTCGATGGGGTCACCGAGAGCGGTGCCGGTTCCATGGGCTTCGACGTAGCCGACATCGCGCGGATTCACGTTGGCCGCCTGCAGCGCATCGCGGATCACGCCAGCCTGGGCAAGCCCGTTCGGTACGGTGAACCCTCCACTCGGCCCGTCCTGGTTGACGGCGGAGCCGCGGATGAGCGCGAGGATGCGGTCGCCGTCGGCGAGCGCATGCGACTGTCGCTTGAGCAGGAGCACGCCGCACCCTTCCGCACGCACAAACCCATTCGCCGACGCATCGAAGGTCTTGCAGCGTCCGTCGGGCGCGAGCATGCCCCAGCGCGCGAGGGAGAGCAGGGTCTCGGGGACGAGGATTGCGTTGACGCCTCCCGCGATGGCAAGGCGGCACTCGCCGTCACGCAGGCTGCGGCACGCGCGGTCCACCGCCACGAGGGATGATGAGCACGCCGTGTCGATCGCCAGGCTCGGACCCTGCAGCCCCAGGGTGAACGACACGCGCCCCGGGATGGCGTTGAGCGCGTTGCCACTGACCAGGTAGGCGTCGAGTTCCTCAGGAGACAGTCGGCCCATGAGCAGTCGCAGGTAGTCGCTCATGGTGGCGCCGGTGAATACGCCGGTGCGGGAGCCGCGCAGCGTCCTGGGTGGGATACCGGCATGCTCCAGCGCCTCCCAGGTCACCTCGAGGAACATCCGCTGCTGCGGATCGAGCAGCCGCGCCTCGCGCCCTGGGATTCCGAAGAAATCGGCATCGAAACGTTCCACGTCATCCAGCAGTCCGGCATACGATGGCACGTCCTGCCCGAGCGTCGTGACGTCCCAGCGCTCACGGGGCACGGATCGCACGGCGTCACCGCCGCGGCACAGCAGATCCCAGAAGGCCTCGGGCCCTGCGGCGCCGGGCACCCTGCACCCGAGGCCCACCACCGCAATGGGCTCGCTGCGAGCCGATTCAAGCTCCTCGAGGCGCCCACGCATCCGCCGCAGGGCGTCGAGCGCCTGGCGCTCCAGTCCGATGCCAGCCCCATGCCCCGGCCCGCTCACGACGCCTGCCCCGCCCCGCCGCGGCCCCGGAGGAGATCGGCGGGCAGCCGGGCGATCTCCTCGAGCAGGAGCGCGTGCACATCCCCGTCGGAGTTCGACGCCTCCAGGGCGTCCGGCGCTGACGCCGCGTTGGGGGCCAGATCACGCTCGGAATCCGCACCCGCCGAGAGCGCCTCGAGCAGGAAGCTGGAGAGCGCGCTCACCGTGGGATGGTTGAACAACAGAGTGGCCGGCAGTGTCAGATCTGCGACGCGGGCGAGCCGACGACGTACTTGCACCGCCATGAGCGAATCGAGACCGAGCTCGAAGAGGCCTGCATCGTCGCCGATCTCCTGGTCGGCCGCGAGACCGAGCACGTGCGCGACCTCGCTGCGCACCAGCGAGACCATGCGACCCCGGCGCTCGTGCGGCGGGAGCAGCAGGAACGTGCTGCGCAGCGACGCCCGCGCCTCGGCCGCATCGCCCTCGGCCTGCGCCGCCGCCCTGAGGCCGCAGCGGCGCAGGAAGGGGCGGTCGCCGCGGGCCCCATACGCGTCGCGAAGCAGCGACCAGTTGAGCGCCGCCACCAGCGTGGGATCGGCACGTTCGAGCACGAGCCCCGTGAGCAGGTCAAAGGCGCGCGAATCATCCAGCTCGAGGATGCCCAGCCTCTCGACATCGCCCCGCAGTTCCTGATGAGGACGCCATGCTTCGCGCCATGCCCCCCACTCGACACACGTGGCGGCCAGACCGCGTGCCTTCCGATGGCGCGTAATGGCGCTCAGGAACTCATTCGCCGCGGCGTACGCAGCCATCCCCTTGCCGCCGAACACGCCAGCAATGGATGAAAAGCAGACGAAGAAATCGAGTCCTGCATCGCGGGTCAGCTCATCCAGGACCCGGGCGCCCTCGACCTTGGCACGCAGTGATTCGTCAATGGCGGCAGGCGTCAGTTCCGCGATACGCTGCGGCACGATCGCGGCGGCGGTGTGGACGACACCACGAAGGGCATGACCGCTCGCCGCAAGCGAGGTGAACAACGCCTGCATCGCGCTCCGGTCGGTCACGTCACCGCGCTCGGCGCGGACCGTAACTCCACGCGCTACGAGTTCCCTCATCGCACGATCTGCCGTGGCGGCGGGGTGCCCCGCGGGCAGTCCGTGGAGCATCGACGGGTCCGGGGGGCCGCTGCGGCCGAGCAGCACGACATGACGCGCGCCCTGGTCCGCGAGCCAGCGGGCCACGCGGGGCCCGAGACTGCCGAAGCCGCCCGTGACCAGATAACTGCCATCAGCGCCGAGGGAGAGCTGGCCGGGCAATGGAGCCGAACGCGACGCGAGGCGCGCCACGAACCGGCCCGAGCGCCGCCAGGCGACCTGGTCCTCGTCGTCGGCGGCCACCAGTTCCCGACAGACCAGCAGCGCGATCTCGTCCGGCTCGAGGTCGTGACCTGCATCCACCAATCCGCCCCACAACTCGGGGTGCTCGAGCGCGAGTGAGCGCCCGAGTCCCCACAAGGCCGCCTGCGCCGGGGCATCGCACGTGTCATCGGGCACCACCTGCCGGGCGTCGCGAGTTACGATCCAGAGCCGCGTACCTTGCCCGGCGAGCGCGTGCGTGATCTGGACAACCGTGGCCAGGGGCTCGGTCGCGTTCCATGTCGCGTCGATCCCAGCGCAGCAAACGACACCGTCCCACACCCGTTCGAGCAGGACGCCACCGTCCTGCTCCAGGTCCGCGATGCGGCATTCCGCGCCAGCTGCGGTGAGCCGAGCGGCGAGTGCCTGCGCCACTCCGCCACGATCAGGCACGATCAGCCACGCCGTTCCCGGCAGTCTCGATCCCGGGTCCGGAACGGCCTCCGGAGCGGGCCACGCCACAGACGAGTGCTCCCACGTCAACCTGTAGCACTGGCTCGCAGCATCATCCGGCCGTCCCTCGTACCGCTGACCGGTTACATGGAACGCCAGCGCTGATGCATCCGGTGGTTCGAGCCAGTGCCGTCGCCGCTGCCAGGGATACGCGGGCAGTGGCACCAGCCGCGCGCCCGGTTCCGCGAGCTGCTGCCATGCGACGCGAGCTCCCCCCTCATACAGCTCGCACAGGCTGGCGAGCATTGATGACCGTGCCGGCTGTCCGCGGCGCAGCGACGCGCTCACCACTACCTCCACCTCGCACTGCGCCGCCGTCGCAAGCACCGGGACGCCCAGCGCAGGGTGGGGGCCAACCTCGAGGAAGAGCCCGAACCCATCACGCAGCAACTGGTCGATCGCCGGCGCGAAGCGCACCGTCTGGCGGATGTTTCGGCTCCAGTAGGCGGCATCGTAGTCCCCCGCCTCGCTCCAGCGTCCGGACACGGTGGATATGAGCGGCAGCCGCGGGCTGACCGGTCGGATCGCAGCGAGCGCGCGACGCAGCGGCTCACGGAAGGGGTCCATGTGCGGGCCATGGGACGCGAAGTCCACGGCCAGTGGGCGCACCATGACGCCGCAGCGCGTGAAACGTTCCGTCACCGCCTCGATCGCGTCCGGCGGTCCCGAGATGACCGTCGAGGCGGGACCGTTCACCGCCGCGATCGCCAGCCCGTTTCCACCAGCGGCGAATTCCTCCTCGACCTCCGCCGCCGACAACTCCACGTGGGCCATGCGACCGCGGCCTTCGGCCTGTTGCAGCAGCCGGCCCCGGTGAAATGCCACGGCCACGGCATCGTCGAGCGTGAGTACGCCCGCTGCATGCGCGGCAGCGGCCTCGCCCGCGCTATGCCCCACGATCGCAGCGGGAACGATGCCCCATGAGCGCCACAAGGCGGTTAGCGCCACCTGCACGGCAAAAATCGCGGGCTGCGCCACTGCTGTCGCGGCGACGCGCGACTGGCTGTCTTGTGAACGAAGCACGTCGATCAGGTCCCACGTCGCGAGGCGGGCAAACGAAGCCGCGACCTCAAGCAACGCATCGCGGAACACCGGCTCCGTCTCGAACAGTTCCCGGCCCATCCCCGCCCATTGGCCGCCCTGGCCGGGGTACATGAATACGATGCCCGGGGTGCCGGGCGACCACGATGATTCGGCACGCGACGCATCACCCAGGCGCGCCCGCAGCGCGTCCGCCAGCACCCGGGGAGTGCGCCCAACCGCCGCGATCCGGCGCGACCCATGCGACCGCCGCACCGTGGCCGTGTAGACGTAGTCGGCCAACTCCGCGTCAGGCAGCGCCTCGAGCCGGTCGGCATGCAAGGTGACGAGCGCGGCGAGTGCGCCCGGGCTTCGGGCGGACAGCGCGAGCACCCGGTCACGAGCCGGACCCGCTGCCGTGGCCTGCGCCGGGGCATCGGATTCCTCGAGCACGACGTGCGCATTCGTGCCGCCGAACCCGAATGAGCTCACGCCGGCGGCGAGCGGGAGCGCTCCGCGCACCCACTCCTGCACCGACGTCGGGATGACGAATGGCGTGCCCGCCAGTTCGATGTGCGGGTTCAGGCGGGTGAAGTGCAGATTCGGCGGCACCTGCCGGTGCTGCAGGCAGAGCACCGCCTTCAAGAGGCCCGCGACACCTGCGGCCCCCTCCAAATGGCCGAGATTGGTCTTCACCGCGCCGAGATAGCACTGGTGCGTCGCGCCGCGCTGCGGCCCGAGCACGTTCGCGAGCGCCTCCACCTCTACGGGGTCGCCGAGCGACGTTCCCGTGCCATGGGTCTCGACCATCCCGATGCGCTCGGGCGCAATGCCCGCCAGCTGGAGCGCGCGGCCGACCACGGCTTCCTGCGAAGGGCCGTTGGGCGCGGTGAGCCCGTTGCTTGCGCCGTCCTGGTTGACCGCCGAGCCCCGGATGACCGCAAGTACGGGATCGCCCTCGCGCACGGCATCGGCGAGCCGCTTGAGAAGCACGGCGACGCATCCCTCGCCGCGTGCGATGCCGTCGGCGCCGTCGTCGAACGCCCGGCAACAGCCGCCGGTCGACAGCACCTCGAGCTTGGCGAACCCGAAGTTGCTGGCGGGGAGGAGCAGGAGGTTCACGCCACCGGCGAGCGCGAGATCGCATTCGCCGGTGCGCAGGCTCTGGCAGGCCAGGTGAACGGCGACCAGTGAGGACGAGCACGCCGTGTCCACCGTGAGCGACGGCCCGCGCAGATCCAGGAGGTAGGAGATCCGGTTGGCGAGAATGCTGTGCGCCGAGCCGGTAGTGGCGTGACTCTCGAACCCGCGGGCCTGCGCCAGCTGCAGCAGCCAGTAGTCAGCGCTGTGGCTGTGAGCGCCGACGAATACGCCCGTCTGCGAGCCCGCCAGTCGCTCCACCGGCTGGCCACCCGCCTCGAAAGCCTCCCATGCTACTTCGAGCAGCAGGCGCTGCTGCGGGTCCATCATCGCCGCCTCGCGCGGCGCGATACCGAAGAACGCCGCGTCGAACTGGTCGAGCGAGTCGAGGAATCCGCCGCGTCGCGAGTTGATCCGGTCCGGTGCGGACGGGTCGGCGTCGAAGAGTGCCTGGCTGTCCCACCGGTCACTCGGTACATCGGTCACGACGTCGCGTCCATCGAGGAGCAACTGCCAGAACTCATCCGGCGACCGCACACCGCCTGGCAACCGGCACGCCGCCGCCACGACAGCGATGGGTTCGGCACCTGGCGATGCGCCTGGCGCGGTCCGCTCGGCAAGGCGCCGCGCTAACAGCTCACGCTGTTCGGGTGAAAGCCCGGCAACTCTCTCGCGGAGCTCGCTCACCCGCGCCCTCCCTCAGCCAGAAGCCGCTGCGCTTCGTCGTCATTCAGCTGTTCGAGCTCGGTCAGCAGCGCCATCAGCTCGCCGTCGTCGGTTCCCTCGCGGTCCGCAGGCGTGTCGGCCTCGAGGGGGATCTCGAGTCGCCCCGCCAGGTGATCGGCGAGGCCGCGAACCGTCGGGTAGTTCCACGCGAGCGACGGTGTAAGGCGAACCCCCGTCCTCCGTTCGAGCCGATGCCGCAGCTCGAGCGCCATCAGCGAATCCAGCCCCAGGTCCTTCAGGGCCCGGTCCACCGGCACGCGCGCTGCCGGAAGGCGGAGCACCGCACCCACCTCGTCCTTCACCGCACCTTCCAGGAGCGCGCGACGGGGCTGGCCCGCGGGTAGAGCCCGCAGCCGTTCGGCAAGCGGCACCTCTGCGCTGTCCTGGCGCTGCGTAGAACGTCCTGCGTCGGGCAGCTCGGCCAGAAGGCCGGCGGCCGGCGCGCTCCCCCGTCGCCGCGTACCAGCGCGCCGGGTCGAGGTGCATGCAGGCCGCGTGTGTCGCATCCGCGCCGAGCAGCGCATCGAGCGCGTCCACCACTCGAGAAGGTGCCAGACCGTCGAAGCCGAGCCGCGAGAGCGAATTCCCGCGCAGAGCCGACGCCGCCGCAAGGCCGACGTTCCGCACGGGCCCGAAGTTCACGCTCAGCGCCGGACGACCGCGCGCTCGCCGGTGGTGCGCCAGCGCGTCGAGGAACGCGTTTGCCGCGGCGTAGTTTCCCTGGCCTGGGGTGCCGAAGAGAGAGGCCACCGACGAGAACAGGACGAACGCGTCGAGGGGGTCCGCCTCGGTGAGCCGATCGAGGTGCCAGGCACCAAGCACCTTGGCGCGACCCGTGGCACGCAGCGTGGCAGGCGTCAGCGAGATGAGCGGCGCGTCCTGCAGGATGCCGGCCGCGTGGAACACGCCCCGCAGCGGCGGGCAGGCGGTGCGGACCCGCTCGAGCAGCGCCTCGAGCTCAGCCTGCTCGGCCACGTCGCACGCCACCACCAGGACGCGCGTTCCCTGCCGCTCAAACGCGGCGATCGCCGCCTGGCCCTCGGCGGATGGAGCTCCGCGACCGAGCAGCACCAGGCACCCGGCGCCCCGGCGCGCAAGCCATCCAGCGACTTCGAGCCCGAGCCCCCCGAGTCCGCCGGTGATGATGTAGGTCCCATCCTCTGCCACGGGGAAGCGCTGTCGTACGGGTACCGCGATCGACGACGGCCGATTCACGTGCGATACCACGTGCTTGCCGACGTGCGTGCCCGGCATGAGCAGGCGGAACGCCTCGACGAGGTCGTCGGCCGCGAACGTGCGCGTGGGCAGCGGCGTGAAGTCGCCTGCCTCGACACGCTGCATGACGTCCCTCAGGTGCCGCCCGAGTGCGACGGGTCTTTCGCGCATCATGCGGTCGAGATCCATGGCGAAGTACGAGAGGTTCCGGCGGAACGGCTGCAGGCCGATCGCTGTCGTGCCATAGATGTCGCGCTTGCCGAGTTCTACGAACCGACCGTAGGGTGCGAGGGTGCGGAGCCCCGCCTCGATCGCATCGCCGGCAAGCGAGTTGAGGACCACGTCCACACCGAGGCCGCCCGTCACTTGGAGCACATCGTCGGCGAACGACGTGGAACGCGAGTCGAACACCGCCACGGCACCCAGCGACCGTACCAGCGCGCGCTTCTCCTCGCTGCCCGCTGTCGCCAATACTTCGGCCCCCAGGTGGCGCGCCACCTGCAACGCGGCCAGGCCCACACCACCCGCCGCAGAATGAATCAGCACGCGCTCGCCCTGGGCCAGTCGCGCGAGGTGATGCAATCCGTACCAGGCAGTGAGGAACACGATCGGCAGCGCGGCCGCATCCTCGGGTGCAAGGCCGGGAGGCATCCGCGCCACGAGGGCCTGGTGCGCAACCGTGCGCGACCCGAGGCAACCAGGCGCTACCGCAACCACGGCATTACCCGGTGCCCAGGTGGTCACCGCATCGCCGACGCGCCGCACGCGCCCGGCACACTCGATGCCGAGCGGCCCCAGACCGTGCTCCCAACCGGGGCACATGCCCAGCGCCGAGAGGAGGTTCATGAAGTTGAGGCCGGTGGCAGCCACCTCGATTTCGACCTCATCCGGCGCGGGTGCTCCGACGTCCACCTGCTGCCAGTGGAGCTGCTCCACCACGCCCGGATGCGACGTGGACGCCGCATACTGGGCGGATCCCGCCGGGCGTGCGACCGGCGGAATCGGGCCTCGCGGCACGAGCCGCAGCGCATGCCACCGTCCATCCCGGAGCGCCACTTGCCGTTCCACCGACTGCGAGCACAGGAGCGGCGCCAGCACGCCCACGCCGGCGCTGTCGAGATCCACCAGCGTCGCCTCGAGCGCAGGGTATTCATGTGCCACCACGCGGCCCAGGCCCCACAGCGCGGACTGTCCGAGTGCCATGGCGCCGTCGGTGGGCAATACCGACACGGCACGCCGGCTCACAAACCAGACGCGCGGCCGCGCGGCAGAACCCGCCGCGTCAATCGCCCGCACCAGCGCGAGCACGCTGTCGCCGGCGAGCCGCCACGATGCCTCGCTCCACGCCGCTCCTTCGTCGGGCGGCGGCGCGTCGAGGGCAAGGAGGTGCACGATGGCGCTACGCGCGTTCTCGCCCGCGCCACCGTTCAGGAAGTCGCCCACGGCGCGGCCCATCGCCTCCGCCTCGGTAGCGGTGCACACCGATGTGTCGATGCCGACCGCGCGCAGGGCTGCCTCGAGCGAACCCGCCGTTTCCGCGTCAGGGGTGAGGAGCAGGGCGCGCGACGGAGCCGCACCATTCGCCAGCTCCGTCGGTCGCCAGGTCGCGTCGTACAGCAGCTGGGCCAGCGGCGTGGCGTCGGCCAGGCGCACCCGGGCGAGCGTGACATCGGCAGCTTCGGCGACCAGCCTGCCATCGGAGGCCAGCAGGCGAAACGCGCCGTGGGCAGCCTGCTCCGTGATCTCCTGCAGCGACGCGTGCACTGTGAGGGGCTCGTGAAGCGGAATCGGCTCGTGCACTACGAGCCGGCCGATCGACGCGGGCAAGATCGTCTCGCCTTCCGCCAGCGCGTTTCGGGTCAGCAAGGCCACCAGTGCCTGCAGCGCCGCATCGAGCAGAGGGGGATAGCTGGCGTAGCTCGAAGCCGATACATCCAGGCTCTCCGCATCGAGACTGATGTCGCCGACGCCAGAGCGCCCATCGACACGTAGGCCCTGGAGCGCCCGGAACGCCGGACCGTATTCGAGCGCAACGCCCGCGAACGCCGCCTTGAGCTCGTCGGCGCCCAGGCGCGGAGCCCCGGCGGCCGGCCGCGTGTCGCCCGCCATGGTCGCCGCGGCCATTCGCGAGGCAGGGATGAGCTCACCGCTTGCATGGAGGGTCCATGCATCCTCGCGAACATCCTCGATCGCGCTGGCATGCATGGTGAATCGCGCGTCATCCCCGGTGCGCCAGTCGACGCCGACCTGCACTCGCGTGGCGGCCTCGCCAAGCGCGAGTGGAGCGTGAAAGTGCACGTCGCGGAGTGCCCACTTCGTGTCAGGCCGCGCCTCGCGAGCGGCCGCCAGCGCCGCCTCGCAGAACGCCGCCGCGGGAAAAACGGCGGAGCCACCAACCCGATGGTCAGCAAGCCAGGTGAACTGCGCGGGCCCCAGCAGGGTCTCCCAGTGTGCGGCACGACCATCCGCCTGGCGGAAGGCACGGGCGAGGAACGGATGGCGGTTCTCGCGACCCGTGGCGTCCGGAGCGCCCGCGACACCGCCGGAGGGCTCCCACCAGAACCGCTCCCGCTGCCACGGATAATGCGGAAGATCCACGCGCGCATGGCCATCCGCATACAGGCGTCGCCATTCGATGGGGTGACCAATCACGAATAGCGCGCCCAGCGACGAGAGCAGGCTGGCCTGCTCCGGCTCCTCACGTCTCAGCGACGGCAGGGCCATTGCGGGCTGCAGCGCCGGTACGAGCAGGGGATGCGGACTCATCTCGATGAACCCCTCAATCCCGTCTCCCTGCATTGCCACGACCGTCTCGCGGAATCGCACGGTCGCGCGCAGGTTGCGCCCCCAGTAGGCAGCCTCCAGTGTGCCGCCCTCCACGCGCTCGGCCGTCACAGTCGAGTAGAGCGGGATCGACGCGTGTGTCGGCCGGAGCGCCGCGAGGGAGGTGACGAGCTCCGGCACCAGCGGATCCATCTGTGGGCTGTGCGACGCGACATCCACCTTCACGAGTCGGCAGAACACCCCTTCGCCGTCCAGCGAAGCAAGCAACTCCTGCAGTGCTTCGGGCTCCCCTGCGACGATGGTGGAGCGCGCGCCGTTGTTCACTGCCACAGAGAGGCGCTCGCCGAATGGATCAAGGTGCGAGGTGGCCTCCTCCAGAGGCAGCTCCACCATCGCCATCGCGCCCTGGCCGCTCGTGCGCCGCATGAGCGCGCTGCGCCGGCACACGATCGCCATCGCCTCCTCGAGGGTGAGCGCGCCAGCCACACAGGCCGCGGCGGCCTCCCCCATGCTGTGGCCCACCACCGCGGCGGGCTCGACACCGTACGCGCGCCACAGGTTGGCCAGGGCGATCTCCACCGCAAGCAGGACCGGCTGGACGACCGCGATGTCGTCGAACCGGGTCCCCGCCTGCAACTGCTCCAGCAGCGACCAGTCGACCAGTGGGCGCAGCGCGGCCTCCGAGCGCTCCAGCGACGCGCGAAAAGCGGGCTCACGCACGAGCAGCTCACGCGCCATGCCCTCCCACTGCGCCCCCTGCCCCGGGAACACGAACGCGAGCCGGCGCGGGCGTTCATCCATCGCAACACCGGAGGCCTGCGCCCCGGATGCGTCGCCCTGGGAGAAGCGGCGCAGGCGGTCCACCATGTCGGCCGGCGTCTCACTGACGAAGGCGGCGCGATGCCGGAGCGGGGTGCGGTACCACGCGGCCGACGCGCAAACGTCTGCAAGTGCCGGCGCGTCCGGCGACTCGAGCAGTGTCGCATAGGCATTCGCAAGTTCGGCGAGCGCAGAATGTGAGCGTGCCGACAGCGGCAGCAGGAATGCCCTCGGCAAGAGGCTGCGGACGACGGGAAGAGCGAGCGGCGCCTCCTCGAGTACCACGTGCGCGTTCGTGCCTGCGATACCCATCGAGCTCACGCCCGCAATGCGCTTCCGACCATCGGACGGCAACGGGATGAGGCGCTGCGGGATTTCGAGCGGCAGCTCACTCCACGGAATGGCAGGGTTGAGGACCTCGCAATGCAGGCTCGGCGGCACCGCGCCGAACCGCAGCACGAGCGCGGCCTTGATCAAGCCGGCGAGGCCGGCCGCTCCCTCAGTGTGCCCCAGGTTCGTCTTCACCGAGCCGACGAAGCAGCGCGCCGTCCGCGCGGGGCCTTCGCAAAGCACGGCTCCCAGGGCACCGAGCTCAACCGGGTCACCGGCTCGCGTCCCGGTGCCATGCGCCTCGACGTAGGCCACCCGGGCCGGTGCAATGCCAGCGTCCGAGTACGCTGCACGGAGCGTATCCTCCTGGCCCGCGCGGCTCGGCGTCCCGAGGCTGCCGCTGGTCCGCCCATCGTTCCCGATGGCGCTCCCCCGGATCAGGGCATGTATGCGGTCGCCGTCGGCGAGCGCCCGGTCGAGGGGCTTGAGAAGGATCGCGGCGACGCCCTCACTGCGGATGTACCCGTCACCGTGCGCATCACCGAACTTGCAGCGTCCGTCAGGCGCCATCATCCGGCTCTGAGAGTACGCGATGCTGATGTTGGGTTGCAGGATGACATTCACGCCGGCCGCGATCGCCTGGTCGCACTCGCCGTCAAGGAGGCTTCGGCAGGCCAGGTGCACCGCGACTAGGGACGAGGAGCACGCGGTGTCCACCGTCAATGCGGGACCGCGGAGGCCGAAAGCGAAACTGATCCGGCCAGAGGCGGCATAGCGGCCGGTCCCCTGCGCGCTGAAAAAATCCAGCTCCGCCGGGTGAGCGAACATCATGGTCTCGTAGTCGCTCAACCATTCGCCCACGAATACGCCGGTGCGCGAGCCTTCGAGCGTTCGCACGTCGGTCCCGGCGTCCTCAAAGGTCTCCCACGCCGTCTCAAGAAGAAGCCGCTGTTGGGGGTCGAGCCGGATCGCCTCGCGTGGCGCGATGCCAAAGAAGGCAGCGTCGAAGTGATCTACCTGCGGCAGGAACCCTCCCCGTCTCGTCGTCATGCGCCCCGGGGTGGCCGGCCGCGGGTCATACCACCCGGCGAGCTCACGACGATCCGGAGGAATGTCGGTGACGCAGTCGGTGCCGGCCGCAATGACGCGCCAGAAAGTCGCGGGGTCGGTGATCCCTCCCGGGAAGCGGCAGCCGATGCCGACGATCGCGAGCGGCTGAGTCCGGGCGCTCATCCCACCTGCTCCCGGGCCATCCCGGCGGGAGGCGCCAACGCGGCCTCGACCTCGGCCACCAGGGCCAGTCGCTGTTCCGTGAGATAGAAATGCCCACCCGCGAACTCCCGCCGCCGGAATCGTCCAGACGTCATGGCACGCCACGCCTCGAGATGCGCGGGCGGCGTTGTGCCATCTGCCGCGCCACCAAACGCGGTGATGGGGCACTCGAGCATTGCGCCTGGCACCCAGGAATGCATCTCGAGAGCTGTGAGGTCCGCCCGGAGCGTGGGCAGGAGCAGCGCGAGCAGCTCGGGCTCCGCCAGCACCGCCGCCGGAACGCCGCCGTATCGGCGGCCAGTCTCGGTGATGAGCGCATCGTCCGGCAACTGGCGCAGCGGAGGCTTCGGGTCCGGTAAGCAGGGCGGGCGGTAGGCCGAGACGAAGAGGTGCTGGAGTTGGAGCGCGCGGCGCGCAGCGAGCAGGCGAGCCGTCTCGAAGGCGATCACGGCCCCCATGCTGTGGCCGAAGAAGGCAAGCGGCCGGTCGAGCAGGGGCTCGAGGTGTCCGGCCACTTCTCTCACGATGGCCGGGAGATCACTGATCACGGGCTCACGGACACGGGCCTCACGACCAGGCAACTGGACGGCCCAGACCTGGATATCGACACCTAGGGACTCAGCCCAGCGCCCGAAAAGCGCCGGACCGGCGCCCGCCGATGGGAAACAGATCAGGTGCGTTCGCGGATCCGTGCGGAGCCGCGACCGAACTAGCCAGCGTGACGTCAAAGTTATTTCCTGCTAGCTGGAGGGGGACGGCCCGACCGAGACGGGAAGTCGATCGCTCCTAGCGTGGACCAAGCTGGCAACACGTGTGCCCAACACTGGCGACGCTGATTACCTGTCAGGGCGCTATCCTGGGCGGTTCAAGCGCTGAGTCTGACGGCACTTAGGCCGGTTCCTGCCCGCCAGCTGGAAGGGGTGTCGATCTGGCCGTAACGACGCCGTGTTGCGCGGACGCAGCGCTTTAGCAATTGAGCCCTACAGTGCTCACGCCACCAGCATTCGACCGTTGAGCTGGATCGGGCCCACGAAAGGAACACCTTCGAGCACCTGGAGCATCAGCGAGGGTCCGGCACCGAGGGCACGCTCGGCCCTGCGATCCCACACCAGTGCCTGCACCACGTAGATCCCGCGCGGCACGTTCATCTGCAACTCGACTTCAAGGGAGAACGGCCCGATCGACAGTTTCACGTCGCTCGTCGAGGTGCCGATCGCCGATACGAATGCTCCGGTCGAGGCGTTACGGACTAGCACGACCACGGGATCGATGTGCTCCGGAACCCCGTCCGCGCCGATGCTTCCACACAGGCCGATGCGAACCCGACCTCCCGAGCACACGTCACCTGTGCCCTCGAGCCGGAGTCGCTCGATCGTCGCCGGGGCATCGCCATGCGGGACGAAGCCACCGCGATCGGGGTCGAGGTAGTCGGCGATGCACTCCTGCGGTGTGCCCTGACGGACCACGGTACCGTGGTCCAGCAGCAGGGCGTGAGTGCACAACTCGGCGATGCGATCGAGCTGGTGCGAAACCATGACGACCGGGATGCCGGAGCGAACCAGCTCCCGCATCCGTGCGTATGCCTTCTGTTGGAACGCGAGGTCGCCGACCGCCAGGACCTCGTCGACAAAGAGGACCTCGGGATCGAGGTGCGCGGCGATGGCGAAACCGAGCCGTGCATTCATGCCGCTCGAGTAGCGCTTCACCGGTGTGTCGATGAAGTCGGCGACCCCGGCGAATTCCACGATCTGGTCGAACTTTCGGCCGGTTTCCGCCGACGACATCCCCATGATCGCGCCCTGCAGGAAGAGGTTCTCGCGTCCAGTCAGGTCCTGGTGGAAACCCGCCGCCACCTCGATGAGCACGCCCTGCCGGCCGCGGACGCGAACGGTACCGTGGGTGGGCCGCAGGATCCGGGTCAGCAGCTTGAGCAGCGTGGACTTGCCCGCCCCATTGGGTCCGATGACCCCGAGCGCCTCGCCGGGTAGCACCTCGAACGACACGTCACGCAACGCCCAGAACTCCCGCGCTGCGCCGCGCCGCGCCCTTCCGCGGCGCAGCAGCGCCGGGAGGAAATCGCGCAGGCTGTCGTGGTGTTCACCGCGGCGGAACCGCTTCCACACCTGTTCGCACCGCACGCCGGGGTCGGTCATACGAACTCGGACAGATCCGGCTCGACGCGATGGAACGCGAGGGAGCTGACGAGCAGCCCGCCCAGCGCCCAGGCCGCGCTGTAGGCCAGGTACCACGGCGACCAGGCCGCGACGTCGCCTCGCGGGGAAGACGCGGCCAGCGGCAGGAGCAGGTTCTGACCCTCGAGCACTGCGAGCCGCATTCCCTCGAGCAGAGGTGCGAGGGGATTCAGCATGACGAGGTGCGCGCCGGTGGGGCCGAGCATCGCGGGCTCGTAGAACACAGGGGTGAAGAAGATGCCGAAGGTGAGCAGCACCTGCACGATGTACTTCACGTCACGGAAGAAGACGTTGGCACAGCTCAGGAGCAGCGCGATGGCCGTGGTGAGACAGAAGAGCAGGGCGAGGAGCAGCGGCAGCCACAACAGCCCGGTCGAGAGCGGCACGCCGAGCCATGGCGCCAGCGCGAAGAGAAGCAGGCTTCCGACGAGGGTATCCACACCCTGCGCGAGGACCGTGGCGATGGGAAGCATCTCACGGGGGAAGTACACCTTCGACACCAGGTTGCCGTTGGCGGCGAGGGAAGGCGTGGCCATCCCGATCGCGCCGGCGAAAAAGCCCCAGCCGAGGCCCTTGAGGGCGAGCGCGGCAACGGTCGTGCGGTCGAACGAGCCGGCCGTCATCTGTGCCATGGCGAACCGCACCAGCATCCCGGAAAGCACCACCAGCGCGGGCATGAACAATGCCCAGGCCGCGCCCAGTACCGCCTGCTTGTAGCGGACGCGAAGATCCCGGATCACGAGCTGACGCAGGAGATTCCGATACCCTGACAATTCCGCGGCAATCTCGCGCAGCGCCGTGACCATGGGAACGCTCTCCACGGCCTGCGGTGGTGGAACCGCCGCACCGGTCTGGTCCGTTGAGGTCATCGGCGTCTCGAGAAGGGGAACTTCGCGGCTGCCCGGGTTGATAAGACTACGCAACCCCTCGCGGGTACGCGAGCGCGCCATCCGGTACGACGCCGCTCCGCGAGCAGTTTGACGGGGGCCAGCCATCGGGATGATCCAGGGGCACAAAGCGAAGCGGGGCAACACCTTGTCGTGCTGCCCCGCCCCGGCGCGGCCCGCCCCATGCGGGGACGATTACTGGATGGCGTTCATCATGTCGAAGATCGGCAGGTACATGGCCACGACCATGCCACCGACCACCACGCCGAGCACCACGATCATCACCGGCTCCATGAGGGCGAGCAGCGCGCTCACCGCCACGTCCACCTCTTCGTCGTAGAAGTCGGCGATCTTCGTGAGCATCTCGTCGAGTCCGCCCGTCTGCTCGCCGACCGCGATCATCGAGATGACCATGGGCGGGAACACCTTCGACTTGTCGAGCGGGGCTGCGATGGTCTCGCCGCCGGCGATCGAGGCGCGGGACTCCATGACCGCATCGTGGATGACGCGGTTGCCCGCGGTCTTGGCCGTGATCTCAAGGCCGTCCAGGATGCTCACGCCCGAGGAGATCAGCGTACCGAGCGTGCGGGTAAAGCGCGACACCGCGGACTTGCGCACCACGTCGCCGAGCACCGGGGCCTTGAGCATCAGGCCGTCGACGGTCTTCTGTCCCGCCGCCGTCGCGTAGTAGCGCTTGAACATGAACCAGAGCCGAAGCCCACCGCCAGCATCAGCCACCAGTAGCTGGTGAGGAAGCCGGACATGCCGATCACGATGCGTGTCGGCAGCGGCAGTTCCATGTTCACCGAGGCGAACATCTTCGAGAAGGTCGGGATCACGAAGATGAGCAGCACCGTGATCGCGATCGCGGCCACGCTCATGATCACGACCGGGTACACCATGGCGCCCTTCACCTTGCGCACCAGCGCGTCGTTCTTTTCCATGAACGTCGCGAGGCGCAGGAGGATCGTGTCGAGAATACCACCGTGCTCACCGGCCGCGATCATGTTGACGTAGAGCTCGGTGAACGCGTTGGGGTGCTTCCGAAACGCGTCGGCCAGGGTGTTGCCGGCTTCGACGTCGAACACCACCGACCGGGTGACGTCCTTGAGCGTCGCGTTCTCGGTCTGCTTGCTGAGAATGTCCAGCGACTGCACCAGCGGCAGGCCGGCGTTGATCATCGTCGCGAACTGTCGCGTGAAGATCACGATGTCGCGCGTCTTGACGCTCGGCTTGCCGAAACCGAAGCTGAGCTTGAGCGGCTTCGGTGCCTCCCGGAGGCTGACCAGCATCATCCGGTTCTTCCGGAGATACGAGGTCACGTCGTCCTTCGACGGGACGTCGAGCTGGCCCTTCTGGATCTGGCCCGTCGACGGGTTGCGTGCGGTATACTCGAAGAGCGGCATCGGTCCTTCTCCCGGTTAGCGGCGCCCGCCGCTGGTGCTGGCCATCTTGCCCGAAGGCGCCGAGCCGATTTCCTGGTCCTCGAGCGGCTTCTCACCGATCATGCGCAGGAACTCGTTCGGATCTGGCGATACCCGAAGGCACTCTTCCTGAGCGACCTCGCGATTCATGTACAACTGGTACAGTGAGCTGTTCATCGTCTGCATGCCGAACTTCTGGCCGGCCTGCAAGGCGGACTGGATCTGGTGCACCTTGTCGTCGCGGATCAGCGCCCGGATCGCGGGCGTCACCACCATGATCTCGGTGGCCATCACGCGACCCCGGCCGCGCGAGCGCGGCAGCAGCGTCTGGGTCAGCACGCCCTCGAGCACGAACGCCAGCTGGGCCCGCACCTGGGACTGCTGGCTCGACGGGAACACGTCGATGATGCGGTTGATCGACTCCGCCGCCGAGTTGGTGTGCAGGGTCGCGAGAGCGAGGTGGCCGGTCTCGGCGATGGTGAGCGCCGCGGCGACCGTCTCGAGGTCTCGCATCTCTCCCACCAGAATAACGTCGGGATCCTCCCGAAGGCAGTACTTGAGGGCCGACGCAAAGCTCTTCGTGTCGGTGCCCACTTCGCGCTGGTTGACGATGCAGCTCTGGTGGCGGTGGATGAACTCGATCGGGTCCTCCACCGTAATGATGTGACCCTTCCGCTCCTTGTTGATCTTGTCGATGATCGCCGCGAGCGTCGTGGACTTGCCCGAGCCGGTGGGCCCGGTCACCAGGATGAGCCCGCGCGGACGCTCGGCCAGCTTGGCCACCACCGGGGGCAGGCCCAGCTCGCTGAAGGTGCGGACGTTGAACGGGATCATGCGGATGGCCACCGACACGCAGCCCCGCTGCTTGTAGACGTTGCCGCGGAAGCGGGCCAGGTTCTGGATGCCGAAAGAAAAGTCGAGCTCATCCTCGGTTTCGAACCGCTTCTTCTGGTTCTCGGTCAGCACCGAGTAGGCGAGCGAGAGCGTGTCCTTGGGATTCATGACGTCGCCACACGAATTCGCGTTCGTGATGTCGCCGTCCACGCGGAGCTTCGGCCGCTCGCCCGCAGTCAGGTGCAGGTCCGAGGCTTCCCGCTCGATCATCTCCTCAAGGAGCACCCGGAGGTTGACGCTCATGCTGCGGTCTCCTTCACGACTTCTTCGAGTGTGGTAACGCCCTTCGCGACCTTCATCATGCCGTCCATGCGCAGGGTAAGCATGCCCTCCGCCACTGCCGCGTCACGGAGCTCGGACGAGGCATCGCCCCGGAGGATCATGCGGCGCAGCGTGGGCGACAGATTCATCACCTCGTAAAGGCCTGCGCGTCCCTTGTAGCCCAGGCCGCCGCACGCATCGCACCCGCGGCCCTTCATGAACGGGATCGACCGGAACTGCTCAATTTCTGTGCCCAGCGACGACAGCACGTCGTCGGGATAGCTCGTGGGCTCCTTGCAGGACTTGCAGATCCGGCGCACGAGCCGCTGGGCCACCACCAGGTTCACGGCGCTCGCCACGTTGAAGGCCTCGAGCCCCATGTCAATCATACGGGTGACGGTGCTCGGCGCGTCGTTGGTATGCAGGGTCGAGAGTACCAGGTGGCCGGTAAGGGCCGCCTTGATGGCGATGCTCCCCGTCTCCAGGTCTCGAATTTCGCCGATCATGATGATGTTGGGGTCCTGCCGGAGGAACGCCCTCAGCGCCGCGGCGAAGGTCAGCCCGATCTCGTTCCGCACCAGCACCTGGTTGATCCCCATGAGGTTGTACTCGACGGGGTCTTCCGCCGTCATGATGTTCGTCTCGATGGTGTTGATGCGCGAGAGCGCCGAGTAGAGCGTCGTCGTCTTGCCGGAACCCGTCGGACCGGTGACCAGCACCATGCCGTACGGATTGAGGATCGCTTTGAGCAGGTCCGCCTCGGCCTTGGGCTCGAACCCGAACTTGCTCAGGTCGAGCGTCAGGTTGCCCTTGTCGAGGATTCGCATCACGATCTTCTCGCCGAATAGCACCGGCAAGGTCGAGACGCGGAAGTCGATGACCCGGTTGCCCATCTTGAGCTTGAGGCGGCCGTCCTGCGGCACGCGGCGCTCGGCGATATTGAGCTGGGACAGAATCTTGACGCGGCTCGTGAGGGCGGCCCGCAGCTTGAGCGGCGGCTTCATCACCTCGACCAGCGCGCCGTCGATGCGGTAGCGCACCCGGATCTCGTGCTCGAACGGCTCGATGTGGATGTCGCTGGCTCCGCGTCGCACCGCATCCGTGAGCAAGCCGTTGATCAGCTTGACCACCGGGGCGTCGTCGATCTGTTCCCGGGTCGCGACCTCGTCGGCCTGCTCCTCGAGCACCTCGACGTCGTCCTCCAGCCCTTCCATGTCCCGGATCAGGTTCTGGAGCTGCTGCTCGTTGCCGGCGTTTTCGTAGTGGCGCTCGATCAGGGCCCGGAGAGTCACCTCACCCGCGATGACGGGAAAGAGATCGTACCGGGTGATGAACTTGAGGTCGTCCAGGAGACCATGATCCGACGGGTCCGCCACCGCCACCGTGAGGGTACGACCCTCACGCTTGAGCGGGAGCACGATGTGCTTGGCGGCGACTTCGCCGGGGATCAGTTTGAGGGTGCGGGGATCCACCTCGAACTTGGTCAGGTCGACCGCCGGCATCCGATGGTGCCGTGCCAGGAGCTTCGTCACCTCGATTTCGGGGACGATACCCTGCTTGGCCACCACGTAGCTCAGCCGCAGGCGGGACGACTTGGCCTCGGCGACGGCCGCCGAAAGCTGGTCGCGAGTCAGCAGACCTTCCTGCAGAAGGAGGTCGCCGAGAAAGTTGCCGCCTACCGCCACTGACGCCATGGCCACCGTACCTGACCGTGAGCCTAAGTGATTACGTTGCTGCTGGATACACTGCGTGTACACGGACGCTGGATCGCTGTCATTGCTGCCCGGCAGCAGTCCAGAGAGACTGAGCAAGCGCAAGGCTGATGCCGAGCACACGGGCCAGGTCCGAGGGACTGCGGAAGGCCCCCGCGCTGTCGCGAAAGGCGACGATCCGCGCCGCCCGCCGCCGCCCAATTCCCGTGATCCGCTCGAGGTCGGTCGCCGAGCCGCGGTTGATGACCTCCGTGAGCACCGGTCCCGGCACTGATGGTCCGACGGGTATGACGGCGACCGGAGCGGCCGGGCGGGGGGGCGCCGAGAACGCAAGATTCGGTGCCATGCGCCGCAGTTTCGAGGGTCCGATGCCCTGCACCCGGCGCAGTGCCGCGGTGTCCCCGAAAGGACCAGACCGGTTGCGCTCCTCGACGATGCGGCGCGCCAGACCCGGGCCCACGCCGGGGAGACGCTGAAGCTCCTGGGCCGACGCGCGATCCACGTCCACCCGCTCGCCAGCGGCCAGGGGGCGGGCAAGGCGCACCAGACTGTCGCGTCGTGCGAGCGCAGCCGACGAAGAGGAGGAACCCGGCAGGTGAACCTCGCCCGGCGGCCGGCGGGCATCCGACGCGACCATGCGCACCACATGGCCGGCCAGGCCCAGGCCAAGGAGCAGAAGTAGCGCTCTGTGTTCGGGAGGCATGGGTGCGAATGTCGGGCATGGCCCCGGAAAGGGCGCACCCAAAAACCGTGTTCGGCTACTTCTTTCCGCCAGCCTCCAGCCGGAGCACTGCCATCGCCACATCGCCCACGACCTGCAGGCTCGCGGCGCTGAGCTTGTCGGGCGTGTCGTCGAGCGTGTGCCAGAGGCTGTTGTTGCTGCCGTAGCTGAAGTCGATTACGTCGATGGCCCGGATACCGGCGAGTTGCAGTGGAAGGTGATCGTCGATGAGGCTCTGTCCTGGAGTCGCGATGAATACCTTCTGGTAGCCGGCGATCTTCGCCGCGTTCCACACCCGCTCCACCACCTCGGGCGCGCCCAGCAGGGAGTTGCCCTCCTGGTAGATCTGAAGGTCACGGTCGCCCACCATGTCGAACAGCACGGCGAACAATGGCCGCGGTCCAGGCGCCTGGTTCTTCGCGTAGTAGCGCGCCCCGAGCAGCGTTTCGGTCGAGTCCTCGAAGCTGCCGAAGTCCTCACCATCCACGAACAGCAGGTCCACGCCCAGTGTCGAGGGCGTCTTCCGGAGCGCATCGGCCACCCCGAGGAGCACCGCGACACCGGAGGCGCCGTCATTCGCGCCCGGGATCGGCGTGTTGTGATCGGCCGGATTGATGGCCTTGTCGGCGGTGGGCCGCGTGTCCCAGTGCGCGAAATACAGGATCCGGTCGGCGGCGGCTGGGTTGAACCGCATCATCACGTTGTGCAGCGGAACCTTGGCGCCCTTCGAGGTGACGTTCACCCAGTCCTGGATGAAGACCGTGTCAGCCTTGGCGCGGGCGAGGGAGTCGAGCCAGGCCGCCATCCGACGATGCCCCTCGGTGCCTGGAACACGCGGCCCGAAGGCCACCTGGGTCTCGACATACCGCAGCGCGGCGGCGCCATCGAACTCCCTCGGCGGGGCCGGGGGCGACGAGCTGCAGGCCGTGAGCAGCGCGAGCAGCACGAATAACCCGGTCAGGCGGTACCGCATCATCGGTAGTCCCCGGCGAAGAGCGACAGGTTGAGAGAAGCCACGAGGAACAGCTGGGAGTTCTTCCGATCGAGGCTGCGGAAGTCATTCAGGGTGTACCCGATCTGCAGGCCCGCCGTCAGCGTGGAGATGATATCGGTATCGATGCTCCCGCGATACTCCTGGCGCCGGGTATCGGAGATCACCTGGCACTGCGTGTTGAGATCGCGGGAGAGGCACTGGGTAGCCTTGGACACCACGACGCTGAACGACGAGCGGGCGAGCTTGCGCACCCGGCTCAGCGCCCGCGGTAGCGGGAACGCATACGAAAGACTGCCGTTCAGGTCCGCCTGGTCCAGCAGCGTCAGCGATCCATTGCTGGCTGTTTCCTGCTTGAGGAGGCTGAGGTTGCTGGCGATCGCCATGCCATTGCGGAACGTGAGGCCCAGTTCGGGGGAGAAGTTCTTGGTCTGGTTCGAGATGATGGAAACGACGGTCGCGCTGACCGGCTGGGTGGTGGAACCCTGTCGCTGCCGCAGCGTGGCACCGAGCGACAGCAGGGCAAAGGGGCCGTGCGCAAACGGGCGGCTGAAACGGATCTGCCCCGAGGGCCATTCGCGCTGGAAGATGACCGCCAGGCGCTGCGCCCCGCCAATCGCCTGGTATCGATCGGTGGTCGTTTCGCTGTAGAGACCCGAGATGGACAGACCGAACCCGAAATCCAGTCCGGTCCCGACCTGTTTCGTCACTGTCTGCGTGGCACCGAGCGCGAGTTGCCCATCCTGGCTCAGGAAACTCGACAATCCACCCAGGCCGAGGATGTAGCTGAGGGAAGGCTCGAATATCGCGAGGTCGTAGGTAGACGTCCGGGTGGTGCGCTGGCTGATGTCGAGGGGCCGGAAACGGCGGATGAGGTTGCCCACACCGGAGGAATCACCCAGTAGCTGGCGGATCCCCCGGGCATAGTCGATCGAGAATCCCCACTCATAGCTGCGCAGGTTGGAGAATGTCTGGGGGAGGATGAACGCGCCCGCTGTGTCTCCCTCCGTGCGCACCAGCTGCCGGCTGTTGAGGTATCGGTTGAGCACGAAGTTGCTGGTGGTGCCGAACCTCGGCCGGAACCACGAGGCGATGCGGGGCGCGATCAGCAGGCTCGTGCCGGTGGTCCGGTCGCGCTCCACGCCGACGTCGATGCCCAGGAGGTCCTGTCGTTCCGCGGTCGCGAGCCGCGCCTGCGGAGTCGAGTCACCATACTGGCGCAGGTCGCGCGTGCTGGCGATGTCGGCGTTGAAGAGCAGCATGCCCAACGGCTGCCAGGTGAGCCCCGCGGTGTTGCGCCACACATAGTTGAGCGCGAGCGCCGGGATCACCGTCGCATCGATCGGCCGTACCACCGGCGACACGTACGAGAAGAAGTTGCTTTCGTCGCGCGAAAGGCCACTGCGCAGGCGCACGGCCGTCGGGAGCAGGGTGTATGACGCGGTCTTGAGACTGTTGCCGAAGTCGCTTTCCCGCATCCAGCCGGGCAGGCTGTTCACGAGCCCGCCCAGGTTGATCGGCTTCCCCCGCCGGGTCACCGCGATGCTGTAGCTCAGCGCGGCGTTGTAGTTGTCCGTCGAACTCTGCGACAATTCCGTCTGTCCGCGACCACGGGTGTACCCGCCGGCAAAGGTGAGCGGATCCGCCAGGATGCGCATCCACGGCGTACTGCCGCGAGCCGAGCGGCGCACCAGCAGGTTGATGCTGCCGGTGTTGCTGTTGGGCTTGCGCAGGCCGGGCAGCGCATCCGCCTGGATGTCGCTCCCGGTGAGGAGCTGGGGGTCCACCTTCGTGGTGGCGTAGCTCAGGCTGATCGGGATGAGCAGGCCTACCGACGCCGGCAGGAAGCGGTCAATGCGGAAGTTCCCCGAGGTCAGCAGACCGCCGGTGGTACGGAACGTCGGCTGGTCCCCCAGCTGCCGGAACTGTCCGTTGACGCTCGACATGAGGAAGGTCAGGTCGAAGACGTCGCCGGCCGCGAGTCGCGCGTCGAGCGCCCAGGCCGTACCCATCGTGGTGATGGGCTCCGAGAGGCGGACGTCGTCCACCCAGAGTTCGGTGGAGTCCGAAACTCCGGGGCCGACCCGGATGATGCCGGTCGATAGCCCCTGCGCCGCCGCCAGGTTCGGCGGGTTCACGCCAGGGTTGAGGATGTGAACGATGTATCCGCCCTGGCATGCCACGTAGGCCGCGGGATCACCGCCGCATTCGGCCGCACCGGAGGGTGGCAGGCCCTGCTGGATCTCCGATTCGATCTGGGTGCGAAGGTTGGTCCATGTCTCGAGGTTCACCACCACTTCCGGATTCCAGGCGGCTTCCTCGCCGATGCTGTGGAGTGGCGTCTGGTACATGTAGAAGTTGTTGGCGTCGCTTTCGACCTTGATGTAGCCGAGGAGTTCGCCCGTGTCCCAGCCAGGGAGGTTGTGACCGCCCCGCATCCATACCTGCAGCTGGCGGTAGGCCAGCAGCCGCTGGCTGCCGGCCGGAAAGCGGAAGTAGGCCTCGGCGCGCGACCCCTGCTCCAGCTGGCGTGCGATCACCCGCAACGACTTCTCGTCGATCACGGCGCCATTGGACTGTGGATCCGCCTGCAGGTTGTTGAGGGAGATCAGCACGCCCGGTGGCGGGATGTATCCCAGCGACTTGTCCAGAGTCGATATCACCGACACGACTACGCTGCCGGTGGGCTCGGCGGTGGATCCCGCGATGCCCTCGATCGGCGCCGGCGCCCGGGCAAGCCACGGCGCGCCCACGAACGTGAGCCGCGAGAGCGCGATGCGCGCGACGATGTCGTCGATCGCCGGCGGGGCCACCAGGGTGACGCGGAGCGCCTGCACCAGCCGGATGTTCGGCGTGCCGATGACCGCGGTCGGGGTGCGCAGCGGAACGCGGTAGAGGGTCCAGCCGGCGCCCGTGGGATCCTGGACTCCCTTCCGGACCACAAACTGCGTGTCGGTCAGGCTCACGACATACCGGTTCACGTTGTCGTTGGGCCCCTGCGCGTTCAGGACGTTGTCGCCGTTCAGGTCCTCGGTATCCAGGAAGCCGTTGCCCCGCGTACACCGCGCACTGAGGTCGCCCCATGGAAATACCTGCACCGAGGTACCCAGTACCGTCTGGCACAATGGGAATGCCGGGTCGGTGTCCAGGTCGGGCAGCACTATCGGCGGGATGTCGCCCAGAATGCCGATGTCGTCGGTTTGTGCGTTGAAGATGCCGGTCGATTGTCGCTCGCGTATTGAGCACGCCCACGCCGACATACTGGCGCCCGGTGTAGACCGAGTCGTTTCCCGCCTCCACGGTGAGCGTATCGGGGGCGACCGCGAGTGCATCCTCGTTTACCTGGCCCAGGTCGAAGATGAGGTTGACGCCCGCGTTCTCCGCACTCTTGGCGGCGTCGTTGTACAGCCAGAACTCGATGTAGCTCACGCCGGTGAAATCGACACCCACGGTGCTGATCGCGGTCTGCATCGACCGCCAGCGCGGCGTTCCGGGGCGCGGCGGCTGGGTCCACTGTGATGCGTTGTTCTGCTGCACCACGCCCCCGGCGGTGTCGGCGTGGAGCGTCAGGTACATCACCGTCTCGGACACCTGCGACCTGCCGTTGGTGATGAACAGCGTGTCGATGTCCTTGGGGAAGAACTCCACCACGCCACCATTGGGCCCCGGAATCAGGTTCTGCCAGATCATCTGCACCGCGTCGGCGCTGTCGAACGTGGTACCGAAGCCAAGCGAGGGATCGAGGCCCGCGGTCGACTGCGGCTGGCTTCCGTACTGCCACACGGCGGATCCCAGGCTCACCGCGATGCCGGATACACCCTCGAATTCCTCGAGGTAGGCCTGTCCGGTTCGGTTTGGGTCAGGCTGGGTAAAGGCGAACTCGCCATTGATGTCGAGGAAGGCTTCGGAGGATCCGTTGCGGTTCGTAATGGAGCTGACCAGGCGGCTCAGCGCTGTCGGGCGGAAATGCAATTCCGTATTGACGCCGGCCACAAGATTGGCGCTGGCCTCGAAGCCGAGCGCCGGGCGCGCAAACGCCGAGCTCTCGCGCTGGTAGATGCCGATGAAGTTGATTCCGCCGGTCCGGCCCAGGTCGTAGTGCGTGGTGAGGCCGAAGATCGAGGTCGGCGCAACGGCGAAGATGCCGCGCTCCTCGAATCGCGCGGTGATCTGTACCACCCCGGTGCCGAACAGCGCATCCGGGTTGAGGAAGGTGATGAGGCCGGTTTCGTAGGCGATGGTGTAGTCGGTGCCGCGGGTGAGCAGGCGGCCACCCAGGTACAGTTTTTCGGAGCCTTCGAGGATCTGCAGTGCGTTCAGATTCAGGGTGGTGCGGTCGCCGGCGCCGGTGGAGTTGTATCGCAAACGGAACTGGTACTTGGTCGGCGGCCCCTGCGAGAACAGCAGGTACACCGGTGTCTGGTACAGCGAGTCCGCCAGCTCGGTGGGCCCGAGCACGGCGCGATTGGCGAATGGCTTGATGTTGGGAAACGCCAGGTACGATTCGCGGATGATGAGCTCCGCCCCCGGGTCACGAGCACGCGGAAAGAGCCGGTTCTCCCGGTCGAAGGTGTTCTGGTCCGTGGGCACCGACAAGCCGAGCGCCCCGAGATACGTGGAGAACGAGGACGGTGGCAGCGGGCGCTCGGACCGGTTGAGCGAGATGTCCACCTTGAGCGATACCGGGTCGAGATCCTGACCGGCCACCCGGTAGAACTGCCGCATCTCGTGCCAGAAGGAGGGCTGGTCGTTGCCGACCAGCGGTTCCACGATCATACGCAGCGTGTCCACCGAGGCGCAGGTAGTTCCGGCAGTGGGACTCGGCTGGCCCGGAAAGCTTCCCACCTGGGTGCCCCCCTCGGTCACGTAACTGATCGCGATGTAATCCGACCTGAGGTCCACCTTTTGTGCGAGCGCGATCCAGAGGCCGGATGGATCGGTGTAGTAGTCGGCGCCGAGCACCAGCAGCTGCCACGGTACCGGTCCGAAGGTCTTGCCCGCCGGGCCCTGGAATGCGCAGGCCGGAATGCCGCCGAGATTGGGATCCACGCCGCCGGTCAGCTGAGGCACCCGATAGCGGTACACCCGGATTTCTGCGGGTCGGACGGCGGGCGACACGGTCAGCGTATCCAGGCTCAGGACGTCGATGGCGGGATAGTGCGGCAGCGTGCGCGGATCCACGGTCCAGTAGAAGCGCCCGTACTCGAAGTCGAGGTCGCGCTGGCTGCGGTCCTGCGGCGTGGCGGTGGCCTGGCCGATGGTGAACACGCGCTCACCGATGGCACTGCCCTTCTGGGTGGCCGCGAGCACCTGCATCTGCAGCTGGCCCAGCTCGAAGAGCGCGTTGACGCCGAAGTTATTGGTGGGAATCGACGCGGTGAGGTAGCGCGAAGGTGGGGGACGGAACGCGACGCTGCCCACTTCCACGCGCCGCACCGGTTCGTCCTCGAGTCCCTCGTAGAACACCTGGATAATGTTACTATTCGTATAGTCGCGCTGCGTGTCCCAGTCGACATTCACGCGAAGGCGACGCCCAATCACGCCGCCGCTGCGAATACTCATCTGGTTGTCGAGTCGCGGCCCGTTGATCTCTCCCCGGCAGCCGCTGGATGGATCGCTCAGCGATGCGGGCGTGCAGCGCAGGTTCTTGAGCCGGTCGGCCCGCAGCTCGAGACGGATGTTGCCGTCGAGCGTGAGGTCCACGAGGTTGCGGTTGATCCCGAACAGGCCGCGCTTCTGCAGCTCGGCCTCGGCCGAATCAGCCGCCTCCTGGCTCCCGCCGTAGAGACTGATGAGGACCTGGTTGTTGGTTCGTGCGGTCTGGGCGGAATCGACGGCGGTGTTGAGCGAGGCCTGCCACGCGGTGGCGGTGGCGCCCGGCAGTGGCCGCGGACCGAGCAGCCAAGGCTGCTGATATTGGGGCGGCACGCGCAGGGCGAGTGGTGGCGCGCCAAGCGTCGCCCTGACTCCCACCCCGGGCACCGCGGTCGTGTCGGGTGAGAGTCCCAGGGAATCGGCTTGCGCGGCTGCCACAGCGGGACTGAAGGCAATGACGCCCAGGGCAAGGAGAAAGCGCGTCACGCTCAGGAAGCCACTGCGATCGTCATAAGTGGTTTGGATTCCTGAACATAACGCCACGTCTGGGACCCATCAACCGAGCCAGGAGCCCGCCCAGAAATCCCCGTGCGTGTCCTTTCCAGGTACCTCCTCCGCCAGCTGGCGCTGCCGTTTCTCTTTGGCCTGCTCGCGCTCACTGGCGTCATGCTCCTCAACCTCATCGGGCGGAAATTCGGCAGCCTCGTGGGAAAGGGGTTGCCTTGGTCGGTCATCGGCGAGGTCTTCCTCCTGAGCGTTCCATTCCTGCTCGCCATGACCCTGCCGCTGGCCGTGCTCGCCGCAACCCTCTATGCCTTCAGCCAGTTGGCGAATGACAGCGAGATCACCGCAATGCGGGCTGGCGGCGTGAGCACCATCGGCATGCTGCGCCCGGTGCTGGCGTGGGCGGTCGTGATGGGCCTGGTGACATTCGGCTTTGTGGACCAGGTGCTGCCGCGGAGTAACGCGCGGCTGCGCAATCTCTACTTCGACATCGCCAAGAAGAAGCCCACCTTCTCCCTGGCGGAGAGCGTCATCAACAAGGTGCCGCCGTCACAGTACTTCCTGCGTGCCGAGCGGATCGATCCCGGCACCGGGCGGCTGCGCAGCGTGTCCATCTACGACGTCGGACAGGCTGACCGGCGGCGCATCATCTACGCGGACAGCGGTCGCATGGGCTACACCCCCGACGGCCGCGACCTGGTCCTGAAGCTCTTTCACGGATCGGTGCAGCAAGTCACCTCAGCCGACCGGCCGCTGTTCGAGCACACCACCTTCTCAACGCAGGAAATTGTCTTCAAGGACGTCTTCGACCAACTGGAGCGGAGCGAAGATCAGTTGGACCGGGGCGACCGGGAAATGACGAGCTGCGAGCTCATGGGAGTGGTGGACAGCGCCCGCCAGGAAATCCGCGACGCGAGGTCCCAGCGTGCCGACCTTACTCGTTCCGACCTTCAGGTCCTGCTGGGACGGACCCCGGAACCTGTCCCCGTCCCCGCCGAGACGGCAAGGCGGGGTCCCTACCGAGGGGCCTATTGCGGCGCCTTCGCGGCCATTTCGGGCGCCGTCAGGAGGGGGACGGCGAAGCCGGGTGGAACCGCACAGCCGGCCGCTGCCGCGCCGCCGGGCGTGGCTGCGAACCCACCTGCCCCGGCCACATCACCCCCGGCTCCCCCCGCGGCGGGCGCACCCCGGCTGAGCGACAACGGCACGGTGGTGGCCGTCCGGGAGCGGGAACAGAACGCCGTGCGCCGGGCCAACCGGTACCGGGTCGAGATCCACAAGAAGTGGTCACTCAGCTTTGCCTCGATCCCTTTCGTGCTGATCGCCGTGGCCATGGCCCTCCGTTTTCCCCGGGGAGGCATGGGCCTCGTACTCGGCGGCGGGATGTTCGTCTACGCGGTGTTCTACGTGGGTCTCACGGCAGGAGAGACGCTGGCGGATCGCGGCTATGCGTCACCGGCGCTGGCCATGTGGTCGCCCAACATCGTCCTCGGCGTGCTCGCGATCGCCGGCCTCATGCTGGTGCATCGTGGCGGCGGAACGTCGCGCGGCGGTGAGTTCGCCGACCTGCTGCGCTTCTTCCGCCGGAGGCCCGCCAGCGCCGCCGCGCCCGCACGCGCAGTGGCAGGCTGATGCGCTGGCCGCTGCTCGATCGCTACGTCTTCCGCAGCTGGATACGGCTGTTCCTGCTCACGATCCTGGGCTTCCCGATCGTGGCCACACTCATCGACCTCACCGACAGCCTCAAGAAGCTGCTCGACCGCGGCATTCCGTTCAGCGGGATCGCTCTTGGCTACGTGTACCTGCTGCCGGAAAAGATGTTCGAGATCATCCCGGCCGCCGTGCTCGTCGCGACCGTATTCACTGTCGGCACGCTGGGGCGGCACTCCGAGCTGACCGCCGCGAAGGCCGGCGGCATCAGCTTCCACCGCTTCGTGCTGCCCATCTACGTGGGGGCCGTGCTGGCGGCGTTCCTCTGCCTGTCACTCGAGGAACTCGCGCCTGCCATGACGGAGCGGAAGGTGCAGATCCACGGCGAGCGGGTCGGCTCCCGGGGGCAGCGCTACAACTTCGTCTATCGTGCCGAGCGCGGGTGGGTCTATACCGTGCGCACACTCGATTCGAAGACGCAGCGGCTCATGGATGTCGTGCTGACGCGGCAGGGCAACGGGAGGAAGAACCCCTCACTCGCGGTCACGGCGGACAGCGCCACCTGGGACAGCACGGGCTGGCGCCTGTGGAACGGGTCGAGCCGCGCCGTCGTGGACGGGGCGGAGCAGGCCAGTTTCCGCTTCCGTTCGATGCGCCTCAACAGCATGACGGAACTGCCATCCGACCTGCTCGCCGAGCCGCGAAGGCCGGAGGAAATGCGCTACGCCGAGCTGGGGAGGTACATCGAGGCAGTGGAGAACTCGGGGGCGGATGCCGGCAAGCTGCGGGTGATGCGAGCGCTCAAGCTCGCCGTGCCGGCCACCTGCATCATCATCGCGCTGTTCGGGGCGCCGCTGGCCATGACGTCCTACCGCGCCGGCACCGCCATCGGTATCGGCATCAGCCTCGCGACGACGATCGTGTTCCTGTTGTTGGTGCAGCTCTCGCAGGCGCTCGGATCGGGCGGGCTCGTCAAGCCCGAGGTCGCCGCCTGGCTTCCCAATGCCGTGTTCGGTGTTGCCGCCGTGGTGCTGCTGCTGCGCGCACGGACCTGACTAGAAGCCGAACCGCCATTTCGCGCCCAGCTGCATGGTCCAGCGCGACTGCCGCTGTCCGTACACGGTGCGCTCCACCACCGCCGGCTGCGTGAACTGGTAGATCGGCCGGTCGTTGACCGTGTCGTAACCGGCTACGCTGAGGAACGCGGGACCCTCCTCGAACGCGCTCACTTCCTTGTACAACCCCCAGTCGCTGCTCAGGAAATTCAGGAAGTTGAAGATGTCGAGGGTGAGCTCGATGCCGGAGCCCTTGACCTCGGGCGTGGTCCAGCCGACGCGCAGGTTGAAGTAGTTCTGCCATGGGTTGCGGCAGGAGTTTCGCTCCAGGATGCCGCCGCGCGCGGCCGCCAGGCACTTCTGGCCGCTGATGAAGCTCTGCAGCGAGTCGTACGCCGACGGGTTGCTCAGGGTAATCTGGCTCGGGTCGGCCGGCACGAACACCAGGTCGTTGCCGGCAATACCGTCCCCATTGGCATCGCCATTGGTTCCGGCTGGTCCGGAGTTGATCATCCAGCCATACGGCGCGCCGGAAAACCCGGTGTAGAACACCGAGAAGTCGAAGCCATACGGAAGGTCCACCGTCCCGGTCAGCGTCACCTTGCCCGGCACATCGAAGAACGAAGTAGTCACGTCGCGGTTCGCAATGGTGCCTGCGCCGATCGAGGCGAACTGGTAGTTGGAGAAGGCCTGGCTCGATGTCGCCGAGATCTGGTCGGTGGTGTGCGAGTAGGTGTATGCCGCGTTCATCTCGAAGTGGTTCGCGAAGTTCTTCTGCACCTGGATCGTGCCAGCGAACGTCTGCCCTTCCGACGTGTTGGTGTGGAACACCGCACTGGTGACCGCCGCGGTGCGCCGCACCACCGTCGCCCGCCCGTTGGCCGCGTCGAAGGTGCCGTAGATGGCGCGGCCTTCGCCCGAGGTGGTGGGGTCCTGCGGAATGTTGGTGTCCTGCAGGTAGATCTGGTTCACCTGCTTCGCGTAATAGCCGTCGAGCGTGAGCACGAAGCCGCCGGGAAGCCGCTGGTCGAAGCCGAGCGAGGCCCGGAAGTTCTGCGGATACTTGAAGTTCGGGTCGAAGTAGTCCACCTCGCCGGCCACGCCCGTGGGAGTGCCGGTACGGCACGCGATCAGGCTGCGCCGCGGGATCCACCGTGAAGTCGGGCGTAGCCGCACCAGTGCAGGTCACCTGGATGAAATCCGCACCCGTGTTGGTGAACGAGTTCGCGAGCCACACGTACGGCGGCCGTCCCGAGAAGATGCCCACCCCGCCGCGAACGATCGTGCGCGCCTGCCCGGTCACGTCCCAGTTGAACCCGAGGCGTGGCGACCAGAGGACGTTCGCATTGGGAAAGTTCCCGGTGTTGATCGGCAGGTTCGGGTCGTTCACCAGCGCCGGGTTGGTCCTCGGGCTGTTGATGAGCGGAATGTCGGCGCGGATACCGAGTGTCACCGAGATGCGCTCGGATGGCGACCACTGATCCTGGGCGTACAGGCCGAACTGCTGCGCCCCGATGAGCGCGATCGGCCCCTTCGGCTGCAGCGGCGTCGCGATGCGGCGCTGGAAGGCCGAAGGCGTGCCCGCGGCCAGGCTGTCGAGGCTGCTGAACGACCAGACGCCGATGCTCGCCTGGAAGAACTTGTTGTCGAAGCTGAAGAACTCATTCTGCGTGCCCACGGTGAACCGGTGTGAGCCGGTGCCGAACGAGAAGTTGTCGGCCACCGAGAAGATGTTCTGGTCGAGGCTGTTGGTCTGGGAGAATCGTTCGGCACCGGCGGCGAGCCACGAGGTCGACGCGCCGATGTTGCCCACCGCCGTGAGAATGAGCGGCACCTGCTCGGGCAGGTCGCGCGAGTCGCGCACCGTCTGGTAGCCGGTGAGGAACTCGTTCGAGAGTCCCTCGCCAAAGTCGGCGATCCAGCGCGCGCGCAGGGTATTCACCTTGCCGATCTGGACATAGCCGCTGTTCGAGAGCTGCCAGCCGTCGCGCATGCGACCGGTGATCGCGACGCCAGTGGGGTTACGGATGTATGAGCCGAGGTCGGCGTCGGAATAGTTGTAGGACAATTCGAGCTGGCTCGACTCACCGGTGTTGATCGAGAGCTTGCCGAAGAGGTTGGTGAGCGGGTTCTCCACGTTGGGCGTGCTGCCATCCCCGGAGTTTGTGATACCATAGGACCCGAGGATGTCGACGAACTCGTCTACCGTCGTGGTGGTGAAGCCGGTGTTGGCCAGGTCAGTCGCATCGTTTCCGGTGAGGTTGTACGGGGACGAGAACGCCGATTCGCGCGACTGGATGTCGGCCGACACGAAGAAATGCAGCTTGTCGGTGAGAATCGGGCCACCAAGCGTGGCGCCGTACTGCCAGATGCTGAGGCTGGTGAAGGTCGGGTCGTCGCGGTAGCCGGCGAGGCTCTTGCTCTGCCGGTACACGAATGCCGAGCCGAGGAACCGGTTCGTGCCCGACTTGGTGATGCCGTTCACCATGCCGCCGGCGAAGTTGCCCTGGCGCACGTCGTACGGCGCCACCATCACCTGGAACTCGGACACCGCCTCGAGCGAGATCGCCCGTGCGCCCGACTGGCCACCCGGCACCCCCGACGCCGCGAGGCCGAAGAGATCGTTGTTGACTCCGCCGTCGATCTGAATGTTGTTGTACCGGTTGTTGTTGCCGGCGATGGATGTACCGACCGCCTGGGGCGCGCTCGTGATGAGGTCGGTGAAATTACGTCCCTGCAGTGGCAGGCTCTGGATCGCGGAATCACCAATGATCTGTGACGGGCCGGTGCGGCTCGCATCGAGCAGCTTGTTGTCTTCCTGCGCCGCCACCTCAATTTCCTGGAGCTGCACCACGGTTGGCTTGAGCGCCACGTCGCGGGTCATGCGCGTGCCCAGACCCAGGGTCAGACCCTGCTGCACCACGGGCAGGAACCCGATGGCGCGGACGGTTAGCTGGTATCCGGAACCCGGCGTGACGTTTTCGAAGCTGTAGCGCCCATTGCTCCGGGTATTGGCGATGAAGGTCTGCCCCGTCTGCAGGTTCTTGAGCTCTATGCGCGCGGCATCTACCGGGGTGACCGCACCCTCCTGGGTGACCGTGCCCTGAATTGCGGCGGTCGTGACACCCTGCGCATGGAGCGAACGCCCACCTGCCAGCAGGACCGCGAGCGACAACGCCGCGCGGCCGATCATTCGGGGGCAGCTTTGCATGAGGCGCTTCCTTCGACGACTCGCGGGACGCTGGCAAACCACCACCAATGGCTGGAACCGCCCGGGAGGCCGGGCGAACGGCCATAACTCGTTTACTGCATTTGGTTTAGCTGATTCGGTGAGCTGCCGATCCGGGCCGCCTGGCTGTCTATGTATAGGCCAGTTGCCGCATCACAAACGCTCACTGGGGGAGAAGTTACGCACCAGTCGATCTGCGTCAAGCACGCTGCGCAGCCATTTACGATCTCGTGACTGGTTGTCGATGAAGTCCACTGGTTGACAGGGACCAATCGCGGTCGTTCTTTACCCCGGTTCCCGCACCGGGGACTGGATTCGACCCAAGGAGCGCGCAATTGGCCGCCGCAAAGCCCACGATCCTCGCTGATCTCGTCACCCTGACCAAGCCGCGCATCATTTCGCTGCTGTTGGTGACGACGGTGGCGCCGATGTTCATGACCGATCGCGGACTGCCTTCGGCGATCCTTGTTTTCTGGGTGGTAGTCGGCGGCTACCTGATGGCGGGCGGTGCCAACGCGATCAACATGTGGTTCGACCGGGATATCGACGACCGGATGACCCGCACGCGCCTGCGCCCGATACCGGCCGGCCGGATCACGCCAGCGCAGGGACTCGTCTTCGGGGTAGCGCTTGGCGCGATCGCGTTCGGAATCTTCTGGTACCAGGTGAACCCCCTGAGCGCCTGGCTCGCCATGGGCGGGCTGCTGTTTTACGTGCTCATCTACACCATGCTGCTCAAGCGGAACACGGCGCAGAACATCGTCATCGGCGGGGCGGCCGGGGCATTTCCTCCGCTGGTGGGATGGGCCGCAGTGACCGGGCGTCTCGACCTGGCGGCGCTCTACCTCTTCGCCATCATCTTCTACTGGACCCCGCCGCACTTCTGGGCCCTGGCCCTCATCAAGCAGGGCGAGTATGCCAAGGCTGGCGTCCCGATGATGCCGGTCGTGAAGGGGGAAGCGCGCACCAAGTGGGAGATGCTGGTCTACACCCTGCTGCTGCTACCCCTCACCATCATGCCCACGGTGTTCGGCGCGCTCGGCCCGTTCTACCTGGTGGCGGCCGTGCTGCTTGGCGCCCGGCTTCTCTGGTACTGCATCGCGCTGCTGCGCGAGGCCGGCGTCACGCCGACGGCGTGGAAGATGTACCGCTATTCACTGCTCTACCTGTTCCTGCTCTTCCTGGCGATGGGTATCGACCGCTACCTGCCGCGCGCCAGCCGCGAGGCGGCACCCGAAGTGGTCATCCTTCGCCAGAACGACGAAGCGGCAACCCAGGCCGCCCGGAAGGCGGGACTGGAGTTGCCGCTGGCCCAATAGGGCCCGGTCGGACGCGAAACTAGTACGACGCGTTGTTGCTGCTGTAGAAGTCCACGGCGAGGAAGCGCCCCGCTTCGCGTACGCCGTCCTCGGTCAGAATGTTACGCCAGTCAGGCTGCTTCGGCTCCTTCAAGTCGCTCGAGACCATCAGCCGCCAGTCCCCGACGCCGGTCCGGTCGGCAAAGATGTACCACTTGCCCTGGCCCATGTCCTGGTAGTTCCACACCTCGAACGGCGGGGCCCGCTGGATCTGCGCGCGGCGCCACATGGACGTCGCGGCACCATTCTTGGCGAATATGCGGCCGCGATCCGTCTTCCAGCCGGGAATGTTGCGTTCCTTGTAGTTCTTGTTGGCGAACGCGATCGCGGCATAGAACTGGTCGCGCGCCTCGTTGACCTGCGTACCCTTGTTCGGGTCGCGTGCCGCCCAGAAGTCCGTAAGGTACTTCCGCTTCGCGTCGTCACTCAGCGACTTGTTCCACACCTTGAGTTCGCTCGGTGAAGCGATGTAGTACAGCGGGGCAAAGGCGGTATCGAGCGCCTCCGGACTCATGTACTTGAAGTAACCCTCGTCGGACGTCTTCTCGGTGTTGATGCGGCTGACTTCCTGCTGCAGCGTGGTATCCAGCGCGGCCATGGTCATGGGGGCTGAGCGATCGATCCCGCGGCCGGCGAGCTGCAGAAGCACCTTCAGCTGGTAGCGGCCCGGTGGCAGGCCCTCGAGATTGAGCCGTCCCTTCAGCATCCCGCCGGATGCGGCCACCTTCACCGGCGTGTTGGCCGTCTGGACCAGCGCCTTGCCGCCGGCGTCCACCACTTCCACCGCCATCGTCCCCGATTCTTCCGTGCCTTCGTTGTAGGCCTCGAGCACGTAGTACGCTTCCGGCTCGAGCGGCGTCAGGCGCAGCACGGCGGATGGGCTGAAGAGGGTGCTGCCCTTCCGGATCTCGCCCGGCTTGGGCACCGAGTCGCTGGCCGTGGCCGACCGCATCGCGGACGCAAGGGTAAGGTCGGAAGCATCGGGCCGGCTGGTGTAGGCCTCCACCGGAATGCTGTTTGCGAGCGTCCGTCCCGACACGGAATCCGTGACTTCCACCGACACGGTGTACGTCCCGGGCGCGATGGCGAAGTCCATCATCTCGAGTCCGTTGTTACCTGGGGTGCGAACCGCGGCGGCCGAGAAGCGCGTGCGCCACGAATCGGTGTGGAGGGTGATGCCGGCCTGGTCGGTGACCTTGACCCCCACCAGGTACACCGCGCCGGTGGGACCCGGCTCCATGACGGAAAGCGGAACCTGGATCAGGACGCGCACCCGAGTCTGGCCGCCGTTTTCGGGACGGTATGACCTCACGGCGCGAAGGGAAAGTCCGTCAGGGGCCTGGGCCAGGACGGCGGGGGCCTGAACGAGCAGCGCCAGCAGGGCCAGAGCGAGACAGCTCCGGAATCGCACGTTGATTGCTCCGTTGGGACGGTAACTCGGGAACGGATGGCGCCCGCGGGCGCCATCTCGCGCTGTGAACCTGCCACCGGAGACGACAGGCAGGCCCCGAAAGACACAGGCGGGCCCCGGGAGGGGCCCGCCTGCCGGGTTGCTACCCCGGTTCAGAAGCCGACGCTGAACGTGAAGAAGTTCGTCGGCCCGAGCGTGCCCATGTACTTGTAGGCATAGTCGAGGCCGACGCTGAACTTGCTCGCCGTCTGGAAGGAAAGGCCGCCACCGAACGCCAGGCCCTGCAGGTTCTCCTCGTCCGCCACCGAGCTCGGGAGCTGGGTCGGGGTGATGTTGTTGGCCGGCTGATAGCTGTAGCTCACCCGGAGCGCCGCGCCGAAGCCCGAGCCGCCGAGGTGCTTGAAATCCGCTTCAGTGCCGAAGCCGAACGACGCCTTGTTGCTGATCTGCTGGTTGAAGTCGCCGATCAGCGTCCAGCGGGTATCGGTCTTCGAGACGATGTCGTAACCCAGGGCGACCTTGAAGACGGTCGGCAGGCCGTAGCCCTTGGTGCTGAGTACGCCCTGCTGCGGGTTGGTTGGCACCGTCGGAACGCCCGGCACCGAGTCACGCGGCACCTGGACGATCAGCGGGTCGCCGGCGTAGCTGATGTTCGAACCGAGGTTCATCAGCGTGAACGAGAACTGGATCGGGTGCCCGCCCAGCCGTGAGTGGAAGTTCGTGCCGAAGTCGACGGCAAACGCGCTGCCGGTGGCGCCACCCAGGTTGTCGAAGATGAACTTCGCCGTGATGCCGGCGCTGAACCGGTCGGAGAAGTTCTGGGCGTAGGTGAGGCCGCCGAAGGTTTCGCTCACCGAGTACACCGAGCCGGTGCCATCGGGTTGCTCGACCGTGTAGACCGGCTGGTCACCGAAGCCGAAGGTGCCGAACTGAAGGCCGAAGGCCTTCGACCGGCCGCCGAACGGGAACGAAAGGCCCGCCCAGGCATAGCTGGTGTTGGCAACGTAGTCGTACGCGCTGGCCGTGAACCCGCTGGTTCGCTGCAAGGCGATACCGGCAGGGTTGTAGTACAGCGCGCTGACGTCGTTGGCGATCGCGGCAAACGATGTTCCGAGTGCCGCGCCGCGCGCCGAGGCGCCGAGCAGGAGGAATTCCGCGGAGGTGGTGCCGTACGACGTGTTGTCGCCTTGGGGCACCGATGCGCTGGTGTCCTGCTGGGCCGCAAGCAGCGTCGGGCTCCCGATGAACAGCATCCCCGCCAGTGCCCAGCGAAGTCTTTGAGAATCACGCATGATCTTTCGATCTCCTGAGGTAGGTGGTGGGGCCCCGTTCGGAACCCCACTCACCGGGCCAGTGGACTACTGGGCGAAGTTCACCACCGTAAAGCGGCCGACCCTGCGTGCGTCGCCGGCTTCGATCATATAGAAGTACACACCCGACGCGACGACCTGGTTGTTCCGGTTGCGGAGGTTCCATGCCTCCGAACCGCTGTAGTCGGTCGAGTTGTGCTCGAGCATGCTCACCAGGATACCGCTGGACGTGTAGATGCGGATGATCGCCTGGGTCGGCAGGTTCACGAACTGGAGGATCTTCGCTTCAGTCGTGGCCTCGTACCCGTTGGTCACGTAGTACGGATCTGGCACCGTGTGCACCCGGGTCAGGTCCAGGTTGGTGGTCGCCACCGTAGCTGGTCGGCTGCGTCACCGTGAACTTGACCTGCAGGCCCGGGATGGCCGGGGAGCGCACGACCGGCGCGAAGCGTGTACCCGGTCGGCGTGGTGCCTGCCGGCAGTGTGCCGGCGGCCGCGTCGCCGGCGGCGGCCTTCACGACGCCGCTGTAGGTGCGCAGCGTCCACTTCGTTCCCGGCCGCGCGGCAGTGCGCCGCCGGTGAGCTGGAAGATGTAGCGCTCACCGTTGATGTAGAGGCCGATGCCCGTGCCCGTCGCCGGCAGCTGCCGGTGCATTGGGTGATGACGACCGGTCCCGGCGCGACGGTATTCACGAAGCCGCACCGTGTCCGGCCAGGTCGGCCGGCCCGAGTCCGCCACCTCATTGATGCAGTACTCCGCCACGTTGGGCGACGTAGTTGAAGTCGAGCCCAGTTGACCACGCCGTCTGCCGTCCGCGTCGGTGACGAAGCCCCATGAGGCGCCGCCTGCGTGTTGAACGGCACCGGGACGTCGTGCGTGATGTCTGACCGACTCCATCGTGCCACCCGGTGCCCCACGTGAGCACCACGTCCGCCTCGCGGCTCAGGCCGGCGAAGCCGTAGCGCGAAGAACTGGATGTCGTGCCGTTGTTCGCCGGTGACGCTGCAGCGACCGTCGGCGTGAGCGGATTCTGGTCCACGTGTTGATCGGGGCCCAGATCGTGTCCACACCGGTCAACCCGCTGCCGACCCGGATGCTGTACGCCGGGTGGTTCGACCGTTTCGTTGTCGCCCTGGAACCAGCGCGAACCGCCGGGCGAAACAGCGGCCGTGGCAGCTGGTCGTTGCCCCCGACGCAGCGCACGAGCGCGGCGGTGTTGTTGCCGATCAGGTTTCGGCGGGCCGCCTGGCCCTCGAAGCTGGAGAACTGGATGTACTGCCGCTCGGTGACACCGACGGCGGCATTGCCGGTCACCGTGCCCGGGATGCCGTACGTCGCGGCGGCAGTCGGGTCGATGTTGACCGGCTGCGCGCCCAGCTGGGCTTCGAACTGGGTGATGCCGTCGAAGCTGCTCCAGATCGGCCACGGCGTCACCGTGACGAACGGGGTCTCGCACGCCATCCTTGTTGAAGGTGACGTAGAAGATGTAGCAGGCGCCGCCGCCGCCGAAGTTGGTCACGCCACCGCACAGTCGGGTTGTTGGTGTCGTAAGCCGTCACCGAGTCGATGACTGCGGTCGAGGTTCAGCGCCGGCAGCAGCGCCGGGATCAGCGGTGCAAAGGCACCGGACACGCCGTTGGTCGCCGGCGGCGTGCCGTTGAAGCGGCCGGTGGCCGCGTCGATGTCGAACGGGCGGTCTGACGTCGAGCGCCGTATCGCCCGTCACCGAACAGGCCGGACGACAGCTGCGGCGCCTGGACGTTGGACCCGTTGACGCTCGGCGTGACCGGCTTGGCCACCCGCGGAGACTCGAGGCTGCTCGGGCCCGACTGGTAGCTGTTGACGTCGAACGCCGTCACCGAGTAGAAGTAGCGGAAGTTGTTCTTCGGCTCGCGATCGATGAAGCCGAACGGCACGCCGTTGTCGGAGAGCTGCGGGTAGCCGCCGTTCGCCGCCGACGTCAGCGCCGTGTCCGAGTTCGCGATCGACCAGCGCGCAGGAGTTCGACGAGGCAATCGCTCGCCCGGAACCTGCCCCGGGTTGACCACCACGCGCGACGCGGAACCCGAGCTTGACCTGGATGAACTGGCCCACCAGCGGATACGCCGTCGACACCGTCGCCGAGATGCCGCTGAACTGGACGTAGTTGAACGCCACCGGGCAGGCGATGGTCACGCCCGAGCTCGGGAGCGCAGGTCGACACCGGCTGGATCTGGCCGGTGAAGTCGCTCATCTGCGGTGCCGGCGTAGTCGAACTGGGCCACCAGCGTGAGCTGACCCGAGTTGTCGACGCGGCCGCGATAGATCCGGTAGCCCTCGACGTCGTACTGCCGGTAGTTCGGGTCGTAGAGCGACGTTCGGGCTCGAGCGGCGTGCCCGGGTCGCTGGCGACCACGAAGTACGGGTCACCCTGGATTTCGGACGCCGTGGGCTGCCAGACGATGGAGACCTGGTTGTTGCCCGGGATCAGGTAGAAGTTCGGCGTGACCGGCGCGAACGGGAGGAGGAACCCGTTGTCGAAGATGACCTGCGCCGTGAGCGCCTTGTTGAGCAGCGAGCCCGGGATGGTCCGGAACTCGCTCTGCTCCACCGTGCCGCTCGCCGTCGATGTCGGTGTAGCCGTTGAACCCCGTGAGCGAGTCGATCTCGTTCGCGCCCACGCTGAGCTGCGACACGTTCGGTCAGGCGCACCGGGTTGCCCGGCGTCACGTCGGTGCTCGCCGTCGGCGCGAAGCCTGGGATCGCGACCGGGGCGGCGAAGATGTACGCCACCACGATGCTGCCGAAGCCGCCCGGGGTCAGGTTGAGCGCCGTGGACGACTGGTAGAAGCGGGAGTCGGCCGCGGACGGGTTGATGAAGCAGATGCCCACCGCGAAGACCACCGGTCACGTTGCAGGCCTGGTCGCCCTGGGCCGGATCCAGGTTGCCGGACAGGTAGCGGAAGAGCTGGAACACGTTGGCCGGGTCACGGAAGCCCGTGGCCGCGTTGATCGTGTTGGAGAAGAGCTGGATCTCGCCGGCGCCGGTGGGGCTCCGGAGGTACTTCACGCCCACGAAGCCCGGACCACCGAAGAACGGCGGGCCCCAGATCGTCGGGTTGTCGTACTGCTCACCGGTGGACGGGTCGAACGTGAACGTGTGCTCGTAGCAGAAGCCCAGCGCGAACGGGATGTTCACCGAGCAATAGTTCGTGCCGGCTGACGACACGTCCATGTCGGCCGCGAAGGCCGAGAAGAGGCTGTCGATCGCATAACCGCCCGCCGGCAGGTTCACCCGGAACTTGGCGTTGTTGCTGGACACGAACGTGGCGCCCAGCTGCTGCATGGTGGGACGGATCGCCGGCCGGACCGCGGAGTACGCGGCCGGGTCGCTCGCCGTCACGTTGTAGAACGTGAAGGTGAAGTAGACGATGTCCTCGTTGCCCGTCGGGTAGTTCCACCCCAGGCCGCGGGACTCGACCGCGACACCGAGCGGGTGCGGGCGTCCGGCGATGAGGCTCGGGTTGCCGTCCCAGGTCACGAACCAGACGTCACCCTGCGACGCCGAGATGATGCCCCGGAGCACCGGGTTGTAGAAGTTGTCGGCCTCGTTGATCTCGACCGGCACGCGCGCGGCATCGGGCCACGCGCCGGCGTCCGCCGGGTTCTGGAAGTTGTAGATCGGCTCGACGCCGTCGCCGTGCTCCGTCGTGCCCTTGGGATCGAAGAAGAAGGCGCCGGAGACGTCGCCGTCCCACGCGCCACCGGGGTTGCTCGACCTTGCCGGCGATCTGCAGGCCGGAGTTGAAGACGAACTGGTTGCCGGTGCCCTTCGGCCAGAAGCCGCCGCCGATGGTCGACGAGTTCGTCGAGTCCACGCCGATGTTGCCCTTGGACGAACTGAGGCCCAGGTACACCCGGTTGACGGTCATGGCTCCCAGCGTACGGGCGAACAGGCGGAAGCCCCGCGGGCGCGCGCCCGGCTCAGGCTTTGCCGCGGCCGTCGCGGGAATGAGTGCGGCCAACGCCAGCGCCAGCAGTCCTCCCGCCGCGAGGCTTCTCGAACGCAACAAGACTTTCATTGCCGTCCTCTCAGAGTAGAAGCGCAGCCGGGCCCGACCGAACCTGGTACGGTTCGGCCGAGCCGGAGATGCACCACGTTAGAAAGTGAACTCCACGCCGAGCCGCAGTTGTGTTCCCGCCCCATAGAAGTAGGTCGGTGCGGCCTGGTTCGCGTAGTAAAGCGCATTTGAAGCGTTCAGCTGCTCATCCACGGTGTAGATGCCGTCGCCGTTGCCGTAGCGCTGTTCTGCCCGGATCAGGTAGACGCAGTTCGGGACCGACGGGTCGTTGGAGGCGTTGACCCAGTCGCCGCAACCGCTGGCGCCGGCGCCACCGAACGTGAGGTTCATGGTACCAGTCTCCTCGTCGTACACGCCGTTCCCGACGCCTTCCTGCGCATTCCGGCGTGCTGTCCGCCGTGAAGTTCTGCTCCCGCTCGATCTCGCTCGTGATGCTGTTCGTGGTGACGTACTGGGTCAGCACGTTCGTGAAGTTCAGGATGTTCCGGGCATCAAGGTACAGGGACAGCTGGCTGCCGCCCAGGTTGAAGCCCTTCACGAAGCGCATGTCGAACTGCTTGAAGGTCGGCAGCCGCTCGCTGTTGAGGCCGCTGACGAAGCCGCCGCGGCCACAGACCTGGCCCGTGAGCACCGACTGGTTGCCGTCGGGCACTCCGCAGGCCGTGTACGCCGTGCCACTGGCGAACCGGAACACCGCGTAGACCTGGAAGTTCTGCAGGATCGAGCCGATCGTCGAGCCCGCGTTCCACCCGTTCGGGAACGTAAGCGCCAGGCTGCCGACCAGGTTGTGCGGGCGCGACAGTGCGACCGGCGCAATGGCCTGCGGGGGCGGCTGGTTGCCGCCGGTAACCTGGTTCACGACCCGCGACCCGAAGTTGATGTAGGTGAACGGGTCGGTGCCGGTGTTGCTCGCGTTCGTGTAGCTGTACCCGAGCGTGCCGTTGAACAACTGCCCGAAGCGACGGTTCAACCGCAGGTCGAGACCCTTGGTGTTGCCGAAGTCCGAGTTCGTGATGAGCCGCAGGTCCTGGTTCTGCGTGGTGAGCGGATCGAACGAGCTCACCAGGCGGCCGGCGGCGTTCGCGAGGTTGTCGCGGTTGTAGGCCGAGATGTCCAGCACCATGTCGTCGTTGAAGGCGTGCTGGATGCCGAACTCGAAGATGATCGACTTGCCGTAGTCGACGTTCTGGCCGTACACGTTGTTGGTGTTCGTGACGCTGATGTCGGTATTGATGCCGCTGAGCGTGAGCGCGAAGTCCGGCGACTGCACCGCCTGGGCATACGAGAGGCGGAAGTTGGTCCGCTCGGTGACCGGGAAGGCCACCTGCACGCGCGGGCTGATGTAGTCGAACGACTCGTCGGCCACGTACAGGTCCGTCGGGTTCTGGCCCGGCTCGAGCGCCGGGTTGGTGGAGATACGGGGGAAGCCCGTCCACCGGCTCGCGTTGGTGCTGAAGTGGTCGTACCGCACGCCGACCTGCACCACGACGTCACCGATGTCGAGACGATCCTGGATGAACGCCGCGTAGCGAGTCGGCTTTTCCGCCCAGAAGTCGGAGAACGCCTGGCTGGCGATCTGGGCCGCGTAGCTGGTCATGTCGTAGCTTGACGTACTCGCCACCGAGCTGGATACGGTTGTAACGGTCGAGCTGCCAGTCGAGCGTGGCGTTCCCGACCCACCGGTTCTCCTTGTACAGCTGGAGAAACGCGTTGCTGAGACCGCCGTCGGGGAACGTCTGCGCCAGGCCGTACGGGTTGGAGCGATAGGTCACCTGGGCCGTGTGCGCGTTGACCGAGTCGGCGTTGTTGAGGTCGATCGCGCCGAGGCAGGTCTTTTCGTTCCGGATGAAGCAGTCGAGCTTCGTGAGGGTCTGCCCGTCGATGTCGTACGTCTGGTCGATCAGGTCGAAGCCGTACTGCAGCGGGATCGGGCTGAAGTAGAAGCCCAGCGTTCCCGTACCCGGCCCGCCATCCGCGAACGGGCTGAAGATGAACCGATCGGTCTGGTACGACAGGTTCACGTCGAGGGCCAGGGCGCGCTCCGCCGACTTGGACAGGTTCTGGGTCCAGTTCAGCGTGTAGACGGCGTTCTGCGCCCGGAAGCCAGCCTGCTGGTTGGCCGGCATGTTCGGGTTCAGCACGTTGAAATAGCTGCTAGGGCGCCGGGTACGTTGGCGTAGCTCCGACCCTGGTTCTGGCTGCCGGCGCCGCCAATGCGCAGGCGCGAGCCATTGCCGTAGGAGAAGTTGATGTTGGCACCAAGCTGGGCGGCGGAGAAGCTGGAAAACGGCACGCGCGCGCCGTGGCAGCTCTCACCGTTGTTGGACGCGATGTCCGCGTTGGAATTGCCGGCAAACGTATTGCAATCGCCGGTATAGATCGAGTACTGGTTGACGTCGACGGGCGCGGTTTCGTCGCCGACCCCGGTCGGGTTCTGCACCGTCGTGTCGACACCCGTCGCGACGAACAACGGGACATCCTCCCGGCCCTTGCCGGCCCGAATCGATTCGTTGCCCTCGCCAGCGACGTTCAAGGCAAAGGTGAGCCCCTTGAGCACGAGCGGGCCGCTCAAGTTGCCCTCGAACCGGTTGTAACCCATGCCCATGGTCGAGCCGAACATCTCGTCGGACTCGGCCGAGAGCCGGCCGGCGAACTTGTTTCCGCCCGTGCGCGACGTGAGGTTGACGATGCCGGACTGGGCGTTGCCGTACTGCGCCGCCGCGGCACCGGTGGTGACCGACACTTCTTCGAAGCCGTTGGTGCCCATGGTGACGCCCGAAGCGCTCGATGCGCCGCCGGCGTTCGTCGAACCGGTGCTGTTCGCCCCGTTCGAGGCGGTCGTACCGGCGGCCACGAACCCGTTGCCGCGGTTGCCCGGCTGCGTGGAGACGCCGTCAACGTAGGTCGCCGCTTCGTCCGTCCGGCCGCCGCGAATCGAGAGCTGCGTGCCGTTGCCTTCCGCCACGACGCCCGGCTGCAACTGCAGCACCTGGCCCACCCGGTCGACCGGCAGGTTCTCGGTGAACTGACCGTCGATGCGCTGCTTCGTCGTGACTTCGTCGCGGGGCACCAGCGCGTTGGCCGCCGTGCTGACCGTGAGGGAGTCGAGGACGACCGTCGCCTTCTCGAGCTGGATGTCCTGGGTGATCGTCTGTCCCGCGAGGATCTTCACGCCCTCGATCTCGGTCTTCTTGTATCCGATGAAGGCCCCGCGCACCGCCACCGTAGAGGCGGGAATGTTGTTGATGAAGTAGTAGCCCTGGGCGTTCGTGAGTGCACTGAATGCGGTGCCCACGATGAATACCTGGGCACTCTGGATCGGCGCACCCGCCTGATCCCGCACTTTGCCTTCGAGCTTACCAGTCTGTGCCGCGAGCGCTCCCGCGCTGGCGAACAGCAGCACTGCCGACAACGCGAAACGTCTCGCGAGTCGGGCGAAGGCGCTGACTCCGCTTTGTGTCATAGAAGCCTTCCTCCTGGGCGTAAACCGCGCTGCTAATCCACTCATCAATGCGATCACCGCTGGAGCGGGCGCTCCGGAGCATTCGTTGAGGGAAACGAATACGCCTCAGCGGCGCACTGCGCTGCTTCGCGCTAGCGCGCGAAGCGTTCTTCCTTGGGTCGAGAGACTGCTGGGGTTGTGCAACGGAACTCCGTCCTGGCCGGGACGGCGCGAGACAAGTATGAAGTGCGGTACCGTCGGTGTCAAGCAACGGCGACCGGGCCGTGATGTTCCGGTGACCGTCCGTAACTGCCTGAAACGCCTGCGGATACCCGGAAAGCAACGTTGGGGATTGCGACAACAGCGCGCCCCACACCTTACGCCTCGATGATCAGCTCCCGCTGGGCCCCGGCGGGGGTCACGAAGGCCTCGCCCGGGGTCAGGTACATGTTCACTTCGCTCCGCACCCCGAACCGGCCGGCAAGATAGATCCCCGGCTCGACCGAAAAGCCGGTTCCGGCCAGCAGTTGCCGGTCGTCATGGGTCTCGTAGTCGTCCAGGTGCGGTCCCGACCCGTGCAGCCGGTGGTCGATGGAGTGCCCCGTCCGGTGGACGAACGCACTCGCCGAACCCGGCGGCGGTGATCACGCCACGGGACACCCGGTCCACCTCGAACCCACGGATCGGGCGTCCCGCCGACCACCCCGACTGCACGAACTCGATCGCCGCATCCCGGGCATCGCGGACCGTCTTCCACACCTTCTGCACGTCGGTCGGCGGCCGGCGCCCGCTGAAGCCCATCCAGGTCTGGTCAGCGTAGACGGCGCCAAGCCGGCGCCCACCCCACAGGTCCAGCAGCACCACTTCGTCCCGCGCCAGCGCCCGGTCGTCTCCCGCGCGCGGCTCATAGTGCGGATTGGCGGCGTTCGGCCCGAAGCCGACGATCGGCGGGTGATCGAAATCGAGTCCGCCAGCGCGGATCGCATCGATGACTTCCTGCTGGAGCGCACTCTCGGTGAGCCCGGTACCACCGGCCGTGACCGCGCGTCGCAGGGCCTGTTGCGCCACGCGCGCCAGGACTGCCGCCGCGGCAAGATGATCGGCCAGGTCGTCGGCACTCCAGGTGGAGGCGAACCGGGTCACCAGCGGTGCCGACGGCACCACCGTGGCGCCAAGCTTCTCGAGCAGCTGCACCACGCCACTCGGCACCCGGTCGAGGTATGGCACCGCATCGTCGACCGCCACTTCCATAGCGACACGCTTTCCGCCGACCACGGCGCGGAGCGCCGCATGCAGTTCCTCCCAGCGGGAGTAGGGCATGATGCGCCCGGGGAAACCGGCCACCGACTGGAGTTCGATCCGGTGCGCCACGGCCACCGCCTCGCCGGTGCGTGGCAGGTAGACGAACAGCCGTCGACTGCCCATGCCGCCAATGCCGAGCACCTGGCCCAGCACCGGGTTTACGCCCTGGAAGTCGTAGAGCAACCATCCATCGGCCCCCGCCACCTCGAGCGCCGCGGCCAGCTCGGCACGATCCGGCGTCACCAGGGTCATCGATACCCTTCCGCCTCGGCCCAATGCCACACACAGACCACGTCGCCCCGTGAGCGACAACGGTCGTGCGTCATCGCCCCTTCCATTCCCGCGAGCAGTCGCAGCAGTTCGGCCAGCATCGCTCCGATGAAGCCACAGGCCCCGCCATCGGGCATCGCCGCGATCGTAAGTGGCTCGGCAACACGCGCTTCCACGGCTCTCCCGGCGCCGCGGAGTTCGACCCCAAGGGTGCGGGACGCCACGCGCGACGCGGTGCGGAATCCCATCCGCCGGCTCATACCTCCCGGTGCCACCTTGATCAATGCGCGCGCGCCGCGCCCGGCCGCCTTGGCGGCATGACGCGCCGCCCGACGGCCGGCATCGGCAAAGGCGAGCTGAGCATCGACCCGCCGCCCGACCAGCCTGATCACGCCAAGCGCTTCGTCCTGCGGGACTTGTTCTCCCCGCTCCACCGCTTCCTCGTAGCGTTCGATCTGGGCGGCGACCGTTTCGCTCAGGCCGAAGCGCTTGGCCACCATCTCGCTGGCCAGTTCCTCGAGCCCATCATCGAGTGGGGCGTCGAGGTTTCGCAGCGCCTGGAGAAGGCTGAGCGGAATCAGGGCGGGGACGGTGGACCGTGCTGTCATGTGATGGCGATCACAAAGTAATCGACGGGCATTCCCCTCTCTAGGGTGCTTGCGCCGTGACCGGGCAGGCGGGGACATTGGCCACATGAAGCCTGACCCCCTGATATCGGTGCTGGTAGCGGTAGCGCTTTCGGCGGGGGGATGGGCGGCGAGGGCCCTGACCGGCACGGGCGCCCTGGCCGCTGGCCTTGTCGGTATTGCGGTGCTCTCTGGAGCGGGATGGCCCGGCGCCGCGGTGCTCGGTGCATTCTTCATCCTGAGCAGTGCGATCGGCCGGATCAGTCGACGCCGGGTGGCTGTCGGCGGCGACGGCAAGGGAGAGCGGCGGGATTCCTGGCAAGTGCTGGCGAACGGAGGATTCGCCGCACTGGGCGCGGTGCTCGCCGGCCGCGACATGGCCCTCGCACTCTGGGTAGTTACCGGGAGCCTGGCTGCCGCCGGCGCGGACACCTGGGCCACTGCGATCGGGACGCTGAGTCGCCGTCTGCCGCGATTGCTCCTGGTCGGCCGCCCGGTACCCGCCGGCACCAACGGGGGTATGACCCTCCTCGGTACGGCAGGCGCCATGCTTGGTGCGGCCGTCGTCAGTGCGGCGGGCGCGTTTGCTTCCGGCATGCTGCTTCTCCTGCCGTGGGGGATCGCGATTGGCAGCGCCGGCATGGCGTTCGATTCGCTGCTGGGGGCAACGCTGCAGGGCCGTTTTCACTGCCCGGCCTGCGGAGTCGACAGCGAGTGGCGCGTGCATCGGTGCGGCAACCGGACGACACGTACCGGAGGCCTGGCATGGCTTACCAACGATGGAGTGAACGCGGCGACTACGGCGGCAAGCGCCCTCGCCGGCTGGCTGGCGTGGCACTGTGCCTTTCCCTGACCCGCGCTGCCCTGTGATGCTGCCCGTCAAATCCTCTGCGTGTGTCGACGCACTCATCATCGGCGCCGGCCCCGCCGGCAGTGCCTCCGCCACACTGCTCGCCGAGGCGGGCTGGCGGGTACTGGCGATCGATCGCGCCACATTTCCCCGCGAGAAGCCCTGCTCCGAGTACATGAGTCCCGAGTCGGTGCGGATGCTCGACCGGCTGGGCGTCACAGCCGAACTCTGCTCGGCGGGCGCAGCGTCGCTCAGCGGCTCCAGCGTCACCGCCGCGCGCGGCGCCCGGCTGGTGGGTCGCTTTCCGGAGGGTCAGGGCCTGTCCATCGCGCGGCGCGAACTCGACCATGCCCTGGTGCGCGCCGCTCGCGCCCGCGGCGTGGACGTGCTGGAGGGAACATCGTTCGAGCGCCTCATCGTGGAGGATGGTCGCGTCGCCGGCGCGCTGGTCCGCGGGCGTGACGGAGAGCCGCGGAGCATACGGGCTGCAATCACGATCGGCGCCGACGGCCTCCGGTCCCGGGTCGCCCGCGCCCTGGGCGGACAACGTCTCGGATGGCCGGCCCGCATGGCCTTTGTCGCCCATGTCGAGGGCGTGCCCGCCATGGCCGACCGGGCCGAGATGCACGTGAGCGGGCAGGGATACGTCGGGCTCAACGCGATCGGTGGCGGCATCACCAATGTCGCGCTCGTGGTGCCGCAGGCACGCGCCGCGCTCGCCGCGGGCCGTGCCGAAGCGTACTTCATGGAGGAGCTGGATCGATTCCAGGGCGTACGCGGACGGGTGGAGGCGCGGCACATCGTGCGGGAGGTCCTTGTCACAGGACCATTCGCGGCCCGGGCCCGCCGCATTACCGTTCCCGGCGCCTTGCTGGCGGGTGACGCCGCCGACTTCTTCGACCCATTTACCGGTGAGGGCATCTGCGCGGCCCTTGTGGGCGCCGAGCTGGTGGCACAGAGCGTCGGGCACGCGCGGGGCGACCTGGCCGCCATCGATCGAGCCCTCACAGTCTACCGTCGCGCACGCTGGCGTCGGTTCGCCGGAAAGTGGGCGGTCGAGCGCCTCATCGGTTACTCGATGACGGTACCCGGACTCTTCGATCATGCCGTCGCCCGTATCGGCCGGCGGCGGGGCATGGCGGATACGCTCGTAGGCGTTACCGGCGCCGTGCTGCCGGCACGCGCGGTTCTCAATCCTTTCTTCCTCGCCCGGATGGTCCTGTGACCCAGAACGCCGTTGACCAGGCACAGTTCCGCCAGCTGCTGGGCCGGTTCGCCACCGGAGTCACCGTGATCACTGCCCGCGACGCGGACGGGCGGCCACACGGCATGACCGCGAACAGCCTCGCCTCGGTGTCGCTCGAGCCCCCGCTGATCCTCCTGTCGATCGACCACGAGGCGTCCATGCACGGCCTGCTGGTCACGTCTCCCGTGTTCGCGGTGAACATCCTGGCGAGCAACCAGGAAACCGTGAGCCGGCGCTTTGCCCAGGACCGGGAGGAGCGATTTGACGGGATCGGCTACCAGGAGAGCCCGCGGGGGCTCATCCTCCTCGACAGCGCCCTCGCGCACATCGAATGCGAGCGCGTCGCTACGCACGAAGCCGGCGATCATACCATCCTCGTGGGCCTCGTGGTGGCGGGCAATGCGAGCGACGGCCGTCCGCTCTGCTACTTCCGCGGCGGGTACGCGTCGCTGGCCTGATCGATGGCAACCCTCGCATTGTCGCCCATCGGGCACGAGCTGCTGGATGATCCCGGCGCGGACCCGGCGATTGTCACCGAGTCCTTCCGCAACCTGGCCCGCTCCAACTGGTGGTTCGGCGGCGCCGCGGCGGTGCGCTTCGGGCTGGCCCAGTTGATCCCTCGTGCGGCCCGCGGAACATCGCTCACGCTGCTCGACATCGGCACCGGGGTGGGCGACCTGCCCTGCAGTGCCGCGCGATGGGCGGCGCCGCGGGGCGTGCGGCTGCGCAGTGTCGGCCTGGAGCGCAGTCGCGTCGCCGCGTCGCTGGCGCGGCGGGGCGGATTGCCGAGCGTGGTCGGATGTGCCGGCGCACTGCCCTTCCGGGCCCGCAGCGTGGACATCGTGATGATGAGCCAGTTGATCCATCACCTGTCGCGCGACGCCGCCGTCGAGGTCATACGCGCCGCCGACCGCATCGCGCGCGTCGGGGTCGTTCTCGCCGACCTGCGGCGGAGCTCCCTGGCCGCGTTCGGTTTTCACATAGCGTCCGGGCTGCTCGGATTCGACGCCGCCACCAGGGCCGATGGAGTCACCTCGGTGCGTCGGGGGTACCTGCCTCATGAACTCTCGGCGATGCTGCGCGACGCGGGAGTGACAGCGTCGGTGCGACGCCGGCCCGGCTTCCGGCTCGTCGCCGCGTGGCGCCCGAGCTGATGCGCACGGTCGACCGCGCCGTCATCCGCGCCCCAATGAACGACGCCTTTCGCGCCGCGTGGGATGTGGAACGCTGGCCCGAGCTGCTGCCCCACTACCGCTGGGTGCGCTTCCTCGACCGGCGGAACGATGGCGGCATGGTGGAGATGTCCGCGAACCGTCCCTTCGGCCCTTTCGACTGGCCCACCTGGTGGGTGTCGGAGATGTGGATCGAGCCAGGCCGAAACGCCGTGCGCTATCGGCACGTCCGGGGCGTCACCAGCGGCATGGACGTCGAGTGGACGTTGCGGGACACCGCCGAGGGCGTGGATGTCTCGATCGTGCATGAATGGAGCGGCCCGTCATGGCCGCTCATCCGCCAGCCGGCCGCGGAGTGGGTAATCGGTCCGGTATTCGTGCATGGCATTGCGAGCCGCACGCTCGCCGGCCTCAAGCGCGCGATAGAGAGCGGAGCACAGGTGAAAGGAAAGACGTGAAGCCCAGGCGAGTCGTTATTACGGGCATCGGTGTCGTGACGCCGATAGGTACCGGGCGTGAAGCATTCTGGGAGGGGTTGCAGGGGCGAGTGTCGGCCGTGGGCCCGATCACGCGCTTCGACCCCTCGCCATTCCGCACCCGGATGGCGGGCGAGGTGCCTGACTTCCGCCCAGAGGATCACATCGAGGCCCGGCGGGTTCGCCGCTTCGACCGGTTTGCCCAGTTCGCAGTCGCGGCCACGCGCCTCGCCCTGGTCGACGCCGCAATCGACCTGGCCCGCGAGGACGGCGAGCGGATCGGGTCGAGCATGGGAACGGCGCTCGCCGGGGTCGCCCGCGCCGAGGAGGAGCACGGCAATTACATGCGGGGCGGGCTTCGGGCGGTGGATCCGTCGCTGGCACTGGCCGTCTTCGGCGGGGCCGCGAGCTGCAACGTGGCCATCGAGTTCGGTCTCTCGGGGCCCAACACCACGAACGGGATGAGCTGCGCCTCCGGCAGCATGGCCATCGGCGACGGCTTCCGTTCCATCGTCCGTGGCGACGCCGACATGATGGTGAGTGGCGGCACCGAGGCACCACTCGCCCCACTCTGTTTCGGCGCGTTCGCCGTAATCCGCGCGATGTCGACCCGCAACGATGATCCCGCCACCGCGAGCCGGCCGTTCGACCGAGAGCGGGACGGCTTCGTCATGGCGGAGGGCGCGGCGGTGCTGGTGCTGGAGGAGCGGGAGCGCGCACTCTCACGGGGCGCGCCGATCTACGCCGAGGTCTGCGGTTACGGCGTCACCAACGATGCTCATCACATGACGCAGCCGCGGCCCGACGGACGCCAGGCCTCGCGCGCCATGGCCCTCGCCCTGGCCGAGGCGCACGTGGCGCCGGGCGAGATCGGCTACATCAACGCGCACGGCTCCTCGACCCCGCTCAACGACCCGACCGAGACGAGCGCGATCAAGCAGTTGTTCGGGGAGCATGCGAGGGGCGTGGCGATCAGCGGAACCAAGGGGTACTACGGCCACGCACTCGGCGCGAGCGGCGCCTTCGAGGCGGCTATCTGCGCGCTGGCGAGCCAGCGCCGCTGGCTGCCCCCGACGGTCAACCTCACCACACCTGATCCGGCCTGCGATCTCTCCTACATCGCCGGGGAGGGACAGCTCGCCGACCCCGAATACCTGCTCAGCAATTCATTCGGCTTTGGCGGGATCAACGCGGCGCTGGTATTTCGCCGACACGACGGCAGATAGACTGCAGCGTGCACCGCAAATGGTGAACGGTGAACTGGAGCACTGCCACCCGCTCACCGTTCACGGTTCACGGTTCACGGTTCACGCTTTTCTTCGTTCCTCGCCCTCAGCATCAGCGTCAACGAGTATCCTAGCAAGACCACGGCCACGATCGTGTACGCCACCAGCATGTAGCCTCCGTTGTCGGGCGGCTCAGGCAGCAGGAACATGGCGCGCCTCCCGAAGTTCGCGCAGCCGTCCCAGGCCGTAGCGCATCGTCACCAGCCCCAGGTAGAGCAGCGTGAACGCGGAGAGTGAGAAGAGCAGCGTGGCCACGAACGACCCCGGCATGGTCGGGCCTTCGGGATTGAGCACCACGGGCCGTGGATGAATGGTGCGGAACATGTAGACGCTGAGGTGGATGAAGGGCACCAGCATGGCGCCGAGGATGCCCACCACCGCGCTGTAGCGCGCGCGTTCCGCCGGGTCGAACATCGTGCGACGCAGCGTCAGGTAGCCCACAAACAGGAAGAACAGGAAAAGCGTGGAGGTGAGCCGGGGCTCCCACTGCCACCAGGTGCCCCAGATCGGCTTGCCCCACAGCGGCCCGGTGATGAGCACCAGTCCCGTCAGCACCACGCCCACCTCCGCCGATGCCTCGGCGAAGGTGTCGAGCCGCCGGTCGCCCAGCCACAGGTACAGCCCGCTGCAGATGCCCACGAGCCCGAATGCGAGGAAAGCGCACCATGCCGAGGGCACATGCACATACATGATCTTCTGCGCCAGCCCCTGCACCGCCTCCACCGGGGTGAACGAAATGGCCCGCGCATAGGCCGCCGCGACGCCCACGAGCCCGATGACGGTGAGCACGCGCCCGGTCGCGAGCGCGCGGCGGGCTGCCACGCGTGAATCGCTACTCGTCAAAGAGGGCGGGAAAGACGAGGACACTGAGTGTGACGAAGGTGATGTCATAGACCAGGAGAAGGCGGAGCCAGCCTGCGCTCTCGATGAGAGGCCGCCCGTTCAGCAGCGCCGCGGTGACCTGCGCCGCGCCGGCGAGCGGCGGCAGCATGAACGGCAGCAGGAGCACGGGCAGCATCAATTCGTTGAACCGCACCCGCGCGGTGAGGGCGCTGAACACGGTGCCCACCGCCACGAACCCGACCGTCGCCAGCACGGCCACCAGCAGGATGCCCGGCAGCGCGCCCTTCAGGCTCACGTTGAAGAATAGCACGAAGAGCGGCAAGGTGATGCCTTCCACCACGAACACGAAGGCCAGGTTGCCGAGGAACTTTCCGAGGAACAGCGCTTCGCGCGGCACCGGGGCCAGGAGCAGGCCGTCGAGCGCGCCGTGCTCGAGTTCCACCGAAAATGCGCGCGACAGCGCCGTCATCGCGGCGAAGGCACAGGTGATCCAGAAGGCACTGGGCGCCAGCTGCTCGGCCCGCAACGCGGTCGGGTCGCGCGCGAAGTTGAAGATCACGAGGATGAGGGCGGCGAACACCACGGCCGACACGAGCGCGGTGCGGCGCCGGAGTTCTGAACGCAGGTCTTTTCCCGCGATGATGAGGCCCGCGGCGATCGTTCCGGGCAGGCTGGACCTCACGCGGCCGCGATCCCGATGCTGCCTGCGTGGAGCGCGAGCACGCGCGAGGCGACGTCCCGCGCTTCATGCACCTGGTGCGTCACGATGATGGTGCCGAGACCTGCAGGACGGCGTGCGGCAAGCAGTGATGTGAGGCGTCCCGTCGCCGCGGCATCGAGCCCGGTGAACGGTTCGTCCAGCAGCAGGAGCCGCGGCGCATGCAGGAGCGCGCGCGCCAGGGCCGCGCGCTGGATCAGGCCGCGACTGAGCGTGCGCGGCGAGTCGCCGGCGCGGGCAAGGAGCTCCACCTGGTCCAGCGCCTCGCGGGCGACCCTGCGCGGTTCGTGCAGGCCATGCAGCCGCGCCACGAACTCGAGGTTCTCCTGCAGGGTGAGGTCGTCATAGAGCATCGCGCGATGTGAGAGGAGCCCGATCGCGGCACGACTCTGCGGGTCTGCCGTGCGCACCGCGAGGCCGTCGAGCAGCACCGTGCCGGCGGAAGGGCGCAGCAATCCCGCGAGAATCCGGAGCAGCGTAGTCTTTCCCACGCCGTTGGGGCCGATCACCGCAATGGTCTCGCCTTCCGCAAGCGTAAGGTCGACCCCGTCGAGCACCAACCGTTCGCCAAAGCTGCGGCGCAGGCCGGTGGCCTGGAGCAGCGGACCCTGGTTGCGGGAATTGGCGTCGGTCACGGCGGGAGACTAATGGCCGCTCGCCGCGCCGTCTACCGGCAGCGGCAACCTGCCGCCGTGCCGCTCATGAAAACGATGACAGGCCGGAGCGGGGCGTTGCCAGACCTCGTTCCGACCTGCCACCGGGACGACGCAGCTTGCGCTGCGCCGCCGTCTCTCAGACCCCTGCGGGTTCGAACTCGAAGAGCATGCTGAGCTTCGTGATGTTGAGCAGGAAACGGAGTTCGTCGCTCGGATTCTCGAGGACGACTGCCTGCCGTCGTTCTGCGGCCCGGCGCTGCACCAGCATCAGTGCGCCGAGACCTGCGGAATCCACGTGTCCTGTGGCAGCGAGATCGACGATGAGCCGGCCCTCACCCTCAGGCATCGACTCGAGGAGCTCGAAAGCTCCAGTGCGGAATGCGACTCGTGTGTCGAGACCCAGGGTCTCGGGTGCAGCCATCTCCCGTACGAACTGAGGTGTGGATCGCATGATTCTGCTCCCACACCCGATAAGGAAACCCGCGGTTGCCCGCAAATTTCTCCACCTTCGGCACCGAGCTATCTCGCGAACCGCCGTAGTGCGGTACAGTCGAGACCTCTAGTTTTGCGGCCCCGGATCACTCCGGGTGTGCTCTTATCGGGCGGATCAGGTTCAATTGTCGGGACGACGCTGCGTCCCGTCCCATGACATAGCGAGACTGATGCCACGTTTGCCAGGTGCCTATATTCACACGACTTGGCTCCTCCGCTGCAGCGCGCCGCACCGAGTTTCGCGGATTTCTCCGGCAGACCGCCAAGCAACGCTCTGCACGTACCTGTGCGGAAACTTGCACTTTCGCGTTTCTACCTTCTCCAGAGACGCCCGTCATGTCCTCTCAGCTCAGTACGCTGCTCAGTGAACAGCGCCGTTTCCCTCCCACACCGGGTTTCGCGGGAGCGGCCCACGGTACTCAGGCGCTCTACGACGACGCCGCGCGCGACCGCCTCGCGTTCTGGGCGGAGCAGGCCCGGACACTCGCCTGGACCCGTCCATGGCAGTCGGTGCTGGAGTGGACCGCCCCGCATGCGAGGTGGTTCAGCGGCGGCCAGCTCAACGTGGCCGCCAACTGCGTCGACCGGCACCTGAGCAGCGCGCGGCGCAACAAGGCCGCGATCATCTGGGAAGGCGAGCCTGGCGACCGGCGCGTATACACCTACTGGGAACTGGGCCAGGAAGTCGGTCGGTGCGCCAGCGCGCTCAAGCAGCTGGGCGTGCAGAAGGGCGACCGCGTCGCCATCTACCTGCCGATGATCCCCGAGGCCGCAATCGCGATGCTCGCGTGCGCGCGCATCGGCGCCGTGCACTCCGTTGTGTTCGGCGGTTTCTCGGCAGAGGCGCTGCGCGATCGCATCAACGACTCCGAGTGCACGGTCCTGATCACCGCCGACGGCGGCTACCGTCGCGGCAGCGTGCTTCCGCTCAAGCGCTTCGCCGACGAGGCCCTCACCGACTGTCCCTCGATCAGGCACGTGGTCGTGGTACGCCGACGGCCGGGAGGCGAGGGCGACGAGGCGTTCGCCACCATGCGCGAGGGACGTGACCATTGGTGGCACCGGCTGCTGGAACAGGCCTCACCGGCCTGTCCTGCGGAGCCGATGGATGCCGAGGACATGTTGTTCATCCTCTATACCTCGGGCACCACCGGGAAGCCGAAGGGCATCGTGCACACCACCGGCGGCTACCTGACGCAGGTGGCCGCCACCACGAAGTACGTCTTCGACCTGAAGGACGAGGACGTCTTCTGGTGCACCGCCGACATCGGCTGGGTCACCGGGCACTCCTACGTGGTGTACGGACCGCTCGCCATCGGCGCCACGGTAATCATGTATGAGGGCGCGCCCGACTGGCCCGAGCGGGATCGCTTCTGGAAGATCTGCGCGCGTTACGGCGTCACGGTGTTCTACACGGCACCCACGGCGATCCGGGCGTTCATGAAGTGGGGACCGGAGCACCCGGCCCGGCACGATCTGTCGCAGCTGCGGCTGCTGGGGAGCGTGGGCGAGCCGATCAATCCCGAGGCGTGGATGTGGTACCGCGAGCACATCGGCGCCAACCGCTGCCCGATCGTGGACACCTGGTGGCAGACGGAAACCGGGGGGATCATGATCACGCCGCTGCCCGGCGTCATCACGACCAAACCGGGCTCCGCCACCATTCCCTTCCCCGGCATCAGCGCAAAGCTGGTGGATGTGCACGGGACGGTGCTCGAGAAGGGAGGTGGATTCCTGGTCCTTACCGAACCGTGGCCCGGCATGCTGCGCACCATCTACGGCGATGACGCCCGCTACCGCGAGACCTACTGGAGCCGCTTTCCCGGACGCTACTTCGCCGGCGACGGGGCCAAGGTGGACGACGATGGCTACTGGTGGATTCTCGGAAGGGTGGACGACGTACTGAACGTGGCCGGGCACCGCATCGGCACGATGGAGGTGGAGAGCGCTCTGGTGGACCATCCGGCGGTGGCGGAGGCCGCCGTGGTCGGAAAGGCCCACGAGCTCAAGGGCCAGGCGATTGCCGCGTTCGTGACGCTCAAAGAAGGCCATGCCGCCACGGCGGAGATGCGCGATGACCTGAAGGAACACGTGGCGAAGAAGATCGGCGCGATCGCGCGCCCCGACGATATCCTGTTCTCCGCCGACCTCCCCAAGACACGGAGTGGCAAGATCATGCGACGCCTGTTGCGGGACATTGCGGAGGGACGGGCATTGGGTGACACGACGACGCTGGCGGATCCCGCTGTGGTGGCGCGCCTCCGGGAAACCTACGAGGCGGAAGAGTCCTGACTCAGAACTGGATCTGGGCGCCGAGCTCCACCACCCGGTTTGGTGGAAGCTGGAAGAAGGCGGTGGCCGATTGTGCGTTGCGCGCCATCAGGGCGAAGAGCTTCTTGCGCCACCGCGGCATGCCGGGAAGCCCGCCGATCCCCTCGCCCGATGATGAGGCGGAGCGCGGCGGCGCGCCCGGCTTCGCCTTCGGCTTGGGCAGGACGATGAGCGTCTCCCGCCCCAGGTAGAAACTCGTGTCCGCGGTGCGGAAGGTGGCGGTATCCTTTCCCCCGCTGCGCAATTCGTCCGACAACTGCAGCAGCGCGAGGGGCACGTCGGGCGTTTCCATGAAGCCATAGTGCGCCTTCACCAGGTAGAACCCTTCCCCCAGTGACTCGCTCTCGATGCGTTCGGCCGCCGGCACCAGCGGGATGTCGTTGGTGGCCACAGACATGATCACCACGCGCTCATGCAGGACCTTGTTGTGCTTCAGGTGGTGCAGCAGCACCGGGGGCGCGCCCGAGGCTTCCGAGGTGAGGAACACCGCAGTGCCGGGCACGCGCGGCGGCTTGCGCCGAGCGATGTCGGGAAGGAAGAGGTCGAACGGGAGGGTGTTCTCCTTCACGATCGCCCAGAGGCGCCGGCGCCCCACGCTCCACGTGGTCATGAGCAGGTAGATCACGGCCGCAATCACCAGCGGGATCCACCCCCCGCTCGCCACCTTCACCAGGTTGGCGCCGAAGAAGCCGAGGTCGACCACCAGGAACAGGAGCGCCAGCGCTCCCGACACTGCGACGGGCCAGTGCCACCGCTCGCGCGTCACCGTGTGGAAGAGGAGCGTGGTGATGATCATGGTGCCGGTGACCGCGATGCCGTACGCCCCGGCCAGCGCTGTCGAGCTCCGCATCCCCAGCACCAGCGCGATGCAGCCGATGCAGAGAAGGGCGTTCACCTGCGGGATGTAGATCTGCCCCGATTCCCGGGCGGAGGTGTGCTGGATGGTGACCCGCGGCGAATAGCCCAGCTGGACCGCCTGCTGCGTCAGCGAGAAGGCACCCGAGATGAGCGCCTGTGACGCAACGACCGCCGCCGCGGTGGCGATGGCGACCATCGGATACAGTGCCCATCCCGGCACCAGCGCATAAAAGGGATTGTGCAGCGCGTCAGGATGATGCAGCAGCCACGCGGACTGGCCGAAGTAGTTGAGCAGCAGCGCTGGCAGCGCCACGGCGAACCACGCGAGGCGGATCGGCCGGCGACCGAAGTGCCCCATGTCGGCGTAGAGCGCCTCGGCGCCGGTGACCACGAGCACGACCGATCCCAGGATGAGGAAGCCGGCCATGCCGTCATCGCGGAAGAACCGGACGGCATGCACCGGGTTGATGGCGGCGAGCACGGAGGGATCCTGCATGAGGCCCCGGATGCCGAGCAGTGCGATGCACACGAACCAGATCACCATGATCGGGCCGAACACGGCCCCGACCCGGGAGGTGCCGGTGCGCTGCACCATGAAGAGCACCAGCAGGATGGCCGCCGACAGATAGGGCACCCAGCCCTCGAAGATGCTGGTGGCCACGGTGAGGCCCTCCACCGCACCCAGCACCGAGATCGCGGGCGTGATGATGCCGTCGCCATAGAGCAGTGCGGCGCCGAACAGACCCGCCCCGATGAGCACTACGCGCCGCCGCGTTGCCCGCTGCCCGTGCGGCCGCACCAGGGCGAGGAGCGCCAGGATGCCGCCCTCGCCGCGGTTGTCGGCCCGCAACACGAACGTGATGTACTTGAAGGAGACCACGAAATTCATGGCCCAGAACACCAGGGACATCACCCCCATCACGTTCTCGCGCGTGGCGGACAACCCGTGCACCGGGTTGAAGCACTCCTTCAGCGCGTAGAGTGGGCTGGTCCCGATGTCGCCGTAGACGACGCCGAGGGCCCCAAGGGCGAGGAACGCCAGTTCGCTCCTGGAGCGACCGGCGCGGGTATCGTGTGTCACGAAAGCAGGCGGGGCCGGCCTCGGCTCACTGGGTGGGTGCGGCCGGCAGCGGGGCGATCGAGTCTACGATGTGCTTCAGCATGTCGTACGGAATGCCGCCGCTCGTCATGCGCCCGCCGATCACGAACGTGGGCGTCGACGGGACCTTCAGCCTCATGCCCTCGTCGAAGCTTGCCTGGATGCGTCCGGCATACTTCGCGCTTTGCATGCACGCGTCGTACTTCCCCATGTCGATACCCAGCGGTTTGGCCAGGTTGTGCAGCTCGCTCACCGCGTCGGACTGGAAGGCCCAGTCGTTCTGCGCCTCATAGATGAACCGATGCATCTCCCAGTACTTGCCCTGCTCATCGGCGCAGGCCGCGGCATGCGCCGCGAGTCGCGCCTGCGGATGGATGTTGCTGAGCGGAAAGTCGCGATAACGCCAGCGTACCCGGCCGGCGTCGATGAGGCGCTCCTTCACCGTTGGGAACTGTACCGCGTCGAAACCCGCACAGGCCGGACACTGGTAATCGGCATAGACGGTGACCTCGACCGGCGCACTCGCGCTCCCCAGGATGTACCCGTTGAACCCTGCCGTGTCGCTCACGGCTATGGTCGCGTCCACCGGAATGCTCACGGCCTTCTTTTGCGACATGAGCAGCATGGCGCCAACGCCGATCACGGCCACAGCCGCGAGCACGACATAGAACCGCTTCAATCCGCTGGGCGCGGGCGCCGCCATGGCTCTTCGTCCTCCGGGTCTTCGAGGGTAAAGGGGTTGTTCAACGCGTCCTCAACGAGCTGCCGGTGTTCGGCGATTTCGGGCGTATCATAGGTGCTGCGCACCTCGTAATGGAACAGCTCGCTCCGCGCGTCACCCAGCATGCGCTGCAGCTCGGCGCTCGATGCCAGCAGGGTGTCCTTCCGGTCCAGCTCCCGGATGAGGTCGGCGAGACGGCGCAGCAGTGCCTTGAGCCGATCGGCCCGCGCGTCATCGTAGAGCTCTTCATGCTCCGCCATGGACTGCCCTCACCGGACGCGTTCGCGTCCTCTCAGGTGTACGGCGGGGAAATGTATATCGCCCGGCCACGGGACGGGCAAAAGCCACCTAAGTCACGCTACCGCAGCGGCCTGGGGCACACGCGCAGCGGTTGAGCACGGGGTTTGCACCATATAGTGCTATCCGGTTATAGTTACCGGCGCGAAGTACACGGCTCCAGCATAGGGGAAGGGATGTCCAAGCAGAAGAAGACCCGTAGCACACCGGCAGTTGCTTCCACGCAGGACCAGGCGCGTGACGAGTTGTTCAGTCACATCCTGCGCTGCGGCGTCATCGAAGCCCTTCCGGAACACCAGAAGGAATGGATGGACGACACCATGCAGTATCTCGCCGAACGGTATGACGACCTGACCGACACGGAGCTGACGCAGCTTCGCGAGCTCGGCGAGCGGTACTGCCAGCCGGTACGGCGCAAGGAGACGGCGGGCTCAGGCGCCGCCTGATAGCTCCGCGGTCCCTGCAGGTGATGCGCGCCCCGGCAAATCCGCCGGGGCGTTCATGTTTACGGGGTTCAGCCAAGCTCGAGCTCGTAATTCACGGCTATGTCGGGCGCGAGCGAGTGCAGCACCGAGCAATACTTCTCGAGGGACAGGTCGATGGCACGTCTCACCTTCGCCTCATCCAGCGATTCACCCCTGGCCCGGAAACGAAGCCGCAGGCTGGTATAACGACGAGGCGCCTCATCCCGCCGGTCGCCCCAGGCCTCGATGTCGAGACTGCTGAGTTTCTCGCGCATCTTTGCGAGGATGTCCACGACATCCGCTCCGCTGCACGCCGCCGCCGCCAGCAGCAACTGCAGCATCGGTCCCGGCGCCTCGGCATTGTCGCCGTCGATGAGCGTGGTGGGACCGCCGGATTCCCCTCCGCTGAAGCGCAAGCCGCCGGTCCAGGCGAGCGTGACGTGCTTGGTCTCCATCCGCATCCCTTCCGGTTCATTGTGACCCCAGTCGCCGTCGCAGGCGACGTGCATGGTAATAGTCCCAGATCGCGTAGAGGCCGATGCCGCTCGTAGCCCAGGCCATGGGACGCAGGTACGCCGGCGCCACCAGGTAGGCGAAGAGCGTGAGCAGCTGGGCCAGCGTCACGGCCTTCCCTCCCAGCCGCGCCGGAATGGACGACGCGCGACCCAGTCCCGCCGTGATGAAGAATGCAAGGGACGCCGCGATGTCCCGCAACAACACGCCCCCGACTTCCCACCAGTGCAGGAGTCCGGAGAATGCCACGACGCCGAACCCGCAGGCCATGAACAGCCGGTCGGCAACGGGATCGACGAAAACGCCGAGGCGCGAGGGACCGAGTCGCCGCGCGAGGAAGCCGTCGAGCAGGTCGGACACGGCGGCCAGCCCGAGGATCGCCAGCCGTGCCGGCGTGCCCGGGAGCAGCACGAATGCCACCGCCAGGGGGATGCGCAGCGCGGAGCAGACGTCGGCAATGCCCCATCGCGGACGCGCTTGCTCGCCCCCAAGGGCGGGACTAGCTTCGGTCACCTTCGCCACCTGCGGCCTCCCGGCGTGCCATGAACCTTTCAGTGTTGCGCAATACGGCCCTTTTTGCCGACCTCGACGAGGCGCAACTGGGCCGGGTGGCGGAAATCTGCCTGGAGCAAACATACCGCTCCGGCGAGATCATCTTCCGCGAAGGTGAGCCCGGCAACCGGCTCTTCATCATCGTCACCGGGAGCGTGCGCATCAGCCGCGACATCCCCAACGCCGGCGAAGAGGCACTGGCGGTGCTCAAGCCCGCCACCTGCTTCGGCGAGATGAGCGTGCTCGACCGCTCGGAACGATCCACGGACGCTATCGCAGCGGAAGACTGCGTGCTCGCCACGATCACGCGACCCGACCTGGAAATGCTGCTGGAGTTCGACAAGGAACTCGCCTACGTCGTGCTCCGCTCGTTCGTGCGCATGCTCTCGGCCCGGCTGCGTGCCACCAACGACAACCTTCGCACCTTTCTCGCCATGTCGATGTTCTGATGGCACTCGATACTGCGATCATCCCCTGCGGCGGCCTCGGCCGCCGGCTCCGCCCGATCACGAACTGGGTTCCCAAGGAAATGCTGCCCATCGGCCTCAAGCCGGCACTCTACTGGGCGCTCGATGAGGCTGCCTCCGCGGGACTGTTGCGCGTCATCCTGATCGTGACGCCGCACAAGCCGGTCATCGAGGCGGCCGCGCGGCAGTACCAGGGCCCGCTCGAACTCGAGTTCGTGCCGCAGACGGCATTCCGCGGGCTGGGCGACGCGATACTGTCGGCACGGGACGCGCTCGCCGGCTCGCCGTTCCTGCTGCTGCAACCAGACCAGCTTTTCGACGGGCCCAACCCCACCACCGCCGTGCTCGCCGCGTACCGGGCGTCACGCCGTACCACGGTGGCCCTCGTCGAGATCGGAAAGGTGGAGGCCGCCCGCACCGGTGCGCTTGGTCGCGCCACCGCGCGCACGCTGGACACCGGACGGATGCTGGTCGACGCGCTCGATGCGCGAGGATCGAGCCTGGGCCGGTTCGATGTGGAGGACGCACCGGTGCTCGCACCCACCGGACGGGTCGCCTACAACAGCGATGCGTTCGACGATTTCGACGCGGCGGCCGCGGCCGTGCCGCCGGGTGCGGAGGTCGATGACCGCCCGGTGCTGCAGCGCATCGCCGCCCGGGGCGCGCTCGACGGCGTGAGCGTGCCCGCCAGGCTGTACGATCTGGGCGTGCCGGAGGGATATCGCGACGCGGTGGGCCGCTGGCCGGCGCGGGTCAGCTGAGGTGGCACATTACGCCCTGCGGACGGTCGAGCTCGATGGCATCGCGCCCCAGCGGCTGCTGGACGAGAGTCAACTCGCGGTAGCCGCCGTCGGAGCGGCGGGCGCCATGGGCATGTCGGCGGAGGGGCCACCGGTGACGCGATCCTCACCCAGCGAGATATCGGTCGCACTGCTCTGTCGCGAGGGCCACATCGTGCTGCATGCGGTGGCCGCCGAAGGGATCTGCCTCATCGACCTCGCCGGGCGTCCTGGCGTGCAACTGGAGCGAGGCCTGGAGGTCATCGTCCGACGGTTGGGCGTTACGCTCCCCTGACCACTCCCTCCGCGCGGTTACCCGAAAACGCCGCCCCCGCCACCTCACGAATCGCTTCCGCCGTCACCGAGCGGTAGCGCGCCGCCGGATCCTCCAGTTCGCGCAGGCCCTCACCGGCCAGCCACGCATCGACGATTTCCCCCACCACGGCCCCGGCGCTCTGGCGGGAAACCGCCGCCTGGCCCGACAGATAGTTCACGCCCTCCCTCAGCTCCTGCTCGCTGACCCGCTCTTCGGCGAAGCGCGTGAGTTCCTCCAGCATCGCGCTTCGCGCCTCCTCCTCGCGCTCAGGAGAGGTCGCGATGTATGTGAGGATGGCGCCACCGTCGCGTCGGGGCCATGCGGTGCCCACCACTGTGTACGCGAGGGACCGGCGGTCACGGAGCTTGTCGAACAAGCGTCCTCCCAGGCCGCTCGCCACCGCACCCCATACGTCCGCCGCATGACGCAGCGGGTCGCGGCGATCAGGGCCGGGGAAGGCCATCGCAAACGCCGTCTGCGCCTTGGCGCGCGGCGTGACCCGCAGCCAGTCGGCAGGATCGGGGTCGACCAGCTGTCGCGCACGCGCCGGGGCCACCGCCGCACCCGGCACATCCGCGAACACACCGGCCAGTTCCGTCGCCGCCGAATCCGGATCGAGGTCGCCCACCACCACCAGCGCACCGCGCCGGCCGGCGAAACTGTTGCGGTGCCAGGTCCGCACGTCGTCGAGGCCCAGCGTGGGCAGGGTCTCCACGGTACCGCCCACTGGTCGGCCGTAGCCGCGATCGCGAAATGCCGCGCCGAAGGCAAGGAGGAACGGGTAGCGGAACATGTCATCCGCCACCTGGCGTGCTTCCTCGAGCAATAGTCCGCGCTCGGTGAGCACGTCCACCTCATTGAAGGCGGGCTCGAAGGCGGCGAGCCGCAACAGCGTCGCGGCCGGCGCGAGGTTCCCGCTCAGGACCGGGAGGCTGAGCCCGGCCCAGTCGATGCCGGCGCTCGCGCTCAGCGTGCCGCCCAGGCCCTCGGCAGCAAAGGCGAGCGCCGCGCCGTCGAGCGACCCGGCGCCTCGAGTCAGAGACCGCATTGCCAGCGCGCCGATACCCGCCATGCCGGGAGCCTCGGAGGCATCGCGAGGCACGTAGTAGCCCAGCGTCACCGCCGGCACGCCCGGCTTGCGCCGCACGAGGAGATCGAGCCCGCCCAGCGTAACGTGCAGGACTTCAGCCGTGCGCGTGCCCTGTGCCTTCCGCGGCGCACGCGGCGCCGGCGGCCGCGCCTCGGGCGAAACGATGGAGGTGAGTGGGGCCACCGCGAACGCGGCCGCAAGGCGCTCGGCGGTGAGATCTTCGCCCACGCCATCGGGCAGATAGACCACGCCACTCACGCTCTCCGGAAGCAGGTAGCGCCGCGCCACTTCACGCACCTCATCAGCGGAGATGCTGCCGAGCCGCTCGTACTCCTCGTCGAGCAGCTCGATGCGCCCGAGCGCCTCCGCACTCGCCAGGGCCGACGCGCGCCCTTCCATCGACTCACTCCGGCGCGCCCATCGCGCCAGCAGCAGCGTCCGCGCGCGACTGAGGTCGGTCTCTCCCGGACCGAGGAGCGCGAGCCGGCTGGTGGCCGACGCGATTCCCTCGAGCGCCTGGTCGACGCGGTCGGGCTCGACATCGGCTGAAATGGAGAAGACTCCGACGTCGCCCGGGGCATAGTTCGCCGCGCTGACACCGGTGACGACGCCGGGCTCGCGCAGGATGCGGTAGAGCCAGCTGCCGCGACCGGCGCTCAGCACTGCCGCCGCTACGTCGAGCGGTACGCTATCAGGATGCAGCGCGTCCACCGTCCGCCAGCCGAGCGAGAGCTCGGCGCGCGTCACGTCGCCACGCAGTGTGCGCGCCCGCACACCCTCGCGCGGCGGCTCCTCCGGAGAGGGATCGACCGCGCCCGGCGCCGGGGACCAGTCACCATAGGCCGCGCGCAGAACGGCGAGCGTCTCCTCGACCGGCACGGCACCCACAACGGAGACGATCGTACGCTCGGGCACATAGCGCGAGTGGTAATAGCCGGCCACGTCGTCGCGCGTGTAACCGGCGAGCTGGTCCTCGGTGCCTATGCGCCAGCGGCGGATCCGGTGACGGTCGAACATCAGTTCGTGGAGTGTCTCGTATGTCACCGCGTCGGGCGTGTCCAGCTTCCGCTTCGCCTCCTGGATGATGACGCGCAATTCGCGCTCGAGCTCGCCGGCGTCGATGAGCGAGTGCCGCAGCGCGTCCGCCTGGATGTCCACGGCCCGCGCCAGGGCCGATGCCGGGAGCACCACGAAGTAGCTCGTGCGGTCGTAGGAGGTCGAGGCATTGAGGTAACCGCCGGCCGCTTTCGTTTCCCGCGCGATCTGACCCACGGCGCGCGTGGGCGTGCCCTTGAAGAACATGTGCTCCAGCACGTGCGAGATGCCGATCCACCGATCGGGTTCATCGAAGAAGCCAGCGCGGACGTGCGTCACGGCCGCCACCGCGGGCGCGGAATCATCGCGCTGCACGAGGAGCGTGAGGCCGTTTGGGAGCACCTCGCGGTGGACGTCGGCCGTCCAGCGGCGGGGTGAAGTGGCTGTGTCGGTCATGAGGGAAAGGTAGTGAGATCGTGAACGGTAAACAGTGAACCGTGAACGGGAGTCGGCACCCGTTTTACGGTTCACCGTTCACTGTTTACGGCGTTTCAGTGCAGGATCCGAAGCACTCCCGCTTCCGAGCTTCCCCGGATGAATGCTTCTGCATCGGTCAGTGGAATGACGATGCCGGTCTCGGTACGCCCACGGCGGGCCAGGCTCGCCATGAACTCGCTCATCGGCGCATCGGCCCACTCGGGTTCGGCCGCCTTCATCTGCATCAGGATCTCGTCCCACGTGCCCCGGAAGGAATGGCCCGCCAGGGTCGCAACGTGGTGCGAATCGCCGCCGGGGCGCTTCTGCATCGCCTGGAGTTCCGTGAGCAGGGTACCGAACAGTTCGAGCTGGTGCGGATCGCGTACGGTGCCATCCGGCTGCTGCGCCTCGATCTCGGCGAGCAGCATGTCGATGGCATCGGGCTCACCGGCCACCTCGCCGAGCCGGCTGTACCATGGCCCCAGCTCGAGGTCATCATCGGGCAGTCGGTAGACGGTCTTCTTGAGCTCGATGCAGCGCCACAAGCCGAGCTCGTCGTAGTGATCGTCCGGCTCGGTGCGCTCGAGGTGGTGCAGCGCGGCTTCGGTCTCGCCGCGGTCATACAGCATGTTCGCGAGGTAGATCCGCGCCTCGGGATACTGTGGCTCGAGCTCGAGCGCCCGGCGAATCCAGAAGAGCGCGCCGGGATCATTGCCGAGCCGGTGCGAGGCATAGCCGAGACAGGCCGCCGCCTCGGGCGACTCGCCGTGCGCGGTAACGGCGAGCTCGAAGTAGCGGTGGGCCTGCGCCAGCAGGCCCTCGCGGAAGCAGGCCCGGCCCAGCTGCAACATGAGCTCGAGGTCTTCGCGGAACCCGAGCGCCACGATGCGTTCATACGCGCGTAGCGCACCGGCCCGGTCGCCCAGCTTGAGCAGCGCCTCGCCCAGCCCCGCCAGGGCGTCCTCATTGTCGGGATCGAGCGCGATGGCGGTTTCGAAGCTGCGGCGGGCCCACGCGTAGTCCTCGCGGGCGAGATGGGCGTAGGCGGAGCCGACGTGCAATTCCACCGCGTTGGGATACAGCGAGAGCCCCTCGCGCAGCAGCGCGAGCGCTTCCTCGTAGGATCCTTCGTTGTAGAGCTGGTGGGCCTGTTCGTCGAACTCGTCGGAGCTACGGAATGCATCCGACATCGGCAGGGGGCCTCCCGTGCGGGTTGGTCAATATTACGGACAGGGGCCCCGTCAGGCAAGAGTTTGGGCCGCGACCGTCTCGAAATATCTATCGCCAACGGCGGGAAAGGCTTGCCGCACCTTGGTCAACGGTATTGCGGACCGCTCCCATCTCGATATATTACTGACCAGTCAGTTATATCAGGAGCCGCAACACCGTGCTTGAGACATCACCTTCCCCCCGCTGGCAACGCCGCCCCGACGCCCGCCCCGAAGAGATCCTGGACGCCGCCTTGGAGGTTTTCGGTGCGCAGGGCTTTTCGGGCGCGCGACTCGAGGACATCGCCCGTCGGGCCGGCGTCAGCAAGGGAACGCTGTACCTCTACTTCGATTCGAAGGAAGCGTTGTTCCGCGCCATGATCCGCGCGCGCATCGTGAGCGTGCTCGAGGAGGGTGAACGGGAGCTGCTGCATGCCGAGGGCGACACGCGCACCAAGCTCGAGCGACTCATGCGCCGCATCTGGGCGGTGGTGGGCGATCCCTCGATGGCGCGCATCATCAAGCTGGTGCACGGCGAGCTGAACAACTTCCCCGAGCTTGCCCGCTTCTACTTTGAAGAAGTGATCCTCCGGGTGCGCGCGCTCGGCCTTGCGGTGCTGGCCCAGGGCGTGGCCGCAGGCGAGGTGCGGCCGGAGCAGGCACAGTTCGCCGCGCGCGCCATGCCTTCTCTGCTGGTGATGGGCAGCAAGATGCTGCACTTCTTCGCGCCCCTCGACCCGGCACCACTCACCGAGGAGGCGATCGTCTCGGGCACCATCGACCTCGTGCTGCACGGCGTCCTGCCACGCGACACCGGGACCGGACGCTGACCATGCATTTCCTTCGCATGACCGTGGTCGCATCATTGCTTGCCGCTTCGCCCCTCGCAGCACAGGCACCGACACTCGTTCCACCCGGACCGCTCACGCTGGATGACGCGATGCGCTGGGCCTGGCAGCGAGGCGTGGCCGCCTCGGTAGCCCGGCTCAATGCCGACGTGGCGCAGTCGCGCGTAGGCCAGCGGCGCGCCGACCTGCTGCCCCAGGTGGCGGGCCAGGCGGACTATTCGCGCCAGACGCTCAACCTCGACGAGTTCGGCATCCCGATCGCCACGGGCATCACCGACCCATTCAACCTCTATCACTTCCGTCTCACCGGCGCGCAATCGCTCGTGAACCTCGCAGCGATCAGCCGGGTGCAGTCCGCGTCCGACTCTTCGGTCGCAGCCTCGTTCGATGCGCAGTCCACCGGCAGCAATGCTGCCGCGCTCGCGGGCGTGGCGTACGTGCGGGTCCTGGGCATCGCCGAGACGATCCGCGCGCGCGTGGCCGACAGCGTGATTGCCGCTGACCTCCTTTCCCAGGCGCGACAGCTGGCCGACGCCGGGATCAACGCTGCCATCGACGTCACCCGCAACGAGGTGAACCTCGCGGCGGTCCGCACCCAGCTGGTGATCACCCGGAACCAGCTCTCGCGGGCGAAGCTCGACCTCGCCCGCGCCCTGAGCGTACCGCCGGAGACGCCGATCGAGCTGGCGGATTCGCTGGGACAGGAAGACCAGCAGTTGCCCACCGATCAGGACTCGGCGGTTGTCTTCGCGAAGGATCACCGCCCCGAGGTGCTGGCCGAGCATCGCCGCACGGAAGCGGTGCGACTGAGCCGCCGGGCGGTGGGGCAGGAAAACCTGCCGAGCGCCGGGGTCGCCGGATCAGTGCAGGAGAGCGGCCAGCAGACGGACGCGCTCGCCGGCACCTGGGCGGTACAGGTCGGGATCTCCGTACCGATCTTCGATGGCCTGCGCCGGCAGAAGCGCCGGGATGAGCAGACCGCGCGCTATGACGCGCAGAAACTGCGGGAGTACGATGTGACCCAGCAGGTGGATGCCGAAGCGCGGCAGGTGGTGCTCGACCTGACCGCCGCGCGGGAAGAGCTGGCCGTGGCGGTGCAGCGGCTCCGCCTTGCCGACCTCGAGCTCACGCAGGCGGATGAGCGGGTCGCGGCCGGCGTGGCAGGCAGCGTCGAGACGACCAATGCGCAACGCAACCTCGTGGGCGCGCGCGACGCGCTCATCCAGGCCCGGGTTTCCCTGGACATCGCCCGGGTCAATTCATACCGCGCGCTCGGCATCATTGTGCCCGCGAACAGCCAGTGACGCACCGTACTTGCACCAGCGAGCCCCGATCATGACTGACGTGCTGACTGATATTTCTGCCGCTCCGTCCCGCGCCGCCACGGCGCCGGAGAGCGAACCCGCCACCCGCGCCTCGCGCGTACGACTCGTGGTGATCCTGTTCCTGGTGGCGGCCGGCGCCGCGTGGGGTATTCGCACCTGGCTCGCCAGCCGGCTCGTCGTGACCAGCGACAACGCGCAGGTCGACGGGCATATCACGCCGATCGCGCCCAAGGTACAAGCCTTCGTGAGCCGCGTGCTGGTGGAAGACAACCAGCAGGTGAAGAGGGGTGACACGCTGGTGGTGCTGGACGCGCGCGACCTGCAGCTGCGGCTGGAGCAGGCCCGCGCCGACCTCGCCTCGGCCCGTGCCCAGGCCGGTACGGGCCGCAATGCGGGCCAGGCGGCGGCGCAGCTGGCTGCGACGCAAGCACAAGCGGCGGGCGCGGAAGCCACGGTCGCGGCGGCGGAAGCCGCGGCCCGGAAGGCGGCGGCCGACCTCGAGCGTTATCGCGGGCTGGCGGCCACGAAGGTGATCGCGGCCCAGCAGCTCGATGCAGCCCAGGCCGCCAATGACGCGGCGATCGCCAACCTCGATGCGGCGCGGCGCCAGGCGACCGCGGCGAGGAGTCAGATCGCGGCCTCTGCGGCAGCTCTGAAGGGCGCTGATGCCCGCCTTGCGGCGGCGGACGCCGCGGCGGGCACTGCCGAAACCCAGGTGGGATACACGGTCATCACCGCCCCGATCAGCGGGATCGTCGCGCGCCGCCGGGTGGAGCCGGGCGAACTGGTGCAGCCAGGCCAGGCCCTGTTGTCGATCGTTCCATCCACCGACGTGTGGGTGACCGCGAACCTCAAGGAGACTGAGCTGCAGAACGTGAAAGTGGGCGACCCGGTCGAGTTCACGGTGGACGCCTATCGTGGCACCACTTTCAAGGGCACTGTCGAATCGCTCAGCCCGGCCACGGGTGCGCGCTTCGCGCTGCTCCCACCCGACAACGCGAGCGGCAACTTCACCAAGGTGGTGCAGCGCGTACCGGTGCGGATCGCAGTACCGGCGGAAGATCCGGCGCATCCGCTCCGGCCTGGCATGTCGGTGGACGTGAAGATCCGGGTCAAGTAGCGGCAGCAACATGGCCATCGCCGCACTTCCCCTGCGCCTCGAGCGATCGGAAGCGGAGGTCTACCGGCACCGGTACCTCATCGCGTTCGCCGTCACGCTCGCCAGCGTCCTCGAGCTCGTGGACACGAGCATCGTGAACGTGGCGATTCCGCACATGATGGGGAATCTGGGCGCGACGCTGGAAGAAGTGGCCTGGGTGAGCACCGGCTACATCGTGGCCAACGTCATCATCCTTCCGCTCACGAGCTGGTTCTCCGTCCGCTTCGGGCGCCGGAACTACTACACCGGGTCGATCATCCTCTTCACGACGGCCTCGTTCTTCTGCGGCAGCGCGCGAAGCCTCGAGGCACTCGTATTCTGGCGCGTCATTCAGGGGATCGGCGGCGGGGCGCTCATCTCCACGGCACAGGCGATCCTGTTCGATGTGTTCCCCCTCAAGGAACGGGGCACCTCCACTGCCATCTTCGGCATGGGCGTCATGGTGGGACCGGCTCTCGGTCCCACACTGGGCGGGTGGATCACCGATAACTACTCCTGGCCCTGGATCTTCTACATCAACATCCCGCTTGGCATCCTGGCGGCGTACCTCACCTGGTCGTACGTGCCGGAACCACGGTACAAGGCCCGTCAGGACGGCGGCGTGGACTGGCTCGGCCTGCTCTTCCTCATCATGGGTGTGGGCGCGTTGCAAATCCTGCTCGAGCGGGGCGAGTCGAAGGACTGGTTCGAGTCGCGGGAGATCATCATCGAAACTGCGATCGCGGCGTTCGGCCTGATCGCCTTCGTATGGCATGAACTCACGACACCCCACCCGATGGTGAACCTGCGCGTGCTGAAGCGGCGGCAGCTCGCCGTGGGCGTGCTCTTCGCCAGCATCCTTGGCTTCGCGCTGTACTCGAGCGTCTTCGCCCTGCCGGTCTTCCTGCAGAACTACCTCGGCTTCAGCGCCTGGGACACCGGGCGCGTGCTGCTGCCGGGGGCCATCGCGACCGCGGTGACAATGGCGTTTGCCGGTCGGATGGCGAACAAGATCGACGTGCGCCCGATGATCGCGTTCGGCGTGGTGCTCTTCGCGCTCTCGATGCGGCTGCATTACCACTTCACGCTGGAGACCGGGCAGGGCGACCTGTTCTGGCCCATGATCCTTCGTGGTGTGGGCCTCGGCCTCATCTTCGTGCCGCTGACCGGGCTCGCGGTGGCAGGCCTGCCGGCATCAGACATTCCCCAAGGCACGGGCCTCTATAACCTGAGCCGGCAACTGGGCGGGAGCTTCGGCATCGCGATCACCGCCACCCTCCTGACGCACTTCCGCGAGCAGAGCCGAGAGGCGCTTCGGGCGCACGTCACCGTGTACGACGAGGCCACCCGCGGCTGGCTCGCGCAGGTGACGCAGAAGATGCTGGGCGAGACCGGCAGCCTCGCGGCGGCACAGCAGAAGGCCCAGGCCCTGCTGGCCCGGGTGATCGAGGGCCAGGCGGGGGTCATCGCCTTCGAGAAGGTCTTCTTCATCATGGGCGCGGCGTTCCTGCTGGCCACGCCGCTGCTGCTGCTGTTCCGGACCGGCCGCGTCAGTGGCAGTGGAGGGGCCGCGCACTAGCCACCCCGCCGCACCGGGCCGGGGCCTATATTTGGCCCATGCCGGCATCGCCGTCCGTTGATCGCCCCCAATGACGTTCCAGCAGAAACTCCTTCTCGGCTTCGGGCTCATGGTCCTCCCGGTGCTGCTGGTGGGCGCCGAGGCAATCCGCAGCAACGCGCTGGAACGCCGCGCCCTGGAAACCCTCGGCGAGAGCCTGACACGGACCCGGACCTACTCCGAGGTAGAGACGGCGATGTTCAACCAGAGCGAGGTGATCTGGCGCTCCCTCAGCGGCATGGAGCCGCGCGCGCGCGAGGAGTTCCGGCTCAGTAGCGAGGTGGTGGACTACTGGCTTGATCGCTGGACCTCCGAACTGCAGCCGGACGAGAAGGAACTGGCCGATGGCGTGCGGCACATCGAGATGGAGATCCGCGCGGTAGCAGACAGCGTCTTCGTGTTTGAAGACCTCGGGAAGCGCGCAGAGGCGTACGCCCTGGCGAAGGGGCAGATGAAGGAGCGGCTGCTCCCGGCCCTCACCGAGCTGAATCACCAGATCTACCGGCGCGCGCGCGAGTTCAGCGTGTCCCGGGCGTTCAGCCGCGTGGCCGAGATCGTGAACAGCGAGCGCACGCTGCTCTTCTGGATCCTGCTGCTCTCGGTGGCGGCCGGGTTCGCCGGGGCATGGCTCATTGCGCGCAGCCTGGCGCGTCCGATCGGCGAACTGCGCCAGGCGATGGCGGTGGTGGGCGGCGGCGATCTCGACCACCCGATCACCCCGCGTTCCGGCGACGAGATCGGCGACCTCGCGCGGAGTTTCCGGCAGATGACGGCCAACCTCCGTCAGTCACGTGCCGACCTGGTGCACCTCAACGCGGAACTGGCGGCCAAGGTGGGCCAGCTCGAGACCGCGCAGGCCCGGCTGGTAGAGCAGGAGAAGCTGGCGTCGGTGGGACAGATGGCCGCGGGCGTGGCCCACGGCCTCCGCAATCCACTGGCGAGCCTGCGCGCGTCCGCGCAACTTGCGCTGCAACATCCCGATTCGCCGGCGGGACGCGAGTCACTCGAGTCGATGATCAGCGAGGTAGATCGGCTCGACAAGCGCATCGCGCACCTGCTCACGTTCTCGCGCCCGGCGCCGGTGCATGCCATGCGCGAGAACCTGGCGACGCTCGTGGCGGGGCTCGTGCCCGGCCTCAGCCAGCTCCTGCAGGACCGGGCGGTTACCCTGCTGGCCGACCTGCCCCAGGACCTTCCCGACACCATGCTCGATCCCATGAAGGTGGAGCAGACGATGCACGAGCTCATCGCCAACGCGCTCGATGCGATGCCCGGCGGCGGTACGCTCCGGCTGGCCGCGCACGCCAGTGATGATCGGCGCAGCGTGATGGTGGACGTCGCCGACACCGGCAAGGGCATCCCCGAGGACGTGCTGCCTTCGGTGTGCGACCCGTTCTTTACCACGCGCCCGGAGGGCACGGGGCTGGGACTCGCGATCGCGAAGCGGTTCGTGGAGCAGAACGGCGGCACGCTCGAGATCAGCAGTACGCCGGGCCGGGGCACCACTGTCCGGATCCAATTCCCCTCCGCGCCAGCCTCGAACGGAGCGAACGCATGAGCGGCGGCACGATCCTCCTCGTCGACGATGAGCGGACCCTCGCCCGCGCCATTCGTGGGTACCTGGCGGAGGCCGGCTATGAAGTCGAGGTGGCGGGCGACGCGGAGCAGGCCCTCGAGATGCTGGACCGGCTACGCCCCGACGTGGTGTTCACCGACGTGCGCCTGCCGGGCATGAGCGGCATCGACCTGCTCCGGAAGATCCGCGAGTTCGACGCGGCCATCTCCGTGTGCGTCATGACGGCCTTCGGCACGATCGAGGGGGCGGTGGAGGCGGTGAAGCTCGGCGCGTTCGACTACATCAAGAAGCCGCTGGACCTCGAGGAGGTGCGACTGCTTGCCGACCGCGCGCGTGAGACGTCGCAACTGCGCCAGGAACTCTCCTATTACCGGAAGAAGGCGGCCGACGACGTCGCCTTCACGGGAATCGTCGGTACGTCAACCGTCATGAAGGCGGTCATGGAACGCGCCCGGCAGATTGCGGCGCTCGACGAGACGCCGCCGGTGCTCATCACCGGCGAGACCGGCACCGGCAAGGGACTCGTGGCGCGCACGATCCACGCGTCGGGCCCCCGTGGCAGCCGGCCGTTCATCGACGTGAACTGCACCGCCCTGCCTGCCTCGCTCATGGAAGCCGAGCTGTTCGGCTATGAGCGGGGCGCGTTCACCGACGCGAAGGAGTCGAAGCTCGGGCTCTTCGAGGCTGCCGAGGGCGGCTTCCTCTTCCTGGATGAAGTGGGCGACATCGAGCTGGCGCTGCAGGGGAAGCTCCTGCGCGCCATCGAGGACCGCACGGTGCGCCGGGTGGGCGGCATCCGGGACCGCAAGATCGACGTGCGCATCCTCGCGGCTACCAATCGCGACCTCGAGCGGGATGCGCAGCATGACCGGTTCCGGAAGGATCTCTACTTCCGGCTCGCGGTCATCCTGCTGCGCCTGCCACCGCTCCGGGAGCGCGGCGACGACATTCCGCTGCTCGCGGATCATTTCCTGAAGTACTACAGCGCGAAGTACGGCCGGGAGGTGCGGCGGATCAACGCCCAGGCCCGGGAACTCATGCGCGCCTATCCGTGGCCGGGCAACGTGCGCGAGCTGAGCCACGTCATCGAGCGCGCCGTGCTCTGGAGCCAGGGAGACACGCTCGACGTCGAGCACCTGTCACTGAGCACACCGACGGCGCCCGCCGCCGCGGCCGCGCCCGGCACCGCCGCGGCGGCCCCGGCCGATCCGCTCGACCTGAGCAAATGGGAGCGGACCCTCATCGAGCGCGCCCTCGCGGAGTCGGGCGGAAACCAGACCAAGGCAGCCCAGCTGCTCGGAATTACCCGGGATACGCTCCGGTATCGGCTGAAGAAGTTTGGGTTGGGTGGGTGACAGCACCCACCGAATTGGGTGAAGACACCCAAAACCTCGCTGACCACCCCTCCGCACCACTCACTCTTCACGCTGTTCAAGTCAATGTCAGGCAAGGTGTTGTGGAGTGAGATCGCACTGCGGCTCAAGACGGCACGACACCTGCCATAGTATGAGCTGCGCCGGGAAGGCACTCTCCCGCTGGGTGGCAACACCCAACCATTTGTGGGGGCCGCGTGCAGGCCCAATCACCTCAGAGTACTGGAGCTACCATGCGTTGGACCAAGCCCGAGGCCGAGATCGTCGCCGTTACGATGGAAGTCACCGCTTACGTCGCGACCCTGTAAGCAGCAGGATTGACGCCGAGGGCTCGCGCAAGCGGGCCCTCGGCGCTTTTCCAGGTGCAAGTCATACTGCTGGGAACGGCTGCAGGTGGCGGATTCCCGCAGTGGAATTGCTGGTGTCCCACTTGTCGTGCTGCCCGCCTCGATCCTCGCTCCGCAATTCCCCGGTCACAGTCGTCGGCCGCTGTCAGCGCCGACGGCACGCACTGGTTCCTCCTCAACGCGTCACCCGATGTCCGGGACCAGGTGCAACGGCTCAACGGCCACGTGCCCGCCGGCAATCGCCACGTGCCGGTGGAGGGCGTCGTCCTGACCGATGCTGAACTGGACCATTCGCTCGGCCTGGTGCTCCTGCGCGAGGGGCGTGCCCTTCAGGTGTATGCCACCGGCGCGGTGGAGCGCATGGTTACCGACGATTCCCGGCTGCTTTCCGTGGCGCGTGCGTTCGCCGACATTCGGGTGACGCCGCTGCAGCCGGGCGCCGTCACCCCGCTCCGGCTGCGCGATGGCACCGATGCTGGCCTCACCGTGGAGCCGTTCGTCGTGGCCGCGGATGCGCCGCGCTTCGCCTCGCGCACCGAGTCGGGGCACACGGTCGGGCTGATCGTCACGGAGACAGCTACCGGTGTGCGGTGCGCCTACGTGCCGGGCTGCGGTGCCATCGACGATGCCCTGCTGCGCCGGCTCACGGGCGCGCAACTGGTGCTCTTCGACGGTACCTTCTGGTCCAATGACGAGCTGATCAGGCTCGGCATCGGCGAGCGGACCGCGCTGCAGCTGGATCACCTGCCGATGAGCGGCAGCGGAGGCAGCCTGGAGCGCCTGCGCGCATTGCCGGTCCGGCACCGGGTGTACGTCCACATCAACAACACGAACCCGGTGCTGCTGGAGGACTCCGCGGAGCGCCACGCGGTCGAGGCAGCCGGGCTGACAATTGGCATGGATGGCATGAGGTTCGACCTATGACCGACACACTCGTTGCCTCGGAACTGTCCTCCGCACCCCGGGGCGTCATCCCCGCGCTCGACCGTCCCTTGAGCCCATCCGATCTCGAGGCGGCCCTCCGCGCCTTCCAGGGCTCGTACTACGTCGAGCATCCGTTCCATCGCGACATGTACGCCGGGAAGCTCACGCCGCGGCAGTTCCAGGGGTGGGTCGCCAACCGGCTGGCTTACCAGCGCGTGGTGCCGCGGAAGGACGCCGCGATCCTCTCCAATTGCCCGGATCCAGCCGTGCGGCGGGAGTGGATCCAGCGCATCGTCGATCACGACGGGACGCGTGATGGTGAGGGCGGTATCGAGCTGTGGATCCGCCTGGGCGTAGCGCTCGGCGTGCCGAGGGAGGAAATGGACGACGAGCGGCACGTGTTGCCGTCGGTCCGGCTCATCTGCGAATCGTACGTGTGGTTCTGCAAGTCGAAGCCATGGGTGCAGGCCTGCGCCTCGTCACTCACCGAGTTGTTCGCGCCGAAGATCCACCAGCAGCGCATCGAGTCGTTCCCGGTGCACTATCCCTGGATCCCGCCGGAGGCCCTCGACTACTTCAAGAGCCGGCTGGTGCAGGCGCCGCGCGACGTGAAGCACGGGTTGTCCATCGTGCAGCAGCACTGCACCACGGTGGAGACCCAGCGCATGGCCTTCGAGGCCCTCGCCTACAAGCTGGAGATGCTCTGGGCCATGATCGACACGATCTACCATGCTTACCGCGACTAGCATCCCCTCGATCTGGCGGCTGGCGCGCGTCGAATTCGACGACGTGCGCAAGCGGCCCGTGCTCCTTTATCCCGAGGGCGCGGTCCTGCTGAACGACACCGGCGCGGCGATCCTCAAGCTGGTGGATGGGCAGCGCAGCGTGGGCGATATCGCCCGGGTGCTGAGCGAGCAATACAACGGCGCCGGCAGCGCCGACCCGACAGAGATCCTCAACGACGTGACGGCCTACTTGTCCACGCTGGCCGACCGGGAGCTGATTCGTGACCAGTGAACGTCCTACCACGCTGCTGGCTGAGCTGACGCATCGTTGCCCGCTGCACTGCCCGTATTGCTCGAACCCGCTGGACCTGGTGCGCGCGGAACGGGAGATCTCCACCGAGGACTGGAAGCGCGTCATCACCCAGGCGCGGGCGCTGGGCGTGCTGCAGCTCGGCCTGTCCGGCGGCGAGCCAATGGTGCGGAAGGACACCGAGGAACTCGCCGCGCACGCGCGGAGCCTGGGACTGTACAGCACGCTCGTCACTTCCGGCCTCGGGCTTACCCGCCCGCGGGCCGAAAAGTTCAAGGAAGCGGGCCTCGAGCACATCCAGATCTCGCTACAGGACGCCGATGACGACAACGCGGAGCGCATCGCGGGCGTCCGCTCGGTGAAGCAGAAGCGCGCCGCCGCGGCCCTGGTACGCGAGCTGGGGTTCGCCTTCTCGATCAACGTGGTGCTGCACAAGGCCAATCTCGATCGTATCCAGGAGATTATCGACCTCGCGAGCGAGATGGGAGCCGACCGGCTCGAGCTGGCCAATACTCAGTACTACGGATGGGGACTGATTAACCGCGACGCGTTGATGCCAACGCGGGAGCAGGTGGATCGCGCCTTCGAGGTGGCTGAGCGGGCCAAGCAGGCGCACCGCGGCAGGATGCAGATCATCTTCGTGCTGCCGGATTACTACGAGGAGTACCCCAAGGCGTGCTACGGTGGGTGGGGCAAAGTGTACCTCGTGGTGACGCCCGACGGGAAAGTGCTGCCCTGTCACGGCGCCACGAACATCACGAACATCAGCTACCCGAATGTTCGGGAGCATTCGCTCGAGTGGATCTGGCAGGAGTCGCCGCTGTTCAATGCGTTCCGGGGCGACAGCTGGATGAAGTCACCCTGCTCCACATGCGAGCGAAAGTGCGTCGACTTCGGTGGCTGCCGGTGCCAGGCCTTCGCGCTCACCGGTGACGCGGCCATGGCCGACCCTATCTGCACCCTGAGCCCGCACCACCACCTCATCGAGTCCGCGCTCGCAGACGCGAACGCGACCACGCCATTTACCTACCGCAAGCTCTCGAGCGAGCCGCAGCCGGCGTGAATACTGCGGCCGTCGACGCCGACGGACTCGGCCGCGACTATGGCCGCACGCGCGCACTCGAGGGCCTCAGCCTGCGCGTGGGCGCCGGCCAGATGGTGGGGCTGCTGGGCCCGAACGGCGCCGGCAAGACCACTGCGATGCTGCTGCTGGCCACGCTGCTGCGCCCGAGCCGCGGCGGCGCGTCCATTCTCGGCCACGACGTGGTGAAGGCGCGCACCGCGGCGCGGCGCTGCCTGGGGCTCGTCTTCCAGGAACCCACCGTCGATCCCTTCCTCACCGTCAGGGAGAACCTCGAGTTCGCCGCGGCGCTGTCCGGCCTCGACCGGCGACAGGCGCGCGACGCCATTGCGCTCGCGCTCGGAAGAATGGGGCTCGAGCCGTACGCGGCCCGGCGGGCCCGCGAACTATCGGGAGGGTGGCGGCGCCTCGCCGACATCGCGCGCGCCACGCTGCACGCCCCGAACCTGTTGATCCTCGACGAACCGACGGTAGGGCTCGACCCGGAACACCGCGCCGCACTCTGGGCCTTCCTGGAGACGGTGCGACGTGACCAGGGCACTGCGGTACTGTTCTCGACCCACTACCTGGCCGAGGCGGAGAGCGCGGACGACGTCGTGCTACTGGCAGGCGGCAAGGTGGTGGCACGCGGCTCGCCGGCCGCGCTGATGCAGCCGTTCGGCGCCGCACTGCTCGAAGTGGAGGGACCTGGCGCCGATGCTCTCGCCGCCGCCATCGAAGCGCGGCACCTCGCGACACTGGTCGTGCGTACGCCGTCGGGTTGCCGCATCGGGCTGGACTCGCATCGCGATCATGCCCTCGAGCTCGCGGGGTCGTTTCCGGGCATCAACCGGGCACTGCTACGCACCCCAAGCCTGGAGGATGTCTACTTCGTGCGCACCACACCGGTCTCGCAACCGCGGCCGAGGGTATGATCGCACCCAGTGCCATCGGCGGGATCATCCGCCGCGACCTGCGCCGGGCCGCCCGGCAGCCCAGCCGCCTGATCGGCGGCCTGGCCCGGCCCTTCGTGTGGCTGTTGCTGGTGGCAAGCGGATATAACGCGATCGCGAACCCCGGCACCGGCGGCTCGTATCAGCAGTTCGTGTTTCCCGGCGTGATCGTGATGGCCTGCCTTTTCGGCTCCGCGCTGACGGCGGTATCCACGGTCTACGATCGCGAGTTCGGCATGCTCCGCCTCATGCTTGCGAGCCCGGCCGGATCCGCAGCCGTCCTGGCGGGCCGCGCGCTCTCGGCCACCGCGGTCGGAACGCTGCAGGGACTCGTGGTGCTCGCCGCCGCCCCACTGGTCATGCGGGTCACTCCAGGCCAGGCGCTCGCCGCCACCGGAGCCATTCTGCTCGCCTCGACCGCCTCGGCGCTGATCGGGCTGCTGGTCGCGGCGCGGCTCCGCTCGGTCGAGAATTTCGCCGGAATCATCAACGTCCTCTTGTTCCCGATGCTGTTCATCAGCGGCGCGCTCTATCCGGCAGGCGGACTGCCGCCCGTGCTTCGGTGGATCGCCCGCGTCAACCCGGTCACGCACATGGTGGAACTGGTGCGCTCGGCCCTGGGCCAGCCGACCGAGCTCTCCGCCGGGGCCAACCTGCTTGCCATTGGCGGTTTCGCCGTGATCGCCTTCCTGCTGGCGTCGCTGCTCTTCGATCCGGAGCAGCGCTTCATTGGACGTCCTGCCCGCCCCACCGCCTGAGGAGTGCCGGGCGCACCGCGCGGCCCGGAAAGGTGCTGGGCATCCTGCTGACCGGGATGGGTGACGACGGCGCCCAGGGGATGACAATGATCCGGGCGCAGGGCGGCATTGCCATCGGCGAGAGCGAGGAGAGCTGCGTGGTGTTCGGCATGTCCCGGGCTGCGCACGAACGCGGCGCGATCGACCGGCTGCTGCCGCTGGCCCACATCGCCGGGTGGCTCGGCGGATTGCGTGTCACGGGGCGCGTGACGGAAATCCGCTAGAAATCGGCGAAGAGCGATGCCGGGCAGGTTCCCAGGGGAGGATCGGCGCCCCGCACGAGTACGATCTGCTGTTCCACCAGAGACCGGGCCGGACTGCGAATGGCCCCGCCAACCGGTACGCTGGCCTCGACCGTCACCTCATGATCGTATCGAACGGGGCCACGCGCCGGATCCCAGGCAGCGATGCCGCGATCGCTGAGCGTGCGCGAGTACGCCGGTGTCAGGCTGTCGCCGGGAGGTGGTCTCACAGTGCCCTCACGGCTCAACTGGATATGGTAGCGCTGCAGGCTCGCGCTGTCGCTCAGGCGCCGGATCGCCACACTATCGCCGCTCCGCCACTCCTCGCCGGTTTGAAGAACCCGGGGCGGAAGGCGCGGCAGCATGTCGTCGAGGGCACTCGACAGGTCGGTCACCTCGCGCACCGCGCCCGGAACGAATGGAACGACCGTGGTCGTGGTCACGCCGTCGGGCAGCAGTTCGCCGCGGTAGCGGCCGCCCAGGACACCCGACGCATCGGGCTCGATGCGGTTTCCGCCTGCGCTGCGCCAGACGATGAGCGAATCAAACCAGGCGACGACCGCGAGTGACGGACTGGAAGATGCCGCGATGGCAGCGAAGATCAGGTCGCTGTCCCGGCCGGAGCTGGCGGTGGCGGTGCGGCCCGCCGTCTGCAATGTCAGGTCGCTTCGGACAGCTTCGTGAAAGCGGGCGCAGGCGAGCTGGGTTGCGCTGTAGCCAGGCACGGACTGCGCCGCCGTGCGCGAACTCAGCGTCACCAGCAGCGCGACGGCGGTGTACCTGTTGCGGTTCCTCCTCACGCAGTCGCCGTTCCTACTCCGCTCCCATGTACGGATAGCGATAGTCCGTCGGCGACACGAGCGTTTCCTTGATGCTGCGCGGCGATACCCAGCGCACCAGGTTGAGGATCGACCCGGCCTTGTCGTTGGTGCCGCTGGCGCGCGCGCCACCGAACGGTTGCTGGCCCACGACGGCACCGGTGGGCTTGTCGTTCAGGTAGAAGTTGCCGGCCGCGTTGCGCAGCACCTGGCTCGCCTCGGCCAGAGCCGCGCGGTCGCGCGCGAAGACCGCACCGGTGAGGGCGTACGGGCTCGTGCCATTCACGAGGTCCAGCGTCTCGTGCCACTTCGCAGCCGGATACACGTGTACGGTCATGACGGGACCGAAGAGCTCCTCGCACATGAGGCGGTACTTCGGGTCCTCGGTCGTCACCAGGGTCGGCTGGATGAACCATCCCTCCCGGTCGTCGCACCCTCCGCCCGCGATGACCTTGACGCCCGATGCCGTCTTCGCCGCCTCCAGGTAGCCCCGGATGCGATCGAACGCTTTCCGGTCGATCACGGCGCCCATGAAGTTCCTGAAGTCGGCAACATCGCCCACCGTGATCTCCGACATCATCGCGTCCATCCGGTCGCGCACCTCGGGCCAGATGGTGTCGGGAATGTAGGCCCGCGAGGCCGCGCTGCACTTCTGCCCCTGGTATTCATATGCCCCGCGCACGAGCCCGACCGCCACTGCGGCCGGGTCTGCGCTCTGGTGCGCCACGACAAAGTCCTTGCCGCCGGTTTCGCCCACGATGCGCGGATACGAGACGTACTTGTCGAGCCGACTCGCCACCTGATGCCAGATCTGCCGGAACACGGCGGTGGACCCGGTGAAGTGAATGCCGGCGAAATACGGCTCCTCCACCAGGGTCGCGGTGCACATCACCGGCTCGGCTGGGACAAAGTTGATCACGCCGGGAGGAAGGCCCGCCGTTTCAAGCAGGCGATACACGTAGTAGTTGCTGAGCAGCGCGGTGTGCGACGGCTTCCACACCGCGGTATTGCCCATGAGCGCTGGCGTCGTGGGAAGGTTTCCCCCGATTGCGGTGAAGTTGAATGGAGTCACCGCATACACGAAGCCTTCCAGCGGTCGGTGCTCCATCCGGTTCCACACGCCGGGCGACGACTCGGGCTGCTCCCGGTAGAGCCGCTCGGCGTACGCGACGTTGAACCGGAAGAAGTCGATGAGCTCGCAGGCGCTGTCGATTTCGGCCTGGAAGGCCGTCTTGCTCTGGCCCAGCATGGTGGCGCCATTGAGCAGCGCACGGTGCGTGGTCGCGAGCATGTCGGCCGCGCGGAGGAACACCGCCGCGCGATCCTCGAACCGCATCGCCGCCCAGTCGCGCTGCGTCTCGATCGCCGATTTCGCCGCCGCCCGCACCGTGTCGGCCGTGGCAAGGTGCGCCCGGGCGATGACTTGCCGATGCCGGTGTGGCGACGTCACGTCGAGCATGTCCCCGCTGCAGATGTTCTTCCCGCCTACGATTGCCGGAATGTCGGCCACCTCGCCCGACAGCCGGGCCAGTTCGGCCTTGAGCGTGGCGCGCTCAGGCGTCCCCGGCGCATAGGACAGAATCGGCTCGTTTCGCGGCGGCGGGATATTCGGAATGCCACTCATTGACGGGACCCGGCTGGAGATGGGCTGGGATTATACATCGTCCCGAGGCCGGGTGGCGGCGTTCCGATGACCGCCGGGGATGACAGCATCACGAAGCCGTTCTTCTGCAGGATGGCACGGCCTTCGGCCGAGAGCGCGAAGCGGACGAATGCGGCGGCCAGGGCCGGGTGCGGCGCACCGAGCGGAATGGTCAGCGCATAGACGATCGGCTCGCCGCGCAGGGTCAGCGAGTCCCCTCCACTCCGGTCAGCGCCCGGGACCCGCACGCTGGCGGTTTCGTATTCCTTCGCCAGTGCCGGATCGCTGAGATCGATCGACTTGGGCAGCGACAGGTATTTCAGGCCGCTCGTCTCGGCGAGCGAGCGATAGGTCCAGGCGTAGTCCAGTTCGCCGGCCTGGAGCAGCGCCGTCAGGTCGGCCTCCTTTGGACGCTGGTAACGCGGTGGCATGGCGGCATCGAGACGCCGCGCCAGCCCAGGCTGCCGGTAGTACTTCTCGGCCAGCTGCAGCACGAGCAGTGTGCGATAGCCGTTCGGGTCGAGCGCAGGGTCGGAGTGACCGGCGCGGACCTCCTTCCGGAGCAGTACCTGCCACCAGTTCGTGCTGTCGATCGTTCGAGCGTCGATTGAACGATCGGTGTAGGCCAGCACCATGGCGTTGCGCGCAAAGTTTACGTAGAAGGTGGCGTACTTCGGCCGCAACAGGTCGTCGATCACGTTGTAGTCGGCCACGGCGAGCACGTCCGGAATCTTGCCGAGCTCGGTCAGCTTCCGCGCCGCCTCCAGGCTACCGGAGTTTTCCTGAGCCGGTGTCACGCCGGGATGGGACGCCCGAAACGCGTCGAGCAGCTCGCGGAAGGGCCGGGCGAGGCTGCCGGCATTGTAGACTACCAGCGGGCCATTCATTTCCTGGGCCCGTGCCGGCACCGGTAGACCCGCCAGCGCGATGACCAGCAGGAGCCCCGGCCGCACACGGGATCCAGTTTGCGCCGGAAACGATCGTTGCCGATACTTGTCTCCGCCCCGGGCGCCGCCCGGTATGCACTGCCACCAATCACGGAACCCGGACTGCTTCATGCGCCGTCTCCTTGGATGTCTCGCCGCGGTCGCCCTTGCCGGCTGCCCGACCTATGACCGCTACGACAAACTAGCCGACCAGAAGGGCATGCTGAGCGCCGACCAGTTCGCCAGCTATGGCCCGGAACAGGCCCAGAAGATCGCCATTGGACGCGCATTGGCACAGGCATATGACGGCAAGAGCATCCCCGACTTCGCGGCGCAGATGGGCGTGGCGGTCGCGTTCGCGAGGACGATGCCCGACGTGGTGGACGTGCAGGCCGATACGCTCGCATACTTCCTGACCATCAAGTTCAAGAGTGGCTGGCGTACGGCGGTGCTGCCGATCGCGGATGGCAAGGCACCGCAGGACACCCCCGGCCTGCCCAAGGCGACGAGCTGACGTCCTGCCGTCAGCGCACCTCGACGCGCGCCGGGTGAATGATGGTGCCGTCGGGAGCCTTCACGGCGGCATCGAGCGAGTCGCGGTCCCACACTACGATGGCCACCCGGTCAGTGCTTGCCGCAAAGGTGGCGAGATCCTGGGGTGATAACTCCCGGCTCTTGAGGGCGCGGTTCTCGGGATCGGCATGATATGGATGCGTATGCCAGCTGCCGATTACCCGCGGCAGCGAATCACAGGTACCGGTCACGGCCAGTTGCAGCTGGCGCATGTTCCGCGCGGGCAGGAAGCCACTGACCCTCGCTGATGCGACATGCAGCGTTCCCTGCAGGCATCCCAGGTACTCCTTCTGGGTCGGACGCACCGTTCCGAGCATGCGTTCCATGGTGTTCAGGTCCTGCAGCTGGTCCCAGTTGCGGTTCGATTCCTCGAAAATGACATTCATCGAATCGAGCACTGCCTGCGACAACGTCACCGCTCCCGCGGCAGCCCGGTCGCTTCTCGTTGGCAGCAGCAGGAGGCCACCGAGGGCAACGAAATACAAGGGGCGCGGCACCATGCCTGAAAAATACACTCGACCTCCGGAGCTCCCGTGAAACGCAGCACGCTGGTCACCATCTGCGCCCTCGTGGTGTTCGGGGCGCTCCTCCTCTACAATACCCTCACGTCGCAGAAGTATTCCTGCACCGTGAGCGTCACCTACCAGGGCCGCAGCGGCACGGCCACCGCGTCGGCGGCATCGGAAAATGACGCGAAGCAACAGGCGCAGACCACTGCGTGCGGCCCCATTACGAGCGGCATGAACGAGTCCATTGCCTGCAGCAACACGCCGCCCAGCAAGACGGAATGCAAGACGCTGTGAGGTGACGGTCCGCTTCGCGTTTCCCCACCCGCTCATCCTGCTGTTGGGCTGCGTGGCAATCGCCGCGGCCCTCACCTGGGTAGTGCCGGCCGGCGCGTACGACCGCCGCGACGACCCAGCGACCGGCCGGGCTGTGGTCGTAGCTGGCACCTATCACCGGGTAGACCCTGCACCCGTCGGCGTGTTCCAGGCCTTCGTCGCCGTGCCGAAGGGATTGATCGACGCCGCAAGCGTCATCTTCCTCATCTTCCTTTCCGGCGGGGCGTTCACGGTGGTGGATAGAACCGGCGCGCTCCGGAGGCTGGTGGATGTGCTGGCGCGACGGCTGGAAGGTCGCGGCGTGCTCGTCATTCCTGTGGTCGGCCTCGCTTTCGCCGCCGGCGGCGCCCTCATGCAGATGTCGGAAGAACTGGTGGCCTTCGCGCCGCTCCTGCTCCTCATCTGCACGTCACTCGGCCTTCCTCCCCTCATGGCCGTCGCGGTGAGTCTCGGCACCGCCTCGATTGCTGCTGCCTTCTCGCCCGTGGACCCGTTCATGGTGGCAATCGCACAGAAGGTCGCTCAGGTGCCGGTGGGATCGGGCTGGGAATTCCGGACGGTGATCCTCGCGATTGCGACGGCGTACTGGCTGTGGAGCATCACCCGCTTTGCCGCCCGTCATGCCAGCCCTCCTGCTGCTGTCGCGACCGCTGACGAGCGGGACAACGCACTCACGAGACGGCATCTCCTGGTAATCGGCGTGGTCATGCTCACCTTCCTCTTCTTCGCCATCGGGGCGCAGCAGTGGGGGTGGGACTTCGACAAGCTCGCCACCCTCTTTCTCATCATGGGCCTGGTCTCGGGAGTGGTCGGGCACCTCGGCATCACGGGTACTGCCGACGCCATGATCGCCGGTGCGCGCGACATGACATTCAGCGCGATCCTGGTTGGCGTCGCTCGGGGCATCTACGTCGTGCTCGACGAGGGTCACATCGTGGATTCGCTGGTCCATGCCATCGTGACGCCGCTCGAGGGATTACCGGTCACCTTGGCGGCACTCGGGATGTTCTTTGCCCAGGCGCTCATCCACATTCCCGTGCCGAGCACAAGCGGCCAGGCTGTGCTCACGATGCCGATCCTCGCCCCGGTGTCGGATCTCATCGGACTCTCGCGCCAGATCACGGTCCTGGCCTACCAGCTCGGTAACGGCACCTTCGACCTCCTCTTCCCCACCAACGGACCCCTCCTCGCCCTGCTGGCAATTTCGGGAGTGCGCTTCGACGAATGGTTCACGTGGGTGCTGCCGCGCTGCCTGATTCTCGCCGCCTTCGGCTGTGTGGCGATCATCGTCGCGGTGGCGATCGGATGGCACTGAGATGAGCGACCGCATGGACCGGCGCGAATTCCTCGCCAGCAGCGTGGCGGCCGGTGCCGTCGCGTCGCAGCTTGGCGCGTGCCGGCCGGAAACCGTGCCGCCGGCCGCGCCGCCGGTCTTCGAACTGGAGGAGATCACGATCGCCCAGCTGCAGGAGGGGATCGCGTCGGGGCGCTTCACATCGGCATCGATCACGCAACAGTACCTCGACCGTATCGCGGCGCTGGATCACTCCGGACCGTCCGTCAACGCGGTGATCGAACTCAACCCCGAGGCACTGGCCGACGCTGGCCGTCGCGACGCCGAGCGGAAGGCGGGCAAGCCGGGCGGACCGCTGCATGGCGTGCCCATCCTGATCAAGGACAACATCGACACCGGCGACCGGATGCGGACGAGTGCGGGCTCCTGGGCGCTGGCCGACATGCCCGCGCCCCGCGACGCGTTCGTGGTGGAGCGCCTGCGCGCGGCCGGCGCGGTAATCCTGGGTAAGACCAATCCGAGTGAGTGGGCCAACTTTCGCTCATCGCACTCGACCAGCGGCTGGAGTGGCCGCGGGGGCCAGACGCGCAACCCATATGTGCTCGACCGCAATCCGTGCGGCTCGAGCTCGGGCACCGGAGCCGCCATCAGCGCAAATCTCGCGGTGCTCGGCGTCGGCACGGAGACGGACGGATCGGTCGTCTGTCCCAGCACCGCAAACGGTCTCGTGGGCCTCAAGCCTACGGTAGGTCTGGTGAGCCGCTCGGGGATCATCCCCATTTCCGCGAGCCAGGACACCGCCGGCCCGATGACGCGCACCGTGCGCGATGCTGCCGTGCTGCTCAACGGGATGATCGGCGTGGATGCGGCCGACGCCGCCACCGCCCTGGTGCCCGACGGTGGTGCCGCCGATTTCACCACCTTCCTGTCCTCGGGCGGCCTGGGCGGGGTGCGGCTCGGCGTGCTGCGGCGGTACTTCGGCAGCCTTCCGGCCCTGGACCAGCTGATGGAGGATTCGCTCACCGCACTGCGCGATTCCGGAGCTGTGCTGGTGGACCCCGTCGACATCAGCACCGTGCCCAGGCTCGGGGCACCTGAGTTCGAGGTGCTGCTGTACGAGTTCAAGGATGGTATCAACCGCTATCTCGCCGGTCGCGGCGACACCACGAAGTACCACACCCTCGCCGAGCTGATCGAGTTCAACCGGGCCAATGCGGCGAAGGAGATGCCCTGGTTCGGGCAGGAGACGTTCGAACTGGCGGAGAAAAAGGGACCGCTCACCGACTCCGCCTATCGCCGGGTGCTGGCCGATTGCCACCGGCTCGCCAGGGCGGAAGGCATCGACGCGACGCTGCGACGGCATCGCCTCGATGCGCTCGTCTGTCCCACGGGTGGACCGGCGTGGGTCACCGACCTCGTCAACGGGGATCACTTCGGTCTCGCGGGAGACAGCTCCACGCCGGCGGCGGTCGCGGGCTATCCCCACATCACGGTGCCGGCGGGCTTCGTGGACGGGTTGCCGGTGGGATTGTCCTTCATGGGACCGGCGTGGAGCGAGGGACGCCTTCTGCGCTATGCCTTCGCATTCGAGCGTGCCACCAGCGCGCGTCGCGCACCGGAGTTCAGGTCTACGATCGGCTGACCCGGCTCAGCCCGGGATGAGCACCCGCTCTTCCTCGAAGATCTTCCGCGCCGCAAGGAATCCCGGCACGCCGCTGACGGCCCCGCCGCGCAGCGCGGACGATCCGCAGCGATAGACGCCCCGCATGTCGGTCTCGACGCCCCAGGTGCCGTCCTCCTCGGGATCGTCGGTAAAGAACCAGCTCAGCGAATTATGGAAGATGTTGCCCTGGTCGAGATCGAGTTCCTTTTCCAGGTCCTGCGGCGACTTGATCTCGATGCAGAGGCTTCCCTTGCTGTCGCGGGCGAGGCAATCCTCGAACGGCTCCGCGGTGATGCGGTTGATGGCGGCCAGGTAGCGGCGCTGCAGTTCCTGCTTCCGGTCCTCGCCATCCATGGTGAACAGGCGGTATGGCGCGTCAAGGCCGAAAAGCGTGAGCGTCTGGTAGCCCTCGGCCCTGAGTGCCGGCGAGAGGATCGAGTCGTCGGTGAGCGTGTGACAGTACGTCTCGAACGGGGGCAGACCCGGCAGCTGCCCGGCGGCCGCCTCCCGGTAAGACGTCTCCATCGCAGCATATCCCTCATCGACATGGAACGACCCGGCGAACGCCTCGGCTGGCGTGACACCGGGTGCCTTGAGGCGGGGCAGCCGGCGAAGCAGCATGTTCACCTTCGTCACCGACCCCTCGTCGGTGGCGATGGGCGCATAGGTGCGCCCGAATAATTTCGCGAAGGTACGCGGGCCGGCGTTGACCAGTACCCGGTCGGCGTCCACCGTGTGCTCGCGTCCATCGTGCTCGAACACCACCGCGTGCCGCTTGCCCAGGTCGTGGGCCGCCAGCACGGGGCTGTTGGCCTCGATCCGCGCGTGGCCGTCGATGGCGCGGCGCACCAATCCATCCACGAGCGTGCGCATGCCCCCGACCGGCACGCGCCATTCTCCCGTGCCCTGGCCGATGACGTGGTAGAGGAAGCAGCGGTTCTGGATCAGCGAAGGATCATGCGCATGGCCGAACACCCCGATCTTGCCATCGGTGAACAGCAGGCCGCGGAAAACGTCGTCCTGTACATGACGCTCGATGACCTCGCCGAGCGGGCGTTCCACGAAGGCTTCCCACGCCTCGCGATCCACCGCCGTAGCGCGGAACCGGTCGGCCCAGTAGCCCCTCGAACGAATGGGCTGCAGCAGGCTGGGCCACACCTGCGTCGCGAGGGCGACTTCGAGCCGCAGCAGTGCCTGGTAGCCGTCCCAAGCGCGGTTGCCGCCGGTGAGTTCGCGCACCGACGCCTTGGAGCGCGCCTCATCGATGTTGGAAATGACCAGTCCGCGCGGCGCGCCCTCGCGCTCGTACGCCGTGAACGAAGCCACTGAACGGCGCCGCGTCTCAAAGCTGATTCCCAGTTCGTCGAGGATCAGCGGCGGCAGAAGGCTTACGAGGTAGGCATACCGTGAGAGATAGGCGTCGTAATCGGGAAAGACCCGTTGCGAGGCCGTGGCACCGCCGATCCAGTCGTTCCGTTCCAGCACCAGTACCGACTGGCCGGCGTTGGCCAGGTAGGCCGCAGCCACGAGCCCATTGTGCCCGCTGCCTGCGATTACCGCGTCATACCGGGTGGAGAATGTCATTGAGGCCTCGTGCTGGAACGACCGTTATTCCGGGCGGCGCCTGCCGCCACAATATACGGCCGGGGTGGGGCGGGCCTGCCACTTGCGATTGGCGCAGTGGGCCGCCGGATCGCCACACCGTGACACGCGGGCGTCACTTCCGGGTATCATTCAGCGAGGGGACGCCGGCGGACTCCAGCAAGCAAATAATGGACGGGCCGGCATTTAGCCGGCGTTGAGGGCACGCCGGTCCGCGACGGTCCAGGTGGCACCCGAGTTGCTGCCTGCGAGTATACCGGCCTCGCGGAGGCCGACCCGAGGGAGGAAGACGATGCCCGAGGTCAAGATCAGCACGATGGATCAGGACGAGGACTTTGCCGCCTGGCTCACGGAGCTGCTGGAACGTGAGGCGGAAGAGGCCGGCCTGCCCACCGGGTTCGATGATCGATATATCGGCCTGACCGACGCCATTGGCGACTGGATCGGCGGGCTTCGCTATTACGTGCGCGGCGGCGTAGCCCACCTGCTGGACCTGGTGGTGGCTGAAGCGTACCGGAAACAGGGACACGCGCACCGGCTGCTCGCCGCGTTCGAGGAGCGCGCGGCGCTGGAGGGCGCCCACCTCGCCGAGTTCTGGACCGATGACGACCGCGCGGAGGGGCTGCTTGGCGCGCTCGGCTGGACCGTCGTCGTGCGGCGCACCCGCTACATGAACGAGGGCTCATGGACCCTCCTGGAGAAGCGCCTGCAGGAGTGAGCCGCTATATTTGCGCACTTGGTTGTGACCTCCGTTTCAATCCAATTCGAAGGTGACATGAGTCTCACCGACCAGGCGCGCGAACTCCTCTCGAAGTTTGAAGTCCTGAAGGATCTCGAGTCTACCGTACGCGAAATGATGGCGACGCACGAGCGCAAGCGCGTGCTGTGGATGCCGTCCGACCTGCTCGGTCTCGCCGAGGGCGATTGCAGCGAGACGCACCTGCGCAACCTGCGCGCGCGCGCCCAGGGTATTCCCGATGCCGTGCGTGCAGCACTCGCGGTGAACACGCTCACCGAAGAGGGGCTGCCCCATTTCCACCGTCTGCTCGCCGTGTACCTCGACGACGACAGCTACTGGCGGATCTGGAACAACCTCTGGACGGCGGAAGAGGACCGGCACGGCCAGGTCCTGCACGACTACACGCGCGACACCCAGCTCTTCGACCAGCGCAAGTTCGAGGAGATGCAGTTCGAGTACATCCGCGCCGGTTTCCATCCCTCATGGGATCGCGATCCCTACCGCGTCTTCGCCTACACCACGGTCCAGGAGCGGGCGACGCAGCACTCGCATGCCGAGACGGGCCGCGTGGCGGAGGAGTACGAGCCGGGGCTGGCCGCGATCCTCTCCGAAGTGGCACAGGACGAGGCGCGGCACTTCGTGTTCTACCGGTCGGTCTTCGAGGAAATCCTGAAGCGCGACCCGAACCAGGCATTGGAGTCGGCTTCGCACATCCTGCCGGGGATCGAGATGCCCGGGGCGTCGATGCCCGGCTTTCGCGACTTCGCCGATGTGATCCGCCGCGCCGGCATCTACGGGCCGCGCGACTACCTGCGCATCGTGCAGGAGCAGATCCGCTACTGGCGCATCGAGGGGCTGACCGGGCTCAATGACATGGGGCGGAAGGCACAGGAGCGCATCATGCTGATTCCCGACCGCCTTCGCCGCCTGGCCGATCTGGTCGAGACGCGGAGCCGCGCCAAGACCTTCAGTTTCGACGTAGCCTTCAATCGCGAGTTCTCGCTGCCGTGAGGCCGCGGTGGTTCGGCGGTCTCCTCGTTGTGGCGATGGCGGGAGGCTGCGGCAAGAAAGCGGAGCCGAAGCCGCCGGTCAGCGAAGGAGTACCGGTGAATGGTGCCCCGTCCGATGCCCAGCAGCTCGGCACCGAGATGTTCGAGCTGATCGACCGCATCGCCGACTATCGATCCTCCCATGAGGGCCGCCCGCCCAAGACGCTGCGCCAGCTCGGCGTCGACAGCCTCACACCCAACACCATTCGTCGGCTGGCTGTCCAGGGCCGCACCTTCACGGTGACGATTGCCTACCGGCGACCCCAGGGGCGTGCCGTACTGAACTGCGCCGCCGGCGAAGACGCGCTGGAACAGGCCGCGCTCAACGAGGGGCGCTTCGCTGTGTCCTGCGATACGCCAACCGGGCCGGAGGGCTTCGAGGTAGTGCGTTGATGGAGACGCTCTTTGCCGGGCTGCGCATTGCGGTCTTTGGCGCTGCGGCCTGCACGGCGGTGGTGGCGCTCACCAACTGGGCGGTGGTGCGCGGCTACCTGCAGCCGTTCGGTGCGTGGCCGCGTTTCGTTCGCGGCGCAAGCGACCCCCTGCTCCGTCCGATCGAGCGCCGCCTGCTGGGTGCAGGAGGCAATCCCCAAAACGCGTCGTGGTGGCTCTTCGCCATCGTCCTGTTTGGCGGACTCGTGCTCCTGGCGACCACTCGCTGGCTGGTCGGCATGATCTTCAGCCTGGCGTACCTTGGCGAGGCGGGACCGGCCGCCATCCTCCGGACGCTGGTGGGTTGGGCCTTCCAACTCCTCATCATCGCGCTCTTCGTACGCGTCATCGCATCCTGGCTCGGCGGGTTCCGGTACGCCCGCTGGCTGCGGCCGGTTTACGCACTCACTGACTGGCTGGTGATCCCCATCCAGCGCCACATGCCGCCCTTCGGCATGCTGGACCTGAGCCCCCTCGTCGCGTACCTCGTCCTGCTGGTGCTGCGGTGGGCCGCCTTCCAGGTGCTGCCCTACTGACGCCATTCCGCGCCACCTCGTCGGGGACGAACATCGCCGTGCGCGTCCAGCCCCGCGCCTCCCGCACCGAGGTCGCCGGACGGCATGGGTCAGAGCTTCGCATCCGTCTCACGGCCCCGCCGGTCGATGGCGCCGCTAACGAGGCCCTGATCCGATTCCTCGCGGAGGCACTCGGGCTGGCGCGGTCCGAGATGCTCCTGGTGTCGGGGGCAGGCAGCAGAAGCAAGGTGGTGTCGGCAAGGGGCCTCACCCCGGCGGAGGTGGCGGAGCGGCTGGGCGTTGAGGGGTAACACTTTACAGGAGGGCCCGAAGGCTCGATACTTGCTATCAGCAGGACCAACTGATGTCCGTGGCAATTTGTGCCTATTGCGGCCACGTAAAACAATCGCTAAAACGGCACCCCCCGGGGGCCGTTCAGGCTCACGGGATTTTTCGTTGACGGAGTCGGCATGACCCTGCAGGTGTCGTTCGAGTTCTTTCCGCCCAGAACTCCAGAAATGGAGGAGACGCTCTGGCGCGCGATCAAGCGGCTCGAACCACTGGCGCCGCGCTTCGTCTCCGTCACCTACGGCGCGGGGGGCAGCACGCGCGAGCGCACCCACCGCACCGTCAAGCGAATCCTTGCCGAGACGGCGCTGCTGCCGGCCGCCCATCTCACCTGCATCGCGGCGACTCGGGCGGAAGTGGACGAGGTGGCGCGCGACTACTGGGACGCCGGAGTGCGGCAGATCGTCGCCCTCCGGGGCGACCCGCCGCGCGAAGCGGGGCGGCATGTGCCGCATCCCGATGGCTATGACTACGCCGCCGACCTGGTGAGCGGGCTCAAGCGCATCGGGGACTTCGAGGTGACGGTGGCGGCGTTCCCGGAAGGGCATCCGGAGTCGACCTCGGTGTACGCCGACCTCGACAACCTCAAGCGGAAGATCGACGCGGGCGCCTCTCGCGCCATCACCCAGTTCTTCTTCGAAAACGATCTCTATTTCCGGTACCTGGAACGATGTCACAAGGCGGGAATCACCTGCGAGATCGTGCCGGGCATCATGCCGGTGACGAACTTCAAGCAGATGACCGGTTTCGCGGCGACCGCGGGCGCGAGCGTGCCCCGGTGGATGGCGACCCGGTTCGAGGGACTGGACGACGACCCGGAGACCCGGAAGCTCATCGCCGCCACCGTGGTGGCGGAACAGGTGCAGGGACTAGCCGCGCAGGGTGTGCGCGAGTTCCACTTCTACACCCTCAATCGCGCCGACCTCACCTTCGCCATCTGCCACCTGCTCGGCTTCCGGGCTCACCCCGTGGCGGCACCGGCATGAGCGCCGTCTGCGACACCCACGCGCACTCGGGCGCGCGCCCGGTGCCGGCCTGGACTCCTGATCCCGCGCACGGGCCGACACCGTGGACACGGGGAAGCCGGCTGGCGGCGCTCGACGCCCTGCTCCGCCAGCGTATCATGGTGCTCGACGGCGCAATGGGCACGATGATCCAGGCGTACATGCTGCAGGAAGCCGATTTCCGCGGTGAGCGCTTCGCCAAGTGGCACAAGGACCTGCGAGGCAACAACGACCTGCTGGCGCTGACGCGCCCGGACATCGTCCAGGACCTGCACGCGGCCTACCTCGAGGCCGGTGCAGACATCCTGGAGACCAACAGCTTCACGTCGAACGCGATCGCCATGGCCGACTACGGCATGGAGTCGCTGGCGCGGGAGCAGAACGTCGCGGCCGCGCGCCTCGCGCGCGCGGTGGCGGATGCGTTCGAGTCGGCCCGGCCCGACCGGCCGCGCTACGTCGCGGGTGTGCTCGGGCCGACCAACCGGGCGGCGTCGATGTCGCCTGACGTGAACGACCCGGGCTACCGCGCCGTCACGTTCGACGAACTGGTGGCTGCCTATGCGGAGGCCACTGAGGGGCTGATCGAGGGCGGCGCGGACCTGATCCTCATCGAGACGATCTTCGACACGCTCAACGCCAAAGCGGCGATCTTCGCCGTGGAAGGCGTCTTCGAGCGGCTCGGCGAGCGGCTGCCGGTGATGATCTCCGGCACGATCACCGACCAGAGCGGGCGCACCCTCTCAGGCCAGACCACCGAGGCGTTCTGGAACTCGATGGCGCACGCGCGGCCGCTCTCCATCGGACTCAACTGCGCGCTGGGCGCCAAGGACCTGCGGCCGTACGTGCAGGAGCTGTCGCGCATCGCGCCGGTGTTCGTGAGCACGCATCCCAACGCCGGCCTGCCCGACGAGTTCGGCGCCTACGTCGAGGGTCCGGAGTACATGGCCGGGATGCTGGGGGAGTTCGCCCGCGCCGGGCTGCTCAACCTCGCGGGTGGCTGCTGCGGCACCACACCGGCGCACATCCGGGCCATCGCGGAGGCGGTGCAGGATGTCCCGCCGCGGGTGGTGCCGACGGTCGCGCCGCACCTGCGGCTCAGCGGCCTCGAGCCCCTCACCTGCGGGGCCGAGACCGGCTTCGTCAACGTAGGAGAGCGTTGCAACGTCACCGGCTCGGCACGGTTCGCCAAGTTGATCCTCAATGGCGAGTACGAGGCGGCCATCGAGGTGGCGCGGCAGCAGGTGGAGACGGGAGCGCAGATGCTGGACGTGAACATGGACGAGGCGATGCTCGACTCGCAGCACGCCATGACCAAGTTCCTCAATCTGTGCGCATCGGAGCCGGCGATCAGCCGCGTGCCGTTCATGATCGACTCGTCCAAGTGGTCGGTCATCGAGGCCGGGCTCAAGTGCATCCAGGGCAAGGGCATCGTCAACTCGGTGAGCCTCAAGGAGGGTGAAGCCGAATTCCTGCGCCAGGCGACGCTGGTGCGACGTTACGGTGCGGCCGTGATCGTGATGGCGTTCGACGAGCAGGGACAGGCCGACACGATCGAGCGCAGGGTAGCAATTGCGGAGCGCGCGTTCCGGCTGCTGGTGGACAGGGTTGGCTTCGCGCCTGAGGACGTCGTCATCGATCCCAACATCTTCGCGATCGCAACCGGCATCGAGGCGCACGACAACTACGCGGTGGACTACTTCGAGGCGACGCGCCGCATCAAGGCGGCGCTCCCCTCCGTGAGCATCAGCGGCGGCCTGAGCAACGTGTCGTTCTCGTTCCGTGGCAACAACCCGCTGCGCGAGGCGATTCACACGGTCTTTCTGTACCACGCGATTCAGGCCGGCATGGACATGGGCATCGTGAATGCCGGCGCGCTCCCGATCTACAGCGACATCCCGAAGGATGTACTGGAGCTGGTGGAGGACGTGGTGCTGAATCGCCGGCCCGATGGCACGGAGCGGCTGCTGGCGATCGCCGACTCGGTGAAGGGACAGGTGGCCGCGAAGAAGGACGACGTGGCCTGGCGCAGCCTGCCGGTGGGCGAGCGCCTGGCCTATGCGCTGGTGGAGGGCAACGCCGACTTCATCGTGGAGGACACGGAGGAGGCGCGTCTCACCGTTGCGCGGCCCATCGAAGTGATCGAGGGACCGCTCATGAACGGCATGAACACGGTGGGCGACCTGTTCGGCGCCGGCAAGATGTTCCTGCCCCAGGTGGTGAAGAGCGCCCGGGTCATGAAGCGGTCGGTGGCGCACCTCATCCCGTACATCGAGGCCGAGAAGCAGGTGGGCGACTCGCGGGCCAAGGGGCGCGTGCTGCTCGCGACGGTGAAGGGTGACGTGCACGACATCGGCAAGAACATCGTCGGCGTCGTATTGCAGTGCAACAACTTCGAGGTGATCGACCTGGGCGTGATGGTGTCATGCGCCAGGATCCTCGAGACGGCCCGGACCGAGGGCGTGGACCTCATCGGCTTGAGCGGCCTCATCACGCCGTCGCTCGAGGAGATGAGCTTCGTGGCGAGCGAGATGGAGCGGGAGGGATTTACGACGCCGCTGCTCATCGGAGGCGCCACCACCTCGCGCGCACACACCGCCGTCAAGATCGCGCCGAAGTACAGCGGACCCGTGGTGCACGTGCTGGATGCGTCGCGGGCCGTGGGTGTCGCCGGGAGCCTGGTGAGTGACGGCCTGCGGCAGAACTATGTCAAGCAGGTGGCAGCCGACTACGAGGCGGTCCGCGCTGCACGCGCCGGCCGCGACAAAGGTGAGGAGCGGGCACCTCTCGCGGCCGCGCGGGCCAACCATGTCCCGATCGACTGGCAGGAGCTTGCCGCGCCCCGGCCCTGCTTCACCGGCGTGCGCACGCTGGAGCGCTATCCGCTCGCCGAATTGGTCGACCGGATCGACTGGACGCCATTCTTCCAGACCTGGGAGCTCGCCGGCCATTTCCCGGCGATCCTCACCGATGCGCGGGTGGGTCCCACCGCCTCGAGCCTTTACCTCGACGCGCGGGCGCTGCTCGACCGCATCGTACGCGAGGACCTGCTGGAGGCGCGCGCGGTCTTCGGTTTCTGGCCAGCCAACAGCAGCGGCGACGATATCGAGCTCTTCACCGATGAATCCCGGCGGGACACCCGGGCGGTGATCCACACGCTGCGTCAGCAGATGCAGAAGCAGCCGGGTCGGCCCAACATCGCGTTGGCCGACTATACCGCTCCGCGCGAGAGTGGCGTGGCCGACCACATCGGCGCCTTCGCGGTGACGGCAGGGATCGGCCTCGAGCGGCTGACCGCGGCGTTCGAGGCCCAGCACGACGACTACAGCAGCATCATGGCGAAAGCGCTGGCCGACCGCCTCGCCGAGGCGTTCGCGGAGCGGCTGCACGAGCGGGTGCGCCGGGAGTTCTGGGGTTATGCCCCCGACGAGCAGCTGGACAACGACGGGCTCATCAAGGAGGCCTACCAGGGCATCCGCCCGGCGCCGGGTTATCCCGCCTGTCCCGACCATACCGAGAAGGAGACCCTGTTCGAGCTGCTCGAAGCCACATCGCGCACGGGGATCTCCCTCACCGAGAGCTTCGCGATGCTGCCCACGGCCTCGGTCAGTGGCTTCTACTTCTGGCACCCGGCGGCCCGGTACTTCGGTGTGGGCAAGATTGGCCGCGACCAGGTGGAAGACTACGCACGCCGGAAGGGCATGACGGTCGCCGACGCCGAGCGGTGGCTCGCTCCCAACCTGGGCTACGACAGGTAGGATGTAACGGCAAACGTTGCGTTGAAGCGGGTGCCGCCCCACGCTAGCTTAGTCCCCAGAAGACTGGTCATCGACTCGGATTCCGAGGACTAACCCATGCAGGACATCACGACCGCCCCGCTCCCGCTCTCGATCCTTTCGGAGGAAGAGTCGATGTTCCGCGATGCCGTGCGCGAGTTCGCGGAAACCGAGATCAAGCCGTTCGTGTCGGAGATGGACGAGGCGGCGCAGTTCCGCCCCGACATCATCGCGAAGTTCTTCGGCATGGGGCTGATGGGCATCGAGGTCCCCGAGATCTACGGCGGCGCCGGTGCCGGCATCTTCCTCGCCACGCTCGCCATCGAGGAACTGGCCCGGGTGGACGCGTCGGCCGCGATCTATGTCGACGTGCACAACACCCTGGTCAACAATGCGCTGCTGCGCTGGGGCAGCGACGAGCAGAAGGCGCGGTATTTCCCCCGGATGAACTCCGACTTGCTCGGCGCGTTCGCGCTCTCCGAACCGGCCAGTGGCAGTGACGCCTTCGCGCTCGAGAGCAAGGCCGACAAGGTGGCCGGCGGCTGGTCGCTCACCGGGCGCAAGTTCTGGATCACCAATGGCGCCGAAGCCGGCATCTTCATCGTCTTCGCCAATACCGACTTCTCGAAGGGCTACAAGGGGATCACGGCGTTCCTGGTGGAGCGCGGCTTCGCCGGGTTCGACGTCGGAAAGAAGGAAAACAAGCTCGGCATCCGCGCCTCCAGCACCACCGAGCTGATCCTCGAGGGCTGCGTGGTGCCGGACGCCAACGTGCTGGGCCCGGTGGGCCAAGGCTACAAGATCGCCATCGAGACGCTGAACGAGGGACGCATCGGCATCGGGGCGCAGATGCTCGGCGTCGCGACTGGCGCGCTCGAGGCGGCCACGAAGTACGTGAAGGAACGGAGGCAGTTCGGGAAGGCGATCGCCGAGTTCCAGGCGGTGCAGTTCCAGCTGGCGCAGATGGCCACCGACCTCGAGGCCGCCCGCCTCATGGTCTACAATAGCGCGCGGCTCAAGGATGCTGGCAAGCCTTTTGCCACCGAGGCCGCCATGGCCAAGCTCTTCAGTTCCCAGATCGCCGACCGGATCACTTCCCAGTGCGTGGAGCTGTTCGGCGGCTACGGCTACTCGAAGGAGTATCCCGTCGAGAAGTTCTACCGCGACGCCAAGATCGGCACCATCTACGAGGGGAGCAGCAACATGCAGCTGCAGACCATCGCCAAGGTGCTCCTCAAGTAGATGAAGCGACTCTGCGGCCTGCTCTTCCTGCTCAGCCTCTGCTCGACCGGGCCGCTGGCGGCCCAGACGAGCGGATCCTGGGTGGAGGAGCAGGTCGGCGCCTGGTACCCGATGGCGCTCAAGCTGGCCCGGGGCCGCTGGGGTGTGGCCGTGGCGGACCAGCAGGGCAAGGTGCTCTGGTCGGTAAACCTCGACTCGCCGTTCGTCCCCGCCTCCACTGTCAAGCTGCTCACCACCGGTTTCGCGCGATCGCTCGTGGGGGGGGACGCCCGCCGTGACACGCGTGTGATCGGCGTGGGGCAGCTGTCCGATGCGGGCGAGTGGAAGGGACGCTGGTGGCTCGAGCTCAACGGTGACGTGACGCTGGAACGGCTGCCCGGCACCGGCCCGATGTTCCGCGACCTCGCGGCCCAGCTTCGGATCGCGGGGGTCCGGCAGCTGCGCGGGTCACTGGAGCTCTCGAGCCAGGCCGGTGCTGCCGACGCCACTTATCCCTCCGTCTGGTCATCCAAGCATCGCGGTCGGAGCTTCGCGCCGCTGGTGGGGCCATTGATGTTCCACGAGAACATCGTGCTCGTGGGCGTCACGCCCGGCTCGAAGGCGGGGTCGCGCGCGGTGCTGGTGAGCGCGTCGCCGCGTGGCCTGGCCTCACTGGTGACGGTGCGGGCGATGACCCGGAGCGGGCGCCGCACCCGCCTGTCGCTCAGCCAGGGCAGCGATGGCCGCCTCGTGGTGAACGGCACGATCGGCATCCGCGCGCGGCAACGGACACTGCTCGCCACCATGGTCAACCCGAAGCAGGTGCTCGACGCAGTGTGGGCCCAGGCGCTCAGGGACGAGGGCATCGAGTGGGACCGGAGTGGAACCAACCGCGCCATGACCAGTGACGCGTCACGGGTGCTGGCGGAAGTGCAGTCGGCAGTGTTCGACAGCGTAGCGAGCGAGGTCAACCGGCGAAGCCTCAATCCCGGCGCGGAACTGCTGTTGCAGTGGGCTGCGGGTCGGGGCGACAGCGCCTCGGCTCGCCTCACGGCGCATGTGGCGACCATTACCGGGATGCCCCAGGCGGTGCACCTGGTCGATGGCAGCGGCCTGTCCTACGACAACCGCATGACGCCCCACGCCTTCATTGCTTACCTGGCGCGCTACCCGCTCACCCCAGCGGGCGGGGCGCTACCGATGCTGCTTCCCGCAAATGGGTCGGGCACGCTGCACAAGCTCTCCTCCGGCCTGCCGGGTGCCGGCGTCGTACGCGCCAAGACCGGCACCCTTGCGCAGGTCTCCAACGTGGTCGGCTATCTCGGTCGACCGAACGGCGTGTTGCTGATCGCGCTGATGTACGAGGGTCCCCGCCCGTGGGCGGCGCGGCAGGCGGAGTGGCGCCTGTTCCGCATCCTCGGGGCTGACGGGGTGCTCATCCCCTCGGACAGTTTCATTCTCGATGATGCACACCTGGGCGGGGACAGCGACAGCCTGGGCGCGGTCGTGGAGGACACGACCGGCCCCTGAGCTCAGTCGTGATCGGCTTTCTGCCGGGCAGTGCTCGCCGAATCGAGCAATACCGACTTGGACACATCGGGCGGCGCCCACAGCGGCCCCGCCGCTTCCGGATGGCGAATCTCGCCGCCCAGCCACGCGGTCCGCGCGAGTACCGAAGTGGACAGGATCAGTCCCAGCATGGCCGCAGGGCCGGCCCAGCGCGGTAGGTCACGGTCCTTCCTGCTGGCCCAGAGACCCAGTGCCGCGATCGCGCCCGTCCCGAGCAGGATCCACAGCGCCCAGTCGGCCGCTTCTTCATGCTCCTCCACCAGGTCGCGATCGAAGCCCCGCACATCCTCCAGCTGCTCGTCCGCCTCGTCGCCGGTCAGAAACGCCGGATAGACTGACAGGCCCGCGACCAGTGTCACGAAAAGACTGAGGCGGATGAAGTCACGCCGTCGTGTGACCAACGACCAGACCAGCAGCAGCAGGGCCAGGATGGCCCCCACGATAGGCAGGTGATTGACCATCAGGTGCAGGTGCGGATAGTTCATGACGTACTCCTGGAAGTGCCCTTGTATAAGGCCCCGCGACCTCCCGTAACAAAGCGAAAAGCTATGGGAAGATCATGTAATCGACGTGAAGCGACAATGAAACGTGACGCTGTGCTGGACGCCTTTCGGCCGGTCCCGTAACTTTCCGGCCGGGTACGCCCCGGGCGCCACCTCACCCTCCGAGAAATCGACTCATGGCCATCGCCGCACCACCGATCGTCTCGCCCTCGAGCGAGGATGCCGCCGGGTTCACGCCCTTCATTCCGCCGTCCGCGAGCCCGAAGGAACTCACGCTCCGGGCCCTGGTGCTGGGCACCGTGCTGGGCATCATCTTCGCGGCATCGAGCGTGTACCTGGCCCTGAAGATCGGCCTGACGGTATCGGCTTCCATTCCCATCGCGGTGCTTGCGGTGGCGTTCTTCCGGACCCTGGGCCACTCGACCATCCTCGAGAACAACATTGTCCAGACCACTGGCTCGGCCGGCGAGTCGATCGCCGCAGGCGTGGTGTTCACACTGCCCGCGATTTTGCTCATGGGCTACGACCTGAGCATCGCGAAGGTGGGCATCATCGCGGCGGTCGGCGGCATTCTCGGCATCCTGCTGATGATCCCGCTGCGGCGCGCACTGATCGTGAAGGAGCACAAGGTCCTCACGTATCCGGAGGGCACCGCCTGTGCCGAGGTCCTCATTGCGGGCGAAAAAGGCGGACTGCAGGCCAGGCTTCTCTTCCAGGCCTTCGGCCTCGCCTTCGTGTACAAGTTCCTGATGGCCGGGCTCAAGCTGTGGAAGGAGGTGGCCACCAAGAGCTTTGCCTTCTTCAGCGGCGGTACCGTATCGGCCGAGGTGTCGCCCGAACTGCTGGGCGTGGGCTACATCATCGGACCTCGCATCGCGGGCTATCTCTTCGCCGGCGGCACGATCGCGTATCTCGTACTCGTGCCGGCCATCAAGTTCTTCGGCCAGGGGCTCGCCGAGCCGCTCTTTCCCGCCACGATGCTCATCAAGGACATGAGCGCCGGCCAGGTGCGTTCCAACTACATCTTCTACATTGGCGCCGGCGCGGTAGCATCGGCCGGCATTATCGCGTTGCTCCGTGCGCTTCCGACGATCATCAGCGCTTTCCGCTCGGGCTTCCAGGACCTCAAAGGCAGTGTGGGCACGGCGACCACCCGCCTTCGCACCGACCGCGATCTGCCGATCTGGGTCACGATCGTCGGTTCCATCGCACTGGCGCTGCTGCTCACGATGCTGCCTCAGATCGGCGTGAACCTGCTCGGTGCTCTCCTGATTGTCGTGTTCGGGTTCTTCTTCGTGACCGTCTCATCGCGGATCACCGGCGAGATCGGCACGAGCGCCAACCCGATTTCGGGGATGACCATCGCGGCGCTCATCGGCACCACGACGATCTTCCTGCTCCTCGGGTGGACAGGCGTGGACTACCGGGTGGGCGCGCTCTCCATCGCTGGTGTCATCGCGGTCGCCTCGGGTAATGCCGGCGCCACGAGCCAGGACCTCAAGACCGGGTTCCTGGTGGGCGCCACGCCATGGCGCCAGCAGCTCGCGATCGTGGTCGGCGCGGTAACGTCCGCCGTCGCGATCGGCTGGACGCTCACGCTGCTCAACAACACCTACACCAACATCGTGCCCGAGGCGCATCCGGGCGTGACGCTCGAGGCCGCGGCGCCGGGTGAACACCTGCGGTCCGTCACCAGCACCGGCGAGACGCTGGAACATGACGGCCGCTCCTGGTCGGTGTACCGGGTGAACATCGCGACGCAGGGCGTACTGCCGGGCAAATACCTCGTCGACCCGGCGACGAAGGAGATCGCCTTCCTGGTGGACCCCGGCATCGGTGGGCGGGTGCACGAGATGAACGGCGCCGCCGTGACGAAGCTCGATTCGCCCAAGGCGACCATCATGGCGCTCGTCACGGACGGCATCCTCACGCGCAAGCTGCCGTGGGGCCTGGTGCTGCTCGGCGTGTTCATCACCATCGGCATCGAGCTGATGGGGGTTCAATCGCTGCCGGTGGCGGTCGGCGTATACCTCCCGATCTCGACCTCCTCGGCGATGTTCGCGGGTGGACTGGTGCGCTGGCTGGTGGAGCGGCGGATCAGGAACACGAGCCAGTCGATCGCCGATGTCGAATCGGGTCCGGGCGTGCTCTTCTCCAGCGGATTGATCGCGGGCGGGGCAATCGCTGGCATCGCGGTGGCCGGCCTCGCCACCCTGGTTGCCTCGAAAGCGGAAGAGGCCGGCGTGCCCGCGGCGGATTATGTCGCCCACCGGGCGGGTACTGAGGCACTGGTGGGCCGGCTGGTGAGCGGTGGATGGCAGGACGCGCTGGCGCTCGGGCTCTTCATCCTGCTGGGCGCTCTGCTGTTCCGTGTCGCCAGCCGGGAGCCGGCGCGCCTCGAATGAGGCCGCGGTGACGGAGGGCCTGTCACTCGGGGATGGCGCGGTCGTCCGTCCCCTCGATTCCGGCGACGCGCCTGCCGTGCTCGAGCTCATCGAGCGCAACCGGGCCCATCTCGACAAATGGCTGCGCTGGTCGGCCAGGGTGCGCACCCACGCCGACGTGACCGCGATGATCGCGCGCTTCGAGGACAAGCGGGCCGGCGGTGACGGCTTCCACTGGGGTATCTGGCAGCAGGCCGAGCTGGCCGGCGGGGTGATCTGCCACTACATCAACCGGGCTGACCTCAACGCGGAGCTGGGTTACTGGCTCGGCGCGGACCAGACCGGCAAGGGACTCGCCACGCGAGCCACTGCCAGCGCGGTAGAACACCTGCTGCGCGAGGAGAAGCTGCACCGTATCGAGATGATCTGCGGCGTCGCGAACACGCGGAGCCGGGCGGTGGCGGAGCGGCTGGGATTCACGAACGAGGGAGTCCGGCGCGAGTCCTACTGGATCACGGATCGCTTCGCGGACCATGTCGTGTACGGATTGCTCGCCCGCGAATGGCGTCGCGGCCAAGGCGGCCAGGAACTGTAGCCCGATGAGCGACACCCGGTCGGTCCTGCAGCTGGTGGTGCTGCTCCTCTCCCTCGTGCTGACACTGGGCGCCTTCGCCCGCCGCCTGCCCATTCCCTACCCGATCGTGCTGGTGCTGGGCGGGCTGGTGCTCAGCTTCGTTCCCGGGCTCCCGGCCGCGCCGCTCGAGCCGGAACTGATCTTCACCATCTTCCTGCCGCCGGTACTCTGGGCCGCCGCCTTCGAGAGTGACCTGCGCCAACTCCGGCGCAGCGCGACACCGATCGCGCTCCTCGCCGTCGGCCTCGTCGTGGTCACCACCCTCGCGGTGGCGTGGGTGGCGCACCTCACGCTGCCAGGGATCTCGTGGTCTTCGGCTTTCATCCTCGGTGCGGTGGTGTCGTCGACCGACGCGGTGGCCGCCACGGCAGTATTCCGCCGACTGGGCATCCCGCGCCGGCTGATCGCCCTGCTCGAGGGCGAAAGCCTGCTGAACGACGCGAGCGCCCTCGTGCTCTACAGCGCGGCGATCACGGCCCGAATCACCGGTGAATTTTCCGTCCGCTCGGCGCTGGGCGACTTCTTCTACGACTCGCTGGGCGGGATCACGGTAGGAATCGTGGTGGCGTACGCCGTACACCTGGTATCTCGCCTCACGCGCGACAGCGTCAGCAACGTGGCTCTCACGGTGCTGGCGGCGTACATCTCCTGGATCCTGGGCGAAAAAGTGGGTGCCTCTGCCGTCCTGTCCTGCGTCGCCTGCGGCCTCACGATGCGGCGGCACTTCCTCACCAGCGGGTCGTCCGCCACGCGGGTACAGACCGCCGAGGTCTGGGGGTTGTTCGTGTTCGTGCTGAACGGGTTCATTTTCGTCCTGCTCGGGCTGGAATGGCCCCGCCTTGCGGTCGACCTGCCGCCGGGCGGGCTGCGAAACATTGCCCTAGCGACGGCGGCAGTGTGCGCGACGGTGGTTCTCGTGCGGCTGGCCTGGCTCCCATTCATGACTTATGGCATGCGCCTGTTTCTGCCACGCAACCGGCCCGGCTTCACGCCGCCCCGCGGATGGATGCTCATGGCGGGGTGGACCGGCATGCGCGGCATCGTGACGCTGGCCGCGGCGCTGGCTGTTCCCACCGTCTCCGTCACGGGTGAATCACTCCCGTATCGCGGGCGCATCGTCATCATCTCGTTCGCGGTCATTCTGGTGACGCTCGTCTTACAGGGCCTGACGCTCGCGCCACTCATCCGCTGGCTCGGCCTCAGCGATGACGGAGAGGCGGCGCGCGAGTTGATCCTCGCCCGCCGTGCCGCGCTGGACGCCTCGGTGGCGCGGCTCGACGCCATCCAGGAGGCGGGTCCGGCAGATCCCCAATTGGTGGACATGAACCGGGCGTACTATTCCGCCCGGCAGGTGCGCGCACGCAGCCTCGATGGTGTCGATCCCGAGGTGGCCCATGCATCCCGCGCCGCCCTGGCGAGCCAGCGGAGTGAGCTCATCGATGCCCAGCGCAAGGCCGTGATCGCCCTTTGGCAGGCTGGCACCATCACGGACCAGACGCTGGCCGCCGCGGAGCGCGAAATCGATCTCGAGGACCTCATGTTCGACGCCCGCAGGGACGGAAACAAGTGAGCGAAACCTTCGCGCGCGCCGAGCTGTTCGTGGTCCTGCTCGCCGCGATGCTCGGGCTCACCGCGCTCGCACGGCGGCTGTTCGTGCCGTACCCGATCCTGCTGGTGCTCGGCGGGCTCGCGCTGGCGTTCGTGCCCGGGATCCCGGAGGTGGCGCTCGACCCCGACCTGGTCTTCGTGGTCTTCCTCCCGCCGATTCTCTGGGCTGCGGCCTATTTCACCTCGCTGCAGGGATTTCAAGCGGAACCTTCGCGCCATCAGCGCGCTCGCCATCGGCCTCGTAGCTGCTCACCACACTGGTGATCGGCTGGGTGGCCCATTCGATCATCCCCGGGATGAGCTGGGCGGCGGCCCTGTGCCTCGGGGCCATCGTGTCGCCTCCGGATGCCGTGGCCGCGACCGCCGTGATGAGCCGCATCGGCGTACCGCGCAGTGTCATCAGCGTGCTCGAGGGCGAGAGCCTCGTGAACGACGCGAGCGCGCTCGTCCTCTACCGCGCCGCTGTCATGGCCCTCGTCTCGGGCACCTTCTCGCTCGGCGCCACGGCGGGGAGCTTCCTCCTGGTCGCCGGCGCGGGAGTGCTGATCGGCATGGCGGTTGGCTGGCTGACGCGCTGGGCGATCCGGCACATGGCCGAAGGCTACGGACAGATCGCGCTCACCCTCCTCGGCCCATACGTCGCCTGGATCGCCGCGGAACGGGTGCATGCCTCCGCAGTGCTCGCGTGCGTGGCCGGCGGCCTGTATGTGCGGCAGCACTTCAGCTCCGAGGTGGCGCCGATGGTGCGGCTGCAGTCACGCAGCGTCTGGGAACTCCTGATCTTCCTCCTCAATGGCGTGATCTTCATCCTGATCGGCCTGGAGCTCGGCCCGTTGCGCCGCTCTCTCGCCGAGGGCAATATGGGCCGGGTGCTGCGCTGGGGCGTTATCATCACGCTGGCTGCCATCATAGTGCGACTGGTGTGGATGCCCTTCGGCGCGCGGCTGGTACGGCTCGATCGGCGTTACCGGCAAAAGAACCCGCTCCCCCCGGCCCGCTACATCTTCATCGTCGGGTGGACGGGCATGCGCGGCATCGTGTCGCTCGCCACCGCGCTGGCCCTGCCGCTCACCGTCGCCGGCGGGGCACCGATGCCATACCGCTCCGAGATCATCCTCATCACGTTCGTGGTGATCCTCGGCACGCTGGTGGTGCAAGGCCTCACGCTCGCGCCGCTCGCCCGGCTGCTGGGCCTCTCCGACGAGGACGACAGCTTCGAACGGGAGCAGCGCCTGGCCCGGGAGGAGGCCGCGAGCGCGGCGATCGCCCGGGTGGACCAGGTGGCCCAGGAGGACTGGGTGCCCCCCTCCGTCGCGACGCAGGTGCGGGCGCACTACGAGCACCGGTTGCAGCGATTTCATCCCGACGCGGCGCTGGATCCCGAGTGCAGCGTGGAGCAGGCAACGGCCCAGCGCCGGCTGCGCCACGAGGCACTCAGCGCCGAGCGGCGCACCCTGATCGCCCTGCGGAACCGGGGCGAGATAAGCGACGACGTGATGCACCACATCGAGCGTGAGCTCGACATCGAGGCGATGCGTCAGGGCCTCGGCAACCTCACTCTCGGCGCCTCCATGGCGCCGACCTGACGCGCCACGCAGATCGGGATATCTTTGCCGCCCATGGACGACACCTCCCTCAAGTTCCTCAAGACACTGCTCGGCACGCCCGGGCCCTCATCCTACGAAATCGCACCGGCGCGGCTCTGGCGCACCGAGGCCGGCAAGGTGACGCCCGCCATCCGCGGAGACGTGGCCGGCAACTCGTACGCGACACTGGCGGGGACGGGCGGGCCCTCGGTCATGCTCGCGGGCCACATCGACGAGATCGGCGTGATCATCACCCACATCGACGACCAGGGATACCTGAGCTTCGATGGCATCGGTGGATGGGATGCCCAGGTCTTCGTCGGACAGCGGGTGACGCTGCTGGGCCGCGCGGGCCATGTCACCGGCGTGGTCGGCAAGAAGGCGATCCACCTGATGGAAAAGGAGGAGCGCGAGAAGGTCTCCAAGATCGAGGATCTCTGGATCGACATCGGTGCCACGACCCGTGCCGAAGCGGAGGCGCAAGTCCGGATGGGTGACGCGGGCGTGCTCGCAGCGGGACCGCTCGAACTCCCCAACGGTCGCCTGGTGAGCCGGAGCCTGGACAACCGGGTGGGAGCGTTCGTGGTGCTCGAGGCGCTGCGCCTGCTCAAGGCGGGCGGCGCGATGGCGGCCACGGTGACGGCGGTGGCCACCACGCGCGAGGAAATCTCCTCCACCGGGGGCGGGGCGCGCACCTCTGCCTCCGATCTCGAAGCGGTGGCGGCCCTCGTGGTGGACGTGACTCACGCCACCGACTATCCCGGTCTCGAGAAGCGGAAGCACGGAGAGTATCGCCTGGGCGGGGGTCCGGTCATCGGGCGAGGGGCCTCGCTCAGCAGCATGGTGTCGGACCAGCTGATCGAGGCCGCCGAGGCCGAGAAGATTCCTTATGCGATCGAGGCTGCGTCGCGGGACACGCACACCGACGCCGAGGCGATCTTCAACAGTCATCGCGGCGTCGCGACCGGGCTGGTCTCAGTGCCGCTGCGCTACATGCACAGCCCGAACGAAATGGTGCTGCTGCAGGATGTGGAGAATACGGCGAAGCTGCTGGCCGCGTTCTGCCGAAAGGTGAAGAAGGAGATGGATTTCATACCGAGGTAAGAAGGCGGACGGGCTGACAGCTCACGCTCTCTTCATCCCAGCCAGTGCCTCCTGTGCCGCATCACGCACGCTCTGTTCATCGTCACCGAGCAGTCCCTGCAGCGCCGTAGCGGCGGGTGCGCTCCCCGCGACCCGCAGGCCGGCGATCGCCGCGAGGCGCGTGGCCAGCGGGCGGCGATTGAAGAGCCGGCGTCCCGGCGCCGCAGCGCGCGCGAGCGCTTGCACGGCATCGGGGGTGCCGATGCGACCCAGCGCCAGCAGGAGCTCGCGCAGCACGTCGGCATTGGTCTCCTCCTCGGCGGCGAGGGCCAGTGACATGGCGAGACCGCGGGACCGGCTTCCGTCGAGCCCCTGCACCGCCTGCAGCCGCACCTGGGGCGAGGCATCGCGCAGCATCTGCCGCAGAGGCTCGACCGCCAGCGAGGTGCCGATCTTGGCCAGCGCGCCAGCGACCGAGCGCCGCACTCGCTCGTCTTGATGTGTCACGTGCCGTGCCAGCTGCGGCACGGTGTCCTCCGCCCGGAGGTCACCACAGAGTTCCGCCACGTTGCGCACCACGAACCACTCATCGTGCAGCAGGAGGCGCCCAAGGAGTGGCGAGGCAGTGTTCACCTGGCGCAGTGCGGTGTACAGCGCGCGCCGCTGCTCCATCGACTCGGATTCGACCAGTTCGTGGAGCAGGGTCTCGGAGGCGTCCGCGCCGGCGTACTTGAGCACCTCGAGCGCATCCTGCCGGCGCGGACCGGCCGTGAGCTTCGCGACGTGCTCGACGGCCTTCGATGGCAGCATCCGCCGGACGGCAATCTGGTACGTGCGCTTGAGCTCCCCTTCGGGGATCTCGCGCTCCAGTCGCGCGACGGTCGCCGCGGCCGTCACCAAGGCATCGTAGTCAGACTCCCGAATCGCCGAGTCGATCCCCGCCACGACCGCCTCGAGGCGTCCCGGCGCCTCGGGCCCTTCAGGATCGGCGATGAGTTGCCGCAGCGCCTCATCACGGTGTTCGCCCGCTACCCGTCCGAGATGCCGGTAGGTGTGGGGAGTGCCTACCGGGCCCGGCTGTGCCGAGCCGTGCAGGATCTCGTCGCCCGTGATGAATCCGCTGGCCTGGCTGACCTGTTCCCCGCCCTCCTCGCCGGCCGCGCCGATACGCACGAGCTGCCGGACATCGGGGTCGATGTCGGCGATGAGGTGTTCGAGGGAGTAAAAGCGGCCGACGGGAGAGGAAAGTGCTCGCAGCACCGAGAGCACGGCGGCCGGTAACAGGCCACCCGGCAGACGGATGGAAGCGATCCCATGTCCCTCCAGATGATCGACCAGCTCAGCCACGCCGGGGAGGTCGGCGGTGACCAGCGATCCGCCGAGATCTAGGCCCGACTCGGTGACCCGGAGGTCTAGTGGGCCGTCGCCCAGCGCATTCAAGAATGCCTTGAAAGCCCGGGCCTGGTCCTCCCGACGGGGGGGCAGGGCACGCAGGAGCGTGAGCACGGAGCTCAACGTCGCTGCAATCGCCGCCGCAGGTTGACTCATCAGGGCACCGGTCACGACAGGGCTGCTTTCAGTGACGACAGTTCTTGCATTGGCTCGAGAGGCGCCCCAAGCCAATGCAGTTCAACGCTTTACAGATATGATACACCGGCTGGGCGTCCCCGGCCCCAGCGCCATGAATGTGCAAGGCGCTTGCCACGGGGGGAAGCGCTGTTGAGGCCGGGCCCGACGCGGCCTAACATTGGTGCTTCTCTTGAAAGGGTTCCCGGTGTTCCAACCGTTTGTTCGAAGTCTGTTCGTCCTCGCGCTGCTTCCCTCGGTGGCGCTGGCGCAAAGTGCCGCCATCGACCAGCCCCGCATGCTCGACGACATCAAGTTCCTGTCGGACGACCAGCTCGAGGGCCGGTTCACCGGCACGCCTGAGGCCGACACGGCAGCGGCGTACATCCAGCAGCGCTTCAAGCAAGTAGGCCTTCAGGCACCGGCGGGCGGATGGTTCCAGGAGTTCAAAGTCGAGGGCGGGGCCGCCGCGCAGAAGGTGGCGACGGCCGGGAGTGTGGGCCGGAACGTCATCGGGCTCCTGCCCGGCTCGGATCCGACATTGCGCGAGCAGGTCATCGTGGTGGGCGCGCATTACGACCATCTTGGCGGAGGTGCATTCGGGGCGCTCGACCCCGACAGCACAGGCAAGCCACATAACGGCGCCGACGACAACGCCTCGGGCGTGGCCGCCATCATCAACCTGGCCCAGCGACTGGCGCTTGATCCCCCCGCCCGTACCATCGTGTTCGTCGCCTTCAGCGGCGAGGAACTCGGCCTGCTCGGCTCCGCCTACTACGTACGCCAGCCGGCGGTGCCGCTCGCGAAGACCATGGCGATGATCAACTTCGACATGGTGGGCCGGCTGCGGAACAACAAGCTGATCATCTACGGCACTGAGACCGCGACACAGTTCACGCCACTGCTCGACTCGCTCAACAAGTCGTTCGGCTTCGACCTCAAGCTTCGCGGGGACGGCTACGGCCCGAGTGACCAGTCGGCTTTCTACGCGGTAAAGAAGCCGGTGTTGCACTTCTTCACCGACCTCCACGAGGACTATCACCGCACCACCGACGACTGGCAAAAGATCAACGTCGCGGGAATGCTCAAAGTGACGGACTTCGCCGCGGCACTACTGCGCGAGTTGGGCGACCGGCCGACACCACTGACCTTCGTGGAGCAGCCGGCGCCCCATGCGCAAGCGCCAGCGCCGGGACAGGCGCAGACGCCGGGCTACGGTGCGTACCTCGGCACCGTGCCCGACATGGCAGGTGACGTGACCGGGGTGAAGCTCAGCGGCGTGCGGGCAGGAAGCCCGGCCGAGAAGGCGGGGCTGCAGCGCGATGACATCATCACCCGTATCGGCGACATGCAGGTCGACGACCTGCAGACCATGACCGATGCGCTCCGGGCCCACAAGCCCGGCGACGTGGTGCCGGTCACCATCCAGCGCGATGGCAAGCCGCTTACGGTGACCGTCACGCTCGGCACGAGGACCGGTTGATGGCCGTGCTCAACCCCGATCCCATCGTCGCGGCACTCCGGGGAGCATTCACGCGAGATGTCGAACGCGCCGCAATGCTGCGCCTCGCTGCGGAACGCATCCAGGCCGCCGGCAGTCCCTATACCTCGGTGTACATGTACATGCTGCATGGCGAGGAGCTGGTGCTCGAAGCCTTCGCCGGCCGCGACACTGAGCATACCCGGATCGCGGTGGGACAGGGCGTGTGCGGCACCGCGGTGGCCACCGGTGCCGACCAGAACGTGGCCGACGTGAGGGCACGGGAGAACTACATCGCCTGCAACGTCTGGACCCGATCGGAGCTCGTGGTGCTGATCCGCCGCGGCAACGTGATCCTGGGCCAGATCGACGTCGACAGCGACGCGCCGGACCCGTTCACGCCCGACGAGCAGACGGCGGTGAAACAGGTGGCGGATGCCCTGGCTGTCTTGTTGTGAGGATCCAGGACACACGACGCACCGTCAGGAATGTCTCCCTCTTCGAGCGCCGCGTCGGTGACGGGCCGCCGGTCGTGGTGCTCCATGGCGGACCCGGTGCGAGCCACGATTACCTCCGGCCTGGATTCGACGCCCTCGCGATCGGCCGGACGCTCGTCTACTACGACCAGCGGGGCGGTGGACAGTCGCCGGTGCCGTCGGGAACGCCAGTCGGCTGGCGAGAGCAAGTCGCCGATCTCGAGGCCCTGCGAGAAGCATGGGGCCTCGAGCGACTGACGATCTGCGGCTACTCCTGGGGCGGGCTGCTCGCGATGCTCTATGCGACCGAACATTCCGCCCGGGTGGAGCGACTGGCCCTTGTGTCGCCGGCACCGGCGTGGCGCGCGGCGCGGCAGGAATTCGAGGCCACATTCTCGGCGCGCAACATGAGTCCAGCCCTGCTGGCGGAACGCGCCGCGCTGCGCGACAGCGGTCTGCGCGAGCGCGATCCCGAGGCGTACCAGCGGCGACTGTTTGAGCTGTCGGTGGTGCCGTACTTCGTTGACCCCTCGCTGGTGAAGAAGCTCACGGCGTTCCGGGTGGTCGCCCGGACACAGCAGGAAGTCTGGTCGAGCCTGGGTGACTACGATCTCCGGCCGCTTCTCGCGCAACTCCAGGTTCCCTCCCTGGTGCTCCACGGCAAGGAAGACGTGATTCCCGCCTGGGCGGCGGAGGAGGCGGCGCGCCTGCTCCGGGCCGAATGGCACCTGCTGTCACCGTGCGGGCACTGTCCGCACGTGGAGCAACCGGAGCCGTTCCGCGAGGCGCTCGACCGGTTCCTGCCGCAACCGGAAGAACGGTGAACGGGTATCTTTCTCCAGTGCCACGTCCCACTCCGTCCGACCTCGTTTTCGACCCCCTCGCCGACGACCGTTTTCCGGCCATCCGCGACGCCCTGGCCAGGAGCGGGCGTGACCCGCGCGACCGGGACGCCTTTCTCATACCGCGCGAAACCGTCACCCTGATCCGGGAACTGCGTCCCGAGGGCGGCGTGGGCGAAGGGATGGATCAGCTCGTGGCACTGGTCCATCATGCGTATCTCTTCTGGGCAGGAGAGCGCCGCGTGTTGCCGATCGACCGGGCCGCGCTCGACGCGATGATGAGAGCGCCTGCGGCACCGGTGGGCGAGGAACTGCCGGCCTGGTATGCCCAGTTTCCTGAACGGCGGGTCTGGGCCCAGGTGCTGGACAGTCCGTCCCACGAGCCGCTCGATGGGGTGTTTGTGCACCATGCGCTGAATGGCGACTTGCGTGTACTCGCGGTACTCGGACTGCATGCCGATCGCGATGGCTTCACTGTGGCAGAGTCCGAGGGGCCCCGTCCGGGGCGCCTGCACCGACCCGATGACGCGGCGCCGTTCAGCAGCGTGCTGCAGGGGGGAGCCGCCGCCGGCCTGTACTCAGTGGTGGGTGCGCCGGAACTGCTCGAGCTCGGCTGGCGATCGCAGTCGCTGGCGCACCTGGCGGCGAGCGCCACTCACACCGCATGACCACTCCCGCCTCCGTCGCCTATGTCGACAAGAAGAGCGCGGCACAGGTGCTCGAGCAGATCGCGTCCTTCCTCGAGCTGAAGGGCGAAAATCCCTTCCGGATCCGGGCCTTCCGCACCGCATCGAAGACGATCGCCGGTCTGCCGGGCGATCTCGCACCGGCCCTGGCTGACGGCACGCTCGCCGCCACCAAGGGCATCGGCCCGGCCACGTTGCAGATCGTGCTCGAGGTGGTCACGACCGGACGGGCGTCGCTGCTGGAGGAGCTGCGCGACCAGGTGCCGCCGGGACTCGTCGACATGCTGCAGATCCCGGGACTCGGCGTGGCCAAGATCCGCCTCATTCACGAAACGCTCAAGGTCGACTCGGTCACGGAACTGGAGGAAGCGGCGCTCGATGGCAGCCTGGCCAGGCTGCCGCGCTTCGGGCAGAAGACGGCGGAGAACATCCTCAAGGGAATCCGCTTTCTGCGGCAAGCGAGTGCCTGGCGCCTGTCGCATCATGCCGCCGAGGAGGCCGAGGGATTGCGCGCGGCGCTGAGCCAGCTCAAGGGCGTGCGTCAGGCGATCGTGGCGGGTGACGTGCGGCGTCGCAACGAAGTGGTGCGGGACGTCGTGCTCGTGCTCACGAGCGAGGCACTGCCCTCAGAGATCTTCGGCGTTCTGAGCGAGCTCCCGGGCGTGAGCGAGTTCGCCGGGCAGGACGAGCGGCGCGTGACCCTGCGCTTCGCGGGGGGGAGCACGGCCCAGGTCATCGTGACGACGCCGGTCAACCTCGGAGCCGTGCTGGTGCATGCGACGGGGAGCGAGGCACACTTGCGACTGCTCGCGACGCACGCGGCGCAGGCGGGCTACGCGCTCAGCGGGGCCGCCCTGTGGCGGGGAAGTGAGTTCGTGCCCACGCCCGATGAGGCGGCGCTCTATTCGGCGCTGGGACTGCAGCTGATCCCACCCGAGCTGCGCGAGGGGCGCGACGAAATCGAGCTGGCCGCGCGGGGAGCGCTTCCACGGCTGCTGGAGCAGAGCGACCTGCGCGGGTTCCTCCACTGCCACACCAACTACAGCGACGGCACGAATACGGTGGAACAGCTGGCCGTGGCATGCCGGAACCACGGCTATCGCTACGTTGGCATCACCGATCACAGCCAGTCGGCCGCCTACGCCGGTGGGCTTCGCGAAGCCGATCTCGAAAGACAGTGGGAGGAAATCGACGCGGTGAACGCCCGGCTCGACGGCGTTCGCGTACTCAAGGGCGTCGAGGCAGATATCCTCCAGGACGGTGCACTCGACTATCCCGCGGCGGTCCTCGAGCGGCTCGACTTCGTCATCGGCTCGGTGCACAGCCGCTTCAACATGAACGCGGAACAGATGACCATCCGGGTGCTGCGCGCTCTGGACGACCCGCGCCTCACCATCCTCGGGCACCCGACGGGGCGGCTGCTGCTGTCGCGCGATCCGTACCAGCTCGACATGCCCGCGGTGATCGCCCGGGCGGCCGAGCGTAGCGTCGCCCTGGAGATCAACGGCGATCCGCATCGGCTGGACCTCGACTGGCGCTTGCTGCCGGCGGTGAAGGCGGCGGGTGTGCAGGTCTCGATCGGCGCCGACGCGCACAATATCGCCGGCATCAGCTACGTGGACTTTGGCGTCGGCATCGCGCGCAAGGGCGGGCTCGGCCCTGATGACGTGCTCAACGCGCGTGACCTCGATGGCTTCGGCGCCTTCGCGTCGAAGGGACGCCGCTGATGCCCGTGACGCGGCCCCGCGGCCGGGAAACGAAGGTCGCGCTCCAGGCACGCGCGAAGGAAATCCTGAAGCGGCTCAAGAAGCGCTATCCCGACGCGCACTGCGAGCTCGACCACCGCAACGCGTTCGAGCTCCTGTGCGCCACGATTCTCTCGGCCCAGTGCACCGACGCGCGCGTCAACCTGGTGACGCCGGAACTGTTCCGACGCTATCCCGATGCGGAAGCACTGGCCATGGCGCGCCCCGAAGAGGTGGAGGAGATCATTCGCTCCACGGGGTTCTTCCGTAACAAGACAAAAAGCCTCATCGGCATGGCGAATGCTGTGGTCGAGCGCCACCAAGGCAACATTCCCAACTCCATGGCGCAGCTCAGAGTGCTGCCCGGCGTCGGGCGAAAGACGGCTAACGTCATTCTGGGCAACGCGTTCGGGATCAACGAGGGTGTCACCGTCGACACCCACGTGGCCCGGCTGTCCGGGCTGCTCCGGCTGTCGCGAAATACCGACCCGGAGCTCATCGAGCGCGACTTGATGGCGCTCTTCCCGCAGCGCGACTGGGCCCTCCTGTCGCACCTGCTGATATTCCATGGACGGCGCACCTGCATCGCACGAAGGCCCAGGTGCGGTGAGTGTGTGCTGGCAGATCTCTGTCCCTCGGCGCAGCTCTGATGTGCCGGGTCACGCGGCAAGGAGAGTCGATATGAGTTCATCCATCCGCATCCGCGGCCTCCTGCTCCTGGCGGCACTGCTGATCGCCACGCCCGCGATGGCGCAGCAGCCTGCCAGCGCTCAGGCGGCACTCAACTTCCGCTTCTCGGCGGCCGAGATCGAAGCGGTGGTCCATGCGCGCAACAACCTGGCCCGCGCCATCGCCACGAATCCCGGCCTGGGCAACCAGATCGTCGCAGCGTCGGCCGGGAATCCCACGGTAGACCAGGTCATCGAGCGCCTGAAGGTGCTTCCGCCCGTGAAGAAGGCGTACAACAACGCCGGCCTCACGGTACGGCAAGGGGTCCTGAGTGAACTGGCGCTGATGCTGACCGCACAGGCTTACCAGAACGCGCAGCAGAACCCGGGCGCGCCCGCGATCACGCCGGCAATGGCAGCAAACCTGCAGCTCTACAAGAAGTACTCCGGCCAGCTGGTCGCATGGCAGACGGAGATCAGCGGCCGCGGCCCGGTCGTCGACCCCGACATCGTGGGTGTGGCCGGCAGTTATCCCGACAATGTCACGCTGCAGAACGACCCCGATGCGCAGCAGCCGGGCAACGTGAACCTTGCCAAGGACCCCGACGTCAAGCAGCCGGGCAACGAGAACCTGGCCAAGGATCCCGACGTGCAGCAGCCGGGCAACGTGAACGTGGCGAAGGATCCGGACGTTCGTCAGCCGGGGAACGTCAACATGACGACCGACCCCGACGTCCAGCAGCCGGGCAACGAGTCGCCGACCGATCCGGACATGATCAACCCGATCATGACCGATCCGGACAACGTCTCGCCCTAGACCACTGTAGATTCCCGGCCACTCTTTCCGGAAGGCATCGTGGCCAAGACCGCAACCATCGTGACCAGCAAGGGCACTATCGTCGCCGAGCTCTTCGACGACGAGGTGCCCAACACCGTGGCCAACTTCGAGAAGCTCGCCAACAGCGACTTCTATGACGGCACCCGGTTCCATCGCGTCATTTCCGACTTCATGATCCAGGGCGGCGACCCGCTGTCGAAGAAGCTGGGCGACCCGCGTGCGGGCACCGGCGGTCCGGGCTACAAGATCAAGTGCGAAACCGAGAAGAACACCCACCGGCACGTGGCAGGGACGCTCTCCATGGCGCACGCGGGCAAGGATACCGGTGGAAGCCAGTTCTTCATCTGCCATTCGCCGCAGCCACACCTGGATCGCAAGCACACGGTGTTCGGTCAGGTGACGTCGGGGATGGACGTGGTCAACGCAATCCGGCAGGGCGACGAGGTGACGTCGATCCGGGTGAACTGACCTGCAAGTCGACTTCGCCGTCCTCGCCGACTACGCCCTCTTCGACCAGCAGGGCAAGCTGTCAGTGCTCGGCATCTTCAGGCATGTGTGGGTGGGCGGGTTCCCGGCGATGCACCCGCGCACCCATCTGGTGATCCGGCTGCGCGCGCAACGCAACGAAATCGGCGTGCACGCGCTCCGGATACGCTTCCTCGACGACCAGGACAACGAACTGATCGGCGGAGAAGGCACGGTTCAGTTCGGCGAACCACCGGCCGGTGTCACCGATGTCGAGGCGGCAGCGGTCCTCGCGTTCGACGTTCCTCTGCCCCGCGCTGGCCAGTACCGTTTCGCGCTCAGCATCGATGGCGAACCGGCCGCAGACATTCCACTTTCCGCGAGTGCTGCTCCCGCCGCCAGTCTTTGACACCGGCAGCACCGCGCGCTACCCTTGGCAATCAGGTCCGGCGCTACCGTTCCTGTCCCTGAATTCACATAAAAGCCGACCCCATCACTCGGAGTTCGCGTATGCGGCGTTCCGAAGTGTGCTTCGCTCTCGTGGCTACGCTCATGCTGGCACGACCCGGCGTGTCCCATGCCCAGGGCTACGGAGTGTACGAGCAGGGCGCCTGTACCATGGGGCGCGGAGGCACGGCCGCCGCGAAACCGTGTGCCGACGGCTCCGGGATGTACTTCAATCCCGCGGGCATTGCGGGCCTGCCGCTCAGTGGCTCCCTGGGCGGCACGCTGATCATGCCAAACACGAAATGGGCCAACGACAATACCCAGATTCAAGCCGAGTTCCTGGACAAGGTGTACCCGGTCCCCAACGTCTACTTCGTGGCCCCCGTTGCCCAGCGCTACGCGCTGGGTTTCGGTCTCTATGTCCCCTACGGACTCACCACCGAGTGGGATCCCGATACGTTCGAGGGCCGGTTCCTCGGCTATAAGACCTCGTTGAAGGCGATCTACCTTCAGCCGACTGCGGCGGCGCAGTTCGGCAAGCTCAAGATCGGTGCCGGCCTCGACATCACCAGCCTGAGCGTGGACCTGCAGCGCAAGGTCGACCTCTCGGCACAGTTCGCGGCGCCCGGAGTCACGTTCGGGATGCTTGGCGTTCCCTTCGGCACCGACTTCGCCGACGCGAAGGTGACCGGCAGCGCCTGGGGCGTGGGATACAACCTCGGCGCCACCTACGACCTCACGCCACAAGTAGCGCTTGGCGTGCGGTACCTCGCCCGGCAGAAGATCACCGTAGACGGCGGGACGGCCGAGTTCACCCAGGACCCGACGGGGCTGGTGCTCACCGGCGGCAACCCGCTCGGGCTTCCGGCAGGCACCCCAGTCGATGCACTGCTGGCGCCGCAGTTCGAGTCAGGAGGATCGCTGGTGACCCAGGGTGTGTCGACGGCGATCCGACTGCCCAACCAGCTGGTCATGGGCGTCTCAGTGACGCCGGTCAAGATGTTGACCGTGATGTTCGATGCGCAGTACACCTGGTGGGAGGTACTCGACCAGATCCCGCTCGACTTCGAGATCCTGCCAGCTCAGTCACTGGTACTCGACGACCAGAATGTCTGGACCTGGCGATTCGGCGCCGAGCTCCTGCTCAACAAGGAGCGCGACCTGAGGTTCCGCGGCGGATTCATCTTCCATGAAGCGGCGGCGCCCGATCAATCGGTGGTCCCGAACCTCCCGGAAGCCAGCCGGAACGACTACTCGGTGGGCTTCGGCATCCGGCTCTCGAAGACGTTCTACTTCGATGCCGCCTACATGTTCGTCGATGCTTATGACCGCCGAGGACGCACGGTCGACCTGGTGCCCGGGGGGCCCATCACCAACGGCCTGTATTTCGACGACAATGCCAGCCTGGTCAGCCTCACGCTGACCGCCACCTTCTGACCGGGAGAACCGAGCTCATGTTCCGTCGCTTCCGGCTCATTGCACTGGCCCTCCCCATCATGGCGGGGTGCTATACCAACGAAACGCTTGATGCGCCCGATCTGTCGAACAACAACGGGTTGTTCTCCCGGTTCATCGCGATCGGCACCAGCATCTCAGCCGGGCTTCAGTCGGCCGGAATCAATGACAGCACCCAGCAGCGGTCGTTCCAGGTGCTGGTGGCCCAGCAGGCGGGCGCCGCCTTCTACCGGCCAAGCCTGAACCTGCCGGGCTGCCCCGCGCCGTTCGTAAACAACGTCAGCCAGGCCAGGGTGGGCGGCGCATCAGCCACCGCCTGCTCCCTGCGCCAGACGCCGATCCCCTACCAGGTCGACAACCTCGCCGTGCCGGGGCTCACGACTCCCGACCTCTTCACCAACGTCGGGTCGCCGACCAGCACCTACGAGCGGCTGCAGGTGTTCTTCCTCGGCGGCCAGACGCCGTGGAACGCCGTGAAGGCGGCGCAGCCCACGCTGCTCAGCATCGAGATCGGCTCGTCCGACGTGATCGGTGCCGTCGCTTCCCTGCCGGACCCGGGCGATCCCGACTCCATCACTCCCTATCCGGTGTTCGCGGAGAACTACACCAAGTTCGCGGACAGCGTCGTCACACTCGGAACGAAGGTGGTGGCGTTCACGATTCCCGACGTCACCCAGATTCCCTACACGTCGCGGGGCAGCCTCTACTGGTGCCTCAAGAACGCGGGCAGCTGCCCCGGGGTACCCACTCCCGTACCCGCGTTCCCTCCGACTTTCACCGTGGCGAACAACTGCGCTCCCAACGCGATTCCAGGACTGGGGGGGCGCGGAGACTCGGTTCTCGTGCCGTGGACCGTTGGTGTCGCAGGACTACTGCGGGCGTATCCGCCGACGCTCACGCCATTCAATCTCGACTGCAGCAACACACTGCAGGTGGTCACGCCCGAAGAGTATGCGTACGTGCGCACCACGACCGGGCAGATGAACCAGCTCATACGCGACCAGGCCACACTGCACGGCTGGGCACTGGTGGAGGCGGGGGGCATCTTCGCTCAGTTGCAGGTTCAGGCCGGAGGCATTCCCGGCCGTTCCCGGACCTCAGCGCTGTGCCGACCGGCGGCTCCATCAGTTTCGGCAACTGGTTCTCGCTCGACGGGTTCCACCCGAGCTCGGCCACGCACCGGGTGGTCGCCGACTCGATGATCGCGGTGGTGAACCGGTTCTTCACGACCCAGATCCCGGCGGTGCCTTGAACACGTGAGGACGTGAGGACGTGAGGCGTGATGTGGGGTGAGGGGTGAGCGGCGAACCAGCCACTCACCCCTTACGCTTTTGTTCCTCCTCCTCACGTTTTCCCCGCCCGACCTTAACTTCTCCCGATGTCCATGACCAGAGACCAGGCGCTCGCCCTCGTTCACGAGTACACCCAGTCTGAGCCGCTCCGCCGGCACATGTACGCAGTGGAACTGTCCATGCGGGCACTCGCCGAGCCGTTACGGCGAGAACGCCGATGACTGGGGCCTGGTGGGGCTCCTGCATGATTTCGACTATGAGCGGTTTCCCAACGCGCAACACTCTGCCACCGATGAGCATCCTGCCGAAGGTGTCCGCATCCTTGCGGCTCACGGACTGCCCGGCGCCATGCAGCGCGCTATCCTGGGACACGCCACGTATACCGGAGTGCCGCGGGATAGCCTGATGGCCCGGGCCCTTTTCGCGGCTGACGAACTCTCCGGATTCCTGGTGGCTTGCGCGATGGTGCGGCCCAACCGCAGCCTGGCGGACCTCGAAGCCCCCAGTGTGCGAAAGAAGCTCAAGGACAAGGCCTTTGCCCGGGGCGTCAGTCGCGAGGATGTGCATCTCGGGGCGGAGGAGCTGGGCGTACCGCTCGACGAGTTGATCGGGATGCTCATCGCCGCCCTGCGGCCCCACGAACGGCTGCTGGGACTCGGCGCCGCCTGACCGGGCGATCACGGGAGCGGCGGGGCCCCGGGCGCGAACCGGGGCCCCGCTCAACGTTTGAGGAGGCTGGTGCGTAATAGGGACGCAGGTGACGGCGAGCTTGCCCGTGCGGCGGCGGAAGGCGATCAGGAGGCCTATGGCCTGCTGGTCGAGCGCCACGGCGACACTGCCCGGCGAGTGGCGTTCTCGATTCTCCACGATGAGCATGATGCCGACGATGCCGCCCAGGACGGGCTGGTCTCGGCCTGGCGATCGCTCGAGCGCTTCGACGCCACGCGGCCATTCCGCCCCTGGCTGATGCGCATCGTGGTGAATGCCGCACGCGACCTGGCCCGCCGGCGCACAGTGCGGAAGGCTGAGCAGCTAAGCCTCGACGCGCCAGCCGGCGGGGCCACGCCGGAACAGGAGGCGGGACGCGCACTGTTGCGGGACCGGCTGCGAGGAGCGCTGTCGACCCTGCCGGAGCGCCAGCGGCTGGTGGTCACGCTGTTCGACGCGGAAGGCTTCTCGCACGCCGAGATTGCCGAGCTGGTGGGAGCGCCGGAAGGAACGGTGCGCTCCGAACTGTTTCATGCACGACGCGCCCTCAGGGAAGAACTGGGGGCGGTGCGGGAGGAGATGCGATGAGCGGTATCAATCCCTTCGATCCTGAGCGCGACGCAGCGCTGGGTGCCATGCTGCGCGAGGCGCTCACCGGCGCCGACCGGGCAGGGTTTCTCACGCGCGTGCGCATGTCAGTGGCGCAGACACGGCAGGAGCGCACGTTCGACGTACTCGCGCGTTGGCTCCGACCCAACGTCGCGGCCGCCGCCGCCATCATGCTGCTGGGCGCCGCCCTGTGGTGGTACCAGCAGGTGAATGCCGGCCCACCCGGCTCCGCCACCGTGGCCGAGCTGCTGGTGGCCGATTCGGTGCCGGGCCGCGAGGTGCTCCTCGCCGGCCTGCTGGAGGCGCGATGATCTCATCCACCCGGCGCGCGGTGATGCTGCTCCTCGCGACCTTCATTCTCGGCGGCGCCGCGGGCGCCGGCCTCATGGCGTACGCCTCGCGCACGCCCCCGCCACCGCAGAGCCGCGCTGCGTGGTACCTCGATCATCTCACGCGCAGCCTCCACCTCACGCCGGTGCAGCACGACAGCGTCAAGGCGGTGCTTGATCGCTACGCCCCCGCAATGGATTCGCTCATGAGCGAGATCCGGCCCAGGCTCGACACGGTGCGCACGGCGATGCGCGCGGAAATCACCCGCTTTCTCGACCCCGGCCAGCAGAAGGAATACGAAGCGATGCGGCAGAGGCACGAGCAGGAACGGAAGGCGGGAGGGTCGAATGGCCGGTAGCAGGCTCACGATGCTCCTGCTGATCGTTCCCGGGTTGCTGGCGGCGCAGCAGCCCACCGCGACCATCGTGACACCCGGCAGCACTCCCGAGGTGACACTGGAGGAGGCGATCGCACTCGCCAACCGGGTGCAGCCCTCCGTGGTGCAGGCCCAAACGGCGATCCGGAACGCGCAGGCACAGAAGAAGGTGACGCTGGGCAACTGGCTGCCGAACCTCAACGCCAGCTCGGGCGCGGGCTACTTCTACGCCGAGGGCAGTGGGCGCGTCGACCCGAATACGGGGCAGTTCATCGGGGCCAATACCGAAACGGAGACCGTCAACCTCGGCCTCAGCACCAGCTGGGACGTGTTCACCGGTTTCCGCCGTGGTAACGACAGCAAGGCCGCGAAGGCCGGGGTGGTCGCCGCCGAGGCGAGCTTCGCGAACGCGAGCTACCAGCAGCGCTTCAACACCACCATCCAATTCTTCACCGCGCTCGCGGGGCGGGAGATCGTCTCGGTGCGGGAGCAGAGCGTCAAGCGCGCCGAAGAGCAGCTCAAGGCCGCGGTGGTACGGCTGCATGCCGGCACGGCGACGCGCTCCGACTCACTCCGTTCGGTGGTGACGCTGGGCAATACGCGCGTGGCGCTGTCGCAGGCGGAGGCTGACCTTACCGCCGCCGAGGCGGAGCTCGCGCGGCTCATCGGGTACAACGGGAGGGTGCGGGCAGCCGACGACTCGGCGTTCTATAACCCGGTGACGGTGATCGACACTACCGTGCTCCTCGATGAGGCGATGGGTCGCTCACCACGGTGCAGAGCACCGCGGCGACGCTCGATCAGGCCCGGGCCCTGTACAAGGCCTCCAAGTCCACCTACTGGCCGCAGCTGGCGCTGGGCGGCAGCTGGACTTACAGCGGCAACAACTCGAATGACTTCGGCCTGCAGAACCAGCGGCAGGTCAACCTGAGCCTCAACTGGGCGATCTTCAACCGGTTCGCGCGGGAGCGGAACGTCGACGTGCAGCTCAGCAACCTCCAGGTGGCCGAGGCGAACGCCGCGGACGCCGAGCACCAGGTGCAGTCGCTGATGCTGGGCCAGTTTGCCCAGGTGGAAGCGGCACGGCTGCAGATCGAGATTTCGCAGCAGAGCCTGGACGCGTCGCGTGAGGACCTCCGGGTCGTGGCGGAGCGCTATCGCCTGGGCGTGGCGACCATCGTCGACCTCCTCGTGTCGCAGGAGAGCCTCACGCAGTCGGAGCTCGAGGTGGTGAACGCCCGGTTCGGATACCTGCAGGCCCTGGCCCAGATCGAAGCCATCGTGGGGAGGCCGCTATGAGTCGCAACCTGCTCGACACCGCCGAACGGATGGCGCAACTGCCGCCCGACACGCCGCGCGATGCGGTGATCGTGACGCGCAACCTCGAGCGCGAATACATCATGGGCACCGAGACGGTGCGGGCGCTCCAGGGCCTGGACCTCATCGTCCGGCGCAACGAATACGTGGCGATCATGGGGCCATCAGGCTCGGGCAAGTCGACACTGATGAACATGATCGGCTGTCTCGACACGCCGTCGGCGGGAGAGTACTGGCTCAACGGGTACCGGGTTTCGGAGCTGGGCGACGACGAGCTGGCGCGCATCCGGAACCGGGAGATCGGCTTCGTCTTTCAGACCTTCAACCTGTTGCCGCGCGCCACGGCATTGCACAACGTGGAGCTGCCGCTGGTGTACGCCGGCAAGCCGTCGAAGCAGCGCAAAGAGCTCGCATCCGAGGCACTGCGCCGGGTGCAGCTCGCCGACCGGATGCACCATCGCCCGAACGAGCTGTCCGGCGGCCAGCGGCAGCGCGTCGCGATCGCACGCGCCCTGGTGAACCAGCCCAGCATCCTGCTGGCCGACGAGCCGACTGGCAACCTCGACTCGACGACGAGCGAGGAGATCATGGGCCTGTTCGCGGGGCTCCACGCCCAGGGCCAGACCGTCCTGCTGGTGACGCACGAGCATGACATCGCCATGCACGCCCACCGCCAGGTCCACCTGAAGGATGGCCGGGTCGAGCGCGACTTCCTGACCGAGAGGACCAGCTGATGCGTATCCGTTTTCTGTCCGTCGTGCTCCTGGCCGCCGCCTGTTCCAAACCGGCGCCGAAGCCGGTCTACCAGGCGCTACCGGTGGAGAAGCGCGACATCGTCGTCTCGGCACAGGCCTCGGGCGCGATCCAGCCGGATACCACCGTAGAGGTGAAGACCCGGGCATCAGGCGAGGTGCTGCAGATCCTCGCGGAGACCGGCCAACTCGTGAAGCGGGGCCAGTTGCTCATTCGAATCGACCCGCGACAGGCGAAGAACGCGGTGGACCAGGCGAAGGCGCAGCTCACGCTGGCGCAGGCTCAGCTCGACAACGCCAAGACCCAGCTCGATCGCTCCAAGACACTGCGCGACGCCCAGACGATCACGCAGCAGGAGTACGAAACCGCCCAGCTCAACTACGCCAGTGCCAGTTCCGCGGTGGTACGGGCGCGGATTGACGTCGAGAACAACGAGATCTCGCTGCAGGATACGGACGTGAAGGCGCCGATCACGGGCGTCATCATCCAGAAGGGCGTGGAGCGCGGGCAGGTGGTAGCCTCGGCCACCTTCAACGCCGGGGGCGGCACCGTGCTGATGAAGATGGCCGACCTGAACCTGGTACAGGTGCGTACTCTGGTGGACGAGACGGACATCGGCAAGATCAAGGCGGGCCAGGCCACCACGGTGACGGTGGATGCCTATCCCAACCGTCCATTCCAGGGCGAAGTGCTCAAGATCGAGCCGCTGGCCGAGGTGCAGCAGAACGTCACGATGTTCCCGGTGCTGGTGCGCATCGACAATCGCGACGGACTGTTGCGCCCCGGGATGAACTCCGAGGTGGAGATCCACGTCGGCCGGCGTGACAGCGTGCTGGCGGTACCGAACTCGGCGCTTCGCACCCAGAAGGACGTGGAGTCGGCCGCCGGTGTCCTCGGTCTTACCATGGGCCAGGTGAACGCGCAGCTCGCGGAGGCCAAGGCGGCGCCGCCGCAGGGCGATACGGCCGCGTCGCGACAGGTGTCGCTTGGTGCCGGAGCGGGCACACCTCCAGGCGGCAAGTCCGACAAGCCCGCCGGCAACACCATGACGACGCCCGACGGCCGGGTCGTCAAGCTGCCGGAGGGTGCCACCGAGGCGCAGATGCGTGCCATTTTCGCGAAATTCCGCAACGGTGAGCAGCCCACGCCGGAGGAGCGCGCGCTGCTCCAGAAGATGCGCCAGCTCAATGGCGGCGGCGGCGGCGCCGGCCGGCCGCGCCCGCAGGGAAACGACTACCAGTTCGGCGGCAACTACGTGGTGTTCCTCGCGACCGCGAACGGCCCGAAGGCGGCGAGCGTCCGCACCGGACTCACGGACCTGGATTACAGCGAGGTGATCTCGGGGCTCAAGGCCGGCGACTCGGTCCTCGTGCTCCCGAGCGCGAGCCTCATCAATTCGCAACAGGAGTTCAAGAACCGGATCCAGACCATGACGGGCGGCGGCATGCCGGGCATGCGGCAGACCACAACCCCATCCGCGGGCGGCGCGGCCCGGCCCGCGGCGCCGGCGGGGCGGTAACCATGCTGCTCGGTGAAACGATCGCGGTCGCCTTCCAGTCGATCCGGGCCAACAAGCTCCGGGCGGCGCTCACGATGCTCGGCATCGTGATCGGCGTGGGCGCCGTCATCACGATGGTGGCGCTGGGCAGCGGCGCACAGAAGGCGGTCGAGGACCGCATCAACTCGCTCGGCGCCAACCTGCTCAACATCTACGCCGGCCAGATGAACGTCCGAGGCGTGGCGAGCGATCAGCGCGTGAGCCTCACGGTCGATGACGCCGATGCGCTCCGGCGCGATGCCACCCTCATCAGCAACGTGGTGCCCGAGCTCACCAAGCAGGCGCAGGTGAAGTATGGCAACCAGAACATCAACGTGAACGTGGTCGGGACCACCGCGAACTACGCAGGTGTCCGCAACTACACCGTGCTATACGGCCGGATGTTCACGCAGGGCGATGACCAGAGCCGCGAGCGCTATGCCGTGCTCGGCTCCCAGGTGCCCGAGATGCTCGGCGCCAATCCCGCGGCGATGATCGGGCAGACCGTTTCCATCAGCGGCATTCCCTTCGAGATCGTCGGCATCCTGAGCGAGAAGGGCTCCCAGGGGTTCCAGAACCCGGATGAGCAGATCCTGATTCCGCTGCAGACGGCGCGGTTCCGGGTTTTCGGCACCGATCGCCTGCGCACCATCACCGTCGAGGTGGCCAAGGGCGTGCCGCTGGAACAGGGCATGGTCGACATGGAGCGGGTGCTGCGGCGGGAGCACAAGATCCGGCCCGGGGCCGACAACGACTTCATGGTGCGGAACCAGCGGGAGTTCCTGGCGACGCAGCAGGCCGCGACCCAGGTGTTTACGGCCCTGCTCGCCTCGATCGCGGCCGTGAGCCTCATTGTGGGCGGCATCGGCATCATGAACATCATGCTGGTCTCGGTCACTGAGCGTACCCGGGAGATCGGGGTACGTAAGGCGCTCGGGGCCACCAAGCTCAACATCCTGCTCCAGTTCCTCATCGAGGCACTGGTGTTGTGCGTGAGCGGTGGCAGCATCGGGATCATCCTCGGGGTGAGTGCCGCGATCGGCCTGTCGAAGCTGATGCACTGGAACACGCTGATCTCGCCGGCGTCCATAGCCGTCGCGTTCGCCTTCAGCGCGGGTGTCGGGCTCTTCTTCGGCATCTGGCCGGCGAGAAAGGCGGCCGCCCTCGACCCGATTACTGCGCTTCGTTACGAGTAACAGCGCCGGCGAATGACCGGGTGAGTCACCCGGTCATTCATCGGCCGCGTCGGCCCACACGTGGATCCGCCCATCAGCGTCCACCTCGACGTGCACCTGCCAGGGCTGACAACATACCGGACAATCCTCGACGTACTCCTGTGCCGCGCCGCCGGTGGGGTCGATGGTGATCGCCACCGTCTCGCCGCAATAGGGACACGAGAGCTCCTGCTCCGTCTCGGCCAACTCTTCGTCGTCCCGCTCGTCCTGCTCCATATCATCTCCCCCAACGTTGTCGTCGCACCACCACGCTCTTGCCAACCAGCGCACCGGCGGGCAACATCTTCCCGCGCCGTCCACACCTACCAACGGTACCTCATGACTCGCAGCCTCATCCTCGGCACCGGGATGGCCGTTCCCGATCGCATCGTCACGAACGACGATCTGGCGGCCGTGATGGACACCACCGACGAATGGATCACGCAGCGCACGGGCATCCGCCAACGGCACTGGGTGCGCGAGGGCGAAACCGGCGTGGACCTGGCGGAGCGGGCCAGCCGGCGCGCCATCGACGCCGCCGGCATCGGTGACGGAGACATCGATGCGATCGTGCTGGCGACGTCGACGCCGGACCATTTTGCCCCCGGCAACGGCGTGCTGCTGCAGCACCGCCTCGGCCTCGGGCCCATTCCCGCGCTCGATGTACGCGCGCAATGCAGCGGGTTCGTGTACGCGCTGGCGACGGCGGACGCCTACATCGCGGCGGGCCTGTTCCGGCACGTGCTGGTGGTGGGCCAGGAGGTGCAGTCTACCGGCATGGACGTCACCACGCGCGGGCGCGCCACGGCGGTGATCTTCGCCGACGGCGCCGGCGCCGCACTGCTCGGACCCTCCGGGAGCGATGGCCGCGGCATTCTCGGCTTCGACCTGCACTCGGACGGCGCCTTCGCCGACAAGCTCTGGGTGGATGCTCCCGGCTCGATGTATCATCCGAGGATCAGCCCGGAACTCATCGCCCAGGGCCGGCATTTCCTCGACATGGACGGCAAGGAGGTGTTCCGACACGCGGTGGTGCGCATGCCCGAGTCGGTGCGCGCAGTGCTGGCCGGCGTCGGAGCATCTCTGGACGATGTCGCGCTGCTCGTGCCTCACCAGGCCAACCTTCGCATCTCGGAAATGGTGCAGAGGTCCCTCGGCCTGCGCGACGATCAGGTCTACAACAACATCATGTCGTACGGCAACACCACGGCCGCAACCATTCCCATCGGGCTCGATGAGTGCGCCCGCGCGGGGCGCCTCAAGCCGGGCGATCTCGTGGTCGCCACCGCATTCGGATCGGGATTCATGTGGGGGAGCGTGGCACTGCGCTGGTAGCGCTGGGCTGAACCAACGCACCACCATGCTCGACTGGGACGGCCGCTTCAGGGATACTTGGCGGCGTAGTACTCCCGGGTGCGGCGGGCGCGCAGGCGGAAGAGTTCCTCATCGTGTTCCGCGTGCTCGACGCGAAGGTAGAGGTCGCCGGGCCACAGGACGCAACGCAGCGACCATGGAGCGTCCGACGCGCCCATCATCCACTCCAGCGCACCACCGCCAGCATCCGTGCGCTCGATTTCGCTGTCACGCTCGAGCCGGACCACCGCCGGCACACCCATCACCGAAGCACGTGCCTCATCCAGCCGGAGCTCCGCCTCGTCCCAGGAGTTGAACGCCAGCTCTCCCGGCACGCGGTCATTCTTTTCGAGAAGCTCGAGGTCGACCTCCCAGGGACCGAGTACGTCCCACGCGTGATCCATGCTGCCCACGTCGGGGATGCTGACCACCGGATGCCTGCTGCTCATTGCCTCGCGTCTCCGCCGGGTGACTGGTGCCGGAATACTGGCCGGATTGCCACCAAAGCGACATGCATGAAACTCGCCGGGCCATTGTTCCGTACTGAAACGCGTTGGCAGGGGTCTTACTGGTCAAATGGGGTTCTTATGGTAGGCAAACTCATGGCACTTACGTCCATGCTCATCTTCGCCGTCTCGGCGATCGGCAGCTACTTGTTTGCACGCAGTTTCGTCCAGCGTCGGCTTCGTTTCGTGGATGCGATGCGGTCGCCCTTTGCGCCACTCGTGGCCGGGGCGGCGGCTTTCCTCATCGCATGGCCGCTCGCCGCCCTCCCGCTCGTGTCGCTAGGCACCGCAATCGTGTTTGGCGTCGGCACCGGTATGGGCACGGCGGCGGGAGTCCGCGCGCTCGGGCGCGCCGACGCATCACGTGGGAGGCTCTATCCATGAACATGCGCTGGGAACGACATCCGCTCGCCCGGAGTGCGCGAGCCCGCTACTTTTTCGTCATGAGTGATATCACCTGTACCCGGTGCGGCCAGACTCGCGAGCGGATGAGTTTCCAGCCGTTCCAGAACGAGCTGGGACGCAAGCTCTACGCGGAGATCTGCGCCTCCTGCTGGGCCGAATGGCTCAAGGCCCAGCAGCAGATGATCAATCATTACGGCCTGAACGTGCGGGATCCAAAGGCGAAGGAGATGCTGCTCAAGAGCATGGAGCAGTTCCTGTTCGCCGGAGGGCAGATCCAACTGTCGTGAGGTGACGTGGTACCTGGACGACGGCGCCTGTTTCTCGCGGCCTGGGCATTTCTCTGCCTCGGGCCGCGTGTGCTTCCGGGACAGAACGCCCCCTACCGGCCCATGCTTCAACAGCTCCGCGCGGCGCTCGACAGCGCCCAGTCGGTGGCGGATGTGGACGAGGTGGCGGCGCGCTGGGATAACTCGCGCAGCGAGCCGGTGGGGCGCCTGAGCAACGCCTTCATCGAGTTGCGGCGTGGCAGCCTGACGAATGACCGCAACATCCTGGTCGCGGCATGGGAAGGATTCGACCAGGCGGTACGCAGCCACCCGGACTGGCCTTATGCCCGGCTCGGCCTGGCCGAGGCCGCCCTCGTGATCTACAGCCGGCGTTATCCACTGCCGGCGAATTACGACGATGTGGCCGGCGGAACGCATTACGATGGCTACACCATTCAGATGAATCGGGCGCTGCGCGCAGAGCCTGAATTTCAGCCTGCCGTCACCTGGCTTGCCGGCACGATGAGCGCCGAAGGTGATCGCGAGCAACCGGGAGTGATCCTGAAGGCGCTGCAGTTCATTGCCGACTCGACCAGGTCGACCGATCCCAGAATCCAGCTGATCCTCGCGCGCGCCGAGCGATTGCAGGGCGACGCGGCCCAGTCGCTGCCGCGCATCGCGGCCTACCTGCGAGAAGGCGGTGACTCGGGCATCGCCGCACTGGAAACGGCAAGGTCGCTCGCCTGGATGGGGCGGCTCGGGCGATGGCGCCACCAACTACCTGGCCGGCGCACAGGTAAGAACGGCCGACGCGCGTGCCGCCTACCGCCTGGACCTCTCCTGGGTCGGAACGTGGCGCGAACTGGCCCGCTACGACAGCCTGCCCGCCGATTCGATCGGGAGCTACATCGAGGGGTTCTGGGGCAAGCGCGACGTACAGGAACTTCGCCCCGGGGGCAGCCGGCTGCAGGAGCACCTGCGCCGCTGGGTGTACGTGAACCAATACTACCGGGTGCCCGATCCCGAGCGTCGCACTGCGTACCGGGAAGTCTTCATTCCCCCGACCGATGCCGCTGGTAATCCGCTCTACTGCCTCGAGGACGGAGCACGGTCACTCGACGACTACGACTACACCGAGCCCGCGCGCCAGGGCGGCTATCGCTCGCCCGAGCGGGTGTTCGACCACCGCGCGATCGTCTACATGCGGCACGGCGAGCCACTGTACCAGTTCGGCGGCTCGGCCGACTCACTCAGCTATTCGGCGAGGGGCCGCGCCAGCGCGGCGTCGATGAGCAGTTACGATGCGTCCCGACAGCGCCTGCTCTATGCCAGCACGCCACCGTTCGCGTCGATGAACCCGGGCCTGATGGCGCCAAACCCTGACCGGAACGTCACCTGGGTTTACATGATGGGAGGCCGCCTTCGGGTGTTCACCTTCCTCGGTCACCAGGCGCTCGGGTCGGGTGCAGCCGAGCACGCTGATCGTGAATACGCCCCCTAACCTCGACGTCATGCTGCATCTGGCGGCGCTGTCCTCGTCCTATTCACGCCTTGCCGCACAGACCCAGTGGAACGCATTCGGCGGTTCGATCATCCCGGGTTCGTGCCAGCAGTGGTACCGTGACGTCGTGCGCGAGCAGCGGAACGATGCCGCGGTGGCGGTGAGCACCGATACGTACCTGCGACGGTTTGCCCAGCCGCTCGCAGCGGCGATCCAGTTGTCGGCCATGGGGCAACCGGCAACTGGCACGGGAGAACTGCTCGCGGTGCTGGGCATCCGGACCAGCGAGCTGGCAGGTCAACCGGTGGCGGGAGACACCGGCGCCGTGCGCTTCGTCGTTCGGCTGCAAGTGGCGGCCATCGACAGCCTGACCGGCGAATCGGTACGGGCGGATACAGTTCGCGAATTTCTGGGCACTGCGGACATGGTGCAGCGTCATGCCTGGCTCACCTTCATCACGAAGCTGGCGATCAGGCCCGGGCTCAAGGACGTCAGGCTGTCAGTGGAACAGGATGACGACCGGGGGAGCGTGTTCGCGGCGGTGATCGATCCGGCGGGCACGGGGTTCTCGGCGAGCGACCTCGTGCTCGGGAACGAGGGGGGTGCCGTCTCGTGGCGGCGACATGGCGAAACGGTACAAGTCAGCCCGTTCAGTTTCTATCGCACCGGCGAGAACGTGCCGATCTATTACGAACTGTACGGGCTCACGAGTGGCGGGGCGTATCGCACGACGGTGTCGCTGCGTCGGGCCGGCGACTCGAAGCTGGCCAGCAGCCTGACGTCGACGGACGTGGCCACGACAGCGACAGTGGCCTCGACCCGGACGCTGACACTGAACAAAGTGAAGCCCGGGCGATACGACCTGATCCTCTCCATCGAAGAGGTCACCACTGGGCGCCGGGTGGCACGCCAGCGGGCCATCTCGGTGGACGGCGACTAGCGACGCACTTGACACCCTGCCGCCCGGCGACGAGACTCCCTGCATGAATACACGGTCGTGGTACTTCTTTTTTACCAGCGCCGGCGCGGCTCGAGCTGCGTCCGGTTCCGGTAGCGTGCGGTAGCGCGACACCAGAACGGACCCTCGACGCCCCGCCGGCACCAATCGGCGGGGCGTTTCTTTTTGCGGCAGGACATGAGTGACACACTACAGGAGCAGACAATGCGCGTAGCGATCCAGGGCACCCATGGCGCCTTCAGCGAGGCGGCGGCCCGACGACGGTGGCCTGAACTGGAAGCGATCCCCTGTCGCGAGGTGGCCGATGCGGTGGCCGCAGTACGCGAGGGACGCGCGGACGCGGGCTGCCTCCCGATCGAGAATTCACTGATCGGCTCCGTCACCGCTACTTATGATCTGCTGCACGAGGCGTTCGGCGACGGTACGCTGGCACTGACGCACGAGACGCTGCTTCCGGTGCACCACACGATCATGGCGGTCCCGGGCGCTCGGGTGGAAGTGATCAAGCGGGTGTACTCTCATCCGGTGGCGCTGGGGCAATGCCGTCGCTGGCTCTCGAAGCACCTGCCTGAGGCGGAACTGGTGAGCGCGTGGGATACGGCAGGCAGCGCCGAAATGGTCGCTGCCCATGGTGACCCGACGGAGGCCGCGATCGCGGCATACCCGGCGGCCGCCGCCCACGGACTCGTGCCGCTGGCGGAACGGATCGAGGACGATCCCACCAACCAGACGCGCTTCCTGATCTTCAGCCGCCAGGGCGCCCCGGTAGCGCCCGCCGGCACCGGTCCGCACAAGACCTCGCTCATCGTGTCGCTCGACCACCGGCCGGGCATGCTGGCACATACGCTACTCGCCTTCAGCGCTCGGGGCGTGAACCTCACCGCGCTGCAATCGCGTCCCGAACCCTCGGCGCCCTGGACCTACCGGTTCTACGTCGATGTCGAGGGAGCGGCCACCGAGCCTCGCGTGGCCGAAGCGCTCGAGGAGGTGGAGGCACTCGCCGCACAGCTGATCATCCTCGGCAGCTACGAGGCGTGGACCGAGGGGGTGCCGGGCTTCCAGGTGTTCCATCCGACACCGGCACACCACGTGAAGAAGCCAGACATTCCCCTGATCGATCGCAGGCGTGTACCGGAGGGATCAGTGGTGAAGGTGCGTCACCTCGAATTCGGTGGCCCTGCACCGGTGCTCATCGCGGGGCCCTGCTCAGTCGAGAGCCGGGACATGATCCTGGAGACGGCCGAAGCAGTCGCCTCAGCCGGCGCCGACATGCTGCGTGGCGGGGCATTCAAGCCACGCACGTCGCCCTATGACTTCCAGGGACTCGGCGTGAAGGGCCTACGCTATCTCGCGGAGGCGAGGGACCGCACCGGGCTGCCCATCGTGACGGAGGTGCTGAGCTGGGAGGAGGTGCCGCTGGTGGCGCAATTCGCCGATATGCTGCAGATCGGTGCCCGGAACATGCAGAACTTCTCGCTTCTCAGGGCGGCGGCACGGAGCGGTGTGCCGGTGCTGCTCAAGCGCGGTGCCGGTGCCACGATCGAAGAATGGCTCATGGCGGCGGAGTACGTGCTGGCTGAAGGCAACCCCAACGTGGTGCTTTGCGAGCGCGGCATCCGCACGTTCGAGCGGGCGACGCGTCACACGCTCGACCTGAATGCGGTGGTGCTCGTGCGCGAGCGGTCGCACCTGCCGGTGGTGGTCGATCCCAGTCACGCGGCGGGCGTGGCGAGCCTGGTGACGCCGCTTGCCGAGGCGTCGCTCGCCGCTGGAGCCGCGGGGCTCATCGTGGAGGTGCATCCCAACCCCATAGCTGGCGATGAGCGACGGACCGCAAAGCCTCGACATCCCGATGTTCATCGACCTGGCCCGACGGGTCCACCCCGATTTCGAGCGGAGAAACGTGCGGCCGTTAACCGCGTGAGGAGGGAAACAGCGACTCAAGTGCCCTCTGTCCCCTTGGTCCGGACCTTCGTGGTGCTGTCCGGTGTCCGCCACTTCATCTCGGGCGGATTGGGGATCGTGCCCGAGACCGACATGGTCTTCTTGTTCCGCAGGATCTCGAACTTCACGGTGTTGCCCGGGTCGTAGGACCGGAGGATGCGGTGCATCTGCGCCGTGTTGGCCGGCTTTCGGCCATCGATCATCAGTACCACGTCGCCGCCCTTCAGTCCCAGGGTCGAGCCCTGCGGCACGTTTATCACCAGGACCCCGTCGGTGGCGCCGAAGTACGGGGCCAGGTCGGGGTTGAGTGGCACCAGTTCCAGCTCCTCCAGTTCCGACGAGACGAAAACGCGGAACGGCATGTCCTCTCCCATCGGTGTCCGCATCTTCATGCCGGGCGCCATGGGCCTGCGCATACCCATGCCCATGCCCGGCATCAGCTGCGGATCAAAACCTTCCGGTCCATCACCGTCAAAGCGGAAGGAGAATTCCCCGTCACCTTCGGGCGTCATGACGAAGAGGTTCTCCGGGTCTTCCTGCGTCACGAGGGTGGTGCTCTTCCGGTCCTTGCCCCGACGATAGTCGACTGAGATCGTGTCATTGCCCGGCAGACGCGCCGCGAGTTCGATCAGTCGCATGCCCGGCGGTGAGCGCTCGGCACTTCCCTGCCTGCTGGCGCCGCCCACCAGCGACGTGCCATCCAACTTGGTGATGACATCGCCAGCCTCGAGGCCGGCTTTCGCGGCCGGTCCGCCCGGCGTGACGCCGTCCACGTAGGCGCCGATCGAGTCGGTCGCCCGCGCCTGCAGGTTCACCTTGATCCCCAGGCGTGCCCGACGGGTCATCGAGAACTGCATGTCGCCCGGCGTGCCCCAGCCCGGCCCGCCATAGGAGCGCTCGATGCGCACCTTGGGCTGGGCTGAGGGCGGCGCGTCCTGGGCCACTAGTGGAGCAGCAGCGACCAACAGCGCCAGAGCCGGCATCCAGTTCCTGTTCAGCATGACATCTCCTCGGGCTCAAAGCCCCACGTTGCTCGCGCGGGTGACATGCACGTCTACCAGTGCATCCAGAAGCCCCACACGCTCCTGCCAGAGTTGCATCACGTCGGGTCCACTCATGCCGGGAGGTCCGGCGAGCTCCGTGCGCTCGAGCCGCCGGTCCACGTCGGCGATGCGGTCCTCGAGATCGGCGGCAACCCGGCTGGTGCGTCCGTCGAGCACCCGGGCATCGGGATCGTACGCACCGATCGCCGCTTCCAGTGCTCGCGAGCGCTGCTGCAGCGACGTGAGTTCCTGCTGGGTCGCCGTCGCCGCTGCTGGAACCGGGCGCTTCACCAGCAGCGCCAGCGCCAGGGTGGCGGCGAGCGCCATCGCGCCCGCCGCCATCCAGCGGATCCGCCGCTGCCGGCGCACCGAGTTCAGCCTGGCGGCGACGCGCGGCCACTGGTCGCGCCCGGGACGCAGGGTGGGCAGTGCACGCAACCGCGCGGCGCGCTGGTCCAGGCGATCCAGTTCCCGGCGACAGGCCTCGCACTGCTCCAGGTGTTCACGCTGGCCGGCGGTGCCCGGCTCGACGCCCGGCTCACGCAGTTCCAGCAGCTGTTCCATCGTCAGGTGTATCATCCGAGAACCTCCTCTCCCAGCCATTTCCGCAGGCGCGTGTGGGCGCGTGCCAGCTGAGACTTCGAAAAACTGACTGTCCGGCCCATCATCCCCGCGATCTCGTCGTGGGTGTAGCCCTCGACATCGTGCAACCACACCACCGCTCGCGCTGTCTCTCCCAACCGCTCCAGCGCCGCCTCGAGATCCATCCGAAGGGCGGTGTCCTCGCGACGGCGCTCCATCACGTCCTCGTGCAATTCGTCGGTGTCGCGGTACTTGTTCCGCCGGAGCCGCATGAGCGCCTTGCTCGCGGCGATCGTCCTGACCCAACCCCAGAGGCTGCCATCCTGCCGGTATCGCCCGATGCTGCGGCAGACCTCGAAGAAGGTCTCCTGCACCACATCCTCGGCGTCCTCGGTAGTACGGCAGATCCGGCGCGCCAGGTTGTAGACCGGGACCTCAAAGGCCCGGAAGAGCGCCTCGAGTGCCGCCGCGTCACCCTCCCGGGCCCGGGCCACCACCGATTCGGCATTCGCGATCGGGTACGAATCCATCGTCAGCGCTCGTGTCATGGCACTGGGAAAGATGCGGGAGGGGGGTAGAGGGTTGCAGGGTCGCGGGAACCGAGAAGGCGTAAGGAGGAACAGCAACAGCGTGAGGAGGTCTACAGAGCGAGGGGTACAAGTGATTGGCAGAGCGTATCTTGCGAAGGGTCCTATATTTGGATCATGGCTACATCATCCCCGACGTCCCCACCCTCCGACTGGCTCCACCACCTCGCCGACGAGGCCGACGCCGCGTTCCTCTATCGCGAGCTCGCTCAGGCCGAGAGTGACCCGGGCCGCTCGCGGATCTATGGGCAGCTGGCGGAGGTCGAGGACCGGCATGTCGAAGCGTGGCAGAAGCTTCTCACGGAGCAGGGCCATACGGTCACCGTGCCTCCGCCGTCGCGGGATGCGCGTCTGCGCGCGTGGGTAGCACGACGCATCGGACCCGGCGTAGTACTCCCCCTGCTTCTCGAAGAAGAGGGACGGGAGGTGAAGAGCTACCTCTCGATGTACCGCGATGAGCCCGAGGGAGCGGCGGGGCCGACCGCCCTCAAGCTGGCCCGCGAGTCGAAGGAGCACGCCGGCCGCCTGGCGTCGATGGGCGGCGGCGCGAGTGAACCCTGGCACAAGACCGGCGCCGGGGGATTCCTCCGCAACGTGGTGTACGGCTTCAACGACGGACTCACCGCCAACTTCGGCCTCGTGGCCGGGATGATCGGCGCCCAGGGCGCCAACCTTGGCAGCCATGCGATACTGGTGGCCGGCGTGGCGGGCATGGTCGCCGATGCGCTCTCGATGGGATCGTCGGGCTACCTGGCCGCCAAGAGCGAACGGGAGGTGTTCGAGCACGAGATCGCGATGGAGCGCGACGAGATCAAGCTCATGCCCGAGCTCGAGGGCGAGGAACTGAGCCTGATCTACCAGGCGAAGGGGATTCCCGCCGCGCAGGCGGACGCCCTTTCCGCCGAGGTGATGAAGGACCCGGAGCGCGCGCTCGCCGAAAAGGTGCGCGAGGAGCTCGGCATCGGCGAGGCGACCAGCACGCCGATGAAGGAAGGGTGGGTAACCGGCACGGCGACCGCGCTCGGCGCGTTCATTCCGGTCGCGCCATTCCTGTTCGGGCGCGGACCGCTGGTGATCTGGACGTCGTTCGCGCTCGCGATGCTGAGCCACTTCGCCGTCGGTGCAGCGCGGAGCTTCTTCACCGGGCGGGGCATCGTGCGGAGCGGGATGGACATGTTCCTGGTGGGGCTTGGTGTGGCCGGCATCGGCTACGTGGTGGGCGAATGGATCGTGCGACTGCTTTGAATCCCGCCCCGGCTCGGCTTGACAGGGACAGGGGTATCGCGTATCTCTGATTACGACAATTGATTCGTGGTCATTTGCCGCGTATTGCAGCCACGTTAAATAAATGCTAAAAAGCGAGACGTCCGCGCCTCGTTGCCGCGGGCGCTTTTTGTCGTCGCCAGCTCCAGGGCGACAGGGATGCCGTGCATGACCGCAGCTGCCGTTTCGCACCAGGTCCGAGCGCTTCCGCTCCGCTGCCGCAATTGTGGCGTCGAGCGCGAGGCGGCCCCGGTCGCGATCTGTGAAGAGTGCCTCGGCCCGCTCGAGCCGCTGTACGATGCTGCCCGGCACCTGCCGACGCGCAAGGAGATCGCCGCACGCGCACCGTCGCTGTGGCGCTATCGCGAGTGGCTTCCGCTCGACGGCGACCCGCCCTACTCCCACGACACCGGCTTCACCCCGCTGCTCGAGGTGCCGCGTCTTGCGCCGCTGCTGGGCGTGGCGCGCGTCTGGGTGAAAAACGATGCTGTGTCCCACCCCAGCCTGTCGTTCAAGGACCGGGTGGTGGCGACGGCGATCAATGCCGCGGCGGCGTTCGGCCTCGACACGGTTGGCTGCGCGTCCACTGGCAACCTGGCCAACGCGGTCGCCGCGCAGGCTGCGCGCGCCGGCCTGCCGGCGTGGATCTTCATTCCCGACAACCTCGAGCACGGAAAGGTCGTCGGCACCTCGGTGTATGCGCCCAATCTGGTGCGCATCCGCGGCACCTACGACGACGTGAACCGGCTCTGCGCCCAGGTGGCGGATCGCTTCGGGTGGGGCATCGTGAACGTCAACCTGCGTTCCTACTACGGCGAGGGATCGAAGACCTTCGCGTTCGAGATCGCCGAGCAGCTCGGCTGGCGCCTCCCCACCGCTGTGGTGGCGCCGATGGCCGGCGGCTCGCTCGTGACGAAACTGGGCAAGGGCTTTCGTGAGTTCGTGTCGGCCGGCCTGGTGGAGGGCGAACTTCCGCGGTTGTATGGCGCGCAGGCCTCGGGTTGCGCTCCGATCGTGCGGCTGGTCGAGCGGGGCGATGGGCAGCTCATTCCCGAGATCCCGGACACGATCGCGCGCTCGATCGCGATCGGGAACCCGGCCGATGGCGCCTATGCGGCTGAGTCGATCCGGAAGTCGGGTGGATGGGCCGCGAGCGTGAGCGACACCGAGCTGGTGAAGGGCATCAAGTTGCTCGCCGAGACCGCGGGCATCTTCACCGAGACCGCCGGTGGCGTGACGCTGGCCAGCGCGCTCGAACTGGCACGCGGCGGGCACTTCCGCGCCGATGACGAAGTAGTGCTGTGCATTACGGGCAACGGCCTCAAGACGACCGAGGCCCTGAGTGGTTCGCTGGACGAGGCACCGGTGCTGGCACCTCGGCTCCGCGACGTTGCGGAGCTCGTGGCGCGCACACCGCCGCCTTCACGCTGAGGAGGGTTTCACCATGTCCGTCACCTTGTCCCTGCCCGCCGTCCTGACCCGTCTCACCGACGGCGCCCGCACCATCGAGGCGACCGGTGCCACGGTGGGCGACGTGGTGCACGACGTAGCAGGCCGGTTCCCGCAGCTCGCCCCGCGCCTGCGCGACGAGCAGGGCAATCCGTATTCCTTCGTGACGTTCTACCTGAACGACGAGGACATTCGCTTCACCGGTGGCTTTGCCACCGTCGTGCGGGATGGCGATGAGCTCATCATCGTGCCCGCGATTGCCGGAGGATGAACCGATGACCGCCACATCCATCGCCGCGGAGCCGCTGCCCGAGCTGGGCAACGACGAGATCCTGCGCTACAGCCGCCACCTCATCCTGCCGGAGTTCGGGCTCGACGCGCAGCGCAAGCTCAAGGCGTCGAGCGTGCTCGTTGTCGGCGCCGGCGGCCTGGGCTCGCCCCTGGGACTCTACCTGGCCGCCGCCGGCGTCGGCCGCCTCGGTATCGTCGACTTCGACGTGGTGGATGCCACCAACCTGCAGCGACAGATCATCCATGGCACCGCCGACGTGGGCCGTCCGAAGCTCGACTCGGCGCGCGACCGCATCCAGGGACTGAATCCGCACGTGGATGTGCAGACGTATGAGGCGCGCTTCACCTCGGAGAACGCGCTCGACATCGCGCGCGACTACGACCTCGTGATCGACGGAACTGACAATTTCCCGACGCGCTACCTGGTGAACGACGCCTGCGTGCTGCTGGGGAAGCCGAACGTATACGGCAGCATCTTCCGGTTTGAGGGACAGGCGTCGGTGCTCGCGACCGACACCGGCCCGTGCTACCGCTGCCTGTTCCGCGACCCACCGCCCCCGGGCCTGGTGCCAAGCTGTGCCGAGGGTGGCGTGCTCGGGGTGCTGCCGGGCCTTGTCGGCGTCATCCAGGCCACGGAAGCGATCAAGCTGCTCACCGGCATCGGCGAGCCGCTGATCGGGCGGCTGCTGCTGGTGGATGCGCTGCGCATGCAGTTCCGGACGCTCAAGATTCACCGCGACCCGCTCTGCCCGGCCTGCGGGACGCGCGAGATCCAGTCGCTGATCGACTATGAACAGTTCTGCGGGCTGAACGACGAGGATACGAGCGTGGATGTGACCATTCCGGAACTGACACCTGTGCAGCTCGCCGCGCGCATCGAGCGGGGCGAGGACTTTGACCTGATTGACGTGCGGGAGCCGCAGGAATGGGCGATCGCGCAGTTGCCGGGTGCGCGCCTGGTACCACTGGGCACGCTGCCGGCGACACTCGGCTCGCTCGACAGCGCACGCGAGATCGTGGTCTACTGCAAGGGCGGTGTCCGCAGCCTCCGCGCCGCGACGCAACTCCGCGCCGCGGGCTTCCGGAAGGTGTCGAACCTCACTGGCGGCATCCTGCGCTGGAGTGCCGACGTCGACCCCAGCGTGCCGACCTACTGATGAAGCATTCGCTGATGACGCAAGCACCGAGCATGCCCATGCCCTGTTGTTGTGACCGTTGGATGCGACGGTCGGGGCGGAGGCATGTCCGGTGGTCAGCGCCATAGTGGCGTAACGACTCTCGCATGCATCACCCCGACCCACCTGACCGGTGGGTTTTTCTTTTCAACCTTGCACGGAGAAAACATCATGACCGCTACACAGCCCGCTCCCACGAGCACGACGAACCCCATCGCGGAGCGGGGCTACGCCCGCCCCGACATCCTGGTCTCCACCGCGTGGCTCGCCGAGCACATCGACAGCCCGAAGCTGCGCATCCTGGAGAGCGACGAGGACGTCCTGCTGTACGATCTGGGGCACATCCGGGGGGCGCAGAAGATCGACTGGCACGACGACCTCAACGATCCCCTCGTGCGCGACTACATCGACCACCTGGGGTTCGAGCTCCTGCTGCGCCGGCTCGGCATCGACCAGACCACGACGGTGGTGCTGTACGGCGACCGGAACAACTGGTGGGCCACCTACGCGTTCTGGGTGTTCCGCCTCTTCGGGTTCCCAGAGTCGCGGCTGCGGCTGCTCGACGGTGGGCGCGCGGCGTGGGAGGCGGAGGGGCGACCGCTGGTGACGTCGCTGAGGACCTTCCCGGCAAGCCGCTACCGGGGCCTCAAGCGCGACGACAAGGCACTGCGTGCATTCCGGGAGGACGTGCAGGAGCATTCGGCCCGGGGGCGCCCGCTGATCGACGTGCGCTCACCCGATGAGTTCACCGGCCGCAAGCTGCACCTGCCAGAGTATCCACAGGAGGGCGTGCTGCGCGGGGGACACGTGCCGGGCGCGCGCAACGTACCCTGGGCGCGGGCGGCCAATGCTGACGGCAGCTTCAAAGACTCCCGCTCACTGCGGGCGATCTACGAGGGTGAGGCCGGGCTCGATCCGCGCGACAACGTCATCACCTATTGCCGCATCGGCGAGCGGTCGAGCCACACCTGGTTCGTGCTGACGTACCTGCTGGGTTACCCGAGCGTGCGGAACTACGACGGAAGCTGGACCGAGTGGGGCAATGCGGTCGGACTGCCGATCGAAAAGTAGCCCTCGGTATTGCGCCTTCAGGGGTGTCCAACCGGACACCCCTGGCGGCGCTGTATTCCTGCTCCAGCGCATACGGGCCATCGAGACTCCGCTGCCCGTCCGTATGCTACCTGAAAACCGCCGCGAACTGCTGGGCGACCTGCGGCCCGGCCTTCTCGCTCACGACCTCCACCATGGCCGGAATCATCTGATGGAGTTGGTCGCGCGAAATCCCGATGTTCTTGAGCGAGCCCGAGAGGCTCGTGAGCCCGTACATCTCGCTGGGCATGCCGAGCTTGGTGCCTTCATTGATCATCGCATCGCTGCCCGGGAACGAGTTCTTCACCTTGGTGAAATCGCCTGGCTGCATCGATCTCTTCGCATAGTAGAGTATGCTGCCCATGCCTTGAGCCGTCTGTGTCGGGGTCAGCCCGGGCACGGAACTCTGCACCTCGTTCACCACCTCCGCGGACGGGTGGAACGGGTACTCCAGGGGGGACGCCGTGCCGGCCGGTGCCGCGGCGGTGTTCCCGCCACACGCCGCCGCGACCGCGATGGCCATGCACGCGAGGGTGGAACCGGACAGCCTGTCTGATCTAGCCGCGATTATGGCCATAAGCACCTCCGCGGACGGCGTGGGCAGACGCAGCGCACCTTGCGATGCTGTGGGATTCGGGCTCCTTCATCCATTACGAGCAGAGTCCCACCACGGTGTCAGGCTGCGAGCGGCATCCTGGCGGATTCGTCGGTAGGCGGGGTAGTGGGCGCGGTTCGGCGCCAGTCGAGGCAGGCGAGGATGAGGCAGGCGGTGATCGATACGGTGGAGATGAAGCACCAGGGACAGAAGACCCTGAGCACCACCCACTCGCCGTACTTGAGCCGCAGGGTGAACAGGAAGGCGGGAATGATGAGCGCCAGCAGCGCCGCGCTCATGCGCCGAGAGTCGACATGGCGCGGCTGGATGCTCAGCAGCGCCAGCAGCACGAGCATCCCATAGCCCACCGCGCCGATGAGGGCCACATCGACGCCCAGGAACCATCCAAAGCGGCTGAACTGCGCGATTTCGCAGCCGCCGCCCGCGGTGCAGACCAGCGTACCGACACGCCCCGTCTTCCAGAGGTGCAGGTAGGTGGCCACGAGGCAGTTGACGAGCGCCAGCACCGCAATCGTCATGCGGTACGTCATGCTCCGCCCAGCACCAGGTTGAGGAGCCGGTTCGGCACGTAGATCACTTTCTGCACCGACTTGCCCTCGAGGAATTTGGCGATCTGGGGCTGGGCCCGAGCCGCCTCCACCACCACCGCCTCGATGGCATTGCGGGCCACCGTGACGCGACCGCGGGTCTTGCCGCCCACCTGCACGGCCACCTCAGCGGTGTCGTCCACCAGCATGGTGGGATCGTACCCCGGCCACTGCGCATCGAACACCGATGTCGTGTGCCCGAGCCGCTCCCAGCACTCTTCGGCGAAGTGCGGAGCGAACGGCGCCAGCAGGATCACGAACTCCTCCACCATTTCGTGCTCGCAGCTGCCGCTCTCACGAATGGCGTTGAGCATCTCCATCATCGCCGCGATCGCGGTGTTGTAGCCCAGGCTCTCGAGATCGTCGGTGACCTTCTTCTTGGTGCGGTGCCACTTGGCCAGCACGGGCCGCAGTACTTCCCCGCCCCGCTCACCTTCGGCCAGGCACTCGCCGACGAGGTGCCACACCTTGTCGAGGAAGCGGCGGATACCGTTGATGCCGGCATCGCGGAAATCGCCGCCCTCCTGGAAGGGACCCAGGAACATCAGATACATGCGGAAGCTGTCGGCGCCCCAGCGGTCGATGTACTCGTCGGGGATCACCACGTTCCCCTTCGACTTGGACATCTTGGCGCCGTCCTTCACGATCAGCCCATGCGCGCGGAACTTCCGGAACGGCTCGTCGAAGCCGACCTGTCCCAGCTCGTGCAGCACCATGGCGAGGAAGCGCGAGTACAGCAGGTGAAGCACGGCGTGCTCGTTGCCGCCGATGTACGTGGCGACCGGGCACCACTTCGCGGTGCGCGCCGGATCGAACGGCCGGTCGTCGAACTCGCTGCTCGGGAAGCGCAGGTAGTACCACGCGGAATCGAGGAATGTGTCGGAGACGTCCGTCTCTCGGCGCGCGCGCTTGCCGCAGGTGGGGCATGGCACGAAGTACCACTCCTCGTGCCGCGCGAGCGGCGAGATGCCGGTATCGTCGGGCCGGAAGTCATCGATGGCGGGCAGGACCACGGGCAGGTCCTTCTCCGGCACTGCCACCGGGCCGCACTCATCGCAATAGATGATGGGAATGGGTGGTCCCCAGTAGCGCTGCCGGGAGATGCACCAGTCGTAGAGCCGGTACTGGACGCGGACCCTGGCCAGGTCCTGCTTCGCCAGCCAGTCGGTGATCGCACGCTTCGCCTGCTCCGGCGCCATGTCGTCGAACTCACCGGAGTTGACCAGGCGCGCGCCGGCGGTCTCGATATAGGCGTGCTCGAGCGGGGCACTCCCGTCTTCGCCGGGACCCGCGATCACGCGGGTGATCTCGAGCCCGAACTTCGTGGCGAACTCGAAGTCGCGCTCATCATGTGCCGGCACGGCCATGATGGCGCCGGTGCCGTACTCCATCAGCACGTAGTCCGCGATCCAGATCGGAACGCGCTCTTCGGAGGCCGGGTTGATCGCGTAGGTGCCGGTGAAGACACCGGACTTCTCCTTCTCTCCCACCTTGCGCGACACGAGGTCCTGCGCCGCGGCCGCCTTGCGGTAGGCATCCACCGCCTTCTTCTGTTCAGCGGTGGTCAACTGATCGACGAGCGGATGCTCCGGTGCCAGCACCAGGAACGTGGCGCCAAATACGGTATCGGGCCGCGTAGTGAACACGGTGATCGTGTCACCCGGATCCCAGTCCACCTCGAACGTGAGTTCGGTGCCCTCCGACCGGCCGATCCAGTTGCGCTGGGCGGTCGCGGTGGTGTCCGACCAGTCCATCTTCGACTTGTCGTCCAGGTTCTCGAGCAGCCGCCCGGCATAATCGGTGATCCGGAAGAACCACTGCTCGAGGAAACGCTGCTCAACTGCCGCACCGCAACGCTCGCAGCGGCCGTTGACCACCTGCTCGTTGGCGAGCACGGTCTTGTCGTTGGGACACCAGTTGACCGCCGCCTTCTTTTTGTAGGCCTTGCCCGCCTTGAAGAGCTGCAGGAAGAGCCACTGGGTCCACTTGTAGTAGCTGGGCTCGGTGGTGGCCAGTTCGTGGCGCCAGTCGAACATGCCGCCCACGCGGATGAGCTGCCGCCGAAAGTTCGCGATGTTGCGCGGGATCAGCTCGGCCGGGTTGATGCCGAGCTTGATCGCGTAGTTCTCGCTGTGGATGCCGAAGGCGTCGTAGCCGATGGGCTCGAAGACATCGAACCCGCGCAGCCGCTGGAAGCGGCCGAACACGTCGCTTCCTGTGAAGGCGAACATGTTCCCCACGTGCAGCCCTTCGGCCGACGGATACGGGAACATCATGAGGTTGTAAAACGGCCGCGTGGCACCGTCGAGATCGGGCTCGTTGGTGTGACGCTCGACCCAGCGCGCCTGCCACTTGGCCTCGACCAGGTCGGGACGGTAGCCGTCGTTGCCTTCGGGTTGGACGGCGGCGGGCGATGTCGTGCTGTCGCTGGGGTTCATAGGACCCGCAAATCTATAGGCCGTGGGGGGTTACCGCCAATCGCGCGAAAGGCAGGCACGACGTAACGGTTGCGGCGATTTGAGGCAAGCGGTCTTGCGGCCACTGCGCTCGCGCGGTACATCATCTGATCACGCACAATTATCGAGGAATTTCCCGTCATGAGCACTCGAACCACCCGCACTACGAAGCGCGCACCGCGGACCAGGACGCCCGAGCCGGCGCCGGAACCGGTGACAGCGCTGCCGTCATATGCCCGGGGCAACCCGCTGACCCATTCGGTGACGTTCACCGACGAGGGCGGCACCTGCTGGCTGGTGTACGTCGAACCGGCACCGCCCGAACCGGCGCTCTGGCCCAACGCTGCGGTGCTGCCGGGCCGGCGCCTGCGCTTCGATTCGCTCGAGTCATCCGCCACGGTGTCGCCCTTTCCTGCTGGTGCCCCGTTCCTCCACGAGCGCTCCCTGCAAGGCCTGCTCAACCAGGCGCGCTCACTGACCAATGGCACGGTGGCGCTGCCTCAGCGGCCGCGCCCCGCGGTGGCGCCCGACCTGCCGAACGAGCCAATGCGCCAGCAGTTGACCAGCGTGGTGAACTCACGCGGCGGGCTTGGCTACCAGCTGTCGCGCCTGATGCAGCCGATTGCCCTGGTGCTCATGGTGATCAAGGACATGATCCTGCCCAGAGGGCGCAGCTGAACGAATCAGATAAGACTTGGCGAGCCATGCGGCTCGCCAGGTGGCAGTGACCTGACACCGTCCCTGCACCTTCCCCCCTCTTAACATTCCGCTCTTCCAGCTGCCGTTACCGCAACTCCTTGGGCGAGATCCGCATGCGCGTTCCCCGCTGGCTCCGACTGGCCCTCGTTTCGATCGGCGCGGTCGTGACGCTGGCGCTCCTCGGACTGTATGGCGGCTCAGCGTACATCCTGAAGCGCCACTATCCCATCACGGATACGCCGATCGTGGTGCCGACGGACTCGCTCGCGCTGGCCGAAGGCCAGCACTTGGTGCAGCTCCGCGGATGCCTCGGATGTCATGGGGCCCAGGCCGAAGGAAAGGTGTTCTACGACGAGCCGGGTGTTGCCACCGTCGTTGCACCCAACCTCACACGCGCTGTGGCGAACTACTCTGCCGGCGAGCTGGACGGCATCATCAGGCATGCGGTACGACCCAACGGCCAAAGTGTCCTCGGCATGCCGAGCGAGGCCTTCACCCGCCTCAGGGATGAGGACCTCGCCCGGATCATCGCGTTCATTCGCAGTCTGCCGCCGGTCGATGGCCCGGGACCGAGCGTTTCCGTGGGGCCGCTCGGGCGGCTTGGCCTGATCACTGGAAAGTTCAAGACAGGCGCGACGCTGGTCGACGCAGTGACAGCCATGCCGGCGCTGCCCGATTCAATCGCGGAAGGCAGTTATCTGGCGCACACCATCTGCGCTGAGTGCCACGGCAGCAACCTGGAAGGCGATCCGGGGTTCGCTGTGCCGTCCCTCGCCATCGCGTCGATCTATTCACTGCCCGAGTTCGAGACGCTGATGCGAACCGGCAAGGCACGGGGCGACCGGGAGCTGGGGCTCATGTCGGAGGTGGCGCGCAGTCGATTCGTGCATTTCACGCCAGCGGAGCTGGAGGCACTCTTCAGGTACCTCCACTCGCCGCCCCCGAAGGGCGCATCCGGGACGTGACGCCCGGAGGGTCCAACGGCTTGAGCCACGGTGGAACTTCAGTTGCTACATGAACAACGCCTGGCCCAGGATCCGTGTAACGGCGGCCGGATGAAGTCCCGGCTGTCCCCGCCGCGTCACGATCAGTAGCTTCCGGTCACCTCCATCCCGGAAATCCGACACACGATCATGGCAGATGCGCGCCATCGCTTCACCCGAAACTTGTACATCGCCGCCTTCTCGGGCGCCGGCTTGATCCTGCTGCTTCACCTCGTGGCAACGTTGATGCTGCTGCGTGCCTCGGGAGTGACGCCGACCAGCCGGGTCATCGCGCCGGGCGTCGTGCTGGTGACCTTCGGCACCGTGATCGTGACCTGGCTGCTGCTGCGGCGCTTCATCAACAACGTGCTCAAGCCGGCGGGCCGCGCGGCCGCGATCGCCCAGCGGGTGTCGCAGGGCGACCTCCGCTCGATCAGCGAACAGGAGGCGAACAGCGACGGACGCGACATGCTCACGGTGAGCATCTTCGCGATGGTGCGGCAGCTTCGCGTCCTGGTGGAGACGATCCACGGCACTGCCGCCGAGGCGGCCGCCATGGCCCAGGAAATCGCCGCGTCCACCGAGGAAATGACCGCGTCCACGCAGGAAGTGGCGGGCACCACCGGCGACCTGACGGAACGGGCGGGCCAGCAGGCGATCATCGTTCGCGCAGCGGCGGAGGACGCCGGGAAGATCCTCGAGATCGCCAAGGTGCTGGCCAGCGGCGCGGGCGAGGCGGCGACGCGCAACGCCGCCCTGGCGGTGGCCGCGCGCTCCCACCGCGATCGGCTGGATGCCAGCACCGCCGAGCTGTCCCGGCTCGCGGAGGAGGTGGATCGCGGATCGGCAGAAGCGGATGCCCTGGCGCTGGCGTCGAGCGAGATCAGCAAGTTCGTGACGCAGACCAAGGCGATCGCGAAGCAGACGCACATGCTGGCGCTCAACGCCTCCATCGAGGCGGCGCGTGCCGGCGACGAGGGAAAGGGATTCAGCGTGGTGGCCGAAGAGGTGCGCAAGCTCGCGGCGCAGGCCGCCCAGGCGGCGACCAGCACCAGCGACACGGTGCAGATGGTGCTCGAGCGGGTGCAGACGGCACGAGAGCGGCTGCTCCGGCTGGGCCGCGGAGGCATGGCCGCGCGCGATGCTGCCCATGCCGCCGCCGACGGGCTTCTCACGGTCGCGAACGACGCCGACGCGAATGACCAGTGGACGCGGGGCATCTCCGCCTCGGCGGAACAAGTGCGGGGCCTGATCGAGCAGATCGCCGGGAGGATGAAGGAAGTCTCCGCGGGCACCGAGGACTACGCGGCGGCGGCCGAAGAGATCGCGGCGGCGGCCCAGCAACTCAACGCCTCCACCGCGGAGATTTCCTCATCCGCGAATACACTCGCCGGCGCGGCTGAGAAGCTGACGCGGGCCACGGGTGGGATACGGCTGACCTAGCCCGCGGCGGACACGCTCCGCGCCGAGGTCCAGGAAACGCTCGGCAGCAGCTGCACGCAGGCTAGGCGCAATCCCGCCTGAACATCTCCAGCACATCAAGCCGGTTCTCCATCGCACCCGCCTGCGCCGAGATGCGCAGCGAGTACTCCCAACGGAGGGAATCGGCGTCTACGCCGCGAGCGACCACGAGGCGCCACTGCGCACAGTACGCGGGTATCTCCATCTCGATCACTTTGCGGGCGGTGGTGAGGCTCGCGGCCCAGGCGTCGCATGAGGAAAACTGGGCCGCCTGTTCACGATGGACCTGCTCGTGCGCTACCACCTCCTCGGCCTGCGGCGTGCCGATGATATCGGCCCGTACCCAGCTCTCCGCCAGACCATTCCGGCAGAAGGTGTAGCCGAGGAAGCTCTGTGGGGGAGACGGCAGGGCGGCGCCCTGCGCAGCGAGGGCACAGGGAGCCAGCAGGAGTGCCGCAGCGACCCACTTCGTGAACTGTCTCATGTGCACTTGCATTGTAACCCGGCGCCGCCGAAGCTTGTCATATGCGGATCGCCATCTATTCCGAGATCTACTGGCCCATGGTCAGCGGCGTCGCCCTGACGCTGCGCCGGCTGGTCGACGGGCTGCATGCGCGGGGGCACGCGGTTCGAGTGTACTCCCCGTACTACGAGCTGCCGCCGGGTGCGGTCGAACGGCCGGAGGTGCACCGGTCGCCGGGACGGCCCTTTTTCCTCGCGCCCGACGTGCAGTGGGCCTTTCCGAAGGTGCGCGATCTCATCGCCGACATGCGCGAGTTCCAGCCGCAGGTAGTGCATCTCGCGACCGAGTTTGCCATGGGGTACCCCGGGCTCAGGGCCTCGAAGGCGCTCGGCCTCCCGATCATCGCGAGTTCTCATACCGACTACGAGGCGTACGCTCGGCCCTACGGCCGGTGGCTCGTCACGGCGATCCGGCCCGGCTGGGCCTACATGCGCTGGTTCTACAAACATGCCCACAAGGTGCTGTGCCCCACGCGAGTGCATGAGGCACACCTGCACTCGCGAGGCGTGTACCACACTGGGATCTGGACGCGGGGGGTCAACTCGGAGGAATTCCATCCCCGGTTTCGCTCCGATGCGTGGCGCGCGCGATTCGGCATCGGCCCGAACGACACGCTCGTCACCTTCGTCGGGCGCATCGCGCCGGAGAAGAACCTCAACATCCTGCTCGACGCGTGGCAGCAACTGGCCCCGACGCGTGGCAATGCGCAGCTGGTCCTGGTAGGCGACGGGTTGCTGGTAGAAGGCATCAAGGCCCGACGGATCCCTGGGGTTCACCTGCTCGGCTACCTGCACGGTATCGAGCTCGCCACGGCCTATGCATCTTCGGACGTCTTTGCATTTCCCTCAGGCACCGAGACGTTCGGCAACGTGCTGCTCGAAGCGATGGCATCGGGGACTGCGCCCGTATGCGTGAATGCCGGCGGGCCCAGCGACTACGCCATCGACGGGCACAACGCGCTGGTCGCGTCACCACATGACGTGCCGGCATTTGCCAGGCAACTGAGCCGGGCCATCGCCGACCCGGCGCTGCGTCGGCAGATCGGGGAGGGCGCGCGGCAAACGGCGCTCGGCCGTCGCTGGGATGCGATCTACGACCAGCTGCTCGACGACTACGCCGAGACCATCGCAGAGCGGGCGCAGCGACGGGCCGCTGCGTAGTCGCAAGTCCATCCCGGTCAACAGGATAGCCCCCACGCCACCGCGGGGGCTATCTTTTCGTGCTATGTCCCGGCCCCGGTTTGCCCCCTATGCGTGGGGAGTGGTCGCCTTCAGCTTTGCCGTGATCGTGTGGGGCGCGTTCGTGCGCGCCAGCGGTTCGGGGGCGGGCTGCGGCGCGCACTGGCCGCTCTGCAATGGCACCGTCATGCCGCGAGATCCGGCCATCGAGACCATCATCGAGTTTGCGCACCGTACCACGAGCGGCATCGCGCTGCTCCTGGTGGTGGGACTGGTGTGGCTGGCGCGGCGTGAATTCCCTCGCGGCCATATCGCGCGCAGGGCCGCCTGGGCAAGCCTCTTCTTCATCGTGACCGAGGCGCTGGTGGGGGCGGGGCTGGTGCTGCTCGAACTGGTGGCCCACAACGATTCCATTGCCCGCGCCGTATATCTCGGTGTGCACCTCGTAAACACGTTTCTCCTGCTGGCGGCCATGACCCTGACCGCCTGGTGGGGATCCGGCCGTGCCGCACCAGCGCTGCCATTCGCATGGCGTCCTCTCGCACCGTACCTCGGGGTGCTGGTCGCTCTCCTCGTGGTGGGGGTCACCGGGGCGATCACGGCATTGGGGGACACGCTTTTCCCCGCCGGCTCACTCGCCGAGGGAATGCGCCAGGACACCTCTCCCACCGCCCACATCCTGCTCCGGCTCCGGGTATTCCACCCGGTCCTTGCGCTCGCCACCGGCGCGGCGCTCCTGGCGCTTTCGGTGCGCGGATTCTGGCGGGAGGCATCTCCTGCCACGTTCCTGGTGGGACGGTTCGTGGCAGGCCTTGTGCTGGTACAGGTGGCAGCGGGAATCCTCAACCTTCTGCTCCTGGCGCCCATCTGGATGCAGCTCGTGCATCTCTTCCTGGCCGATCTCGTATGGCTCAGCACCGTCCTGCTCACGGCATCTGCCGCCGCCGAGACCGCGCCCGCGGCATCGGGCAGCCAGTCACCCGCACTCGATACCGCCATTGCGCATCGGTAGGCTCCTGATACTCTGATGGCCCGTCCGCGCCCCAAGCCAACGTTCGAGGGACAGCTTCCGCCGCCCGAGCGGAATCCTCTAGCGCTGTCCGTCAGCGCGCTGCTGCACGCGGTCCTGATTCTGGTGATCATGCTGCTCTCAAAGAGGATGGCGGAGCAGCAGACGGAGAAGCCCAAGGCGGACTCGCCGGCGACGCGCGAGGTCGCGATGGTCTATCTGCCCCCAAAGCCCAAGCCGACCCCGCCCCCGCCCAGGCCGGTGCAGCCGGTGGAAACCCCGCCGCCCCAGCCGCCCCGGCCCAAGGTCATCAACAAGACTCCGGAGCCGGAGCCCAATGCACCGCCGGAGGCGACCCGGACGCAGGGCGCCACCGAGCCGGAGCAGCCGCGCACGCCCGACCCGGTCGGCGACCCGACGGCGTCCGCGCCCGACAACACGCCGCCCGCAGTGGTGAACAAGGAGGACGCGCTCAACGCGTCGATGGAGGTGGAAGCGCGGCGGATCTTCGGCCGGAAGAAGGGCGGCGTTGCGCCCGACGCCGGCCCCGTCGCCACACGTCCGTTCGAGAACGCCACGATACCTGACAGCAAGTGTCCCGAGATCCCGAAGGACTCGACCGGGGCGATGCCGGAAGGCGTGGTGAAGGGGCGGGTGGTACAGCAGGAGACGGGACGCCCGCTGTCGAACGCCCATCTTCAGATGGTGGGGCAGACCTATCACACCTTCGCCGACGAGAACGGCGAATTCGAGCTTCACTTCGACCTGAACCTGATGGCCGATTGCCGGGTGCAGTACGTGACGATCGTCGCCCCCGGCTATCGCTCACAGATGTTGCCCATCGTCATGGGCGGCGGCATCTCTACAGTTCCGCTCCGACGGCGCTAGGGCTGCCTCGTGGCCTCGATCGAGATATCGAGGTCCACGTCATCGCCCAGCATCAGACCACCCGCCTCCAGCGTGCGGTTCCTGGCCACCCCGAAGTCCTGTCGGTTGATCCTGCCGGTGCCACACCCAGAACGTGCAGGACCTTGTAGGTTTCCTGCCGAATCATGGTTGCAATGGAGGAGAAGTCGACGTGACGAGCCGACAAGGTCGGGCCATCGCGGCAGTCGCGGGACCCCTCGCCTATCTGGCGTGCGTGCGCGCCGGCCCCGCGGCGCTGGGTCCCGACCAGCGGGAGGTGCTGGGCGTCGGGGCATGGATGCTCATCTGGTGGCTCACCGAGCCGGTGCCCCTCGCGGTGACATCGCTGCTTCCAATCATCGTGCTTCCGCTCTTTGGCGTGGTGACGTTGAAGGACGTCACGGCCCCGTACGCCAACGAGATGATCTTCCTGTTCCTCGCCGGTTTCCTCCTCGCCGCGGCGCTCGAGTTCTGGGGCGCGCACCTGCGGCTCGCCCTGCGGATCGTCGCGGCGGCGGGCCGGAACGGACGCCGCATCGTGTTCGCACTGATGGTGGCCACCGCAGCCCTCTCGATGTGGATCTCCAACACCGCCACCGCGGCGATGATGTATCCCATCGCCATGGCGCTGGGGCAACTGTTCGGTGAGGGCGCCGCCGCCGACCGCATCCGTACGTCGCTCTTCCTCGGCCTCGCCTATGCCGCCTCGATCGGCGGCATGGGCACGCTCATCGGAACGCCACCCAACCTGATCTTCGCCGCCGCATCGAAGGAACTTCTGGGCCAGCCGATCGACTTCGCCCGCTACCTCCTTATCGGTGTGCCTTGCGTGATCCTCCTGTTGCCGATCTGCTGGGCCGTGCTCTGCTACCTGGTCTACCCCAGCGATGCCGTGCTGGGTGAGGCGGCGGAACATGCGGTGGCGGAACGGCGCGCGCGCCTGGGGAAGTTCAAGGGTGGTGAACGAGCCACCATCGTGGTGTTCGGGCTGACCGCGCTCGGGTGGATCTTCCGCGAGCCAAAGCAGCTGGGCGACCTCTCGATACCGGGACTCACCAGCCTCGCGCCCGGGCTCAGCGACGCCGCGATCGGTCTCATGGGTGCGCTCGTTCTCTTCCTCATCCCGGCCAGGGACGTGACCGGCGAGCGCCGCCGGCTTCTCAGCTGGCACGAGGCGAAGGGCATTCCATGGGAGGTACTGCTCCTGTTCGGCGGCGGCCTCTCGCTCGCCGCCGCGACGGAACTGACTGGACTGACGCAGTGGTTCGGGGAACAGGTGACCGGGCTGCAGGGCGCATCGCCGTTCATCGTGCTCATCGTGGTGGCCGCTGGCACGGTGCTGTTGAGTGAGCTCGCTTCGAACACCGCCGTGGCGGCGATGGCGATGCCGATCGCTGCCGGCCTGGCGTCGGGCGCGGACCTGCCGGGCATCCGCGTCATGGCGGTCGCTGCGCTCGCGGCATCGGCCGGGTATGCGCTGCCGATCGCCACGCCGCCCAACGCGATCGCCTACGGCTCGGGCCGCGTCACCGCGCGGCAGATGCTCCGCGCCGGGCTGGTCATGGACGTGGTGGCCGTACTCGTGATCGTGGCGGTAGTGTTGCTGCTCGGCCCGGTTGCGGGGTGAGCGGGCCAAGCACCGACCAGTCCCCGAGGGCGAATCCGTTGAGCCGAATCGATGCCAGGATCGTCGGCCTCCGACTCGGCTTCCAGCTCCTCGGGCCACTGGCCCCTGAGCGCGCAGCCCAGGTGGCAGAGCGGCTCTTCACCCGCCCACCACAGCATCCGCTCCGCCCCCACGAAGAAGCGTTCCTCGACACCGGCGAGACGTTCACCGTACATCACGCGGAAGAGGACCTCGCCTGCTGGAGCTGGGGCAGCGGTCCGGTGGTGGTGCTCATGCATGGATGGGGTAGCCGCGCCGGGCGCTTTCGCCTCTTCGTGCCGGCGCTGGTGCAACGGGGATTCCGCGTCGTCGCGTTCGATGGCCCCGGGCACGGCCGGACCGGCGGCACCAGTGCCTCGCTGCCGCAGTTCGCCGTAGCGCTCGCGGCGGTCTGTGCCGTGGTGGGCCCGGTGCATGCCTTCGTGGGACATTCTTTGGGTGGCGCCGCGGCGCTCTTCGCCATGAGCCGCCTGGTGCCGCCGGTTCCCGCCGTGCTCATCTCGGCCCCATCGGATCCCGTCGTGTTCTGGCACCGGTTCGTGCGCCATCTCGCGATCCCTCCGCAGGTGCGAGACCGGCTGCAGGGAAATCTCGAGCGGCGCTTTGGCATCACCTGGAACGACCTCAACCTGATTCCCGCCGCCGCCGCGTTGCCCACCCCGCTGCTGGTGATCCATGACGTGGGCGACGAGGATGTGCCCCCGGAAAACGGGCGGGCTATCGCCACGGCGGCGCCACATGGCACATTCGTGCTCACCGAGGGACTCGGGCATCGCGCAATCATGCGGGACGCCGGCGTGGTGGCGCAGACGACGGAGTTCATCGCGGAGCAAGTGCCGCGGTGATCGTGATGGACCGCGTAAATGCCCTGGCGCCGGGGTGGTCGCACGTGCTCTCCACCACCAACGACCTGGCCGAGCTCGATGCATTCCGCATCCGGGTGGGTGCACCCCGGCAGGCGTTTCACCTGAAAGGGCGGCGCCCCCACCTCGACCTCAAGGATGCACCGCGCGAGCTGGCACTGCGGCAGGCGGACGTGCGGGTGTTTGACAGGACGGCGGATATGTTGAGGTTCTTGAGGGACGAGTCAGCGGAACCAGATGCGGAAGAGCAGTTGCGGAAGAACCAACCGCGGAAGGATGATTAGTAGTAGCGGCAAGAGGTAAGAGGAGGAGTAGCATGATCCGGAGAATGATTGGAGGCATCGCCGGCCCGGTCGTGGCCTTGTGCATGGCCGGCCTTGCCCGAATGGTGAATGGGCACCGGCTGCGGAGACTGAACACTGGTGAGCATCGGGCACTCGACGGCGTGGTTCCGGGGCTCGATCTCTCCGCCGTGCGCATTGCGGAAGGCTGCCGGCTCCCCCTGCTGCCCGGGTTCGTTGCCATCACGCTGGGAAACTTCATCTATGTGCGGGGCGATCTTGCGGTGCGGCCGGAGACGCTGCTGGCCCATGAACTGGCGCACGTGCGGCAGTTCAGCCAGCGCGGATGGCGCGGCATGACCGGTGCCTACGCGACGCTGTGGATGGAACATGGATACGCCGAGCATCCGCTGGAACTCGAGGCGCGCGCGGCCGAACGCGCCTTCCTGTCGAACAGGAAGGCCGCGGCAGGCGCTGCCGTCAGGAGGTCTTGAAGCCGAACGTGACGAGCACGTGGACGATGATGTGTTCGTCCATCTTCAAGATGCCGAGGATCTTGCTGAGCCCGCCGATGTTGTAATCCTTGAGGTTGAGCGGGAAGGTCGAAGTTACGGTCACGCCGTGTTCCTGACGCCGCACCACGGCCGGCAGCTCAACCGCCTGCGTCACCCCGTGGATGACGAAATCCCCTCCCAGCATGGCGTCTACCGAGTCACCCGCCTCGCCCTGCACCTGCACCGACTTCAACTCGAAGCGGATCACCGGATACTTGTCCGACTCCATCGACTTGTTCAGGTCCTTGTCGCGCTTGCCGTTCCCGGTGACGATCGTATTGACTGGCGCTTCCACGACGCCGCGCACGTCAGCCAGAGTAGGCCCGCCGGTCATGGAGCCGGTCACGCTGTGAGTGATGCCGGTGAAGTCGCCCACCGTCGCTTTGCCGTCGAAGCTGAGCGTACCCTCGGTGACGGTGCCGTCCGGTATGGGCTGCTGTGCCAGCGCGGGCACACCGAACACCAGGGGGAGGGCCAGGGCAAGCATGGCCGCGCGTGTCATGATCCCAGCTTGCCCAGGGTGAACCGGCCCGTGAGGCTGACACTGGTACCATAGGTCACGCAGGGAAAAAACCTGACCCGTTACCGACCAGCGTCGCGCGAGGTCCCAGGTGAGCCCGCCGAAGATGGCGGCGGCATTCAGGTTCGACTCCACTTTGCTGTCATCAACGACACCGGCGCTGTTGGTGTAGTTGACCTGGAAACGGGGCATGAGGCGCGTGTAGCCGCCGCCCACATATGGCCGCACCGTTCCCCTGCTGAATGACGCACCAAGTGTCAGATCGGCCCCATACACCGCCGGCTTGAAGGAATCGTCGGACGGGGTGCCCTGATAGCAGTAGTTCGTGGGGTCCTGCACATCCGCCTCATCGCAGGTGAATGACCCGTGCACACTGCCGAACGAGGCATTGAGGCTGAAGTTCGCAACGAGGAACTTGCCCAGCGGCGAGGACGTCCAGTCGGCGCCCAGGCCCAGGATATTGGCCGAGACTCCCGACACCGAGACGGGCGGAACCCAGCCAGCCTCGGCGGCAAAACCACCGCCGAGGCCGACACGAATCCTGGGCTGCACCGCCACCGCGAGCGCGTTGGTGTTGGAGAGGGTTTCGCCGGTAAAACAAGTGATCGGCGTGTTCTCGTCATCACTCACTTCCGGCACCGTCATCACGCCGAGGCCGAGTTCGACGCGACCCGCGGGCATTCGCGAAGGACCGCGCGTTGGCGTAAAGGCGATGGCAACCGACTTGGTGCCCATCGTCTGCGCCTCCGGCGTTCCCGACGGCGCGACGCAGGCAGTCTGCGCCGCCAGCGGCGCCGCCACGAGCACCGCCAGCAGCGCAACCAGCTGCGTGATCGGCGCCGTCGCCGGCGCCCTAATTGACCGTCACCGTGCCGGACATGCCGCTCACCGTGCCGGGCGAAGGATTGGCCCCGTGCGCCGCGCAGAAGAACCTGAAGGTTCCCGCCGACGGGAATGTCGCGCTGAAGCTCTGGGGCGCATTGAGGAGCGCCGGCAGACCCGGGCTGGCTGGCAGCGCCGACGCGTTCCCGACATCGGGAGTCACGTTGTGACCGATTGCGCCGGTTGCCCACACGAAGAGCACTGACTCTCCAGCGTTGATGGTGATGGTTGCGGGCGAGAAGGTCTGCGCCCCGCCTGGCGCCACGGTGATGGTGGGTACTGCCCCCGACGTTGCCGTAAACGTGACCGGCGAGCCAGAGGCACCGGACAGCGACGCCGTAGCGGTCTGCGCGCCGCCTGCGGCACCAAGCGTCCAGGTAGCTGTGGCAACTCCGCTCGCGTCGGTGGCACCACCGGGTGTGAGCGTGCCGCCATTCGCTGTAGCCCAGGTGACCGTCACGCCCGACTTCGCCATACCACCTTCGGTCACCGCCACGCGCAGTGGGTTGGCGAGCGCCACGCCGGCCGTGCCGGCCTGCGCGTCACCACTGTTGGTGGCTGTCTTCGCAATGGCCAGCGTGCTGGGCGAGCCGCCATCATCGCTGCAAGCGCAAAGCGTGACGGCGAAAGCGAGGCCAGCCAGGGCCAATGAAATTCGTTTCATGATCGCGCCCTCGTATGCGGGGTGGGACATGTCGACAACTGCCGCGGGGAGCAAGACGAATACCCGCCCATCCTTGTACCTGCGAGACACTTGCCTTGATGCAGCCCGTGACGCGGGCGAATCACCCTGCCGCTGCCGATCGTGACCTCAGCGCGGCGGCCCCGTTTCCACGGGCAGCTCTTTCCGCTGGCCCCACTCCGTCCACGAACCGTCGTACAGTGTACCGCCGGTGATGCCGAGCACATCCATCGCGAGCAGCAGGCTGCATGCGGTGACACCCGATCCGCAGGACGCGATCACGGACGACGGCCATCAATACCGGCTTCCATCAGCATCTCGCGCAACTCCGCATCTCTACGGAGCAGCCCGCTGCCGTCAACGAGACTGGCGTAGGGGACGTTTCTGCTGCCGGGAATGTGACCACCACGAATTCCAGCGCGCGGCTCGGGCTCGGTGCCCTCGAAGCGGCCGCGCGATCGCATGTCGACCACCTGCGCGGTTCCGTCGCGCTGCGCCTCGATCACCTCCGCGACACTCCGCAGCAGTTGCGGATGCAGAACGGCATCAAAATGACCACGCGATGGCGTCACGGCGTCGCCGCGTTCGATACTTCCCCCTGCGGCCCTCCACGCCCCGAGTCCGCCATCGAGCACTGACACCGCATCATGGCCGAAGGCACGGAACATCCACCACACCCGCGGCGCGCTGAAGTTGTTGCCCGAGGCGTCGTACACGACGACGTGATCGGTGCTCGAGACGCCAAGCCGCGACACAACGTCGGCGAACTGCGCAGCGGGCGGAAAGGTATGTGGCAGCGGTGAGGAGGCATCGCTCGCGGCATCGATGCTGAAGAGCTGCGCGCCCGGCACGTGTCCCTCCCGAAAGTCGGCCCTGGGATCACGGTTCATCGTCGTGAGGTACCAGGACGCATCGAGAATGCGGAGACGGGGTTCATGCAGGCGGTCGAGAAGCCACCGGACGGGAACTACGGATGGGATCGGCATGCTCGAAGTTACTTTCGCTTTGAGCGCATGATCCGGGTAGCCGGGCCCGGGCGAGTTCGCTAACGTGTGCTCCATGCAACACGTTCCTGATCCCCGCACCGCCTGGCGGGCCGTGGAGGCGCGCGACGCCCGCTCCGATGGCCGCTTCGTCTACGCGGTACGCTCGACGGGGATCTACTGCCGGCCAAGCTGCCCGTCGAGGCGGCCGCGCCGGGACCGGGTGGAGTTCTTCGCCGCACCGGGCGATGCGGAACGACGCGGATTCCGGGCCTGCCGGCGCTGTCGTCCGGAACGGAGTGAAGCGCCGCTCGCCGAGCGGGCGCGCGCCATGATCGATGCGGCCGGTGGAACCAACGTGCCGCTCGCGCGGCTGGCATCGGAACTGGCTGTGAGCCCGGCGCACCTGCAGCGCACCTTTACGCGAGCACAGGGCATGAGTCCACGCGCCTACGCCGAACGCGTCCGCAGCGAGCGGATGCGGCAGTCGCTGCGCGCGGGGCAGCAGGTGAGCAAGGCTACGTACGATGCGGGTTTCAAGTCGAGCAGCCGGGCCTACGCCGCGTCGGCGCGTGCGCTCGGCATGACACCAGGTAGTTATCGCCGGGGAGGCGCAGGCATGGAGATCCAGTACACGCTCATCGACTCGTCGCTTGGCCGCCTGCTGGTGGCACGTACCGATCGCGGCATCTGTGCCGTCTATCCCGGCGACAACGATGCCGCGCTCGAACGCCAGCTGGCCGACGAGTTTCCGCGCGCCGAGCGCCGCAAGCTGTCAGCGTCGTTCGCCGAAGCACGGCAAGTGCGCGATGCGCTCGACAAGGGCGCGAAGGAACTGCCACGGTTCGACCTGAACGGCACCGACTTCCAGCGACGGGTGTGGGCCGCGCTGGCCGGCATTCCGTCGGGGCAGACCCGCACCTACAGCGAAGTAGCGAAGTCGATCGGGCGCGACGGCTCCGCACGGGCGGTGGCGCGCGCATGTGCCACGAACAACGTGGCGGTGCTGGTGCCGTGCCACCGCGTAATTCGAAGTGATGGCGGAATGGGCGGATACCGGTGGGGCCTGGAGCGGAAGGAAAAGCTCCTGGGACGGGAGAGCGGGAAGACGTAGTTCCGTGAGAATGCGAGGGTTGAAGTGACGCCGGGACAGAGGGTTAGACGTTCCAATGCACTACGTTCTCGCGCTCTTTCGGACTGCCATCATGACGCCTTATTGACGCCCCGCCCGACAGCCCCTACGCTACAGGCAGGAGGACACTATGCTCGCATTCCTGCTTGCCGCCTCGGTGATGACCACCGATCCTCCGGCACCGGTTTCCGTCTCGCTCAACCAGAACGGACGTTACCTGCCTGGATCAGGGGTCCAGGTTACCGTCCTGCCCGGTTCCGATGGCTACCTGCTGGTTCTCAACGCCGATCCTGATGGCCGCGTGCGGGTGCTCTTCCCACTCGACCCGACCGACGACGCGTTCGTCAGGGGCGGAAAGAAATACCAGCTCGAAAGCCGTGGCGGTAGGAACACCGCGTTCGTGGTGGACTGGGCGAGCGGTAGCGGAACCGTTTTCGCGGCGCTCTCCAAGGATCCGCTGCAGCCCGGCGACTTCGCGCTCAACGGCCATTGGGATTACCGGAACTTCAAGCTCGATAGCGACGACGACGAGCTGGCTCTGCGCACACTCGCGGAGCGCATGGCCCCTGGCGGCGTGCAATATGACTACCTGCCCTATTTCATCGCCTCCGCCACCGACGTCGTGGCCGACGGGGACGCCACGGTGGTGGCGCTCGGAGTGGGTGGTGGCTGCTGGGACTGCGGCTATTGGGGTGCAGGTTGGGGCGGCTGGGGCTGGGGCTTCAGTATCGGCTGGGGATGGGGCAGCCCCTGGTGGGGCTACTACCCATCGTATCCCTACTATCCCTACTACCCCTATTACCCCGGCTACGGGGGGTATCCGGGTTATCCCGGCTATCCCGGTTATCCCGGCTATCCCGGCTATCCCGGCTATGGCGGGCAGATGACGCCGTACCGCGAGCGGACGCTCACGCGGACCTGGAACGGCCAGCCGTATCCGGGGACCACGCAGGCCGCAGCGGGTGGAGTCGGCGTCCAGGGTACGCTTGCGGGCGCGCCCAATTCGCCGGGTGGTGGTTACCGCAATCGCAGCGAGACGGTGGGCGTGCAGGGCGGACTCACGAACCCGGCGGCGGCGACGCGACGGCAAACAAACGGCATGACGTCCACGACCGCCGGCGCCGCATCAATGGGCAATGCGTCACGGCGGTTCGAGAGCGGCCAGATGAGCGCAGCCGGCAACGCGAACCGGGTGACATCTGCGCGCGGAGACCGCGTCGCGTCGACGCAGGCATATGCTGGACGGCGGCAGACCAGCGCGCAGGGGTATCGCGTTCCACTTCGGGGAAATTCTGCCGCCACGTCGGCTGACATGGCGCGCCGCTCAGGCGGAACCAGTTCGAGCCGCGCCGGTGCGAGCAGCCCGCGGACGCAGAGTGGCTCGCGCGCGTATAGCGGAAGCCGGAGTGGTGGCAGCGCCGGGCGGAGCTCACCGGGCTATGGTGGGCGCGCGCCGAGCACCGCTGGCGGAAGCCGCGGCTACACTGGCTCGCGTGGCGCATCGGGCGGCGGGATGTCGCGAGGCGGCGGTGGCGGCGGCTCACGGGGCATGAGTGGCGGAGGTGGTGGCGGCGGCTCGCGGGGCATGAGTGGCGGAGGTGGTGGCGGTGGCTCGCGGGGCATGAGTGGCGGAGGTGGCGGCGGGCGTCGGTAGAGTGCAAGAAGGGCGGACCAATCGGTCCGCCCTTCTTGCACCTGCGAGCGGAGCGCCGAGCAACCGTGCCCTTCAGAGCCATCTCCCATCCCGCTCGCCGCAGCGACTCAGCGGCGCCAGGCGGCGAGTAGATTGAACCATGCCATCACTCGACACGCTCATCACCCGCTTCCGCGGCGCCGACCGCAACACCCGCCTCGAGACGCTGCTCGACTACTCGCGCAAACTTCCGCCGCTCCCGCCGGAATACGAAGAGCTCAAGGCCCAAGGGAGGAACCTGGTACCCGAGTGCCAAACGCCGGTGTACCTGTGGATCGCAGTGGAGGACGGAAAAGTGCGGCTGCACGCCGACGTGCCGCGCGAGTCACCGACCGTGCGGGGCTTCGTGGCGCTCCTGCTCAAGTCGCTCGACGGGCTGGCGCCGGCCGAGGTGGCCGCGGTACCCAGCGACCTGCTGGATCAGCTGCAGCTGACCGAGACGCTGGGCATGATGCGGACCCAGGGTCTGACTTCGATCCTCGGCCGCATCAAGCGCGCGGCGGCGAACCCCACCTTGCAGGACGCCAGTCCCTCAACCTGATGTGGTGCCGTCAAACACTTCCGTTGCTTCCACTCAGCGCGCAATAATCTGCACTTGCGGTACCCATCCGGCAGCTTGCTGTATCATAACTACATGTTAAACAGTGCTTTAATGTGATCTCCGGCACCCACTGGGAGGCTCGGGTCCAGGCACTGCAATCCGGCGCGCTAGATGCATATGAGAACGAGAGAGTTCAAGCTCTATACATCAACGCCGAGTGCTGGACATGTACCGAATCCGCCGGGAATCAGGCGAAGAAGTCAGTCTGGGATCGATCGATGAGTTTGGCGCGGCCGTCGCTGCCGGCATCGTGACGGCCAAGGCTGAGATCTTCCACGCGCGGGCCGAAAAGTGGCTGCCGATCGCCTCACACCCGCACTTCAAGATGGCGCAGGACCGCATCACGGCAGCCGCGGCGCCCAAGGCGCCGGCGCGCGGTCCTGCGGTCACCGCTTCGGGACAGCGACCGGCGATTGGTGCTTTGGGCCAGCGTCCACCGACACCCGCCCCCGGTCAGCGTCCGGCAGCCACGGTGCCGCCATCGGGTGCGCCCAGCGCGACGCCAGCGGGCGCGTCGACAGCGACAGGCACTTCGACGCCGAGGGCACAGGCGCCCCAATTGCGCGTGGTGCGAACGGAAGGCACCGCCTCTGCGACACCGCCAGCGTCCGCTGACTCTGCCATAAGCCAGAAGCCGGCACCACGTTGGAACAGCGCACAGCGACCTGCCGCGCGAGCCGTGGCACCGAAGCCGTCGACCCCGCCGGCGACGCCCCCGGGTGACCTGCGCCTGGTGCGCGCCGATGCTCTGGTGAGCAGCGCTGCCACCGCGCCGGCGTTGCCGGAAATGGACTTTGAACTTCTGCCGACGCTGGAGGCACCAGAGGTCATCGAGCCAGCCGCTGAGCCCGCCGCGCCGGAACCGGTGGCGGCGCACGCGCCTGAGCCCGTCGAAGCGCTGGTGGAACGCGGCCCGGTCCCGGTCGAGCTGGTGTCACACGAAGGGCGGCCAGCCTCAGCGCGCGGCGAAGTCGAGATCATCAATCCTGACCGTACGATGCCGGTGATGTCGGAGCGCGAGGTTCCGTCGCTCGAGATTCCGGCACCGATCCACGATTTTGCGCCGACCGAAACGACCATCAAGCCGGTGGCCCGAACACGCTCCAAGGCGCCGCTCTTGATCGGCGTACTGGTGGCCGCGGCGGCCGCCGTGATCGGGTTCTTCGTCCTCAGGCCCTCGGGCGACGCACCCGCACCGCGCAGCTCCAGCTCGGTCGCCACGCCGCGCCAGGCGGCTTCCGGTCCCGCAGTGTCTCAGACGACTCCGCCCGCGCCAAACGCCCCGGTAGCGGCCTCGGTGCCGACCGGCGCCTCGACGGGACTGGGCGGCGACATACAGACGCGGAAGCCGAAGAGGCAGTCGAGCGACTCGTCGTCGAAGGAATCGATCGGTGACGGGCTCGAGCCACCGCCAGCGGTGTTGCCGGCCGCTCCGAAGCTCGGAAAGATCGGCGATGCGGCCGCCCTGCCGACTGTTGAAACGGGTGCGACCCTGAAGATGCTTGACCGTGCCAACGCGCTCGAGCGGCAGCGCCGGCTCATCGATTCGAGCATGCGGCAATAGTGGCCGCCCTGGCCGCGCTACACCACCCGGCCCGAGACGACGTCAGCTGACGTCACCAGCTTGACCCCGCGGCGCTCCCAGTCACTGAGGAGCGCCGCCGTGTTTTCAGGGACTATGGCACGAGTGGCGTCGGTAACGAGGTGAATACGCGCCGTTGGCCGGTGACGCAGCAATCCCTCGATCGCGTAGCGATTGCATACGTCGAGCGCCACGCCATAGAGCACGATGTCCGAGGGGTCCAGCAGGTCGAGCAGCGGCAGCACATGGGGATTGGTGAACACATCGAACCAGTGCTTGTGCACGAGGAAGTCACCCCGGTGTTCCCGCACGCCAGCAGGCAGCGGCAGATCGGGCTCGATCACCAGGGGGTCGCGAAGGGCGCTTTCGGGAATCTTTCGCTGGCCGGGTGTGCCGCGCATGCAGTGCTCGGGAAAGGACTCCGCGAAATCGGGCGTCTCGCTCAGCTCGCGGTGTCCCGGCTCGTGGTCGTCGGCGCTGGCGACGATGCGGATGCCGCGCGCATGGGCATAACCGGTGAGGACGGCGAGGACCGGGATGATCGCCTCGCTGTCGCTGACGTAGAGCTTTCCCGTGGCGCGCATGAAGTCATGCTGGGTGTCGACATCCCAGAAAAGCGGCCGTATGGTCATCGCGCCCCGCTTTCAACAGCGTGAGGAGGAAGCGCGAGTGCGTGAAGTGGAACAACGCCTCACGTCACGCGCTCCAGGCGAGGATTCGGCCGATAACCGCGGCCAACCTTGGCGCACGGCTTTCCGTCAAGAAGCACCACGTCGGCGGTGAAGTCGAAGCGGCCCTCGAAGAGCGACGAGCCAACGCCGTACGCGTCCACCGGCACCGCCAGCTGCTCGAACTCGCGGATCTTGTCCACCGTGAATCCGCCCGATACCACGATGCGCACGTGCCCGAAGCCGCGCCGGTCGAGCGCGGCGCGAACGTTCTCAACCAGCCGTGGATTGACGCCGGTCGGCCGGAAGCGCCCCATTTCCTCGAACAGCGAGCGGTCCACCAGCATCTCGCTGGTGTCGATCCGCACCCCATAGAGCCGGTCGCCCAGCGCCTCGGCCACTTCGAGCGAGGTGCGCACGCAGTCGTTCTCGAAGTCGACCAGCGTCACCAGGCGTACCGACGTGGGCATGTACTGGGCGAACTTCTGCGTGGCGCGCACTGTGTCGCCGCCATATGCCGCGATCAATCCGTGTGGCACCGTGCCCACGCCTTCGCTGCCCCACCAGCTGGCCTGCGCATCAGTGGACACGCCGATGGCGCCGGCAATGTGCGCCGCGTACCCGTCTCCCGTCTGGACCAGCCAATGGTCATGCCGGGCCGGAAAGAACATCACTTCCTTGGGCGCGGCCGCCTCCACCACCCGCCGCGTATTGGTGCCGACCTTCGTGCGCCGAGCCAGCACGCCGAGATAAAGCGTCTCGAGGTGGACGAATGTGTCGTAAGGTCCCTCGATCAGCAGGACCGTCTCCCACGGCTCCACGGCGTCGCCGTCATGGAGCGCGTGCACGCTGAGCTCGGGCCAACGATCGGAACAGAGTTTGAGGATGGCGATGGCCTCGTCGATCCCGCCAAGGAAAGCGTGCTGTTTGCCGAAGACCTGCACAGTGACATGGGGCTTGTCGCCGTCGGCAAGGAGAATCTCGCGGGTGCGCACGAAGTACTTGTCAGAGTAATACCCGGCGCGCATCCGCTCCACCGGCAGGTTGAAGATCGCGGGGTCGAGACGTGGGCGATGGCGCGGTTGTGTCATGCGTCCTCAGGTGGTGGCGGGTCACCAAACGTCGTGCGCTTCCGCGCTTTCAGCATCCGGCTCAGCGTGGCGCCGCGCGGAGTCCCGGCATACAACTCGACCAGACGGCTCAACTCGGTCATGGCACGTCCCGGCTCCGCGAGCTGGCCCTCGTAGAGGTTGACGAGGGCGATGCCCACGCGCAGGTCGTCACTCCGCGAGAGCGGGGCGCCGGCGCGCAGGCTGCTCAACTCGACCGCAGCTCCCTCGGGGTTGTTCATTGGACCGGCGAACAGCGCCGCCCGGCGCAGGGTGGCTTCGACCCGCTGGCGCGGCTCGGCGGCCCGCTGGCGATACTCTTCAGCGGCGAGGGCATGATGCCCACCCTGCACCAGCGCCTCGATGCTGGAGTAGTCACCGCCGGCGCCGCGCACGCCGAATCCTTGCAGCGCCCGCGCCGCACCGTCGATGAATGGCGTGAGGAGGCCATTCACCATTCCCAGGGTGAACCCGTACACGCCCCAAAGTCCCACGACGAGCTTGAGGAAGCGGGCGTCATGTGCGGCGATCCAGAGTGCGACCGCTACGACGGTGCCGAAGGCCAGGAGAAATGCCGCAGACACGCGGACGAGCACCAGCGGATCCTCGAGAGAGACCCGCATTCGGTCGAGCGCGCGGTCGAACAGGGATGGAAGTGTCAAGCGACCGAACTTAAGGCGCGCAGGAAGACGGCGGCAAGTTGACAGGGCGTGGTGTGCTCCCTAAATCCCGTGGTCGCCAGCCGCATTCTCTTCCCGTACCAGGACTGCCCGCGTGACCGACCGCCCCAACCGACGTTCGTTCCTTGGCTCGGCCAGCACCCTGGCCGCGGTGCTGGCCTTGCCCTCCGTATCGAAAACCCGCCTTGCTGGGGCACCGGCCATTCGTCGCGCCCCGCCAGCCCAGCCGGTGGCGATCAGCTCAGCCAACAGCCTCGCACCGGTGACGCGCACGGCCGAGCTGGTGCTCCAGGGCGCGGACACGCTGGATGCCGCCGTGGAAGGCGTGAAGATCCAGGAGCTCGACCCGAAGGACGATTCGGTGGGCTACGGTGGCCTGCCCAACGCTGACGGGGTGGTGCAGCTCGACTGCTCCTGCATGCACGGCCCCACCCACCGTGCCGGGGCCGTCGGGGCGCTCGAGGGCATCAAGACGCCGAGCGAAGTGGCGCGGCTGGTGCTCAAGTACACCAACCACATCCTGCTCGTGGGCGAGGGCGCAAAGCGGTTCGCGCTGTCGTACGGATTCAGGGAAGAGGATCTGCTCACCCCCGAGTCGCGTCAGAAGTGGCTGGTGTGGCGGGCCAATCGCGGGCCGGACGACGACTGGCTGCAGGTGCCCGATACGGAGCCGATGGTGGTCCGTCCCACCGGCACGATCAACCTGAACGTGGTGAGCCCGAAGGGCGACATCTCGTCGATCACTACGACGAGCGGCCTCGCCTGGAAACTCCCGGGCCGGGTGGGCGATTCCGCGATCGTGGGCGCCGGCCAGTACACGGACAACGACGTTGGCGCAGCGGGCTCCACCGGGCGGGGCGAGTCGAACATCATGGTGTGCGGCGGCTTCCTGACGGTGGAAGCGATGCGTCGCGGGCTCAAACCGACCGACGCCTGCCTGGAGACCCTCAAACGCGCGGTGGCGATGTCGCCGTCGCGGCTGATCAACGCCCAGGGACGGCCGACGTTCGGGCTCACGATGTACGCGGTGAACAAGCTGGGTGAGTTCGGCGCGGCGTCGATGTATCCCAGCAAGTTCGCTGTACACGACGGCAAGACCGCGCGGTTCGTGGATACGGCGTACCTGTTCGAGCGCGCGAAGTGAAGGAAGCAAGAGACCTAGCAGCAGGGCGGCAAGGCGGCAGGACGGCAGGAGTGCTGCTTCTGTTCGCGGTGCTCCTGGGCGTCGTTCCCGCTGCGGCGCAGGGGATCTCGACGAAGAAGGCTTATCCCGGGCAGTGGCTGACCAGCTACTACCCGTTCATCGCGACACTGCCCAACAACGGGCCGAGCTTCGAGCTGCGGGCGCAGCACTGGCAGATGGCCCCGTACGAGGCACCGGTCACGGCGGCCGTCCTGTTCAGCGGCCGGGCGGCGTGGGCGCCCTGGGGCGGGAGCTGGCTGGTGGATGTGGGAATGGAAGCGCCGCTGCTCGGGCCGGGATGGCGACTCATGGCGGATGTGCGCGCTGGCACTGAGACCCGATACGGTTTCTACGGCCTCGGCAACACCGATGATATCGATCCCGACGCCACCAAGGATACCGAGCCGTTCCTCTATCGCGTGGAGCGGGGACTCTATGCTGCAACGGTGGATCTGACCCGCCGGATCATCGGGCCGCTCAGCGCATCCGTGATGCTCAATGGCGCCATCGCCGATTACACCTCGCTCTCCCCCACGTCGCTGTTCGAGCTTACCTACGGACCAGAGCTCAACCAGACGGAGGGCTCGGTTACCGGCGCGCTGGTGCTCGACCTGCGCGACAACGAGTACGACACGAAGAAGGGACTGCTGGTGGAGGCGGGCGGCCAGTACGGAGGCTCCGAACGGAAATATTCGCGCTGGTATGGCATCGCGCGAGGCTGGTTCCCGGCGACGAAGAGCACGGTGCTGGCTGCCAGAGTCTTTGCCACCAACATCGGCGGGACACCCACGCTGCTTTCGCAGGAAGTGGTGCCCGGCTGGGAATCACCCTATGCGACACTCGGCGGCGAGGACTCACACCGAGCACTGCCCTTTGGCCGGTTCACCGGCTCGGGGCTGATTGGCACCAACGTCGAGGTACGGCAGGACGTCATCGCAAAGGGTGAATACGGCGCGCTGGGCATCGTGCTGTTCATGGATGCGGGCCGATCATACCAGAACGACTTCAAGGTGACGTTCGACGACTGGACGGTGGGTGGCGGGGGCGGTGTGGTGTTAAGAATCCTTCGAGGCAACGTGTTCATCCTGACCTATGGCATCACGAAGAACGAGAGCCACGTCGGGTTCAGGACTGGCTGGATGTTCTAACTGCGGTGAACGGTAAGAGGGTGAACGGTGAACGGGGCTGCCGTTCCTGTTTACCGTTCACTGTTTACCGTTTACACTGTTCAGCACCTCGCGCACCGTCGTCTCGCCCTTGTCACGCGCGTACCAGCGGCGTTCCTCCTTCACGACTTCGGCCTTCGTGAGCCGCGGCCGATTGGCCATGACCCAGGCCTGAAGCTCCGACGGCCGGGGGCCCCACCGGCCGATGTCGCGGAACTCCTCATCCAGGATGATCAGGACCGGAATGGAGCGCGAGCCGTTGGTCAGGTAGCGGTCCATGATGTGCGGATTGGATTCGCGGAGGATCAGCCGCAAGTCGACACCGGGGACCGCCTCCGCCACCCGGGCCAGGAATGGCAGCGTGTTCGAGGTATCCATGCACCAGTCCTCGGTGATCGCGAGGAGGTGCAACTTGCGGCCATCGACGAGTCCCGCGGCCCATTCGGGGGACTTCGCGTGACGGTAGATACCCTGCCAAAGCGCCTGGTGCTCCGGCCTGGCCCCAGCCACGAACTGGTCGAACGTCATCGCGTCCTGCCAGATCTGCCTGAAGTCGAGCGGCTCGAGTGTGCTTCCGCCGACCGGCACACTGCCTTCCATGCGGCTAGAGCTCCTCGATGACGACACCTCGTGCAGCAAGCCCATTCACATAGTCCGCGAAGGGGATCGCCTCGTCGGGCGTGTGCACGCCCTTGAGCCTGACCCGTCCATCGGCCTGCATCTGCCCCGTGAGGGACAGCGAGTAGGCCGTGGCACGCATCATAGCCGAAATACCATGAACGGCATCGTAATAATCAATGAGACGAAACGTAACGTCGGACTTCTTGCCATTCTTGATACCCGACACTTTCACCAGGAGTGCCACAAGGTCCCGGCCCTCCGGCTTGTACAGCTTGGGATGCACCGCCGCGATGAACACGTCGCGCGGAACCACCTGCTGACCCTTCACCGTGATGGGTGAGTTGGCCAGCAGGCCCAGCTCCCGGATCGGACGCATGACCGCGACATGGCCAGGATAGCGGAGCGTCTTGTACTCCATGACGTCGACCTGGCCCTCGTACTTGAATGGCAACGTGCTGATTCCGCCTGCCGTATGGAACGCCTCGAGGGGACCCACCGGTTGCGGGAACTCCACGGTCTCGAGTTCGCTCAGGGCATCGACCTGGGCCGGCTTGCCATCGCGCAGGACCCATGAGGGCGTGGTGTAGTAGTCGAGCGCGCCTTCGAGCGAATAGACGATCTGGTAGTTGAGCGGAGGCTCGGGATGCTGCGGAAGCCCGCCGACGTAGATGCGAACACGCTCCGTCGCATCAAGCCGGCGAATCCCCTCGGCGGCCAGGATGGCGACCATCCCAGGCGCGAGCCCGCAGTCGGGGATGATCGAAAGGCCCTTCGCCGCGGCGGCCGCGTCGAGCTTCTTCTGCTCGAACACGATCTCGGTATTGCCGCCCAGGTCGCTGAAATGGCAGCCGCACTCGACGGCGAGCGCCGCCATGGGCCCGTTGAAGTAGTAGGGCAAGGCGCTCATCACCGCGTCATGGCCGGTCATGATCTTCCGCACCGCCGCGTGATCGGAGCCGTCGAGCTGCTTCAGGATCAGCTTGTCGCTGCGGGCCCGTTCCAGGAACGGAGGGAGGCGACCGACCTTCAAGTCGGCAAGCGTAACCTGGGTGACACCTTCGCTCTGAAGGAGATCATATGCGCACGCCGATCCCTGCAAACCAGCCCCGAGAACGAGCATCTTCATTCGAGTCTCAGCCTATGCATAAAGTCCTGAAATGGCTGCACTTACGGAAGCCGGTGAAGATAGCCGGAAGAGCCCTTCCTCTCAACACCGGTGTCATTGGTGAGTGAGGACTCAGCCTCCACGGCATTACATTACCAGAGATGACCGTACCCACGACCGTACCGCGCAAACGGGATGGCGAAGCGACCCGCCAGCGGCTGCTCCGCGCAGCGCTCGACCTGTATACCACCGTCGGATTCCGGGGGACCACGACCCCTGCCATCGCCACACGTGCCGGCGTGGCGGAAGGCACTATCTATCGGCACTTCACCAGCAAGGAACACCTGCTCAACGAGGTGTACCGGGGCGCCCAGATATGGGCGAGCACCATCATCCGGGAGATCGAGGAGCAGGAAAAGACCGCGCGTGCTTCGGATCGGCTGCAGCGCGTGGCACGACGCTTTTTCGAGGCAACGGCACGCGACCCTTCGGCGCTTAGGATGCTGCTGTACAGCGCGAGCGAGAAAAGCCTTGACGATAAGAGCCGGGAAGCAGCGCGCGAATTCAGGGAAGGACTGCAGCAGATCATCGCGAGCGGAAAATCGGATGGCCTGGTGCGCCCGGGGCCGGCGGATCTGTGGGCATCGGCGTGGCTGTCGCTCATCGCCTTTGCCGCCGAGAAGGTTGCGAGCCGGGAGTGGCCCCCGGATCACCCCCACCTGCAGCTGCTGATCGACTCCGCGTGGGACGCGGTATCCAGCGAGCCGCGGGCTAGGGTTGCCGCCGACCCGTGAAGACCGTCAGGTCGCGTGGATTGACCAGCGACTGACGCCAGCGGACCATCCGCTCCTTCCCCGGACCCACCGGCCGTATCAGCAGTTCCCCGTTCACCTCATATCCGAGCGAGTCATCACCCCAGCGCACCGGATCGGTGGCGCCCTGGGCGATCATCACGGGCGGTCCCGAGTCGGGATAAACACAAAGCGCGGCACCCGTCTCACACGTGGCCACGCGGGCGAAGGCCGGTGACCCGACGCGCACACTCAGTGCTTCTTCCGCGGCGCGCCTGCCTGCGGCCGGCACTTCCGCAGGCTCGGCCGGATATGGCGGGGCGTTGACGCGGAAGATGGTCCGGGTGGTCCGGACCATCAGCGCGCGACCGGCTTCCGCCCACGCGAGTTCCAGTGGCGCCCCGGAGCTGTCGGGCAGCTCGATCTCGCGCTCCGAGCCGTTGAGCAGGTTCATGAGCCAGATGCGGGTGCGTGCGGTGTCAGCCTGTTCGCGCGAGCGGAGGAAGGCGATGACGTCGCCGGAGGGAGAAAGGCGCGGTGACCACTCGGCGGGGAGCGAGAAGGTGAGCTGGACGAGCTCAGAACCCTCGGGACTCATGGCCCAGAGGTCGCCGCGGCCATCGGGGGCATCGGCGACCAGCACTACGTAAGGATCGCGACCCACCTCGAAGGTATGCCGCAGCGGTGGAAGGCCGCTGCAAGCCGTGAGCACAGCGCCGAGAAGCACGGCGCTACGGCGCACGCTCGACCTTGGCCTGGAGCAGCCACTTGTGGTTGGGATCCACAATCACCGATGTCGGCGCCTGCGTGGCGGGGACCGTCACCCTGGTACTGGCGCCGCTGGCATCCACCGTCACCACCTTGCCACCCACGTCGATCTCCAGCTTCGGGAGCCGGCGAAGACCCCACGCCGGCGGCTGAACCTGGAGAATCTCGAGGTCGACCGCGGTTCCGTTCGGGCGCCAGCGCACGGTGAGCATGGGATAGCCGGGCAGCATGAGCGCCTGGGTAAAGAACCATCCCAACTGTTGCCCAGATGTTTCCTCCATGACACGCTCAAAGTCGGCCGACAGCGCCGTGCCGTTTCGGAACCGGCTGTAGTACAGCTGGAGCCCCTTGAAGAACGCGGAATCGCCGACGAGGCCGCGCAACTCGTTCAACACCCAGGCACCCTTGGGATAGTTGTTGGTGCTGAGCAGGCCCATGAGGTCAGTCGCCGTCGTATCGACGATAGGCGTCTCGGTGACCGGGTTGTTCACCTTCACGCCGTCCTTGCCCTTCTGGTAGAACACCGCCTCGGCGTGATGCTGCATCTTGGCCTGGAAGGCGCTGTCGCCATGCACGTGTCCCAGCCAGAGCGCCGCCAGGTAGGTTGCGAACCCTTCCGAGAGCCAGAGGTGATGCCAGTCGGCCTCGGTGACGGCATCCCCGAACCATTGGTGCGCAGTCTCGTGCGCGATGATCTCCTCGCCCACGTTCCTCGCCCGGTACATCTGCGCGGCGTAGAAGATTGCGGTGGCGTTCTCCATGCCGCCGAAGCGGGTGCTCGTCTCCACATGCGCCAGGCTCGGATACGGGAACGGACCAATGATGCCGCTGAAGTACTCGACGATGCCCGGAGCCACACTGAACGCCTCGGCGGCGTAGGCCGAGTCCGGCGGATAGGACCAGGCCGTCTGGGGCACGCAGGGGACACTGCACGACGTCGGGGTCAGCCGGGTCACCGCCATGCGTGCGGCGCCAAAGACGAAGTTGGACGGGGGAATCCTGGTCTCGAGCCGGTACTGCCAGGCTGCGCGGTCGCGGGCCAGGGTGTCGACCTTCACCAGCGTGCCGTTGGCGATCACCTCGAGGTCGAGCGGTACCTCGACCCGGAAGTTCACCTCGGCCTTGTCGGAAGGGTGGTCCTGCACCGGCAGCCACAGATGGGCGCGGTCGGGCCAGTTGTCGGCAAAGAATGTTCGATTGCCGCTGGAATCGACCCGTACCACGAGCCCATCGCTCGCCACGCCGTGATAGCGGATGCGGGTGCGCAGCGTGTCGCCGGCCTGCTTGTCGTGGGGGATGTAGACGATGTTGCCCTGGCGGCCGTACGCGGTACGGTGCACCCGGGTGTTTTCGCGGCCATCGATGAGCACGCGCACGACACGCATGGCGGAATCGAGCGGCACCACCACGGGGGCATCCGATCCCAGGACCCACAGCGTCTCCACTTCACCCACGATGTGGGCACCGGTGTCGCTCACGGCGATGAGGATGTCGTAGCGGATGGCATCGTGCGTGGTCTTGACGGTGTCGGCACGCACCGAGAGCGGGCCCTGCAATGCCAGGAGAAGAGCGAGGATCATTCGTCCCTGAGGCTCAGCGTGAAGTGGTAGGCGTTGATGTGCATTCCCTCGCGAAAATAGAAGCGATGCGCGCGGAAACGATGCACACCCGAGTCGAGGTCGAAGGTATCGCAATCCCTCTCGCGGGCGTATTGGATGAGCCACCGCAGCATGGCACCGCCGTACGCGTGCGACCGGCTGGACTCCGCGGTGACGAGATCATCGACGTAGAGGTTCTTTCCGCGCGCGAGGAGCACGTTGATCCGGAATCCCGCCACGGCGCGCACCTCGCCGCCGGCCTCGAGCGCCGCCAGCAGAAAACCCTCCTTCTGCATGGCGCGGACGAGCCGCACGAAGGTGTGGGCTTCCAGGTGCGGCCGGAGCTCGAGCATCACGGAGAAGCAGCGCTCGATCTGGGCATCGGTTTCCGCCAGCCAGATCGTGGCCGCCGGTGCGGTCACGCGGACACCTCGAGGTCGACCGCGAGGCGGGCCTCGCGGATCGGGGCCAGAAACTGCTTCACGACGTCCAGGTGCACCGGATTGTCGGTGTAACGCTGCACCGCCGGCATGTCATCGACCACAACCAGAAGTGCGTGAGAGTACTCCGCCCGACTGGGGCCGAGGTTGGGCCCGAATGAAACGGCGCGGACCTCGGGAATGCGGCCAGTCATGCCGATGAGCGCCGAACCCGCGGCATTCACCTGGTCGGGCGTGGCGGACGCGGTCCAGCGGAAGAGGACGACGTGGTGGATCACGTTGGGGTCGAGAGTCGAGGGTACGGGGTCGAGAACTGCGCTGCGGAACGGGAGGAAGTTACCCCGGCAACGGCCGGGCGCGAAAAGGGCGGGCACTGGGCCCGCCCCGAGCTACAAGGGTTTGCGCTGGGTTCGAGCGCGGAAAGCCTTGTCAGCCTGGTGATCGATGTACTCGCCGTCGATGGGGGAGGAGTGGAGGCCCCACCAGATCAGCGCCACCGCCGCAATCGCGGCCATGGCCATGCCCAACGTTGCACCGTCCATGGCAGATCCTCCTTCGCTGGGGTCGGTGTGCGGCGCCGACCACACGCTACCTGCGCCGACTCGCTGAAAGAGATATGCCAGCATGAACCTGATGGTATGGCATCACTTCGCCGCGGAGGTGCACGTTTCGTCGCTGCACGTGCGGCACTCTCGCCATAGCACGCAAGCGGCGATGCACTGGCGCTGTCGCGACGGCGTTACCTCCTGAACAACCGCCGGAGGAAACCCTTCTCCTCGACCGTTCCAAGGTCCCCGGCCAGAGCCTCCATCGACTGGTACCGTTGATCGGGCTTGAGCGCCAGCGCTTTCGCGAGCACGGCCTCGACCCGCCCCGGTACGTCGGGGCGGACGGAACGGGCAGATCTGGGACGGCCGTGTAAACGCGCCATCATCGATTCTTGCGACGTGCGGCCGACGAAGGGCAATTGCCCGGTGAACAGCTCGAACGCGACGACGCCCAGCGCGAAGATGTCGCTCCGCTCGTCGATCTTCTCGCCGCGCACCTGCTCCGGACTCATGAACTCGGGCGTGCCCAGGATGACACCGGTCTGGGTCAGTCGCACGAGTTCAGGGTCAGGCTGGATGGCCTTGCCCAGGCCAAAATCCATGACGACGGCCCGGATGCCGCCGGGCACCTTGTCGTCGGGCACCAGCATGACGTTCTCGGGCTTGAGGTCACGATGGATCACCCCGAGCTGGTGCGCGTGCTGCAATCCGTGACATATCTGCACCAGCAGCATTACCGCTTCGTTCACGGGATAGGGACCACGGCGGGTTTCCGCGTCGTTCAGTGACTCACCGCGGAGGTAGGGCATGGCGAGGTAGAGCATGCCGTCGGCCGTCTCGCCGACGTGAAGGATGCGGCAGACATTTGGATGATAGAAGCGCATTGCGAGGAGGGCCTCACGCTTGAGGCGCTCGATCGACCCGGGGTCGGCGGCGAGGCGCGGGGTCAGCACCTTGATCGCGACATCGGTGTTCGTGACCTCATCGCGAGCCTGGTATACGCAGGACATGCCTCCCTCGCCCAGGCGGCGCGTCACCTTGTACCGGCCGTCGATGAGCTGGTTCAGCACCAGGACCGGCAGCGGTGACTCCGCCACCTCCCGGGATGGCGCGCTCCAGGGCACTTCGACATCGGCAAGCGGAGTACCGTCCCGGGCGCAGAACCGGGCCGGCGGATCGAACATCGACTGGCAGCGCGGACAGCGCCGGACGCTCACACGGGTGGTCCTGTTCGCTCGCCAGCACCCGCCTCCGCGATCCGCTCGAGCGTGCGCACCGCCGCGTCCACGATCTCGCGGGCAAACCCGACATCGCGTTGGTCGAGCGGGGCATCGGAGGCGACGGTCCTGAGGAAAAACACGCCGGCGGGCTCGCCCCGGAGCTCGAAGCGGATGGCGATCGCCGACCGGAGGGGCACCGGGAGTCCGTCGGCGCGCCAGGCGTCTCGTACCGCCTCGTAGAGCGGATCGGTGGCGACATCCTCGACATGCACCACCTCGCCGGTGTCGAGCGCGCGCCGAAGTTCCGGATAGCGGGTCAGGTCAACCGGAAGCGACTGAATGGAAGGATCCTCGTAGGCGGCGACCACGGTTCCCTGTACATCACCGGGCCGTGCCAGGATGATCGAGCAGCGCGGAATGCGCAGCCCCTGCGCCACGCGGCGTACGAGCAGCTGGAAAATCTCGGCGGTGGTGAGCCCGGTGGTGACGTCGGCCATCACGTTCGCGGAGGTGCGGAGTTCGCGTTCCGCGCCCGACTCGTGCGCCTCATGCCTCGCCCGCAGTTGTGCCTTTACCCGCGCCACCAGTTCGTGCACGCGAAAGGGCTTGGCGATGAAATCCTGCGGGCCGGCCGCGAGGGCCTTGTAGACTTCGGCTTCGGGAGACCGGGAGGAGATGAACAGCAGGCTGGGAGCGGGCGCCGGTGCCGCGGCGCGGAGCCGGGCCACCTCGGCGGCGGCCTCGTCGCCGGCCGCCACGACATCCATCAGGATCAGTTCGGTGCCACCATCGGCGAGTGCACTGGCCAGTTCTGACGCATCGGGCATCGCCACCACGTCGAAGCCATGCTCGTGCAGCACCCGGATGAGCGTCCGCCCGAGCGAGAGGTCGGGGTCGAGAATGACGAGCCGAGGTGCGGTCATCCCTCGAGCAATCGGGCGAACACGGCGTCATCGACGTTGCCGCCTGACGCGATGACCGCGACCGGGCCTGTCGGGCGGTAGCGGCCGGCGAGGAGCGCGGCGACGGACGCGGCACCGGAAGGCTCCACCCTGAGGCCAGCCTCAGCGTACAGGTGACGCACGGCCGCGCCGATCTCGGCGTCGCTCACCTGGACCGCTTCGCTCACCACATCGTGGAATACCTCGAACGGCAGGCGGCCCACACTCGGCGGGATGAGCCCGTCGGCGACGCTGGTGGGCGCTTCGAGGGTCACCGGTGCTCCCGCGCGAAGCGCGGCCGCCGCCTTGGCCGCACCCTCCGGCTCGACGGCCACAAGGTCCACGTCGGCACCAGTTGCCACGATGGCAGCCGCGGCACCGGCCAGCAGCCCGCCGCCACCTACCTGCACCAGCAGCGCCCGCACCGCCGGCCACTCCTCGAGTACCTCGAGCGTGAGCGTGCCCTGCCCCGCGATGACGTCGGCGTGCTCATACGGCGGAATCACCACCAGGCCCTCGCGCTCTGCGATGTCGGCGCAGACCCTGACCCGTTCGTGCCGCTCGACGAACACGATCTCCGCGCCGTGACTCTTCACGCCCGCCACCTTCACCGCGGGCGAGTCTTTCGGCATGACGATGACGGTGCGGACACCGAACCGCTTGCCGGCGAAGGCCACGGCCTGGGCGTGATTCCCACTGGAATGGGTGACAATGCCACGCGCCCGGACGGCCGGCTGGAGCCGCGAGATCGCGGTCCAGGCGCCGCGGATCTTGAACGCGCCTATGGGCTGCAGGAATTCGGCCTTGAGGCGGACCGGAACGCCGACCTGGGCCGAGAGCGCGTCGAGCGGGATGAGCGGCGTCCGGACGGCGACGCCCTCAAGCCCGGCCGCGGCGCGCCGGAGGTTCTCGAGATCGACCAGCGGCGGGCGGATCGCGGCCTCAGGCATCTCCGTCGGCCGGTGCCACCGCCTCCGATACGTCCTCGGCGGTGCCCTCTTCCTTCACCACGCGCGCCACGCCAACCACGGCATCGCCCCCATCGAGGTTCATGACACGCACACCCTGAGTGTTGCGGCCAATCACGCGGATGCCATCGACCGGGACACGAATGATGACGCCCTGGCGGGTGATCATCATGAGCTCATCCTCGGGGATCACTTCCTTGAGCGCGACGATCGAACCCGTCTTGTCGGTGACCTTGAGGGTGATGATGCCACGGCCGCCGCGTTTCTGCACCCGGTATTCCACCAGCTCCGAGCGCTTGCCGTAGCCCTTTTCGCTCACCACCAGCATGGTGCAGTCGCGACGGACCACCACCATGCCGATCACGGCGTCGCCATCGTCGAGCTCGATGCCCTTCACGCCGGTGGTGGCGCGGCCCATTTCGCGCACGTCGCCGTGGTGGAAACGGATGCTCATGCCGCCGCGGGTGGCGAGCACGATGTCACTGTTGGCATCGCACACCTGCACGTCGATCAGCTCGTCGCCTTCCTCGATGTTGATGGCGCGAATGCCGTTCGTGCGCACGTTGCCGTACTCGGAGAGGACCGTCTTCTTCACGGTGCCGTTCCGGGTGGCGAAGATGAGGTGCTTGTCCTCGGCGAACTCGCGTACGGGTACCAGCGAGGCGATGTGCTCCGTCGGCTTGATCGCGATGCAGTTGACCACCGGCTTGCCGCGCGCCGCACGGCCCGCTTGCGGAATCTCGTGCACCTTGAGCCAATAGACATGGCCCTCGTTGCTGAAGAACATCAGGTAGTCGTGCGTGCTGGCTATGAACAGGTGCTCGACCCAGTCATCGGCCTTGAGGTCGGCGCCTGTGGCCCCGCGACCGCCGCGCCGCTGCTTGCGGTAGCTGGAGACGGGAATGCGCTTGATGTAGCCGGAGTGGGAGATGGTGATGACCATGTCCTCCTCGGCGATCATGTCCTCCACCGTGAACTCGCCCTGATCGGCGAGGATCTCGGTGCGCCGCTCGTCGCCGAACTCCCTGGCAACCTCGCGCATCTCCTCCTTGAGGATCCCCATCCGCTTCTCGCGACTGGCCAGGATGCTCTTGAGCTCCTTGATCGTGGTGCGCACCTCACCGAGCTCGGCTTCCAGCTTCTCGATCTCGAGACCGGTGAGCTTGGCGAGGCGCATGTTGAGGATCGCGTCGGTCTGCTTCTCGGAGAGCTTGAACCGCGCGCGCAGCTTCCGGTCCGCGTCGGCGGTATCCTCGGAGCCGCGGATGATCTTGATCACCTCGTCGATATTGTCGACGGCGACCTTGAGTCCCTCGAGGATGTGCTCGCGCGCCTGGGCGGCGTCGAGGTCGAACTGGGTGCGCCGGGTGATCACCTCGTGCCGGTGAGCGATGTACCGGAGGATGATGTCCTTCAGATTCATCACCTTGGGCGCGCCGTTGTCGAGGGCGAGCATGATGACGCCGAACGTGCTCTGCATGGATGTGTGCTTGTAGAGCTGGTTCAGCACCACGTTCGGAATCGCATCGCGCTTGAGCTCGATGACGATCCGCATGCCGTCCTTGTCGGACTCGTCGTTGACCCGGGTGATGCCTTCCAGCTTCTTCTCCGCGGCCAGCTCGGCGATGGCCCGCACCAGGTTCTCCTTGTTCACCTGGTAGGGGATCTCGGTCACCACGATCTGCGACTTGCCCGAGGATTCCATCTCCTCGATCTGGGCTCGCGCGCGCATGACTACACGCCCGCGGCCGTTCTCGTACGCCTCGGTGATGCCCTGCCGGCCGTAGATGTAGCCGCCGGTAGGGAAGTCAGGCCCGGGAATGACCTTCCGCAGGTCGGCAATGGTGACTTCGGGATTGTCGACCAGGAGCTCCACCGCCTTCGCGACCTCGCGCAGGTTGTGGGGCGGGATGTTGGTCGCCATGCCGACGGCGATGCCGCTCGAGCCATTGACGAGGAGGTTGGGGATCCGGGAGGGAAGGACCGTCGGCTCCTGGAGCCGGTCGTCGTAGTTGGGCTGGAAGGCGACGGTGTTCTTGTCGATGTCGTCGAGCATCGTCACGGCGATGCGCGTCAGCCGGGCCTCGGTGTACCGGTACGCAGCCGCGGGATCGCCATCGACCGAGCCGAAGTTGCCCTGGCCGTCCACCAGCGGATAACGAAGCGAGAACTCCTGCACCATGCGCACCATGGCGTCGTACACCGAGGTGTCGCCGTGCGGATGGTACTTGCCGAGCACATCGCCCACCACCGTGGCCGACTTCTTGTAGCCGCGCCCCGGCACGAGGCCGAGCTCGTTCATCGCGTACAGAATGCGCCGGTGCACCGGCTTGAGCCCGTCGCGCACATCGGGCAGTGCGCGGGAAACGATGACGCTCATCGAGTAGTTGATGAACGACTGCTGCATTTCCTCTTCGATGAGGCGCGGAACGATCCGTTCGCGACTGTTCGGTGCGGTCATGAGCGTCCAGGGTCGGGTGGGTCAGCGGCCGTTTTGAGGCGGCCGGAACAGGCCCAAAAGATACCCGGGACGCCGGTATTGCGGCAAGCGAAAATTGGGCGCCTAAGCGCTTGAAGGACAAATGCTTATGCGGTGCCCTCCGACTGGACGACGGTTGCTGCCCGCCGAGTGGCGAACCAGTGCTGCAATTCGTCGAACCAGACGTAGAACACGGGCGTGATATAGAGCGTCACGAGCTGTGAAAAGGCGAGGCCTCCCACCACCGCCAGGCCCAGCGGACGGCGTGACTCGGCGCCAGCGCCGTGGCCCAGCGCGATGGGCAGCGTGCCCATCAGCGCCGCAAAGGTGGTCATCATGATCGGACGGAAGCGGGCCGAGGCCGCCTCGAGAATCGAGGCCTCGGCGTCCCTTGCCGGTGCGCTCGGCCTCGATGGCGAAGTCGATCATCATGATCGCGTTCTTCTTGACCAGGCCCACCAGCAGGATGATGCCGACGAAGGCGTAGACGCTCAGGTCCTGCCGGAAGATGAGCAACGTCAGCAGCGCGCCGAAGCCGGCGAACGGCAGGCCGGTAAGGATGGTGAGCGGGTGGATGAAGCTCTCGTACAGGATGCCGAGCACGATGTAGATGACCGCGACCGCAAGTATCAGCAGGACGAGCAGTCCCTTCTGGGCATCGGCAAAGGCCTGCGCCGCGCCGGAGAAGCTCGCCGTGATCCCAGTGCCGACGATAGGCGTCGCGGCCGCCTCGACCGCCTTCACGGCATCACCGATGGCCACGCCCGGGGCGAGGTTGAACGAGATGGTGACCGACGGAAGCTGGCCCGAGTGGTTCACCGACAGCGGTCCGACGGTCTCGGTTACCGTCGCCAGCGCGGTGAGCGGCACCAGCGTGCCGTTCGGCGCCCGCACCGAGAGCAGGCGCATGGCGTCAAGATCGCGCTGGTACTGCGGCAGGAGCTCCATCACCACGTAATACTGGTTGTTGTCGGTGAAGATGGTGGAGATCTGCCCCGCACCATAGGCGTTGTAGAGGGCCTGCTCGATCTGCTGCACGGTGACGCCGAGCGATGACGACCGGTCGCGATCGATCGCCACGTTGATCTGCGGGTTCCGGATCTGCAGGTCGCTGGTAACGTCGCGCAGCTGCGGCAGCGCCGCGAGGGTGGCCTCGAGCTTCTTCTCCGTGGCGTACAGCTGGTCGAGGTCGCTCCCCTGCAGGGTGTACTGGTACTGACTCTTGGAGGAGCGCCCGCCGATGTTGATCGGTGGCGGGTTGGTGAAGTACACCCGGATGCCGGGCACTGCCGAGAGCTTGCGCGTCAGCTGCCGGGCAACCGCGTCGGCGTCGATGGTGCGCTCGGCTCTCGGCTTGAGGCGGATGATGAAGCGGCCCTGGTTGCTGGACGAGCCGCGTCCGCCACCCACCGCCGACATGAAGCCGGCCACGTTGTCATCGGCCACCAGAACCGCCATCGCGGCCTGCTGGTAGCGCATCATCGCCTCGAACGAGGTGCCCTCCGCCGCCTCGGTGGTGCCGCGCAGCTGGTCCTGGTCCTCGCTCGGAATGAACCCCTTGGGCACCATTTGCCAGAGCACCACGGTCCCCGCCAGCACGAGGACGCTGAACACCAGCGCTGCCGGCCGATGGGCCATGACCCAGGCGAGCGTCCGCTGGTACGCCCGGAGCGTCGCCGTGTAGGCACGCTCGAACCAGGCGGTGGACTGCTCCACCCGGCTGGGCTTGCCGCCGTGACGTGCCGGCTTGAGGAACCGGCTGCCGAGCATCGGGGTGAGCGTCAGGGATACGAAGGCCGACACCAGAATCGACACGGCGATGGTGACGGAGAACTCGCGGAAGAGCCGGCCGACGATACCGCCCAGGAAGAGGAGCGGAATGAAGACGGCCACGAGTGAAAGGGTCATCGACAGGATGGTGAACCCGATCTCCTTCGAGCCACTGAGGGCCGCCTGCATGGGCCTCTCGCCCATTTCCATGTGGCGCACGATGTTCTCGAGCATCACGATGGCGTCGTCCACCACGAACCCCACCGACAGCGTCAGTGCCATGAGCGACAGGTTATCGAGGCTGTAGCCCAGCGCCTTCATTACGGCGAAGGTGGCGAGCAGGGACATTGGCAAGGCAAGGCTCGGAATGATCGTGGCCGACACGTTCCGGAGGAACATGAAGATGACGAGCACCACGAGGCAGAGCGTGAGGTAGAGCGTGAACTTTACGTCGTTCACCGACTTCCGGATCGTCTCCGAGCGGTCGTAGATCGTGGTTACGTCCACCGAGGGCGGCAGGGTCAGGCCGATCTCCTGCATCGTCTTCCGCACCCGGGCCGCCACATCCACCGTGTTCGTGCCGGGCTGGCGGTAGATGGCGAGGACGATGCCGCGGGTCTGCTTGTACCAGGCTGCGGCCTTGGTGTCCTGCACGCTGTCGATGACGCGCCCCAGGTCCTCCAGCCGCACCGGGCGCCCGTTGCGCCATGCCACGATGAGCGGGCGGAACTCCGAGGCGTTCTGCAGCTGGCCGGTGGCCTGGACGGCATAGGCGCGGTCAGTGCCCCAGAGGATGCCGGTGGGGAGGTTGACATTGCCCTGGTTGATCGCGTCGCTCACCTCATCGATGCCGATCTGTCGCGCCGCCAGCGCCTGCGGATCGAGCTGCACCCGCACCGCGTACTTCTGCGAGCCGTACACCTGCACCTGGGCCACGCCCTCCACCGTCGAGAGGCGCTGGCCGATGTTCACCTGCCCGAACTCATCGAGCTGCGAAAGCTTGAGCGATGCCGAGGTGAGGGCATACACGATGATCGGCGACTGCGACGGGTCCACCTTCTGGTAGGTGGGCGGCACGATGTTCTGCGGCAGCTGCCGGATCGTCTGGGTGATGGCCGCCTGAACGTCGCTCGCCGCCGCGTCGATGTCGCGGTCGAGGGCAAACTGCAGCGCGATCTGGGTGCTGCCCTGGAAACTGGTGGAGGTGATCGCCTCGAGACCGGCGATGGTGGAGAACTGCTTCTCCAGCGGGGTCGCCACCGACGCCGCCATGGTGGTGGGGCTCGCCCCCGGCACCGACGCGCTCACGGAGATGGTGGGATAGTCCACCGGTGGGAGGTCGCTCACCGGCAGGCTGCGGTACGCCACCACCCCGAATACGAGGATCCCGGACATGACGAGCGTCGTCATGACCGGGCGCTTGATGAATGGTTCGCTCAGGTTCACGAGGCACCTCCCGGCTTCTGCACCTGCACCCTGGCGCCGTCGGTGAGCCGCAACTGGCCATCCACGACCACCTGCTCTCCCGGCTTCACGCCCTCGGTGAGGACCGCAATCGAATCGCTCTGGCGCCGCAGCGTCACCGGACGCATGTGCGCCGTATCGGCATGCACCACGTACACGTAACTCCCCTGCTGGCCCGTCACGACGGCACTCGACGGGACCACGATGGCCGCCTTGTCCACCGAGAGATCGAGCTGCACCCGCACCAATGCGCCGGGCCAGAGCCGGCTGTCCTTGTTCGCGAACTCCGCCTTGAGCGCAATGGTGCCGGTGAGTGAGTCGACGGCATTGTCGAGGAAGTCGAGCGTCCCGGTGACCGCGGAGGCGGTGTCGCCCACCGGGATGGCCCGCACTTCCTGCTTGCGGCCGGCAAGGGCGCGCAGGTCGAAGAGGTAGGCGGCGGGCACGCTGAAGCGTACCCGGATCGGCGCCATCTGATTGATGACCACGAGGGCATCGCCGCTGCCGGCGCGCACGAGGTTTCCCTCGCGCACGAGCAGCGCGCCCGCACGGCCGGTGATCGGCGCGCGGATGGTGGCGTACTGCAGGCTCAAGCGCGCCTGGTCGATAGCACCCTGGTCGGACCGCATCGTAGCCTCGAGTGCCGCGGCGGTGGCGCGAGCCTGGTCAAGCTGCTGCCCGGTGACATACTCCTTCGCCGCGAGCGCCTCGAAGCGGTCGCGGTCGCGCTGGGCACTCTGCCATTGCGCCGAGTCGCGGGCCAGCGCCGCTTCAGCCTGGCTCAGCGCCGCCCGGAACGACCGGGGATCGATCTGGAAGAGAACCTGCCCCTCCGTCACCTGATCGCCCTCGCGGAACGTCACCCGGTCGATGAGGCCCGACACCTGGGCCTCGACCCGCGAGGTGCGCACCGGCTCTACGGTACCGGTCGCCTCGAGCACCCGCGGCACGTCGCGCTGCACCGCTGCGGCGAGGGAGACTGGCGCCGCCGCCTGCGCTGAAGGACTCTTGCCCTTGCAGGCCGCCGAAAGAACGACGAGGAGGACCACGAGTTGGCGGAGCTGCATCACTTGAGTGAGTCCGTGGGTTCAGAGAGTCGAATGCGCGCGTTGCCATCGGGATCGAGCAGGGCGGCATCGTGTGCCAGCTGCACCAGCGCGGAATACCACTGGAGGTGCGCCTGGATGCGCTGGGCCCGCGCGTCGGCCAGGGCATTCTCCGCGGCCAGAAGATCGATAAGGCCGCCCACACCTTCCTTGTAGCGCGCCAGCGCGGCCTCAGCGGACGCGGTGGCACTGGCGAGCAATTCCGCCGTGGTGCGGACCCGCTGGCTCGCGGTGCGCTGCGCCTCGTAGGCAGCGAACACCTGGTAAGTGACCTGCTGCGCCAGGCTCGCGGTGCGGGCGCTCTCCACCTCCGCCAGCGCGGTGGCCTCGCGGGTGTTGAACTCCCAGCTGAAACCGTTGAACAGCGGCACGTCGAGCGAGAAGCCGAGCGAGTAGAAGTTCCCCCCGCCACCGCCGCTCGAAAGAATGATGTTGCGCCCCGCAGCGCCGGTGGCGGAGATGGAGGGGAGTCGCGCCGACTTGACCGCGCGGGTGCGCTGCTCGGCGGCCGCCCAGGTGGCCTGTGCCGCCGCGAGGTCGGGCCGGTTCTCGAGGGCGTGCTTCACCAGCACATCCACACTGTCGGCGACTTCGGCGATCTGGCCGTGAGCGAGCACGGCGTCGGCGTCGAGGTCCATGGTGGCGGGGAAACCGGCGGCCGTGGCAAGCGCACCGCGCGCGGTGCGGACCTGGCCCTCGGTGGTCTGGACCGCGAGCAGGGCCTGCGACACAGCGGTGCGCGCCTGAAGTACGTCAGCGATCGTGGCGACTCCAACGCGCCGGCGGTCCTCCGCGGCGGCGAGGTTGACGCGCTGTTCCTCGAGGGTGGTGCGCTGGGCCTTGAGCAGTGCCCGGAACCCGACATAGTCGTAATACGCGCGGGCGGTGCGAAGCACCACGTCGGCGATGATGGCGTTGTGAGTCCAGTCGGCGGCGAGCAGCGCCTCGCGCGCCTCGCCGATCGTCCCAGCTCGTCCGCCGAGGTCAAAGAGCAGCCAACTGAAGCCGACGCTCGGGATATAGAGCACCTGCTGCACTGACTGCCGGCCCTGGGTGGCGGGGTTCTGCAGGCCGGTAATACCCATCGACCCATCAATTTGCGGGTAGGCCAGGCCACGAGAAGAACCGTAGGCGGCGGCCCGTGCCTTCGCGTTTTCCCAGGCCAGGCGGGTGTCGGGGCTGTTGCGAAGCGCCAGATCGACCAGATCGGCCAGGGTGAGCGAGTCGCGACGCGCCACCATTTCCGCTGGAAGTGTCAGCGGAGCGGGACCGGGGGGCATCCGGTCCTCCGATGGCGGTGGCGGAGTCCAGACTCGCTCGGGCGCCGGGGAAGTGGAGCGGGCACCGCCCACGCCGGGTGACGCTGGGGCACATGCCCCCAGGCCGGCACCGAGGGCCAGGAACCAGGGCAATAACGCGGACTGACGCGCGGTCTTGGACTGGAGCAAGATCGAGTCAATTCAGGACGAGAGTGACGAAGGATGGCCCGGACGGCCGCGGCGACAACTCCAGTTATACGTCCTGGCGCGCCGGAATGTTGAATCTTGGGGGTTCGGTGCGTAGGAGCGGAGGGCGTCGCGAGCGCGAGGGGGAGGGTTGATGCGCCGACGGCGGCCCCAACTGCAAGCCGCCGTCTCGCTTCGCTTCGCCAGTCGCCCGAGCGCGGGCGACTATTCACCTATACGGCCACAGCATCAACGCAGTGTCAACTCAGCGTAGCGACTTGGTACCGCCCAATTGTACCGGAAGGGGGCGGGCGAGGTAGAGGGTCGGGGCGCCCGGTCCGCTCAGAGGAATCGTGCGCGGCAGGCCCTGTGCTGGCGTGTGTTCCATGGTTCCACTCCCTGTTGCCTGTTACTGGCGGCCGGAGTGACGTGTCGTCCGGCCTTCACAACCTTGGATGCATCCCGGCGGCCGATGGTTGCGTAGGGAGCCGCGCAACCCTTTCCAGGCCTCCTGTGTCTACGTGCTGTCCCACGGATCGAATCCAGCGCCCGGGAGCAAGGTGGACGACCAGCTATTGATCGGGCGCATCCGGGCCGGGGACCCGGCAGCGGAGCGCCAGTTCTTCGAGACCTACGCGGACCGGATCCACCGGATCGTCTTCCGATTCGTCGGCGATCCGGAGGCTGCCCAGGACTGTGTGCAGGAGACGTTCATCCGGGCCTTTGACCGCCTGGAGACGTTCCGGGGCGAGTCGGCACTGGGCACGTGGCTGGGCGCGATCGCGGTCTCGGTGGCACTCAATGCTCTGCGCGGACGGCGGCGCGACGAGAAGCGGCACGCGCCGTGGGAGGACGCCGAGGTGGTAGCGGCCCCGTCCGTCCGGCAGAGCGAGCCGGACCTCAAGACCAGGCTGCACGCCGAGATCGACCGTCTGCCGGAGGGTTACCGGATGGTGTTTCTGCTGCACGACGTGGAGGGCTACACGCATGAGGAAATCGGCTCGATGCTCGGCGTGCAGTCGGGAACATCCAAGGCACAGCTGTTCCGGGCCCGGGCACGGCTGCGCGAACGGCTGGCCGACTTCGCACCGGAGGTGAGCGGCACATGACCGAGGAACGCGACGACGTCCCGCTCGACCCGCGGATCGCGGAGCTGGCGAAGAGTTACAACGCGCCGCCGGCGATGGATCGCGAAGCGATGTGGCGTGCGATTGAGGCGGCACGAAGCCAGGGCGGCAAGGTGGCAGACGGGCAACAGTCGGCCGCCGGCAGGCCGCAGCTGTCGAGCGGCCGGCGGCTGGCCCGGGGCAGCCGGCGCCCGGTCCTGAGCACGCGGGCCGCTGCGTGGATCTCCGGTATCGCGGCATTGCTGGTGCTGGGCATCGGCATCGGTCGCCTGACGGCGCCGAACGGCGTCGCCACGCCAGATGCGCAGGTGGCCACAACCACATCCACGGTAAAGACGCCGACCACGGCCCTCGAATTTGCGGCGGCGCAGCACCTGAGCCAGGCCGAAGCGTATCTCACTCTTTTCCGCGCGTCGGTGCGTACCGGGCAAGTGGACAGCTTGCCGGTATCGACGGCGCGCCAGCTGCTGGCCACCAACCGGCTGCTGCTCGATTCACCGGTGGCGGATGCACGGTTGCGTCCACTGCTGCTCGACCTGGAGCTCGTGCTGGCCGAGATCACGCAACTCGGCAGCACCGGGCGCCAGGCCGACGTCAAGCTGATCACCGACGGCCTTGACCAGGGCGACGTGATGATGCGCCTGCGTGTCGCTCCCGGCCGTGGCTCTCTTCCCATTGGAGTGCTCTGATGCGCGCCACACTGATTGCATTGCTCCTGGTATCCACGCCCGCGGCTGCCCAACTGGGGCTGACGCCCGCACCCGCCGTCGCACCGGCGGCGAGTGCGGCGTACCGGTCGGCCTTGACCCTGCCGTCCCCGGCACCGGGGTTCTCACCCGTGCCGGCATCGCCCGGAGAGTGGCACCAGGGTGATCCGGCCGACTCGCTCTACAAGTCGGCCCGGAATGCGCTGAGCAAGGACCAGTACAAGACGGCGGCCGATCTCTTCCGCCAGGTGCGCTCGCGGTTTCCCAAGTCGAGCTATGTGCCGGATACCTATTACTACGAAGCGTTCGCGCTCTACCGCACCGGCAGCAATGCCAACCTGCGGCAGGCAGGAAACCTCCTGGAGACGCAGGCCAGCAAGTACCCGAAGGCCGCGACGGCGGGCGACGCGCGCGCGCTCATGTCGCGCATCGATGCCCAGCTGGCACAGAAGGGGGATGCGCAGGCGGCGGAGCGGATGTCGACCACGGCATCGGCTGCCGCCGCGCCCCGCGCCGCGCCAGCGGCTGCTGCCGCGCCGCTGCCCCCCACGGGACCGATGTCGGCGCCCATGGCGGCACCTCCCACAGCGCCATCGGCAATCGACCGGGGCCGTACACCCCGTACGCCGCGGACGCCGGTAGCGCCGCGCACACCCCGCGCACCGGGGGGCGATGACTGCGGCGACGAGGAGGACGACGTCCAGATGGCAGCCCTCAACGGCCTGATGCAGATGGATCCGTCCAAGGCGACCCCGATCCTCCAGAAGGTGCTGGCGCGGCGCGACTCCGGCTCCGCGTGTCTGCGTCGCAAGGCGGTGTTCCTGATCGCGCAGCAGGAGACGGCAAGTGCCGAGAGCATCCTGCTCAGCGTAGCGCGTACCGATCCCGACCCCGAGGTGCGGTCGCAGGCGGTGTTCTGGTTGTCGCAGGTGAACAGCCCGACCGCGGTGGCGGCGCTTGACTCGATCCTGCGCACGTCGAATGACCCGGAACTGCAGGAGAAAGCGCTCTTCGCACTGTCGCAGCAGGATTCGCCCAGGGCGACGCAGGCGCTGCGGGCATATGCCTCGCAGGAGAACGCGCCGGAGGAGATGCGCGAGAAGGCGGTGTTCTGGCTGGGACAGCGGGGCGACACATCGAGCATCGCCTTCCTGCGCACACTGTACGGGCGCACCACGAACGACGAGCTCAAAGAGCGGATCCTCTTCGCGGTGTCGCAGTCGGAGACCGCGGGCGCCCAGGCGTGGCTGCTGGAGGTTGCACAGAACCCTCGCGAGTCGATCGACGCGCGGAAGCAGGCACTCTTCTGGGCGGCACAGAACGGGGCGAGCATCGCGAGCCTCAGCAAGCTGTACGGACAGCTGCAGGACATGGAGCTCAAGGAGCAGCTGATCTTCGTGCTGGGCCAGAGCAATGACCCGGCAGCGGTAACCAAGCTGCTGGATATCGCTCGGACCGATCCCGATCGCGAGTTGCGGAAGAAGGCCATCTTCTGGCTGGGCCAGTCGAACGATCCGCGCGCAGCGCAGGCGCTGGAATCGATCCTGACCGGAAGCAAGTGAGGGACGATCATGGCAGACGTCTGGCGCGGTGCGATCTGCGGTGCGGTGGCGGCGATGCTGCTCCCCGCCCTCGCCGGGGCCCAGAGCCTCGAGTCGAAAGTGTTCGCAAAACGGGACGCAGTGGTGCGGCTCAGCTATGCGAGCCGGCCCGGCGTGTGTGGCGGGGGGAATGGCAACATCAACATCACCGATGACGATGACGAGCAGGATGGATGGACGTCGGACTGCGAGCAGGGTCCGGTGCGGGTGACGCTCACGATCGAAAGTGGCAGCGTGACCCGTGTGACGACGCGGGTGGGAGGGCGATGGCTGCCCCGGAGCGGGGTGGTGGACCTGGGCACGGTGCCCGCCGCCGCGGCGTCGCAACTCATGCTGGGCATTGCCCGTACAGGGGGAAGGGCCGCCGAGGACGCCATCATGCCGGCGATGCTGGCCGATAGCGTCCAGATCTGGCCCGACCTCATCCGGTCTCGCGAAGAACCCGAAGGTGGATACCGACGTCCGCAAGTCAGCGGTGTTCTGGGTGGGCCAGGCGGCCGCCAGCGCGGCAACGGTGGGCCTGGTGGAAGTCGTTGGTAACGCGGCGGTGGACCGTGACGTCCGCGAATCGGCGGTGTTCGCGCTGTCGCAGCGCCCGAACGATGAGGGCATTCCCGCGCTCCTCACCGCTGCCCGCACCGACAAGGACAAGAAGATCCGGCGGAGCGCGATTTTCTGGCTGGGGCAGTCGGATGATCCGCGGGCGCTCGCCTACTTCGAGGAAGTCCTGGCGAAAGGACCGGCCAGCGGACCCTGAGCCGGTTGCCAGGGCGCAACCCTTTCCCGGCGGCCGCCATCTAAGCCGCACACGCTGACCAACGCACGCCGGGGAAATGCTCATCTGATGCTGGTCGCACTGCTGCTCCAGGTTGCCGTCATCGCGTCGCCCGGCGGCGGTCCCTCACCCGACTCCGTGGCGCTGCAGGCCACGCGCAACGTGCACGCCACGCGTGTCGCCGAGCCGGTTCGCATCGACGGTATCCTGGATGACAGCATCTGGAGCCGGGCCACCCCGGTGTCGGGCTTTGTGCAGCGGGAGCCGAAGGAAGGCGCCCCGGCCACGGAGCGCACTGACGTGCGCGTGGTATTCGACAACGGTGCGGTGTACATCGGCGCCGAGATGTTCGACGCAGGTCCTGATTCCATCCGCAGCCAGCTGGCCCGTCGCGATACCTGGGTCAGCGCCGACCGCTTCTGGGTGTTCCTCGATACCTACCATGACAAGCGCACCGGTTTCTACTTCGCGCTGAACGCGGCGGGGGTGCAGTACGACGGCACCCTCATGAATGACGACTGGGACGACAACACGTGGGACGGCGTGTGGCAAGGCGCGGTGCACCGGACCCCCACCGGGTGGACCGCGGAGATGCGCATTCCCTACTCGCAGCTCCGGTTCAACCCGGCGGCTCAGCAGATCTGGGGCATCAACTTCTGCCGGGACATCGCGCGGCGAAACGAGCGCGACTTTCTGGTCTTCACGCCGAGCAACGCGAGCGGGTTCGTCTCCCGGTTTCCCGAGCTCCAGGGCCTCGACCAGCTCCAGCCCCCACGGCGTCTCGAACTCCTTCCGTACACCACCGCCAAGGCGGAATTCGTCTCCCACGATCCGGGCGATCCGTACAACGACGGTTCCGTGTATGGCATCGGTGTGGGCGGCGATTTCCGCGTCGGGCTCGGCTCCAACCTCACTATCAACGGCACGATCAACCCCGATTTCGGCCAGGTCGAGGTGGACCCTGCCGTGGTGAACCTGAGCGATGTGGAGACGTTCTTCCCGGAGCGGCGGCCATTCTTCGTGGAGGGAGCGAACACCTTCACCAACTTCGGCTTTGGGGGGTCGAACAACTACTGGGGATTCAACTGGTCGTCGTTCGACTTCATCTACACGCGGCGCATCGGGCGGGCGCCGACGGGCGCCACTCCGGACGATGCGTCGTACGTGGACGAGCCGGGCGGCACCACGATTCTCGGCGCCCTCAAGCTCTCGGGGAAGCTGGGCGGTTGGAATGTCGGGGCGCTGTCATCGCTCACCAAGCGGGAGTTCGCCGACTATCAGGTAGAGGGCGTGCCAGGAAACGTACAGGTCGAGCCACTCACGAGCTGGAACGCGATCCGGATGCAGAAGGACATCGCCAACGGGCGGCAGGGTATCGGGATCATCTCCACGATCACGCAGCGGTTCTTCAACGAGTCGGGCATGCCCGACCAGATGAACCGCGGCGGCTACACCTTCGGCGTGGATGGCTGGAGCTTCCTGGACGAGAAGCGGGTATACGTCCTCACCGGGTGGCTCGGCGGCAGCCTGGTCACCGGCACCGAGCTACGGATGACCGACCTGCAGCTGAGCAGCACGCACTATTTCCAGCGCCCCGATCAGGACTATGTGCACGTCGATTCGCAGGCCACAAGCCTGAGCGGGTTCGGCGGCCGCCTGGTGCTCAACAAGCAGAAGGGAGCGGTACAGCTGAACGCGTCCCTGGCCGCGATCAACCCGGGTCTCGAGCTCAACGACATCGGGTTCGCACCCCGCACCGACCTCATCAACAGCCATGTCGTGGTGGGCTATCGCTGGACCAAGCCCACGTCGCTGTACCAGCGCACCAACTTCAACGTCGCGGCGTTCAGCAGCTGGGATTTCGGCTGGGACAACACCTGGCTCGGCCTCTTCGCCAACGGCAACATGCTCTTCCGCAACTTCTGGAGTGCCCGCGCGCGCATCGGGGCGAATCCGCAGACAATCAATATCCGGGCGACGCGGGGCGGGCCCGCGATCCTCAACCCGCCGGGATTCGACGGCGGGGTCGGCTTCAGCTCCGACGACCGCAAGAAGGTGGTGCTGAACTCAGACTTCTACTTCAGCCGCTATCAGCAGGGCGCGGACAACAGCTGGGGGCTCGACACCTACCTGGAGTGGCGGCCGATGCAGCGGCTGCAGGTCAGCGTGGGACCGAGTCTTTCCCACAACCTCACGAGTGTGCAGTACATCGATACCTATGCCGATCCAACGGCGACCGCGACGTACGGCAACCGCTACGTGTTTGGCAACCTCGACCAGTGGACCCTCTCCGGGAACATCCGGCTCAACTGGATCTTCACGCCCAAGCTGAGTCTCGAACTCTTCATGCAGCCATTCGTGTCGTCGGGCAACTATCGCCAGTTCACAGAACTTGCCGAGCCGCGGACGTTCGACTTCAACGTGTTCGGGCAGAATGGCTCGACCTACGATCCGAGCACCGGCATCGCGGACCCGGACGGCCCCAATGGCCCGGCGGCACCCATCGACATCGGCGACCAGAACTTCCAGTTCGCCTCGCTCCGCGGCAACGCGGTGCTGCGGTGGGAATGGTCACCGGGCTCGACCCTGTTCGTAGTCTGGACCCACAACCGGGACAATTCGACCAACTCGCTCGAGGACAGCGAGTTCAATCCCGGCCAGTCGTTCGACAACCTGCTGCAGGCTCCCGCCGACAACGTTCTCCTGGTCAAGTTCACCTGGTGGCTGAATCCCTGAGAGGCCAGGCGGCAGGCAGCAGGCGGTCGTTCGGTTAGATTCTTCTCCCCCATGTCTCGCCTGTCCCTGCCCGCTCGCTCGGGCCTGATCGCCTTGCTCGTTGCCGCCTGCGGCCCCGAACCTGCCGCGACACCCCAATTCACTCTCGTGCCGGGCAACGACTCGGTGATGGCACCATTCGCCGAGGCCACCGATGCGGCCTGGCTGGGTGGGGAACGCTGGGCGGTGTTGCTGCCGGGCGGGCCGGAAGCGGACATCATCGACTTCGCGAGCCACTCACGGGCGCCGCTGGGCAGCAAGGCCAACCTGGACAGCCCATTCAGCGTGTTCCGGGCAGCGGATACGCTGTACGCGGGCGAGCCGCTCAAGCGACGGCTGACATTCTGGACGCTGGACGGGACCTTCGCGCGATTCGAACCGGCCTCCGACCTGGTGCGCGGGGCGCTGCCGCGCGCGCGGGACGCCGCGGGGCACTTCTACATCGAGTTGCGTCCGGCGGCGGGCGCCGACGGCAGTGGCAACCGCGATTCCGCGGTGGTAGTGAAACTCGATGCCGGCAAGGTCGACACGATCGCGCGCCTCGCGCCGATCGATTTGGCCAAGGTGGCGAGTCCCACCGGCGAGCGATTCGAGCGCCGGGTCTTCAGCGGTGTGGACCGGTGGGGAGTGTATCCCGACGGCACAGTCTGGCTGGCGCGAGTCTACCACAACCGGGTGGACTTCCGGGCGCCCGATGGCACGATCACGAAGGGCGAGCCGCTGCCCGACCGCGTGCTCGAGGTGACGCGCGCAGACCGTGACCTGTTCGTGCGCAAGTTCCCCGAGGAACTGCGGGGCACCGCCGAGCAGCTGCCGTTCGCCCCGATCAAGGCGGCATTCACCAGCGCGTTTGCCGATGCGCAGGGCCGGATCTGGCTCGAGGGAAGCCGGTCGGTGAGCGACTCGGCGCAGCGCTACAACGTGGTAGGCCGCGACGGGCACCTGCAGTTTGTCGCTGTACTTCCCGGCACGGGTCGCGCCATTGCTGCCTCCCCTACCCACATCCTGGTGGCCGACCTGGTGCGCGAGGGCATTCGCCTGCGGCTCGCGCCCGTACCGATGCTTCCGGCTGCCCCCTCCAATACTGCCAAGTGAGAGTGATGAGAACCAGCAACTCCAGATTGCCGATCGTGGCCCTGCTTCTGCTGTCCGCGTGCGGGCCACGCGTACCCTCGGTGACGCTCGCGGTGGACAAGAAGCTCAACGCCACCTTCGGAGGCGTGAGCGACGTGGTGGAGATCTCAGACGGACGGGTGGCGTTCGCCGACCCGATGGCGCGCCGCTTCCACACTGGTGACTTCGCGACCGGCGCCGTGGATACCATCGGTGTGCCAGTGGATTCCCTGCCCTACAACGCCCCGCCCTCCCTCTACAAGCATCCCGGCTGGGTGGCGCAACTGGCCGCCGACACGGTGGCGGTGGTGGATTTCGGTGCGACGCGGACGACGCTCTGGACGCCGGCTGGCTTCGCGCGTGTACTCACAATTCCCGATGCCGGCGGCGCCACGCCGGTGCTGATATACGATACGCTGGGCCATGGCTACAAGGTGGACTTCCGCACGGTGACGGGCGGAGCGGAGCCGGGTACCGCAATGCGAACCGACAGCCTGCCGGTGCTGCGGCTCGGCCTGACGAGCGGTACGGTCGATACCGTGGCGCGGCTCAGCATACCCGAATTTGGCGAGGCGACATTCGGTCCGCAGAGGCAGTCGGTGGCGCAGATCTTCGGACCGACGGACATTTTCGGCGTGTTGCCGGACGGCGCGGTATGGGTGGCTCGCGCCCGGACGATGTCTGTGGACTGGCGCACGCCAGACGGCAAGTGGACGCGTGGCGCGGAACACAGCTATCCGAAGGTGTCGGTGACGAAGGAGGACAAGAAGCGGGTGATGGACCGACTGCACGCGCGGGGTCTGCCGAGCAACGTGGAGGTGGTGTTCCCGTTCGCAAAGACGAAGCCATCGTTCGAGGCAGCGATCGGGCGTCCGGGCGGGGAAGTGTGGCTGCAGTACAGCCGGGCCGACGAGGCGGAGCCGATGAGCTATGCCGTGATCGGAAAGGACGGCACGATGCTGCGCACGGTGACGGCACCGGCGGGGGTGGGGATCACCAGCGTGAGCCGCCAGTACGCGTACGGCGCGCTCAAGACCGGTGAGTCTCGGGAGCTGGTACGCCTGGCGGTGCCCTGACACGCGTCAGCCGCTGCCGGCACCGTCGAAATCTATGACCAGCTTGCCCGTTTGCTCGCCGCGGGCAAGCCGCTGGTAGGCCTCCATCGCTCGATCGAACGGCACCACCTGGTCCACATGGGGCCAGAGCAGTCCCTCCCCGGCAAGCCGCACGATCTCCCGATACTCCGCATGGCTTCCGAGCGTGGAGCCCAACAGCGACCACTGATGCCAGAAGAGACGGCGCAGGTCGAGGGAGACGTGCGGGCCGCCGGTGGCCCCGCAGGTAACCAGGCGACCGCCGCGACGCAGGAGGCGGGTGGACCGCTGCCAGGTGGGCTCTCCCACGCTATCGATGATGACGTCGGCCCCGCGATTGGCGGTAAGCTCGCGCACGCGGGCCACGACATCCTCGGTGGCGTGATTCACCAGCGCCTCGGCCCCAACGCTCCGCGCCACCTCGAGCTTTTCAGCACTGCTGCTGGTGGCGATGACGCGGGCGCCGGCGTAGACGGCGACCTGGACCGCCGCGAGTGCCACCCCGCCGCCCACGCCCCACACCAGCACCGTCTCCCCCGGCAGCACTCGCGCGCGTGAGACCAGCATGCGCCAGGCGGTGAGCGTGGCCAGGGAATACGCGGCGGCCTCGGGCCAGGGCATCACGGCCGGTACCCCGCCCAGGTTCGACTCGGGCACCACGATGAACTCGGCAAGAGTGCCGCTCCGATGCTCGCCCAGCACCTGAAACGCCGGACAGAGGGACTCCTCACCCTGCAGACATTCGGCGCATGTTCCGCACGACACGCCCGGATTGATCATGACCCGGTCACCGGGGCGCACCAGGGTGACGGCGCTTCCCACCGATTCCACCACCCCGGCGCCGTCGGAGCCCACGATCTGGGGAAAGACGTAGGCAACGCCGGGCAGTCCGTCGGCCACAAACAGGTCCAGCCGGTTGAGGGCCGCGGCACGGATCCGGACCAGGACATCGTGCGGAGCGCGGATTTCGGGGGCCGGCACCTCGGCCAGCGCGAGGTGCTGGAGCCCCCCCGCCGCCTGGAGCACGAGGGCACGCATGAGGAACCCGGCGCCGGCAGGCGCACCAGTTGCAGGCTGGTTCATGCGGTGACAGGCTTTGCAGTCATGTCGTTCGTTTTTCGGGTTGAAGCACAATCGAGCAGCTTGCAGAGCGACTGAAGTTGTGCATCTTAGGAGCGTTGGCGGAAGGCCCTATCGCCTCGACCGCGGCGGGTATCGCCGCATTCCAGGTACCACAGGAGCGTACGATGGCCGAGCTTGAGTCGAGCTGGCAGAGCGCCGGGTGGATGGATGAACTCCCTGGGTCGGCGGAACCCGCAATGCCCCCGCCACCCCCGCCCCCACCACCCCCAGCCCCCACGCTGGGCGCGACGGTGAAGGCGGCGGTGGTGAAGGCCGAAAAGGCGGTCGAGAAGGCGGTCTCCAAGGCTACCAAAGCGGTGAAGAAGGTCGCCAAGAAGGCCTCAAAGAAGGCGGCCAAGCGCAGGGCAGTCCGGAAGGCAAAGAAGACGGTCCGGAAGGCGAAGCGGACGGTGAAGCGGGCAGTCCGTAAGGCAGCCCGGAAGGTGGCCAAGAAGAAGGCGACCGCGAAGCGGTCCGCAAGGAAGGCGAAGCGGACGGTGAAGCGGGCAGCCCGCAAGGCGGCCAGACCCGTGAAGAAAGCCGCCCGCAAGGCAAAGCGAGGCTAGCCACTCGACGAACCACAACGCCCCGGCTCACGTGGAGCCGGGGCGTTGTGTATTTTATGCACTTCCCGATACGCCGGACGCCATTTGCCGAACCGCCTGCTCGCCCTCCTGCTGCTTGCCGCGGCATGCCACAAGGGCCCGCGAGTCGAGGTCGACCCGGCGCCCCCCTCCCTCGATCCCCAGCGCCTGACCGAAGTCCTCGATACCCAGTTCGAGAAAGCCACCGCTGACTGGAACGGCGGCGACCTCAAGGGCTTCCTCTCGATCTACGCCAACGACACGTCAACGATGTTCATGTCGGGGTCGAAGTTCGAGCATGGATTTGCCTGGATCGAGCAGAACTACGCCCCCGCTTTCGAGCGGGGCGCAAAACGGGACAGCCTCCGGATCGAGGGCCTGAACGCCGTCCCCCTCGGCACCACCTACGCCCTGGTCACGGCCCGATATGTGCTTTATCGGGAGGGAGTTACCACGTCGAGCGGACCCTTTTCCGTCGTGATGCAGGAGCGCACCGATGGCTGGAAGATCATCCTGGACCACACGTCGCACGATGCGCGTTAGGGCGATCGCGGCCGCCGCGCTTTTCGTTGCCGCGGCGGGCTGCGATCGCGCGCCGCCCGACGGTGTGGCACTGGTGGGCGCTACGGTGTTCGACGGCTCGTCGCCGCAGCCGCAGCTTGACCAGGTGATCATCGTCCGCAACGACAGGATTGAGGCGATCGGCACGCGCGCCGAGGTGGAGGTACCGCGCCGCATGCGCACGGTGGACCTGAGCGGCAAGTATGTCGTGCCGGGGCTCATCGACGGTCACGTGCACGTGCAGCGCTGGACGCTGCCACGGTTCCTGGCGTCGGGCGTCACCACGGTGCGCGACGTACACGGCACCTTCGACTCCATCCTGGCACTGAGGGAACAGGCCAATCTCGGCTCGCTCACCAGTCCGCGGATCTTCAGCGCGGGAGCGATGATCGATGCCGCGCCCGCCACCTACTCGGATGCGTTCGTGGTGGGCGGCACCAATGATGCGCGCAAGGCGGTGGACAAGCTGGCCGTGAGCGGCGTCGACTACGTGAAGACGTACACCAGGGTCACGCCGGATCTGCTGCGCGCCATCGTGGATGAGGCGCAAACCTTCGGCCTCAGGGTCACGGCGCATCTCGGACTGACAGACGCGGTGACGGCGGGTGACATGGGCGTCCGGGCGATCGAGCACCTGAGCGGGGTGCCGGAGGCGGTGCTCGTGAACAACGCACCACTCTATGCGGCGCATCGCGAGGGCTTCTTTGCCGGATGGACGGCATTCGAGAAGGCGTGGGCCGGACTCGACTCGGCCGCGATGGCCCGGGTGGCAGAGCAGCTGGTGGCCGACCGCGTGACAATGGTGCCGACGCTGGTACTGCACGAGACGCTGAGCCGGCTGGATGACCCGGCGATCATGCAGGACAGCTCGCTCAAGATGGTGCCCGACTCGGAAATCAGCCGGTGGAACGTACCGGGGATGTTGGATCGCGCGGGCTGGACCGCCACCGACTTCAGCGACTTCCGGGCGTCGCGCGCGAACCAGGACCTGTTCGTGCGGATCTATCGCGCCAGCGGTGGCAAGGTGGTGGCGGGCACCGACGCGGCCAACCAGCTGATCGTGCCGGGCCAGAGCCTGATTCGTGAACTGGAGCTCCTGGTACAGGCGGGATTCTCCAATACCGATGCGCTCTTCGCCGCCACCCGCGATGCCGCCATCCTGCTCGGCGCCGACTCGCTGGGCGCGCTGGTTCCCGGCCGCAAGGCCGACCTCGTGATCCTGTCCCGAGATCCGATGGCCAGCATCGGCAACCTGCGCAGCATCGAGCAGGTGATGGTGCGTGGCCACCTGATGTCGACCGACTCGCTGCGCAGTCACTGGTAGCGATGTCGCTCACGCGGATCGTCCTGTCCTGGCTCGCCACCAGTGCCTGGTTCCTGCTGGCCGAGCTGGTGCTCGCGCGTCTCAGAGGCGCACCGAGCCCCGGACGTGGCCCGGCGCCGCGATGGGTTCCGGCGGTGGAGGGATTGCTGTTCACGCTGTTCGGCGCGCTCTGGTTCGGGAGCTACGGACCGGGCCCGGGAGGATGGATCCTGCTGTTCGTGCTGCTGGGACTGCTGCTCGAGCTACCAGCGCGACTGCGTGATGCGGTGCAAAGATCCCAGCCGAAGGGGCTGTCGATGGCGGTGGTGGTGAGCGTGCTGCGATGGGTGGTGGCGGGGGGCATACTGGCGGGGCTCATGTGACTGACAGCGTGAGGAGGAACTGAAACGGCGTGAGGAGTGAGGAGTGACAGGTTATCTTCGCGGGGAACTCTCCAGGTAAGTGATCAGTGACGGTTCAAACATCAATCGACAATCGCGGCATCCGGCTCACCAGCCTTTCACACGGGGCGGGTTGCGCGTGCAAGCTCGGGCCATCCGAGCTGGCCGAGGTGCTGCGCCACGTTCCGCGGGTGACGGACGCTGCCCTGCTGGTCGATGCCTCCACCAGGGATGATGCGGCGGTGTACCGGCTGTCGGCGGACCGGGCACTCGTGGCCACTGTCGATTTCTTCACGCCGATCGTGGACGATGCCGCAACATGGGGCGCGATTGCCGCCGCTAACGCCCTGAGCGACGTCTACGCGATGGGCGGCACGCCGCTGCTGGCGCTCAACGTGACGGCCTGGCCCAGGGAGACGCTGCCGCTGGCGCTGCTGGGTGAGGTGCTGGGGGGCGCGGCAGAGGTGTGCCGTGAAGCCGGTTGTCTGGTGGCGGGCGGGCATACGGTGGACGATCCCGAACCCAAGTTCGGCATGGCGGTGATCGGGGACGTGCATCCCGACCGGATGCTGACAAACGCGAAGGCTCGAACCGGCGACATGCTTGTGCTCACCAAGCCGCTCGGAACGGGTGTGCTGACCACGGCGTTCAAGCGCGATCTCTGTGGTATCGAACTCCTGGAAGCGGGTGTCAGGTCAATGAGAATGCTCAATGCCGGCGCCGCCCGTGCCGCCGTGCGGGTTGGAGTGCATGCGGCGACGGACGTGACCGGCTTCGGCCTGCTGGGCCATTTGCACAACATGCTGATAGCCAGCGGCGTGAGCGCGGAGATCCGGGCGGGAGCGCTTCCGGTGTTTCCCGGCATACGCGAGCTCATCGCCAGGGGTGCCGTAGCGGGGGGAACGCGCCGCAATCTCGAGGCGCGAAGGGACGTGACCTGGGATGCCGGGGTGAGCGACACCGACCGGATTGTCTGCGCCGACGCGCAGACGTCGGGCGGGCTGCTGCTCGCGGTGGCCGAAACTGACGCGCGCGAGCTGCAGGAGCAGCTCAAGGCCGAGGGCACGCTCGAGTGTGCCATCGTCGGTCGCTGCCTGGCGGGGACGCCCGGCGATATTCGCGTGCTGGTGAACTAGTTCATGGGAATCCGCTGGACGCCCGAACGGATGGACCGGCTGGAGTCAGCGGCGCGACGCGGGCTTCGCGTGACCGTCTCCCGCCGGGGCACGGAGTATGTGGTAGTAGCGCGCCGGGTCGGCGCGGTGGGCGGGAAGGAGATGTTCATCGGCGTCCTGCCGATGACCGGTGAGGAACTGGTCTTCGCGCTCAACGATATCGACGCCTTCGAGGTGATCGGCGCGTGAACCACCGGATCGCGGTGGTTCACCTCGACGAGAGCTGCCTTGGAAACGGACGCGAGGGCTCGACGCCGGGTGGTGCGGGCGGGCTGATCGAAGTGCGCACCGGTCGCGGGATCGAGCGGCGCGACGTGCTGGTTGGCGACCCCGACACGACCAACAACCGGATGGCGCTGACCGGTGCCATCGCCGTACTCGAGGTGCTCGCGCGGAAGGAGACGCGGTTCCGGGTGCTGTTCGTGTCCGACTCGGAGTACCTGGTAAAGGGGATAAGGGAGTGGGCTCCGGGCTGGGAGCGGCGGGGATGGACGCGGAAGGGTGGCGCGATCGAGAACCTGGAACTGTGGCAGTCGCTGGTATCGGTGGCAGGGCGGCACGACTCGCAATGGACCTGGGTACGGGGACACAAGGGTCACGCGAAGAACGAGTACGCGAACGACCTTGCAGTGAAGGCGGCAAGAGAGCAGATCACGTCGGATGGCGCCGTGGCGTCGGAGTTCGAGTCATGGCTGGCGGCGAAGCGGCTCAAGAAACTGTACCTGGACTACGACGCCGACGCGTCGTTCACACTGCTGGAGCGGCGGCTCGGGGCGGGCGAGAAGTTCCTGCTGAGGGAAGAAGCGTAGGTGCAAGCGAGGACGGGGAGCCCGTCCTCGCTTGGTTGTGAACTACGACGGCACCCAGGTCCTCTCTGCTGGATGGCCGCACGCGCTCCACAACACCCTCACGTACGACCCATCCGACAACTCGTAGTGGATCTCGCCCGCCGAGAGGCGCGGCATCGCGGTGCACGAGGCATCGTACCGAAGCGGCGCGACGGTGTTCACGCTGAAGGTGCGCACCGTGCCGTTGCGGCTGAAGGTGACTTGACCGCTCTTGAGAGCAGTGCCGCTCGGGAGGGGCCGGCCACGGACCAGTGTGGCCCCCTCGTCGGGCGTGAAGACGAGCAGCGTGTTGTGCGCGACGGTGGCATCGGCGCGGTGGGCGAAGGTGCGAACGACGGACACCTGGTTGCTCAGGCTCAATTGCGACTGCGTGGCGGTGAGTGTCCGCGAGCCGTTGCGGGTGGCGGACCATGAATCGACCGCGTTCGGCGCCGTGTACTGCCACTTGAAGTCGTCGTAAGTGAGCAGGTACGCGAAGCTCGGCGCGGGGTCGGGATCGCTGACGCTGATCACACCGGTGAGCTCGACCGTGCCACCCCTCCACCCGGTGAAGCTGCATGCGGGCAGTGCGTAGGTGAATGACGCGTTGTCGCGAATGCCGTCGCCGTCGGTATCGCCGGTGGATGAGATGGTGGCGCACAGAGGCGTGCGCAGGCCCGGCGCCGATGGCGAGGCCGTGAGCGACATCGACAGCGCGCCATCAGCGCCCGCGAGCGCGTCGAGCGCGAGCTCGGTTTCATCGGCGCTGGCGGTACCCAGGTCGAGCGCGTCCTCCTGCGTGCCGGTAATGATACCGGCGGGAGACGTGCTGTCGGAACAGGCGGCCATGAACATGGCGCTGAGCAGTGCGGTCCCGGCCAGGCGGACCCGTAAGTGACGAAGACCACCGGACATGTGCTACCTCCCTTGTAAAGCGGTGGGTCGAGCGGCCACAGCACCGGACCAAAGGACGCACCCCCCGCGGAGGCGTTAAGCGTCGACCGGAGGGGTGGAGGTGTGTACTTTCACGACAGGTGTCGGAGGGCTGACGTTTTCGGAGGAACCGCGTGCAGGACATCGAACGGCTGTTTCGGCATCTCACGCGCACCTTGCTCGCCGTGGATCCAGCGCGACTGCAGCAACCGCTGAGTGTGGGTGAGCTGGTGTCGCGCTTCGTGCCCTACCGCACGAGCCGGCGCGCGCTGGGCGTGGAATCGAGCGAGGACTACGAGCTGCTGCTGCTTCGTTTCGCGAGTGGCGAGGGCGGATTCGCGAATACCGAGCCGGATCCGGTGCGCCGGCGCTTCGCGAGCGAAGTGAAGAGCCCGAATCCCGATCTCTCGGTGCTGCGCGAGTTTCGCGACGCCGTCTTTGTGCTGCAACCCGCCCCGCTGGCAAGGGTGTTGTCGGGCCAGACCGAGGACGAGGCGTACGCCCCACCGCCACGGCCAGCCGCCCCCGCCCCGCAGGAACTGATCGAAGCGGTGGAGCAGATGGACGCGCAGATGGACGCCGAGTCGGAGGTGCTTGAACCGCTTCCCTTCGACGCGGTGCGCGCGGCGCGCGCCCAGCCCGCGGACGTGATACCCGAGGCCGATGCAGCGCCAGTCGTCGAGACGCCCGCCGCACCAGTCGCGGCGGCGGCGCGATGCAGCTACTGCGGCGGCGCGCTTCCGGTGGGACGCGCAGTGCACTTCTGCCCGCACTGCGGGCAGTCGCAGCTGCTGGGCCAGTGTCCCCGCTGCAAGGCGGAGGTGGAGTATGGCTGGCGTCACTGTGTCAGCTGCGGAACCGGGCTAAGCTTCGACAGTTGAGCCGCAACACGAGTCACCATGACCTCTCCTGAAGTCGTCTTCCTCAGTGGCGCCCGCACCGGGTTCGGTGCCTTCGGCGGCGCGCTCAAGTCCCTGTCCGCCACCGATCTGGGCGTTGCGGCAAGCACCGCCGCGATCGAGCGGAGCGGCCTGGGTGCCGAGCTGATCGACCACGTGGTGATGGGCAACGCGCAACAGACGTCCGCGGATGCGATCTACCTGGCGCGCCACATCGGGCTCCGGAGCGGGTGCCGCGTCGAGACGCCGGCGCTCACGGTGAACCGGCTCTGCGGCTCGGGATTCGAGGCGGTGGTGCAGGCGGCACAGCAGATCCAGCTGGGCGAATCGCGCGTGGTGCTGGCGGGTGGCACCGAGTCGATGAGCCAGGCACCACACGTGGTGCGCGGCGCGCGCTGGGGACTCAGATTCGGGCAGGAGACGCAGCTGGAGGATTCGCTCTGGGAGGCGCTTCGCGACAGCTGGTGTGACACGGCGATGGCCGAGACGGCCGAGAACCTGGCTGAGAAGTACGGCATCGACCGCGCCGCGGTCGACGCGTACGCGCTGATGAGCCAACAGCGCGCGCGGGATGCCTGGGCCGCGGGCGCGTTCGCGGAGGAGCTCGCGGCGGTGTCGCTCACCGATCCCAGGACGAAGCAACCAGCGTCATGGGCGCGCGACGAACATATGCGACCCGACTCCACCTTCGAGGGCCTGGCGAAGCTCCAACCGGTATTCCGGAAAGGCGGCGTGGTGACGGCGGGGAATGCCTCCGGCCTGGCCGACGGTGCCGCCGCGATGGTGGTGACAGGCGCCGCGCTCGCCCGGGAGCGGGGGCTGAAACCGCTGGGCCGGCTGGTCGCGTATGCGGTGGCGGGCGTGGAGCCCGCGCTGATGGGTATTGGTCCGGCGCCGGCCGCGCGCGCCGCGCTGGCGCGGGCGGGCCTCACGCTCGACCAGATGGACCTGGTGGAAGTGAACGAGGCGTTCGCGGCACAGTACCTGTCGGTGGAGAAGGAACTGGGGCTCGAGCGGGCCCGCACCAACGTCCATGGCGGCGCCATCGCCATCGGGCATCCACTCGGGGCCAGCGGGGCGAGGATCCTGGTGCACCTGCTGCACGCGCTGCGGCACCGCGGCGGTCGTTACGCCCTCGGCAGTGCCTGTATTGGTGGCGGACAGGGCATTGCCGTCATCGTCGAAGCCATCGGCTGAACGGAGCACACATGGAACTCCTCCTGCCCGCGCTGCTGCTCGTCGTCGGTTACTGCTTCGGGAGCCTCAGGGTCCTGCGCCAGTACGAGCGCGGCGTGTCATTCTTCCTGGGGAAGTACTGGGGCACCAAGGGGCCGGGCCTCACCTTTGTGCCGCTCGGATTTGCACAACTCAAGCGGATGTCACTTCGCACGGTAGCGCTCGACATCCCGGCGCAGGATGTCATCACCCGCGACAACGTCTCGGTGAAGGTGAACGCCGTGCTGTACATGCGGGTGCTCGACCCGGCCAAGGCGTTCATCGAGATCGAGGACTATCTCTACGCCACGAGCCAGCTGTCGCAGACGACGCTCCGCTCAGTCCTGGGCGAAGTGGAACTCGACGAGCTGCTGGCCGACCGGGAGAAGATCAACGCGGTGCTCAAGAAGATCATCGACGAGCGCACCGACCCGTGGGGCATCGAGGTCTCGGCGGTGGAAGTGAAAGACGTGGACCTGCCCGACCAGATGAAGCGAGCGATGGCCCGGCAGGCCGAAGCGGAGCGGGAACGCCGGGCCAAGGTGATCGCGGCGCAGGGCGAACTCCAGGCGTCAGCCACCCTGGCCGATGCCGCAAAGATGCTCGCATCGGAGCCGGTGTCGCTGCAGCTGCGTTATCTCCAGACGGTCACGGAGATTGCGGCGGAGAACAACTCGACCACGATCTTTCCCCTGCCGATGGACCTGCTCCGGCCCTTCATGGACATGGCCGACCGGGCAGCGCGCATGAGGGACGACAAGGCGACAGCCGCATTGCCGGCGACGCCGGCCGCGCTGCCGCCGGCCGATCGGCCAATGCCGGCGCACGAGCTCGGCGACCTGATGCAGCGGCTCAGGGAAACGGCACTCAAGGAAGAATCCGAGAAGCATGGGAAGTGAACTGACGCCGAAGTTCGACCAGGAAGCACTGCAGCGGATCCTGCAGCGCGCAGCGGAGCTGCAGGCCGACGAACGCGACGTGTCGGGGTCGCTCGACGGCAACGAGGTGCTGGCACTGGGCCGCGATGTCGGCATTCCCGAGCGCTACCTGCGGCAGGCGATGCTCGAGGTGGGCCAGGCGCGCGAGGCGCCGGAGCAGGAAGGCTGGATCGACGAGATGATCGGGAGCATGTCGGTGCAGGCGGAGCGGGTAGTGCGAGGCGACCCACGTGCCATCGAGGCTGCGCTGGTGCGCTACCTCGAAGCGGAGGAAGTGTTCGGCACGATCCGCCAGACCGAGGGGCATGTGATGCTGGAACCTGTCGGTGGATGGCAGGCCGCGGTGCGCCGGGCGACCGGCAGCAAGAAGTTCATGCTGCGGAAGGCGGAGCGGATCTCGGCCACGATCGTGCCGCTCGAGCCGGGACTGTGCCAGGTGGTGCTGAGCGCGAGCCTGCGGGATCTGCGGCGGGGATACATCGGCGGTGCGGCCGCGCTCGTGTCAGTGGCCGTCGCGGGCACGGTAGTGCTCGGCGCTCTCAACGCCTTCTGGCCAGTACTGCTCATGCCCCTGCCGGGAGCCTTCGGATTCTCCTGGGCCATTGGCAAGTCCTATCGGACGGTGGCCGAGCGGACCCAGCTCGGCCTCGAGTGCGCGCTGGATCATGTCGAGCGTGGAGCCGTGCGGGCGTCGCACCAGCTTCCGGGCAAGAAGACCGTGCTCGACACCGTGATCTCCGAGATCGAGACCCTGGTCGCGAACCGCACACCCCGCCCCGGAAACACTCCCCGGCCCAAGCCGTGAGCGGCATCCGCTCGGTCGGTGTCGTCGGGGCTGGCTTGATGGGCGCCGGCATCGCACAGGCGAGTGCGTCGGCCGGCTTCGATACCATCCTGAGGGACGTGGACGAAGGGGCGCTGCGGAAGGCACGCGCCGGGATCGAGAAGTCCACCGCCAAGTTCGTGGAGAAGGGCCAGCTCACCGCCGACGCCCGCGATGCCGTGCTCGCACGGGTGAAGACCACGACCGAACTTGGCGCCATGTCCGGCGTCGACCTGGTGATCGAAGCCGTTCCCGAACTTGCGGCGACGAAGATCCATCTCTTTGATGAACTGAACTCCATCTGCCCCTACCCTGCCGCCTTCGCGAGCAATACGTCGAGTATCAGCATCACCCAGCTGGCTGCGGGAAGCGGTCGGCCCGACCGGTTCGTGGGGCTTCACTTCTTCAATCCTGTCCCGCTCATGCCGCTCGTGGAAGTGATTCGCGGCGCCGAGACGTCGCCGGAGACGTATGCCGCCGCGCTCGGCTTCGTGCGGCGGCTGGGCAAGGAAACGGTGGAAGCGCGCGACGTGCCGGGCTTCGTGGTGAACCTGCTGCTGGTGCCGTTCCTGCTCGACGCGGTGCGGGCACTCGAGCGCGGGGTCGCGAACACGGCTGATATCGACCGGGGCATGGTGCTCGGCTGTGGGCACCCGATGGGTCCGCTCACCCTTCTCGACTTCGTCGGGCTCGACACGGTGGTGCGGATCGGCGAGATCATGCACGCCGGGTACGGTGAGGAGCGGTATGCCGCCCCGCCGCTGCTCAAGCGCATGGTGGCGGCCGGATTGCTTGGGAAGAAAAGCGGCAAGGGGTTCTACGACTACGGCGTGAACCCACCTGCGGCCGTGGAGCTGACATGAAGCCCGCTGCGGGCCTGATCCTCCTGCCGCTGCTTCTTGCCTGCGATCCCAACACCACGCGACCCCGCGTGGTCCCGTTTCCGGACGATGCATCCACCGATTCGGTGCGGGCCAAGACGCCGGCAGCCACCGAGCGGCTGCTCGCCGCGCTCACCGCGGAGAACATTCCGATCGCGTTCAGCTCCACGAAGGACGGTTACGTGCAGTCGCCCTGGCTCAATGCTGAAACGCTCAAGCCGACGGACGCGCGACCGATCGGCATGAACGTCGTGCGCATCCGGGGCTGGGTGAACCCCTTTGCGCCGGGCTACTCCACCATCATCGTCGAGGCGGCGTACCGGCCGTATGCCGATCCATCGCTGCCGGAGCGGGAACTGGAGCGACCGCTGCCGAAGGATCATCCGGTTCGCCTGCGGCTCGACACCGTGCTGTTGCGCATCCCGAAGAACCGGGCAGGCATCATGGCGCCACTTCCGCCCCCCCCACCGCAGCCAGTGGATTCATCGTCGGGCAAATCGGGCAAGTAGTGTTGGCATCCCGCGGTCCCGCGGCACATACTTCGTCCAGACTTCCGCGCGCTGCCCTCCGTTACTTCGCGCGCACCTGCACCCCACTCAGCCAGCGAGCCCCATGACTTCCCCCAGCCCCAGCAGGCTTCCGCGCAGCATCGGGCTCTGGAGCGCCATCGCGGTGGTCATCGGCTCGACCATCGGGTCGGGCATCTTCCGGTCGCCGGCCGGCATCGCCGAGCGGCTCCCGGGGCCGCTGCCGATGCTCTCGGTGTGGGTGCTCGGCGGCATCTTCGCGCTCTGTGGGGCCTTCACGCTCGCCGAGGTGTCGAGTGCGATCCCGGAGACGGGCGGGCTCTACGCCTTCCTGCGTGACGGCTGGGGACGGCTGTACGGCTTCCTGTTCGGCTGGTCGCAGCTGGTGATCATCCGGGCGGCGTCGCTCGGAGCCATCTCCATCACCTTCGCCGAGTACTTCATTCGCGTGCTGGGTTACGACCCGCGGGTGGCGCCGTACGACATGTACTCGCACCGGCTGGCGGCGATCGCCATCGTGGTGACCGCGACGTTCAACATCGTCGGGGTCCGCTGGGGAGCAATGGTGACGAACCTGACGACGCTCGCCAAGTACGGCGGGCTCATGTTCATCATCATCCTGGCGCTGACGCTGGGGCTGCCCGAGACGGGGGGACACTTCACGCCGATGGTGCCTCCGGGGAGCTTTTCCATCACGCCGTTCGGGCTGGCGCTGGTGGCGGTGCTCTGGGCGTACGACGGATGGGCGGACCTGAGCTACGCCGCGGGTGAGGTGAAGGATCCGCAGCGGAACCTGCCCAAGGCGCTGATCATCGGCACGCTGCTCGTCATCCTGATATATGTGCTGGCGAACATCGCGTACCTCTCCGTGCTCGACGTGAACGAGATCCGGGGCTCGAAACTGGTGGCGGCGGACGTGGCGGAGCGGCTGATCGGGCGCAAGGGCGTGATCTTCGTGTCGGTGACGGTGATGCTCTCGACCTTCGGGACGCTGAGCAGCGTCCTGCTGACGTCGCCGCGCATCCTGTTCGCCCTGGCCGACGACAAGCTGTTCTTCAAGCAGGTGGCGAAGGTGCACCCGAGATTCGGGACGCCGTACGTGGCGATCATGCTGGTCGCGGCGATGGGCGTCGCGTTCGTGCTGCTGCAGACCTTCGAGAAGCTGACTGACACGTACGTGATCGCGGTGCTGCCCTTCTACGCGCTGGGCGTGGCGGCGGTGTTCCCGCTCCGGAAGAAGCTGGGCTACGCGCCGTCGTTCAAGACGCCAGGATATCCGGTGGTACCGCTCCTGTTCATCGCGTCGACGATCTTCCTGCTGGGCAATTCGGTGGTGGAGCCGGACACGCGGATCTGGACGCTGGGAATCTTTGCCGTGATCCTGGCCGGGATCCCGTTCTACTGGTTCGTGGCGAAGGAGCGTGGTGTGGCGTAGGGTGGGGCGATGCCGCCGCCACCTGCGTCACCTGCGCCGAGGAACCGAGGTTTCGCCGGTGCTGGAACGAGGGTACTCTTGTTGCCGGGCTTGATCAGTACGGACCGCTCACAATGCCTTAGGCACAGGGCTTTGATCCCCAAGAGAGAGCTCACTATGCGGAGCCGATTCCCCGCCATTGCAACGCTCCTGTTTGGCCTCGCCGCGCCCGGTATGCTGGAAGCACAACAACCAAACCCCGATCGCAACGCCTACTTCGGCGAGACTCACCTCCACACCAGCTGGTCGCTCGATGCCTGGCTCTTCGGCAATCGAGTCACCGACCCCGGCGATGCCTACAAGTACTTCCAGGGCCAGCCGATCAAGCATCCCCTCGGCTATGAGATCAAGATCGAGACCCCGCTCGACTGGGCCGGAGTCACCGACCACTCCGAGTATGTCGGCATCATCCGCCTGGCCAACGATCCGACATCGCCAATCAGCAAGTTCCCCGCGGCGCAGCCGCTGGTCCTGAAGGACGACTCGCCGGCGGAGGTCCAGCGGGTCTTCGAGTACGGGGTGCGGGTGCTGATGGGAGGGCCGCCGATCCCGTCGCTGATGTCACCGGAGGTCGCCGGCACCGTCTGGCAGCAGAACACCGCGCTCGCCAACGCGGCGAACAAGCCGGGCGATGTTCACGGCGTTCTGCTCGTACGAGTGGACATCGATGCCGAACTCGATGAACCTGCACCGCAACATCTTCTTCAAGGACTGCGGCAAGCTGCCGACGATGCCGTTCAGCGCCCTGGACTCGCAGCATCCCGAGGACCTCTGGGCGTGGATGGACGGGCAGCGCAGCGCCGGCAACGAACTGCTTGCCATCTCGCACAACGCCAACCTCTCGGACGGCCGGATGTATCCCACCGAGGTGGATTCGCGCGGCCGGCCGATTGACGCTGCCTATGCCGACTCGCGTACCCGCAACGAGCGGCTGATCGAGATCAAGCAGATCAAGGGTACCTCGGAAACGCACCCCCTGTTGTCGCCCAACGACGAGTTTGCCGGCTTCGAGATCATGTCCATCCTCCTAGGCAACCCGGTGGGCCGGATCCCGCACATCGTGGGCAGCTACACCCGGCAGGCGCTTAAGGACGGTATCGCGATGCAGGACGCCCTGGGCTACAACCCCTTCAAGTTCGGCTTCGGGGCGGCGGCGGACGCGCACAACTCGGCCGCGCCGTATCGCGAGAGCAACTTCTTCGGAGCGCATGGTGTTGCCGACGGCACGATCGAGCGCCGCATGAGCGGGTACGACTTTGCCGGCATCGACGTGCGGAGGGAAAGCCCGGCCGGCCTGACCGGGGCCTGGGCTGAGGAGAACACGCGGGCCTCGATCTTCGAGGCGATGAAGCGCCGGGAGACCTTCGCCGTGAGCGGGCCGCACATCAAGGTGAGGTTCTTCGGAGGCTGGGGCTATACGCCGCAGATGCTGGTGGGCAGGGACTGGGTGAAGCAGGGCTATGCCAAGGGTGTGCCGATGGGGAGCGACTTGCCGCCAGCCGCGAGCAAGGCGCCAACCTTCATCGTGTGGGCGACGAAAGACCCGACCTCCGGTAACCTCGACCGCATCCAGATCATCAAGGGCTGGACGGTGAATGGCCAGAGCTTCGAGCGGGTCTTCGATGTGGTATGGGCAGGGAATCGCAAGGCCGACAAGTGGACCGGGGTCGTGGGGCCCATCGGGAACACCGTGAACCTCGAGACCGCCGCCTATACCAATACCATCGGTGCGGTGGAACTGAAGAAGGTCTGGACAGACCCCGAATTCGATGCGAGCCAGCACGCCTTCTACTACGCGCGCGTGCTGGAGATCCCGACTCCGCGCTGGACCACGATCCAGGCGAAGCAACTCGGCATCGCTCCGCCCGATGTGGTGGCGAGCACCATCCAGGAACGGGCCTGGAGTTCGCCGATCTGGTACACGCCGAGCGCCGACGCGCGAAAGGGTGCCAAGCCCGGCACTACTGTGGCCGACCTCGTGAAGCAGGGTGCGAAGGCGCTGTCTTCCGAAGAGATCGCCGCGCTGATCGTGCACCAGTCGGTGTGGCTGGAGAACACCGTGACCGGCGACAAGTACCAGATCATCTATGGCGCGTCGGGGCCGGGCAAGGATACCACGACGCTGACCCCGTCCGATCCGGGGTATGTCACCGGGCAGTTCGCTGCAAACCAGGGCCAGCTCATGCTCAAGTTCGTCGGCCGGAAGATGAACCTGCCGAGCCTGATGGGCGACGCGGTGGAGGCCAGCCGGCTGGGCGTCACGCGGCCCTACTTCATCAACGACGGAAAGCTCGTCACCGAGCTTGCCGGCACGCCGGTCACGATCACGATCTACAAGCTCGGTGACAAGGTCTACGGTGCGAGGAGCAACGAGTTCGGACACGCGAACTACATGATGGTGCCGGCCGTCGACGTGCTCGATCCGATCGGGATTCCCCCGGGGTCGGGCAAGGCGCCCTGAACCGGCACCAGTCTCCGATTCCGCTGAACGAGGTGCAACCCGTGATGCATGCATCACGGGTTGCACCGCTATCATGGACCCCATGAAACGCATCCTGCACGAACCCCTCGTTCACTTCCTGCTGCTTGGCGCCATCCTGTTTGGACTGTTCCGGTTGTTCCAGCCGACCGACGGCCGGGGTGCGTCCTCCCGGCGGATCGTCCTGTCGCTCGAGGACCTGATGCAGCCGGCCCAGCTGTTCCAGGCCCAGTGGCGGCGCCCTCCGACTGCCGACGAGTTCAACAGCATGGTGGAGAACCGGGTCCGGGAGGAGGTGCTCTATCGCGAAGCGCTGGCGATGGGCCTCGATGTCGACGATGAGATCGTCCGCCGGCGCATGGCGCAGAAGATGGAGTTTCTGTCGGAGGATGTGACGGAGTCGTACGAGCCATCGGCGGACACGCTGCGCGCCTGGTTCGCGCGACATTCCGAACAATTTGCCGAGCCACAGCGGCTGAGCTTCCGGCACCTCTACTTCTCGCCTGACCGCCGCGGTCCGCGTGCCGAAGCCGATGCCCAGCGTTCCCTTTCGCGCATCGCGGGTCAGGCGGAGGCGACGCCGCTCGGTGAGTCGCTCGCCGATCCCTTCATGTACCAGGACTATTATCGCGACCAGACGCAGGAGACGGTAAGCCGCGAGTTCGGGCCCGCGTTTGCCCGCGCGCTCGCGGGGCTCGCGACGGGGAGCTGGCAGGGGCCCGTGCAGTCGGGGCTCGGGTGGCACCTGGTGTTCGTGGATGCCTCCATTCCCGGGCGGCCCGCCACCTACGAGAATGTCGAGGCCGAGGTCCGCACGGCCTGGCTCGCGGAGCAGAAGGCGATCGGCTGGGAAAAGGCGTACAAGGCGATGCGGGCCAGGTACACGGTGCTCATTCCCGACGTGCCGGCGGCCCTGCGGGCCGCGGCTGCTGCGCCGCCGCCGGGCGGGGAAAATCAGTGAGGGGTCCTGCGGCGGTGTACGTTCGGATCGCGTGGCTCCTGTTGGCAATGGTCTTCATGCCGGTGCCCGCCCACGCGCACGAAACGCGTCCCGCGTACCTCAGAATCCAGGAGATTGCACCGGGCCGGTTCAGCGTTCTGTGGCGCACACCAGCGATCGGGGGCCAGCCGCTCTCGGTCGTGCTGCAACTGCCCGAGGGCATGACGAGCCTCAAGCCTCCCCTGGTGCAGATGCTGGCCGATTCACGGGTCGAGCGCCGCTGGATCAATGCCGGGCCCACTGGACTGGCGGGTCGACGCATCGAGCTCCTCGGGCTGCAGTACACGATCACGGACGTGCTGGTGCGCGTCGAGCTGCTCGACGGCCGCAGCTGGACCACCATCGTGCGACCCGCCCGGCCCTGGGTCGAGATCGCCGCGTCGCAGTCGTCGTGGCAGGTGGCGTGGACCTACGTCGTCGAGGGGATTCGCCACATCCTGTTCGGCCCCGACCACCTGCTTTTCGTGCTTGGCCTGATGCTGATCGTGCAGAGCCGGATGATGCTGCTCAAGACGATCACCGCCTTCACGGCGGCTCACAGCATCACGCTCGCCATGGCGACACTTGGCTACGCAAGCCTGCCGCTGCCGCCGCTGGAGGCGGGCATCGCCCTGTCCATCCTGTTCCTCGGCCCCGAGATCGTCCGCCGCCGCCGCGGAGAGACCAGCCTCACCATCCGCTATCCGTGGATGATCGCGTTCCTGTTCGGCCTGCTGCACGGCTTCGGCTTCGCCAGTGGCTTGTCGCTCGCGGGCATCCCTCGGGTGGACATTCCGGTGGCCCTGTTCTTCTTCAACGTCGGTGTTGAGCTGGGCCAGCTCGCCTTCGTGCTCGCGGCGCTCACCGCGGTGCAGCTGTTCCGCACGCTCGCCGTGAAGTGGCCGCGCTGGGTGACGGCGGTGCCGGCCTATGCGGTCGGCACCCTGGGCGCATTCTGGACCATCCAGCGGACTGCAATCCTTCTCGGGATCCTGCGGTAACCCTGGCTGCAGCCGGTTGTAGTTCCAAGCTGGTGGCGGCTGACGCGGTGGAACGGCTGATCGGCGGAGGGGCGTGAGCTGGAGAAGGGCGATACGTAGCCAGGCCGAACTTCGAACACGAGGCACGAGATGGGCAAGGGTCGGCTGGAAACATTCAGCGATGGCGTGCTCGCGATCATCATCACCATCATGGTGCTCGAGCTGCGGCCACCGCACGGCACCGAGGTCGCCGACCTGCATCCGCTGCTCCCGGTCTTCCTGAGCTATGTGCTCAGTTTTGCCTTCCTCGGCCTGTACTGGAACAATCATCACCACATGCTGTACTGCACCCGGCGGGTGACCGGTGCCATTCTCTGGGCGAACCTGCACCTGCTCTTCTGGCTGTCGCTCGTGCCCTTCGTCACCGCCTGGATGGGCGAGCACCCTTTCACTTCGATGCCAGCCGCGCTCTACGGCGTCGTGCTCATGATGGCTGGCATTGCCTACGGGATTCTGCAGCGGCAGATCCTGCGCCTGGAGGGACCGCAGTCGGTGCTCGCAGCCGCGCTGGGCCGCGACATCAAGGGCAGGATTTCACCATTGCTCTGCGCCCTGGCGATAGGAATGGCGTTCGTGCACCCGGCCATTGCCTATGCCATCTACCTGCTGGTGGCCCTCATGTGGCTGATTCCCGACCCCCGCATCGAGCGGGCGCTGGCACAGACACAGCAAGGAAACTCCGCTCTATGAAGCCGGTAGCGAAGGTCGCCCTGGTAGCCGGCGGATACATTGCGGCCTTACTGGTTGCGTATGCGGCGGTGGCGATCCGGATCGCCAGCACGAGCGGTCCCGAGGCACAGGCGTCGAGCGGCATGTACGCGTTCGGGGATGCATTCCTCTTCCTCACCGTGTTCAGCGTGTCCGCGCTCGGCCCCACGGGTGCGGCGCTGTTCTTCCTCCGGCCCCATCGTCGATTCTGGACCGTGCTCTCGGCACTGGCGCTCGCGGTCGCGGCCACCGGCATGGCGGCAGCAGTCCTCTTCGGCATCGGCCGGCAGGCGACCGCATCACCTCTGGCGACCTGGGCCCAGGCGTCCGTACTGAGGATCCTGGTTGCGCCGCTGCTCGCGCTCACCTTCCTCGTCTGTGCCCTCCTTTCGCCATACCGCGCCCAGCGGCTCGCGCTGCTTGCGGCCACCGCCACGGAAGCGGCAGTGAGCGCGTACGCAGGACTCACCTGGCTCGCCGGTCAATGACGCCTCGGGCCCGCCCCGCGACACCATGAAGCTTCCGTCAACGTGAGCGTTAACCCGTGGGCCAGGCGCAGGCATCCTAGAGGACGCCGGGGTTTGCCTTCCATGCCGCATAGGTGAGCGCGGCCGCGAAGGTGACCCAGGCGAGATAGGGTATCAGCAGCGTCCCGGCCATCGGCCTGACGCGCCGGAAGACGTTCATCGTCATCGCCACCGCGATCCACAGCAGGATCACCCCCACGAACGCCAGCGCGCCCTGGTGCCAGGCGAAGAAGAGCCAGGTCCAGAGCGCGTTGAGCGCCAGTTGCACCAGGTAGAACCGCAGCGCCACCCGCGCACCGACGAACCGGCGGTGCTGCCACACCATCCAGGCCGCAATCGCCATCAGCAGGTAGAGCACGCTCCACACCGGGCCGAACACCGACGCGGGTGGCGCCCAGGATGGACGCTGCAGGCTCTCGTAGAATTCCCGCGAATTGCCGGCGGCCGCCGAACCCATCGCCGCGGCGACGGCCGTGATCGCAACCCAGCCGAGCAGACCCAGGATGGTGGAGCCTGTGGAGGCTCCTGCCCGGCGCTGCGACATCATCTCATCTCCCGGTTCGAGGCATGGCCTCAGGTGATACCCCGGTGGAAAGGCTGGGGCAACCCGTCCGCGGCATCCACCGGACCGCCTTGACTTCGACTTGATGCCCCGGCCGCAGCGTGGGGGACAGGAAACTGACGACCACCTGTCCCTGGAGCATGTCCTATGAAGACCTCACTGCTACTCCTCGTCGCCCTTGCGACAGCGGCGTGCTCGGCGTCGCCCTCCGACACAGGCGCCGGACCGGATCCTGAACCGGCACCAGCGCCGGAGCCCAGACAGACGACCCTGGCATGCGCGACCACGGGTCAGGCAGGACGCCTCCTGGTCGACGCCTCGCGCGATGGCGGCGTCTGGTGGTATCCGCAGGGAGACGCCTTCGACCCGGAAGCCCCGCACCAGGGGCAGCGGCTCGCCGATTACCTGCGATCGCGCGGCTATGTGGTGGACGAGCTGCCGCGAGGCAGGATCGTCTCCGACACGCTGCTCTCCAGCTACGTCGGAGTGATCCGTGCGGGCCAGTATGGCACGTACACCGCGCGCGAGGTGCGGGCGTACGCCTGGTTCCTCGACTGCGGCATGACGGTCGTCCTGCTGGGCGAGTTCCTGCACGAGGGCGGGCATGACAAGCTCGCCGAAAACATGGGAATCAATGCGAGCGGAAACCTGACAGGGCTCGTGACGACGTTCGCTGAGCACCCGATTACCGAAGGGGTAGAAGAAATCGCGTTCATCGCCGGTTCGGGAATCGGCAATGCGACGGCCGGCGGGATCGAGGTGCTGGGGTGGCTCGACACGGGCGAGCCCGTGATGGGCGTTGTATCACACCCGAAGGGACGGATCTTCTTCCTGGGTGATACGAATGGACTGGAGGAGGTGCCGCAGCCGCTGGTCGACAACCTGATCGCCTGGGGATTTGAGTAAAGTCCCTGCGTCCTCAGACTACGTAGGCCTTCACCCACTCCTCGAGCTGGCCCAGGTCGAGGAGTGCGTCCTTGCAGGGTCCCGACGGCAGCGTCATGGTGAGGCCGAGTACCGGAACCTTGCCCGCCACGTCGTGCAGACCGCTCACCATGTCGCGCTCGCACGCCACCGCCACGACCGCACGAGGGCGCCGTTCGCGAATGACGCGGCGGGCCAGCTGGCCGCGAGTGGCCACGAACACCGGTACGTCGTACTTCCCGGCGATTTGCAGCACCCCATCGAGCGTGGCGCGCGAAAGGCAGCGGGGAATGAGCAGCAGAAGCTCTCCCTTCCCTACCTTCCGGTTTCGCTCCAGCACGAGCGCGTTGTAGACCTTCACCGCCGCATTCTCGACCCAGTCGCGCTTCCCGAAACGCCCGGCCACACGCGATGTGAGCCGCATGAGATGCAGAAACGGTCCACGCTCGGCCAGACGCTCGGGAAGCAGGGGGCGACGGAGCACATATGAGAGGAGGATGGCACCCCACCAGAGCCAGAGGACTCCCGCCACGACGGCAAGACCCAGCCAGATCAGCCCGGGAACCTGCGCATTGAGGTGGGCAATGTGTGGGGAGAGTAGCTCTGCAATGAAGGCGAGCACGCAGAGCGCAACGACGAGGGCGAGGGCAGACCAGCCAAAGAAGAGCGCTGGCGGCGAGTCGTAATTGCCGTGATTCGGCAGCGGGGTGCCATCCCACTCGTCCCACTCGTGACCGAGCCGACGGTCGACGTCTATATGTATGAGCTGGGCACGCTGTGCATCCGACATAGGAAGACAAGATAACGTAGCTTTGCGCTCATGCCCCCTGCCCCTGCCCTCCGAGGCCAGTTTCGCACTGACGTCCGCGCCCGCGCCGCCTACAGCGAGGGGGCTGGGGTGTACCGGATCGTGCCGTCGGCGGTAGCGTTGCCCGCAGACGAGGGGGACCTCTTGACGCTGCTGCGATGGGCAGGAGACAGTCGAGCGGCAGCAGGCAGCAGGCGGCAGGCAGAAGGCGACAGCGGGCAGACGCTCGTGCTTCGTGGGGCCGGGAGCGCGATGGCGGGCGGGAATGTTGGGCACGGTGTCTTGGTAGACCTGACAGCCATGGTGGCGCGGCAGCTCACGATTGATGCAGGCGCCTGCAGTGCAGTGACGCCGGCGGGGGTGACGCTCGGCGACCTGGCGCGGGCCGCGGCCGGCGAGGGACTCCGGCTTCCACCCGATCCCTCGAGCGCGCGATGGGCCACGGTCGGCGGCGCCTTCTCGACCAATGCCTCGGGACCGCGCACGCTGCGTTATGGGAGCGTGCGGCGCTGGGCAGCAGGCGCCGTCGTCATCACCGCGGAGGGCGAGCGACTGGTACTGCGCCGGGGTGAAGCGGCAAGCAACTCACGGGTGACGCGCCGCTTCGACGCCGAAGTGGCCCCTGCGATACGGGCGGCGGCCAGTGTGATCAGCGAGAGGTTCCCCCGGACCCGGAAGAACTCATCGGGCTATGCGCTCGACGCCTGGCTCGAGTCGGGCGACCTGCTCGACCTCTTCATCGGCGCCGAGGGAACGCTCGGCGTGGTGACTGAGGTCACCTGGCGCCTGGACCCGATTCCGGCATTCCGCTCGGGCCTGCTGGTGGAGATTCCCGCACTCGACCGGATCGCCGCCGTGATCGCGGCGCTTGTGGCGACGGGGCCGTCGGTGTGCGAGCTGCTTGACCGGAGTTTCCTCGATGCGGTGAGGAACGAGACGAACGGCGCGGAGGCGCGCGTGCCCGACGCCGATGCGGTGCTGCTGCTGGAGTATGAGGAGGTGACGGCGGCGGCGCTGGAGGCCGCCCTTGCGCGCGGCGTGAGCGCGGCGCGCTCGGCAGGCGCGCACGCGAGTCGGCCCGGCACGGCGGAGGAGGAGTCGGCGATCTGGGCGCTGCGGCACGCGGCGAGCCCGATCCTCGCGCGGCGGCCGCTGACGCAGCGCTCGATGCAGGTGGTGGAGGACGGCTGCGTGCCGGTGCAAAGTCTTGCTGAATACCTGCACCTGCTGCGAGATGCGGCGGCGCGGCGGGATCTCCCGATTGTCCTCTTTGGCCACGCGGGCGATGGCCATGTGCACGCCAACCTGCTCCCCGACACGACGCGCCCGGGATGGACCGATGCGGTCGCGTCGCTGCTGGAGGAAGTGAGCGCCGGAGTGGTTGCGCTGCGCGGCACACCCGCGGGCGAGCACGGCGATGGCCGGCTTCGCGCGGGGCTGGTGGAGCGGGTCTACGGCCGGGAGATCACCGGGCTCTTCCGGCTGGTGAAGAACTGCTTCGACCCACTGGGCATCCTGAATCCGGGCGTTATCCTTCCCGCCCGGATGGATGCATCGCCGCTCGCCGGGCTCAAGGTTGGCGCGGGAGCGGTGCCTATCCCCCACGACATCGCGGCCGGACTCAGGCGGATCGAGCAGGAAGGCGGGTATGCGACGCCGCGACTCGAGCTGGCATGAACTACGTCAATCGTGAACGGTGAACGGGAACTATCTCCGATGAAGATCCTGCGCGAACCCAGCGTGAGCCTCCTTGCCCGACCCCAGTTCGTGGAGCCGGCGCACCTCCCGATCTCGTGGCAGGGACCGTCCACCGACGGCGAGCGACTGGCGGAGTTCGCCGGCCGGCTGTGCTACATGAGCCAGCACAATCCCGCTGGGCGGAGCACGGCCGAATACCTGGAGAACATCCTGAAGCAGGGGCACGGGTCGGTATTCGAGCACTCGACCTATGTGCTCCTGCTCGAGGGGATCTCCCGGTCCTGCACCCACGAGCTGGTGCGGCACCGGGCGGGCTTCGGCTACTCGCAGCTGTCTCAGCGGTACGTGGATGAATCCGAGGCGAACTTCGTCATGCCACCGGCGATCCAGGGTGACGCGGTCATGGAGCAGGAGTGGCAGCAGGCGATGGAGTCGGCACAGGCATCGTACGTGGGGGCGGTGGAGCGACTGATGCAGAAGTACAGCTGGGTGGAGAGCGGCGTGCACCGGAGGAAGATGGCGCGCGAGGCAGCCCGCAGCGTCCTGCCCAATGGGACGGAGACGAAGATCGTGGTGAGCGCCAATGTGCGCGCCTGGCGCACGATGCTGGAGCTCCGACTGGGCGAGGGAGCAGAGCTCGAGATCCGCCGGCTCGCGGTGATGATCTTTCGCGTCCTCAAGGGCGAAGCGCCGGCGCTTTTCGGCGACTTCGAGATCTATCGCGCGGGCGACGGGACCGAATGTGGGCGGGTTGGATACCACAAAGTCTGAGAAAATCCCGAAAAAACTATTGTGTAATCGTTTTGCATTCCTTACCTTAGATTCGCGCGCGCGAGAAAATGATCATTTCGAGGTTCGCTCGTCCGGCATCGGACGTCTTTTTTTGTAGAGGGCCCGTTTGGCAGTTCGGATCGGACTAGCCTTCAATCTCAAGCCAGAGGCACCGGCACCAGTCGCCGGGGCGGAGTCGCCCTCCCCCGTAACCCCCAATCTTCAATCCGAAGGCACGACACTCCCTTCCGCGCAGCGCGTACTGCGCAGCGACCTGGAGCAGCCTGATCTCTACGCCGAGTGGGATGAGCAGGGCACCATCGATGCGGTGGCCGCGGCGCTCTCCACCATAGGAGAAGTGATCCTCATCGAGGCGAACGAGAGCTTCCCGGAGAAGCTCTGCGTCGCCCGCCCCGACTTCGTCTTCAACATCGCCGAGGGACTCTACGGCCCGAACCGGGAGGGACACGTCCCGGCTATCTGCGAGTTCTTCGGCATCCCGTACCATGCCTCCGACCCGCTCTCCCTCTCGCTCTGCCTCCACAAGGGACGGACGAAGGAGATGCTGCTCCAGCACGGCGTGCCGACGGCCCCCTTCACCATCGCGCGCACCCGGGACGACGCCCGCAACGTGTCGCTCCCCTTCCCGCTCTTCGCGAAGCCCTGCTTCGAGGGGTCGGGCAAGGGCGTGAGCGTCCAGAGCCTCTGCCATAACCGGGCGGAGCTGGTGGCCCGCGTCGAGGCACTCCTCGACACCTACAAGCAGCCGGTGCTCATCGAGACCTGGCTCCCGGGTCTCGAGTTCACGGTGGCGGTGATCGGGAACGGCGAGGAGGCACGCTGTTTGCCAATCGTCGGCATGAACTTCGACGTGCTGCCCGCCGGCGCGCCGCCGATCTACGGCTATGAAGCGAAGTGGCTGTGGGACACGGTGGCCAACCCGCTGCAGCTGTTCCAGTGCCCAGCGCTGGTGCCGGAGGAGCTGACCCGGGACATCGAGGTGGCCGCGCTCGCCGCCTACCGGGCGCTCGAGTGCCGCGACTGGTGCCGGATCGACGTTCGCTGCGATGGAGCGGGGCGGCCGATGGTGGTGGAGCTCAATCCGCTGCCGGGGATCCTTCCCGACCCGCTCGACAATTCCTGCTTCCCCAAGGCGGCGCGGGCGGCAGGCATGACGTACGACGACCTGATCCGCACGGTGGCGGACATCGCCTGGCGGCGGATCAGCGGCGGATCCCTCCTGGCCGAGGTGAGATGATGCGCGCAGTCATCCTGTACGACGGCGGGAGCGATGAGTGGTCGGCGCAGGACGTGGCCGCGGTCATGGCGAACGTGCGCGAGGTGCGGACCGCCCTGCGGCGCGCGGGTCATGAGCCGGTGCTCGTGCCGGTGCACCTGGGCGACTTCCGCTGGCTCACCCGGGCGCGGAAGGCCGACCTGGTGTTCAACCTGTGCGAGGGGATCAACGGCAAGGCGCGCTACGAGGACTTCGTGGTGGGCGCGCTCGAACTGACCGGCGTTCCCTTCACCGGCTGCCGCCACTGGCCGATCGCGGTGTGTCACCGGAAGTACGTGGCCAACACGCTGCTCGCGGCGGGGGGCCTGCCGGTGCCGGCGTTCACGCTGGCACAGGGGAACAAGATCCCCGCCGACTTCCCGCTGCCGGCGATCGTGAAGCCGAACGCCGAAGACGCGAGCGTGGGGATCGACCGGGACGCGGTGTGCACCACGCGTCGGGCACTGCGGAAGCGGGTCGCCACCATGCTGGAGCACTTCGACGAGGTGCTGGTGCAGGCGTACATCGGGGGCCGGGAGTTCAACGTCGGGTTCATCGGCGACCGGATGCTGCCGATCTCGGAGATCCGGTTCGACCAGATGCCCGAGGGGAGTTGGCCGATCGTCACGTACGCCGCCAAGTGGCACTCGGGCAGCGCGGAGGACAGGGGGACGCAGCCGGTCTGCCCGGCACAGGCTCCATCCGACCTGCTGCGGCGCATGGGCGCAGTGGCGCGGCACGCCTGGATGACCATGGCACATGGCGAGGGTTACGGCCGGGTGGACCTGCGGGTGGACGAGCAGGGCCAGCCGTGGATCCTCGAGGTGAACCCCTGCCCCGACCTGTCGAGCGATGCCGGGCTGGCGCGGATGGGTCGCGCCGCGGGATGGAACTACGACGAGCTGGTGCTGCAGGTGGTGGAGGAGACGCTCAACCGGGCGCGCCGGGCGTCAGCGGCCGCCGCAGCACAGGTACCGAGCATACCGGCGTGACCGTCGCCGCCGTGGTGCTGCTGCGCTCCCTTACGCCTGCCGACCGGGGGGCAGTGAACGCGATGACGCGGAGCACCGGGTTCTTTCACGAAGACGAAGTCGCTATCGCCGTCGAGGTCTTCGATGCCGCGGTAGCCGGGACAACCGACTACGTGGCGCTGGGTGCCGAGGTGAACGGCTCCCTCGCCGGCTGGATCTGCTGGGGACCGACACCCTGCACGCTCGGGACCTGGGATTGCTACTGGATCGTCGTCGATCCCGCCCACCAGGGCGAAGGGATCGGCTCAACCTTGCTCGGTGAAATGGAGCGACGGCTCGCGGGCCGCGCGCGACTGATCGTCGCCGAGACGGCGGGACGCGATGAGTACGGGCCGACGCGGGCGTTCTACGAGCGCCGCGGATATCACGCCCAATCGCGCATCCCGGATTTTTACGCCCCCGGCGACGATCAGGTCGTCTACGTGAAGTATCTGAGCGCTGCGGTTCGGCCTTAAGGAGGACGGGTACCGGCATGGAGACCTGGCAGGAGGTCCTGCGAAAGAACTCGATCGCTTCCCTCGAAGCGCTCGCCATCAAGTTCGGCCCGGAGAACTTCCCCGAGCTGAACCGGCTGCGCATCGCGGCGGAAAATTTCGAGTTCCGCATCTCGCCCGCAATGGTGGACCTCATCAAGGAGCCGAACGACCCGATCTGGCGCCAGTACGTGCCGACAGTCGACGAGCTCGAAGTGGTCGACGGCATCGTCGACTCACTCAACGAGGATGAGGACAGCCCGGTGCCGAACATCACGCACCGGTATCCTGACCGGGCGCTGTTCCTGGTCTCCCCGGTGTGCGCCTCCTACTGCCGCTTCTGCACCCGGCGGCGGAAGGTCGGCGATCCCGAGAAGATCCCCATGTCCCAGTTCGAGTCGGCCTTCCAGTATCTCGAAGAGCACACCGAGATCCGGGACGTGATCATGTCGGGCGGCGATCCGCTGCTCCTCAATGACCGGCGGCTCGACGCGATCCTGGCCCGGCTCCGGTCGATCAAGCACATCGAGATCATCCGGATCGGGAGCCGGGTGCCGTGCCACCTGCCCGAACGCATCACACCGGAGCTGTGCGAAACGATCAAGAAACACCACCCGGTGTGGATCAACACGCACTTCAACCATCCGGACGAGCTGACGCCGGCCGCCGTGAAGGCCCTCGGCATGCTCGCCGACGCCGGCATCCCGCTCGGTTGCCAGACAGTGCTCCTCAAGGGGGTCAACGACAGCCCCGAGGTGATGAAGTTGTTGATGCACCGGCTGATGATCGCCCGGGTGCGACCGTATTACATCTACATGGCCGACCAGGTGGCAGGGGCGGAACACTTCCGCACCACGGTACAGACCGGGCTCGAGATCATGCACGCGCTGCGCGGGTGGACCAGCGGCCTGGCCAACCCGTACTTCGTAATCGACGCCCCGGGCGGCGGCGGCAAGATCCCGCTCCTTCCTGAGTATGTCGAGAGCATGAACGAGGAAGAGGTTGTACTGCGGAACTTCCGGGGCGAGCGGTTCGTCTACCGGCAGGCGCGCGAGGAGGTCGGCGTTGGGGCCGGATCATCGGATCCCGAGTACCTGTTCCAGCCGACGCTGCAGCTCAAGAAGTCCCCGCGGAAGAAGGCGGTGGCGACAAGGAAGCGGAAGACAGCCTGACCTCCAGTGGTGCGAGCTGGAAAGAGAAGGGCGGCCCTGACGGACCGCCCTTCTTCATGCCACCTGGCCGAGACGTCTACTCCGCGAACCGCACTTCATCGCCGTCGACGGCGAGGTACAGGATCTCGAGCCCGCCATCCCGGCTTGGCACGACCACGGGAGAGCGCGCTGCCCCCATCCCCTCGTCGATAGTGCTGTATCGCCACCGGCTGGCGGTGGTACAGACGCTGGAGCAGGTGGCGTAACGAAGCCGGTCGAGATCATTGTCGATGAACACAGCTTGCACCCGCCCGTTCGCATCCACCGAGAGGTCACTCAGCCGTCCGACCTTCTTGGGGGCGGAGGCAGTTGCGAGCTGGAAGGTGGTCCAGTTGGCGACCGTGACACAGGCGGCGGAGCACGAGGCGTACTTCAGGGTGCTGTCAGTCGAAGCGAAGTAGGTCACGGCGAGAAGGTGGTTGGGACCGAGCGCGATGGCCGGGTCCTGACCTCCGTCGGCGAGAGAGACCTGGCTGATCAGCCACTCGGTGGGCTGGAGGCAGTCGGCAGCGACACAGGTCGCGTACTTGAGGTTTCGCCCGCCACTGTCCTGATAGACCACGTGACGGATCGCTCCATCCATGACGATCGCGCTCGACCGTCCAACAAATGGACCGGTGTCCGGCGTTCCATTGGCCCAGTTGGCGTCCAGGTTGCACAGAGTGAGACAACGCGCGAATCGGATGAAGCTGTTGATGCCATCGTAATAGGTGGCATTCACAATGCCATCTGGCGTCACGTAGATGGAGGGGTTGATGCCGATCAGGCTGCTCGAGTTATCCGCCGTGGCGAAGGACCAGGATGTCAGCGTGGTGCACGCGGTCAGACAGGTAGCGTACTGAAGGGTCTGAAGCCGGTCACTTCGATACACCATGTGGACCCGGCCAGATTGATCGACCCCGATCGCGCTGGAGGAACCGATGTTCCCCACGGTATCGACCGCGAGGACGTTCCAGCTGCCGGGAAGGGCGCAGTTCGTCGCGCATTCGGCGTAGACGAGATCGCCGTTGACCGAGTCGGCGTAGACAGCATGGAGGCCGCCGGTCGAATCCTTGGCGAGGTCCAGGCGACCGAAGAAGCTGGTACCACTTGCGAGCGGGAAGTGAACTATTGGTCGGGTTGTGAAGCTCCAGGTAAACGGCGCCGGGAGCGCGCCACCATTCGTGGAGAGAAGCGCAGTGGAGATCGTCGCCCGGTACTTGGTTCCCGGAAGCAGTGATGCGGTTGCCTGCACCTGATTTCCGCCCGTCACCAGAATCCGGCGCGGTACGTCGAAACCGTCCGCGTCGGTCACGATATTGAACGAGGTGACGGTGGCGGTGGATGTCTGAACCGGAGCGTTGGTGTTGACGAGGACCGGCAAGCCAAAGGGCGCGGCAAGTACGTCAGCCGCTGGGGACGTCGACGTGATCGCCAGCGGAGTCGATCCACCTCCGCCATTGTCAGGAGGAGGAAGCGCCACGGGCTCTTCACATGCGGCCAGCCCGCACAGGAGCAGCAGGACGGCGGCATTGCGCCGGTTCCAAAGTGAGCTCATTCGTATCCCTCCGGCCGGCCGGCCTCGAGTTCGATTTGACCACATCCGCACGAAACATCGCAAGCGACGAGCCGGTCAGGTATCCCCAAGCTTGTTTGCAAGAGGACGAGGAACGCAAGTCGCTGTGACGGGGCTACTTGCCCCCCTGCCCCGGCTCTAGCCCCCAGCGCTCCACGCCTTCAAGCCAGCTCCACGGATTGATGGATACCCCGGTGATTCGCCGGGACGCGACCGCGGTTTGCTCGGGTGTATAGAGGAACACAGCGGGCGCATCGGCGTTCATGGAATCGAGCACTTCATGCCAGTGAATGCGCGCCGTCGGCAGCGCAGACGTGCCCAACGCCACCTGGATCAGCGAGTCCACGACCTCGTTCGCGTAGTGCCCGTAATTGAGCGCGCCCCACCCGGCGCGGGTCCACTGATCGACGATCCCGCGCGGACTCGGCTCGTCGAGGTAGGCGCCGATGTACACATCGAACTTCCCTTGCGCGAGCCGCTGTTGGAACACCGGGAAATCGACGGCGTCGATGGAGACCTCCGCGCCGAGCCGGCGCCAGGATTCCTGCAGCGCCTCGGCGAGCAGCTTGCGGCTCGGGCTGGTGGCCGGCACCAGCAACCCGAACGCGAGGCGCGTGGCACCTCGGTGGCGCACACCGCCGCCGTCGCGCTTCCATCCGGCCGAATCGAGCAGTGCCGCAGCCGCTGCCGTGTCATACGGCAGGGTGATGACACCGTCTCCGGCGATCCACTGCAGGCGGGAAACGGGACCTTCGGGCACGGCGGTTTTCGGTCCGAAGACCGCGCGCGCGATGCTGGCGCGGTCGACGGCGAGGGTAAGCGCCTGGCGCACGGCACGATCGCTGAAGCGCGCATCGCGCCTTCCCTTCGCGCCCTCGATCTTGAACGCCGCGAAGCCGTACACCGCGGAGGAGTATGGGATCGCGCGGAGCATCGTGTCGCCTGCGGCACGCTGCGCCTGCGCCGGCGCACCGGCCTGCTCCAGCAACTCGGCTTCATCAGCGAGGAGAAGGTTGAGCGCGGCGTCTGGATCGGTCGTGAAGCGCCAGACGAGGCGCTGGATGGCCGGCGCCGGTTGCCACGTGGAATCCGCTTCGAGCGTGACCGACGTTCCGCGAACCCAGCTCACCACTCGATAGGGTCCACTGCCGACGAGGTGCGCAAGCGAGGTATCACTGACCCAGGCAGCGGGCGGCAGGGCGGCCCAGACGTGCCGCGGCAGGATGCGCACGTGCCATGTCGCGTCGTACAGCTGCTCCGGCGAGTATCTGGGGAAGCGCACCAGCACGGTAGCGGAGTCGATCACTTCTGCGCGCACTCCCTCCAGCGCTGAAGCCGCCCCAGTCTCGAGAGAAGAATCGGTATACGCCGCGAACGAGAAGGCGACATCGCTTGCCGTGACCGAAACGCTGTCATGCCAGAGGGCGCCGGGCCGGAGGTGAAAGCGCCAGCTTAGCGAGTCGACCCGGTCCCAGGAGATGGCGAGTCCCGGCCGGAACGCGGTGGGGTCGATGGTGGCGCCATTCGGCTCAAACGTGGCGAGCCGTTCGAACACCCGATCGCCGATATCGCGACCAACGGTCTCGAACACCAGCGGAGGGAAGATGCTGGCCGGCTCCCGCACGGCGGCGATGCGGACGGTGCGGCAATGCTCGCAGGGTCCGCGGGCCCGTTCGCACCCGGCGAGGATGCTTATAAAGGAGGCGGTCAGGAGTGACGCGATTCGACGGGTCATGGGACTCCAGCAGGTGATCGAACGGCGCCATTGGCGCATCGGCGCCTGTCTCGCCATGATGTACCTGGAACAAAACGTTACAACACTACGATGCAGGCCTGATTGAGTCTCTTGTGTAACTTATTACTCCAAAGCTACTTAGCAAATCGCGGAAGCGGGAACGGGACCTGCCCATAGAGGGGCGTCCGGGTCCAGCCATGGGACCATCTTCACCGCCCAGATCCAGAGGTATCCTCATGAGAAATTTCAGTGCTGTTACTGTTGCCGCGGGTATGGTCCTTCTCGCCGGCTGTTCCGATTCAGGTACCGGCACCGCCGCCGATGCCACGGTGCGCTTCAACGTGGCGACCTCGAGTGCCGCGGCCGCGGCGGGCGTGGCCCTCGATGTAAGCGGCGGACCGGAGACGTTCACCGACGGCACCAACACACTGGTGGTCGAGAGCGCCCAGATGGTCCTGCGCGACATCGACTTCCACCTCGTCGAGACCGCGACCTGCACGGATGACGGGTCCGACGACGGCTCGCCCGACGATGGCTCGGGCAACGGCTCTGACGATCCCAGTGGCGATGACCACGGTGGCAACAGCGGTTCGGATTCGCGGACGGCTGCCGTAAGCGGAACCATCGCGATGTCGCATGACGATGACGGCAACGATGACGATTGCGACGAGCTCCGCATCGGGCCGTACCTGCTCGACCTGCCGCTCGGCGCCGGCGCGTCGCGGGCCTTCTCGATCGAGCTTCCGGCCGGTAGCTATCGCGAGGTGAAGTTCAAGGTGCACAAGGCGACCCGCGATAGTGACGCGACGTTCATCGCAGCGCACCCTGAATTCGAGCAGCGGAGCGTGCGGGTAGTCGGCACCTACAACGGCGTGGCGTTCGATTTCACCAGCGACGCGACCGCGAGTCAGGAAGACGAGTTCAATCCTCCGCTCACGGTCGATGGGACGACGGCCACGGACCTGACGCTCTTCGTCGACCTGTCCACCTGGTTCCTGGTGAATGGCGTGCTGGTGGATCCGGCCCAGGCCAATGGCGACCAACCCTTCGCCAGCCAGGTGAAGGACAACATCAAGGCGTCGATCCGGGCGTTCGAGGATGACGACCGCGACGGCGAGGATGATCACCATGAGAGCGGGGGCGACAATCAGGGCCACGGCTGACCGGAACCGCGAGTACGGATGACGCCGGACTGGAGCGTACTGATGGTCACGCTCAGTGAGAGCTTCCGCACCACCCTGGACGGGATGGTGCGGGAGCTTGGCGCGTTACCGGTCCCGTGGAACCCGGCCGAGGGCCGGGCCAAGGTAGACGGTCCGGTGCTGGTGCTCGGCGGCGGGGTGGAGACTGATGCCATCGACCTCATCACCGAGCTCGACAAGGCAAACCCGGTGCTGCTGGTGGGCGCCTCCACCGATCACCGGCTGGGATCGGCCGCGGTTCGCGCGGGCGCGCGTGACTACTTCGCGCTGCCGGGCGACCTCGATGCGCTGCGCCGCACGCTGGAGCGCGAGGGGCGCGAGCGTCGGGGCGCGAGCGAGGGAGGGCGGTTCGCCGCCGCGGAGCGGCTTGCCAGCGGCTTCGCGGCGATCGTGGGTCACAGCGAGCCGATGCGTCGCGCGCTGGACCAGGCGCGGCGCGTGACCCGGCACGGCAGCGTGACGGTGCTGATCACGGGTGAGACCGGCACGGGCAAGGAGCTGCTGGCACGGGCGATCCATTACGAAGGGCCACGCGCTACCGGGCCATTCGTGGAGATCAATTGCGCCGCGATCCCTGCGTCGCTGCTGGAGAGCGAATTGTTCGGGCACGAGAAGGGCGCGTTCACCGGCGCCATCGCCACCAAGCCCGGGCTGTTCGAGCTGGCGCACGGTGGCACGCTGTTCCTCGACGAGATCGGCACCATGCCGATGGAATTGCAGGCCAAGCTCCTGCGCGCACTCGAGAGCCGCGAGATCCGGCGGGTGGGCGGACAGCGCACCCACCGTCTCGAGGTGCGGGTGATCGCCGCGACGCATGGGGACCTTCGGAGCGCCATTGCCCGGGGTGAGTTCCGCGAGGACCTCTTCTACCGGCTCAACGTGGTGGCACTGTCACTGCCCCCGCTCAGGGAGCGGCTGCAAGACGTGGAGCAGCTGGCCGAGGTGTTCCTGGAGCGGCTGGCCGCAACGTACGGTATGCCAGTGCCGCCGCTCACGCCCGCTCTGCGTGCCGCGCTGCACGCGCATCGCTGGCCCGGTAATGTCCGGGAACTCCGCAACACGATCGAACGCGGCCTGGTGTTGTCGCCGCGGGGCTCGCTGGACACCGACGCGCTGTTCGCTTCGGATGCGCCGGCGTCTGCTCCCGCCGGATCCGGTGGCCTGCCCTTCCCCGCCGACCTCGCCACGATCAATCGCGCCGCGGCGCGGTCGATGGTTGAGTACACCGGTGGCAACAAGAGCGAGGCCGCCAGGCGCCTCGGGATTTCGCGTCCACGACTGAACCGACTGCTCGATGATTCCACTCCCTAGATCCGGCCGCCGGCCGGAAGGATCCCGCATGTTTGCCAGCGCCCGCGTCCGGGCCATGGTGACCAGCATCGCGCTGGCACTCGCCATCGGCTGTTCCTCCGACACCACCTCCCCCAGCTCACCGGGGTCCCCCAGCTCACCGGGGTCGGAACGGCCGCCCGAAGGCCTCAACGTTGCCCGGCTCGCCAGCTCGGCGCCGCCGCTCGAGGAGAGCACCGTCTCGTTCTGGGCGGTCAAGGGCCGGGGCGTGGAACAGAAGCTCTACTTCCTCGATTCACAGGGCCAGCGCGGGGAGGAGTATCTCGCGCTCAAGCTGGACAACGAATCGCTGAGGCTTCGCCCGGACGGGACGGCCATCGCCGAAGGCGACTCGGTGCTCATCACGATCACAGTAGAGGATCCGGCCCTGTTGCTCTTCGAGCTCCAGCCGACTGGCCTCAAGTTCAGCGCCGCCGCGCCGGCGGAACTCAAGATCCGCTACGACCATGCGGACGACGACCTGAACGATAATGGCAAGGTGGACGGCGAGGACGACCATCTGGAGACGATGCTCGGCATCTGGAGGCAGGAACAGCCTGGTGACCCGTTCGTGCGGCTGGGTAGTGTGAAAGTTGAAGGCGTGGAAGAACTCGAGGCCGAGCTCGAGGGGTTCAGCCGCTACGCGATCGCCTATTGAGGATGGATTAATGATCGCGCCCAACGCCGAACCCGACTTCGTCGCCACCCTGCGCGCGCTTCTCAGCGCGGGCCGGTATCGTGATGTCGTAGCGTCGTGGCTCGACGCCCCGGCGGCGGAAGCGCGGCGCAGCGAGGCGCTGCTGCTGGCGGCCACGGCGTCGATGCGCCTGGGCGAGGTGGCACGGGCGGGGGAGCTGGCCGCCGAGGCGGCGGAGGGATTCCGGCAGCGCGCCGACCAGGATGGCCGACTGCGCGCCCTCAACCTGCTTGGCGCGGTCGCGTTCGAGCAGGGAGCGCTCGACGATGCGGTGAGCCAGTTCGAGATGGCGCGCGGCCTGGCCCGTCAGCTCCAGGATACGCTCTTCGAGGCACATGCGGCCAACAACCTGGCCTCGGTGGCCCACCTTCGAGGCGATGCGGTTTCGGCGCTGAGCCTCTATCGCGCCGCGCTGCTGGGTTACCAGCGCCTCGGCGACCGGCGTGGCACCAGCCAGACCTACCACAACCTGGGCCTCGCGTTCCGGGAACTGGGCGCCTGGCAGGATGCCGACGAGGCGACGGTGCAGGCGGTGCGGCATGCGCGGCTGGTGGAGGACGCGGCACTCGCCGCACTGGCAGTAACGGGTCGCGCGGAGCTGGACGTGGCACGCGGCGCGCTCGACGTCGCCGCACGCGAACTCGATCGCGCCGATGAGCTGGCGCGGCAGGCCGGGGATCAGCTGGGCATCGCTGATGTCGGCCGGGTGCGCGCAATGGTGGCGCTGCAGTCGGACGACGCCGCCGGGGCACTCGTATCGGCACGAGCTGCCGGCGCCATGGCGGAGGAACAAGGTTCGGCGCTTCTCGCGGCGGAGTGCGCCGCCGCAGAGGCACTGGCCCTCTGGCGCCTGGCGCGGCGGGATGAGGCTGAGGCGCGCCGGCGGAGCGCAACCGACGGCTTCGCGCGTCTCGGAGCCACGGCGCTGGCCGAGCGATTGAGCCGTGAGTGGGAAACGCGGGCCTAGCGAGGCGTGGACAAGGGCTCGCGTAGCGACGCGATGTCGGCCCGCCCATAGCGATCCAGGAGCTGCCGCACTACGAGCGTCAGCGGCACGGCCAGGATGGTTCCCACCGGTCCAAACACCCAGCCCCAGAAGAGCAGCGAGAAGAACATCTCGACAAAGTTCATCTCGAACCCGTGCTTGATGAGCCGGGGCCTGACGATGTTGTCGTTGATGAAGCTGATGATCACATACCCAGCGACCACCATCAGGGCGCGATCCCAGCCGTATTCGAGCAGGGCGATGAGAGCCGGCGGCACCATCGCGAGCACGAACCCTACCACCGGGATGAAGGAGACGAAGAAGGCGAGCACGCCCCAGGTGATCGCGAAGTCGATCCGCAGCGCCTCGAGCAGGAGCAGGTTGGCCGCCGCGCCGATGAAGGCCATCAGCGCGGTCAGGCGCATGTAGGAGCGGATTTCGCCGCCGAAGACCTCCGTCTGCCGCATCCAGCGCAGCCCCGGCAGCCCCGGCGTGCGGCTGTCGCGCACCGCAAGGTCGATCAGCATGAACACCACGAGCAGCAGAACAAAGATGGCGCGCCCCAGCGTCAGGATGACGCTGCTCGCCACCGAGGTCGCCGTGCCGACCAGGCGGCCGGGATCCAGGAAGCCGAGAGTCCTCAGGTGGCTGGTATCGACGTGGGCGCGCGTGAGCAGTCCCGTGATGGTGTCGCCGATCGCGGCCAGCTGCTGCTGGTAGTTCGGCAGCGTCTGCACCAGCCGCGTAAGCGAGTTGATCAGGAGGCCGATCAGCACCACGCCGCACACCACCGTCAGCACCAGCGTGAGGATCGCCGATGTCGCGTTGCTCAGGCCCCGGCGCATGAGCCACTGCATCACCGGTGCGAGACTCTCGGCGACCACGATGGCCACCATGAAGACGGTGAGTACGGAGGCGAGAGCGCGGAGGCCCAGCACGATGACCACCACGGCGGCGGCGCCGACGAGCAGCCGCAGCAGCGGAGTCATCGCCAGGCGGCCCAGGCCGGGGCCCGGATCGGCGGGTGTCACCGGCGCATCAGGCGACGGTGATCTCCTTCGCGAGATAGACGTCCTGGATCAGGTTGAGCAGCTTGACGCCCTCGGCCATGGGCCGCTGGAACGCCTTCCGGCCCGAGATGAGGCCCATGCCGCCGGCCCGCTTGTTGATGACCGCCGTCTTCGCCGCCTCGGCGAAGTCATTCGAGCCCGAGGCACCGCCGGAGTTGATCAGCCCGGCGCGTCCCATGTAGCAGTTGGCCACCTGGTAACGGGTGAGGTCGATGGGATGGTCGGTGGTGAGCTCGGAGTAGATGCGCGGGTCGGTCTTGCCGTACGGATTCTCCTTGCTGTTGAGCGCGGTGAACCCGCCGTTGTTTTCCGGCAATTTCTGCTTGATGATGTCCGCCTGGATGGTGACGCCGAGGTGATTGGCCTGCCCGGTCAGGTCGGCGGAGACGTGAAAGTCCTTGTCCTTCTTGAAGGCGCTGTTGCGGAGGTAGCACCAGAGCACGGTGGCCATGCCCATCTCGTGCGCGATGGCGAAGGCCTGGCTCACTTCCACGATCTGCCGCCCTGACTCGGCCGACCCGAAGTAGATGGTGGCCCCCACGGCGACACACCCCATGTCCCGTGCCTGCTTCACGCTGGCGAAGGCGATCTGGTCGAACTTGTTGGGATAGGTGAGAAACTCGTTGTGATTGAACTTGACCATGAAGGGAATGCGGTGCGCGTACTTCCGCGCGACCGAGCCGAGCACGCCGAGCGTGCTGGCCACCGCATTACATCCACCCTCCATCGCCAGCTTCACGATGTTCTCGGGATCGAAGTAGATCGGGTTCTTGGCGAACGACGCGCCCGCCGAGTGCTCGATGCCCTGGTCTACGGGAAGAATGGAGACGTAACCGGTGCCGGCGAGCCGGCCGTGGCCGGTCAGCGACTGCAGGCTCCGAAGGATCGGCGTCGGGCGATCGGACACGAGGTGCATCCGGTCCACCCAATCCGGCCCGGGCAGGTGCAGGGACTCCTTGGTAATGCCGGTACACCGGTGCTCCAGCAGGCTCTTCGCGTCGCTGCCCAGGAGCTCGGTGATCGCTGACAATGGGGCCATAAGTCCCTTCTCCGTAGTGCTTTATGCAGATTGAACAGCCGGGGTGACCGGACACGTGCGACGTGCCCGGGGCAGTATCCTATGGCGCGAACGGCCCCGGCGCCACCGTCGCATTGGCCCAAACTTCCTCTGGACAGGGGAACAGGGGTTCACCATGTTTCTCAGCCCTTACCTGCCTAACCCGTTCAGAGGATGCTCTCATGCACCGTTTGTTCGTCCGTACCGTTGCTGCTGCTGCAGTGCTGGCCGCAGCAAGCACCGCGCCCGCTGCCGCACAGATCCCAACGTCGTCCTTCGAGATCACGCCCCTCGCTGGCTATCTCTGGGGTGGTGGTTTCCAGACCCCGGCAAACGGCGTCTTCCCCGCCGGCAAGATCGCGATCCAGCCGAGCTTTGCCTGGGGCGCTGAGGTCGGCTACACGCCCAGTGGGTCAACCTGGTTCGAACTTACCTACCTGCACCAGTCGACCGACGCCAACTTCGAGCCCAGCTCTGGCACGTGTTCGTTGGCTAGCTGCACGGCGACCTTCTCGACCAACTACATCCACGCCGGCGCTCGATGGGAGTTTGGAAACCGTAACATCAAGCCGTTCATCGGCGGAGGCCTTGGTGTGACGATCTTCGATCCCGGCCAAACTTCCACTGGCATCGATCTCGGCAGCAACACCGATTTCTCGATCTCGGGTGAGGTTGGCTTCCGTTACATGTTCGGCAAGAAGCCGGAGGACCAGCGCTTTGGGCTCCGCGGCACCTTCCGCGGCTGGTGGACGTTCGTGCCCAGCGGCCAGTACGTCTGCGTGGTGCGGATACTACGGCTGCTATGCGGTCGAGGAGTCTGCGACCGTGGCGCAGGGCGAACTCACGGGCGGCCTCGTCATCACGTTCTAGTCGAACTCCGAGGCAGCTGCAAAGAAACCCCGGGCGGTGCCCGGGGTTTCTCTCGTTATGGGGTGGTGGCCGTGGGGCCGATCGAACTGTTTCAAGCCGACAATGCGAGGCACATGATGACACCAGACGAGCCACTGCCGGATTTCTCCGACGTCGAGGGCGGCAGTTCCTCTGCCGCGGCGGTGCCGGGTGCGAAGAACGCGCCGCGCACCTATGAGGTGAAGAAGGGTGACAGCCTCTCCAGGATCGCGAAACACGTGTACGGCGACGCGAACAAGTGGAAGCAGATCTTCGAGGCCAACGGCGACAAGCTCAAGGATCCTGACAAGATCTATCCCGGTCAGGTTCTCACCATTCCAGACGCCTGATCGGGCGAGGAGCCATCATGCAGACGACCCGCACCCTGTTCACATTCACCCTGCTGGCGGCGCCGCTGTTCGGTCTCGGGTGCAAGAAGGAAGCGCCACCACCACCGCCGGCCGAAACCGTCACGCCCCCGCCACCGACGCCCCAGCCGGCCGTCAGCAAGATCGAACTCGGCAGCTCGGTGGGCGCCGACAAGCGCGTCCTGGCACCGCGGTCGAGCTTCGGGGTGAAGGACAGCATCATCGCCTCGGTCTACACCGAGAACACGGCCCCGAACTCGACACTGACCGCGAAGTGGACTTTCCAGACTGGACAGACGGTCGATTCCACCAGCCAGACGGTCGCGGCCTCGCCCGGCATCACCGAGTTCCACATCGTGAAGAAGACCGCGTGGCCCGTGGGCCGGTACAAGGTTGAGATCTCTCTCAACGGCACTCCGGCGGGATCGCAGGAGTTCGATGTAACGAAGTAGAGGGTGGGACCAGGGGCGCCGCTGGCGCCCCGCATCCCGCCACATCCTTCAGAGCACCACCACCGCCGCCGTCCATTCCGCAGGCTGCTTGTCATTCCGGTACAGTACGTCGAGATCGACCTGGACTTCTACGCCGTCGTGCTTGATCGCGTATCGATCCATGTTGCGTGTGGCCCGGCCGGAAATGAACGTGCCATCCGGCTGGTACTTCGACTTGTGCTTGGGACACTGGAAGCGCCCCTCGTCGACCCAGCGAAGCGCCGTATTCTGGTGCGGACAGGACAATGCGAAGGCGTAGACGTGACCCTGGTTGCGCACCAGGATGACCTCCTGATCCTTGTCGAACTGCACCCCATCCTCTGCGGGCACGGGGAACGCCGTCACGCCCGCGCCCAGCTTCCTGCCGGACGGCGTGGCGCTCACACGACGGGTGAGCGCCATCACGACGCGGGGAGCGATCCCCTCAGCGAGGAGGGCAATGGCTACACCGGCCAGGGCGCGGTTGAGGAGATCCCGGCGCGTCAGTGGGCAGGCGCCGCAGTCCGGGTCAGTCGATCCATGGGGTTCGTCGAGCATCGGGTGCACTCCAGAATCAGGCCGCGTTGTTCAGTACGGTGCCGAGCAGGGTGGTCAGGAACCAGAGGGCGACGCTCGCACCTGCGGAAAATCGGAGGTGACGCCAGGCCCGATCGTCCGTCGGATACGTGATGCAGGCGCGTTCCAGCCGCAGCATCCAGGTGCCGTTGGCGAGGAGCGTGGCAACGGACCCCATCTTGAGCCAGAACGGCAGCGACGAGAGATAGGTGTCCCGATCGGCAAGGAAGAAGGCTGCGCCGCTCGCGACGACCACCGTGAGCGCAATGAGCACCCAGATGTGGATGCTTCGGTGAGCGAGCACGGCGGTGCCTCTTGCCTTGATGTTGTGCCGCGGCACCAGCAACGTCTCGCGATCGGTAGCGAGCGCCAGCCCACCCGCCGCGAGCAAGCCACCGATGTGCAGGAACTGGATCGTCACCTGGGTCGCGGTGTGGTCCTTGTAGTAGTCGGCCCAGCGATCGGCCAGCCCGGCGAGCGATACGGCGAGCATCATGGTTCAGTCCTTCCAGACGAGCATCATGAGCCAGGAGGCGGTTGCAACCGCCATTGATGTGATGGCCAGGGTTTTGTGTGTCGTCGCATTCCCGCCCTCTCCGACCTCACCATCCTCGATCTCGGGTGCCGTCGCGCCCGTGGCCACGAAGCCGGCCTCGGCCACGAACATCGCGATCGAGTGGACCCAGCGACGGGTGCGCCCCGCGGGATCGTGCCGGCTCTCGACGAGGTTCCACACCCCAGTCACCGTATTGACGGCAAAGAGGGCGGCGGTTGCACCGGCGAAGACGCCATGCCAGTCCTTGGAGAAGGACGAGGCGTTGTTACCGTTGTTGATCAGGTCGGTTCCGGTGGCATACGACCCGATGAAGAACGGCAGCATGGCCCAGCTGGCATACTGGTGGATCTTGAGCCGCACGTAGTAGCCATTGGAGTACTCGATGGACTTCTTGCGGGTGGTGTCCGCGAATGCCGCGCGCACGCCGGGCTCGTAGCGTGCGTCCTGGAACGTGGTCGGGGCGATCGCCTCGACGGTGGGCGCGAGGCTGGGACCCTCACTCACGACCGGTACCGGAGCCCGAAAGGCGCCGGCGGTGTCGGCCATCGGGCCCGCCAGGGCGGCAAGCGACACCTGCAGTAGTGCCAGCATCGTGAAGCTCCGGCGAACGAGGGGGCGCGACCAGTTCAGGGGGAGTTTGAGCATAGGCCGCCATCATGAATGATCGATGAACGCGGGGTGAATCATAGGCATACCCGATGCCAACTGGTGCAGCGTGGCGCGCGATGCAGATTGAGGATGCCATCAGGGGAATGAGTGAACGCCCCCGGGGTCACGCGATGCGCGTGTCGCGCCGGTGCCTGTAACGGCGCAATTCAACTGCAACGCCACGATGCAGCGGAGCCACCATGTCCCCGAATCCCCGCGACGCCCTGCGCGCCTGGTTCCTGGGCCCGCGCGCCGAGAACGCCGACCTCATGGAGCGGCTCATCACCGAGTCGTTTCGCGACCACGTGTTCTGGCGGCGCAACTACCGGCCGGAGGACGGGGTCACCATCCGGGAAGTTGACCGGCGGCAGGAGGGATACGAGGACGCGATCGCCACGCTGACGCAGGAGCTGATGGCGCTCCTGGCCCAGCTCAAGCGTGACGTGCCCTTCTTCAGCGGGCGCTACCAGGGGCACATGGTATGCGAACCCACGATCGCGGCGCAGGTGGGCTACTTCGCGGCGATGCTGTACAACCCGAACAACGTGACCCGCGAGGCCGGTCCGGTCACGACCCGCCTCGAGTTCGAAGTGGCGGAGCAGCTGGCGCGCATGATCGGGTACGATCCCCGGGACACCTGGGGTCATCTCACGTCGGGCGGCACCGTTGCCAACTTCGAGGCGCTCTGGATCGCACGGAGCCTCTTCTACCTGCCGGTGGCGGCGGCGATGGCGACGCGCGCCGGCGCACCCGACGTGGAAGTGACACGCCCTGGCGGGTCGCGAACGCCCATCTCGTCAATGGGGCTCTACGACCTGCTGAACCTGCGCGGTACGGCCGCGCTCGATGCGTGGGTCGCATTGCGCGAAGGGGTGCCGCGCGCCGGCTGGCCTGACGTGATCGACCGGCACACGCTCGCGCATGCCGGCTACCAGGAGTACACCCGGCGGCTGTCGCGGCACTGGGGCGACCCGCTCCCCGACAGCGTGGTGCTCGTCGCCGCCACAGCGCACTACTCCTGGGAGAAGATCGTGCGCGCGCTCGGCATCGGGGCGGAACAGCTCTCCTTCGTGCCGGTTGACCGGCACTGTCGCATTGATCCCGACGCCCTGTGGGAACGGATCGAGCAGCTGCACGCGCGACGGGCGCCGATCCTGGCCTGCATCAGCGTATGTGGCACCACCGAGGAGGGCGCGATGGACCGGCTGGACCGCGTGCTCGAGGTGCGGGCACGGGCTGAGCAGGAGCTGGGGGTCACCTTCCACCTCCACGCCGACGCGTGCTACGGTGGCTATGCCGCGGCCGTCACGCGCCGCACCGACGGGGCCCATCGCACCGGGAAGGAGATCCGTGCATCCACCGGCATCAACTGGCCGTCGGACGACTGGGTGCAGTCTATGGTGGCACTGGGCTGGTTCGACTCGGTGACGATCGACCCACACAAGCTCGGGTTCGTTCCGTATCCCGCCGGCGCGATGCTGCTGCGCGATCGCCGCGCGCGTGACCTCGTCGCGGTGGAACCACCCTATCTCGCTCCCGCGGCCGACCCGACCCAGGACGCAACCTTCCTGGGGCAATTCATTCTCGAAGGATCCAAGCCTGGCGCCGCTGCCGCCGCAGTATGGCTGGGGCAGAAGGTGCTCCCGCTCGATGAGCGAGGGTATGGCTACCTGATCGAGCGCACCGTCATCGGGGCGCACCGACTCTACGACGCCATCCACGCGGCCAACCTGTCACCTTTTCGCGTGGTGATGTTTCCCCGGCCCGACCTCAACATCGTCTGCTTCGTGGTGACCCATCCGTCGCTCAGCAGCCTGCCAGGGGTGAACCGGCTCAACGAGGGGGTCTACCGGCAGATGAGCCTGGGCGGAACCGATCAGATGCCGGACTACATGATCACCCGCACGCGGCTTACGCATCCGAACTACGATGGCGCGGTGCCCCCATTGCTCGCGGCGCTCGGTATCGAGGACGCGGGGCTATGGGAGCGGGACACTGAGGGGCTGGTTGTGCTTCGCTCGACAGTGATGGACCCGTTCCTCACCGGCGATGCGGGGGGAGCGGATCATGTGGCGGGATACGTCGCCGCGCTGCTTCGCGCCTGCACCGCAGCGATGGACGAGATGACGCCCGAGGGTTGAACCGCTCAGGCGTGCTGCAACTCGGCGCGCTCCTTCGACTCGCTCGCGACCTTGGTCGTTACCTCGGGCGGTGCCTCGGCGAAACCGTGGAATTTTTCCTTGTGGGTGCCCCGTCCGTGAGTGATCGAGTGCAGCGCAGTGGAATAGCGATAGAGTTCGGCCGCGGGCACGATCGAGCGCACGCGGGTGAGCCGCCCGTCGCGATCGGTGCCGAGGATCTGGCCGCGGCGGGCGCTCAGGTCGCCCATGACGTCGCCCAGGGTTTCCTCGGGAGCCCACGTGTCCACCTCCATGAGGGGTTCGAGCAGCACCGGCCTGCAGTTGGGCGCTACGTTCCTGAAGGCCTGGATGCCCGCCATCTTGAATGACATCTCGTTCGAGTCCACGTCGTGATAACTCCCGTCGAAGCATTCCGCCTCGAAGTCTACCACGGGATGTCCCGCGAGCACGCCGCGCAACGCCGATTCCTGAATGCCGCGGTCCACGGCCGGGATGTACTTGTTGGGTATCACGCCGCCCACCACCTTGTCGACGAAGCGGTATCCCTCGCCGCGGGCGAGCGGCCGGATGCGGATCCAGCAGTCGCCGTACTGTCCCCGGCCGCCGGTCTGCTTCTTGTGCTTGCCCTGCCCCTCACCCCGTGCCCGGAAGGTCTCCCGGTAGGCGATGCGCGGGCGCGCCAGCTCGGCGGACACGCCGTAGCGCCGCGCGATGCGGCCGAGGATCGTCTCGAAGTGCCGTTCGCCCATGCCGTGTATGAGCGTCTGTCCCAGTTCCGAGTTGTACTCGAAGTGGAATGACGGGTCCTCTTCGTGCAGCCGGTGCAGCGCCGAGGCCAGCTTGTCCTCGTCGCCCCGCTTGGTGACGAGCGCGGCGGTCGCCACCGCGTCGGGGAACTCGATCGCCGGCAGCCGCACCGGCGCATCGCGCCGGCAGAAGGTGTCGCCGGTGTGGGTGTCCTTGAGCTTGGCGACGCAGCCGATGTCGCCCGACATGAGGCGATCCACCTCGACGCGGTCGCGGCCCTGCGGAATCGACAGGTGGTTGATCTTCTCGGCCACCCCGTGCTCCGCGTTCCACACCTCGTCGCCGTTCTGCATCTCGCCGCGGTAGAGCCGGAAGTAGGTCACGTCACCCACGTGCGGCTCGGAAACCGTCTTGAACACCCGGCCCAGCAGCGGCAGGTTCTCGTACTCTCCACCGGGCGGCATCGGGGCCTCCGCGGCCGACGGCAGCAGCTCGACGATCTCCTTGAGCAGGGTACGGGTGCCGTAGGTGAGATCGGAACTGCAGCAGAAGAGCGGCACCACCGCCCCCGTGACCACTGCGTGCTTCATCGCCGCTGTGAATTCTGCGCGGGGAATCTCCTCACCGCCGAGATAGCGCTCGATCAACCCGTCGTCGGTAGCGGCCACCGCCTCGATCAGCTGGTCACTGTACTGCTTTACCTGCTCCGCGAGCTCCTTCGGCACCGGCACCACTTCATACTCGCCGCGGCTGCCCTTGTACTCGTGGCAGTGCCCGGAGAAGAGATTGACGATCCCATGGAACCCGCGTCCGTCGCCCACCGGCACCTCCACCGGCACGACCCTGGGCGTGAGGTGCGTGCGCACGGCCTCATACACCCGCGCAAAGTCGGCGTTGTCCTTGTCCATCGCGGCCACCACCAGCATGCGCGGCAGGTGGAAGTGGTCGCAGAGCTCCCAGATCTTCTCGGTGCCGACTTCAACCCCGGCGGTGGAATTCAGGACCACGAGCGCGGCGTCGGCCACGCTCAGCGCGGCGACGGCTTCACCCAGGTACTCCAGGTAACCGGGCGTGTCGAGCAGGTTGATCTTGGTATCGAGCCACTCCGCGTACGCCGGGCCCAGCGTGATGGAATGTTGCCGCTCGATTTCGTCGGGGGAGGTATCAGTGAGGGTACTGCCGTCCTTGATGCGACCGTGGCGGCGGCTCGAGCCCGATACAAAGGCGAGCGCGTCCACCAGGCTGGTCTTGCCACTGCCCCCGTGGCCGGTCACCGCCACGTTTCGCAGGGCGTTGGGGCCATAGACTTTCATGGCCTGCACCTCCTTCGGCTGGAGTCATCTGCATCATGCAGGCGGAAGGAGCCCCTGTCAAATCGGGCTGCCACACCGTGCGATCGCGTGAAGCTGGCCTACTGCGGACTTCCCAGTGCCCCACGGGATCTGAGGATACCGAGCACCTCATCCACCGGAATGCCGGCGACGGTGTGGCCATTGGCGGTCTGGGTGGTCGCCATGAAGAGGCTGTTGTAGATCGCTTCTTCCGTCGCTTCGGCCACGCCCTGGAAGAGCGGCGACACCGCGTCGTTACCGACATCGGCCTGGGTTATGCGTGCCGCGCCGCGGAGCCGGCGCACCGCCTTGCTGGTCGAGAATGCGATGACGTAGTCGCCCGATCCGTTATCCACGTTCGAGCCGGTACGCGCGATGCCGAGCATCGCGCGGGACGCGAGCCGGCGCAGGTTGCGGTCACTGAGCGGGGCATCTGTGGCCACCACGACCATGATCGAGCCAAGCGGGCCCTTCGCCGGGGCGAGGGCGGAGAGCCCCGATTTGCCAAGCGCGCGGCCGACCGGAACGCCGACGATGGTGAGCTCGGAGGCACCACCGAAGTTTGACTGCACCAGTACGCCGACGGTCCACGTGCTGTCGCCTACCTTCACCTGCCGCGACGACGTGCCGATGCCCCCTTTCCACTCGAATGCGATCGTTCCAGTTCCGGCACCGACGCTGCCCTCCGCCACGGGGCCGCCAGTTGCCGATGTGAGCGCATGGCGCACATCGGCCTCGGAGACGAGACGGGAGCGGATGGCGTTGAGCACGTAGCCGTCGTTGGTCTCGCCCACGACCGGATTGATCGAGCGCACCTTCTCCATGCCGGGCTGCTCGAGCATCCAGGTCACCATCGCGTCGGCGGCGCGCCACACGCACAGCGTGCAGGTGAGGAGGATCGGGGTTTCGAGTTCGCCCAGTTCCACCACCTGGGTAACGCCGAGCAGCTTGCCGAACCCGTTGCCCACGTAGATCGCCGCGGGCACACGCTCGAGAAAGAGGTTCTCCGGAGTGGGCCGGATCGCGGTGACGCCGGTGCGCACCGAATCACCGATCGTCACCGTGGTCTGGCCCACGAGCACGCCGGGCACGTCGGTGATCGTATTGAGGGGCCCCACCGGCATCACGCCGGTAATGATGCCGAGATCACGCGCCCGCCTCGGCGTCGCCTGGGCGGCGGCACTGGAGGCAAGCAGCGCAAGCAGGAGTGCCAGGGTCCGCAGCGACCGCGTCGTCATCGCCACATGACCTCCGACACGAAAGGCAGGTGGTCCGAACCCCAGTCGTCACCCACGTGCGCGCTCGCCGCCTTGAGATCCGGGGTGAGGAGGATGTGATCGATCCGCACCTTGATCCAGCCGTTGAGCCGGGTGTATCCCCAGCCGTTGCCGGCCGTGCCGAAGGCGTCGTCGAGCGTGCCCCAATAGCGCTGCCAGATCACGCTCTCGACGGGCAGGTTGAAGTCCCCCATGACGATGCGCGGCCCGGTGGTGGAGTCGACCCACCGGCGCACGACGCGCGACTCGGTATCGCGCAGGAGGTTGTTGGCGTCGATGGCGCGCGGCGCATTGGATGGATCGCTGAGCAGGTGCTCCACGCCATGGCGCGGGGTCTCCAGGTGCAGCACGAAGACCGCCACCACCCCGCCCGGTGTGAGCACCTCGTAGCGCGACACCGCCGCCGAGCCACCCGCGGCCTGGAAATTCCGCGCGGGCATGATGACCGGTGGCGCGCGCAACGGATAGCGGCTGAGGAAGCAGTTGGTGTACGCGGTGTCGATCACCGCCCAACCCTCCAGGGTGGCCAGCGCATCGCGCATTAGCTTGCCGCACTCCTGGAACCCGGCGATATCGGGCCGCGTGGCGGCGAGGATCTCACGAAGCCGGAACGCCACCACGTTGCCGGTCTCCACGTTGTAGGTGAGGACGCGCAGCGGCCGGATGTCGCCCCGCGGCCAGAGTGGTACGGTGCTCATCGTCCCGCCCATGATCGGTCCCATCACGACCAGTGCCGCGAGGCCGACCGGCACCAGCGCGGTGCGCCGCCAGGCGAGTGCGGCAATGGCAGCGGCCCCGACGGGCAATAGCCAGGGCCACCGCCCGCTATAGATGAGCACCGTACCCCACCAGGTGCGATCACCGGCAAGACGGTACACCAGTGCCACGAGCAGGATGGCGAGGAGCAGGAGCCAGCCGGCGCCATCGAGCGGCGTCAGCACCAGCCGGCCGACTCGGAGCCGCGAACGGGGAGCGGCTCCACGGATCCACTGCCGAAGGCGCGCGGATCGCGTCCGGTCTACGGGCGACTTGCAGATCGGGCAGCGGGCGGCAGCCCAGTAACGGGTCGCGTCGACAGCGACCTTGTGGCGTCGCGAACAGGAAAAAACGTAGCGGGGTGAGGTCATGAGCGACGAAAGGTAGAGCCGTGCTCACTAAAGCCGGTATACTCAAACATGACTCGATCCCGCGTCGCCCTCGTTACCGGCGCCACTGAAGGCATCGGGCGTTCCGTCGCCTTCACCCTCGGCCGTGCCGGCTGGTCGGTAGGTGTCTGTGCCCGCACACCCGAGCGCCTGGAGCGCCTGCTGCTCGAACTGCGCGGTGCCGGAATCACGGCCGATGGTCTGCCGGCCGACGTCGGCAACGAGGAACAGGTGCGTGCCCTCACCGCCCACGTCGCCCAGGCGCTCGGCCCAGTCGACACCCTGATCAACAACGCCGGCGTGCTCATCGCGAGGCCGTTCAGCGAACTCAGCGTGGACGACTGGGACGCCACGATGCGCACCAACGTGCGAAGCCTCTTCCTCGTGACGCGCGAAGTGCTGCCCGGAATGCGCAACGCCGGCCGGGGCGACATCGTGAACATCGCGAGCCTCGCCGGGCGGAACGGCTTCGTGGGCGGCACTGCCTACGTCGCCTCGAAGCACGCCGTGCTCGGCTTCAGCAAGGCGCTCATGCTGGAAGAACGGAAGAACAACATCCGGGTGATCGCTGTCTGTCCCGGTTCGGTGGCCACCACGATGCTGGAGAATCAGCCCCTCCTCCCTTCCAACGCGGAGAAGATCCTGCGGCCAGAGGATGTCGCCGACACGATCCTCACCGCCCTCCGGCTGCCGGGCCGCGCACTCGTGAGCGAACTCGACATCCGTCCCACGAACCCGTGAGCCGGATTCCGGACCGGTGGGCCGTGACCCGCTGCGTCTGCCAGCGCATGACCTTCGACAGCCTCCTGCGCCTGTCACGGGAGTATGACTGGACGATCGAGGAACTGGTGGCGAACACCGGGTGCGGCGACCAGTGCGGGATGTGCCACCCCTACCTGGAGCGGATGCTGGAGACCGGCGAAACCCGGTTTGCCCCGTTCCCGTAACGGTTGCGCCGGACTTTCCCTGGACTACTTTGACAGCATGCACCGCCGTCCCCTGCTGACCCTGCTTCGTGGTTTCCTGCTGAGCCTGTTCGTGCTCGGCGGCCCGGGGCTCCCCCTGATCGATGCAGTGTTGTGGCATGGGTCGGGCACGCAGCGGTGGCTGGCTCGCGGGTCAATGCTCAGGGTGCCCCGCGGACGCACGCCGATGTCTGCGCGCTCGCTGCTCCGCTTCCAGTTCCCGGCCCGGTGCCGTGCACCGTGCAGCCGACAGGCGCTTCTGAGGCAGCCCCGCAGGCGCCCCTCGGCGTTCTACACTTGGTCCGCGTCACCTTCACCCCCGATTCCAGCGCACGCCCGCGAGCCCCACCCGTCCTCTCCGCCTGACACCAGAAGCACCCTGACATCGCGCAGTCGCTGATGCCCCGTCCTGACGGGCCGTTGGCGCTGCTGGCTGCTCATTTCACCGTCCTCGCGGGCGGTTCAATCGTGCCTGGAGATCCCGCATGTACGCACTGCTGCTCGCCGCGGCAATGGCATCCGCGGCCGTGTCTGATACACCCGCGTCGGCGCCCCTGCGCGACGCGGGCCGCCTCCATGGAAAGGTGACCGACTTCCACGGAAACCCGCTCGCCGGCGTCCGCGTGACCGTCGCCGAGTTTTCCCGGCTGGTGGTGACCGACCAGGAGGGCAACTACGCCCTGGTCAATCTTCCGGGCGGCACGTACAACGTCACGTTTGCGCTGCTGGGCTTCGGGCCGCAGTCGCGGCGCGTCACCCTGGGCGCGGATGACCTCACCCTCAACGTCACGCTCAACGAATCGCTCGTCGAGCTGCCGCCGCTGCAGGTCACGGCCAGTCCCAACGCGACGACGGCCCTGACCTCCCCGCAGCCCGTGGCGGTTCTCGGTGGCGCCAAGCTCGAGGCCGATCACACGGCGAACCTGGGCCAGACAATCGACAAGATCCCGGGCGTCACCGCGTGGACCACCGGTGCCGGGATCGGCAAGCCCGTCATTCGGGGCCTGTCGGCAAACAACGTGCTGATCCTCGCGAACGGCCAGCGCACCGACACCCAGCAGTGCGCCGACGAGCACAGCCCCAACATCGAGACCTCCGACGCCGAGCGCATCGAGGTCATCAAGGGCCCGGCCAGCGTGCTGTACGGCTCCGACGCCGTCGGCGGGGTCGTCAATGTCATTCCCCCCGCGATTCCCGATGCCATCGGCACCAAGGCGACGGTCGGCGGCAAGATCCTGGGAGCGTACGGCACGAACAACATCAACCCCGACGGCACGCTGATGCTCGATGGCGCGAGCGGCGGCTTCGGATTCCGGGCGGCGCTCGTCGGGCGGAACGGGGACAATATCGTGACACCGGTCGGCACGCTGTACAACACCGGGTTCTCCACCGTGGACGGCAGCATCGGCCTGGGCTATCACGCCAAGTGGGGCACGCTCACCGGCTCCTATGTCCATCGCTATGAGACCCTGCAGCTGATGGACGAGGATCCCGCGGCCACCCCGTTTCAGCACGTCACCGACAACCGCTTCAACATCGGCCTGGTGGCACCGACCGGTGGCGCCTCCCGCGTCGAGGCCAATGTCGGGTACGACAGCAACCGGCGGCGGGAGTTCGAGGAGGCAGGCGACACCGAGGCCGAGGTCGCTTCAGGACTGCAGAATGGCCTGTGGACCAGTGACGTGCACTACCACAACAACCCGCTCGGCCCGTTCGTGGGCACGATCGGCGTGCAGGGCTACCACAACGGCTGGGACCGTTTCGGTACCGAGAAGTTCCTGCCCCCCAACCAGGCGTTCGGGATCGGCGTCTTCGGCTTCGAGCAGGCGGATTTCGGCCGCTTCACCCTCTCGCTCGGGCTCCGCTACGATTTCCGCCAGCTCGATGTGGACGAGGCCGAGGTGGGACGGGAAGGCCGGAATCGCATCGTCCCGCAGCAGACCCGCACCTACAACTCCATCACCGGCAACATCGGCGGCCTGTATCACCTGAGCGAGCCGGTGGCTCTCGTCGTGAACGTCGGGCACGCCTTCCGTGCGCCGACCATCTTCGAGCTGTTCGGATATGGGGTCCACGAGGGGGTGCCGCAGTTCCTCATCGGCAACGACTCGCTGCAGAACCAGACCTCCTGGACCACCGACCTGGCGTTGCGGGTGCAGAGTGGCCATGCCCAGCTCGAGGTTGGCGGGTTCTACACGCCGATTCACAACTTCATCTACTCGAATCCCACGTCGGGGCTGGACACGAACTCAGCCGACCCGGAGGCGTCGGGGCTGCAGGAGTACGAGGTGACGCAGGGGAACGCGGTGTTCTACGGGTTCGAGGCCGGCGTCGACTACCACCCGACCCACTGGCTGGAACTCGAAGGGGGCGGTGATTACACCTACGCGCAGAACCAGGTGCTGGACCAGCCGATTCCGTGGATCGCCCCGCTGCGGATCCGATATTCCGCCAAGCTGATCGGCGGCGACGGCAAGTGGTACCGGGCACCCTACTTCTCGGTCGGCGCCTCGACGGTCACGGCAAAGGTTGCGTCCCGCGTCGACCCGAATGAGCTCGAGCCGGGCACGCCGATTCCGGGCGGGTACACCCTGGTCAACCTCGGCGCCGGCGCCCAGTTTCCGGTGGGCGGCCAGCTGATCTCGCTCAACCTCGATCTGTTGAACGCGTTCAACCAGCAGTACGTCTGGTTCCTCAACCGCTATCGCAACTTCGTGGAGGACAGCCGGAATCTCGGCATGGGCAGGAACTTCATGGTGCGGTTGGCGTGGGCGTTTTGATGTTTCCCGGCCGCTCCCGACCTTCGGGCAGCTGTGAAGTTGTGGAGCGCCGGGACGTCATAGGATCAGCGCGATGATGTCTTGGCCGAGGCGCTTACTCACGAGGGGCGGATCAATGTCGATGCGGCGCGCTGACGCGGTCGGACCCGCCCTCCTCGGCCTCATCGTGGCCGTGCTCCGCCACTGCTGTCGCCGGGTGCAACGGCGAGAGCCCGGGCGACGCGCCGGGAGGAGTCGGAGTTCATCAACGAGGTGACGCTCACGCTCATGCGGCGCCAGGACAGCACGTTCCAGAGTGCGGTGATCACCGATCCCGATGGGCCGGGCCCGTTGCCCGCCGCGCGCCCAGTCCGGGAACCCTGAGGCTCGTCCCGAACAGCTACCTACACCGCGACCGATCACGCTCACCAACTCCAGCGTGACGCCACCAGTCGATGTCACCCCGCTCATCAACGCGCGAAAGCTGCAGCACCGCTTCTTCTACACGATGCTCCCGGAGGGAGGCGTCCTCGCCACCGACCTGACCATCGACGGCAACAGCGCCTGGTACGGCGAGGCGTTCGCCATCCACGTGCCGGCCGCGGTGGAAGCGCGGGAGTGGACGCTGAGGATGCAACTGAGCCACTACGAGGGCTGATACCAAGGGAGATGGAATGACTCCGGCACCGCTGACCGACGTGGAGGTCACCTTCGTGCTCGAGACCTGACGCCTACTGCAGGGTGACCTGCTGGACCCTGGAATTTCCCGGCACGAAGTAGAACGAGAAGCGCCGGTCGTCCTTGACGCTCAGCACGTTGACGATGTTCTGCTGGCTGGGGAACATCTCGAACAGCAGGTCGTTGCGGATGCCGAGCTGCTTCGGCGGAACGGAGGTGGCGTACTCGACCACGAACCACATCATGGGCTGACCCTGCTCATCGACCTCGACCCCGGACGCCTGGACGATGCCCTTGAGCCGGATACCGTCGGCCTCTACCCAGACCCGCTCCGCGAGGTACCCGGAGAAGAGGGAGTCGGCATCCTTGCTGGTGCCGAGGTCGAGTTTGCGAAGGTTGTGGAACTTCATCAACCCGAGCTGCAGGTCATCCTTGAAGCAGCGGATGCGGGAGACGATGGCCCCGCTGTCCACTGCCATGCGGGTGAGGGTGACGTGGACGTCGTGCCGGGCCACAGGCGGTGCGGTTGGCGCGCTCGCGGTCATCACGAGCGCGAGCGCCCCAAGCCGCCACGGCTTCCAATGGCGGGCCGCCGACAATCTCACGAAACGCCCGCTCCCTCCGCCGTCCAGGTGTTGTTCTCCCGGTTCACATCGGCGAATACCTCATTCGGGTCCACTACCACCTTTGTCACCACCTTGTCGGTGAAGAAGCCGTACTGGTGCGTGAGCTCGTTCTGGCGCCAGGCATCGGCCGGGATCTTCACGAATTCAGTGGATCCGTCAGCGAAGGTCACGTTCATCTGGATCGGAAGCAGGATTCCGCCCTTGTTCTCGATGGTGATGCGCACGTAATGACTGCCCCGCGACGTGTTCCCGATCAGCGAATCCGCCGGCTGCGTCTCCACCGACGTCACCGCCTGGTCGTTGGCATATGTGGTGAAGAACCACCCGCGCCAGAAGTAGTTCAACTGGTCTCCGCCGGCCTCTTCCAGTGACCGGAAGAAGTCGGCCGGCTGCGGCTGCTTGAACGCCCACTTGGTCGAGTACTCGTGGAACGCCTGGTCGAACAGCTCCGGGCCCATGATCTGTTCCCGCAGCATCACCAGCCCGGCCGCGGGCTTGCCGTAGCCGTTGTTGCCGAAGGCGCGGTGGATCACGTCCGACTCGGTCATGATCGGCACCTGGTCGGGGTCCTGCATGTACTTCACGATGTTCTTCGCCGGGCCGCGGTTGCTGGGGTAGCCCTTCTCCCAGTCCTGCTCCGCATAGTACTGCAGGAAGCTGTTCAGGCCCTCGTCCATCCAGGTCCACTTCCGCTCGTCTGACGCCACGATCATCGGGAACCAGTTGTGCCCGACCTCGTGGATCGTGACGGAGATCAGCGCGCGCTCCACCTGCGGCGTGTAGGAGCCGTCGGGCTGCGGACGGGCACCGCAGAAGGCGATCATCGGATACTCCATCCCGAACACCGGCCCGTGAATGTTGGACGCCTTGGGGTATGGGTACGGGAATGCCATGCGTCCGTAGCTTTTCATCGTCTGGATGATCGCCCTGGTCGACACCTTGTCCCAGAGCGGCATCGCGTCGCGGGGATAGAGCGAGTGCATCTCGATCGGCTTCTGCTCGGGCTTGTACTTGAAGCCTGCCGCGTCCCACACGAATGTCTTCGAGGATGCCCAGGCGAAGTCGCGCACGTTCTCGGCCTTGAAGTGCCAGGTGAGCGGCGCCGTGCCCGCCGGGCGTGTGCCCGGCGTCATCACCTCGTCCGCGCCGATGATGAACTTCGGCGTTTCCGACGCGAATGCCTCGGCCAGGCGCGAGCGCTGCGTCGCCGTCAGCACTTCTGCCTGGTTCACGATCACGCCCGTGCCCTGGACGATGTGGTCGTGCGGCACCGTCAGGCTCACGTCGTAGTTGCCGAAGTTGAGGTAGAACTCGCCTTGACCCAGGAACTGGTCGGTCTGCCACCCGTTCACGTCATCATAGACGGCGGCGCGCGGATACCACTGCGCCATCTCGTAGAGCCACCCGTCCTTCACCTGCTCGCGCACCCCGCGGCCATTGCGGCTGTTCTCCGGCACGTTGTACGACCAGTCGATCTCGAGCACCGCGGAGGCACCGGAGGCGAGTGCCGACGGCAGCGGGATCTTGAGCTCGGTGCCGTTGATCACGTAGGGCACGTCCACCAGCTGGGACTTGCCCTTCTCGCCCGTGGGCACCTGTACCTGCACCCGGGCAATGCGGTCGCCGCCGGCAAAGGGCTCTGGCGCCAGGAACCGCCGCGCCGCCGGGCTCAGCTTCGTGGGCAACGCCGACTCCGACGCGATCGTGCGGCTCACCTTCGCGTCGTCGATGTTCTGGTCCAGCTGGAACCAGAGATACGGCAGCGCATCGGGCGAGTTGTTGTGATAGGTGATGCGCTCCGTGCCGGTGAGCTTGTGCGCCACCGTATCCAGGGTGGCACGGATGACGTAGTCCACCCGCTGCTGCCAGTATTCCGGCCCTGGCGACCCGCTAGCCGTCCGCACGTTGTTCGGATCGGGCCATTCATCGATGGCGCGGAAATTGGAGAGGTTGGTCTTCGGATTGGGTCCCGCATTGAGCCACTGCTGAGCAGCCAGCGGGATGGCGCCGAGCGTGGTAACGGCAGCCAGCGCAGCAAGGACGCGCGCGGCAGGACGACAGGTCAGCAGCGACATGCAGGCATCCGTTGGTCAGGAGACGGGGTTGAGTCGGTCGACGATCATGGTCAGCGCGACGGCCATCGTGCCGCCGCACAGGATGAGCACCCACTCGCGCCGGGTGAGGCCCACCACCCGGACAGCGATGACACCCACGAGCATTACCAGGCCGACGATGAAGAGCTGGCCGATTTCGAGGCCGACGTTGAAGGCCAGGAGTGGCTTCGCGATCGACTCCTCGCCGCCGAGCAGGCTGCGCAGGAAGGTGGAGAATCCGAGCCCGTGGATCAGCCCGAACGTGGACGCGAGCACGTACTGCGGCAACTGGGAGCGCGTGGGGCCGCTCTCCTCGGAGTCGCCCTTTGAGAACGCGATTGCCGCGATGCTGGTGAGTACAATCGTCACCGGGATGAGCACCTCGACCAGCTGCGTCTTCACCCGCACGAGATCCAGCGTAGCCAGCGCCAAGGTCACCGAATGCCCGAGCGTAAAGGCCGTCACCAGCCACACCAGCCGACGCCAGGCCACCGGCGGGTAGGCCGCCGTCAGTGCCGCAACGAAGAGGATGTGGTCATAGGCCTTCGGGTCGGCGATGTGGCCAAAACCAAGGCGGAGATACACCAGGAACTCGGACAGTCAGGCTCCTCGCGCTGGCTGTGGGGGTATTGTAACAAACGCCAAAGTCACGGGGACGACTTGCGGTACGTACGCCCGCCACCCCGGCTCGGTTTCGTGAACTACAGGATTCCCCACAAGAATCGGCCCGCGTCCACTCCGAATCGCCAGCCGCCCTCCCGGAATCCGTAGGCCACGTCGAAGCGCAACACATCGAAGAGCATGAGGAAGCCCAGGCCTACCGACGGATAACAGCCGTTGGCGGAAGATCCCCCCGCTTGTGCCACCCGATCCGCCACGCACACCAGAGTGCCGTACGGCGCCAGCGTCGCCCGCGCCGGGCTCTTGCCGTACTTGAGCAGGGGCAGTGAGACGAACGGCACCGGGATTCGCAGTTCGGCGCGTTGCGAAATGCCGTAGCGCGCGGCGAACGCGTGATACGAATCGCCCGGTCCCGTCACCATGCCACCCAGCCGTACCAGCTCCTGGCTCGGGACGGTGCCACCACCAACAGCCCCGGCGTGCGTCTCCAGGTGCAGCAGCGGCGGGCCGACCGGGCGATCGTAGATGAGCGACGCCGCCGCGCGCGCTATCACCGCATTCGGCGATCCGTCCCGCGGATCGATCGCCTCGAGCCGGCCACTGACGCTCCACCCGAGGGTACTGCCGCTGCTGCCGACCGCGTCGCGCTGCCGCGTGAGCGTCAGGTCGAGACGCAGCGCATCGAGTTCCAGCGCCGGTATCGTCGGCCCATACGTGCCGCTCCAGGGCGACGCGTTGACGCTCAGGCTCTCTTGCCGCTCCGCCGAGAGGCGCGCCTCCCACGTGTATGCGCCACCCGGTTCCACCCGCAACGCGAGGCCGGCAGCGTACACGTCGTACGGATCGGTGTCATCGTCCCCCAGGATTTGCGCCGCCAGCGTATTGCGCACTCCCGACACCTCGGCGACATCGCCCGCATCGCGATACGCGCGCCCGCCGAATGCCGACAGCCGCATCGTCGGCGTGGCTCGCCACGAAATGTCGAGCCCACCCTTGAGCTGCTCGTCGCTGAAGCCGTAGGCCACGCGCGCCCCGGCACGCCAGGCACCGCCCAGCCCGACGCGGCCGTCGATGCCGAGTCCGAGCCCCTCCACGCGGTTGACGTGGGCAAAGTCGGAGATGCCGCGGCCGCCAATCGATGCGTGCGTCGCGCGATCCAGCACGCTCTGCTGCACCAGCTTCTCCGCCTGTTGCTGCACCGACTGCACTTCGGCGGCGGTCACCGCCTGCTCCGTTGGGCCGAGCGCACTCAAGATCGGCTCGTGCCACTCGTAGGTATCGCGCTCCTCCGGCGGGGCGAGCGTGATGCGGGTCGATGAATTGGCCACGACGGGCCGGCCGTTCGTGGAAAGCAACGGCGGTGGGGTGGCACTGTCGGCGTAGGCTATGTGATTGGTCACGAGCCACCGCGCGCGCACGATGCCCTCGACCGGGAAGTCGAACCACGTGCTGCCGCGCACCACCTCCATTTCCTGGCGGTACGGCAGCCAGTAGCGCCCTTCCACCAGCAGGTTCTCCAGCACCAGCGCGAGGCGCTCGATACGCTGGTCCAGGATCGCCGCGCGGGTAAAGGTCACCGCCAGGCGCACGAGGTCACCCGTTTCGCGATCGAGGTACATGCTGCCTACCATGCCGGGAGCGTCAGGGTCGCGCGGCCGCAACAGGAGTTCGTACGCCTCTACCTTGCGTCCCGGTACGGCGATCGAGATGGAATCGGAAATCGCGAAGGCGTACGTCGGCCGCCCGGACGGCGAGAGCGGATGGGGCAGGTCGCGCACGTCGTGTCCGTCGCCCAGCCGGATCTTGTCGCCCAGGTTGTTGGTGACGACGCCGTACCGGTCATTATAGAAGCCGACGTCGCCCGGGAGCAGCATGGTGTCCCGCCGCCCGATGATGCGCTGCTGGGTGATGCCCGGGGCCTGCCAGCGAACCAGCGATGCCAGCTCCACCAGCTTCACCACCCGCGGTGGCAAGACGGTGGAGTTGCCGAGCTCTACCAGGAACTGCAGCGTGCCCGTGGCGTCGCCGGTCCACGCACGCAACGTCGAGTCGACGTGCGCCCGCCGCGCCACCGCGCGGTTCACCAGAGCGTCGGCGGCCGGGCTGTCCCACGCCTGTGCCCGGAGTGGCCGACCCCAGAGGGCAGGCATGATGGCCAGTAACAGGGCCGGCATCCGGAAAAATACGGATTGCCGGATGCCTGCTCGGAGGTATCCTTCTCGTCCCTTGGTCAGTGTCTCAACCTCAAGCTGCTACGGGATTTACGTGCGAACCTCGAACCCGGGAACCGCCCGAGCTGCCCTTGTTGTGTCCATTGCCGCGTCGCTGCTGGTCGCGTGCGGTGGCAAGTCGAACGACAGCGCGGCAGCCCCGACGCCCGTAGCCACGACACCGGCCTCCAGCACGTACTGGAAGCCCGACTCCGGTGAGCGTCACCTGCGGAACATCCGCCAGCTGACGTTTGGCGGCAACAACGCCGAGTCGTATTTCTCGCGCGATAGCAGGCAGCTGGTCTTCCAGCGGCAGGAACAGGTGGATGCCGGTTGCGATCAGCAATACCTCATCAATGCCGACGGCTCCAACATGCGCCGCGTCTCGAATGGAGAGGGTCGCACCACTTGCGGCTTCTTCTACGACGGCGACAAGCGGATCCTCTACAGCAGCACCTTCAGGCACGACAGGGCCTGCCCCACGCCGCCCGACAAGTCCCAGGGCTATGTGTGGCCCCTTGGCTACCTGGAGATCTACACCTCGAAGCTCGACGGCTCCGACCTGCGCCAGCTCACCAATAATGGTGCGTACAACGCGGAGACCACCGTGTCGCCCGATGGGAAGAAGCTGATCTTCACCAGCACGAAGGACGGGGACATCGATTTGTACACGATGACCCCCGACGGCAGCGACGTGAAGCGCATCACCGACCGCATTGGCTACGATGGTGGGGCCTGGTTCTCGCCCGACGGCAAGAGCATCGTGTGGCGCGCGGCGTACCCCAAGACCGCCGCCGACACTGCCGACTATCTGCGGCTGCTCAAGCAGCGGCTGGTGCGCCCGTCGCGCACCGAGGTGTGGATCGCGAACGCCGACGGCAGCAGCCCACGCCAGATTACCAATCTCGGCGGCGCCAATTTCGCGCCGGTGTTCACGCCCGATGGCAAAAAGGTCATCTTCTCCTCCAACTACAGGAGTCCGCGCAGCGGGGCGTTCGATCTCTACCTGATCAATCTCGACGGCACCGGCCTCGAGGCAGTGACCACGAACCCGGAATTCGACTCGTTCCCCATGTTCAGCTACGACTACAAGCACCTGGTCTGGGCGTCGAACCGCCATGGCCGCCAGCCGGGCGAGACGGACTTGTTCATCGCGGAGTGGGTGGAGTAGACTCTCCTCATGCCCACGTACACCTACGAGACTCTCTCCCCCACCCCGCGCCGGTTCGACGTGCGCCAGTCGTTCAGCGATGCGCCGCTCGAGCAGGATCCCGAAACGGGGGAGCCGGTACGCCGGGTGATCAGTGGTGGAGCGGCACTGCTCACCTCGAAGGAGAGCAGCAAGGTTGGTGAGCTGCCGGTCTCAGGCGGAGGATGTGGCAACAGCTGCGGCTGTGGCCACTGAGCCTACGCCGCTCCGTCGATTGATGCCTCCGAGGGCGCTCCTGGCGAGCGCCCTTCTTTTTGCCCTCGCGTGCGCACTCGACGGATGGGCATGGCAGCACCTTCGCGTGGACGACGTCTACGGCAAGGACTGGGGACGCCTCTTCCGCATCGCCGGCTTCCTCCCCACCTGGATGCTGGGGTCCGTGGCGCTCATCCTCAGCGATCGCGGCACCGGTTCACCCGCGCCACGCCGCTTCTGGTGGCGTGGCATGCTGCTCACTGTGGCGCCGCTCGTGGCAGGGATCGTGTGTGAGCTCCTGAAGGTCCTTCTCCGGCGCGAACGACCCAACCTGCACGACGGCACCTATTTCTTCCGCGGCTTCAGCGACCACCCCTGGAGCACCTCGGCGATCGGGCTGCCGAGCAGTCATACGATGGTCGCGTTCGCCGGAGCCGGCATGGCGAGCTATCTGTTTCCGCGGACCTGGCCCGCGTGGATGCTGCTGGCGGGCGGCTGCGCCTTCACCCGAGTCGCGGCGCAGGCGCATTTCCTGAGTGATGTCATGCTGGCGGGAATTGCGGGGTTGTTCGTGGCACGGCTGGTGTGGCTCTGGCCCGGACCGTCGGGCTCACATACGCCGAACCGTCCTCGTCGCGACGGAAGGGGCTAGCTGGCCGAGTAATCCCTCTGCTGCCTGCAAGTACTCCTCGATGTCGAAGTGCTCAGGATCGATCATTGCCTGAACTGCACAACCTTTGATGAAGCTGACTGCGACCGCCGCCAATCCGTCGGGCGTGACGTGGGGGAAGCGCAGGGGCTCGGCCTCGAGTACTTCCCCGGCCATTGGACGGAATGCCTCCCGATACCGCGACAGCTCGCCCCGCATCTTGGTCCCGATCGCCTTGTGCCGGCCGCCCATGACCCAGAACTCGAAGAACAACCTGAGCCGCATCGGCTCCCGTGAGAGGCGGTCCATTTCCTGTCTGAGCAGCGCGACCAGGCGCCGGAGCGGGGCTGCGACAAGCCGGATCTCCGGGCCGATGTGAAGGACCGTAGTTGTCGCAAGAAGCCAATCGAGGAGCGCGACGATGAGCCGGTCTCTCGACCTGAAGTGAAACAGCACCAAGCCAGTGCTCAGCCGCGCCTTGGCCGCAACGAGCCGTACGGTAAGGCCGTGAAGCCCCTGAGTGGCGGCAACCGCGTACGCCGCTTTGATGATCTGGTCCCTGCGGGTCGTTTCCGACGCCTTGCGTCCCGGCATGTGAAGGCCTTGGAGATCGTACAAGCCAGAGCCGGAGCCTCAACCCACCGGCCAGTGGACTGATTGGTCACTCCATCGACCTGCCTATGTCTCCCCGCTCACTCGGCCGGAAACTCAGGTCGAACGCGAGGAATAGCGTCTTGGAAAAGGGATAGAAAAACACAGGCATGGTCAGCGCCTCAACCGGACCGACATACTGCAACTGGTCCCAGGGCGGATTCGGCCACGTCGCCATGACCACGCCAACGAGTACCGTAACAGAGAACGCTTCGGCAGCCAGGAGGTTGAACCAGACGGCGCCAACGCCATAGCCGTCCTCCCCACGGGAGAATACCAGCCCGCAGCCGGGGCACCGCGCCGTCATAGAGAGCCAGCGCGTGAAGATCGGCCCTCCGCCGCAACGAGGACAGCGACGGCGGAGCGCGCGGTAGAGCATCATTCGCTTCGAGGGCAGCATCGTCACTCGAATCGACCGACAGGTGAGTTCACGAGATTGCACGTCATCGCGGCGCTTGGGTATCGCCCGGTTGAGTTCGGGGGCGCGCCCATGCGCTCACCGGATTGACCGAGGCCGCAATGGATTCTACATTGACCAAGCGTTCAATGTCAATGCGATGGCACCTCGCATACGCGATTGCGAAGCGACCCTGAGACGCGATCCGCCGCCCGGCAAGGCATATCGCCGTGTCATCTCACGATGCGCCAGATGAACCCACGAGCGACTCAGGCCCGCTTGGCGAACGCGAGCTTGGCGTGGAGTACTGGCGGGCCCCCGAACTCTTCCTGCTTGATGCGGTCCTGACGCTGTTCGGGGTGATGGAGGCCGCGGGGACTCGGCCGCGAGTGTTCGTGTGCGACCTGCGAGCCGTGCCCATTCTCGATGCCCACGCGTGCCGTGTTATCTCCGTGCTGCTCGGACGCTGCCGGCGGTCGCGGATGGTGCTGATCCTGAGCGGCGTCGGGCCGACCGCCCTCCGCACCCTCGGAGCCGCCGGGACGCTCGACGAGTTGGGGCCCAGGAACGTGTTTGCGCATCTGAACGACGCGATGTCGCGCGCGCGCATACTGATGAACGATGACTAGGTAGAGGCGTCGCCGGATCTCGCGCCAGGCGCACTCTGCCCGTCCAGTTGCCCCAGGAGCCGCAGCAGGCCATCCAGTACGGTCAGCGGATGCGGCGGGCACCCCGCGATCCACAGATCTACGGGCAGGTCGGCCGGTACTCCATTTCCCACCTCCGGGCTGTCCCGAAAGGGACCGCCATTGATCGCGCACGCGCCCACCGCGATCACCAGTTTTGGTTCCGGGATCGCGTCGTAGGTGCGATACACCGCGTCCCGCATGTTCCGGCTCACCGCCCCCGTGATCACCAGGCCGTCAGCGTGCCGGGGCGACGCGACGAACTGGATGCCGAACCGCGCCATGTCGAAGACGACGTTGCCCAGGGCCACCAGTTCCGACTCGCATCCGTTGCAGCTTCCGGCCGCGACCGAGCGCAGACGCAGCGACCGGCCGAACAGCGTTCGGATGCGTTGCCCCAGCGCCTCGACGGCGGGGAGCTCCCCCGCCTCGCTGACCAGGCCGGAGCGCTCTCGTGCCGACAGGCGCGGATCGGCCGTGAAGGTGACGGCCCCATGGCGGCAAGCTGTTGCCTCCTCGGGCGCGAACAGGCACGCGCCAATGTCGAGCGATGCCCGGCCTTCCGGTGTCACGACGAGCAGTGTGGAGGGCATAGCTGCCTGACACTCGTGGCAGGTCTCCAGGCATCGGGCGGCATCGAGCACCGGCCTGCCGCGAAAGCGCTCCGGGAACTCCGCGGCCCCGCCGGGAAATGCCGATGTCCGGGTGCCCTGCGCAAACCGGGTGCGGAGGAAGTCAAGCATTAGAGGTCATGCCCCGCGTACGACAGGTTGAAGCTCTTGTTGCACAGCGGAAAGTCCGAGATCTGGTTTCCCGGCATCGCCGCTGCCAGCGCGCTCCAGTTGTGGAACGACGGATCCACCACCTTGTGCCGGCGGATCCCCCCGGCCTCGTCGGTGATCACCACGTGCGCGACTTCCCCCCGCCAGCCTTCTTCCAGCGCCACCACCAGTTCCGCGGGCCTGAGCGCGTCGCATGGCACCTGCGCGGCGCCCTTGGGCAGCGCGCCAACTTGCTCGATCACGAACTCGAGCGAGCGCTGCACCTCCAGCCAGCGCACCAGCGTTCGCGCCAGGACGTCGCCGGCCCACGCGGTGGACACCGGAATGTGGGCGAACCGGAACACCCCGTACGGGTGGTCGTGCCGCACATCCCGCGACACCTTGCACGCTCGCGCCGCCACACCGACCAGGCCGAGCTCGAGGCACTGCTGGGGCGTTACGGCACCGACGCCTTCGAGCCGCGCCTGCACCGAGGCGTTCTTGAGCAGCAGGTGTCCCACCGGGAGCAGCTCCTCGGCCAGCACCGCCAGGCGCGCGCGCATCTCGTCCGCCATCCCGGCCGGGATGTCGAAGAGCGCGCCCCCCGGTCGGATGAGGCCCCGTCCGTAGCGGTTGCCCGAGAGGGTCATCAGGAGGTTCAGGCACTCACCCCGCATCCGCCCGAAGTACGCCGCGGCAGGCTGGTATGCGATGTCTCCCGCAATCGCGCCGAGATCTCCGATGTGATTGGCCAGGCGCTCCAGCTCGAGGGCGATGCCGCGGATGGTCTGCGCCCTGGGCGTCTTGCGGCTCCGGGCCAGCGCCTCGATGGCACCGCAGGCGGCGCTCGCATGCGCGATAACGGTATCGCCGGCGATCGACTCCGCGATCAGGACGGCGTCCGGCCATCGGCGCGTTTCCAGCAGACGCTCGACTCCCCGATGTTGATAGCCGAGCATGATCTCGAGGAAGAGCACCTCCTCACCGTGTGCCTGGAAGCGGAAATGCCCCGGTTCGATGATGCCCGCGTGCACCGGTCCCACGGCGACCTCGTGAACCTCGCTGCCGTGGATCTGGAAGAATGGATACTCCTCCCGCTCCGCCGTCCCCCTCGACACCTGCCGACCCGCCTCGTCGGGTGGATGCCGGCGGACCGGCTTGAGCCACGGGTGCCCCTCCGGAACGACGCCGCACTGCTCCGCGATCTCCCGCTCGAACAGATGTGCCTCCGGGCACTCGGGAGTGAGCGCCGGATACGATCCATCCACCAACGTGGTCAACGCGCCGAGTTGACCGCGCTCATCCTGCGCCAGGATGGCCACCAGTTGGATCCGGTCCGCGAAGCCGGGCATGCCGAAGAACGCGACGAGCCGCCAGCCGTCCCGCACCGCCTGGCACACCGTGTCCCGGAAGCGTGGCACCGTCTCCATGGGGAGTGCCGCGAACGGGATGGTGCGGCGGTTGCGCAGGCCCAGTCCATCGAAGGCCGTCATCGCGCCCCTCCCCCGAGACCCCAGGCTGCATCGGTGAGCACCTGCTGCAGTGCTGGCGGGATGTACACCCCGAGCAGCAGGACCAGCGCCAGCAGGACGATCGGGCCCGCGACCAGGAGGACGCTCTCTCGTACCGGCGGCACCTCGGTTACCGGCGGGTCGTAGATCACCTCCAGGACCACCGCCGCCATGCCGACGAAGATCAGTGCGAGGAACGCGAGCATCGCGACGGCCACCCACGGGTGCCCCTGCCCGATGGCCGCGTTCAGGATGGTGAATTCGCTGAGGAACAGCCCGAATGGCGGTGACCCGGTCACGGCGAAGAGTCCGAGAAGCAGCAGCACCCCTGTCACCGGGGCGCGCCGGAGAATGCCGCGCGCGGCGCCCGCATGCGATGACCCGGTCGCGAGCACGACGTTCCCGACGGCGAGAAACATCAGCCCCTTGATCAGCCCGTTGTTGACGAGGTGAAGGACCGTCCCGTACCGGCCGACGCCGCCCAGCCCCAGGCCGAGCACCAACAGGCCCATGTGTTCCACGCTCGAGTAGGCCAGCAATCGCTTCAGGTCCGACTGGCCGATCATGAAGGCCGCCGCCACCACCAGCGACATGACGCCGAACGCCACGAGCAGGGGCTGCACGAACGCCGCCTGTCCGGCGGCCATCGTGATCTCGGTGATGCGCGCGAGCCCGAGGAACGCGCAGCTCGTCAGCGCGCCCGCCATGAGCCCCGCGACCAGGCTGGGCGCCTCACCATAGGTATCGGGCTTCCACGAGTGCAGCGGCGCCAGTCCCATCTTGGTTCCGTAACCGACCAGGAGGAAGATGAACGCCGTCTGCAGCAGCGCCGGGTGAAGGCTGCCACTTCCGGCGATCAGGTCCTCGAGCAGGAGAGGACGCCCTGAGGTCTGCGCGGCGGCCAGGAAGAACGTGCCGAGCAGCGCCAGCGCGATCCCCACGGACGACAGCAGCAGGTACTTCCACACCGCCTCCAGCGATCGGCGGTCGTGCCGATGGTACACGAGGGGCGCGAGCGCGAGAGTGGTTGTCTCCATGCCCACCCACAGGAGCGCCATGTGGTGGCTCACGGCCACCAAGGTGGCCGCGGCCAGGAATGCCAGCAGGCAGCTGACGAAGACCCGCCCTCCGCGCGGGGGCTCGGTTTGCAGGAACCCCGCCGCGTACACCGCGATCACGAAGAAGAGCAGGCTCACCAGCGAGACCACGAGGAGGCCCAGCGCGTCGATCGCGAGCCATCCGCCGACTTCCGGCGCGACCGGACCGCGCCAGAGATATCCCGCCGCGCCCAGGTGCAGGACCGAGGTCACGACCAGCAGGCCGAGACGCACGCTCAGCGGCCGCACCAGGTAGGCAGCCACCGCAGCGGCGATCGGGACCAGCACCATCGGCAGGAGGATCATCAATCCTTCAACTCGGTCAATCGGGTCGAGTCCAGCGAGTCGAATGCGCGATTGATGTGGAAGACCACGATGCCCATGATGAAGATGCCGACGAAGATGTCCAGCAGGACGCCCAGCTCGACGAGGAAGGGCACGCGCTCCGCCTGGCTCAGCCCGAAGACGTAGATCCCGTTCTCGAGGATCAGGTAGCCGACCACCTGCGTCAGCGCCTTGTTCCGCGTCGTCAGCACGATGAGGCCGATCATCACCGTCGCCAGTGCGACCGGGATGAGGAGGCCGCTCTCCGATTCCGGCAGGGGAATGCGCTGGGCAATGCCGAACGACAGGGCCACCACGATCGTCCCCAGCAGGAGCGACCCGGAGAATCCGATCAGGGGTTCGATCTCCCGGCGTACGGCCGCCTCGCGGATGGCCCAGGAGAGGAAGGTCGGCAGGAGGATCGCCTTCACCAGCAGCGTGCCGACCGCGAGCCCGATGATGTGCAGCGACCATCCCGGGTGCAGCGCAACGGGCAGCGCTGCCAGCAGCGCTCCCTGAATCGCGGTGGCGCGAATGGCCGAGCTCAACCGCGTGGTCCCCAACACCCAGAAATTGGTGAGGACCACGCCGAGGAGGAGCAGCTCATGCAGGTCTGACATGATTCACCGCAGCAGGAGGATCACGCCGACGACGGCCAGGGCACCGGCCGCCACGAGGAACTGGGGAAGCCGGTTCATCCGCAGTCGCGCCATGCTTGCTTCGACGATGCCGACGCCAACCGCCACTGCCACGAGTCCGCCGAGCAGGATCAGCGCCGCCAGCGGGGGCGACACCAGTGCGCGCGGCACCACGAGGCTCACCACCAGCGCGCCGAAGAGCGCGAGCTTGAGGGCGCTGCCGAACAGGATCATGGCGAGCTCCGGCCCGCTGTGATCGAGCACGATCACCTCGTGGATCATCGTGAGTTCGAGATGGGTCCCGGGATCGTCTACCGGCACCCGGGACGTCTCCGCGAGCGCCAGCATGAACAGGGCGACGGCCGTGAGGGCGAGCGATGGCAGGGTCAGGACCCAGACCGCCGCGAGCCGCTCTCCCAGCATGCCGGCAAGCGACAGTTCACCGGTGGCGAGGACCAGCACCGTGAAGCAGAGGAACAGCACCGGCTCGGCGAAGGCGGAGACCGTGACTTCCCGGCTCGCCCCCATCCCCTCGAAGCTCGACCCCGTATCCAGACCGGCGAGCACGAGCGCGAAGCGGCCCAGTGCCAGTAATCCGGCGAACGCAACGAGATCTCCGGAGAAGCTGAGCAGTGCCGAATGACCGTCCAGCGGGAGGAGCGCAGCGGCGACGAGCACCGTCGCGAGGACCACGATCGGCCCGATGCGGAACACCGCCGTCGTAGTGCCGCTGTAGACGACATTCTTCCGGAGCAGCTTCGCCAGGTCCCGGTACAGCTGCAGCACGGGTGCTCCCCGGCGCCCCGTCAGAAACGCCCGGGTGCGCGTCGCGATACCGGGCAAGGCGGGAGCCACGGCCAGGACCATCACCAGCGTCACGAAAGGCCAGGGCGTCATGCTCCGCCCTGCCACTTCATCAGGTGATAAAGCAGAAGAAGCAGCGTGGAGACGACGGCCAGGAGGTACCATCGGATGCGCGCGCCCGGCCATGCTCGCAGGTGCCGGCTCCAGTCATCCAGTGCCCGCCACGCCGGCAGTACCACCTGGTCCTGAACCAGGTCCACCGGGTGAGAGTGAAAGCTCGTCGGCTTTCGGGCCTCCCACACTGCGGCGAGCGGTCCGAATGCGGACAGCAGCGGCGCCGCAAAGGACGACGCGGTGTACTGCATTCTCGGGGTCAGCCCCGGCCCCGCGCACGCCCACGTCGCGCCGGCGCGGACCTCCCCCGCTCGGCCCAGGTACCCGCGGAAGAGCAGCACCGCGCCCCCAACCAGGATGAGTGCCGCGGCCACCGTGGAAACGCCCGTCGCCCCGGCGGCCCACGTCTGCACCCCGGTGCTTCCGTCCATCATTCGTGCCACGCTTGCGGCGACCAGCCGGACCGGCGCCAGCACCAGCGTCGGCACGAGGCCGATGACTGCGCAGAAGCCCGCGAGGACCAGCGCCGGCACCACCATGCCCGCCGTCGGTTCGCTCGCAGCGAGGCCATCGCCGAGGGGCGCGCGCGGCAGCCCGAGGAAGAGCACGCCATCGAGCTTGCTGAAGCACGCCAGCGCGAGCCCGCCGATCAGCGCCAGTCCCGCCGCGCCGAACACCACGAACCGCATCGCCTCCGTTGACTCCGCGGCCGTGAAGAGCGCGCCGAACACGACCCACTCGCTCACGAAGCCGTTGAGCGGCGGCAATCCCACGATGGCCACCGACCCGATGCCGAATGCCACCGCCGTCAGCGGCATCCGGCGCGCGAGACCGCCCAGCCGGTCGATCTCCCGCGTGCCCGTCGCCCGCACCACCGCCCCCGCGCCCAGGAACAGCAGACTCTTGAACAACGCATGGTTCAGCGTGTGCAGCAGTGCCCCCATGAACCCCAGCAGCGCCACCACCGGATGGCCATAGACCATCCCCAGGACCCCGACGCCCATGCCCAGCAGGATGATTCCGATGTTCTCGACGCTGTGGTAGGCAAGCAGCCGCTTGAGATCGTGCTGGCCCAGCGCCCACAGCACGCCCAGCACACCCGACACCAGTCCCAGCCCGAACAGGGTCCACCCGAACCAGGCCGGCGGGGAGCCCAGGAGGTTGAGCACCCGGAGCAGCCCGTAGATCCCCATCTTGAGCATGACGCCGGATAGCACCGCGGAGACGTGCGACGGGGCCGCGGCGTGCGCGCCCGGCAACCAGAAGTGCAGCGGGACGGCGCCGGCCTTGATGCCGAATCCCACGAGCGCAAAGACCAGCGCGAGCGTGCGCCCCGTGCTCGCGGCCTGGCTTCCGGCGGCGAGGTCGGCGAAGCTGCGGCCTTCGGCATGCGCGCTCAGGGCGGCAAACATCCCGAAGAGCGCGAGGAGGCTCGTATGGGTGAGCACGATGTAGACCAGGCCCGCGCGACGAACCTCGCCCCGCTCACTCTCGAACACGACGAGCAGGTACGCGCTCACCGCCATCACTTCCCAGGAGGCGAGGAACGGCATCATCGCCTGCGACGTGACCACCCCGACCAGGGCCACCAGGAGCAGGGCGAACAGGCCGTGCACCACGTGGACACTGCGATGCGCGCGCTCCGGCGCCAGGTACGCCGTCCCGAACACTCCGGCGGCGGCCCCGACAGGGAGAATGACCAACACGAACCAGGCCGAGAGCGGATCGAGACCAAAGCTCCACGGACCACCGGGCAGTGACCCCGCAAGTGCGGCGGTCGGCACCGGTGCGCCACCCAGCACACGGATCGCTGGAATTACTCCCAGGACGCACCCGGCGAGGAGCAACACGGCGTAGAGTCGGTCGGCTGCGGTGCTCCATCGCCGAAAGAGCACCGCGCAGACGGCGCCTGCCAGAATGCAGCCCGCGCCCCAGATGAGCCCGCTCACGGCTGCCGCACGATCGCGGCGAAGAGCGCGCCCAGGAGAAGCACCACCGTGAGCACCATGTACTGGAGGTACCGCGTGATCCGCCCCTGCTGCAGCGGGCGCAGCACCTCGGTGAGGGCGCGGACTCGCTGCCAGACGGGAGCGGCCACCCTGGCCAGGACCAGGTCGCCCGGGTCGGTGCTGAGCGAGGTCGCATCACGCTTGACCCGAGGTGCCGCGACGCTGCCGAACGCGCGCAGCACCGGCGCGCTGAACGACGAGGCGGTGTACTGCATCCGGCCGTCCGGACGACCATAGGCGCATCCCCACGTCATCCCGATGACCGGCTCTTGCAATCGGCCGGCGCGCAGACGCAGATACCACAGCAGCACCAGCAGCATTGCCAGCAGTGCACCGAGGGTGCCAAGGAAAGGGAGGGCGCTCGTAACAGCAGACCCGGCCTCGGTGATTCCCTCGGTGCCCCCCGCTACAATCGTCCCGACGACGATAGCAGCGGGCCGCACGGCAATCGCAGGGAAGGCGCCGAGCCCGACGCACAATACCGCCAGCGCAAGCATGGGAACCACGAGGCCCGGTTCATCCCGCACCTCGGCCTCCGGTGCACGCGGCCGGCCCAGGAACACCCCGCCAGTCACCCGGCTGAAGCACGCCAGGGCAAGCCCGCCGATCAGGCCGAGGCCGGCAATGCCGAGAGCCACGAAGGCCGGCAGCATCCGGTTCTGCACCCCGCGCAAGAGACCTTGCGCTACGACCCACTCACTCACGAAGCCGTTGAGCGGCGGCAATCCCACGATGGCCACCGACCCGATGCCGAATGCCACCGCCGTCAGCGGCATCCGGCGCGCGAGACCGCCCAGCCGGTCGATCTCCCGCGTGCCCGTCGCCCGCACCACCGCCCCCGCGCCCAGGAACAGCAGACTCTTGAACAACGCATGGTTCAGCGTGTGCAGCAGTGCCCCCGTGAACCCGAGCAGCGCCACCACTGGGTGGTCGTAGGCCACTCCCACGACCCCCAGCCCCATGGCCAGCACGATGATCCCGATGTTCTCGACGCTGCTGTAGGCGAGAACACGCTTGAGATCGTGCTGGCCCAGCGCCCAGAGCACGCCCAGCACACCCGACACCAGTCCCAGCCCGAACAGGGTCCACCCGAACCAGGCCGGCGGGGAGCCCAGGAGGTTGAGCACCCGGAGCAGCCCGTAGATCCCCATCTTGAGCATGATCCCGGACAGCACCGCGGACACGTGAGAGGGAGCCGCCGCGTGCGCGCCCGGCAGCCAGAAATGCATGGGCACCACACCCGCCTTCATCCCGAACCCGACCAGTGCGAGCAGTAGTACGAGCCCACCTCCCCACGGAATCGCGGGTGCCGCCGCGGCCAATGCGTCGAAGGTGAGGTCGGGAGTGCTGCGCCCCCAAACCAGGAACATGGCGATCAGCGCGAGTGTTCCGGTATGCGTCAGCACGAGGTAGATCAGGCCGGCGCGACGGACCGCTTCGCGGTCCCCATCGAACATGATGAGGAAGTACGCGCTCAGCGCCATGATCTCCCATGCCAGCAGGAAGAGCACGGCGGCATGCGCCACGACGACCATCACCATCGCGGCGAGCAGAAGCGCAAACACCGCATGCACCCACGCGACCTGCCGGTGCGCGCGCTCCTGCGCGAGGTAGCTCGTGCCGTAGCTGGTGGCTGCCGCCCCGGCGACGCCGAGCACGACCAGGAACCACCCCGCGAGGGGATCGACCAGAATGGCCCACGGCCCCCCGGGCACGCGCGGCTCAACCGACAGTGCGATGGGCGATCCACCAAGCAGGACCGCCCCGCCCGCCCCGGCGCAGGCGAGCAGGCCCGGAAGTACGAGCATCTCGTGGATGAGATCAGCGAGCCGGGGAGCCCGCGCGAACACCAGCGACGCGACGCCGCCCAGGAGTACCAGCCCGACACCACTGATCAGGAGGGCGGCCGGATTCATTGCCCGGGGCGCTTGTTGACCGCGAACGACCCGGTCGTCTGCACCTCGAGGTCGCGGATGCGCTCCAGCAGTTGTTCCGTCGAGGCACGATCCTTCAGCAACCGCCGCAATTCCGGGTTGCGCAGCGCGAACGCGAGCTGGGCGAGAATCCGGAGGTGCGAGGGAACCGTGGCGCTCACCACGAGGAAGACCGCGTGCACCGGCAGGCCATCCATCGCGCCGAATTCGACCGGCCGGCGCAACAGGCAGAGGGTGACGAACGGCTGATCCACGTGAAGCAGGATTGGATTGCGCACGTGCGGGATGGCGATGCCATCGCCGATGGCGGTCGACCCCATCGCCTCGCGCGCTTCGAGCACGGCCAGCAGGAAGTCACGGTCCACCTCGGCCGACAAGGGCAGCCGCGTCACGATGGCGGCCAGTACCGTGTTCTTGTCGTCCCCCTCCACATCCCGATGGATGCCGCCCGTCTCGAGCAATCGCGAGAGCGGCGGCACCTCCTCCGGAGACCGGCGGGCCTCCTCCAACAGACCCCGGGATGCGGGAACCCCGTGCTCCACCGCCCACTGCCACACCTCGATCGCATTCAGGTGCAGGCGTTCGTTCAGGCGGTGCACCGGGAGGTCGCGCTCCTTGATCCACCGGCGGAGCGTGGACTCGCCCACGTTGAGGTAGGCTGCGGCCTGTCGAATGGTGATCTGCATGAGATTATCGGCCTGTTGCCCCGGCGTCGCCGAGCAGTACGTGCTCGGTGTCGCGCACCAGGGTGACGACGGCAGCCGCCGCGGTCGCGCTCCGCACGCCCTCCAGGAACCCGGGATGGCGACAGAGGCTCGCCACTCGCGCGAGCAGGATCAGGTGGCGACGGGGATCGCGCGCCAGCAGCAGGAACAGGAGATCGGTCGGGATGGCGCCAAACGCGTCGAAGCCCACCGGCGCCGGGAGCCGGCCGATCGCGAGCAGGTCACCGCGGCGCAACGCGCGACCCTCCCACCGTGCCGTATGGAGCAGCGCGGCGCCACACTCCGTGGCCGTGCTCGCCAGCTCCTCCCGCTCCCACACCCGCCGCACGACCTCGTCGACGTCGACCGGCTCGGGAAACGTGACCTTCCGGATCAGGCTCTCGATCATCGCACGCCGTGACCCGGCCTGGATCGGGAGAAGCGCGTTCTCCGGCGCGAGCGCCTCACTCAAGGAGCACCCGGACGTCCGCCATTCGGCTTCCATCGCCCGCAGGTGAGGCGGGCTGATGCGCTCCATCCGGAGGTCCATCCAGTAGTCGACGACGGCTCGCCGGAACCGCCAGTGCCCGCCGACCTTGAAACCCGGGAGTTCGCCCCGCCCGAGCAGCCGGTACACTGTGCGCTCCGAGAGCTGGAGATGCTCCGCCAGCTGCTTCAGCGTCAGGACGTCCGCCTGCATGCATTGACCGTGTTGAACGCGCGTTCAACGTATCGGGACATGACATTGACTGTCAACCGCTGCCACCGGTGACGGGCGCTCGCCCGGAGGCCGTAGGCCTGCCGAGCAGCCATACCATGGTGGCCTTCGCCGGAGCGGGCATGGGAAGCTTTCTCTTTCCGCGGACCTGGCCCGCATGGATGTCGCTCGCGGCAGGGTGTGCGTTCACCCGCGGCGCGGCGCAGGCGCATTTCCTGAGTGATGTCATGCTGGCGGGAATTGGAGGGCTCTTCGTAGCACGGCTGGCATGGCACTGGGGCGCTTGGCTATCCCGCCGGCCGACGGCCAAAGAGGATTATTGACAGAACAACTATACAACTATATAGTAATGCATATGAGGACACCTCCCAGCGACGACCGGCAGCCCCGGACCAGCCTCGCTCTCGCGGCCCTGACGCTCTTGTCCGTGTCGAGCCTGGCCGCCCAGCAGCCGCTGACCCTGGCCGACGCCTTCCGCCGCGCCGACTCGGCCGCGTTCGCCAATCGCATCGCCGCCGGCGATGCCCGCATCAGCAGCGCCGGGGCCACCGCGACGCTTCAGGGGATCCTCCCCACGGTCCGTGCCGTGGCGGGCTACGTCCGGTCCAACGACCCGCTCGCTGCCTTCGGGTTCACCCTGCAGCAGCGCGCCGTGACGCTTGAGTCCTTCAACCCGGCGAGCCTCAACTACCCCGCCCCTGTCACCAACTGGAATGGCGGGTTCGTCGCTGAAGTCCCTCTCATCAATGTCGACGCCTGGTACGGCCGCGCCGCCGCCTCGAGCGCCGCCGCCGCCGCGACTGCGAGTACCCAGTGGACTCGCGAGGTTACCCGCGTCAACATAGTTCGTGCCTACTTCGGCGCTGTCCTCGCCGGCGAGCAGGCCACGACCCTCGTCAGCTCCGCGGAAGCCGCCCATGCCCACGTGCGCCAGGCGGAATCGATGGTCGCCAACGGCATGGCCACGCGCTCCGACGCCCTGCTCGCCTCGGTGCAGGCCGGCCAGGTCGACGCGCAACTCATCGGCGCAACGGGCGAGGCGCGCATTGCCCGCCATCGCCTGGCCGTCGTCCTTGGCCAGCCAGGAGACACCAGCTTCACCCTGCCCGATTCGCTGCCGTTGGCCGCAACCATTCGCGCCCTGCCTCCCGACTCCGGCCCTGACTCCGCCAGCGCACGCCTCGACGTGACGGCCGCCCGGCTCGGCGTCGAAGCCGCGCAGCGCGACGTGCGCCGTGCCAACGCGAAGTACCTCCCCCGCGTCAACGGCTTCGGTCGCTACGACTGGAACAGCCCCGACCAGCCATTTGGCGGTCAGGGCAGTTACACCGTTGGCATCATGGCATCGTGGTCACCCTTCTCCGGCGCGTCCGAGATCGCGGCTCGGCAGGAGGCGCGCGGCCGTGCTGAGGCCGCGAGCGCCGGGGCCGAAGCCGCCGCGGCGACCGCCAATCTCGAGCGGCAAGCCACCGCCACCCAGCGTGAGGTAGCCCTCGTCCGGCTCGACATCGCCGAGACCGCGGTGGTGCAGGCCGCGGAGGCACATCGCATTGTCGCCCGGAAGTACGCCGGCGGGCTCGCGACGGTCGCAGAGCTCCTCGCGGCCGCCGCGGTCGAGACCCAGGCGCGCCTCGCACTCTCTGAATCCCGGTACCAGGTCATCGTTTCCGACGCTGCCGCCCGGCAGGCGACCGGGCGCGACCTGATGGCCCTCACTGCGCTGGAGAACTGACATGCGAACGCTGATGCCGGAATCCGGCCTCCTGCTCGCGACGCTGGTACTCGCCGCATGCGGCGCCGATGCCGCCCCCGCGGTGGTCGAACGGACCGCGGTCACCGGGACGCCCGTCGCCGTGATCGATACGCTGATCCCCGATGTCCTCGAGGCGTCCGGCACCGCAACGCCGATTCGCGCCGCCACCCTGAGCACCAAGCTCATGGGATCGGTCACGACCGTCCTGGTGCATGAGGGGGATCGAGTCGCCTCCGGCCAGTCGCTGGTCCGGCTCGATGCGCGCGACCTCGAAGCGAAGCGGAGCCAGGTCGAGGCCGGGCTCGCCGAGGCCACCGCGATGCGCGTCGAGGCGAGGGCACACGCCGAGCGCATCCGCGGGCTCTATGCCGACAGCGCCGCCACGAAGGCGCAGCTCGACCAGGCCGAGACCGGCCTCGCGCGTGCTGATGCCGCCACGGCCTCGGCCCGCGCCATGGCCACCGAACTCGCCGCGACCGCCTCCTACGCCGACGTGCGCGCACCCTTCGGCGGCATCGTCACCCGGCGATTCGTTGACCCTGGTTCCTTCGCGGCGCCGGGGACTCCGCTGATCACAGTGGAGGACGCCTCCACGCTGCGGGTCACGGTGAGCGCGGCACCCGATGCGGTGCGCGGCCTGCGGCGTGGCAGTACCATCGCCGCGGTGATCGGCGATTCGGTCGCGGCCGCCACCGTGGAGGGCGTGGTCCCGTCCGGCGCCAATCTCTACACGGTGAACGCACTCGTGCCCAACGCGACCGGGAGCTTCCAGAGCGGGAGCTCAGCCTCGCTCGCGTTGCCACGCGGCACCCGGCGCGCTCTCCTCGTGCCCACGGCCGCGATTGTCCGTCAGGGTGACCTCGCCGGCGTCCGTCTCGCGACGACCGGTTCCTCTTCCCTCCGGTGGATCAAGCTTGGCCGCAGTACTACCTCGCTGGTGGAGGCGCTGTCGGGCCTGGCCGCCGGCGACACCGTCCTCGTGCCGGCCGGGACTCGCTGAGCCATGGGCATTGCCGGCCGGGTCGCGCAGGCTTTTCTCCGTTCCAAGCTCACGCCGCTGGTGACGGTGGCGTCACTCGCCGTCGGCGCCGTGGCGATGCTCGCCACGCCGCGCGAGGAAGAGCCGCAGATCTCCGTGCCGATGATCGACGTGATGGCCACGCTGCCCGGCGCGTCGCCCACCGAGGTCGAGAACCTCCTCACCCGGCCGATCGAGAAGCTCATGTGGCAGGTTCCGGGCGTCGAGTACGTGTACTCCATGGCCGGCGAGGGCATGACGCTTGTGACCGTGCGCTTCAAGGTCGGTGAGGACCAGGATCGCGCCGTCAGTCGCGTCTTCGCGAAGATCGGCGCGGAGGCCGACCGCGCTCTGCCCGGCATCATGCCGCCGCTCATCAAGCCCCACTCGATCGACGACGTGCCGATCCTGGCGCTCACGCTTCATGGCGGTGGCTACGGCTCCGACGCCCTGCGCGCCCTGGCCACCCATCTGGCCGACGACCTCGCCACCATCCCCGACCTGGCCCGCATCGACCTGATCGGCGGCGAGCCCACCCAGTTGCGCGTGACGCTCGACCCGTCGCGACTGGCCGGCAGCGGCGTCACCCCGGGCGAGGTGATGCAGGCGCTGCGCGCCGCCAACGTACAGTTGCCCGCCGGCGAGTACGCCACCGCCAACGAGGTGTTCCTCGTGTCGGTGGGCGCGCCCATCCGCACCGCGCGTGATGCCGGCGACGTCGTGGTGGCCAATCGCACGGGACCCGTCTACCTGCGCAATGTGGCCACGGTCGTCGAGGCGCCTGCCGAAGCCGCCGACTACGTGAGCCACACGGCACGCGGTGAGTCCGGCGAGCAGGCCGTCACTCTTGCCATCGCCAAGCGGCCCGGCGTCAACGCCACGGACATCGCCCACCTCGCCCTGGCCCGGGTGGAGGAGGTGCGCGGACGGCTGCTGCCGGCCGACGTCCGCGTGAACGTCACCCGCAACTACGGCGAGACCGCGAACGAGAAGGCCAATGAGCTCATGCTCCACCTGCTCATCGCGACCCTCTCGGTCACGGTGCTCATCGGGCTCTTCCTGGGATGGCGGGAGGCGGTGGTCGTACTGGTCGCGGTACCGGTCACCCTCGCGCTGACGCTCTTCGTCTACTACGTGCTCGGGTATTCCCTCAACCGGATCACCCTCTTCGCGCTGATCTTCTCCATCGGCATCCTGGTGGATGATGCCATTGTGGTGGTAGAGAACATCTACCGTCACCTGCAGATGGGCGACCGGGAGCCGGAAGTCGCAGCGGTCGAGGGCGTCGACGAGGTGGGCAACCCCACGATCCTCGCCACCTTTACCGTCATCGCGGCGATCCTGCCCATGGCATTCGTCTCCGGTCTCATGGGGCCCTACATGCGGCCCATCCCGGTGGGCGCGTCCGCCGCAATGCTTGCGTCGCTCGCAGTGGCGTTCATCATCACCCCGTACCTCGCATTGCGCCTGCTCCGCGGCCACGTCAAACAGGTGGCCACACCTCATGATGCCACCCACGAGCCGGGGGAAGCCTCGCGGTTCGCGAAGTTGTATGACCGCATCATGGCGCCGCTGATGGACCGCCCGCGCCTGCGCACCGGGTTCTACGCCGGGATAATGGCGCTCCTCCTCGGTTCGGTCAGCCTCCTGGCGCTCAAGCTGGTCGAGGTCAAGATGCTGCCCTTCGACAACAAGTCGGAGTTCCAGGTCGTGCTCGACCTGCCGGAGGGCGCGACGCTCGAGACCTCCAATGCCGCCGCGCAGGCGGTGGCGACGTACTTGGGCACCGTGCCGGAGGTCGTGAGCACCGAGAGCTACGCCGGCACCGCCGCGCCCTTCAACTTCAACGGCCTGGTGCGGCACTACTTCATGCGCCGTGCTCCCAACGTTGCCGACGTGCAGGTGAACCTGTTGCCCAAGGGCGATCGCCGCCGCCAGAGCCACGCCATCGCCGTTGTCGGTCCGCCCGGCAGTGGACTCGATCGCCCGGGCCTTCGGCGCAAATGCCAAGATCGCGGAGATTCCGCCCGGTCCACCCGTCCTCTCCACCCTCGTGGCCGAGGTCTACGCCGCCGACGACAGCACCCGGCTCGTGGCGGCGCGAGCATGTCAAGGCGATCCTGCTCGCGACACCCGGCGTGGTCGACGTGGACTGGACCGTGGAAGCTCCCGAGGCGAAGCGCCTCTTCCGGGTGGACCGGGTGCGTGCGGCCGAGGCCGGTGTGTCGGTGGAACAGGTGGCCCAGGCGCTCACGATGTCCCTGTCGGGCGCCGGCGCCGGGCTGGCCAGCGTGCCGACGGCCCGCGAGGGTGTGCTCATCGTGCCGCGGCTCGGCCTCGCGAGCCGGAGCGGCGTCGAGGCACTGCTCGCCGTCCCGGTCGCGACGCCGCACGGGCCCACGCCACTCGCGCGCTTCGTCACGGTGGATTCCACCACGCGCGAGCCGCTGCGCATGCGCAAGAACCTCCGCCCCGTCATCTATGTCACGGGCGACGTCGCCGGCACCATCGAGTCGCCGGTGTACGCGATCCTGGCCATGAACCGCGCGCTCGACACGCTCCGGGTGAATGGGGCCGCGATCAAGCGCTACAACGCCACCGCGCCGACGCGCCTCGACGAAACCGCCATCAAGTGGGATGGCGAGTGGCAGGTCACCATCGAGGTGTTCCGCGACCTCGGCATCGCCTTCGCCGCGGTGCTGGTGCTGATCTATGTGCTGGTGGTGGGCTGGTTCCAGTCGTTCAAGGTCCCGCTCGTCATCATGGCGCCGATCCCCTTGACCCTGATCGGCATCCTCCCGGGGCATGCGCTCACCGGCGCCTTCTTCACCGCCACGTCCATGATCGGGATGATCGCGCTCGCCGGGATCATCGTCCGGAACTCGATCCTGCTGGTGGATTTCATCCAGCTCGCCGAGGAGCGCGGCCGGCCGCTGCGCGAAGCGGTGCTGGAGGCCGGGGCGGTACGGTTCCGCCCGATCGCGCTGACCGCGGCGGCGGTGGTCATTGGCGGGCTGGTGATGGTGCTGGACCCGATCTTCCAGGGCCTCGCGGTGGCCCTGATCAGTGGCGCGATCGTCGCCACGCTGCTCACGATGGTCGTGGTCCCGCTGCTCTACTGGGAGATGGGCCGCGAGCGCTGATGTGTACTCGAGGGACTGATTGAAGGGAGACAGGCCATGTGCAGTGAAATGCTTATCCGGCGTATCGCCGGGCTGTTCGTACTGGGGTCGCTGGCACTGGGAGCGTGGGTGAACCCGGCGTGGTTGCTCTTCACCGCCTTCGTCGGGCTCAACCTCTTTCAGTCGAGCCTGACCGGGTTCTGCCCCCTCGAGCGCATGTTGGGGCGCGCGCGGTTGTTCGGCTGCACCCCGCGGAAGGCCTGACCCTAGCGGCGGCGGAGGAGCTTGCGCTTGCGCCCCAGTTCCTCCTCGAGCCCGCCGCACACCAGTTCACACATGGTGAACACCTCCGGGTCGGTGATGCGGTACCAGCTGGTGGTGCCCTCCTTCCGTCGGTCCACGAACCCCTGCTGCAGGAGGACCTGGAGGTGCTTCGACACGTTGGCCTGCCCCCCGCCGGTTCGCTCGGCCAGCTCGCCGACCGAGCGCTCCCCGGCGCGGAGTGCCTGGAGCAGGCGCAGCCGCATTGGGTCGCCGAGGGCGCGGAACCGCTCGGCGATGAACTGCGCATTGACGTCACTCAACTCCGCCATCTTCACTGCTCCTCTGCTCTATGACTATACGGTAATATAATGCAAGTGGCCGGAAACTTCATGCACCGGCGTGGTCCGCGCTGCCATATTTCACGTCAACTTCAATCTCGGGGACCCGTCGTGAGGATCCGCTCATTCCTGGCACTCGCCGCCCTCCTCGTCGCCGCAACACCCTCACCGGCACAGCAGGCTTCGCCCCGGGAGTACCCCGGTCTCGAGACCGGCAAGATGTGGCAGTTCGACGTGCCGCCCCTCGAGTACTGGAACAAGCGCTACGGGTTCCAGCCGACCGCCGGCTGGCTCGACCACGCCCGCCTCTCCGCCCTGCGCTACGCCGGCAACTGCTCTGCGTCATTCGTCTCCGCCCAGGGCCTGGTGATGACCAATCACCACTGCGCCCGGGAGTGCATCGAAAGCGTCACCGAGAAGGGTGAAGACCTCCTCGCCAACGGCTTCGTCGCGCCCACCATGGCCGACGAGCGGCGCTGCAAGACGGTCTTCCTCGACCAGCTCCAGGAAATCACCGACGTCACCGCAAAGGTGCAGGGCGCCATCGGCAGCGCGAAGCCCGAGGAAGCGGCCCGGCTCCGCGCCGCAACCATCGCCGCCATCGAGAAGGAATGCATCGGCGCCGCGACCGACATCTTCTGCCAGGTGGTGACCCTCTATCGCGGCGGACAGTACAAGCTCTACCGCTTCCGCCGGTTCAGCGACGTGCGCCTGGTCATGGCGCCCGAGAGCCAGATGGCCTTCTTCGGCGGCGATCCCGACAACTTCACCTACCCGCGCTACGACATCGACATGTCGTTCGTTCGAGCCTATGTCGACGGCAAGCCCGCCGCCATCGAGCACCACTTCGCCTGGAGCAAGGCTGGGGCGAAGGAGGATGACCTCGTCTTCGTCATCGGCAACCCCGGCTCCACCGGCCGGCTCAATACGATGTCCCAGCTGAGCTACCTCAAGGAAGTGTCATATCCGGCGCAGCTTGCGACGCTCGACCGCCGCATCGGCGTCGTCGAGCAGCTCTCGGCCATCAGCGACGAGCGCGCCAAGGCACTTCGCAACCAGTACTTCAGCCTGCAGAACTCCCGGAAGGCCATCGGCGGATACCAGTCGGGACTCCTCGATCCGCGGCTGATGGCACAGAAGCGCGCCTGGGAAGCCGACTTCCGGAAGCGCGTCGCCGCCAATCCTTCCTACCAGCTCAAGTATGGCAAGGCCTGGAGTGAGGTGGCGCTGGTGCAGACCGAGCTGCGCGCCAGTGCGGTGAAGCGGCGCTACTACACGTTCAACGCCGACCTGAGCCGGCTCCTTCCCATTGCCGGCATGTTCGTGCGCTACAACGACGAATTGGCCAGGCCCGACTCGGCGCGGCTGCCGGCCTACAAGGAGGCCAACCGCAAGCAGCTCGAGATCGCCATGGTGGCCGGCGCGCCGATCGACACCGTCGCCGAACGGCTCTGGCTCACCGCCTGGTTCACCGCCATGGAGAAGGAACTGCCCGCCACCGATCCGGTGCGCCGCGCCGCGCTCGGCGGGCGCGCGCCGGCAGCCGCGGCCGAGGCGATGCTTGCCTCCACTACGCTCGTCGATCCGGCACAGCGCGTCGCCCTCTTCACCAGTGGTGAGGCGGGTATCACGGCCTCGAAGGATCCGTTCATCGTGCTCGCGCGCGTCATCGATCCGCTCGATCGCAGCCAGACGAAGCTGGTGCAGGCGCTCGCCAGCCGGGAGAGCGCGGCGACTGAACTCATCGCCCGGGCCCTGCTCGCCACCTATGGCAACAGTGTCGCGCCCGACGCCACCTTCTCCCTCCGCATCAGCGATGGCGAGCCCAGGCGCTATCCGATGAACGGCACCTTCGCGCCGGCGTTCACCACCTTCTACGGCCTCTACGACCGGAGCATCGGGTTCGAGTCCAAGGGTGCATGGACCCTGCCGGAGCGGTGGCAGCAGCGGAAGGATTCCCTCGCCCTCGCCACTCCCTACAACGTCGCCTCCACCAACGATATCATCGGGGGCAATTCGGGCAGCCCGGTCATCAACAAGAACGCCGAGGTGGTGGGACTCATCTTCGACGGCAACATCGAGGGTCTGCCCAATCGCTTCCTCTTCACCGAATACCAGGCCCGCTCCGTCTACCTCGATTCACGCGGCATCGTCGAGGCGCTGCGGAAGGTCTATGGGGCCGGGGCGCTTGCCGACGAATTGACCGGCGCGACGAACTGACGGGAGATATTTCAATGCGTCACCTGCTCATTCCCGCAGTCGCGCTTGTTGCGCTGCTCATTCCCGGCACCGGTTCGGCGCAGGAGGCGAGCCCCCTGGCCATGCCGCAGATCACCCGCGTCGATCCCGCCATCGAACAGCAGATCGTCGCCATCCGCGACACGGCATGGCAGGCGTACTTCGCCAACGACCAGGCCACGATGTCGCGGCTCTTTCCCCCCAACTTCATCTCGATTGGCTGGAGCGGCGGTCCCTGGCTCGATCGCGCTGGTACGCTCGCCGATGCCGCGAGCCTCGCCTCCCACGGGGGCAAGCTGGTGGCGCTCGAGTTCCCCCACACCGAGATCCAGCTCTTCGGCGATGTGGCGGTGGTCTACAGCCTGTATGTCGTGGAATTCAACTACGACGGGATCACGACGCGTCAGTCAGGCCGCGCGACGGAGGTGTTCCAGCGGAAGGATGGTCACTGGATCCACCCTTCCTGGCATCTTGACTCGGGAAGGTGATGGACGCTTAGCGCCGCATCGCACCTGACGTCGACTCTGACGGCGCCAGGCGTAGCAGCTCGACCCACGGCGCGATCCCGTCCGCCACCTGCTGTGCCATCGCGAGATGCAGCCGGGTGAAGGCATCGGCCGCACCCGTGGTCAGGATCAGCGCTCCGCTGATCGCGCCCCCGGCACGAAGCGGAAACACCAGTTCGATCTCGGCCCCACCTCCCATCACCCCGTGCGGCGCTTCGCCCGCGATCACCTTGCTCACCACCGCGTTGCTCACGGGCGTCGACGTGATCTCCCCCAGGTGCCGATGATCGCCTGGTACCAGCAGCAGCACGCGATCCGGCTGTTCCGTCCGCAGGGCCAGACGCACGCGGTGAAACGGCAACAGTGCCGTCGCTTCCGCCATGTATTCGCGCAGGCCGGTCGAGAAGTCCGGCACCGTCGCAAGGATCGTCGCCATCCGCCGCAGTTGTGTCGGGATCGCGTTCGCCGATCCCAACTGCGCCCGGATGATCTTGAGCTGGTGTGACTGCACCAGCGCCTCCACCCGACTCGCGATCCAGGGCGCCAGGCGATTCAGCAGTTCCGCGTCGTGTGCGTCATAGACACCCACGGCATCGGCGCCCAGCAGCAGGTATCCCACCACCCGGCCCGCCACCACCAATCGCACGCCCAGGGCCGAGCGTATCGCACCGTGACGGTCACTCTCAGCCCAGCCCGTCCAACCGGCCTCCACGAGCGCGTCACCCATCAGCACACCATCGCGCCCGCTGAAGGCGGAGGACGGGTCGAAGAGGTCGCGCGGCACGATGAGCGAGCTGTCGCTCCATAGCCCACCATCCTCATGCTCGCTCAGCCGATATATCTGTTCCGGCGATGCGCCCGGCACGAAGATGTCGAGCCGTTCGTGCGGAACCAGCCGGTCCAGTGCGACGCTCGCACCGCGCGCGAATCCCCGCGGCGTATGCCCTTGCCGCGTCGCGGCGGCGAGCGCGTCGATCACGCCGAGTTCGGCCATCGGCTCTACGTCGGGCCGGTCCGGATCAGCCAGGCGCCCGAGCGTCGGCGCGATCCGCCGTGCAACGGCGGCGAGGCGGTTGCGGGTGTCGGCGTCATGCATGTCGGGCGCGAACGACGCGACCAGCAGCAACCCCACGTCATCTCGCTCGGTGCGGCAGGCAAAGCAGGAGACGGATCCGTACCCGGCATCGCGGATCACCGCCTCGAGTAGCGTGAGCTGCGGAGCCGCGATACGCGGCGCCGGCAGCGGCACCCGCAACTCATCCTCGGCGAGCGCCGCCGGACCCACCAGAGCCGAGCCGCCCGACACCGGGAAGTGCCAGATGGCGAGCAGGTCGTGCGGGATCTCCACCCCCACCACGTTGCTCAACGCCTCGTACCACGTCGTGAGCGTCGAAGCCTCACGGAGTGATTCCTCCGGGCCGGGAACGGGTACTACGAGTTCGCCAAGGTTTGTCTGCATACCCCCGGCAGGTGCACGAGGTATGCCGAGGGGGACGGTGTGCTTAAGATTTGTATTTGCAGGGAGTTATGGACGTCAAACCAGTCGATGAATACCGACTGGGCGAGTTCGCTGCCGCGTCTTGCGCGATATACCCCCTCCCCCTATCTTTTCTCCGAGCGTCATCGGAGAGGCACATGACCCCCCTTGTTCTCAGTATCAATGGCATGTCATGCGGACACTGTCTCAACGCAGTGCGGCGCGCGCTCAGCAACACGCCCGGCGTGGCCATCGAGTCGGTGCGCATCGGCCGCGCGGATGTGCTGTACGATCCCGCGCTGACTTCGCCGGCGCGTGTTGCCGCCGCTGTCACCGACGCCGGCTACGAAGCCGCCGCCCATGTCGGATAATCACGGAACCCACACGCATCCCGCTCCCGGCGGGACGGGCACGCCTGCGCACGCAGCAACGGAAGCTGCGCAACAGCGCCTCCGCCTCGACGTCACCGGCATGACCTGCGCCGCCTGCAGTTCGCGCGTGCAGCGCGTGCTGGAGCGCACTCACGGCGTGAGCGGCGCCAATGTCAATCTCATGACGAAAACCGCTGCCGTCGATTTCGATCCTGCTGTCACGTCGCCGGAAGGACTGGTGGCCGCGGTCGAGGGCGCCGGGTACGGTGCCTCGGTTGATCCTGACAGCATGCCGGCGCTGCGCCACGTGCATCGTCACGAACGCGCCGCGACGCCCGCCGAGGCAACGGCACCGGCGGCCAGGCACGTCCACCAGCACGCGGCCGGCATTACTCCCTGGGTGCCGCTCGCGTTCTTCGCGCTGTCGATGATCATCTCGATGCTGCTCGACGCCATCCCCGGCGGATCGGGTCATGTCATGAACGATCCGCTGATGCACCTCATGCAGCCGGTCACGGTGCTCCTGCACCGGTGGATTCCCGGCGTCGCCGCGGTGCCCGCGCCAACCTGGCGCTGGGCCCTTCTCGCGCTCACGCTTCCCGTGGTGCTGGTGCACGGCCGTCACTTCTACGTCCGGGCGTGGGCCGCCGCGAAACACCGTGCCGCGGACATGAACACCCTCATTGCCCTGGGCACCGGCGCGGCACTGCTTTTCAGTATCGCGACCACGGTCGCCGGGCCCTGGTTCGAGCAGCAGGGCGTGGCGCCCGCCGTCTACTACGAGGCGGTCATCGGCATCATCGCACTCATCGTGACCGGTCAGTGGCTCGAGGAGCGCGCGAAGGGCCGGGCATCGGCGGCGCTCGACCGGCTCCTCGCTCTCCGCCCGCAAAACGTGCGCGTGGTCCGGCCCGGTGGCGACATCGAAGTCCCCATCACCCAGCTCGCGACCGGCGACGAGTTCCGCGTGCGCCCCGGCGAGTCCATTGCCGCCGACGGCGTCATCGTCGAGGGCCAGGGCAGCGTGGACGAGTCCATGCTCACCGGCGAACCGGTGCCGGTCGAGCGCCGCGCGGGTGACGAGGTCGTGGGCGGCACCGTGAGCCGCACCGGTGCGCTTCGCGTACGCGTCGTCCGCACCGGCGCTGATTCCGTGCTCTCTCGCATCATCCGCCTTGTGCGCGAAGCCCAGGAAACCCGCGCCCCCATCCAGCGGCTGGCTGATCGCATTGCGGGCATCTTCGTGCCGGTGGTGGTGCTCATCGCCATCGCCGCCGCAGCCGTCTGGTATCTTCTCGGGCCCGAGCCCCGTCTCCTCAATGCGCTCGTGGCGGCGGTCACGGTCCTCATCATCGCCTGCCCCTGTGCCATGGGACTTGCCGTTCCAACGGCCGTGATGGTCGGTACCGGCCGTGGCGCCGAAATGGGGATCCTGGTGCGCGGTGGCGAGGCGATCGAGCGGGGCGAGAAGATCGACCTCGTGCTGCTCGACAAGACCGGCACCGTCACTGAGGGCCGCCCTCGCGTCACCGCCGCGGTGATGGCGGCGGGCGCCCCCATCGATCGCGATGCACTCATTGTCCTGGCCGCCGCCGTCGAGCAGGCAAGCGAGCATCCGCTCGCCGATGCCGTGCTGGCGGCAGTGCCTCCGGGCAGTACCCTGCCCGAGGTACGCGACCTCGATATCGCCGCCGGTCGTGGCATCGCCGGGACCGTGGCCGGCCGTCGCATTGCCATTGGCAATGCCGACTTCATGCACGCCAGCGGTGTCACCACGACCGAGCTCGATGCGGTCGCGTCGGAACACGCCGCCATGGCCGCGACTCCGGTCTTCATCGCGGTTGACGGTGCATTGGCCGGCATGCTCGCCATTGCCGATCCCGTCCGTGCCACCAGTGCCGCCGCGATCCGCACGCTGCGCGAGCGCGGCCTCCAGACCGTCCTTCTCACCGGCGACCGGCGCGACACTGCCGATGCAGTTGCACGCCAGGTGGGGATCACTACGGTCGAGGCCCAGGTATCACCCGACCGCAAGCTCGATGTCGTGCGGAAGTACCAGGAACAGGGCTGTCGCGTGGCCATGGTGGGAGACGGGCTCAACGATGCGCCGGCGCTCGCCCAGGCCGATCTCGGGGTGGCGATGGGTGGCGGCACCGATGTCGCGCTCGAAACCGCCAGCGTCACTCTCCTGCGCAATGACCTCCGCGGCGTCGGTGACGCCTTCGCGCTTGTGAAGCAGACCATGCGGGTCATCCGCCAGAACCTTGGATGGGCCTTCATCTACAACATCATCTGCATCCCGGTCGCCGCCGGCGTGCTCTATCCCGGCTTCGGCATCCGCCTCACACCGACCATGGCCGCGGCCGCGATGGCCTTGAGCAGCGTAAGCGTGGTGGCCAACAGCCTGCGGTTGAAGCGGTTTACATCCGCGTGAACGCAGTTCGTTACGGAGCGTCTCATGAACACGGAATCCCGTCACGCCGACATCGACCCGGCCACCAAGCAGTCGCTGCTCAACCGCCTGCGCCGCATCGAGGGGCAGGTCCGCGGGCTGCAGCGCATGGTGGAGGAAGAGCGCTACTGCGCCGATGTGCTCACCCAGGTGCAGTCGGTGCAGGAAGCTTTGCGTGGGGCGGGACGGGAGCTGCTGGAGAATCACCTGCGGCACTGCACCACGGCGGCCTTGCGGTCCAACGACCCCGCTCGCGCGGAAGAGATCTACCAGGAGCTGCTCGAACTCGCCTGGCGCTCCGCCCGCTAGCGCCGACTTCACTCTTCCCGCAGTCGCAGTTCCTCCTCCGCAGTCGATGTTCCCCTCACCCCCACGCAGTCTTGGTCAGCGCCCCCACATCCCTCACCACGCTCCTTGCCGCCATAAGCACCAGTACCCCTCCCAGCAGCGCCACCACCGGCAGCAGGAACATGGCGTACTCCAGCCCGAACCGGTCCGACAGCGCCCCCACCAGCGGGAACGCGATCGCATCCCCCGCGAGATGAATGAAGAACAGGTACGCCCCCACCACCGTCGCACCCACCTGCGGCGGCACCACGTCGAAGATCGTGGCGCTCAGCGGCCCATTGTACCAGGAGAGGAAGAAGAAGGACGCCGAACAGAACACCGGGATGAACACGTCGATGTCCCGGATCGTGAGCAGCCAGATCGCGAGGGGTGCCCCGATCAGGAGACCGCCCCCGCCACCAGCGGCCGCGCCGCCGGCATTCCGTCTTCCGCAGGTAGTCCGCGATCGCCCCGCCCGCGAGCGTCCCTGCGATCCCGAAGATCAACCCGGTCACTTCCCCAGCAGCAGCGTTACCTCGCCCGATGACAACCCCAGCTCCCGCGACATGAAGCTCGGCGCCCAGCCGATGATCCCGTTCATCCCGAACGAGATGAGCGCCCCGCCGCGAACACGTACAGCAGCGTCGGGGTCTTGAGCACCATCTGGGCTGCCTCGGCGAGTCCCGCGACGCCGTCGTGAACGCCGCATCCTCGTCGCTGCCGTCTGGCGTCGTCCAGCTTCCCATCCGGACGACCGCACCCACCGCCGCACGTCGAGCACGAGCCCGATCGCCGCGAGCGTGCCGAGCGCCGCCGCGTCGGCTGAGGTGGTTTCGCCGAGGGACAGGTGAAAGCCGAAAGCCGCCACCGACCCCAGACCAGCCCGAGCAGGAGGTAGCGGATAGAACTGCAGCACCGGGTGACGCCCGCCCTCGCTCCTGCAGTGTCGACCCCAGCGACAGCAGCGAGCCACCCCGCGAGGGGTCGATCAGTCGCGCTGCGAGCGCGCCATCACGAATCCCGGCAGCCCGACCACCAGGAAAGCCATCCGCCATCCGTACGCAACGCCCAGCTGACCCGCGATCAGGATGCCGAGCACGCCCCCCAGCGGAATCCCGGCCTGAACACGCCCATCGCGAGCGCTCGGCGCGGTCCTTCGAAGTAGGTGGCCACCAGCGACGTCGACGCCGCACGCGCCGCCGCACCACCGAGCCCCACTCCCGCGCGCGTCAGCAACAGCGGCAAGAACCCCCGCACCAGGCCACCGACGCTGGTGCAGATGCTCCAGAGCCCCACCCCGGCCGCGATCACCGCTGGCCGTGAGCGCATGTCGCTCAGCACCCCGAGCGGCAGTGACGCGATGGAGAAGATGAGGACGTACGCGGAGGCGAGCCACCCGAGATGCGCGTCCGTCGGTGACAGGTCGCGCTTGAGCGGCTCGAAGAGCGCAAAGATCGCGTTGCGCTCCACATAGTTGAGGAGGTTGATCGCCGTCAGCAGGCCGAGTGCGTAACCCGGGTGTCGCCGCGCCGCCACTACCCGCCCACCCGCCCACCCGCTACCCGCCTACCCGCAGGCACTGATCAATCCCCCAGTACGTACGCGAAAATCAACGGCACCACGATCGTCGCATCCGACTGGATCATGAACTTGGGCGTGTCCACGTCGAGCTTGCCCCACGTGATCTTCTCGTTCGGTACTGCGCCCGAGTAGCCGCCATAGCTCGTCGACGCATCGGAGATCTGCGCGAAGTAGCCCCAGAATGGCACGTCGTCCATCTGGAGATCCTGCACCATTGCCGGTACTGCGCAGATTGCGAAGTCGCCCGCGATCCCCCCGCCCACCTGAAAGAAGCCGACGCTCGGCCGGTCCAGCACCGCGTCGCCGCCCTTCGCCTTCTTCTTGGCCGCGTTGTACCCGCTCGCGTCCAGGTACCAGCGCATCAGATGTTCCATCTGCTCCGTGCCGCTCTTCACGCACTGATGATGCTTCACCTCGCCCCGGAATACCGCCGCCGCGAACATGTTGCCGGTGGTGGAATCCTCCCAGCCCGGGTGATACACCGGGATCCCCTTCTCCCACGCCGCCAGCAGCCACGAGTTCGCCGCCGGGATCTGGTAGAACTTCTCCATGGCGCCGTTGGCGAAGATGTCCTGCAGGAACTCCGCCTCGAATTTCCGCTCCCCCGAATCAGCCGCCGCCTTCCACCGGTCGATCAGCTTCCGCTCCAGGTTCCGCATCACCGTCTCCGGGATCGCCGTGTCGGTCACCCGGTTGAAGCCCGCATCGTACAGCTCCTTCTCGTCCTGCACCGAGAGCGCGCGGTAATCCTCGATGATCTTGTAGTCGTTGTAGGCGAGGAGGTTGAAGAGGTCTTCTTCCAGATTGGCACCGGTACAGCAGATGCCGTGCACCATATCCGCCCGGATCATGCGCGCCAGGATCTGCCCCAGCTTGGCCGTGCTCATGGCGCCCGCCAGCGTCACCATCATCTTCCCGCCCGCCTTGATATGGTCCTCGTAGGCGCGGGCCGCCGCCACCGCCTCCCGGGCGTTGAAGTGCAGGAAGTGCTGGTCGAGAAAGCTGCGAATGGAGCCCATCGGTCGATCTCCGGACGTGTGAGTGTGTCGCTACTCCCGGCGGGCCCGGGCATCGAGGACGATCTGTACCGCTTCCTTCGGGTCGTCCGTGACGTGGAACAGGTTCAGGTCTGTGGCGCCGATGTTCCCGGCGCCCATCGCCGTCTGGCGCAGCCAGTCCACCATTCCCTGCCAGTAACGCTTGCCGAACAGGATTACCGGGAAGTTGCTCACCTTCCCGGTCTGGATCAGTGTCAGCGCCTCGAACAGCTCGTCGAGCGTGCCATAGCCGCCGGGGAACACGATGAACGCCGTCGAGTACTTCACGAACATCGTCTTCCGCACGAAGAAGAACTTGAAATAGAGCGCGCGGTTGGCGAACGCGTTGCCGCGCTGCTCGAAGGGCAGTTCGATGTTGCAGCCGATCGAGAGGCCGGAACCCTCCGCGGCGCCCTTGTTGCCCGCCTCCATGATGCCCGGTCCGCCGCCGGTGATCACCGCGATCCGCTGCTGCGCCAGCAGGCGCCCGGTTTCCCGCGCCTGCTCGTAGTACGGTGTCCCTTCCTTGGTGCGCGCCGAGCCGAAGATCGTCACGCCGTCCTTCACGTCGGCGAGGTTGTCGAAGCCCCACACGAACTCGCCCATGATCCGGAGCACCCGCCACGACTCGCTGACTCGCACCGCCTCTTCCCGCTCCTTGGGCGACGGCAGCTGCTGCAGCAGCTGCTCGTCTTCCGTGCCGAGGGGGGTAGCGGAGCTGAGGCGGAAGGGCATTGGGGTCGGCGTGAACGCGTCGCTCATGGGGCCAGGTGCTCCAGGAGTGCCCGGTAATCGTCGGGCACGTTGTAGAAATACGGTGACACGCGGACGTGGCCGGGCCGCGCATCCGTGATGATCCCCGCAGCCGCCAGCGTGCGCACATCGCGCGCCGGATCATCGCTCGGCAGCATCACGATGCCGCTCCGTTCGGCCGCGGTGTTCGCCACCTTCGGCTTGAATCCGCGTTCCCGCGCCAGCGCGATCAGGTCTTCGGTCAGCGCGGCCGTCTCCTGCCGCACGGCTCCGATGCCGATCTCCTCCAGCAGCTCGAGTCCGCCCAGCTGCGCGTACACCGGCATCAGCGCCGGCGTGCCGCTCTCCAGCCGGCGCGCGTCATCGTGCAGCTCCAGCGCGTTGGGATCGAAGCGGAACTGCTCCCGGTGACTGAACCATCCCGCCGCCCTCGGCGAGAGCGTCGGCAGGAGATCGGCGCGCGCATACATGAACGCAATGCCGGTGCCGCCCAGCAGCCACTTGAGCCCGCCGCTCGCGTAGAAGTCGGCGTCCATCGCCGCGACATCCACCGGGATCTGTCCCGCTGCCTGGTATCCGTCGATCAGTGCCAGCGCCCCGCGCCGGTGCGCAATCTGCGCGATCGCCGCAGCATCCTGGATGCAGCCACTGGTGAAGAAGACGTGACTCGTCGCCAGCAGCGCCGTTCGCTCGTCGATCGCCCGCTCATACAACTCCAGCGGCACTCGCACCCCGTCGGGACTCTGCAGCACCACTACTTCCACCCCGTGCGGCACCCGCGCCAGCCACTGGTACGCGATGGTGGGGAAGTCGAGCGATGTCACGACCACCTTCGGGCGCCGGGAGTAATCCAGCGATTCCGCGATGCTCGTGAGTGCGCTCGAGATGTTCGGGTGGAGCGCGATCGTGCCCGCCGGCGCTCCCACTACCAGGCCGTAGGCGGCGCGCAGGTCGGCCAGCGCCTGCCACCAGGTGTCGTACCACGCCGACGCCCCTCGCGTCTCCCACTGGTCGAGGTACGTGTTCACCCGCGCCCGCGATCGCCGCGACAGCGCTCCCAGCGAACAGCTGTTCAGGTACACCGACTGCCGGAAGATCGGGAATTCGTCGCGATACCGTACGGCGAGCGATGTGTGGAGCGGGCGCACGGTCATAGGGTGCCAAATATACCCTGCGTTATCTTGTTGGCTCATGGCCGCCACACCAGGAACACCGCATGAGGGCTGGGAGGGACGCTACCCCGGCAGCTGGCCTGTCCTCAGCGGAACGCTCGCCCTTCGCGGGCTCCTCAACCCCCGCGTCGGCATCGACCTCATGCGCACCGCCTGGGCCTTTCGCCGCCGCCGCTGGTGGGCCCAGTTCCCCTGGCTTCCCCTACCCGACCAGGCCTACCTCCGCTGGCGCATGTACACCGCCTATGGTGACGAGGCCGCCGTGCCACCCGCCGAAGACGTGATCCGCTTTGCCCGTTGGCGCCGGGAGACGATGCACCTGTAGTCACCTGACCGTCGTTCCTCCTTACGCTGTCGTCGTTCTTCCTTCGCTGTCGCCGTTCCTCCTTCGCTGTCGCCGTTCCGCCTCGCGCTCTTGTCACCTGCCCGCCTTTATCTTTCCCCCATGGCTCACACCCACCCCAAGGTCATCATTATCGGCGGCGGCTTCGGCGGCCTGTATGCCGCGCGCGCGCTCTCCCGGACCCCGGTGAAGATCACCCTCATCGATCGGCACAATCACCACCTGTTCCAACCCATGCTCTACCAGGTGGCGGGGGCTGCGCTCAACCCGTCGGATATCGCCATACCCATTCGCCGCACCCTCCGCCGCGAGTCGAACACCGAGGTCATCCTCGCCGATGTGGCGCGCATCAACCCCTCGGATAAATCTATCGTGCTTGTGGATGGTAGTAGCTTGTCATACGACTACTGCATTCTGGCCCCTGGCATCGAGACTTCCTATTACGGCAAGGATGAAGCGTGGGCGCCACTTGCCCCTGGCCTCAAGACCCTCGACGACGCGCTCGATATCCGACAGCGGGTCCTGCTCGCCTTCGAGCAGGCCGAGCGGGAGGCTGACATTGCTCGGCGTCATGCCCATCTCACCTTCGTGGTGGTGGGCGGTGGCCCGACGGGCGTTGAGATGGCCGCCACCATCGCCGAACTGCGGAGATACACCCTGGCGCGCGATTTCAGGCACATCGACCCGCGTGAAGCCACCGTGATGCTCCTGGAGGGTGGGCCTCGCATCCTTCCGACCTATCCCGAGGAACTGAGCGCCGCTGCCAAGGTGAAGCTCCGCGGGCTTGGTGTCGAAGTGCGCGAGAACATGATGGTGAGCAGCATCAAGCGCGGCTGCGTCGAGGCCGCCGGCTGGACCATCCCGACGCACACCGTCGTGTGGGCTGCCGGCATGAAGGGATCGCCGTTGCTGCAGACGCTCGATACGCCGCTCGACCGCATGGGCCGCGCGATCGTCGAGCCCGACTGCACCATTCCCGGACATCCCGAGCTCTTCGTCATCGGCGATGCGGCGCACTTCGAAGACCCCGTGCAGGGCATCCTCCCCGGTGTCGCACCCACCGCAATGCAGATGGGCCGCTACGTCGCGCGCGCCATTGCCGGCGACCTTCAGGGAAAGCCGCGCGCGCCGTTCAGGTATTTCGACAAGGGCCAGCTCGCCGTCATCGGCCGCGGTCAGGCGGTGGCTGACATCTGGAAGCTGCGCTTCTCCGGGTTCATCGCCTGGTTCATCTGGGCGTTCGTGCACATCGCGTTCCTGATCGGCTTCCGGAACCGCGTCCTCGTCATGCTCCAATGGGCCTGGTCCTACTTCAACTATGAGCGTGGTGCCCGGCTCATCACCGGCACGGAAGAGTTCCCGGTCCAGACCGCCCATCGCGAAGTGCGCGGATGACCATTGCGCCGGCTCCCTTCCCGGTCGACGAGCTCAAGGCGTTCGCCCTCTCACTCGGTTTCATCGCCTGCGGCATCACCGACCTCTCCCCCGCCCCGCACGGCGACGTGCTCGATCGCTGGCTGAAAGCCGGATACGGCGGTGTGATGCGCTACCTCAATCGCCAGGCAAGGAAACGCAAGGATCCTCGCGGAATCGACCCAAGAGGAAGATCTGCCGTTATTGTTATCGATAGCTACTACTATAGGGAAAATACGGAACAGCAACATTTTAAGATTGCTCGATATGCCCGAGGCCAGGACTACCACATCTCCACTATGCGACGCCTCGAGCTCCTCGCCGATTGGCTCCTTGAGCATGGTGCTACCTGGGCCAGGCCCTTCGCCGACGCCGGCCCAGTCCCTGAACGGGAGCTTGCCCAGCGCGCCGGCATCGGGTGGATCGGAAAGAACACGATGCTCCTGCGACCGGGTGTCGGCTCCTGGTTCGTTATCGGCAGTGTAATCAATGACTTGCAGCTTCCGATCGATGCGCCGTTCGAGACCGATCACTGTGGTAGTTGTACTCGCTGCCTCGATGCCTGCCCAACCGATGCCTTTATCGAACCTAGGCTGCTCGACGCTACCCGATGTCTCTCCTACCAGACCATCGAGCACCGCGGGGCCATTCCGCCGGACATTGCCGCACACATGGAAGGCTGGATCTTCGGTTGCGACATCTGCAACGAAGTCTGCCCCTGGAACCAGAGGTTTGCCGTCCCTTCAACCATCGCCGACTTCGAACCCCGCAACCCGGTGGACCTCGACGACCCTGACTGCTTCAATAAACTTTCCGAGGAGTCATTCGAGCTCCTCTTTGCCGACACCGCCCTTGCCCGGCCCGGACTCGAGCGCATGCGTCGCAACGCGGCCGCCGCACGGGCGTGAACTGACCGTTACCTCGAGGCTGTCTTGCGCCCCGTCACATCGGGTCGCAACCTCGCTGTACACTGAGGAGTCTTCAATCTTGCACCCGAGGACATCCGAGCATGGATCCCACTAGCCTGATCATCGAGGCCATGGCCGACGCCGCGGTCGGCGGGCCTTTGGCCGGAATGCTCGGCGGCAACGCCATGGCCGGGAACGTCACCGCGTCCGCGATCGGCGGGATCCTGATTCCGCTCATCGCGGGCTTCTTCAAGAGGCCCGCAGCGTAGCCGGTACCACGGCAGGGAACTGAGTTGCTGAACGCCGCCCACTGGGCGGCTTCTTTCCATGACGACCTTTCGCGCCTGCCGCCTGTCGCTTGCTGCCGTCCGCCGCGACTCGATCCCGGCCACCGGGGTATATGGATAGCGAGCTGCGGGAAGCCAGTAGGAAGACTCGTCTGTGACGGCCATCACCAGTGCGAGGAAAGGATACAATTGGTGATCTGGCTCACTACGCAAATGCCTTGCCCCAATTAGTGTTAGCCCGCCTTCGGCCACCGCCAAATCCGCGCGCGGCAGCCGGATTCGAAGTCGACGCGCTGCTGGCGCGGGCTTCGAATCGAAATCTTCAAGGTTGCGGAGAGTACGCTGTTAAGGGAGACAAATGCATGCGTAAGCTGATGCTGGCAGGCCTTCTGATCATGACGGCTGGTTGCGCGAGCCGGAAGGATCTCGAGAAGGCACAGAGTGAGGCGACTTCTCTCGCAGCCGAGAAGGACAGCCTGTTGAGTGAGGTCCTCGCGACGAGCAAGCTCGTGAGCGACGTCAACAGCGAGCTCGCCAAGGCCAAGGGCCTGGGCGTGAGCCCGACCACGACGAGCGAGGGCACGACCGCCTCGAGCGCCGCCGAGGACCGTCAGATCCTGCTGGGCAAGATCCGTGAGGCGGTGGCCCGCCTCAACGAGAGCGAGGCGCAGCTCGAGCGCACGAAGGCGCGCATCGGCTCGCTGGAGCGCAAGGACGCGCGGCTCCTGAAGCAGATCGACGACTTCCAGAAGCAGATCGCCGAGCTGCGCACCAACATCGAGGCCCAGCAGGCCACGATCGAGGAGCAGAAGACGACCATCGTCGCCCAGAAGGTCCAGATCGACCAGCTCGGTGCCCAGGTGGAGACGGTCACCGTCAAGAACCGCCAGCTGGCCGACAGCGTCACGCTCGTGAGCAACGAGGCCAATAAGGTGTTCCTGGCCATCGGCACCAAGGACTCCCTCAAGGAGAAGGGTGTCATCGTCCAGGAAGGCAAGAAGTTCCTGGTCTTCGGTGGCAAGCAGACCGTCCCGGCCCGCGACCTGAACCCGGCCGCGTTCCAGGTGCTCGATGCCCGCACCGATCGCTCGATCACCTTGCCCGAGGGCAAGAAGTACAAGATCGTCTCGCGTCAGGACCCGACGCTCCTGCAGCCGGGCCCGGATAACAAGGGCAAGCTCGTGGGCACCCAGACGATCACGAAGCCCGAGGAGTTCTGGTCGGCGTCCAAGTACCTGATCATCGTCGAAGATTGAGCTACCAAATGAACGGCACCGCGCAGGCCCGACGCTGGGTCTGCGCGGTGTTTTTCTTTGGTGCCATGGCCGTGTCCGCACCGGTAATGGCACAGGGACCAATGGCGTCAGCTGAGCAGCAGATTGCCGGCGCCGTGCTGGCCGCGCCCGACTCCATGCGCGATGGCGCGACTGTCCTGGGATGGCAGGGCGGGGAAGTCGTTCAGCTGCGAAAGGGCACTAACGAGCTCGTCTGTCTGGCGGATGATCCCGCCACCGATCGCTTCCAGGTGGCGTGTTATCAGCAGTCGCTCGAGCCGTTCATGGCACGGGGCAGGGAACTCCACAAGCTGAAGCTGACGCACGAACAGGTCGACAGCGCGCGCATGCTCGACATCAAGGCCGGGAAGTGGAAGATGCCGACGGTGCCGGCGGCGCTCTACAACCTGATGGCACCCAAGGACAGCATCGACGCCGCTACCGGCCTGCCCCGGGGCAACGGTACTCGCTGGTATGTGGTCTACATTCCCAATGCCACTGAAGCCAATACCGGCTTCTCCTCTGTCCCCGACGGCTCGGGCCGGCCGTGGCTTATGTATCCCGGCGAGCCTTGGGCCCACCTCATGGTGACGCCAAAATAGCAAATTGACGACGCGATCCAGACCGGAATCGCCCGGGCCGGGCAGGTCCGCCGCAACCTTCGTGTTGCGGGCCTAGCCCACCGGTTCGACCTCTGCGGAAGGAGGCCTCCGTGTTCGTGGGCCATTACGGCGTTGCCTTCGCCGGGAAGAAAGTCGATCGGAGCATACCCCTCTGGGTTCTCTTCCTGGCGGTTCAGTTTCTCGATGTCCTGTGGGCGCCGTTCGTGCTCCTTGGCATCGAGAAGGTCCGCATTGTCCCGGGCTACACGGCGTCCAACCCGCTTGATCTGTACTACATGCCGTATACCCACAGCCTCGTGGCGGCCCTGCTCTGGTCAGGCGTCGCCGCGCTGGTCTACCACCTGGTGGTCCACCCCTCCTCCCGGCAGGCAAGCGGCGTCATCGCCTTGGCCGTGTTTTCCCACTGGGTGCTCGATTTCATCGTCCATCGCCCCGACCTTCCGCTCTACGACAACTCGGCCAAGGTCGGCTTGGGCCTCTGGAACGCGCCCGCGCTGGCCTTCTCCCTGGAGACCGCACTTCTATTCGTTGGCATGTGGCTCTATCTCGGGAAGAGACTCTCCCACTCCCGCGCGACACTGGTCTTCGGCGTCGTCATGCTCGCGATCCAGGCGTACGTCTTCTTTGGCCCGCCTCCGGTATCCGGTGCAGCGGCGGCGATGACCGCGCTCGCTGCCTATGCTATCTTCGCCGCCGCGATCTGGTGGCTGCAGGATCGGCGTCCATTCGAGGACACCGCCTGACTCGCTCGCCGTCGCTGGCCGCTTTTCGGTTTCCAGTTCACCTGGCTGGGGGCTCCTTCATGGCTGGAGTCGCGCAGCGATGCTCTTTGATCCAGGTCGCAAAGAAGCGAACCGAGTCCCCGTACACCTTCTCTCCGCAAAGTCTGCAGGTCACCGCGTGAGTGTGACCCTCCATTCCTTCGGGGCTCTCCGGCTCGACGCGGCTGATCACCGTATTCTTGAGCGTGGACATGTTGAGATCTCTCTTGTCAGCGCGACTGTTACGGCGGTGCCCCCAGGCGCAATCGATAATGCAGCCGCAGGAATACCCGGCCCCAGAGCCACATCGTGTGATCCGCGCGAACATCCCTGCCCTCACCCGGATACACGCAAATCGATTCCTGCATCGTCTTCACATACCGCGCCCACACCCGCCCGCCCTCGCGGTGCACCGTGAAGTAAAACCCCGAATCGCCGAACGCCTGTCCCGCGGAGGTAACCGTGAGCGCCCCCGCCGCATCCACCGTCGGTCGCAGGATGACCAGCGCATTCCCAGTTGGAAGCGGAAAGGCGACCTGCACGCAGGGATTCTCCTGTCCAGGTACGGTGCAGACCGAATACGCACCTGCGTACAGCACGTTGCCGCTGGAACGCAGGTGCCGCACCCACGCGGCCATCACCACGCGACCAGTGGCGGGCTCGATCAGGTGCAGCACGTCCGACGTCGTGCCCAGGCTCGTGTCGAGGGGATCGAGCGGCACGTTGAGCTGCTGCAGCCGGCGGCTGAATACCACCGCGAGCAGGCGCCCGAATGGCCGGAAGGCACCGCACCATTCACTCCAGGCCTCGAGCTCATATTCCGACGTGCGCTCGTAGAAATCGCGCACACGCGCATCGACCGCCGCCGGATCGAACGACGGCCCTCGCAGAAGATTGAAATCGGGCAGGAGCCCGCGAGCCGCTCCGTCGGCGCGGACGCGCAGGCCAGAGCCCAGGGCCCAGCGCTCGAAGAAATCACTCCCGATGCCCGATGGCGGCGCGATCGGCCCCCTGAGCCATGGGTGGGACGCGAGGTCCACGCGACGACCCGTGGCCCGGACCCACTGCTGCGTGACCCAGTCGACCAGCGCGCCCTCACCCTGGTTTGCGGCGAGGGGATCGCCCGTCACGACTGATTCGCCGGTCACCATCTACCTCAGTGTGCTCAGGACGCTTCTTCGATGGGTTACCGGTACAGTAAGGCCGACGCGCTGGCCCCGATAGCCTCGGACGGCATCGAGACGAACCTGTAGGAGAGGCAGCGGCGGCGAGCTAGTTTCCTCCCATGATCAGCCAGCTCCACAGCATCGCGATTTTCGTT
>CAWGJN010000002.1:0-249170 GCA_963822925.1 uncultured Gemmatimonadales bacterium
CCGCCGGTCGCAGACCAGACGACGCTTACTGCAGTGGCACTCCCATCGCTCATGCGACCGAGCGCCGTGAACTGCCGTGCACCACCCGGCGAGACCGTTGCCGAAGTCGGTGTCACTTCGACGGTCGAGAAAGTTGGCGCGGGCGCCGTAATGGTGATCACCGCAGTATCGGCGTTGTTGCCGCCCTGATGCGTTGCAATGACTCGGAAGCTACCCGCTGTACTGCCCGCCGTGTACAGGCCCCCGCTGGTCACCGTGCCGCCGGTGGCGCTGTACGTCACCGCCACCGCCGCCGTGCTGTTGTCACTCAGCCGCCCCACCGCTGTGAACTGCTGCGTCGCCCCCGTCTGTAGCGACACTGTCGCCGGCGTCAGCACCACCGCGCTCAGGGTCGGAGCCGGCACCGTTGAGCGTCACACTCCCCGTATCCGCCTTCGTCCCCGCCCTGCTGCGTTGCGATGACCCGGAAGGTGCCGGCCGTGCTCCCCGCCGTGTAGAGCCCTGCCCCGCTCATCGTGCCGCCCGTCGCACTCCACGTGACGCTCACCCCCGCCGTGCTCCCGTCACTCATCCGGCCCACCGCCGAGAACTGCTGGGTGTCCCCGGTCGTCAAGCTGACCATCGACGGCGAAACCTCGACCCGCGTTCAGGGTGACGCCTGGAGGGGCTGCAGGGCGATGGTTACGGCCGACGTGTCCGCCTTGGTATCTCCCTGCCTGGTCGCAATGACGCGGAAGGACCCGGTGGCGCTGCCGGCCGTGTAGCGACCGGCTGCACTCACGTTCCCGCCCGGTCGCCGACCAGGTGACGGCCACACTCGCGGTACTTCCGTTGCTCATCCGACCTATGGCCGAGAACTGCTGGGTCGCTCCGGGGTCACGCTCACCGACGCGGGTGTTACTTCGACAGCGGTCAACGTAGGCGGGGCGCTACTGACGGTGACGGTAGCCGTGTCAGCCAGTGTCCCGCCCTGCTGCGTCGCGATCGACTCGGAACGCGCCGTGCGCGCCTCCGGTGGGTAGCGCCGCTAGGCAGCTGATGGTGCCGCCGGTCGCGCTCCAGTGGCGCCCAGACAACGGGACACTCGCGCCATCGGATTGCTCACCCGTGGCCGGCGAAGGTGAAGGTGGCATTCGGCTGGAGCGCAATAGAAGCCGGGAGAGGTGACCGCCGCGGTCATGGTTGCACCGGCCGCCGTGACCGTCACCTTCGAGCCCGGCCGGCGTCTCCCGCCGCGCGAGGCGCTGACACTATAGGTCACCGGCGCTCGTTGAGGTGAAGACGCCATCACTGGTGATGCTACCGCCTGAGAGGTCCACGTCGTGGCGCCGCTCACACGGATTGCCGTTCACGGTGCTGTCGGGTGCGGCGAAAGTCACCGGAATAGCAACGGCAGTGATCGCGTCCTGTGGCAGGATTGCAAGCGTATCAGCGTCGGACGGCGTCGGGATCGAGGGGATCGACTACGCTCGGCTCCTGCATGTTGCAGGCGCGAGGCGATGACAGCGGTGGACGCGAGGGCGAACAGAGTGGCGCGTATCGAAGGCCGCATTGGCTGAACTCCGGCCTCTGAGAGTGGAGTGCGCCGGAAAGACAAAGAGCCGCCAGCGCGACGACCTCGACGACGTCGAGATCGGCTCGCCGGCGGCTCGGCTGGCGTGGCATCCATGACCTGGATCGCTGTAGCCCCGTGGCTCTGCGTCACCGCCTTTCGGCGGTTTTGCTCTGAAGCAGCGTGCCCAAGAGCGCCAGTCGCGTGCAAGAACTCGCGCCGAATGGTGCTAATTATACAGGCTCACAACGGGCGCCCTCGCAAGCCAAGTATTGTGTCAATAACTAATACATGTGATGATTGTAACACAGATTTAGTGCGTTGTATCACAAAGCATTCTGCAGTGGGCTGATTTCTGGTGGATGTTCGATACTCAGCAACGCACTCACGGTCGTGGGTACAGTCGCCACCGTCACAGCAGTGCCAAGTCAGGTGAACCGCCCCGGGATTGCCGGAGGCTCCATTCCGTGAGAGGATGGAGTCATGGACAAGCGAACAGGTACTCACCGGAGGTGCGGGAGCGGGCGGTGCGGATGGTGCTGGAGCACGCGCGCGAGCATACGATCGCAGTGGGCGGCGATCCGGTCGATCGCCGACGAAGATCGGGTGCACCGCGGAGACGCTGCGCAAGTGGGTGCGGCAGGCGGAGCGCGATCGCGGGCCGGCGCCCGGGCTGACGACCGAGGAGCAGCAGCGGCTCAAGGAGCTGGAGCGGGAGAACCGGGAGCTGCGGCGGGCGAACGAGATCCTGCGCAAGGCGTCGGCGTATTTCGCCCAGGCGGAGCTCGACCGCCGCGCGAAGTGATGGTGGCGTTCATCGACGCCCACCGCGAGGCGTACGGAGTCGAGCCGATCTGCGCGGTGCTGCCGATCGCTCCGTCGACCTACTACGAGCAGAAGGCGCGCGCAGGCGCGATCCGCACGCCTGCCGGCGCGGGCCCAGCGGGATGCGGAGCTGCGCCCGGAGATCGAGCGGGTCTGGAAGCAGAATCGGCGGGTCTACGGGGCGCAGAAGGTGTGGCAGCAGCTGCAGCGCGAGGAGAGTCGCGGTGGCGCGCTGCACGGTGGCGCGTCTGATGCGCGCGATGGGCCTGCGGGGCGTCGTCCGCGGCCGGCAGGTTCAAGACGACGATCCCCGACGCGCTGGCCGAGCGGCCGCGGATCTGGTGCAGCGCAACTTCACGGCGACGCGGCCGAACCAGCTGTGGGTGGCGGATCTGACCTACGTGGCGACGTGGCGCGGCTTCGTGTACGTGGCCTTCGTGATCGACGTCTTCTCCCGCCGGATCGTCGGCTGGCGGGCGTCGACGCTCGCTGCGGAGCGATCTGGCGCTGGACGCCCTGGAGCAGGCGCTGTACGACCGGGAGACCGACGCGGCGCTGGTCCATCACAGCGACCGCGGCGTGCAGTACCTCTCGATCCGCTACACCGAGCGCCTGGCCGAGGCCGGCATCGAGCCCTCGGTGGGCAGCCGCGGCGACTCCTACGACAACGCCTTGGCCGAGTCGGTGATCGGGCTGTTCAAGACCGAGGTGATCCGGCGGCGCGGACCGTGGCGCGGGCTCGAGGACGTCGAGTTCGCGACGCTCGAGTGGGTGGCCTGGTTCAACACGCAGCGGCTTGCTGGAACCGCTCGGCTACGTGCCCCCGGCGGAGTACGAGGAGCAGTTTCACCGCGCCCAGGCGGCCCCCGCCGTGCGTGGGCGCACTCAACTAACCGAGTCTCCGGAAAACCCGGGGCGGTTCCACAGGAGTCAAAATGACTGGCGACGATTGTCTCCGGGCAAAGGTTCTTCAGCCTCCGAAAGTCATTGAGCAGGACCAGGTTCGGTTCACCTTCACTCGGTGCGGGCATTCGCGAATTGGAAAGCGCCGGCATCGAAGATGTCTCGACGCTGGCTCTTCGCGTTGGATGCGTCGACTAAGGCCAAATTTGGATGCGTCGCTAAGGCCAAGGAGTAGGGCGACAGGGATCGGGGGCGCCCGTTTGACTCACCACAACCGGCTCAGGCCTCCTTCACGCACTCAAGCAGCAGATGTGTGTAGGGAATCCGGATCAATCCAGTCAGAACGCTCGTGTCGCTCTTGCCGAAAAGTGACCGTTCCCCCAGCTCGCGCCACGCGCGCTCCAGTCGTATTGCCTGCCCACGATCCTTGCTCATGAGCCAGCGTGATATGGCGGTCTGGTGGCGAAGATAGGTCGGTTCGATCGCGACGAACCTCCCCCCTGGTCTCAAGAGGACATGGGCGACGTTGAGATCTCGAGCGCCTCATCATCACCGAGATGATGAAGGACACCGACACAGGCGACGAGGTCCGCCTCGTACGCCAGGGGCTCGTCGAGCAAAGCGGACGCGGTGCCGGATATGAAATGCGCACGGTGGCCAAAACGCCGGATGGCCTCACTAACGTACTCTTCACTGACATCAAGCCCAACGTAATGCACGTCGGGGAGCTCCTCGAGAATATCACCTGGGCCGCATCCGATATCGACGATGCGCATGTCGGGCCGCACTCGCCAGCCCTCACGCAGGAGCCATCGCCTGCTCCGGCTTGCTCCCACGAGTGACTGGAACGCGGAGTACACGAACGGGATTGTCAGGATCCGACGTGCTCCCGTATCGTCTTGCATCGACCGCCTCCTAGTGTCCTGGGATCGGGTACAGGATCCTGAATGTCGGTGATGACGTCACTACGCTTCAACGTCTCGACAAGGCGTTCGTCGAGAATCTCCGTGTCGAAGCGGATGCCCGCAAGCAGCGACGTTGCCCTACGCAGGGCAACGGCAAACCAACAGGCAATGATGCGATGGTAGACCGGCGGAGCTCCTGTCACTCTTGCGCAGGTGGGCTGCAACCGCAATCTATCGCGGAGCCCATTGCGCGTCGCCACGGGCGCGGCCTGCGCGGCCGGTTACTTCATCGCACTCGTTGCCGTCGCGCGCTATCAAGGCTCCTTCCGGTCGTGCGCCGTCTCCACGAACTCGCGTACGAGCCTGCATGCGCGTTTTGCGTAATCGTGACAACGGCTGCAAATTGCCGGGATGAAGGTTCCAGCTCCAGCCTCGGACTTGGCCATCCGTACATCGACGTCCGCCTCCGATCCGAAATCGGAAGCGCGGCTCGTGCCGGCAATCCGGCGCGTGATTCGATTGCTTCCACTCGCGACCGGTGCGATCCTGATTGGCGCTGCATTAGGCGCTGATGCCTTCCTTGGTGGCGCACCGGGGTTTGGCCCGATGCAGTCCATCATGCTCGGGTTCGGAGCCCTCTGCCTGGCAATGCCCTTTGCCGGCCGCAGCTTCTCAAGGGTCTCGATGGTCGTGGGCACCGTCTCGTTTTTCGCGATTGCTGGCGCTGCCCTCGGCGAGGCGGCACTCAGGATCGTGATGGGGCCATCATTAGGCGCGACCATCGAGTTCGACGAAAGACTGCTCTTCCGGCGCATACCCGGATCGACGCTCGCCTATGCCCGACACCCGCAAAATGGAGGGGGGCAGATCCTTACACACATCAACCTGAGGGGCTTTCGGGGCAATGACAGGCCCCCTGCGCTCAACGGAGTCGTGGCTGTCGTCTACGGGGATTCATTCATCGAGGGCTACTTCTCGCAAGGGGAGAAGACATTTCCCTCTCAGTTACAGGCGTGTTTGAGCAACTCACTCGCGATACCAATCGACGTGCTCAACGCCGGAGTCCGGGGATACGGGCCCGACCAGGTACTCTTGCGAATGGCGCAGGAACTGCCGCAGCTTAACCCATCCCTGGCGATTGTGGCATTGTATGCTGGCAATGACTTCGGAGACCTGCTGCGGAACCAATTGTTCCGAGTGGGACCGACGGATGCGCTGATCCCCTTGCATCCCCGCCTGACCCGGGAAATGGCGTCAGAGTTGGCCTTCGCGCGGCACGGGCCCTACTTGATCAAGGCCATTCGGAAGATTCAGCGGCGTCTCTCGGTGCGGAAGCGTCAGCAGACGCAGAGCGGTGCCGATTCCGCGTCGGGGCGAGCAGTCGAGGAACAGCGTGCGATACTACGTGGAACATTCGATGCCTATCAGGCAGGGATTAGATCGAATACTCCGACCGCGCAAGCGTTCCTCGATGACCTCCAGGATTTCGACATCGAACTCGAACCTGCTTCGGAAGCGTCGGTCACAAAACGTACGCTAATGCACGCCGTGCTGGCAGCACTGGTCGAGAGGAGCGCGGACTCCGGGGTTCCTACGCTTTTCGTGATCATTCCTTCTCCAGTGGACTTGTTGCCAAACTACGACATTCTTCACGTTGATCAACGACTGTATCCAACGTTTAACCCGAAGGTCCTGACCTCCGACCTCGACTCCGCACTGACGGCGCTCGGCGCATGGCACGTCAACCTCGAGCCGTCGTTCAGAGCGCATGGCGCCGAAGAGCTGTTCATGCACGTCGATGACGCGCATTGGAGCGATACGGGCCAGAGCTTCGCGGCTCGTATCGTATGCAGCGAAGTCGTTTCCCACCTCGAGCGCAACGGTTCCGGCAAATGACGAAGGGCCGCGCCTGGCGGCGCGGCCCTCGTCCCCACGCGACGTGCGGGGTGTTACTGGAGCTTGACGCCGGCGGTGCGTTGTTCGAGTTGGTCCATGTCGACGCCGGGGCGGCTGCCGCCGGTGCCGGCGGTGAGGTAGGGGCTGCTGGCGCTCAGGCGCCAGTTCCCGGTGCTCCAGCTCACGAAGCCCACCGCCCCGATGGAACTGGCCGTCTGCGTGCCCGTGGGATAGCCGGTCGGGTCACTCAGGTCCCAGATGACGTTGCCGCTGAAGGTCCAGGGCGTGAAGTAGGCGTTCAGCGCCGTCGTCCCCCCGCCCACCGCGTCGCCCCACCAGCCGTAGCGCCCCAGGGCCACCAGATTGTTCCGGTAGGACAGCGCCCCGCCCCGCGCCCCGTACGCCATGAACGCGTTCTTCGTGCCCTGGATGGTGTTGTTCTCCACCGTCACGTCGTACCCCTCGCTCATCGCCATCGTGTTGTTCTCCCCGCCCAGCGCCGGGTCCCCGATCTTCGTGAACAGATTCTGCGCGATCAGGAACCGCTTCCCCAGCACGTTATTCCCGTCGTAGCGCCCCATCATGCCCAGCCCGCCCGGCGCGTTCGTCAGGATGTTGTACCGGAACGTGATGTCCTGCACGACGCTCCACGGCGCGGCTCCCTCCTGGTTGACGCCCATCAGAATCACCATCATCCCGCTGGCATCCGCCCAGTTGTTCTCCAGGACGTTCCCCTCGATCCGCACCCGCTGCGCGTTCTTCAGCTCCAGGTTGTTCTTCACCACCCACCCACTGTAGCTCCGCCAGCTCAGCGGCTTGTGCAGGTGGTTGCGCAGGATCTCGATATCCGACGGCACCAGGTTCGCCACCCCCGGATCCGCCCCCCCGAACATCAGGTTCTCGGTCGCCGCCGCCAGATAGTTGTTCTCGATCTTGAACGGCCCCGGCCCGCTCCACCCGCAGATCGCCTGGCTGTCCGGCCCCCGCTCGAGTGGATGTCGCTGATGTACGAGTCGATCACCGCCGACGACGCGCTGTTCAACGCCACCCCCCGCCGCACCAGCAGCGACGTGCTGCCGTGGATGTACAGCCGGTCCAGGATGATCTGACTCCCCGTCAGGTTCACCAGCCCGTAGTTCTCGCTGCTCGACGTCGACGTCACTTCCAGCCCCACCAGCCGGTAGCGCGCCCCCGTCACCGTCACGGCCGCGCTGGCTGTTGTTCGTCACCAGCTTCGCCAGCTGCCCCGCGTTCGCCGGCGCCACCCGCGTCCCCGCCCCCGGCAGGCTCCCCGAACTCATCACGTAGATCCACCCAGCTGCCCGCCTTCGCCGGCAGCGGAAGTTCCCCGTGAACGTCGCCCCCGCCTGCAGCACGATCACGTCCCCCGCCACCGCCGCGTTCAGCGCCCCCTGCAGGTTCCCCCCCGCGTTCACCGTCCGCGTCGTCCCCGCTCGGCAACGCCCACGCCGTGTTCACCACCACCCGCGGCAACTCCGGCTGCGCCACCCCGCTCGGCGGCGACGGCGGCGGCGTGCTGCGTCGTCGACCGTCACCGCACTGGTGTCCGCCTTCGTCCCGCCCTGCTGCACCGCGATCACCCGATAGGCCGTCCCCGCCGTGCTCCCCGCGGTGTACAACCCGGCCGTCGTGATCGTCCCGCCGGTCGCACACCAGGTCACCTCACGCCGTGGTGCTCCCATCGCTCATCTCGCCCTGCGCGGTGAACTGCTGTTTTGCCCCGGTGGCGAGCGAGACCGTCGCCGGAGTCAGGACCACGGACGAGAGCGTGCCCGTCGAGACCGTGACCGCGCTGGTGTCCGCCTTCGTCCCCCCTGCTGCACCGCGATCACCCGATAGGTGCCCGCCGTCGACCCCGCCGTGTACAAGCCCGGCCGTCGTGATCGAACCACCGGTGGCGGAATAGGTCACCGACACCGCCGTGGAGCTACCATCGCTCATCTTGCCCTGCGCGGTGAACTGCTGTTTGGCCGCGGGGGCGAGCGAGACCGTCGCCGGAGTCAGGACCACGGACGAGAGCGTGGGTGCCGCGGGTGGCGTGGTGGTGGTGGATCCGACCGTGACGACCGTGGTATCGGTCTGTACGTCACCCACCCGCTGCGCGGAGACGCGATAGGTGCCGTTGGTGGACGGCGCCTTATAGTAGCCGGTCGACGAGATGGTGCCGCCGCTCGCGCGCCAGTTCACCCGCACGCTGTAGGTATTGCCACTAACGGTGCGACCCACCGCCGTGAACTGCTGGGTTCCGAGCGGGGCCAGCTTGAGCGTCGAGGGAAGAACCTCGATCCAGAAACCGGGACGCTTGTAGTCGGTTCCCACCGTTCCGCTCGTGGTGCCGCCGCCGCCGGCCACCGTCACGGCGGCCGTGTCGACCATGCTATCGCCTTCACGATTCACGATGACGAAATAGGTGCCCGCTGTGGTGGGCGCAGTGTACGCACCAGTGGAAGTGATGCTACCACCCGTGGTCTTCCAAATCTGGCGGAAGGTGTAGGTGTTACCGGCACTGGTCTTGAAGGCCGCCGTGAACTGGGCCTTGCCGCCCGCCGGGAGGCTAAGGCTGCCAGGAGAGATCTCGAGCCAGTAGGACGAACTCACCGCCAGCGCAATACTCGGCCTTACATCAGGTGTAACAATTACCAGCGCGCTGTCGGCGCTGTTGGCACCCTTCGCGATGACGCGATAGGACCCGGGCTGAGACGGTGCCCGGTAGAATCCGGCGGAATCGACAGTGCCGCCGGTGGCGGACCACTCAACGCCTGTTACCCCCCCGAAGCCATCGATAAGGCTGTCGACTGCGACGAAAAACAGCGAGTCGCCAGGTTCCATGGTGACTGTGTCAGGCGCCACGCGAATCGCGCCGGTCGCCGGTGTCGGCGAAGGCGACCCGGTGGACGGGGAGTCCCCGGTGGACGGGGCGTCAATTCCGTTATTGCTCGTAGGCTCAGCACAGGCGCCGGCCAAGGTGCTGCAAAACAGAATTGCGGCCGCGGCAAAACGGCGAATTCGAAGTTTTGACACTGGAGTCGTCTTCCTTAGCACTCGTAAACGGAGGGCCCGACCAACCTGCAGAACAGAGAAACCCGGGCGCGAGAACGTCGAATCACGCCAACTATTGCGTGATGGGCGACAATAAACCGCACGAGTAGATGAGCGCTACTGAAATCTATGTAACAGCTTTAATTGCAACAATTTGTACACTTAATTGTGATCAATATCACTGTAAACAATATCGAACCTTTGACAGTACAATTTCTAGACAGTAGGGATCGTCCACAAAAAAACGAGGCCGCCAACAGTGGGCGGCCTCGATCCGTGAACACATATTCCGGTGTCCTGCGACTCCTAAGTCCTAGCCACCCAAAGCCCTGAGCGCTTCCTCACCGTAGAAGAGCCGAATGTACTTCGCCTGGATGGGGGTCAGGCGCCGGACGGCCCACGACAGGTGCACGAAATGGGGCTCGTGCGGCTGCCTCAGGGGGAACATGCCGATCTCGTGTGGGAGGTGATTGCCCTTCCTGGTATTACACGAGCTGCAGGCCGTGACCACGTTGGTCCAGTCGTTCCCGCCCCCGCGCGAAATCGGGATCAGGTGATCACGTGTGAGACATTCGCGCGGCTTGAGCTCGACGTGTCCGCGGTGACAGTACTGGCAGCGATAACTGTCGCGAGCGAAAAGGAAAGTATTCGTGACTTGTCGGCGGAATCGGCGGGGAACGTGGATGAACTTGACGAGGCGAATGATGACAGGTTTGGGCAACGCCAGCCTGGCACTTCGGACGAGGTCAAGTCCATCGGCCTCGACGATTTCGGCCTTGCCTTCAATGACAAGCCTAAGCGCCCGACGCATGGGCACCATGGTCAGCGGTTCGAAGGACGCATTGAGGGCGAGACAGCGCACGCCACCTCCAACCGGAAGCAGTTCTCGCGCTAAGGTGTTTGTGCCACGAACGTTACATGGCAGCGAGAGACCACTGGATGCTAATGAGGCCTCCGGGGTATGGGCAAGAGAGGAGGGACCCGACCATCCTGGATTGGCTCCGGCAGTTGGTACCGAAGGGCGTCCGACGACGCCTGCGCGCGCTTCACCGCGACGCCATGCTTCAGCGCACAGTGCGGCGCGTGCGGGCTCGCGACGACTACATCCCGCTGAGCGACAAGGCGATCAGCAACCTCCTGTACGGATGGGGGAGCGAGTGGTCGCTCCGCGAGGAGCTGATCACCGAGTTGTGGCACCGGGCGTGGCACACCCGCGGACCGGTGCTGGAATGCGGCTCCGGTCTCTCGACCATCCTGCTCGGTATCGCCGCGGAGCGGCAGGGCTACGATGTGTACAGCCTGGAGCATGACGAGGCGTGGCATGGGCGAATGTTACTCACCCTGTCAGAACTTGGCCTGGATCGGGTGAACCTCATCTCGGCACCCCTGATCAAGCACGGCGGCTATGCATGGTACGATGCGCCGGGCGACTTCCCGCCGGATTTCTCGCTGGTGCTGTGTGACGGACCTCCGAGTGCCACCATGGGCGGGCGCTACGGCCTGCTGCCGGAATTGCGGCCCTCGATGGCGGCCGATTGCGTGATCCTGCTGGATGATGCGTCGCGGGATGGGGAGCAGGAAGTGCTGAAGCGGTGGACCGAGGAGCATCACGTGACTCACTACCTGGACGGAACGACCAAGCCATTCGCGGTCGTGCGACTTCCAGAGGTTCAGTAGCCACCGTGCTGCGCGAGCAGCCGCCGCCGCGGCCGCTAGCGGCCAATGATGCCCTTGAGGCGGCCCGCGACGCGCTCGCGGGCCTTTTCACTGCGGGTAATGACGAGCAGCGTATCCTCGCCGGCCACGGTACCGATGATCTCACCCCACGAGGCCTGATCGATCGCCACGCCGACGGCCCCGGCCGAGCCATTCGCAGTGCGCAGCACGAGCAGTGGCCCGACCCCATCGACCCCGGTCAGCAACGCACCCAGCACGGCCTGGAAGTCGGGGCGAACGCCACTATCACCCGGCTGGGCGTAATACGAGCCCTGCGCATCGGTGAGCTTGGCGAGGCCCAGCTCGCGCACATCGCGCGAGAGTGTAGCCTGGGTCACGGAGAAGTCGGCGGCCTTGAGGGCCTTCCGGAGTTCGTCCTGGCTGGTGATGCGCTGACCGCGAACGAGGCGGAGAATGGCGGCATGACGCTGAAGCTTCATCCCTGGTCCCTCCGATAGACGTCCCTGCCTCCGACAAACGTAGCCAGCACGACACCCCTTCCGGACAACAGCTCCTCCTCGGGATCCGCAGCGGCGTGGCCGAGCGACATCACAGCCACGTCAGCGGGAGCACCCGCCGCCAGCGTACCGAGCCTGCCCCGAGAAGCCGATGGCGACGGCGGCACGCCAGGTAACGAGGCCCAGCGTGTCGAACGCGCTGAGGCTGGCCAGCTCACGCGCCGCCCTCGCCTCGGCGAGCAGGTCGAGGGTACCGACGCTCAGCACCGAATCGGTGCCGATGCCGACGTGGAGCCTGGCCTCGAGCAGGGCCGCAAGCGGAGCCGCACCGTGTCCATGGGCGCGATTCGACAGGGGACAATGCGCCACCGTCACCTGGCGCCGGGCCATGAGCGCGATGTCCGCCGGAGAGGCGCGCACTGCGTGAATGCAGAGGGTGTCGGGGCCGAGGGTCATGTGGTAGTCCACCCAGGCTACCGGGCTCATCCCAAGCGGCTCGGGCATGGGAATGCCGCGCAACTCCCAGGCACGCGCGAAATCGCCAGTGGCATCGCCGAGGAGCTGCGACTCTTCACTCGACTCGGCCAGGTGCAGGGCGAGCGGGAGACCCTCCGCCCGGGCCCACGTCGCGACCTCGCGGTACAGCGGGCCGCTCACCGTGTACGGCGCGTGCGGCGAGACGCCGATACGAAGCCGGCCAGGTGATTCGAGCGGACGGAGCGCCGCGACGGCCGCCTTGAGGCCCGCCATGCTCTCCTCGAGTTGCGCGGGATGGGGCCCGAACACCTCATGATATGCGATGCCGCGACCGCCGAGCTCAGCGAGCGCCCGCGCCACTGCGCCGGTGTCACCGGTGTCGGCGATGGTGGTGACGCCCGCGGCCCAGCAATCACGAATGCCCTGCCTGGCCGCCTCGAGGAACTGTTCCGGCGTACGCTCGGCCTTGAGGGCACGCAAGCGGCGAATCCAGGAGGGAAAGTCGGGTTCGTCGAGCGCCGCGCCCAGGCCCGTCAGTTCGAGGTGCGTGTGCGCGTTGACGAGACCGGGGAGCAGTGCGGCGTCGGGGAAATACTCGTTCGACACTCCGGGCGGTGAGGGCACCTCCCCACCTACATCGCGCCCAACGGCGACAATACGGCCGTGCGCGTCGACCAGGACCGCGCCATCCCTGATCGGCGGCGCCACGGCCGGGAAGACCCAGTCAGCCGCGAGACGCCGCGGCTGCATCAGCGCGGAGGCGTCGCGGCTGGAGGGCCCTGGCCGCCCATCGCGCCTGAAGCGCGCCCGGGAGGAGGCACCGCAGCGGCCCCTTCCCCTCCCGGCGGCAGGGCGGCAGGAGGCAACGCGGTGGGGGAAACGGGTACGGCCCCCGCGGAGGGCGTCATGCCGGGAACGCCAAGCATCTGGGAGTGCACCGGGCAGTACGTCGCCGGCACGGTGCCCGGCGCGAAGCTCTCCACGTAGCGAAGGGGGCGCGGGCAGAACGGCGTGGCGAGGAAGCCGGTGGTGCTGTCGATCTCGGCCACCTGCAGGTCCTCAGGCCGGTTCCACTGGAAATTGGTGGAGCGCCGGTCGTAGACCTCTTTCATCATCGTGGTCCACGCCGGCGCGGCGAGGCGGCCGCCCTGTGCATTGTTCATGATCTTCTTCGGCTGGTCGAAGCCGATCCAGATCCCGGTAACGAGCTCCGGCGTGAAGCCGACGAACCAGACGTCGAAGCCGTCGTTGGTGGTGCCGGTCTTGCCCGCGGCGGTGAAGGTGATCTGGGCGCCGACGGTGCCGGCAGCGGTGCCGCGACGCACCACGTCACGCAGGACATCGGTGATGAGCCATGCCACCGAGGGCTCGAGCACCTGGATGCGGCGGACGGCGGGCTGCCAGAGAATGTTCCCGTCACGATCCTCCACCCGGAGGATGGCCTGCGGCTCGGCGCGCTGGCCGTCATTGGCGAAGGCGGTATACGCCGAGATGATCTCGAGCGGCACCACGTCGGCGGCACCGATGCTGATGGACGGCACGGGCGCCACATCGGTGGTGACCCCGAACCGGCGGGCCTCGTCGATGACATTCTCCAGGCCGACTTCCATGCCGAGCTTGATTGCCGGAATGTTGCGGCTCTGGTAGAGCGCGCGGCGCAGGGTCATGCGCCCTTCGAACTTCAGGTCGTAGTTCTGCGGCGTCCAGATCGGCTGCCCGGGAAACTCCATCGAGAGCGAATCGTCGACGATGATCTCGGAGAGGGGGTGCCCCGCCTCGAGCGCCGCGGTGTACACGAACGGCTTGAAGATCGAGCCGGGCTGACGGCGCGACTGGTTCACGCGGTTGAACTTGCTGTCCTCGAAGTCGCGGCCACCGACCCAGGCGCGGATGTAGCCGGTCTTCGCCTCGAGGGTCAGGACCAGCCCCTGCAGGTAGGGTGACACGACCGGTGCATCGGTGATGTCTTCCCGGCGCTCGAGATACTGGGCATAGGTGCGGTGCGGGAACTTGCCATAACGCGGGCCACCGGCCTCGATGGCCGAGAGCTGGCCCTCGAGCGAGCGCTCGGCGGCCTGCTGCATGTCGAGGTCGAGCGTGGTGTAGATGCGCAGGCCCTTGCGATAGAGGTCCTCACCGAAGCGGGCCTGCATCTGCTGGCGCACATACTCGACGAAATATTCGGCGGTGCCGCTGAAGTCGGAGCGGGACGAGAGCAGGAGCGGAAAGGCGCGCCAGCGCTCGGTCTCCTGGTCGCCGATGAGGCCCTCGTCGCGCATGAGCCCGATGACGAGATTGCGGCGCTGCACGCTGCGCGCGGGACTCCGGCGCGGATTGTAGGTGGTCGGCGCCTTGGGAATCGCGGCGAGGGTCGCGGCCTCGGCGATGTTGAGTTCGCGAGAACTCTTCCCGAAGTAGCGCTGGCTCGCGACCTCGACACCGTACGCGCGATTGCCGAGGTCGATCTGGTTGAGGTAGAGCTCGAGGATCTTGTCCTTGGGATACCGCTTCTCGATGTCGAGCGCCACACGCATCTCGCGCAGCTTGCGGCCCAGGCTGCGGTCGCGGCGGTTGATGTCCTCGGGAAAGAGGTTGCCCGCCAGCTGCATGGTGATGGTGGAGGCACCGGTGACCCGTCCCCCGAGCACGGCTCCCTTCGCGGCACCGAAGACGCGGATCCAGTCGATGCCATGATGCTCGTAGAAGCGCTTGTCCTCGGTGGCCAGGAAGGCCTGAATGACGGCGGGGGAGATCTCGTTGAGGGGCACTACCGTGCGTCGCTCGAGGCCCAGGTCGGTGATGAGGCGGCCATCGGCCGCATACACCTTGGACGCCTGCGCCGGATCGTACGCACCCAGCGCATCGAGCGACGGGCAGGCGTTGTTGCGGCAGACAGTGAGCCAGGCGGCCAACACGATGGAGATGCCGAGGGTCACGAGACCGAGAACCCCGACAACGACGGCACGGATAACGCCCGGCGAGCGCCAGCGGGGCGTGCGGGTGGCAGCGGGTTGCGACATATCGTGAAGAAGCTAAGGGGCCCGCTAGGGCCCCACCACCTCGAGGAGGGAGGTGTCGGCACAGCGGCGGGTGGCGCGAAGTGCGGAGAAGGCCTGACGCACCTGGGGCCAGGTCACGGCCTGTCCCCCCTCCACCCATCCCACCGAGCGAGGCGGGATGCTGTCGAGCGCATAGGCGGGGAACCAGATCCGGCCACCGGCACCGCGCGTGGTGGAGATGACGGACGCGAGGATCGCATCCCACGTCTGCCCCTTCTCAAAGATGGGTGGCAGCAAGTAGACCACCGGGGTGCCGACGCTGCGGGGCGGTTCATCCAGCCGGTCGCGGTAGAACGTCACCAACGGATCGGCCTGGTGCGGCACGACAATGACGGACCGGCCGTCGAGCATGGGCGTGACGCAGCCAAGCCGGGCCGCCTGGCCCACCGAGCGGGCGTGCGTGACCAGCGGGTTGAACGCCCAGAAGTTCCAGAGCCACAGCGCCCCGAAGACCCCGGCCGCGATCGGGACCAGGCGGCGGCGTTCGGCCAGACCGATGACGGCCGCCCAGGTGACGAGCAAGATGAGAAAGGGATAGAGCGCGAGGTACCGCTCCTCGTCACCGCCGCTCCAGGCGGCGCCGAGGGCAATGACCGGCAGCGCCGCCATGGCGAACAGCAGCAGGAATGTGCGACCCCGGGGACGCCGCAGGGCAAACCACGCCACCACGGCCAGGGCCAGGTAGAATGCCAGCAGCTTGGGCCAGAGGGGCAGCGTGGCGAGCTGGACCGTGCTCACCGGATTGAGCGAGTCGTGGACGAGATAGCGCCGCACTTCCCGGCCGTCGGTGCCCATGTGCACGAAGCTCCTGGGGAGGCCGATGATCACCCGAGCCAGCCCGGCGGGAGATGCCGTGCGAGGAGTTCGAGATCCAGCCGGCGAAGGCCGGGAGTGAACGGATGCCGTTGGCCCATGCCGCGCCGGCGTAGCTGCCGATCCCAATGAGAGCGCAGCATGCGGTGGCAATAGCGGTGGCGCGCAGTCGCTCCGCCGTCTCGCCGGGAGAGAGCAGATAGATCGCCGCGAGTACCGCCGCGACCAGCAGGACGTAGGGCAGCCAGAGGAGCACGCCCAAGGCGAGGAACATCCCGGTGAGGGTGGCACGCCATGGAGGGAGGGGGCGGGTACCGACCGTTCCCAGCAGGAGCGACAGGCACACTGCGGCCAGTCCGGGGATGTAGGACGTGCCAGCCTGCCCGAAGTTGATCATCGCCGCGCCACAGGCCGTGAACGCCACCGCTGCGAGGCCCGCGGCGAGCGAACCCACCAGGTGCAGCACCAGCAGCCCGATGCTGGCAGTCGCGACAAAGGCCGAGAACACGGAGATGCCGGTGAGGAGACGCTGCGACCGGCGGATGGCCGCCTGGTCGTGGCTGGCCGCGCCACCGACCAGGTTGCGGGCCAGCACGCCGGCGGGCCGCCACAGGAGGTGTCCCGGCTCGAACAGCGCCGGCGTCAGGGGGGACGGCGCCGCTGCCGCATCCCGGGCGTAGTCGACGGCGTCACCGGTATTCTCCGGGGAGGTGGTGGCCACGATGGCGGTGGTCAGAAGGAGAGCCGCGAGGACCACGGCAAGATTGAGTGCGCGCACGCCACCCGCCTGGTTGATTTGCACCGGCTATTCGCCTTGCTCCATTGCAGTCCGTCGAGCTAAGCTTGCCCGCCATGACCAACATCCTGACCGTTGCCGGCAATCGGGGCTTCCTGCACGATGCTACTCCCGGACTTGCCGAACGTCTCACGGCAAGCCCGGTCACCGCATACGTGGGCTTCGATCCGACGGCCGATTCGCTGCACGTCGGCAACCTGGTGCCGGTGATGGGGCTTGCCTGGCTGCAGCGGACCGGCGGGACACCGATCGCGCTGGTCGGCGGCGGCACGGGAATGGTCGGCGACCCCAGCGGCAAGCGCAATGAGCGGCCGATGCTGTCGCGGGAACAGGTTGACGCGAACGCGGCGGCGATCCGGGGCCAGCTGGAGAAGTTCCTGGACTTTTCCGGGAACCGGGCGGCGCGGCTGCTCAACAACGCCGACTGGCTGCGCGGGCTCAACCTGCTCGAGTTCCTGCGGGACACGGGAAAACACTTCACGGTCAACTACATGCTGCAGAAGGACTCGGTGAAGAGCCGAATGGAGACCGGGATCTCCTTCACCGAGTTCAGCTACATGCTGGTGCAGGCCTACGACTACTGGCACCTGCACCAAACTCTCGGGGTGGAGCTGCAGATGGGCGGCAGCGACCAGTGGGGGAACATCACGGCCGGCATCGAGCTGATCGGGCGCCGGGAACAGAAGCCGGCGCACGGGCTCGTGTTCCCCCTGCTCATTACGGCGACGGGAAACAAGTTCGGGAAGAGCGAAGAGGGCAATGTCTGGCTCGACCCGGAGAAGACGAGTCCGTACAAGTTCTACCAGTTCTGGCTCAACACCGACGACCGGGACGTGGCGGGATGGCTCAAGCTGTTCACGTTCATGGAACTGCGTGAGATCGAGGCGCTGCTGGCGGACCAGGCGCGGGATCCTGGCAAGCGCGTAGCGCAGCGTCGGCTGGCTCTGGAAGTGACGAGCCGGGTACATGGCGCGGACACGGCCGAGCGGGTGATCGCGGCGAGCGAGATCCTGTTCGGGGGCCAACCACTCGTGGCCGCGTCGCCAGAGGTGCTCGAAATCCTCGAAGGCGAGGTGCCAGTTGCCCAGCTATCCGCCACAGCACTCGCGACGGGCGTACCGCTGGTAGATGCGCTGGTGACGTCAGGGCTGGCAAGTTCCAAGGCGGACGCCAAGCGAGGACTGGAGCAGAAGGGGTACTCGATCAACGGCGAACCTGCAGTTCCCGGGCGGGTGCTGGGTGAGGGAGACCTGCTCGCGGGGCGGTATGTCGTGCTGCAGAAGGGGAAGAAGAATTACGCGATGCTGGTAGTCTCTTAGGGCGAGCGGGGTGGTGTTCGTTTCGCTCGGACCTTCGGCTCGGCGAGAACCATTTCCTATTGGGGCGGGCTGACGCCCGCCCTGTTGCTTTGGACGCCGGCAGGTCCTCGCTCAACGAATCCCACCCCGCTCGCTCCGACGATTCGCCTGCAGGACCCCACGCCGCTCAGTCCCCTTGAAGATTTCTTTCGAGTACCTCCGCGGCACGGGCGACGTCGTCCACGCTGTTGAAGAGGTGCGGGCTGAAGCGGAGCGAGCCCTCGCGCAGGCTGCAGATGACTTCCTGTTTCCGGAGCACACCGTGCAGACGGGCGGCGCCGGGCGCCTTGAGGCACACGATCGCGGAGCCATGCGGACCCCGGGGCGAGGTAACGGGGATGTCGCGACGAGCGGCCAGGTCGAAGAGCGGCTCCTGCACCCGTTGCAGGTGTGCCGCGACTTCCTCGACCCCGGTGTCGAGGATCATCTCGAGCGAGCTGTTCATGGCCGCGATGTCCTGGAACGGCAGCGTGACGAGCTCGAAGCGACGCGCATCGCCGTGCCAGGCCGGATTGTACTGGGTGAGATTGTTGAAGTCGTCGGTGCCCTGAAAGGCGAGCCAGCCGGCGAAGGGTGGATTGAGCTGCTCGAGAATCTGCTTCCGCACGTAGAAGAAGCCGCTGCCCCAAGGTGACAGCAGCCACTTCTGTGCTCCGGTGGCCAGGATGTCTACGGGTGTCACCGCGAGATCGACGGGCATCTGGCCCAGGCCCTGGATGGCATCGACCACCAGCCATGTGCCGGTCTCGCGCGCCGCCCTCGAGACAGCCGCGAGGTCGATCGTGTAGCCGTTGCTGAACTGCACCAGCGAAACGGCCAGGACGCGAACCCGGGGATCAGCCAGGCGCTCGAGCAGGCGCGCCTCGTCGGGCCAGCCCTCCGCGGTGACAGGCACCATCTCCAGCTCCACTCCTCCTTCAGCCCGCTTCATCCAGGGATACACGTTGGCCGGGAACTCGCGATCGCTCAAGAGCACGATGTCACCGGGCTGCAGCGGCAGGGCGCGCGCGGCGATGTTGAGGCCGAAGCTGGTGTTGGTGGCCAGCGCGATTTCATCAACGCTCGCGTTGAGCAGGCGCGCGGCAAGCGCCCGGGCACGCGTCAGGGCGCCGAACTGGACGTCCTTGGAAATGCGATGGGGCGTGGCACGCAGCGCGTTGAAGGCGTCGAGCGCGGCCAGGGAGCGGGCCGGCAGGGGACCGATGCTTGCGGAGTCGAGATAGGAGGTTTGCGAGGTCCAGGAGAAATCGGATCGGCGGAGCTCGGTTGGGTCGAACGACATGTTTGTCCTGGCTGGGCAGAGGGTGAGGCGCATCTCGCTCGGACCTTCGGCAGCGGCGCAAGCTTGTTCTTGGGGCGGGCCACGCCCGCCCTGTAGCTGCGGACGCCGGCAGGTCCTCACTCGATGCGCCACACCCTCCGCCCAGCTCCAAGCTCAGCTGCGGCTGCGAAGCTTGGGATCGTACAGCTCCCTCAGCGCGTCGCCCACAAGGTTGAAACCCATCACGGCCAAACCGATCGCGATGCCGGGCGCGACCGAGACCCAGGGCGCTACGCGCAGGAGGTCGCGGCCGTCGGCGACCATGGCGCCCCAGCTCGGCGTGGGCGGCTGCGCGCCCAATCCTACAAAGGAGAGCGCGGCCTCGGCCATGATGGCGCCCGCGATGCCGAGCGTCGCGGCGACGATGACCGGGCCACGAATGTTGGGCAGAAGGTGTCGCCACAGGATGTGGGCGTCCCGCGCGCCGAGCGCGCGGGCGGCGAGTACGTAGTCCGCGCTGCGAAGCACGAGGACCTGACTTCGCACCAGCCGCGCCATGGCGGCCCAGCCGACGATACCGATGACGACGAAGACCACGGGCAGCGACGGGCGCACCGCGGCAGCAACCGCAATGAGCAGCAGAAGGGTTGGAAAGGCGAGGGTGATGTCCGCGAGGCGCATGACGATGGCATCGACCCAGCGGCCGTAATACCCGGCGATGAGGCCGAGCGTGACGCCAAGGAGAGTTGCCACGGACTGCGCGATGAGACCGACGCCGAGGGATATGCGGGCGCCGTAGATGATCCGGCTCAGGATATCGCGACCCTGGGTGTCGGTGCCGAGCAGGTGGTGCCTGCCCGGCGGGAGGAGATAGGCCTTCTGGAGATCGCCCAGGATGGGGCTGTCGGGAGCCATCAATGGAGCGAGCAATGCGCTCGCGACGACGAGCGCCACGAGCGCCACACCCAACTGGAAGAGCGGGTCGCGAGCGAGCCGTTCGCGAATGGGATGCTTCGTCACGGTGAACGTGCTGCCTCCGGTGCTAGCCAGCGAATCCAATGCAATCGCCAGGTGCTCGGCCAGCCGCCGCGCACCGGCGTCGGTGAGGTGAATCGGGTCGCCTGGATCGTAGAACTCCGGCCCTTCGATGCCCCAGTCGCGTGTGGCGATGAACGCCACCCCGCGCTCCGCGGCGACGGCGCGCATCGCCTTCACGTATTCCGCGTAACCCCGAAACACGACCGCCGCCGGAACGCCGGCAAACGCATTCTCCCAGCTCACGCGCTCGGCCGAGTCGCGGGGCGCGTCCAGCGAGCCCGAGATCGTGACCGGCTCAATGAGGACCACGCGCGCCCCACCCTGCCCCGCAATCAGCACATACGACGTGAGGTCGCGGTGAAAGCGCGCGGCCGCCGCGGCAACCACGGAGTCGGCGCGCGCGGGATCACGACCTGGAGAAACGTAGCTGCCGGCGCCCCAGCGGGCGGCGAGCAACCGGCGCGCGCCCGCGAGCTTGCCATAGAGCAGCGAGTGGCGCGTGAGCCAGCCGCCCCACGGTGTCAGCGGCCCGCGGGCGCCGGGCGTATCGGGATCGCCGGGAGGCGAGCCGACCAGAGCGTAGTAGAGGTCATTGTGACCCTGCAGCAGGAGGATCACGTCGGGCTCGAGCCGATACAGCTCCGATTGCAGGCGAATGAAGTTGTCGATGACCGCGTAGCCCGGCACTCCGGCGTTCAGGACCTCCACCGAACCAGGGCCGCGACGGGCCTCGAGCAGACGCTGGAGCTGAGCGGGCCAGGTGCTGTCGTCGGCGGTGACGGTGGCATCGAAGGTGGTGGAGCCACCATCAGCGAGAATGCGGAGGCGGCCCGGAGTCTTCGCCACCGGAACCGGGCGGCCACGCAGGCCGAGCGAGTCGGTGTGTACCCAGCCGAAGTAATCGCGATCGTGGATCAGCGCAGGGCGGAGACGTTCGTGGAGGTAATAGAGGGTAGGCATGGTACCGGGCGGACTGGCGCGCCGGCCCTCGCGCCAGCGGGCGGCGGCCTCTCCCAGCAGCGCCGCCGCCGTGAGGGCGATCGCACATAACGTGCCGGTGGCCAGCCAGAGGAGGGCCGGACGGACCGGACGCGTCATGTGCGTGGCGATTCTGACATTTGTGCCGCGGGCCGGTTAGAAGATGGTGTAGATGAATGGGGCCAGCGCCGAGCCCTGAGCGAAAACCAGCAACGCGCCGACTGCGACCATGATGATGATCACGGGGAGGAGCCACCACTTCTTCCGCACCTTCATGAAGGCCCACAGCTCGCCCACCAGGCTCCTACTGGCTGCCATAGCCTGTCTCCCCGCTCAGAATTGGCGTTCCATGTCGCTGCGCGGCGATCCCTCGTTGCCTCTTGCCACCCAGTAGCTCCCACGCAGCTCACGTGTGATCAGGGAATTGTGGCCGAGTGCGCGCCTGAGGAGTCCAATGGGTGTGAGCACCACGAAATACACCACTCCCATGAAAATAGGGGTGGTCACCTTCGAGATGAGATGGGCCAGGCCCATCCATGCACGCTGCAACGGTCCAAGCCGGGTCGGGATGAACGCACCGGCCAGAGCCAGCAGAACACCGACACCGCCGAACACCGGCGCCGCGGGCTTTTCACGCCACCAAAGCAGCGCGGCCAGCGCGAGGAAGGCGGCGCCCACGGTAAGGCCGAACTTCCGGCCTTCCGCCGTGCTCAATCGAGCTGGAATTGCTGACGCCAATCGACAGCCTCCTTCCACTCCGGCTGTGAGGCTTTGTCGAGGAGGAATGACCCCAGGACGAGGTAGTCGATGTGGGTGCGCATGAAGCAGGCGTAGGCATCAGCCGGCGTACAGACGATGGGTTCGCCCCGCACGTTGAATGAGGTGTTGACTACGAGGCCGCACCCGGTCAGTCGCTCGAACTCACGGATAAGATCGTGGTAGTTCGGGTTGGTATCGCGCGAGACCGTCTGGATCCGCGCGGAGTAGTCGATGTGCGTGATCGCTGGAATGTCGGACTTGGGAACGTTCAGTTTCTCGATGCCCCATAAGCTTCGCTGTTCCGCAGTCAACGGGATCTGGCGCTCCCGCTTGACGGGGGCCACGAGGAGCATGTACGGGGAATCGCAATCGATCTCGAAATATTCGCTCACCCGCTCCCGCAGGACACTCGGAGCAAAGGGTCGGAACCCCTCGCGAAACTTGATCTTGATATTCATGTCGGCCTGCATGCGCGGATTGCGCGGATCGCCGATGATGCTCCGACTCCCCAACGCACGGGGGCCGAACTCCATGCGCCCGTCAAACCAGCCGATGATCTTCCCGTCCGCAACCAGTTGCGCCACCTGTTCCGTGAGGCAGGAGCGTTCGAGGCGCTCGTATCCGGCGCCGATCGAGTCCAGGTATTCCCCGATCTGGTCGTCGGAAAATGAGGGGCCGAGGTAGGCGCCCTTCATCGAATCCTCGCCCTGAACGACGGTTCGCGGCTGCTCGAGCTGTCGGTGCCAAATGAGCTGCGCCACGCCAAGAGCGCCGCCCGCGTCGCCGGCGGCCGGCTGGATCCAGAGGCGCTTGAACGGTCCTTCCCGCAACAACCGCCCGTTGCCGACACAATTGAGCGCTACGCCGCCCGCGAGGCAGAGATTTTCCAGCCCCGTCTCCCGATGGGCGGTGCGCGCCATGCGGAGCATGACCTCTTCGCAGACCACCTGAACTGATCGAGCGAGATCCATTTCCTTCTGGGTCAGCCTGGATTCAGGCTCGCGTGGGGGACCACCGAAGAGCTCATGGAAGGCCTCGCTAGTCATGGTGAGGCCGGCGAGGTAGTTGAAGTACTTCTGATTGAGCCTGAAGGAACCGTCCTCCTTAAGGTCCATGAGCTCGCCATAGATGCGATCGACATACTTCGGCTCTCCATAGGGAGCCAGGCCCATCACCTTGTATTCCCCGGAGTTGACCTTGAAACCGGTGTAGTAGGTGAACGCCGAGTACAGGAGTCCCAGCGAGTCGGGCCAGCGGATCTCTTTCAGCAGGGTAACGTCGTTGCCACGTCCATAGCCCATGGAAGCAGTGGCCCACTCACCAACGCCGTCCATCGTGAGGATGGCCGCTTCCTCAAACGGCGATGGAAAGAATGCGCTCGCGGCGTGCGACTCGTGATGTTCCGCATACAACAGCTGGCCATCATATCCGCCAAGGGACTCACGGAGAGTGCGATCCTGATAGAGCTTTTCCTTGATCCACAGCGGACCCGCCTTGAGGAAGGATCTGAAGCCGCGGGGCGCAACAGCGAGGTAGGTTTCCAGGATTCGTTCAAACTTCAGCAATGGCTTGTCATAGAAGCCGATGTAGTCCAGGTCGGCCAAGCTGACCCCGGCCTCACGCAAGCAATACGCAACCGCCTCTGCGGGGAACGCGGGATCACCCTTCTTCCGAGTAAACCTTTCCTCAGACACCGCCGCCACGATCTCCCCATCCCGGAGAAGCGCGGCCGCGCTATCGTGGTAGAAGGCAGAGATTCCGAGGACGTGGATTGGTCTGGTCACTCGCCTTGCTCCTTGCCGGACCTGTCTCGCAACTCCGTGCGCCCACGGGTGGGGCAGGCTGCGAGGCCGCATCGATTCCGGTGTAGTTCCGGTCGAGCACGGCCCTTCCACCGCCCGCATCAACAGCATGCCATGGAGTAGCCAAGTCATTGGTATTCAGATACTTACGTAAACCGCGACCGCGCGATGGCCGGCGAAGCCGGAATGAGTCGAGGCGGCTTGGTTCCCTTATTTTTCCGCTCTCGCGATACACCGACAGTTTCGGGCCCATTTCTCGCCGCATCATCGTGACGTGACCACTTCAGTCGACTTCAAGCTGGTTCTGAGCGGCGGCGGCCTCAAGGGGCTGTCGCACGTTGGTGTGCTGATGGCCCTCGAGGATCGCGGGCTGGTGCCGAGCCTGGTGGTGGGCTCAAGCATGGGGGCAATGATCGCCGCCACGTGGGCCACCGGCATGTCGAGCGAAGAGATGCGCGACCGCGCGATGCAGGTGAAGCGGCGCCACGTGTTCGCGGTGGCTCATGCGGACATGGCACTGCGGCGCATGCAGGCCCCCGCAGTATACCGGCGCGAGCCGCTCGAGTTGCTATTGAGCGGCCTCGTTGCCGACCTGACATTCCGCGACTTGCCGCGCCAACTGCTGGTGAACACCGTGGACCTCAACTCGGGCGCGCAGGTGTTCTGGGGCCTCCCGGGACTGGACGACGTGCGGGTGGCCGACGCCGTGTTTGCGTCGTGTGCGCTTCCGGGGATCCTCCCGCCGAGGCTGATCCGGGGGCGCTACTACGTGGACGGGGCCGTCGTGGAGAACCTGCCGTTGCGCATCGCGGCGACCGCTGGCCGGGGACCGATCATCGCGGTGAACCTGAATCCGCTGGGTCCGTTCGACCTGGAGCGGAGCGACACGGAGTCCCAGGGATTCGCTGCCACGTACATCCGCGGGCTCGAGATGGTGATGCAGGCGCAGAGCGCGGAGGCCCTCAGGTTGTGGCAGCGGCCGCCGCTGATGCTGGTGCAGCCGCGGGTCGGGCACATCTCGATGTTTGCGTTCGACCGGACGGCAGAGCTGATCGAGGAGGGGTATCGATCGATGGCGAGGGCGCTGGACCTGGTAGGGGGATCGCTGGACCTGCTGGGTCCGGGGATTCATCCCCGGCGACCGGTGCGGATCACGATCGAGCCGGAGAAATGCGTCGGTTGCGGAGCGTGTGCCCTCTGGGCGCCCAGAGGTATTCGAGATGGGGAGCGATGGGCGAGCCCATGTCGTGGCACCGGTCCACCAATGGTCGCCGGTCGACGGCACGTACGTGAGTCACTGTCCGACACACGCTATTCATGTGGAGGGCGTTGGGGTGTAACCCGCGGGACGTGCGCGTGTACGACGAGCGCTTCCAGATTCTCAGGCCAGGGGGTTAAAGCAGAGCGGAAGGGCAGGATGCCCCTCCTCAAAGGTCCTCGGGGCCGGGCACATGGACGTCACGCTCAGGTCCACCCGGCAGCCAGACCTTTTCGGAGGGGCACCCTGCCCTTCGCTCTGCCTCAGATGGACAGCGTTTCCGTCGCGAGGTAGGCCGAGTACAAGCCCAGGTACCGCTGCGCCATGAGCCGGTGCGTGAAGTGGCGCTCGACGCGGGCGCGGCATGCCGCCGGATCGATGCGGTCGATCCGGCTCGTGCACTCAACCAGCTCGTCCACACTGTCGCCCAACAGGCCAACGTCGGGTGACACGATTTCCGGGAGCGCTCCCCGCCTGGTGCCGATGACCGGCGTTCCGCTCGCGAGGGCCTCGATGAGTGTCAGCCCGAACGGTTCCTCCCAGAGGGCCGGCATCCACAGGCAGCGCGCGCCTGCCAGCAGCGCCACTTTCCGCTCACCCGCAACGCTTCCGACGTAGCTGATGCCTCGGCGCAAACTGGGGCGCCACCCTCCTGCGACGACGAGTCGTCTCCCACTGCGGCGCGCCGCCTCGATGGCCCAGCGATAACCCTTCACCGAGTGGAGACGGCCAAGGAAGAGGTCGTAGTCGCCCTTCGCGTCCTGATAGCGGTACTCGGCCTGATCGAGGCCGTTGTGTACGTATGTCTGCCGACCATATCGGCGCGCGTGGCTGGCGCTGAGGAAGATGGTGTTGGGCGGGAGTTCGGTTCCGGGCGGGGGGTTGCCGTGCAGGGTCCAGACGAAAGGCACTGTCGGGGCAACCCAGAGCTGGCGGTGAGCGTGAACGATGTCGACGCCGGGCGGAAGGAAGGGGGCCAGGTCGAAGTCGCGCCGCTGGAGGTCCCGGTGGGCCACCTCGACGACGGTGGCACCGGGCAGGGAGGAGCCGGCCGAGGCGATGAGGGTGACCCTGTGGCCCAGCTCGACGAGCGCTTTTCCAAGCCAGGTGACGACGCGCTCGGTGCCGCCGTAGCCCTGGACGGGGATGCGTGCGTTGATGAGGAGGGCGATATGCATCGGGCGGCAATATAGCTTTCGCGCCACGCCGTCCGGCGCGCACGGCTGCGTTCAATTGAACGATTAATTGAGCGAGGTGCGGTGGGAGCGCGGCAACCAACCCGTTGGCTGGAAACCAGTTGGAGGAGTGATTGGTCCCCATCTCCGGCTTCACCATCGTCCGGAACGCCGTGACGCTCGACTTCCCCGTGGTCGAGAGTATCCGATCCATCCTCCCGGCCTGTGAGGAGCTGGTGGTGAACGTCGGCACGTCGGACGACGGCACGCTGGAACTGATCCGGGGGATCGACGACCGGCGCATCCGCATCATCGAGGCCGAGTGGGACTGGAGCGACAAGATCCTGGCGCTGGGCCGCGAGACTCGCCGCGCCATGGAGGCCTGCCGCTTTCCGTGGGGGATCTACGTCCAGGCCGATGAAGTACTGAGCGAAGATGGTGCCGATATCCTGCAGCGAACCGTGCAGCAGGTGCACGCCGACCCTGGCATCGAAGGACTGTTAGTGAAGTACCTGCATTTCTACGGGGACTTCGCGACCATCGCCACCAACCGGCGCTGGTACCAGCGCGAGGTGCGCTGCATGCGCCTCGACCCGGCGTTCGACGTGCGTCCGTATCTCGACGCCCAGGGATTTCGCGTCGGGCCCGCTTCCCGGCGGATACGCGCCCGGCCGACCGGGGCGGTGATGTATCACTACGGCTGGTCGCGGCCGCCGGCGACCATCCAGAGGAAGCGCGAGTTCACCCGCAGCCTCTACCCGGAAAAGGAGCGGGGAGCGCGCGCCCTGCTGCCGTGGATCCCGCTGCTGCGCCCGTTCACGGGCGAGCATCCGCCGGTCGCCCGCGCGTGGGTGGCCGAGCGCTCGCCCGCCCCGGGCGAACGGCGAGTCGCCGATCCTCAGTTCAACTGGCGCTGGCCCCGACTGTATGGCTCCCACCTGTTTGAAGAGCTGACCGGAGTCCGACCCTTCGAGTTCCGCAACTACACCGTGGTATAGCACTCCCGGGGTGCCAGTCTTCTCGCCCCTGTTATCTATCGTGCATGGCGCCCATCACCGTCGTCATTCCCACCCTCGATGAGGCCGCGCGCATCGGGGCGTGCCTTGCAAGCGTGAAGTGGGCGGACGAGGTCATCGTCGCCGATGCCGGATCGACCGATGACACGCTGGACCTTGCGCGCGCGGCGGGCGCCACGGTTCTGGAACGGTGCGGGCCCACCATCGGGGCACAACGCAACCTCGCGATCGCCCGCGCGAGGCACCCGTGGGTCCTGGCACTGGACGCGGACGAACTGGTGACGCCGGAACTGGCCAGAGAACTCGCCGCGGTGGTGGCAGCACCGGACCACGAGGCGTACAAGATCCGGCGGCGGAACTTTCATCTCGGGCGCGAGCTGACCCGCGGACATTGGGGACACGACTGGATCGTGCGGCTCTTTTCCCGGGAACGGCGCTACCTGGAACAGCGGGTGCACGAAGCACTCGAACCGGTGGTCGATGTGGGCCGACTGCAGAGCACACTGCTGCACGAGCCATATCGCGACCTGTCGCACCACCTGGCCAAGATGATGCGCTACAGCGAATGGGGCGCGCAGGACCTGTTTGATCGCGGACGCCGGGCCAGCCTGCCGGACCTGCTGCTGCGGCCGGCGTGGCGCTTCGTGAAGGCATGGATCATCGAGGGCAACATCCTCGACGGACGGTATGGCGTGACGAGCGCCAGGCTCAGCGCTTCGGCGACCTTCTTCAAGTACGCTCATCTCTGGGAACTCGAGCAGCGCCAGCAGGGACTGCACGGGAAGCGAACTGCATAGGGAGCATCGCATGCGTCCGCAGCTGCTGTTGACCTACGAGTTCCCGCCCATGAGCGGCGGCATCGCGCGGTGGATGGGCGAGCTGGCCCGGCGCTATCCGCAGGGCGAGCTGGTGGTGAGCACAGGGCAGTATCCCAACAGTGACGAAGTGGACGAGCGCCTGCCCAACCGGGTGGACCGCCTGGCGATGCCGGTAAAGCGGCTCAAGACGCTGCAGGGCATCCTGACATGGTCGCGGCACGTCTCGGTCCTGACGCGCACCCTCAATGCCGAGTTCATCTGGTGCGGCACCCTCAAGCCGTCGGCGTATCCGGCGAAGTGGGTGCGCGAACGGGTGGGCACGCCGTTTGGCATCATCGCCCACGGCAGCGACTTCCTCACCCTGCGGCACGAGACGCACCGGTCGGCGATCAAGCGTCGGGTGGCGAAGGGACTGCTCGATGCCGCCTCGGTGATCGTCGCGAACAGCACCTGGACCCGCGATCTCTGTCTTTCGGTGCTGGGTGAGCTGGGCGTAACCCTGGCGGAGGACCGGGTGCGTGTGGTGCCGCTGGGCACAGACCCGGAGTTCTTCCGGACCGGGATCGACACCAGCGCGGTGCGGGCGAAATACGAACTGGACGCAGGTCGCTGGCTGCTGACCGTGGCTCCGCTCGCGGCAAGCAAGGGCGTGGATACGGTCCTGCAGGCACTCGCCGCGGCGGGCGGGGAGTTCGCAGACCTGCGCTATGCGGTGGTGGGCGACGGCGTAGAGCTGGCCCCGCTCAAGGCGCTGGCGAAGAAGCTGGGTGTCACGCAGCGAGTGCGGTTCCTCACCGGCGTGCCGGACGCCGACCTCCCGGCGCTTTACAACCTCGCCACGGCGTACGTAGGCCTGTCGCGACAGGCCGGCCTCGACGTCGAGGGATTCGGGATCTCATTCGCTGAGGCGGCGGCGTGCGGCCGGCCGGTGATCGCCGCGCGGAGCGGCGGAATCCCCGACGTGGTCGCGGATGAAGAGACGGGATTGCTGGTGAATGCTGAAAAGCCGGAGGAGGTCGTCGCGGCGATCGGGCGACTACTGAAGGACAGAAAGCTGGCCGCGCGGCTGGGCAAGGAAGGGCGATCGCGGGTGGAGCGGTTCCAGAACTGGGACCGGGTGACGAGGGACCTGCGGGCGATTGCGACGGAGTTCGCGGGGGATGTCGCGCGATCAGGCTGAATGGTGGGCGCGGCTAAGGGCGGCTCTACTTTTTCGTCGCGCCCAGGATCGCACCCAGCCGGTGCATGTAGGTGTGCTCCGCCAGCGCGTGGCGGCGGCCGGCCTGTGCGAGGCGCTCCGCACCCGTTGGGTCGTGGATCAGTCCCTGCACGACCTGGCGGAGCTCCGAACCCGTGTCGAAGGTGAGCAGTTCACGACCGACATCGAAGGCCAGCGGCAAGTCGGCGCGGTTATCGACGACCTGGGGAACGCCAATGGCCGCGAGCTCGAAGAGGCGCTGGTTGCAGCCCGTGGTGGTGCCACCGTTCGTGGCACCCTCACGGTGGATGTTGACCGCGACAGAAGCTCCGGCGTAGGCGCGCACGTAGTCGTCGAGGTCGAGCATCTCCCCGCGGCAGTAGTCCTTGAGCGGCGTCCGTCTCCAGCCAGGTCCCCAGATCGCGAGCCCGAACTCGGTCAACTCGGCCAGGAGCTGCTCGCGGCGCGGCGTGGCAGCACCCACGAAGACGACATTCGCGCGAAACTGGTCGCGCGCGCGCATGGGCCGATGCACCGACGGATCGCATCCCGGCGGCAGGTGAATGGTGGGCGGACGGGAGGACCCGTGAAGCTGTTCCACCAGGTCGGTACCGGGGACGAAGAGCACGTCGTACGCGGTGCTCAAGGCTTCCATGAGCGGCAGCGAACGCGTCTCCCCGATGAACCAGGCGGCCCAGGCGGCGTCGGCACCGCGCTTGAGGCTGGTGACCATCCCCGCCGTCAACTCAGCACCCTCGACCACCAGTACCAGCTGGGCCTGGTGTTGCAGTACCGCCTTGCCGAGCCGGTCCTGGGCGCTGCCGCCGCGCCAGCGCGAGAGCAGTCCCTTCTTCTCCTTCAGGTCGCAGGTCGCGACCACGCAGCCCAGCCGCTCGAGCGCGCGCCTCCGCAATCCCGCATGTCCCGTCGGATCCGTCTCCACGTCCACGAGCAGCACCCTGGTCCCGGCGAACGGACCACTCATGCGCGCATGTCTCCCGAGGCAACCGGCATGGCAGGCTCCACGTCATCACGGAATTGCAGTTCATACAGGCGACGATAGAGGCCGCCGGCCGCGAGCAGCTCGGTGTGGCTGCCCCGCTGGATGATGCGGCCCTCGTCGAGCACGAGAATCTCGTCGGCCTGCCGCACCGTTGCCAGTCGATGCGCGATCACGAGCACGGTGCGGTTGGCCATCAGCCGCTCGATCGCCTCCTGGACGAGGCGCTCAGACTGGGTGTCGAGCGCGCTCGTGGCCTCGTCGAGGATGAGGATCGGTGCGTTGCGCAGCAGGGCACGGGCGATGGCGATGCGCTGGCGCTGTCCGCCGGAGATGCGCATGCCGCGCTCACCCAGGATGGTGTCATAGCCCTGGGGCAGGCGGGCGACGAACTCGTGCGCATTGGCCGCTTCGGCGGCGCGCTCCACGTCGGCGCGCGTAGCACCGGGCACGCCATAGGCAATGTTCGCGTGGATGCTGTCGTGGAAGAGCACGGTGTCCTGGCTCACCACGCCGAGCAATCCGCGCAGGGAGGAGCGGCTCAGTTCGTCAAGTGGCACGCCGTCGAGGAGGATGCACCCCACCGTCGGCGTGCGGAGACGCGGGAGCAGGTCGACCAGCGTGCTCTTCCCCGCCCCGGAGGGACCGACGAGTGCCACCACCCTGCCAGGCGTGATTCGGAAGGAGATGTCGTGCAGCACCCGCGCGCCGGTCTCGTATTCGAAGCTCACATGATCGTAGACGAGATCCTGAGTGAACGTTGCCCTGCGACCGGCGCTGTCGTCCACCTCCAGCACAGGCTCATCGAGGAGGGAGAACACCTTTTCCACGCTCGCCATCCCCTGGGCCCAGTTCGCGGGGAACTGGGAAATCGCCTTGATGGGCGAGGTGAGGCGCAGCGTCGCGAGGAGAAAGACGATGATGACTTCGGGTGCGAGCGGCGCGGAAAGGCCGAGGATCCGGGGGTTGGTGCCGGCGTAGACCACGAGCATCACGAGAATGGCGGCCACTGTCTCGCTCATCGGCCCGGTGAGCGCTGAGAAGCGCGCCGTACGGACCACGCGCTTCCGGTAGCGCTCGACGGCGTCGGCAAACAGCTCCTGTTCCTGTGGCCTGGCGTCCGAGGTGCGGACGAGGCGTACACCAGCCAGCCGCTCGGTGGCGAGCGCGGCAAGCTCGCCGCGCTCATCGGCGCGCGCGCGCGCGTGGCGGCGGATGCGGCGCGTCAGCGCGCGCAGGCCAAGCACGAGCGGCGGCACGACGACGAGGCTCAACAACGTCAGCCGGAACGAGATGCTGGCGAGGATGAACAGCGTGGTGCCGAGCAGAAAGAGATTCCGGATCAGCGTGACCATCGACGCGGTGACGATGCTCTTTGCCTGATCGGTCTCGTTGATCAGCGCCGTCACCAGCAGGCCCGTGCGAGTGCGGTGGAAGAAACCGAGGTCGAGCCGCAGGAGATGATCGTAGAGCTTGCGTCGCAGGCTCGCGACGAGGCCCTCCTGCATGCGGGTATTGAACTGCGACGACGCGTACTCGGCCAGGTTCTTGAGCACGAGGCCCAGGCCGAGGACCACGGCCATGCGCGCCACGGCCTGTCCGGGCGTCGCCCCCGTGAGGATCGGGGCGAAAACATCGGTGAGCCACCGCTCCAGCGGCGTGGCCCCCACGCGCAGCGCGCCCGTGGTGCCGAAGAGGTGCTTGAGCAAAGGCACCAGCAGCACGATGGTGATGCCGTCGAGCGCGGAAGCGATGAAGGAACAGAACAGCGCGCCCAGCAACAGGCCCCGGTAGGGACGGGCGAGTGCCAGCAGCCGGCTGGTTTCGCTGCGCACCGCTAGCCGCGCCTCGGCAACAGCAAGGCGATCGGGAGGACGACCTCTTCGGGCGCGACACCGCCGTGAAGAAAGGCACCGCGGTAGCGGGCCTGATATTCCCGCAGCTTGGTGGGATAGACAAAGAAGCGGTCGCCGGTGGCGAGCAGGAGTCTGGTGCCGGCCGTGCGCGGCGGGAGGCCAAAGCTCTGCAGGTCATCGACCACCACCGCGGCGTCATCGTCCTGCGCGCGCAGGTCCTCGCCGAACTTGTAGCGGAGGTTGCTGGTCGCATCGCGCTTGGCGAAAACGGTCGCCGGCGTGTGACAATGGATGCTGCCATGATCGGTGGTGAGCAGCACCGGCACACCTCGCCGTTCCGCCTCGCGCAGGGCATCGAGCAGCGGGGAGCGCTCGAACCAGGTCCTGGTGAGGGCACGGAGCGCGCGGGTGTCGCGCGCCACCTCGAAGAGGGTGGAGTTCTCGGAACGGCCGTGGGTGAGCTGGTCGATGAAGTTGAAGACCAGCGCCGTGACGCCCGGCTGCTGCAGGTGCGCCGGCAGGCGGCGCAATAGCGCCTCGCCATCCTGCGCACTGAACACCTTCTCGTAGCGCACCGGCACCGGCGTACCGCAGATGTCCTTCAACTGCTCCACGAGCAGCTGTCCCTCGTGGGCGTTGAGGCTGTTCTCGTCCTGGTCGGCCCACCACTTCGGGTAGCGCTGCTTGATCTCCGAGGGAAAGAGCCCGGAGAAGATCGCGTTCCGTGCGTAAGGCGTGGCCGTGGGCAGGATGGAGAAGTAGTGCGAGGTCTCGATGTCGAAGAGCTCGCCGATCAGCGGGCGGATCATCGCCCACTGGTCGAGGCGCAGACAGTCAACCACGACCAGCAGTGCCTTGCCGTGCGACTGGAGCGCCGGACGCAGGAATTCGGCGCCGATGTCGACCGAGAGCGGAGGACGGTCACTGCGACCGTCGCGGAGCCAGCCGGCGTAGCTCCGCTGGAGAAACCTGGCGAAATCCTGCCGCAGGCTCTCCTGCAGCGTGCGGAGGGCGTCCTGCAGGCCCGGTTCCTCGGCCTGACCCAGCCGCACTTCCCACTCGGCGAGCTCCACGACGTACTCGATCCATTCGCGCCAGCCAAGCGCTGCGCCGCGGCGGGCCTCGAGCTCGCGAAAGCGGGAGGCAAAGTCGCGGGAGAGGCGCTGCTGGCGGATGCGATCACCCTCGAGCAGCCGGGTGATGACGGTGAGGATCTGGCGCGGGTTGACCGGCTTGACGAGATAGTCCGAGATCTCGGCACCGAGCGCGTCCTTGAAGGTCTCCGGCTCCTCGCTCTTCGTCACCATGACCACGGGCATGGACTGGTCCATGGAGCGGATGGCACGGAAGAGCTCCAGGCCACGTCGGCCTGGCATCTGTTCATCGAGGAGGACAACGCCGTAGGGCTGGCGCTGGAGCATGACGAGCGCGTCGTCGCCATGGGCGCTGGTGTCGACGGCGAATCCCTGTTCCTCGAGAAACATGACGTGCGAGGTGAGAGACTCGATTTCGTCGTCGACCCAGAGGATGGAGCGAGGGCGGGGCATGAGGTAAAGCTAATGGCGTCAGGCGAAACAACGTGAACGGTGAACAGTGAACTGGCAACGGGAACTGCAGCAGGTTGAGGGCGCCCGTTCACCGTTTGCTGTTTACCGTTTACGCTTCTCAACCCATGCCCGCCTCCCTGCACTGCATCCTCCTGGTCCGTCTCAGCTCGATGGGTGACGTGATCCTCACGACACCGCTGGTGCGCGCGCTCCGGGCGCGGCATCCCTCGGCGGAGATCGTCTACCTGACGCGGCCGGGATTTGCGCCGCTCCTGGCGGACCATCCGGCGGGGCTCGAGGTGATGACGTTCGACCCCGAGGGAGAGTCGCTCGTCATGCTGGCGAGGCGCCTGCGAGCGAAGAACTTTACCCACCTGCTGGACCTGCATGGGGTGACCCGCACCCATCTCCTGAGACTGCTGGTACCGGGCAACTGGCGCGGGTACAGCAAGCGGCGGGTGGCGCGGTGGATGCTGGTGCACACCAAGCGGTTTATCTATCGCGACTCGGTGCCCGAGGCCGAGCGATTCTTCGAGGCGGCACGCGGCCTGGACGTCGTGCCCGATGGCGGACCGGCCGAGGTAGGAATCGGGACCGCTGCGACGGCAGGCGGGCTCGCCTGGCTGGCAGGCCTCGGGCTGGGCGAAGGCCGACCGATAGCGGCACTCGCGCCGGGCGCGGCACACTTCACCAAGCGCTGGCCCCAGGAAAACTGGGAGATGCTGAGCCGGTCACTGGTTGCACGGGGTTATGACGTGGCGGTCCTGACCGGCGCGGATTTCGGGAGCGAGGGAGTGGCCATTGCAGAGGCCGGCGGGGTCAACGCCGCGTCAACGGGAGGCGTCCTGGGGCTGCAGGAGACGGCGGCGGTGCTGCGGCGGTCAAAGGCGCTGGTGAGCGGTGATACCGGGCTCATGCACCTCGCGACGGCGGTAGGGACACCCGTGGTGGCATTATATGGACCGACGGTCCGGCAATTCGGGTTCTTTCCCTACCGGTCGCCAGCCACGGTGCTCGAGGTGGCACTCGGGTGCCGTCCCTGCAGTGCGCAGGGCGGGCCAAGATGTCCATTGGGTCATCATCGGTGCCTGCGGGAGATATCGGTGGAGAGGGTGGTGGGGGCGGTGTGAACAGCGGAGGAACCGAGGGCGTGAGGAGGCACAGCAACAGCGTGACGAGGAACGGCAACTGCGGGAGGGCCAGGGGTGATCGTAACTGATGCCGCGGATCCACTGCTCGAAATTCTTGCCGCATCGGCCCGGGGCCCCCGCCGGGAGGGGTTGTTCGCGGTATGGCTCACGACCCGGGTGGCACTGAGCCAGGGAATGGAGCCGCCGTTGCCGGAGCGGGCACAGCGCCGGCGGATCGAGGCGCTGGAGCGGCGACTGGCGCGATTGAGCCTTGCACCGCCCTTGAGGCGGGCGCTGGCGGGCACGCTGGCACTGCTTCGGGATCAGGGGACGCGGGCGGCGGCCATGGCACTGCAACAGCTGACGACGCCGGTGCGGGAGACGCTTGGGGTCGAGGCGGGCGAAGTGATCGCGAAGGCCGTGCGGGCGGCTCGCGGCTGAAGCACGGACCGGACGGGAGCTCCTTCGGCGCTCGTGCCGACTGAATGCAACGCTCCTGATAACCTCGACCGTCGGCAACAGCGCCTCCGGAGCTACCCGATCCGGTCCTACCGCCACCACCGGCCTTACTTCTGGGCCGGCACCATCTTCGGGGGAGCGATGGGGACGAACGTCGCCGCGGGCTGGGGCAGCTGCCCGGCGGCGATGGCCTCACTGTCGGAGGGCGCCTTGGTTGAATCGGGGTGCAGTTTGGCCACCGCACCGGTCATCTCGATAAACGTGGCGTTGAACTCACTGTCGGGCCAGATGCGCACCCATAGGGGACGGCCACCGCGCTCCGCATAGAGCAATGTGGCACCCTGGTTGTCCTTGGCGTCGCTCACGAGCCGCCACTCGGGTGGCCGGAGTGCCGAGCGATAGAACTTTACCGTCGCGTCCAGCTTCATCGCCGTGCGGATGAGGACCGCGAGTGCGTCCTTGGAGCCCGACTTCGAGACGAACGACGAGTTGCCGGGCATGATGATGGCGGGCAGGACATCAAGCGCGCTGGGGACTTCCTCGGGCTTCTCCTTCTTGCAAGCGGAGAGGGCGAGGGCCACGCCGAGCGGCAGGATCAATCGGTGGAGTGTCATAGGGCGAGGAGAGTAGCCAAAGGGGCGGCCCGGGTCAACGTTCGCGTTGCTGCAACCTGTGGTCCGCCTTATGTTTCCGGCATTCCATCAGGTCCAATCGAGCAAGGAGTCCGTGGCGATGGCTGGCCACAGCAAGTGGAAGCAAATCAAGCGGAAGAAGGCCGTCACGGACTCGCGTCGGGCGTCGGTCTGGACCAAGATCATCCGCGAAATCACGGTTGCAGCGCGGTCGGGGGGCGGCGACCCTGATGGCAACCCGCGGCTGCGCCTCGCGATGGACGGTGCGCGCGCGGTCAACATGCCGAAAGAGAACATCGAGCGTGCCATCAAGAAGGGCACGGGCGAGCTCGAAGGCGCGCAGTACCAGGAGCTGACGTACGAGGGCTACGGCCCCGGCGGCGCCGCGATCCTGATCGAAGCCACGACCGACAACCCGAATCGCACCGTCGCGGAAGTGCGCCATGCGTTCAGCCGCAACAATGGCAACCTGGGCGCAAGCGGTTCGGTCGCCTGGATGTTCGACCACAAGGGCCTCATCTACATCGATGCAACGAAGTACGACGAGGACAAGGCGCTGGAAGCGGCACTCGACTCGGGCGCCGAGGACTTTGCGCGCGAGGGCGACCAGTTTGTCGTTTCCACATCACCGTTCGCCGTGCACGCCCTGATCGACGCACTCAAGGTGAAGGGATTCGTGAGTGAATCGGCGGAGCTGGCGCAGGTGCCCAAGAACACGGTAAAGGTCGAGGGCGCCGACGCGGAGCGCCTGCTCAAACTGATGGAGGTGCTGGAGGACCTGGACGACGTCTCCAAGGTTTTTTCGAACTTCGACATCGACGCGTCGCAGCTCGCGGCCGCCGAGGCCTGAGATTTCCGGATTGCGCGTCCTCGGCGTCGACCCGGGCACGGCGACGCTGGGCTACGGAGTGGTGGATGCTCCCCTCCGCGAGCCATACCGGCTGGTCGAGTGCGGCATCCTCCGCACCCGCGCTGATGAGTCCCTTCCCGCCCGACTCCGCCTCATCCACGACGGTATCGCCGAGCTGATCGCGCGCCACCGGCCCGACATCGTCGCGGTGGAGACGGCGTTCTATGCGAAGAACGTGCATACCACAGCGGTGCTGAGTCACGCACGCGGCGTGATCCTGCTGGCCGCCGAAACGGCGCAGGTGACGATCGCGGAGTACGCGCCCAGGCTGGTGAAGAAGACCGTGGTGGGGAGCGGCAGCGCGCTCAAGCCGCAGGTGGCGTACATGGTGACGCATCTGCTGCGCCTCAAGTCGGCGCCGAGCCCGGCGGACGCGGCCGACGGGGTGGCGATCGCGCTCACCCACCTGCTGCTCCGTGGCCGGCCAGGCCGGCCGCTGACCAGGGCGGCAGGAAAAGCGGCGGCAAGAGGTCAAGGCGGCAAGGCGGCAGGATGATTTCGCATGTGACGGGAGTTCTGGCGTCGCGCAGTGGGGAGACGCTGGTTCTCGCCACTGATGGCGGGGTCGGCTACGAAATCCGCGTTCCCCTTGGAGTGCTGGAACGTCTTCCGGCAAATGGCGCGCGCCTCAGTCTCCATACCGAGCTGGTTGTGCGGGAAGATGGCTGGTCGCTGTACGGCTTCGACCGGCCGATCGAGCGTGAGGTGTTCCAGAAGCTGCTGGGCGCGAGTGGGTTCGGGCCCAGGCTGGCGCTGGCGCTGATTTCAGCACTCGGCGGCGACCGCACGGTGCGGTCGATCAAGGGCAAGGACCTGGCAGCGCTCAGCAGCGTGCCGGGGATCGGGAAGAAGAAGGCGGAGCGTCTGGTGCTCGAGCTGCAGGACAAGCTGGACGAGATCCGGGTGTCGCCGTCACCGGCAGCGTCGCTTGGCCCCGCGGAGGAGGCGGTGCGGGCCCTGGTGGCGCTGGGATACGCGTCTGCCCAGGCCGACAAGGCGGTGCAATCGGCACTGGTCGGCGGGCAGGACGATGCCGCGTCGTTGATTCGCAGCGCCCTCAAGGCGCTGGTCGTGCGCTGAGGCGCCGGGCCAGCGACGTCACGGCGATGAACATGCCTCACAAAGGACTGGTGTCATGACCGTAGCTGCCGTGACCGCCGAATGGCTCTGCACTCGTTGCGGGTCCACCAATCGCAAGCTGGTGGCTGCCGACACGACGCGAGCGAAGGACCGGTGCGTGACGTGCGGGGCGAAGCACGAGATCGAGCCGGGAGAACGGCCGGTGCGGTGGAGCTCGAAACTTCGCTGAGCGTGATGGAACCGCGACCGCGTGAGGAGGAACTGCCACGGCGGAAACACCAGAAGCGGAACAACCAACAGCGTTATCTTTCCGGTCCATGACATCCCCCAGACTCCAGGTCACGACTCCCGACGTCCTCCCGGACGAGCCGGCGGCTGATGCGGCGCTCCGGCCTTCGCGGCTGGACGAGTTCGTAGGACAGGAGCAGGTCAAGTCCTCGCTGCAAATCGCGATCGACGCAGCGAAGCAGCGGGGCGACACTCTCGACCATACGCTCTTCTTCGGGCCTCCCGGACTCGGCAAGACCACGCTCGCGATGCTGATGGCGCGCGAGATGGGCGTGCAGCTGCGGGTGAGCTCCGGGCCGGTGCTGGAGAAGCCGGGCGACCTGGTGGGGCTGCTGACGGGCCTCGCACCGGGTGACATGCTGTTCATCGACGAGATCCATCGCCTGAAGCCGGTGCTGGAAGAATTTCTCTATCCGGCCATGGAAGACTTCCGGGTGGACGTGCGGATCAGTGACGGGCCTAACGCCCAGACAATCCCGATGACGCTCGAGCGCTTCACGCTCATCGGCGCCACCACCCGCTTCGGGCTCCTCACGCCCCCGATGCGAGCGCGGTTCGGGATCGTGGAGCGGCTGGGCTTCTATTCCGCGGAAGAGCTGCAGCGGATCATCACGCGGTCGGCGAGCATCCTGAACGTTCCGGTGGATACCGACGGCACCATCGAGATCGCCCGGCGGAGCCGTGGAACGCCACGGATCGCGAACCGGCTGCTGCGGCGGGTGCGAGACTACGCGCAGGTGAAGGCGGCGGGGCGGATCACGGGCCCGGTGGCCACTGACGCGCTGAGCCGGCTCAACGTCGACGAGTTCGGCCTCGACGACATGGACGCACGCATCCTCACCACGATCATCGAAAAGTTCGGCGGTGGCCCGGTGGGACTGGGCACGGTCGCAGTCGCGGTTGGCGAGGATCCCGACACGCTGCAGGATGTGTACGAGCCGTTCCTGATCCAGCAGGGCTTCCTGGAGCGGACTCAGCGAGGCCGCTGCGCCACCGCGCTGGCGTACAAGCGCTTCGGGCTCGCACCTCCGCCGCAACAGACCACGATCTTTGGTGGCTGAGCGTCCGCTGGTCCTTGCCGACTTCGATTACGAGCTGCCGGCTGAACTGATCGCACAGGAACCGGTGGGAGTGCGGGGAGAGAGCCGGTTGCTGGTCGTGGACCGGAATGCGGGGGGCGAGGCGGCAGGAAGTCCGGTGGCCGGGGACCTGCTGCGAGATGCGATGTTCGGGGATCTGCCTTCGCTGATTCCTGCGGGTGACCTGCTGGTCCTCAACACCACACGCGTCAGGCATGCGCGGTTGCTCGGCACTCGCCCATCGGGAGGCGAGGCGGAGGTACTGCTCATTCATCCCGCGACCGACGATACCTGGATCGCCATGGGGCGACCGGGCAGTGCGATGCGGCCGGGCAAGCGGATCACGCTTGGGCCCGAAGTGTCGGTCGAGACGCTGGAGGTCCTGGATGATGGGAACCGGATCGTGCGCTTCGTGGGCGCGAGCGCGGCCGAGGCGATCGCGCGCTATGGGCATCTGCCGCTGCCACCGTACATCAGGCATGCGCCTGGCTCCATCGACGAGGAACGATACCAGACGGTCTACGCGCGCCGGGAAGGATCAGTCGCGGCGCCGACCGCCGGACTGCATTTTACCAGCGCGCTGCTCGCGCGCTTCGCCGAGGGTGGCGTGCGGATCGCGGAGCTCGACCTGGAGGTCGGGCCGGGAACGTTCAAGCCGGTGGAATCGGAAGACCTGCGGGGCCACGTGATGCACGCCGAGCGCTATGAGGTACCGCCAGAACTGGTGCGCGCCGTCGGGGAAACGCGCGCGGCGGGCAATTCGGTCTGGGCAGTGGGAACGACGGTGGTGCGCGCACTCGAGAGCGCCGCCGACGAGCATGGCGCGCTCCGCGCGGGAATCTCGGAGACCGCGCTCTTCGTGACGCCCGGCTACCGCTTCCGCGTGGTAGACCGTCTCATCACGAATTTTCACCTGCCGCGCTCGACGCTGCTCATGCTGGTCTCCGCCTTTGCCGGGTACGAAGCCACGATGGCCGCCTACCGGCACGCGGCGGCACAGCGATACCGTTTCTACTCCTACGGCGACGCCATGGTGGTGCTATGACATTCTCGAATCCCGCCGGTCGCGCCGCGGCCAACGCCCACGCGTATCGGGAGGCGGTGACCGCGCTGGTCGGGCAACGCGAGCCGCTCGACGTGCTGGGTGAATTGCCGGAGTTCCTGCGGCAGAAGCTGCGCAACCTGGACGACGTGCGGCTCCGGAAACCGGAGGTACCCGGCAAGTGGTCAGTGATCGAGGTGGTGGCGCACCTCAATGACGCCGAGCTGGTCCACGGGTATCGCACCCGGATGGTGGTGGCCGAACGGGAGCCGCCGCTCACGGGATATGACCAGGACGGGTGGGCACTCGCCTTCGGCTATGCCTCGGCCGACCTGCCCACAACGCTGGCGATGCTCACGGCGATGCGCGCCGCCAACCTGCGGCTCTGGAGCGCGTTCACGCCGGCGCAGCTGGCGCGAGTGGGGCACCACAGCGAGCGGGGTCCGGAGAGCGTCGGCCTGTACCTGCGGCTGGCGGCGGGACACGACCTGGTGCACCGACGGCAGATCGAGCGGATCCTGGCAAAAGCGTGAGGAGGAACTGCAGAAGCGTGAGGAGGAACTGCAACAGCGTGAGGAGGAACTGCGACTGCGGAGGAAGCGCGGGCGGTGGAGCCAATGGCGGGGGCGTGATGACAGGGTGCACGAGGCCTCGTGTTTGAGTTCAGGCTGGAGGCGAAGCAAGGACTCGCGCGCGCGGGAAGCCTCACGCTGCCGCACGGAGCGATCCAGACACCGGCCTTCATGCCGGTGGGAACACACGGCGTGGTGCGAGGACTGCATCCCGATGAAGTGCGGCGGACGGGCGCGCAGATCGTACTGGGCAACACCTATCATCTCCACCTGCGGCCGGGCGAGCAGACCGTCGCGGCGCTGGGTGGAATCCATCGCTTCATGCACTGGGACAAACCGATCCTCACCGACTCGGGTGGGTTCCAGGTGTTCTCGCTCGAGGGACTACGAGAGATCACGGAAGAGGGTGTGACCTTTCGCAGTCACGTCGACGGCAGCCTGCGCCACATCACACCCGAGAAGGCCACGGAAATCCAGTGGACGCTGGGCAGCGACGTGGCGATGCAGTTCGACCACGTGGTGCCCGGGCAGGCGGCGTGGGCGCTGGCGGAAGAGGGGATGGAACGGAGCCTGAGGTGGCTGGACCGGTGCGCGGTGCGGCACCGGGAGCTGGCGGCAAGTCAGGGCGGAAAGGCGGAGAGAAATTTCGAACAAACACTATGGCCCATCGTGCAGGGCGGGACGCACATGGATCTGCGCCAGCGTTCGCTCGAGGGGATTCTCGCGCATGGCCGGTGGACGGGGATCGCGATCGGCGGACTATCGGTGGGCGAAACGAAGCCGGTCATGCACAAGGTGCTGGACGACCTCGAGCCGGTCCTGCCGTCGGGGGTGCCGCGTTATCTTATGGGTGTCGGATTCCCGGCGGATCTGCTCGAGGGAATCGCCCGCGGGGTGGACCTGTTTGATTGCGTGGCGGCGACGCGAAATGGCCGGCACGGCACGGCGTGGCTGCCCACCGGCCGGCTCAATGTGCGGGGGGCCCGGAACATCACGAGCGAGGGTCCACTCGATCCGGAGTGTGATTGCGAGACCTGCACCACGTTCTCGCGCGGATATCTGCGGCATCTGTTCGTGGTAGAAGAAATGCTCGGGCTCCGGCTGGTATCGTTGCACAACATCCGCTTCCTCGTGCGGCTCGGCGAAGAGGCGCGGCGGCGGATACTCGACGGTTCGTTCGATCCATGGCGGCGCGACTGGCTCGCGCGGCACAACGGTAACGGAGACGACGCGTGACGAATGCCCTTGCCTCTTTGATGATCCTGCAGGCTGCCCCGGCCGGCGGGGCTGCAGGCGGACTGCCCATCCTGCTCATCCAGGTGGTGGGCATCGGCCTGGTGTTCTGGTTCCTGATCCTGCGACCACAGGCGCAGGCACGGAAGAAGCAGGCGGAGCTGCTGAACACCCTCAAGAAGGGGGACGACGTAATGACGGTGGGCGGGATCATCGGCGTCGTGAAGGACATCAAGGAGGTGAAGGAGCGCGGCGAGGTGCGGGTGACGATCGAGACGGGAACGTCGCAGGTGGTGGTGGAGCGTTCGCGCATCATCCGGGTGGGCAATGATTCCGCACCGGGAACGCCCGCGCCAGTATGAGCCTGTTGACGCTGCACCTGCTCGGCTCACCGGTGCTTCGCCAGCGGAGTGCCGAGGTGGCGCAGGTAGATGACGAACTCCGGCGCTTCATCGACGACCTGTTCGACACGATGGCCGCGGCCAAGGGCGTGGGCCTTGCCGCCAATCAGGTCGGCGTGGCGAAACGGGTGGCGGTAATCGACGCCGAGGGCCAGCGCTTCGTCATGGTCAACCCGCGGATCGTGTCGAGCCAGGGACGGGACACGGCGGAGGAAGGGTGCCTTTCCATACCGGATGTCTTCGGTGACGTGACGCGGCCGGCTGAGGTGACGCTGGAGGCGCTGGACCGCGACGGGCAGCCGTTCCGGCTCGACGCCAGCGGGCTGGTGGCCCGCGCGATCCAGCACGAGATCGACCACCTCGACGGGATCCTCTTTCTGGACCACCTTGGCGCGCTCCGGCGTGCGATGCTGCTGAAGCGTTTCCGGAAGGAGAACGCGGGCAAGGGGTACCTGAAGGAAGTGCGCGACGTGGAGCCGGAGGAAGCGCGGCGGAGCTAGCCGCGATGCGCATCATCTTCTTCGGGACGCCGGGGTTCGCGGTGCCGTCGCTGCATGCCCTGCTGGAGGCGGGACACGAGGTGGTGGCCGTGGTCACGCAGCCCGACCGGCCGCATGGGCGCTCGCGGAGCGTGGTGGTCGCGCCACCGGTCAAGCTGGCCGCGGAAGAGGCCGGGCTCCTGGTGCTGCAGCCGGACAAGCCTGTCGGCGTTCAATTAATCGATCAATTAAGCGAGTTTCGGGCCGATCTGGGTGTCGTGGTGGCCTATGGCCACATCCTCCGTCCCCAGGTCCTCGCCATCCCCCGCCTGGGCATGGTCAACGTCCATGCTTCCCTCCTGCCCCGATGGCGCGGAGCCGCACCCATCCAGTGGGCCATTCGCGCCGGCGACCAAACCACCGGTGTCACCATCATGCAGATGGAGGCCGGCCTCGACAGCGGGCCCATCTGGCTCTCGCACACAACACCCATCAGCCCCGGCGAAACCGCCGGGACGCTGACGGACCGGCTCAGCATCCTCGGCGCCCAGGCGCTGCTCGAGGCCCTGCCCCAGGTCGAGAGCGGCGCGCAGCCGCTGGCCCAGGATCCCGCCGCCGTGACCTTCGCCCCCAAGATCGATCGCGGTATCGCCCGCATCGACTGGAACGAGAGCGCGCAGACGCTGGCGCACCACCTGGCGGCGTTCGACCCGGTGCCGGGAGCGTGGGGCACATTGGCTGGCCTGGAGGTGAAGTTGTTCGGCGCGCAAAGCTCGGAGGGCCGGGACGGCGCCGAACCCGGTACGGTGCTTCGCGCAGACAACCTGTTGGCCATTGCCACCGGCGACGGGATTCTGACCATCCAGGAGGCACAGCCGGCAGGCAGGAAGCGGCAGCCGGTTGCCGAGTGGGTGCGCGGGCGCGGCGTTGTCGCGGGCGCGCGCTTCACGTGACGCTGCCCAGAGTGCACGCCGTCACCGATGCGCGAGTGCTCGCCCTTCCCGGCTTCCTCGATGTCGCGCGCCGGATCGCGACGCTGGGCTCCCGGGTCGCCATTCACCTGCGCGACCGGACGGCGAGCGGCCGTGCCCTCGCGGATCAGGGCGTCGCGCTGCACGGCGCGCTCTCCGGAACGGGCACGATGCTGATCATCAACGCCCGGCCCGACATCGCGGCCGCGCTCGGGGCTGATGGCGTGCAACTGGGCTACGGCGACCTTTCCGTCGGCGACGCGCGGCGCGTGCTTCCCGCACGGTGGGTCGGACGCTCGGTACACAGCGTGGTCGAGGCACACGGCGCCGCCCGCGACGGGGCCGACTACGTCCTCGCCGGTACGACCTATCCGAGCGCGTCGCACGAGGGTCATGCGGCACAGGGCACGGCATTTGTCGCCGAGGTTGTTTCGGCGGGACTGCCGGTTCTGGCCATCGGTGGCGTTGTGCCGGAGCGCGCAGAGGAAATACACGAAACCGGCGCCTACGGCATCGCGGCGATCCGGTCGATCTGGGACGCCGGCGATCCGGTGCAAGCCATCATCCGGATGCTCGCGCCATGGGAGGCTGCATGACGACGGAAAAGGCACATGCCCAGGTCGAGATCACGGTCAACGGCGACCGGCGCGCGGTTCCGGCAGGCCTGGACCTGCCCGGCCTGCTGGCACACCTCGGGCTGGCACCAGAAGCCGTCGTCGTGGAGCACAACCGGAAGATCGTGCGACGGACGGAACTCAGCGGCGTCCCCGTGCAGAGTGGCGACAGCATCGAGATCGTGCACTTCGTGGGGGGCGGGTGAGCGCTGACATCGGTATCGAGATCCGGCAGGCGACCGCGAACGACGCTGCCGTGATCGCGCGGCATCGCGCCGCGATGTTCCTGGAGATGCATGACCTCGAGGCATCGCGCGCTGCGGATCTGGAACGCCGGTCGACGCGCTACCTTGAGGCAGCGCTCGCCTCAGGTGAGTATGTCGGCTGGCTCGCCTCGCCGACGACCGCACGGGATAGGGTGGTCGCTGGTGCCGGCGCCCAGGTGCGGCGGACCCTGCCCCACCCGCGCGAACCGGATGGCACGGCGCACGGCAACCAGGCGATCGTGCTCAACGTCTACACCGAGCCCGAGTGGCGTGGACGGGGCATCGCCAGGACGTTGATGCAGTCGATCATTCGCTGGGCGGGCGACGCGGGCATGCACACCCTGGTGCTTCACGCGTCGGATGCGGGACGCCCACTGTACGAACGCATGGGTTTCAGAACGACCAACGAGATGCGCTACGCCGGCACGCTCGGCACGGGGCCAGGCACGACGGGCGCGAAGGAACGGACATGACGACCACGGATGCCGCGGCCGAGACCGCACTGCAATTCGACACGCCACTCATCATCGGCGGGCAGAGCTTCCGGTCCCGCTTGATGGTGGGCACCGGCAAGTACCGCTCCAACGCCGAGATGGTGGCAGCAATCGATGCGTCGGGCGCCGACATCGTCACCGTCGCGGTCCGGCGCGTCGACCTCGACCGGACGAAGGAGGCGGGCGTACTGTATCACCTGTCTCCCAACCGCTACTTCCTGCTCGCGAACACGGCGGGCTGCTACAGCGCCGACGAGGCGATCCGCTATGCGCGCCTGGGACGGGAGGCGGGCTTCAACGATTTCGTGAAGCTGGAAGTGATCGGCGACAAGGAAACGCTGCTGCCCGACGCCGCGGGACTGGTCGAGGCGGCGCGCGTACTGGTGAAGGAAGGGTTCCAGGTCCTCGCCTACACCAACGACGACCTGATCACAGCGCTGCGGCTGGAGGAGGCCGGCTGTGCCGCGGTGATGCCTCTGGCCTCGCCGATCGGGAGCGGGCTGGGCCTGCTCAACCCCCATAGCATCCGCACCATCAAGCGCCGGCTCGGCGTGCCGGTGATCGTTGACGCGGGCGTGGGCACGGCGTCGGATGCCTGCCTCACGATGGAGCAGGGCGTAGATGGCATCCTGATGAACACGGCGCTCGCCGAGGCGCGTGACCCCGTGCTCATGGCACATGCGATGCGCGGCGCCGTCGAGGCCGGTCGTGCCGCATATCTCGCCGGGCGGATGCCGCGGCGTGAAGTCGCGATCCCGTCGTCGCCCGAGCACGGGATGCTGAATAGATGACGCCTGGCGGCAAGCCGGCGGGCAGGCGGGCAGCCGCGGTACCGGCCGGCCTTCCGGCGCGTCGCGCGGCCATGGAGGTGCTGCTCGCGGTGCGCCAGGGCGAACCTTTCGACAACGCGCTGGCTCGCGCTCTTGCGTCCCTGGCCGATGCCGACCGGCGTCTTGCACACGAACTCGCCGCCGGTGTGCTGCGCCGGCAGAGCGACCTCGATGCGCGCCTCATCCCGCTGGTGCGGCATGGCTGGGGCAATGTCGAACCGTCGCTTCGCGAGGTGCTTCGACTGGGTGCCTATCAGCTGGTGGCCCTCGACCGCGTCCCCACTCATGCCGCCGTGTCCACTTCCGTCGACCTCGCCCGGTCGCTCGGCGGCAGCAAGGCGGCCGGCTTCGTCAACGCCCTGCTGCGCAACCTGGGTGGACGCGCCGCGGCGCCATCGCTGGCGATCGACCCGGCCGCCCATTTCGCCGCGCGCTATTCCCATCCCGACTGGCTGGTGGCACGCTGGCTCGAGCGGTATGGCCAGGAGGATACCGTCGCCCTGATGGAATGGAACAATGCCCCGCCGGCGCTGGTGCTGCAGGCGGCGCGCGAGAACGACGCGGCGCTCGAGTCGCGCTGGCGTGCCGCCGGCGCGGAGCCGGTACGCGCGACCATCAGTGGCTGGCTGAGCCCGGGGCGGCGCCCGGCAGAGGTGCCGGGGTTCGCGGAGGGAGCGTTCATCGTCCAGGATCCGGCGCACGCGGTGGTCGCGGCGTTTGCGGGCGTCGAGCCCGGGATGACGGTGTACGATGCGTGCGCCGCACCGGGGGGAAAGTCGATTTTGCTGGGACGTCGCGCGGGACGCGTGGTCAGTGCCGACCGGAAGGTGGACCGGGTACGGCGCCTGACGGAGAACCTGGCGCGGGCGGGCAGCGGACGGGAACACGCGGTAGTCGCCGACGCCCTGCATCCACCGGTCGCTTCGGCCGACCTGGTGCTGCTCGATGCGCCCTGTCTCGGTACCGGCACCTTCTCGCGGCATCCCGATGCGCGCTGGAAGGTGAGCGCCGATGCCCTCGCACGGCTGGCCCAGCGCCAGGGCGAGCTGCTGCAGTCGTGCGCCGACGTCGTGCGGCCGGGCGGCTGGTTAGTTTATGCGACGTGTTCCCTGGAGCCGGAAGAGAACGAGTACCAGGTGGACGCGCTGCTGGCGCGCGACCACCGATTCGAGCGCGATCCCGGAGATACCGTGCCCACTGAACTGCGCACATCGCGCGGAGACCTGCAGCTGCTGCCGTTCCGGCACGGCACCGACGGCGCGTACGCGGCGCGGCTCCGCCGGCGCGCATGAAATTCGGCCGCCGCAGCCGGGAGCGATCCGACACGCCGGAGGAGATCCCGCCCGAGGCGGCGCCGGCATCGACGAGCGAACCCGCGCCCCTCTTTGCGCCCCGCCCGGCCACCCGCCGGATCGCGCGCGACATCGGCGCGCTGCTGCTCATCTTCGTCGTGGGCTTCGTCATCGCATTCATCTGGCTCTCGCCGGGCCCGCTGGTGGCTTCCGACCATGCGACACCCGACGTCATCGGCATGCCGGGCGACAAGGCGGAGGTGCTGCTGGGCCAGGCGGGATTCAAGACGAAGCGCGCGGAGTCGCGGCAGCATCCGACGTACGAAGAGGGCACCGTGATCTGGCAGGATCCGGCCGCGGGAACGATCCTGCCGGAAGGCACGCCGGTGACGCTCACGGTGAGCGACGGCATCGCCCCGTATGCGGTGCCCGACGTGTCCCGCCTGCCGGTCGAGCTGGCGGCCAGAGTCATCGAGGCCAGCGGGTTCCGGATGAGCAAGGTGGACACCGCCCGGTCGTCCGGTCCCGCGGGCATCGTGGTCGAGGTGCGCCCCGCGATCGGCTCGGTGCAGCCGGCCGGCACCAGCATTCAGCTCGTCGTCAGCTCCAGCAAGCCCGCCGTGCCTCCCGCCACCGAGGAGACCCATCGATGAGCGTGCGCATCGCCCCGAGCATCCTGTCGACCGACCTGGGGCGGCTGACCGAACAGGTGCGGCAGGCGGAGGACGGCGGCGCAGAGTGGCTGCACGTGGACGTGATGGACGGACAGTTCGTGCCTAACCTCACGTTCGGTACACCGCTCATCGCGGCCCTGCGGCGGGTCAGTGAGCGTCCGATCGATGTACACCTCATGGTCGAGCGACCGGAGCGATACATCAGGGAGTACGCGGACCTTGGCGTCTCGGTCTTCACGCTGCATCCGGAAGCGACGCACCATGTGCAGCGGCACCTTGCGACCATCCGCGACCGGGGAATGATGGCGGGGCTCGCCCTCAATCCGGGCACGCCGCTTTCGTATCTCGAGGAAGTGGTGGATGACGTGGACCTGGTGCTCGTGATGAGCGTCAATCCCGGGTTTGGCGGCCAGGTCTATATTCCAGCATCCACCGGGAAGATCCGGCGGGTGCGCCAGCTGCTCGACCTGAGGCGTTCGACCGCCGCACTGGAAGTGGATGGCGGCATCACCACGGAGACGATCGGCACGGCGTGGCAGGCAGGCGCCGACACGTTCGTCGCGGGCACAGCGGTGTTCGGGAATCGTGATCCGGCGGCGGCAGTGCGGGCGCTCAAGGCGCAGTGCGTCGTGACCGTCTGAAGCGGCCAGCCCCGGACCCATCAAGACTGAGGCGGTATTCGGATGAGCAGGCAGTGGATGGTGGTGTTCGGCGTGATTGCGTCGCTCGCCGGCGGCGCCTACGCGCTGGTGCGGTTCGGACCGGAGAACACCGGAGTCGAGATCGGCAAGAAGGCGCCCGACTTCCGCATGCTCGACCTTGCGACGGGCGATTCGGTGTCACTGCGCGCGATGGCCAAGGGTGACGTGGCGCTGGTCAACATCTGGGCAACCTGGTGCGAGCCCTGCAAGGAAGAGATGCCCGCGATGCAGCGCGCCTACGCCGACCTGGCCCCGCGCGGGTTCCGCATCCTGGCCGTGAGCATCGACAATGGCGACGGCGCGCCGGTGAAGGAGTACGCCCAGGGTCTCGGCATCACGTTCGATATCCTGCAGGACCAGAGCGGCAGCATCCAGCAGTTGTACCAGACCACCGGCGTGCCGGAGAGCTTCCTGCTCGATCGCGACGGCACGATCGTGAAGCGGGTGATCGGCGCGCACGACTGGGCGTCGGGCGCGAACCGGAAGCTCATCGAGCGCTATCTCAACGGGGGGCATGTTTCGGTCGCCCGCGCCACACCGCCCGCTCGGAACTGATCCGGAATTCCATCATCGGCTTCCGCATCTTTCTCCGCGCTGCCACCTGACTCTCCTCGTGCGCATCCTCGGGATAGAGACATCGTGTGACGAAACGTCGGCTGCGGTCGTGCGCACCGATGGCGGCATCGCCACGCTCGAGAGCCTGGTGATCCTGTCGCAGGATGTGCACGCGATCTTCGGGGGCGTGGTGCCGGAGCTCGCCAGCCGGGCGCACGTACGGGCGATCGCACCGGTGGTGAATCGCGCACTGACGGAAGCGGGGGTCGACGCCCGGCGCCTCGACGGCATCGCCGTCACGGCGGCCCCGGGCCTCGTGGGTGCACTGCTGGTGGGCGTGATGTACGGCAAGACCCTGGCGTGGCGACTCGATCTGCCACTCATCGGGGTGCATCACCTCGAAGGGCACCTGTTCGCGCCGACACTCGAGGACCCGACAGTGTCACCGCCGTTCGTGGCGCTGCTGGTGAGCGGCGGGCACACCATGCTGCTCGACGTGCCCGCGTGGGGTCAGTATCGGCTGCTCGGCCAGACCATCGACGACGCGGCGGGCGAGGCCTTCGACAAAGTGGCCAAGCTGCTTGGCCTCGGCTATCCCGGTGGCCCGCACATCGAACGTCTCGCGCGCGAGGGACGCGCCGGCCGGTTCAAGTTTCCCCGCCCGATGTTGCGCGAGATGGACCGCCCCGGCGCGCAGCGGTACGCTTTTTCCTTCAGCGGACTCAAGACCGCGGTGCTCCGGGCGGTGCAGCAGAGCGATGACATCGATGTCGAGCGAGCTGATCTCGCGCTCGCGTTCCAGGACGCGGCGCTCGACGTGCTGGTGGAGAAGACCGCTCACGCTGCCGAGTCGCTGGGCTACGAGACGGTGGTGATCGGCGGCGGTGTCGCGTGCAACCGAGCGCTGGCCGAGCGGATGCGCGCGCGCGTGGCGCCAGCCCGGGTCGCGGTCGCCTCGGCCCGGCTCAACACCGACAATGCCGCCATGATCGCAGCCGCCGGTGCGTGGCGACTGGGGCGCGGCGAACGCAGCGGCTGGGATCTCGAGCCGCGCGACACCCTGCCTCTCCCCGGCCTTGTCGTTACTTCTGCGGCGGAAATCACGGCATGAACATCTATCCGTTCACGATCCATCTCGGCAGCTTCGTCATCACCGGGTTCGGGCTGATGATGATGTTCGCCTTTCTGGTAGCCGGGTGGATCATGCGAGTCGACCTGCATGAGCGCGGACTCAACGAGCACTACTCCGGCGACATCGTGGTGGCGGCCGTGATCGGCGGGATTCTGGGGGCGAAGCTCTGGTACGTAGCGCTTACCCGCGATCCCGCCGCGCTCTTCACCCGCGGGGGACTGGTGTGGTACGGCGGATTCCTGGGGGGCGTGGTGGCCGTGCTGATCGCGGGGATGCGGCATAAGGTGCCGGCGCGCTGGACGATGCAGGTGGTGGGACCGGCACTTGCCGCTTCGTACGCGGTGGGTCGGGTCGGCTGCTTCCTGATCGGGGACGATTATGGTGGCCCGAGCACGCTGCCATGGGCGATGAAGTTCCCGGAAGGCCTGCCACCCTCGACCGTCGCCAGCCTGCAGGAGTTCAGGGTGCGCGTGCCCGCCGGCCTCGACCCGGGCACGGTGCTCGCCGTGCACCCGACGCAGATCTACGAAACCATCATCATGCTTGCGGTGTTTGCATACATATGGTCGAGGCGGAACGCGCCGGGCGGCACGGGCTGGATCTTCGGCGTGTACCTGATGTTCGCCGGGTTGGAACGGTTCCTGGTGGAGATCCTCCGGGCGAAGGACGACCGGCTCCTCGGGCCTTTGACGATCGCGCAGGTCACGAGCATCGCGGTAGTGGTGACGGGCGCGATCATCTATGCGAAGCTCAAGCCGGCGCCGGTGGTAGCGCCGGGGGAATATCTGGGACGTGAGGCTGTGAGGGCGTGAGCGATTGGTGACCCTGACCAACAGAATCGGAGCGAGCATGTCCAACGAGCAGAAGCCGGCGGGTGCCAATCTCATGGAGCGCTTCCGCAACCAGCACGTCGCGATCCGCTGGGGTGTGTTGGCGCTGATCGCGATGGTGGCGTGGCTCCTCATCACGGCGATCTAGGTGAACTTGCGCAGCAGGGCGATCTGTCCGGCGTGATACAGATTGTGCTGGACCGCGCCGTGCAGCATGACATAGTACGTGCTGCCGGTGCCGAGCGCGGGGTCGCGCTGCTGGCCGACCCGGTCGCCCAGTCGGGACTCGTCGAAGGCGCGGATCCGGCGCGCCAGCCCGGCCACCGCGACGCCGAGATCGGCGCGGGCGGCGGCCCAGCGCTCGTCCACCGCGGCACCCACTGACGGCCAGTCGCCACCTTCCGGTTCGGCGGGATCGGCACCATCGAGCCGGCGCTCCACTTCCCGCATCCATCCACGGCAGTGCAGTACGATCTCCCAGATCGAGTGCCCTTCGGCGACATGATGCGCCGCGGCCTGCTTCGCGGTAAGGCCCTCGGTCAGTTCCTTGAGCGACGGGCCATGCCAGGCGTCCGCGCCCCACGTGCGCTCCAGCTGCTCCGCGATTCGCTCGGTTTCGCTCATCAGTCCTCCCTTGGTGTCCCGGCCGCGCGCAGGAAGCGTCGTGCCAGCTGGTCCATCCGGTCGTCGCCGCGATCCAGCGCTTCGTCGACGAGCTGGTTCATTTCGGCACGCAGCGCCGGATCACCCCAGAAGTATCCGGTGGCCGACTCGGCACTGGCGGTGTCCCCCGCGTTGGCACCAGTCAGGAGCGCCCGTGCCGCCGCCAGCGGATAGGCCGCATCGTCCCGCGCCGGCAAGGCATAGAGCGGCGGGGGACTCTCGGGGCCGTCCTCGTTGACGAAGGCGCGTGACATGGCACACTCCAGGGATCATCTGAATGTTATCACGGCGAACCGGGCGGCGCGGCGTGCTTGACGTCGGCCGTTCGGCGCACGACTCTCAAGGATGACTACACCGGAAAATGGCAAGATGACCGAACCGCCGGTCAGGAGCGAGCGCGAGAGCACCGCCGCGCTCTGGGGCGCGATCCTGCGTCTGGTGCTCTGGCTGGCCGCGCTCTACATGCTGGTCGTGCCACTCATCCGCGAGCTGCCCCTCGGTCAGACGACACGCACCAGCCTCCTCGCCTGGCTCCTGGTGGCGGTGGCGTTCTACTGGCTCTACGCCGGGCTTGGCATCCGGCCATTGCTGCTGCTGCAGCTGTTCCTGTTCTCCGCGGCGGCAGCCCTGCTCACCGCGAAGCTGGTGCTCGTCGGCATCGGCATCAATCGGCTGAGCCTGCTGCGCCGGGTGGCCCGGGTGCTGATCATGCTCGGCGCTGCCTCGGCGATCTTCAACCTGCTCGCGATGCTGGTGGCGGTGCTGCGGAGATCACGCGCGCGCAACGCGTAGGTCCGGACGCCGGTCGTCAGCGGTCAGGCCCAGCGGTATGTTCAGGTCAACGTTCATCGAGGGAGTGAACACGTGAGCGACAAGAAGATCATCGCCGTGGTCGGAGCGACCGGCGCACAGGGGGGTGGGCTGGTGCGAGCCATCGTGGCCGACAAGAACGGCCCGTTCGCGGCACGCGCCATCACCCGCAATGCAGGGTCTGACAAGGCGAAGGCACTGGCCGCGCTGGGCGTGGAGGTGGTCACGGGTGATGCCGACGACGAGAAGAGCATGGAGAAGGCGTTCCGCGGCGCGTATGGCGCGTTCTGCGTCACCAACTTCTGGGAGCATGTGTCGCCCGACCGCGAGATCGCCCAGGCGACGGCCATGGCGAAGGCGGCGAAGGCGGCAGGCTTGCAGCACGTCATCTGGTCGACGCTGGAGGACAGCCGCCGGTTCATCCCGCTCAGCGACGACCGCATGCCAACGCTGGGCGGTAGGTGGAAGGTGCCGCACTTCGACGCCAAGGGCGAAGCCGACCAGGCGTTCCGCGATGCGGGCGTGCCGACCACCTTCCTGCTCACCTCGTTCTACTGGGACAACCTCATTCAATTCGGCATGGGACCACGGAAGGGCGAGGACGGAACACTGGGCTTCGTCCTGCCCATGGGCGAGCGGAAGCTGCCTGGCATCGCCGCGGGCGACATCGGCCCGGCCGCATACGCGATCTTCAAGGCGGGCAAGGAATACATCGGCAAGACGGTCGGCATCGCGGGCGAACATCTCACCGGGGCCGAGATGGCGGCGCACCTGAGCACGGCGCTCGGGCAGGAGGTGCGTCACCTGGCGGTTCCTCCGGCAGTCTACCGCACTTTCGGGTTCCCCGGGGCCGACGATCTCGGCAACATGTTCCAGTACAATCACGACTTCAGCGACGAGTTCCGGGGCGCTCGCAGCGTGGAGTTTACACGGCGGCTCCACCCGTCACTGCAGACATTTGCGCAATGGCTGGCACAGAACAAGCAGTCGATCCCCATCCAGTAGTGCGGTTCACCCTCATGACGGGATCGGCATGCAGTGCCTTCGTAAAGGAAGCTTGTAGCCATGGGACGCCTCGTGTGGCTCGCGTTCATGGCGGCCATCGTCGGCGCACTGCTGGCCGGTGCGTCGTTCGGCGCAGCCACCTTCGGGGTGGGCGACCTGCTCGGCGCACCCCCGCCCGACATGGGCAGGCGTTCCGTCGCATTCATGTGGCACGGCGTGCCCAACCGCCGGGATCACGCCAGGGCGTGGCGCTTTGCGTTCCGTGGAACACGCATCCCTGGCGCGTCCGATGTCACCGTCTACATCTCACCGGCCGGGAAGGTGCTGCAGGCCTATCCAGCCGACCTTCCCGACCGTATCAAGACGTTCCACAACACCGGATACTGAACGCGCGGGCGGCCCGGTGATCGACCTGTCCGTTCCGGTCGCCGCCGGTTTCGCGTTGCTTTCGGCGTTGCATCTCTACTGGGCCGCAGGCGGGCGCATTGGCGCGGAGGCTGCGCTTCCCGAACGTGATGGCGCACCGCTGTTCCAGCCCGGCCTCGTGAGCACACTCGCGGTGGCCGGGCTGCTCGCTTTTGCGGCATTGCTGGTGCTCGCGCATGGCGGTCACTTGCCGGCAAACGCGCTGCCTCCGTGGATGGTGCGAGTCGGCGTGCCGGCGGTGGCTGTGGTGCTGCTGGCGCGGGCGATCGGAGAGTTCCGTTACGTGGGTTTCTTCAAGCGGGTGCGCGCTACCCGGTTCGCACGGCTGGACACGCGGGTGTACTCCCCCGTCGCCCTGCTGCTCGGCGCCGCAACCGCGATCGTGGCGTGCAGCACTCCGTGACGGATCCCCGGCCGACCGCGCGCCTCATCGACGTGAGCCACACGGTGGAACACGGCATGGTCACATACAAGGGCCTGCCGGCTCCCATCATCTGCGACTACCTGAGTCGCGAGGCATCGCGGGAGAAATACGCGCCAGGCACCGAGTTCCAGATCGGCAAGATCGAGATGGTGGCGAACACCGGCACGTACGTCGACAGCCCGTTCCACCGGTACTCGGAGGGGAAAGACCTGGCCGGGCTACCGCTCGAGTCGCTTGCCAACCTGGAGTGTGTGGTGGTCCGCATTGCACCGGATGGTGAGCGCGCGATCGACCGGCTCGGGCTCACTGAACGCGACGTGCGCGGCCGCGCGGTGCTGGTGCAGACCGGATGGGACCGGCACTGGCGCACCGATCGTTACTTCGAGAACCATCCGCACCTCACCGGAGAGCTCGCCCAGTGGCTGGTGCGCTCGGGCGCAGTGCTGGTAGGGATCGATTCGTTCAACATCGACAGCATCGACTCGGGTGAACGTCCGGTGCATTCGATCCTGCTGGGGCATGACATCCCCATCGTGGAGCACATGTGCGGTCTCGCGCGGCTTCCCGAGCGAGGTGCCCGGTTCTTCGCGGTGCCGGTGAAGGTGTCGGGCTTCGGGACCTTTCCGGTGCGGGCCTTCGCGATCGTGTAGTTCTTCGGATCTAGACCCTCGTTCCTCGCCCATTGGGGAGGCGACACAGGGTATCTTCCTCAATGATTCTCTTTGCGCTGTTCCAGCTTGCGACCTTCGATACCACCGCCGTTGTTCGCGACGTATCACTTGGCTCCGGCGAGATGATCCGTACCACCACGATCGGTGAGGGTGACCGGCCCGTGGTCTTCATCGCCGCCATCTTCGGCGGAGCGTTCGGGTACCGCCACCTCACCGTGCCGCTGTCGGAGCTTGGCTTCCGCTGTATCGTGGTGGAACCGCTTGGCTTCGGCTTCTCGTCACATCCGTCAAAGGCCGACTACTCCTTCACCGCCCAGACTGATCGTATCGGGCAGGTGCTCGACAGTCTCGGCGTGAGCCGTGCAATCGTGGTTGCGCAATCGACCGCGGCATCCATGGCGTTCCGGCTGGCCTACCGCCGTCCCGAATTGGTGAGCGGCGTGCTGTCGATCAGCGGCGGTCCGGCGGAAACGCCGGCTACGCCGGGGCTCAAGCGATCCCTGAAATACGGCGGCTTCCTCACCAAGCTGTTCGTCACCAAGGGCATGCTGCACGGAAAGGTGCGAGCCGACTTGGTAGCGAACTCAGGCGACACCACCTGGGTCACCGAGTACGTCGTGGACGAGTACACCGCGGGCCAGACGGCCGATGTGGACGGGACGATTGACGGCCTGCGGCGCATGTCCAAGACCACGGAGCCGGAATCACTGAGTTCGCGGCTGCACGAGACCCGCGTGCCGGTGCGGCTTCTGGTGGGGACGGCACCACACAAGAGTTCGGTGAAGGATGACGAGATCGCGCTGATGACGAGCCAGATCACCGACTTCAGTGTGGAGTTTGTGTCGGGAGCCGGGCAGTACATCCACGAAGAACAGCCGGCGGTCGTGCTGGCGGCGTTCAGCAAGCTCGCCGAGACGACGTCCGCCTCCCGCTGAGGCGGGCCTCGGTCAGCGCAATTCCCTGCCGTTGTTGCTGCGGTCGGTGTCCGGTAGCTGCAGTTCCGGGTCCACCTCCGCCCGCACCACCCGCTTTCCATTCTTGACCCGGTAGACAAACGTCGGCCCGAGGTTCCACGCTTCCACCGGCAGCTTCACCATCTCCACGCTGCCGTCGGCAAAGGTGACGCGCAGCAGGATCGGCAGCTGCATCGTGCCCTTGTTCACCAGCGTGATGGTCGAGCCCTTCTCGCTGTTGTCGATTCCTTCCACCGCGATGTCCGGCTGAGTCGTGCCGTAGACCCAGTCGCTCCAGAACCAGTCCAGCTCTACCCCGGTGTTGTCACGCATCAGGCGGAAGAAATCCGCCGGCGTGGGGTGCTTGAAGGCCCAGGTGTGGAGGTAGTCGCGGTAGGCGGGGTCGAAGGCGTCCTTGCCAAGCACGTGATACCGGAGGGTCTGCATCATCAGCGCCGGCTTCTGGTAGCCGGTCCAGAAGAGGTCACGGCTCTCCACCGGACGGGTGATGAGCGGCTGCTCCTGTCCGGCGACGGCATGGTCGGGATACAGATGCAGCGGATGCACCTCGATCGAGTCGCCGTAGGGCGTGCCGGCGAAATACTTCGCGGTGTTGGCCAGGTCGATGAAGGTGTTGAAGCCCTCGTCCATCCAGGGGTAGAGCCGCTCGTTGCTGCCGACGACCATGGGCGTCCACTGGTGGCCGATCTCGTGCGCCACCACCCACTGCAGCTCCTCCCGGTTCGGCCCGGCGGGATCGAAGGTGATCATCGGGTATTCCATACCCTCGATCGGTCCCTCCACGCTCGACATCTGGGCGTAGGGATACTTCATCCACTGCTCGCTGAAATACTTCACCGCTTCGCGCGCCATGCGATTCGCCTCGGGCCAGCGCGTGGCGTTCGGGCGATAGTAGGTGTGGATCAGGATGCCGTCGTACCCGCTGGCGTCCCAGCGGAAGTCGGGCGCCGCGGCAAACGCGAAGTCGCGTACCGAATCGGCACTGAAGCGCCATACCTGTGTCCCGACCGTCTCGGGGCGTGTCGCACCGGTGCCCACCTCGTCGCCGATGATCGCGATGGGCGTGGCGCTGGTCTTCGCGCGCGCGAGGCGCTCCCGCTGCGCCGGGGTGAGCACGTCGTCGGGGTTCCGCAGCGTGCCGGTGGCGGCCACGACGTAGTCGAAGGGAATGGTGAGGTTGACGTCGAAGCGACCGTACTCGAGGTAGAACTCGCCCCCGCCGATGTAGGGATCGGCGTTCCAGCCCTTCACGTCGTCGTACACCGCCATGCGCGGATACCACTGGCCCAGTTCATAGAGCGTGCCGTCGTGTCCCATCCGCCCGGCACCATAGGGCGGGATGCGGAAGTGCCACACGATGTCGATCGTCAGCGAGTTGCCCGCGGGCAGAGGGCGCGGAAGGTCGACCCGCATCGTGGTACCGGTCACCAGGTACTTCGTGTCCGTGCCGTTCACCTTCAGCGATTCGAGCACCAGCCCGCCGTCGAAGCCCTGGCAGGAGAAATCGAAGGCGCTGCTCAGGAACACGAGGGGCGGCTGGTTCAGCTGGTTGGTGAGGCTTTCCTTCGCGCAGATGTTCTGCTCGACGTGCATCCAGAGATGGGGCAGGCTCTCGGGCGCGTTGTTGCGGTACGTGATCCGCTCGCTGCCCCGGAGCATCTCGGTGACGGGATCGAGCGTCGCGTCGATGCGATAGTCGGCGCGCTGCTGCCAGTAGCGCGGACCGGGCCGACCGGATGCGAGGCGCACGTCCGACGGCGCCACCAGGCCGGCCTGTTGCCGGGCCAGCGGGCCCGTGGCCTGTGCCGAAAGGGGCTGGGCGATGCACGACGCGGCAAGGAGGGCGGCCGCGGCGCGGCTGCCGATGGGGAACGACATCAAGTGCCTCCGGATCTCGAGCGGGTGGACTCGCCGGAAGATATCGCCTCGGCCCGCGCGCGGGGGGCTGGCCCCGCCGCGTCCCGCCCCACACTTTGCCTCCAACCTGCAGCGGTCAGGATCCCATGAGCCGGTCGCGTGCGCCCTACCTGTTGCTTGGTGTCTGGTTCCTCCTGGCAGCCGGCGCCGGCCTGTCCGGACAGAGCGCCCAGCTTCGCTATCCCGCCCCTCAACTGGTGCTGGGAACCCTCACCCTGCTCTGCCTGGCCGCGGTGACCTGGGTGCCAGGCATCCGCGACTGGGTGAACGGCCTCGATGTCAGGGTGCTGACCGCGCTGCACCTCACCCGGTTCGTCGGCATCTCCTTCCTGCTGCTCCACGCTGCCGGGAAGTTGCCCTGGGCCTTCGCCGTACCGGGCGGCTGGGGTGACGTCGTGGTCGCCACGCTCGCGGCGCTCCTCCTGCTGCTGGCGTCACCAGCAAGCCCCCGGGGCCGGACAGCCTGGATCGCGTGGAACACGCTCGGCTTCCTCGACATCCTGTTCGTCGTGACCACGGCCGGACGTCTCTTCAAGACCGATCCCGCGAGCATGCAGGCGATGCTCGAGTTCCCCCTGAACCTGGTGCCCACATTCCTGGTGCCACTCATCATCACGAGCCACGTCGTTCTGTTCCGGCGTCTTCGTGCCGCGACGGTCGTCGTGCCATGAAAGCGCCGGCGGCGCGCCCCTCGGTGGCCTGGTGGCCTGCACTCATCGCGCTCGCCGCGCTGAGCGCTGCTGCGGTGCCCCCTGCCGATGAGCCGGTGATCGCCGGAAACGACAATCGTGTTCCAGCGGGAAGTGCCGACGGATCGATTGTGACGGTGACGCTGGAAGCACGGATGGGGCGCTGGTACCCCGACCAGGAGCGGCGCGCGCAGGCGATCACGGTCGCGGCATTCGGCGAGATGGACAAGGCGCCGACCATTCCCGGCCCGCTGATCCGCGTCCGCTCGGGTACCACCATCCGGGTGCGCGTGACCAACCATCTGGACAGCTTGCCGCTCATACTGCACGGGCTGCACTCCCACCCGGCGGCGATCGACGACACCGTGCAGGTGGCACCTGGCGCCACCCGGGAAGTCACCTTTGACGCGGGTGCACCCGGGACCTACTTCTACTGGGCGTCCACTGCCGGCGAACCGATCGACGAGCGGCTGGGGATCGACAGCCAACTCTCCGGTGCACTCATCGTGGATCCGGCCGAGGGGCCGGTGCCGCTCGATCGCGTCTTCGTGCTCAGTATCTTCGATCTCAGCGAGCCTAATGCGACACCGGAGACCCCGTTCGCGCCATTCGCCTCGGCCATCAATGGCCGCTCCTGGCCCTATACCGAGCGCATGAACCTCACCGTGGGCGACACGGTTCACTGGCGCTGGATCAATCCCTCCGCAGACAACCACCCGATGCACCTGCACGGTTTCTACTATCGGGTGGACAGCCGGGGCACGAGCGTCGCGGACACGCTCTACGGCCCCGGATATCAGCGGCAGGTGGTCACCGAACGATTGAGCGAAGGTACGACGATGAGCATGACCTGGTCGCCGGACCGGGCCGGCCAGTGGCTCATGCACTGTCACCTGCACTTCCACGTGGCTCCGGACTCGAGCTGGGGCGCCGACTATCCGCGCATACGCGGAGCAGCGGCAAGTGCGTCGGGCGCGCACGTGGAACAGGAGATGGATGACATGGCTGGCCTGGTGCTTGGTGTCAATGTGAACGCGCGCGCCGGCGCGGTGCCGGCCGAGACGGCGGCATCACGACAACTGCGGCTCGTCGTGGAGCCGTCGGGGCGCCAGCCTCCGATCCAGATAAAACTGCAAGAGTCGGGACGAGCCGTGGCCCGCGCTTCATCGCCCGGTGCGCCACTGGTGCTGACGCGTGGGCAGCCGGTGGCGATTACGGTGGTGAACCATCTCGCCCAGCCGACCGCCATGCACTGGCACGGCATCGAGCTCGACAGCTACTACGATGGTGTGCCGGGATGGAGTGGTACGCCGGTGCGCCGGTCTCCCATGATTGCGCCCGGTGACTCGTTCGTGGCGCACATGACACCGCCACGGTCGGGCACCTTCATCTACCACGCGCACAATCTGGCCACCAAGCAGGTGGGAAACGGGCTGATCGGGCCGCTGATCGTGATTGAGCCTGGCGAGACGTGGAACCCCGCTGAGGAAATCATCTGGATCGTGGGCGGGAACGACATCTTCTTCACCGGACAGCTGGAGATCAACGGGACGCCACACCCGCGGCCGCTGGTGCTCGTCGCCGGCCGGCGATATCGCGTCCGGCTCATCAACATCACGGAAAACAACACCGGCGTTGTGAGTCTCGGGAACGATGCCGGTCTGGCGCGCTGGAAGCCGCTCGCCAAGGACGCGATCCCGGTCCCTGCCGCACTGGCGCTGCCGGTGCCAGCACAGGTGCGCACAAGCGTGGGCGAGACGTATGATTTTGAGTTCGATGCCGGTGAGCAGCGCACCTTGACGCTGCTGGTGCAGAATTCCGGCAAGCCCATGGCGTCGCAAGTGGTCGAGATTCGCTGACAGGCGACGGATGTCTCCCACCCTGCTTTCTGATGCCGATCGCGCGCAGGTCATCGCCCGCCTCCGCCGCGTCACGCCCGATCGCGCACCCCTCTGGGGCTCGTTCACCGCGCCGCGAATGCTCTGCCATGTCACCGACCAGTTGCGCGTGGCCACCGGCATCATCATCGGGCGCCACCGCGATTCACTGTTGCGCCGCACGTTGCTGAAATGGATTGTCGTGCACTCGTCGATGCAGGCCCCGCCGGGCAAGGTCCGGACGGTGCCCGAGATGCTGAGCACGGTGCCCACCACCTGGGATGCCGACCTGGCGACCTGTATCCGGTTGATCAACGAAGTGGGAAGGGGCAAGGCCAATGGTCGCCATCCCGCCTTCGGCCCGCTCTCCGCCAGCGAATGGGGCCGGATCGCGTGGAAGCATTTGGACCATCACCTGCGTCAGTTCGGCGAGTAGTCAGCCTCGCCTCAGCCTCGCGACGGAGCCGCCTTGAAGGTCCCGCGCGGGAGCATGCTGGTCATCGCCACTCTGCTCGGGGCCGCGATGCCCGTCGCGTCACAGGCCTCTTTGTCGCCTTGATGCTGGGGGTGTTCTGGATGGAAAGCCGTCGGGCGCTCAGAATGCTCGAGAGCTGGTCGACGCCTCGCGTTCGGAATTGAATTGAACCTCGACGCGAGCCGGCGTGACCGGCTACTGCAGCACGAATCCGGCCACGCGGATTTCGTGGTCCAGCAGCCAGCGCTTCCGTTCCAGTCCGCCGCCATAGCCGACGAGTGATCCATCGCTTCCGACCACGCGATGGCAGGGGATGATGATCGAGATCGGATTCCGCCCGTTGGCCGAGCCTACGGCGCGGACGTGTCGTGCGTCGCCGATCCGCTTTGCGAGCGCCATGTAGCTGGTGGTCTCGCCGAACGGAATCCGGCGGAGCTCATCCCAGACCTTGCGTTGGAACTCGCTGCCCACCGGGTCGAGGGGAAGATCGAAGTCGCGGAGGGTTCCCTCGAAATAGGCGGCCAGCTGCTTCGCGCCCTCGCGCAACAGGGCGGAATCGCCGTGCTCTTCGCCAGGAAAGCCCGACGGACCGTACTTGTGCTTCAGCATGAACACGCCGGTGAGCGCGTTCCCGACCTCGGTCAGGCGGATCGGGCCGATAGGGCTCCGTACTTCAGTCCACATGTCACTTCCAGCTTTCCGCACGCCGCCTGTCGCCAATAGACCGCGCTACTTCCTGGCGGGCGACCCCTGATCCTTCCGCAGCTGGTCACGCATCCGCTCCACCTCGGCGCGGAGCGCGGCCAGGTCGCCCTCCATCCGCTCGAGCGAGCGCACCAGTCCTTGGCGTGTTCCCGGCGGGATCGGGCGGTGACCCTCCACCACCGCGGGATCCACCGAATCCTCCTCGCTCATCAATTCCGGCCCGCGCGACAGCGACGCCGGCATGTCCACCACGCGCCTCGGCGCGAGCAGGAAGCTCCACACCAGTGCGCCAAGGAGCAGCGCCGCCAGTACACCCTGGGCCAGCAATGACTCGAACGTAGGATAGATCCCGAGTGCCGGGATGCGCGGCGCCCAGGGCAGGACCGTGGTCGCGATGATCCCGCCCTCCTGCAGTTCCGCCATCCCGCGGCCGGCAAAGAGGAACGCCATGTAATAGAGGAAGAGCCCGGTCACCGCGAAGAACGGCTTGAGCGGCAACCGGACGCCGAAGCGATTGATCGCGTAGTAGACCGCGACCAGCACCAGCGACCCCAGCACGATCCCCGCCGCTACCGGCGCGAACGTGCTTCCTGCCGGCCCGGCCAGCACCAGCGCCTTGTAGAAGAGCACCGTCTCGAATCCCTCGCGGTACACCGCGAGGAACGCCGCCGCCGCCAGCGCCAGCGCTGAGCCGCTGGTCACCGCATCCTGCACCCGGCTGCGCACGAACTGGTTCCAGCGCGCTACCTCGATCTTGCTGAGCAGCCAGTAACTCACGTAGAACAGCACCGCCGATGCCGTGAGCATCACCGCGCCCTCGAGCACTTCACGGCGCGCGGGCGTCACCTGGAACACCGTTTCCAGCAGGATCGCCGTGAACAGGCTGGCAAGTACCGCCGCACCCACGCCCACGTGGATGTCCCGCTTCCGTTCCTGTGCCCCGGTCTTGGCGAGGAAGGTGAGCAGCGCCCCGATGATCAGGATCGCCTCGAGCCCCTCACGCACGAGCAGGAAGAATGACTGGATGAACAGCGACGCCGGCGGGAGGGTGTCGCCCAGGGTCCGCTCCGCGTTCTCCAACTGGCCCAGCAGCACTGTGCGCGCCTGTGCCAGCTCGGCCGCCGGCGCCCCACCCGCCGCGAGCGAGCGAAGCGTTGCAAATGAACCCTCGAGCGTGGTGGCGAGCGACGGGTTTTTTGCCCGCACGTCGCGCTCTACACCCTCGAAGGTCATGTAGGCGTCGAAGGCGCGCGCGCTCGCGTCGTCCGGCTTCTTCTCCGACGCGAGTCGGAGCGATTCGTCGATCTGGGTGCGAATCTCGGTGAACGTCGTGGCGGCCGCAGTGCCCGTGCGCGGCGGCTGGTAGCTCCGCACCGCCGCCACGCGCGCCAGCACCGACCCGCCCGCGGCGCTCGCCTCGAGCGCGTTGCCCAGCGCTGAATCAGAGAGCCGGGCGGTGGTGCCGAAAGCGGTGAGCGACGCAGGCACGTCGCCCAGCGCCGCCGGCAGTCGGAGCAGTGAGGCATAGCTCGCGACCGCCCAGCGATCATCCGCTGTCAGCGTCGTCTCGAAGGAGGGCATCGCCGTGCCCACGCCCCCGATCGTGATGCGCCGGTAGAAATCGAGCGGAGACCGTGTGTAGAGCGCAGCGGCATCGGCAAGATTGGCGGGCACCGGATCGAGTCCGCCGGCGCCCGGGCCGTCACCCCGGCCCAGGCTTCCATGGCACTGCGCGCACTGCGCCTGGTAGATCTCGGCGCCCCGCGCGAGCGAAGGAGTCACTCCGGGCACTTCGTCCAGTGAGACACTGAGCCCGGTCGACAGGGTCGTGGTCAGCCGCCGCACCCGTGACGCTACATCCGCCGGCGGGGCATGCTGCGCCACCAGCTCGAGCACCGTGTCGATTTCCTTGATCGTGGCCGCCGACCATTCCGGTGGTAACTGGCCGGCACTGCGCTTGGCCTCCTCCAGGAAGAGGCGCGCCTCCTCCACTTCGGCCGGAGCCACCACTCGCCCATCCACCACACCGAGCCCGTACTCCTGCGTCGCCAGGTGCGCCGTCGCGGCGAGGCGCCGCACCACCACGGAGGCTGGCGCAGATGCGCGTAACGTATCGGGTCCCGTATGTAACGGATGCGTAACTAAGAGAAGCAACGCAGCCGCATGGATGAGAATCATTATCAACCGATTTGTGTGGAAGGACGAGCTAAAGTAGAGTGCGCTGCTAGGAATTGGAAGGAGGGAGCTCCGCGATCGCCATCGCGCCGGCGGTCAGTTCCGCGTGCGACATAGCAAGGTGCAGCACCAGGCCGGGTACCGAACGAGCGATTTCCGCTGCCCGGCCGTGCAGTCCCACCACTGGCGCACCCCCAGGACCGCGGATGACTTCGATGTCGGTCCACCCGATGGCGCGCGCGCCGGGCAATGGCTGCATCGCCTTGTAGACCGCTTCCTTGGCGGCCACTCGCGCCGCTGTATGGCGCGCCGGGTCAGCGCAATCGTTGACGTACTCCGACTCGGCGGCGGTGAGGAACCGCTTCTGCGCCCGTGCACCATGGCGCGCGAACAGCTGACGCACCCGTTCGATGTCCACCAGGTCGATGCCGATCCCGACGATGCTCACGCGAACGGCAGCCGGGTCCACCAGAATTCGGCGAACGGAAGCAGCCATGTGGGAGCCGTGAGAAACCCGCCGAGGACGAGGCCGAGCCAGGTTGCCGCGGCAAGCATGAGGCCGGTGATCATCCACAGCGGCCAGCGCGGACGAGTCCACCGGCGCACCTTCTCCATTTCCCCCTGCCACCGCGCTCCTTCACGGTCGACCGCCTCTTCCAGCGCCATCCACGCCGACTCGAGCTGCCGGGCCGTCGCGGCCAGCCCGTCGCTCCAGCGCCTGAACGCGACCTCGCTGCGCGGTCCCGAGGCACCCGCCGCATGGGCCAGTTCCTCCAGCCGAACCAACGACGCCTCGAAGGGAATGGCGCCCGCGCCGAGACGCGCCGTCAGGGCGGCGAGCTCGGTATCACTCACCTGCAGTCGCTGCAGCTTTCGCCTGGGAAAGCGCGACTCGGCCGCGGCCGACGCGAACCCCGCGTTGATCGCCTGCGCGGTGCGGCTGGCGGCCTCGTTCAGCGCCTTATCCCACTGCTGCCGCCAGCTGCGCGTGTGCAGGGAACCCACGATCGCCGCGTGGTCGTCGCTCGAGAACCCGCGCGCTGCACCGGACAGGTCGAGCACGCCGGTCGCGAGCACGAGGCGAATGTCATCGAGGGGAACGAAGTGCCGCAGGGCGGTATTGGCCGCCCCGCCATTCGCATTGCAGAGCCGGCCCAGCCAGGGCCCGAGTTCGGGTAGTGTTGCGATGGTGTTCAATCGAGAATCGCCGCGACCACGGCATCGGTGTCGGTGAGATCGGCGAACGCCGCGTGCGGGCCGCACGCGGTCAGCTGCTCCAGCGTGTAGCCGCCGGTGGCTACCGCCACGGCGCGCGCGCCAAGGCTCGCGCCGCAGGATACGTCGGCCGGCGTATCGCCGATGATGACGACTTCATGCCCGTGCGGAACCCGACCCAGCAGCGGTTCGGCCCGCTTCGCGGCGATCGGTGGCAGCGACGGACGGTGCGCGCTGTCCGAGCCGTATGCGCCCACCGCGAATCGGCCCGGATCGATCCCGCCCGCGCGCAGCTTGAGCGCCGCACCCCGCGCGAGGTTGCCGGTCAGGAGACCGAGTACCACGCGCGGCTCCTGCTCCAGGCGGTCGAGCAGCTCGGGCACGCCCGGCATCAGCTCGATGCGCGCCGTCGGGCGCTGCAGTTCGGTCTCGAGCAGGTCGGCATAGCGATCGCATACCGCGCTGATGCGCGCCGCATCGGCCGGGTCGGGGTCGCCGGCGGCATGCAGGAGCTCGGAAACGATCTGGGGATCGGTCTTGCCGTCGAACCGCACACCTTCGAACGCCGCCTCGGTGCCGATGATTTCCGCCATTGCGGCGGTGATCGCGCGGCGGCCGGCACCCATCGTGAGCAACAGCGTCCCGTCGATGTCGAACAGCACCAGCCGGCGACGCGGCATCAGCGCACGCGCCGCGCGGACACGAACCGCTGCCGCAGCGCTGCGGCGCGGGTCCCGTCGCCCCAGCGCTCCCGCACTACCTGGCCGCACGCGACCGTAGAGTGCACGATCGTGTCGTCGCCGGCATAGATGGCGACATGGGTGATGCGCTCTGTCGTCTCGCCCCGGAAGAAGCAGAGGTCGCCGGCCGTCAGCGCGTCGCGATCCACCGCCGTTCCCGTCGCCGCCTGCTGCCACCCGTCGCGCGGCAGGCTCACGCCGCGCGCGGCGAAGGTGGTCTGGATCATGCCCGAGCAGTCGACCCCGAGCGGAGTCACTCCACCCCACTGGTACGGGGCGCCGCCGAACTCGGTCCAGGCCCACTCGTCGGGGCTCGTTCCCTCGGCGCTCCGGTGCACCGTACTGGCATCGCGCACGCTGCCCTGCACCACCCTGGCGACGAGATCGCCGGGCAAGCGCACGCTCGTCCCCTCGAGGATCACGCGCGCACGCAACGGAAGCTGTACGCTGGTCCCGTCCACCTCTGCCAGCGCGCCGTCGCTCCAGCCCGTCGCAGCCTCGCGCCACCGCGGCGCTTGCGCTGTGGAGATCACGTATCCCTGGTGCACCCAGCCCTCATACGAATCGATGTCGGCGCGCACCCGCAGCCACTCCGCCCGGCGCTCCAGCACGGTCGCCGTCTCCCCCAGCACGAGCTGGGTCACTTGCTCCGCGCGCAGTGAAGCATCGGCGTTAAGGGGCGCCACCGGGGCGCGGCAGATGATGGACATGGGCGGGCAAGCTCGTCGGGTTCGGGGCCGAGCGTCAAGCGCTCGCGGCCGGCGGGATCGTCGGCGTCGGCATCGGCTCGCCCCGACATTTCGCGCATTGCGTCACGCCCTGAAACGTACAGATGAGGCAGATGAATGTGCCGCAGGTGGTGCATGGGTATCCCTCGGACGCGCGCTCCTCGCGCCCGCACGCGCGGCAGATCATCGCATCGTGTTCGTGGATTTCCTTCACGCGTTTCTCCTTGCTGCCTGCTGCCTGCTGCCTGCCGCCTCACATCTTGAAATCATACCGCTTGATCTTGTTGATCAGGGTTGCCCGTGAAATGCCGAGCTCGTGCGCGGCGCGAGTGCGGTTGCCGTTGTGGTGCCGGAGCGTGCGCTCGATGTGCTGCCGCTCCAGCTCTTCCAGCGTCATCGGGGTGTGCCGCCGGTCGCCGATCCCGGGACGGTTCCTGAATTCCCCCGGCAGATGCTCGATCGCCACCTGCGGCAGGCCCTGGCCCAGGATCATCGCGCGCTCCAGCACGTTGCGGATCTCCCGCACGTTGCCGGGCCACGGATACGCCAGGAACCGCTCCAGCACCTCGCCCGCCATGCTGTTCGGGCCCTCGGGCAGTTCCCGCCCCAGCTCATGATGCATGCGCTGCACCAGCGCCGCGCGGTCCTCCCGCGCCCGGTCGCGCACTGCCGGCAGCCGGAGTGGCATCACGCTCAGTCGATAGTACAGGTCCTCGCGGAACCGGCCTGCTTCCACCTCGGCGGCGAGGGTGCGACTCGTGGCCGCGATGAGACGCACGTCCACCGAGATCTCGCGCGTGCCTCCAGCGCGGCGGAACGAGCGCGTCTCCAGCACCTTCAGCAGCTTGGGCTGGAGCTCCGGTGGCAGGTCGGCGATCTCGCCCAGGTAGAGCGTGCCGCGGTCGGCGATCTCGAACAATCCCTGCTTCCGTTCCTTGGTGTCGCCGCCCTTTTCCTGCCCGAACAGCTCCACTTCGAGTGCCTGCGGCGTGGTACCGGCGCAGCTCACCGCCGCGAACGGTTGGCGCGCGCGCTGGCTCAGCGCATGAATGAGCCGTGCCACCCAGCCCTTGCCGCTCCCCACCTCACCCTCGAGCAGCACCGTGGTGCGCTCGCTCCCGGCGAGCAGCCGCACCTGCTGCGCGATCTCCTGCATCGACGAGGAACCGCCCAGTGACTCGAGGTTCTGCCCCGAGGCCGGGCCGAGCAGGGCTTCCGTGACCCGCCGGAGCCGCACCGTCTCGGACAGCCGGCCGATCGCTGCCTCGAGGTGCGCCTGGTCCACCGGCTTGAGCACCCACGCCTCGGCGCCCGCCTGGAGCGACGCCACCGCTGTGGCGCTGCCGGCCGGTGCCAGCACGATGACGGCGGCACTTCGTTCTCGCAGGTGCGCCAGGACCTCGGTGCCCTGCATGCCCGGCAGATCGAGGTCGAGCACCACGATGTCGGGCCGAATGCGGTCCCAGGTCGCGAGTCCGGCCTCGCCGCTCAGCTCGCGCGTCACCTCGTATCCGGCACGCTCCAGCTGGGCGCCACCGGCACGCAGTACATCTACGTCATCGTCGATGAGGAGCACCGCGTCAGCCATGCCTGCCACTCCGGTCCGTAAGGTTGACCATCACTTCCCGGGACCCGGCGCCGGGAGCGCCGGGGTCATGATGCTGATCGCACCCGGGACACATGTTGCCGTAAACGGGGTGAAGCCGCCGCCGTCGCCGTCGAGCTGCACCGGCTGCACGGGATGCGTCTCCACCCGGATCACCCGGCCGCGGGCATAGCCCACGAAGGCGTCGCCTCCGTGACCTTCCCGCAGCAGGTCCCACACGGCGCGCATGCTCTCGCCCAGCCCGTTGGCGCGGAGCACCACCACGTCGAGCAGTCCGTCGTCGGGCGCGATGCCGGTGCGGAGCTTGATCAGCGGCGGGAACACTTCCCCGCAGTTGGCCACCAGCACCATCGAGGCGTGCGCATCGTACGACACGCCATCCACCACGATGTGATGTTCCCGGCTCCGGATCTCGCCGATGAATCGCAGGGTCGTCGCCACGTACGCGAGCATCCCCCATCGCTGCTTGTGGACTGACGCGGTGCGCGTCATGATCAGCGCGTCGTAGCCCGCGCCGCAGGCGACGGCGAAGTAGTCGGACCCGGTGTCCCGGTCGAGCCGGCCCAGGTCGATGCGCCGTGGCACCCCGCTCACCAGCACCTTGGCGGCGCGCGCCGGGTTGGGCGGGATCCGCAAGTTGCCCGCGAGGAGGTTGCCCGTGCCGCCGGGAATGAGGCCGAGCGTCACGTTGGAGCCCACCAGCGCCGCCGCCGCCTGCATCGTCGTACCATCGCCCCCGAACACCGCGCATACGTCCATCTTCTCCTCTACCGCATACGCCGCCAGTCGGCCCGCATCGCCGGGGCCACTGGTCGCGAGCACCTCCGCGTCCCAGCCGGCACTCCGAAGCGTCGCCATCACCACCTCGAGCGCGATCGGGTCGGTGCGCGCGGCCGCCGGGTTGGTGATGAGCAGGGCACGCGTCATCAGAATTCCCGCTGCCAGAGCACGTCGGCACCCACCTGGTAGCGCAACGAGCTCGATACGTTCTGCCCGACCGCTGTGACGCCGCACAGGCGCAGCAGCGGTTCCACCACGCCCTGGATCTTCCACTCGGGGGACACGCGCCACTCGAGCCCCGCCCCGAAGTTGCGGTAGTCGAACGAACTCAGCTGGCTGGGGCAGAAGCCGGCATTGAACGTGAGGAAGACCTTCCGCCCTACCTGCCATCCCGCCGCGAGCGCGAACGCGGTGGTGAGGCTCTGACCCTGTGAGCCACCGCTCACCACCGGGCGGATCTGCAGCATGTCCATGCCGAGCTGCGCGCCGATGGTCTGCTCCAGGACGCTCGCCCCGGCGCTGAGCGCGTAGGAGTACGCGTTTGCGACCAGCGCTGCCTGCGCCCCGCCCTGCGCGGTCGCCTCACTCGCGGGCGCGCCGGTCACCAGGTACGACACGATGTCGAGTTCGGACAGCGGCGGGCGCTGCGTACTCTCCAGCTTGAGCTTCGGGTCGAACAGCGTGCCCGTCACCAGCGCGATCACCGGCAGTTCCAGCCCCTTGGTGGTGCGCACCACGTGCCGCGCCTGGATGTCGAGCTGCGCGTTCAGGTCGGGGGTGCCGAAGTAGCGAACGTCGCCGCGCACCACTTCGAAGTCGCGGGTAAAGCCCGGGATCGGGCTCAGCCTATAGGTGCCCCGCACCGCGTGCAGCGTCCCGTCCAGCCGGTAGGCGTTGCGCACCTTCTCCACCCGCAGCTTGCCGTCGAGCTGGATGTTGGCTTCCGATGACCGCATCCAGAAGTCGTCGCCGATGGTCAGGGTGAAGTCGCGCACCCGGATGGACTCCAGCACCCGCGTCATCAGGTCGGACCCGAGCCCGCGCCGACGCACCAGGGTCGTGTCCACGAAGGCCAGGTTCTCGGGGTCTTCGAGATTGATGATCCGCTTGTTGAGCAGGTCGGCGAAGTACAGTGCGCCATCGTCGGCCGTCACGTTCCCGGAGACCACCAGGCTGTCCAGCGGACCCTGCAGCCCGACCATCCCGCTCGCCGTGAGCAGGAGGAAGTCGCGCTGCTCGATGGCACGGAACCGGTCGAGCCGCGCCAGAAGGTTGAGTATCGGCCGGGTCAGCTGCTCCAGCCGGATGTTGCCCGACAGCGTCATCGTGCCCTTGGCACTGTGCATCGTGAGCGTTGGCAGCAGGATCGAGTCTCGGCGGAAATCCGCCCGGCCGTTCATCGCCGTGAGCGGCACGTTGAGGCCGTCGATCGTGAGCGCGCCATCCACCACCTCCACGAATCCGCCGAGCGCCGGCTCATCCCAGGTGCCGCCCACCTCTACGTCGGCGTTGAGGATGCCGGCCACGTTCCGCACCGCCCGGCTCACCGGTTCCAGCACGCTCAGCGGCACGCTGTCCGCCGTGGCCTGGATGCTCAGCGGGCCGGGGACAAGGCGCTGCTTCACCCCCTGCAGTGCCAGGTCGAGCGGCAGCGAATAGCGCATCTGCATTACCGGGCTCCCGGTGCGGTACAGCAACAGGCCGCCGTCGAGCCGCTGTTCGGCATAGGTGAATACGCCCTGCGCCATCGGCCCGCGCGTGTCGCCCAGCCGCAGGTCTTCCATCGCGACCGTTCCCTCCATCGTCGGCGACGAGCGCGTGCCGTTCATCTGCACCCGGAAGCCGAGCCATCCGCGCACGCCCGTCGTGTCGAGCTGGGCGAGTGCGTAGATGTCGCGCAGCGAAAGCCCGAGTCCCTCGACCGCGAGGTTGCCTTCTCCTTTCCAGGGCACGAGCCCCGACACGCTCAGGTAGCCCGAGCCGTCGGTGCCCTGCACCCGGAATGGTGAGACCAGCACGGTGGAATCCGCGAGCTGGATCGTCGACGGTTCCAGCAGCCGCCACGCCCGCGTCGGCAGCCCCAGCGCGAGCGAGTCGATGGCGAGGAAGCGCAGGCTGTCGGTGCGCCAGGCCTGCCCGGTGCCGGCGATCTCCACGATGCCGCCGTCGTCACCGCTCACTGTCCAGTGCACCGAGTCCGCGGGCCCCGCAAGGGACAGCGTGAAGTCGCGCACGAAGCGATCCTGCCGGCTGACGGAGTCGACGGTCGCCGTCAAGGTGAGCGCGGGCCGCGCCCCGCCGGCCCAGCTGCCGGACGCCGTCACGGTATTCGCCCGGAAGTGATTGAACGCGAAGCCGCGCAGCGACCCCTCCGCCGCGGCCTCGAGCGAGTCGAGGCTTCCGGCGATCTGCGCCTTCACCCGCAGCACTCCGTTCAGCGTGTGCCAGCCCGGCAGCGTGTCCCGCGTGAGGCCGCTCAGTTCCTGCGCCAGCGAGTCGAGCTCCGCCAGGCTGTCGGCCTCGAGGGTCAGGTCCATGCTGCCGCGGTGCGGCCGCGCCCATCCCACTGTTCCGCCACCGGAGAGGATCATCCCTGACCCGGTGGCCCAGGCCGTGTCGACCTTGATGATGCTGTCGTGCGCCTGCGCCACGAGAGTAAGCGTGTCCAGGTGCACGCCTCGGAATTCTCCGGGACCCAGCACCAGGTTCACCTGACCTTCCGGCGCCATCAGCGTGTCCATCACCCCCGTTACCTCGATGTGCCCGTCCAGGCTCGTGCGTCCCTCGCGCCCCGTCAGCGCCTGCAGGTCGAGCCGCTTGAAGTCGAGGCGCAGGGTGTCGGCGCCCCAGCGCGGCGGCAGGATGGTCACCGTCCCCGATCCCTTCACTTCGCCGATCTCGCCCTGCACGTCGGCATCCACGAACAGCCGGTCCACCGGACCGTCGAGCTTCACTCGCCCGCGCAGCGTGCCCTCCGACAGGATGTCTGGAAAGGTGGCGCGGATCCCCTCGAAGCTGAGCGGCGCCAGCGTCACGTCGGCCGCCACCCGGATCGAGTCCGTCCTGCTGTCGAGCCGGAGCCACCCGTCGACGACGCTTTCGGGCCGCTCCCCGTCCTTCTGCCGCGCCGTCCCGGTGAAGGTCGCGTTGGTGAGCGGCCCGTCGAGCGTACCGACCGCATTGAGCCGGCCGTCGAGCAGCACTGCCGGCGCCAGGTGGCGCACCGTACGCAGGTCGATGTCGCTCCGCGCGATCGCCACCTTGTCGAACACCAGGCTCCCGGTGGCCGTCTGCAGCCGCCCGTTGAACGAGAGGCTGGTGAGAGGCCGCCCGGGTACCGCCAGGTCGATGAAGACTATGTCGCCCCGCGCCGCGACGTCATTGAGGTCGCCGTCGGCTTCCACCGGTCCCGAGATGAGCCCGATGAACGGGAGCGAGTCGATGTAGGGCCGCACCTTGTCCAGGTTCAGTTCGTTCAGCCGAAGGCGGAGCCGGCGCACGCCCAGCCCATCCACCGCGTCGACTTCGGCGACCAGGCTGCCCTCGATCCGCTCCGGCCCGTCGGTCAGCAGCAGGTTGGTGAGCGTGTAGTCGGTGCGCCGTCCGCTGTGCGAATGCGCCACGATATATGCGCGGCCGGTCATTGCCGGGAAGTCGGGCGAGATGAATCGCAGGTCGGTGAGGTCGACGACTGGAGCATCGGCCCTGAAGTCCCACATGATCGTGTCACGTGGCCAGCTCACCATGCCCTCGGCGGTCGCCTGGGTGCCCGGCAACGCCGCCCGCGCCAGCGCGAACTTGAGCGTGTCGCCCTTCTGTTCGATCGTCCCCTGCAGCTGGCGCAGTTGCAGCTGCGGCTCGCTGGCGTCGGTGTACAGCGTATCGACCACGGCCAGGAGCGGCAGGTGATCGGGGGTCGTGATCCGGAGCCGCTTGAGGCCCGCCGTCAGGTTCGAGAAGGTCATGACCCGCTTGGTGCCCTCGGGCGTGTCCATGACGATCCGGCCCGGGATCGCGCGCACGGCACGCACCTGTGCCTCGCGCTGCGCGTCGGTCATCTTGCCGGTCGGCCACGGGTAGGCCAGCGACAGCGCCCCGTCGGTCAGCTTCATGTTGCGGAACTCGATCAGCGGCGGCGCGGACTTGCCCGGCGGACCCTCCGAGAGCCGCAGCACTTCCTCGTAGTTCCACCGCCCCGAGGCATGCCGCACCAGATTGATGATCGGGTGGTCCACCTCGAGCGTCTCGAGCACGAACCGGCGCGCGAGGAAGTTGGGAACGATGTAGCGCACCCGCACCACCGGCAGCGACACCAGCAGCACCCCGGCTGTGTCGCGCACCACCACGTTCGTCAGCACCAGGTCGCGCAGGAACGAGCCCTCGATATTGCCCACGTATACCTGGCCCCGCAGCAGGGTCCCCAGCTGGTACGACACGTTCCGCGCCAGCAGCGCGCGCCCGGGCGGCGTCACGGTGAGCGATGCCACCACGCCCACGAGCGAAGCGATCACGCCCACCACCAGCAGCACGAGCACCCGGATGACGTGCCGCATCAGAACGGCTGGCCCACGGTGAGGTTGAGCTGCCAGCCACCGGGATCGGTCGGCTGGAACGTGAGCGGCGGCCCGCCCGGCACCGGGCGCAGTTCCGTCAGGTCCTCCGTCTCCGTGTTACTCACGTACACCGTGCCCCGCTGCAGCTTGTCCCAGCTGTAGGCCACGTCGAACCGCAGCGGGCCCACCGGCGTCAGCAGCCGCAGGCCCATGCCCGGCGTGGCCACCAGCCGCTTCTCGGCGTTGACCGGGTCGTTGGTCTGCCACACCCCGCCCACGTCGACGAAGGCCGCGAGACGGAGCCGGCCATGCCACACCGGCGCGGGGAACCGCACTTCCACGTTGCCGATCAGCTGCACGTTGCCGCCGGTCGCGAACGGCACGGCGTTGTCGTCCAGTACGTTCGGGTTGGTGGCGTATCCCGCGGTGTCGGCATCGGGGATCACGTAGACGATCGGACCGAGCTGGTTATAGGCAAAGCCCCGCACGTCGTTGGGTCCGCCGGCGTAGAACCGTTGCTCGACCGGCACGAAGTTGACCGTGCCCTGGGTGCCGGAGTTGCGCCCGAACACCCGCCCCGCGCGCGCGCGCCAGGCGAGGACCACCTCGGGCATGATGGTGCGGTACCACCGGCCCTCGATCGCGACCCGGGTGAATTGCTGGAACTCCGAGGATCCGATCAGCGACGAGCTCCACGCCACTTCACCGGTGAACAGGTGGCCCCGCGTCGGGTCGACCGGATTGTTCACCCGCGGGATCGCCGCCGTGGCACCGAGGATGGCGAGCGGCTTCCGCAGCTCCTGCGCCGCGCGCACCTCGGGCGTGCACACGCTGAAGTAGGAACAGAACGCCGCCGCGGTGGCGGTCGTGGCGCCGTAGGAGAACGTGTACGCGATCGTGAGCGGGTCGCGCTTCACCGGCGACTCGCGCGTGAGGGCCACGCCGGCGCCGATGTCCTCCCGCAGGTAGATGCTGTATTCGCTGCGGCGCTCCGAGAAACCCGACAGCGTCATGGAGTTCTGCGGCGTCAGGAACGCGGGGCGCCGCACCGAGACCGTCACGTTGTAGTTGAGCTTGCGCGACCCGATCTCGACGACGCCGTCTTCCTTCACTCCAGGACAGAGGCTGTTCTCCAGGTTCCAGTCCACGAATCCCGGCTCCGAGGCCACGCCGATCTTCGACGCCCTGGCGCTGATGTCGAGCACGCGCCCCGAGCCGAGGAAGTTCCGCAACCCGAAGCCCGCGCTCACCCGGAAGCAGTCCTGTGACGCGTAGCCCGCGCTGCCCTTCACTGTATGCCGCTTCGCCTCGGCCACCTTCACGATCACCGGCACCAGTGAGTCGGTCTTGTCGAAGGCCGCCGTGTCGAGCGACACCTGCGCCAGGCTGAAGAGGTCCGACCGGTACAGGTTGAGCTGGCTCGCGGTGATCTCCCGCTCCGAGAATGGCCGCCCCTGCTTCACCAGCAGCAGCGAGCGCACGATGCTCGTGTCCACCCGTGCCGTCCCTTCCACCTTCACCGAACCGAAGCTGAAGTGGTGGCCCGTTTCCACCGTCAGCGTGGCGCTCGCCGTGCGTGTGGCACTGTCCGACGTGAACTCGCGGAAGATGTCCACCGTCGGGTAGCCCAGGTTCCGGAGCCGCAGCGATACCGTGTCGATGCTCATCTGCAGCTGGGCCAGGTTGAACGGCTTCCCCACCCGGAGCGGCAGGTCCTGCGTCACCTGCTTCTTCCGCTTGGCCGGCAGCGAGTCGAGTCCGTTGAACGTGAGCTGCTGCAGCACGATCGGGGCGCCCTCGGTCACCTTGAACGTGATGTAGATGTCCCCCGGCGTGCGGCGGATGATCGTGTCCACCGCGGCCGACGGAAACCCGCTCCGGCGGTACAGCACCTCGATGCGCAGCACGTCGCGCTGCAGTTCCCGCTCGTTCACGTACTTGAGCGATCCGAACCCGATCCACTTCACCAGCGGGTTCCGGGCGAACCAGCTCGAGTTCGAGGTGGCGATCGACGCCGCCAGCGTGGCATCATCGATCGCCTTGTTGCCCTTGAAGCTGAGTTGTCGCACCGCCCGCTCACCGTCCTGCGCCGCCAACCGGGCCGGGGCCACCGACGCCCCGGCCACCAGTGCTCCCGCGAGGAGTCTGGACCACGCGAACTTCACGCGCTTCGCCTGCTTGGCGGAGAGCTGACGATCTGCAAAGAAATACGACACTCCCGAGTCGCCTGCACCCACTCCGCGAGGCACCGGCGGAGCTCCAGCGACGATTGACGAGGTTAGCTAACCTATGTATTTTTGCAGCGTTAGGCCGCAGTGTCAATGTTTTGACCGGTTGCCGAACGACGCCCTTCCCTACGCCCCTCCGGAGCGCCTCGATAGCATCTCCCCGGTTCGCGACCCTCGTCGCCCTCGGCGCCTTGATCGGGCTGGCGGCCTGCGGCCCGAAAGGACCCAGCCGCACGCTCGAGTATTACTTCACATACGATCCCCGGTCCCTCGATCCGGCCTTCTCCACCGACGTGCCCACCGGGGAAGTCGACGCGCTCCTGTTCGACAACCTCACCCAGTTCGACGTCGACGGTCGGCTCGTCCCCGGCCTCGCCCGGTCCTGGGAGGTCGACAGCACCGGCTCGCGCTACACATTCCACCTGCGCACCGAAGCGAAATTCCACGATGGCCGGCCGGTCCGCGCTGCGGATGTCGAGGCGTCCTTTCTCCGCGCGCTCTCGCCCAGGTCGCTCGGTGGGCGTCCCTGGCCTCTATACCCCATCCAGGGCGCCCGAGCCTTCAACAAGGGTGAAGCTGACCGGATCCCGGGACTCGTCGTGGCCGATGACTCCACCGTCGTGATTACGCTCGAGGAGCCGCTCAACATCTTCCCGAAGCTGGTGGCCATGCCGGCCACGGCCATCGTGCCGACGCCCACCGCTGAGGACTTCGACCAGTCCCCCGTCGGCAGCGGCCCATGGCGTTTCGTGGAGTGGTCGCACGACGACGCCATCGTGCTGGCGAGGAATCCGGCCTACTGGGGAGAGGTGCCGCTTGCGGACAGCATGCGCATCCGCATCATTCCCGAGCCGCTCACGCAGGCGGCGGAATACGAGCGGGGCGGGCTCAGCGTGGTGGAGATTCCCTTCGGCGAGACCCGGCGCTGGGAGGAACGCCATGGCGCAGAGTTGAAGCGGCGCCCGACCATCCGCGACCTCTACATTGCGATCAATACCACTCGCGGTCCGCTGGGCGACGTGCGCGTCCGCCAGGCGCTCAACCTCGCCATCGACGTGCCCACGCTGCTCAACTCGGTGATGGCCGGTCGCGGGCTCCAGGCACACGGCGTCATCCCGCCTGGTATCACCGGCTACGACTCGGCCCGCGCGCCCTTCCCGTACGATCCCGACAGTGCGCGCCGCCTGCTGGCGGCCGCGGGACACGCGAACGGGCTGTCGCTCAGGCTCTGGCGCTCGCAGCGGCCCGAGTACGCCCGCATCGCGCAGACGGTTCAGCAGAGTCTCGCCGCGGTCGGCATCCAGGTGGAGATCGTGCAGCGTGACGCGTCGAGCGCGCGGTCCGCCGTGCGGAAGGGCGAGGCCGACCTGTTCCTCACGGACTGGTATGCCGACTATCCCGATCCCGAGAACTTCACCTATCCGCTGTTCTACTCGAAGAACGCCGGCACCGGGGGCAACTACGCCTTCCTGAACGACCCGGCCATCGACAGCCTTACGGTGCGGCTCCGCACCACGGTGGACGAGGCCGAAAAGGCGCGCCTGGCCCGCGAAACCGACGCACGTATCTTCGCGCTGGCGCCCTGGATCTTTCTCTGGCATCCGGTCGACCTCTGGGCGCTCAACCCTGAGGTCCAGGGCTGGGACATTCCCGCGATCTTCAACGGCCAGCGCTGGCAGCAGACCCACGTCGTCCAATGAAGCGATTCTTCGCCCTGCGCCTCGCTCTCCTTGTCCCCACGCTGCTCGGCGTGCTGGTGGTCACCTTCTTCCTGCTCTACGTCGCGCCCGGCGACCCGGTACAGGCCATGGTGGGCGAGCGGGCCGATCCCGAGACACTCGTGCGGCTGCGACGCGAGCTTCACCTCGACGAGTCGCTCCCGCGCCAGTTCGGCCACTATGTCGGCAACGTGCTTCGCGGCGACCTCGGCAAGTCGTACATCACCCGGCGTTCCATCGTGTCCGACCTGCGGCAGCGCTTCCCCGCCACGTTGCGCCTGGCGCTCGCCGCCATGCTCTTCGCTACCACGCTCGGGCTCGTCGTCGGTATCTACGGCGCCTGGCGCCCCGGCGGGTGGGTCGACCGCTTCCTCACCCTCGGGGCGTACCTCGGCATATCGTTTCCGGTGTACTGGGTGGGCCTGGTGCTCATCCTCGTGTTCGCCGTGGGGCTGCGCTGGCTCCCGCCGTCGGGCTCGTGGGGATTCATCTACCTCATCCTCCCGGCCGTGACGCTCGGCATGCGCTCGATCGCCGTCATCGCGCGCATGACCCGCACCGCGCTGCAGGAGGCGCTCCAGAGCGACTTCATCCGCACCGCCCGCGCCAAGGGCCTGGGCGAGGCCCGCGTGCTGTTGCATCACGGGCTCCGGAATGCGCTGCTCCCGGTCATCACGGTGCTCGGACTCGACTTCGGCAGCTACCTTACCGGCTCGATCCTGACCGAGACGATCTTTTCCTGGCCCGGTGTGGGTCGTTACGTGCTCACTGCCATCGAGAAGCGCGACCTGCCCGCGATCTCGGGCAGCATCCTGTTCCTGAGTGTGGTCTTCGTGTTCGTGAACCTGCTGACGGACCTCGCCTATGCGAAGGCGGATCCGCGGGTGGCGTATGACTGATGGCTGGCGGGCCTTTGGGGCGCTCCGTATCGTAGCCCCACACTCACAACTCATGAGGGGCTTCTCGTGCGCACACGCTCCTTGTGGGCTCTGCTCCCGGCTGTGTTTTGTTTCACCTCGTCTGCCCTGGCGCAGGCACCTGCACTCTTCGGCCACTGATACCAACTGATTGCTGCCGCTCACTCTCCAAGGACCCGATCTCATGCTGAGGCGCCTGCGCCCGCTGCTCGTCGCCTGCTGCCTGCTGCCGGCCGCGCCACTCGTCGCCCAGTCGACGAGCCTCCAGAAGCGCATCGACGCGCGGCTCGATGCGCCGCCGTTCAATCGCCAGCTCTGGGGCGTGGCGCTGGTCGATGAGAAGGGCACCCTCCTCTACGGCCGTAACGCCGACCGCATGTTCGTGCCGGCGAGCAACACCAAGATCGTGGTCAGCGCCGTCGCTTCCGCGCTCTTCGCGCCCGACTTCACCGTGCGCACCAGCATCTACGGCAGCGGGCCCATCGTGAACGGCACGCTGCAGGGCGACCTCGTCCTCTACGGCCGCGGCGATCCCACCTTCAGCCAGCGCTGCTACGCCATCGATACCCTCGCCGCAGGCGCCTGCGACACCACCTCGATGCAGAAGCTCACCGAGCTTGCCGCGCAGCTTGCCCGCGCCGGCATCACCTCGGTGTCGGGCGATGTGGTGGGAGACGGCAGCTGGTTCGAGCCCACGCTGGTGCACCCCGCCTGGGAAAACTACGACCTCAACTGGTGGTACGCGGCGCCGGTGAGCGGCCTGGGCTTCAACGACAACAGCATCGACATCGAATACTCCCCCAGTGACAGCGTCGGCCCGCCGGCGAAGCTCACGTTCTCGCCCGACTTCGGCGACGTGACCCTGGAGAACCACACCCGCACGGTGGCGCAAGGCCAGGACGAGTCCATCGATTTCTTCCGCAACGCCGGCACCCTCTCGGTCTGGGCCCAGGGTAACGTCGAGGCCGGCCGTCGCGTCCGCACCGAGTATTTCGCACTTCCCGACCCCAACCTCTTCACGGCGCGCGCGCTCCGCGCCGCCCTCGCAGCACAGGGCATCGCCGTGCTCGGCGACACCCGATCCACGACCGACTCGATGGCGTACGAGATCGTCCGTCGCGGGCTCCCACTGGCGGAAGTGACTAGCCGGCCGCTCAGGGACTGGATCTTCCCGATCCTCAACACCAGCCAGAACTGGTACGCCGAGATGACCCTGAAGCAGCTGGGAAAGCAGTTCGGTCGCGCCGGCAGCTGGGACGAGGGCCTGCGCATCGAGCGGCGGTTTCTCATTGACTCGGTCGGCGTCGACAGTACCCAGATCGCGCTCAGTGACGGCTCCGGCCTGTCCGCGTCCAATCTGGTGAGCCCGCTGGCATTCACCCAGATCCTGCGCTTCATCCGCGCGCATCCGCACTATGCGACGTTCGCGGCGGGGCTGCCCCAGTCGGGACAGCGCGGGTCTCTCAAGAACCGCTTTGTCGGCACTCCGATCGAAGGGAAGGTGCAGGCCAAGACCGGCAGCATCTCCCGTACCAATACGCTCTCGGGATACGTCGAGCTCGAGAGCGGCAAGGTGGTGACGTTCTCCGTACAGGCCAATCATCACGCACTGCCCGGCTCGGCCATTCTCGCCCAGCTGGACAGTGTCGTGGTCGAAATGGCGAAAGGACGCTGACATGACTGTTTCATCCGCGCCACTCCGCGTCGCCATCATCGGGTCGGGCCCCTCGGGCTTCTACGCCGCCGAGCACCTGCAGAAGAAGCTGCCCGAGGTAGAGATCGACATGTTCGACCGCCTCCCCACGCCCTACGGTCTGGTGCGCGGCGGCGTGGCGCCCGATCATCCCAAGATCAAGTCGGTTACCCGGATATACGACCGCATTGCCGCGCACCCCGGTTTCCGCTTTCTCGGCAACGTGAATATCGGCGGCGGCATCGAGCACGACGAGCTCATGGCGTTGTACGACGCCGTCATCTACGCCACCGGCGCTGAGACCGACCGGCAGCTCGGCATCACGGGCGAGGCGCTCGCGGGCAGTCACGCCGCCACCGAGTTCGTCGGCTGGTACAACGGTCACCCCGACTACCGCGACCGGCGCTTCGATCTCTCCGCCACCAGCGTCGTCGTCGTCGGCATGGGCAACGTCGCCATGGATGTCGCGCGCATCCTGGCGAGCAGCATGGGCGAGCTCACCCCCACCGACATTTCGCAGCACGCGCTCGACGCCCTGCGCGCCGGCAAGGTGGACACCATCTACGTGCTCGGCCGTCGCGGGCCGGCCCAGGCCGCGTTCACCAATCCCGAGTTGAAGGAGCTGGGTGAACTCGCCGAGACCGATGTCATCGTCGACGCGCGCGAGATCGAGCTGGACGAACACAGTGCCCTCCAGCTTTCCGGTGGCGAGGATCGCACAGCGGAGAAGAACCTCCACACGCTCCAGGAGTTCGCCGCGCGCAAGCCCGAGGGTCGGAAGCGCAAGCTTGTGCTCCGTTTCCTCGTGTCGCCGGTGGAAATTCTGGGGAGCAACCGCGTCGAGGGCGTGAAGCTCGTGAAGAACCGCCTGGTGCGTGGCTCGGGTAAGGACCTCAAGGCCGAGGCCACCGGAGAGACGGAGACGTTGCCTGCCGGCCTCGTCTTCCGGTCGGTGGGATACAAGGGCGTCGCGGTTCCCGGCGTGCCGTTTGACCCGCGTGCCGGTGTCATTCCCAGTGTCGAGGGCCGCGTGCTCGTGGCACCAGGCGCATCCGAACCGCTGCATGGGGTATATGCCGTGGGCTGGATCAAGCGCGGCCCGAGCGGCGTCATCGGCACCAACAAGCCCGACTCGGTCGAGACGGCCGACCGGTTGCTGGAGGACCTCGCGAGCGGCGCCATCACGCCGAAGCCGCGCGGCAATCGCACCGAGGTCGATCAGATACTCCAGGCTCGCGGCGTGCAGGTGGTGAGCTATGCCGACTGGCAGAAGATCGACGCGCTGGAACAGGCGGCCGGCAAGGCCCGCGGCGCCCCGCGCGAGAAGTTCACCAGGATCCCGGAAATGCTGGATGCCTTGAAGGGAGGAGTCTGACAATCGTTCCGTCTGCCTTCGCTGTTCCACCTCACGTCGTTGTCGTCAGGTGAAGATCTACACCAAAACCGGCGACACCGGTTCCACCGCGCTATTCGGCGGCGGCCGCGTCTCCAAGGACCACATCCGTGTCGCCGCCTACGGCGACGTCGACGAGCTCAGCTCCGTCATCGGCCTGGTGCGCGCCACGCCGCCTGAGGCGTTCGAGGATGCGCTGCTCGAGTCCATTCAGCGCGACCTCTTCTCCATCGGCGGTCACCTCGCCACGCCCGATCCCGACAAGGTCCGGAAGGCGCTGGAGAAGGCGAGCCTCTCTGCCGATCGTGTCGCCGCCTTCGAGCACGTCATGGATGCTGCCGACGGGGAACTGCCACCCCTCACGGCGTTCGTGCTGCCTGCGGGTACCCAGAAGGCCGCCATGTTCCACCTCGCGCGCACCGTATGCCGCCGCGCCGAGCGGCAAGTCGTGCACCTGGCCGCGCAGGAAACGGTGCCGGAGCTCTTTCTGGTCTACCTCAACCGGCTCTCCGACCTCCTCTTCACGCTTGCCCGTCTCGCGAACCATCGCGCCGGCACCGGCGACGTGACCTGGTAGCATGGAACCCATCCTCGTTCGGCACGCACTGGGCAGCTATCCGGTCTACATCGCCCAGGGCGCGCTCGGCGATCTCCCCGAGATCGTCGCGGCCCATTGCGGCAAGCGCTCTGTGGCACTGCTCACGGATGCCGCGGTCGGCCGGGAGTACGAGGCCTGGGAGAGCGGCCATGATTCCGCCTGGGCCATCGAGGGCACGACCCAGCGCTCGGCGCACGACTGGACCACCCGCCTGAGCGTGCCGCCGGGCGAGAAGTTCAAGACCCGTGACACCTGGGCCAGCCTTACCGACGCCCTGCTCACCGCCGGCTTCGGCCGCGACTCGGCGCTCATCGGGCTGGGCGGCGGCGTCATCGGCGACCTCACCGGCTTCGTCGCCGCCACTTATCATCGCGGAGTACCGTTCGTCCTTGTTCCCACCACGCTCCTCGCGATGCTCGATGCCTCGGTTGGCGGCAAGACCGGCGTCGATACACCGCATGGCAAGAATCTCATTGGCGCATTCCATCCGCCGGTCGCCGTCGTCGCCGATCCAGCGACGCTCAGGAGCCTTCCGGAGGCCGAGTATCGCAGCGGCCTCACCGAGGCGGTGAAGCACGGCTTCATCACCGACGCCGGATACCTCTCGTGGATCGAGGACGGGTCCACCGCGCTGCTCGCGCGCGACCTCGACGCTCTCGAGGTCCTCATCCGCCGGAGCGTGGAGATCAAGGCCGGCGTGGTGTCCACCGACGAGCGCGAGTCGGGCCCGCGCGCGATGCTCAACGCCGGGCACACGGTCGCTCACGCGCTGGAACAGGTATCAGGCTATCAGCTGCTGCATGGCCAGGCGGTCGGGCTCGGCATGATTGCCGAGTGCGCCATGGCCGAACGCGCCGGCATTCTCCTTCCCGGCACCGGGACCCGCATCGCGGCAATTCTCTCGCAACTCGGCCTCCCGGTGCGTGTCACCATCCGCACCAACGCCGAGCGCGTGCGACATGCCATGGCGCGCGACAAGAAGAATGTCGCTGGCGAACTCCGCTTCGCGGTACCATTGGATGTCGGCCGGATGGGCGCGCGTGACGGGAGCTGGACGGTGGCGTTTGATGAGACGACGATCGACGCCGGCCTCGCCGCGATTCTCTGATTCCGCTCATGGGCCCAGTCTGTTCTCATGCGCCCTCTCACCGTTCACCGCTTACGCCGTTCCTCCTCCGCCGCTGCGGTTCCTCCTCACGCTCTTGGTTCCTCCTCACGCTGTTGTTGTTCCTCCCCCGCTTTTGGTTCCTCCGCTCTTGCTTCCGTTCCCCACTATAGGTCGTTTGACCCATACCATCGGTGCGTGCTCGCTGTCGCTTGTGGACAAGTGGATAAGTGCATAACCAGTAGAAGTTTATGTCCCATGAATATTTGTGATGTGGACAACTAATATTGCTTGACCGCATTACTGGCGCTTCCTATATTGGCTGCCTTCCCGCACAGCAGTTCCGTGTTATCCAAACAACTCGACCGTTCCCCTGAAGGGGGTATGAATGGCTCGCACCCGCGCCAGCCTTGTTCGTCCTGTCGCTCGCTCCGCCGCTCGTGCGGGCACCCGCAATGTGGGTCGCGCAGTAGCCCAGGGATCCTTCGATCAGTACCTCGTAGACATTCAGCGACTTCCGATGATCACCGACCCCGCCGAGGAACGTGCGCTGGCGCGCCGGGCCTTGAGCGGAGATCAGATCGCGGCCGAGCGTCTCGTCACCGCCAATCTTCGTTTCGTCATCGCCTACGTGAAGAAGTATCAGGGACACGGACTCGACCTCGGCGAACTGGTGGCGATCGGCAACGAGGGATTGCTCAAGGCCGTGCGGAAGTTCGATCCTGATCACGGCGTCAAGTTCATCAGCTATGCGGTATGGTGGGTCCGCCAGGCAGTCCTCAAGGCTCTCGCAGAACAGACACGCAGCGTTCGCATTCCCCTCAACCAGAATTCATCACTCATCAAGATGAGCCGCGTGCAGGCGCTGCTGGCCCAGGAGTTGGGCCGCGCACCCACGGACGGTGAGCTGGCCCGGGCACTGGGCGAGGAGATCGGCACGATCCGCGAGGCGCGCCAGATGTCCACCGTCGAGATGTCCCTCGACGCGCCGGTCGATGGCCGCGACCGTCACGGCGCCACCGTGGGCGAGCGCGTCGCGGGCAACTCCGACTCCGAAATCGAGTCGCTCACCGACCAGCACCTTACCCGTGAATTCGTCGATCGCCTGTTCCGCCTCCACCTTACGCCGCGCGAGCGTGCCATTCTCTCGATGTACTATGGGCTCGAGGAAGGCTCTGAGGCCTTGACCCTCGAGGCCATCGGCGAACGGCTCGGCGTCACCCGCGAGCGCATCCGCCAGATTCGCGAGCGCGCGTTCGAGAAGCTCCGCCATTGCCCCGATATCCAGCACCTCAAGGGACGGTGGGTGGCCGCCTGAAGTCCCTTGCCCTGGTACTCGTGGTGCTGACCCTGGCCGGCTGTGGTGATCGCAGCCGGCCTTCGTCACAACCAGTTCAGCCGTCACCCCCAGCGGTCCAGTACATTCCCCGCGCCGACAATGGCCCCGTGCGTCCCTTCGCCGAGGCGGTACGCGTCGGCAACATGCTCTACCTGTCCGGCCAGCTCGGCGACAGCGCCGGCAGGATCGTCCCGGGCGGCATCAAGGCGGAGACCCGTCGCACGCTGGAGAACATCAAGGCCGCGCTGGAGCGAAACGGATCGTCGCTCGACAACGTCGTGAAGTGCACCGCGATGCTCGCCGACATGAGCGAGTGGCCCGCGATGAACGAGGTGTACGCCACCTACTTCACGAAGCACTTCCCCGCGCGCAGCGCCTTCGGAACCACTGGCCTCGCCCTGGGGGCGCGCATGGAGCTCGAATGCATGGCCACGGTGGACCAGCCCCTGTAGTGGTACTTTCTCGCCTTGCGCGCCGGATAGCAGTCCCCCTCACCGACGCGCTGCGTACCCACTGGTCCACCGCCGCCTGGCTCACGCTCTCCGCCGCAAGCGCTATCGCAACGCTTTCACCCGTGCTGTCGCTCTCGCCTCACGCAGACGGGCCCGTCCTGCTGGCCCATCCGGTTGGTAGCGTCGAGCTCGGCCTCGAGCTGACCAGCGGTGCGCAGTCGCCGGCCGCACTTCAGGTCGAGGGCATCGCCCGTTTGCTGGCACTCCTCCTGGTCATCGCCGCTGGCGCCTGCGCCGTCGCTGTCGTCACTGCCCTCATCATCCAGTGGACCCGGTCCGGGGTCCGTGACGTCGACACGGCGATCCGCCGGGCTGTCGGTGCGTCTCGCCGGGATCTGGTGCTCGCGTTCCTGGGCGAAGGCCTCGTCATCCTGCTTACCGCCGTGCCGCTCGGGCTGGTCAGCGGATATGCCGCCCTGCGCCTGGCTTTGAGCACCTGGCCCGCCGTCCTGGGTGTCTGGCATTACGCACCGGCAGCGGTTGCCATCATCACCGCGATCGCACTCCTGCTTGGCGCATTGCTTCCGCTGCGGCACGCCCGCGGCAGGCGTCTCGTGAATCTTCCCGCGAACCCACTGTCCCTCATTCCGCCCGTGATCCAGGTCGGCACGAGCCTGGCGATCCTCCTGGCGGCGGCGCTGCTGAGCCGGCAGGCCACGCTCCTCATCGGCGACGGCAACAACGCAGCTGAGGGTACCGTCTACACGCTCACGAACGCCGATCCCGACTGGAGCGCGCGGTCGGTCCAGTACCATGACATGCTGCGCGACCTGGCCGCGATCGAAGGCATCGAAAAGGTGAGCCTCACCAGCCCCGGCGCGCTGGTCGGCCTCGGCACGGTGGACTGGGTGGAGACCGACTGTGGCCAGTGCTTCACCGGAGGCATGTTCGTCAAGTGGCACACTGAACGACCCAGCCACTTCGTCGTGAGTCCCGATACCTTTGCGGTCGTCGGGATTCCACTCGTGGCGGGGCGCACGTTCACGCTGGACGACGGCTGGAAGGCACCGCGCATCGCCATAGTGAATCGACAGATGGCGGCGCGGCATTTCGAGAACGGCAACCCCATCGGCCGCACGATCTTCCTGGGCACGGCGCGAACGCCCTACACGGTCGTGGGCGTGGTCGACGATGCGAAGGCACCCGGACGGAGCGGCGGATTACAGCCCAGGTTCGCTGTATATCTCAGCTCGCTGCAGCATCCCGTCGCCGGCGCCGACCTGCTCATCCGGGGGAGCGCAACTGCTGTCACGAGCGCGCAACGCGCCTTGGCGACGCTCGCCACCGTGACCCGATCGGCGGGAAGCAGCGAGTCGGCCATCCGCCGGGACTTCACCCGGCCCCTTACCTGGTTCGCACGCTGGTTCCGGGCCGAGGCCATTGCGGCGCTCCTGCTCGGCGCCATCGGCACCATGGTGAGCATTTCGCTTTGGGCCACCGCCCTCATCCCGGAGCTCGCCGTTCACCGTGCCCTGGGCGCCACCCGCCACCGCATCGCCGCGGCGGTACTCGGCCGCACCGTCCTCATCACCGCGGCTGGAATCATTGTGGCGCTGACCGCGATTGGTCCGGCGCTGCGCGCGGTACTGGCGGAAATCCTCGGCGATCTCCCCCTCCTGCCCCTGGCCGATGTCCTCCTGCCGGCAGCACTGCTTTCTCTCGCGGCGATGATCGGGGCAATCCGGCCCCTGTTGCGCGCCACCCGTTCCCAGCCCGCTTCCCTGCTCGCCGAGTAGCGTCCCATCGCCTCACCTGCCCTGGAACGACAACGGCTGGTGCGGCAGAGCCGTGCGATGACGCGATTACCCTGACTGATCTCCTTCCCGTGCTGCAGCCCTCCCCGGCCTCCAGCCTTATCTTCCATCATGACGTTCCGCCTGCCCATCTTTCCCCTGGGCGTCGTCCTCTTCCCCGGCGCCCTGCTACCCCTGCACATCTTCGAGCCCCGCTACCGGCGGATGCTCACTGATTGCCTGGCCGGTGATGAACGTTTCGGCCTGGCCCTTCCCGGCATCGCGCACGAGGCGCCCGCTCTGGGCGCCGTCGGATGCGTCGCCGAGATCCGGGGCGCCCAGTCACTGCCGGATGGTCGATCGAACATCGTCGTCCAGGGAACGACGCGATTCCTCGTCACCCGATACCTCGACGACCCCGCACCCTATCTGGTCGCCATGGTCGAGGTGTTCGAGGATCGCGAGGGCAGTTCGCCTCCCGCCGCGCGGTGCACCGCGCTCGCCGAGGCCTTCACCCATTACCTGCCGGCCCTGCGCGAGCTGAACGACCTCGAGCCCGACAACCGTACGCTCCCCACCGAGCCGACCGCACTCTCGTTTCACGTCGCCGCCGCGCTCGATACTGGTGCCCCTGAAAAGCAGGCGCTCCTTGAGATCCGTTCCACCGCCGAGCGCGTCGACCTGCTGCTCGAGATCCTCCCCCCGTTGTCGAGCGCGATCGATGCCGGCCTTCGCACCCGGAAGAAGGCGCACTCCAACGGGAAGGCACTCCATCCTCCCGACCTCGGCGGCTCATGAACGAGGCGCTCCTCACCGGACTCGCCGCCATCGTGGGCCCCCGCTGGGTGCGGCATCGCCGCGCCGAGCTCGCGACCTATACCATGGATGGTCTCCCCACCCATGAGTCGTATCCCGGCGTCGTGGTCCTCCCGGCCTCGCGCGAGGAGCTCATTCAGGTGGTGCGGCTGCTCCACGCCCTGAAGGCACCGTTCGTGGCCCGCGGCGCCGGCACCGGGCTCTCCGGCGGCGCGCTGGCGGAGGGCAACGCCGTGCTGGTCGCCCTCACCCGGCTCAACCGCATCCTGAGCGTCGACCCGGCCACTCGCCGCGCCGTCGTCGAGCCGGGCGTCGTCAACGCGCGCTTGTCCGAAGCCGTGTTGCCCTTCGGCCTGCAGTACGTGCCCGATCCCTCGAGCCAGACCGCGTGCACTATCGGGGGCAACGTCGCGGAAAACGCCGGCGGGCCGCACTGTCTCAAGGCGGGCGTCACCACCAATCACGTCACCGACCTCGAGATCATTCTTCCCGACGGTTCGCTCGCCCGGCTCGGATCGACGCATGGCGACGCCTGGGGACCCGACCTGGTCGGCCTCTTCGTCGGCAGCGAGGGAATGTTCGGTATTGCCTGCCGCATCACGGTGCGGCTCGAGCCCATTCCCGCCGCGGTGCGGACGCTGCTCGCCGACTTCCCCAGCATCCGTGCGGCGAGTGAGGCCGTCTCCGCCATCATCGCCTCCGGCATCGTGCCGGCCGCGCTGGAGATGATGGACCAGGCGTGCGTACAGGCGGTGGAAGCATCGATCTACGCGGCGGGGTATCCGGTCGACGCGGCGGCGGTACTGCTGGTGGAGCTTGACGGCCAGCCCGAGAGCGTCGCCGCCGAGCACGCCGTGGTCGAGCCGCTGCTCCGCGCCCACCGTGCACGCAATGTGCTTACGGCCGAGAGCGCGGTCGACCGCGCCCGGCTCTGGCAGGGGCGGAAGAAGGCCTTCGGGGCCATGGGCCGCATCGCGCCTGACCTGGTGGTCCAGGATGCGGTGGTGCCGCGCTCCTCGCTGCCCGACGTGCTCGACCGCATCAGCGAGATCCGCGATCGCTATGGCCTTCATATCAGCAACGTCTTCCACGCGGGCGATGGAAACCTGCACCCCAATATCAGCTTCGACCGCCGGAACAGCGGCCTTGCGGCGCGAGTGCGCGAGGCCAGTCGCGAGATCATGACGGCCTGCGTGGCCGCCGGCGGCAGTATCACCGGTGAGCACGGCGTCGGCAACGACAAGCTCGACTACATGCCCCTCATTTTCGACGCCGAGACACTCGGCGCCATGCAGGCGACCCGGCGCGTCTTCGATCCTGGCGAGCGCTCCAATCCCGGCAAGGTGGTACCCATCCATGCCTGCCGCGAATGGTGCGCCTCTCCAGCGGCGCGCGGAAATGGCAGGCGACACTCCAGTTCGCTGGCGGAGGTGGCCCATGACTGATGGCATGCTGGCTCGGCTTCGCGAAGTCGTCGGCGCGTCCGGGGTGGAGCGCGATCCTTCCGGGCTTCCCCGGGTCGTTCCCGACACCACCGAGACGATGGCCCGGCTCTTCGCGCTCGCGCATGGCCGCAACTGGCGCGCGCGCATCGAGGGACAGGGCACCTGGCTTTCGCCGGATGCGCCCGCCGATTTCGCCGTGAGTACGCGTGGGCTCGATCGCGTGGTCAGCGTGAGCCCAGCCGACCTCGTCGCCACGGTCGACGCCGGCGTTGCCATCGGCACGCTGCGCCGCCGCCTGGCCGATGACGGCATGTGGCTCGCCATCGATCCTCCCGGCCGATTCGAGCGGAGTATCGGCTCCATCATTGCCGCCGGCACCGCGGGACCGCTGCGACAGGGCTTCGGGCCCGTGCGGGACCACGTGCTGGGCTTGAGCGTGGTGACGGGCGACGGGCGCGTGGTGCGCGCCGGGGGGCGCGTGGTCAAGAACGTCGCCGGGTACGACCTGGGCAAGCTGCAGATTGGCGGCTTCGGCGGGTTCGGCGTCATCACCGAGCTCAACCTGCGCCTCAGAGCCCTTCCGCGCGCCGACCAGACGCTCATTGCCCGGGCCAATCGCGACCATCTCACCAGTGTCGGTCGCGATCTCACCGAAGCGCGTCTCTCGCTTCATGCACTCGAGCTCTTTTCTCCCGCCATCGCCGCCGAACCGGACTGGATCCTCGCCGCGCGCATCATGGGCACCGAAGATGGCGTGGCCGCGGAAGCGCGGCGGCTCACTTCCGCCACCTCGCTCGTCTGGCAGCAGCTCCCCGTCGAGCGCGCCAGTTCCTTCTGGCACCTCTCCGCCCGGGCCGTCCTGGGCGGGGCGGTAACCCTGCGCCTCGGCGTGTTGCAGCCAGGGCTCGATGATTCGCTCGACATGCTCGCGGGAACGCTCGACGAAGGACTGATCACGGCGGGGGCCGGAAGCGCCGGCGGGATCCGTTGGAGCGGCGAAGCCCGCATCGAGGCGCTGCGCGCGCTCCGGCGCACCGCCGCGTCGCGTGAGATCCCCATGACTCTCGAGCGCGCACCCTGGGCCATTCGTCAGCACCTCGGGCACTTCGGCGCCTATCGCGAGGGCGTCGGCGCGCTGGTGAGCCGACTGCGCGAAACCTTCGATCCAGGCCTGTTGCTGAGCGTGGCGCTCGAGGGCGATGGTGATGGCCGGTAGCACCGACGCACGCTTCTCCGCGCTGGACCCATGCGTCCACTGCGGCTTCTGTCTCCCCGCCTGTCCCACCTACCTCGTTACCGGCGACGAGGCGGACAGTCCGCGCGGGCGCATCGTCCTCATGCGCGCGCTCGAACGGGGCGAGATTGCCGCCGATGATCCCGCCCTGACCCAGCATATTGATGCCTGTCTCGGCTGTCGCGGCTGCGAGCCGGCGTGTCCCTCGGGCGTCGGCTACGGCCAGGGGCTGGAAGCGGCAAGGGAGATCCTCGCGCAGAAGCGCGGCATTGCACCGGCCGCGAAGGCCATTCTCGCCGTCTTCTCATGGCGCCCCATCTGGCGAACGCTCCTCACGGCCGCGCGCTGGTTCCGCGCCACCGGGTTGCCGTCCCGCTGGGCCTCGGGCACTCGCTTCGGATTCAGCATGGGCATGCTCGCCTCCACCCGGCGACAGGAGAAGCCGCGCTCCTTCCCCAGTTTCCATGTGTCCCACTCGGCGCCCACCGTGGCACTCTTCCGCGGCTGCGTCATGGACACCGTCTTCCGTCATGTCAATGACGCGACCCGGCGCGTGCTCGAGGCCAACGGATATCGGGTGGTGGACATCGCCGGGCAGGGCTGTTGCGGGGCGCTGCACGAGCACGCTGGCGATCGCAAGGCTGCGGAATCGCTCGCCCGCCAGAACGTGAAGGCCTTCGGTCACCGGGCCAACTACATCGTGGTGAACAGCGCCGGGTGCGGTGCCCTGCTCAAGCACTACGGTCACCTGCTCGGCACGAAGGAGGCGAAGGCCTTCGGCAACCGGGTGCACGACGTGACCGAGTTGCTCGCCGCCAAGGGCCCGCGCCAGGGTGGCCCGCTACCGGTCGATGCCGTGTACGATGCGCCATGTCACCTGCAACATGCGCAGAAAGTGCAGGCCGAGCCGCTCACGGTGCTGAGTGCCATTCCCGGTCTTCGCCTTCGCCTGCTCCCTGGCTCCGACAAGTGCTGCGGCAGCGCCGGTATCTACTCCATGCTCCACCCCGAGATGGCACGCGCGGTCCTCGACGACAAGATCCGCGGCATTGCCTCCGCCTCGCCGGTGCCCCGGATCGTCACCACCGGCAACCCCGGCTGCCACATGCAGATCGGTGCCGGGCTGCGTGCCGCAGGTATCGATGCCACCGTGCTCCACCCCGTGGAATTGCTCGACGAATCGTACCGCGTCGGGGGTTTCTACAGTCGCCAGCAGTAGGACCCGCTCCCGTCTATTTTCCATCATGCCGAAAGCGATCCTGTTCGACTTCAATGGCGTCCTCATCGACGACGAACCACTGCATTGCGAGGCACTCATCCATACCCTCGCCGAGTATGGCATAAACCTCGACCGCGATGCCTACTACCACGAGTATCTCGGATTCGATGACCGGGAATGTTTCCGCTACAGCTTCACCCGCTTCAATCGTCCCTCCGACCCGGCCAGCATCGCCGACGCCACCGAGCGGAAGAATGCCGTTTATCAGCGCCTGCTCCGCGACAGCATGCCGATGGTGCCGGGCGCCAGCGACTTCGTCCGCAGGGCGGCGGCGGATGGCCACCGGCTGGCGATCGTTTCCGGCGCCTTGCGGCGGGAAATTGACTTCGTGCTTTCGCGCGGCGGTATCGGGCCGCTGTTCGACGTCGTGGTCGCCGCCGAGGATGTGCCCGCGTGCAAGCCCGACCCCGCCGGCTACAATCAGGCACGCGCAGTGCTGCGGGCTGATGCGCACGACTGCATCGTGATCGAGGATTCCCTCCCCGGGCTGCAGGCCGCGCGCGCCGCGGGCCTGCGATGTGCCATGCTCTCGACCTCGCACCCGGCCGATGCGCTCGTGGCGGCCGATGTGGTCTGGGCCGACTTCACCGGGCGCCGCCCCGCCGACCTTCCCTGGGCCAATGGCAGTGGTTGAAGCAACGCTTACCGCGGACGGACTCGAGCGCCTGCAGAAGGGCACGCTGATACACCAGATGCCAGCGGCGGTCTTCTCCATTGCGGGTCCGGGTGCACTGCAGTGCCTACAGGGTCTCCTCACCAATGACCTGATGAAACCCGCCGATGGTGCTCTCGTCTACGGAGCGCTGCTCACGCCCAAGGGCCTGATCATCCTCGATTGCTGGGTCATCAGGCTGGCCGACCGGCTCGTCCTGATTACCGATCTGGACGCACGCGCAACCGCGGCGGGCCTGTTCCGGAAGCAGCTCCCACCTCGGCTCGCACGAGTTACGGATCTCACCGATGACTGGCAGGTGTACCGCCTCTTCGGCGGCGGTGCGGAGTTGCGACCGATCGAGGTTGATGGGGTGGTGGTAGCCGGACGCACCGATGCCGTCCCGTTCGCGGCCCTCGTCGCCGGGCCGGCCGAACCGATGGCGCATGCCCTCAAGTTGCTGGCGATGTCGGGGACGCGAACCGCGACGAACGATGAGTGGGAGGCCGCCCGCATCCTCGCCGGATGGGCCCGGCGCGGCGCCGAAATCGATGACAAGACGCTGGTGCAGGAAGTCCGTTTCGACGAGAATGGCGGCGTCTCATACGACAAGGGCTGCTACACTGGGCAGGAAACCGTCGCCCGGCTCCACTTTCGCGGGCACACCAATCGCAATCTTCGGGGCCTCGTCTGGAACCGGCTCGAACCGCTGAGTGACGCCCGGATCCTGGCGGGAGAAAAAGAAGTGGGCAGCGTAAGGAGTTTCCTCACGCTGCCCGGCCGGCGCATCGCGCTCGCGCTTGTGCGGCGCGAGATCGAGACCGGCTCTTCGGTGGTAGCCGGCGGGTCGCCGGCTACCGTAGTGGAACTCCCCTTCGAAGCCTAGTTCTTCGGCGGCGTGGCCGGGTTCTTCTCCATCTTCTTGTTGACGCTGTCCGCCGGAGCTGTCATAGCGGAGTGAGCCGAATCCGCCATCGCGCCCATGGTGCTGTCGGCCTTGTGCGCCAGCGTGTCCACAGCCGCACCCGCCGCCGCGCCTGCCGCCTCAGCCGGACCCGCTTCCTGCTTCTTCTCGCCACACGCCGCAACCGCAACTACCGCGGCCACCATCAGGAACTTCCGCATCGCTCGAACTCCTCGAAGTTGAATGACCTTGCTCCCCATCCACCACGCCACCGGCGCCGACCAGGCACAGTGCGGCGCGCAAGGTACTCACTTGGTACCGTCCGTCCAATGGTAAGTTGCTGGGAATTGTGAGGTTGCGCACAAATGGCGGCCGGCGGCCGGCGAAGGTAAGACGGTGAGGGAGTCCTGTTTCCCGGAGGCAGCGTCCGAGCACGGGTGCACTATCGAAATGCGGTCATCGAAGGCGCGAGCGGCTGCCGGAGGGAGACAGGGCTCCCTCACCGTCACAATCAGATCGCTCAGCTGCCAGAATGAACAAGCGAACCAACCGGCATGAACAACCGAACCATTCCCAGCCGCGGGGTATAATTCCCTAAATGTCACATCCGCGTACCCTGTACGACCTCAAGCACAGCCCCTGGAACCAGGCTCCGCTCCTCGCCCGCACCGTCCGCGAGGAGCTCAGGGCCAACCTCATCCGGGCACTCGAGCTCGGCACCCCACTTTTCCAGGGTGTTGTCGGCTACGAAGACACCGTGCTCCCCCAGATCGTGAACGCCGTTCTGGCCCAGCACGATTTCATCCTGCTCGGGCTCCGGGGCCAGGCCAAGACCCGGATCCTGCGCGCCCTGATCCAGCTCCTTGACCCCGTCATCCCGGTCATCGCCGGCAGCGAGGTCAATGACGACCCCTTTCGCCCGATCAGCAAGTTCGGCCGCGATCTCGTCGCCGAGTGCGGGGACGCCACGCCCATTTCCTGGCTCACGCGTGAAGATCGTTACGTGGAGAAACTGGCCACGCCCGATGTGACGATCGCCGACATGATCGGCGACCTCGACCCCATCAAGGCGGCTCGCGGCGGGCATCTGCTCTCGGACGAGCTCAGCATGCACTACGGGCTGCTGCCGCGCGCCAATCGCGGCATCTTCGCCATCAACGAGCTTCCCGACCTGAGCGGCAAGATCCAGGTGGGCCTCTTCAATATCATGCAGGAGGGCGACGTCCAGATTAAGGGCTATCCCGTCCGGCTTCCGCTCGATGTCCTCATGTGCTTCACCGCGAACCCCGAGGACTACACGGCGCGTGGCAAGATCATCACTCCCCTCAAGGACCGCATCGGCTCCGAGATCCTCACCCACTATCCGCGCACCGTCGAGCTGGGCATGGAGATCACGTTGCAGGAGGCCTGGGTCGAGCGTGGGGCCCGTCCCGTGGACCTGCCTGATTTCGTCCTCGAGGTGATCGAGCGCGTGGCCTTCGAGGCGCGCCAGGACAAGCGGGTCGATCGCCGGAGCGGTGTCAGCCAGCGCCTTCCTATCAGCGTGCTGGAACATGCCGTATCCAGCGCGGAGCGCAGGGCACTTGCCCATCGCGAAGCCACCATCACGCCGCGCATCACCGATATCTACGCGGCGTTGCCCTCGATCACCGGCAAACTGGAACTGGAGTACGAGGGTGAGTTGCAGGGCGCCGACGCCATAGGCCGTGAGCTCATCCGCCGCGCGGCCGGTGCCACCATGACGAGCCGCATCGGTCACCTCGACCTCGCGTCGATCGTGGCCTGGTTCGACGCCGGCGGGGCGCTCAAGATTGCGGGCGACGAAAGGACCGACGCCTGCCTCAAGGGCTTCTCGGTGGTGCCCGGGCTGGTCAACGCGGTGGTGGCTGGAGAACTCGCCAGGCGGAATGAAACCGCGAAGGTCGTTGCCGGCTGCGAATTGATCCTGGAGGGTCTCGCCGCGCAGAAGAAGATCACTCGCAGCGATGAACTGGGTTACTCCCGCATCCGCCCCGAGCGGAACAAGGAAGGCGGGCACGGTAAGGGCGGCATCAACTTCGGCTGAGAAATGGCGTTCCCGCGGTTGCTGCCGCAGTTGCAGTTCCTCCTTACGGGTTCGCCGTTCCCCCTCACGCCGTCGCTGTTCCTCCTTACGTCGTCCGTCGAAACACCCACCCCCTCCGCCCTGCCTCCCGCACGATCAGATCGGCCGTACCGTCGAGCCCGAGGTACCCGGTATTGATGATGATGTGGTAGTTCACCGGTTCCGCCCAGTCTCGCCCGTAATACTCCTTGTGATACTTGGCGCGATGTGAGTCCGACTCGTGGATCAGCTTCTTCGCCTCGTCCAACGGCACGTTGAGCCGGCCGGCAATGCGTTCGGCCCGGATCTTCACGGGCGCCACGACCTGGACGTGCAGTGTCCGCTCCTCTTCTCCCAGGATGGCCGCCGCGCTCCGCCCCACCAGCACGACTCTTCCTTCCCGAGCAATCTCGGCCACGACTTGTTCCGTCACTCGCACCATCAGTGGTTCGCTCAATCCCTCCATCGTGGCACCTGTCGGCACTGCCAGTTCCGCTGACGCGGATGCCAGCGCCCAGGCTAGCCGCTCGATGAAGTTGGGTACCCGCTCTTCCCTGACGGCCACTTCATGGGGCGTAAGCCCCGCCCGCGCCGCCACCCGCTCCACGAATTCGTTGTCGGCCACCCGCCACTGCAGGCGGTCGGCTACCCGCCGCGCCACTTCTGCCCCACCCGCGCCGAGCTGCCTCGAAATCGTGATGATCACGGCCCCTCCCACCTCGGGTTGCTCCGCTTGTTGTTCAGCTCCTCGAAATGCCGCAGTTCCCGTTCACCGTTCACCGTTCACGCTTTTCCCCTCACGTCTTCTCCGTTCCTCCTTACGCTGTCTCCGTTCCCCTTCACGCCGTCGCTGTTCCCGTTTCTCCTCCCCCGGTTCCCCCTCCGCCCGACGTCGCGCGCGCCGCCCGCCGTCGCCCGACGATTACCACTCGCCACACCCACACCGCCGCCACCACGCACACCGACCCGCCCAGTCCGAACGCCACACGGGTCCCGAAGTGCTGCGAGATCCATCCGATCTGCAGGGCGCCGAACGGCGCCATCCCGAGTACGACGAACGAGTAGAACCCCATGACGCGTCCGCGCAGGTGGTCGGGCGCTTCCTGTTGCAGCAGGGTGTTGGCGCTGATGCTTTGCAATACCATGCTGCAGCCGACCACCGCTAGCAAGACGAACGCGACCCAGTAGTTGGGCGCCAGCGCCGTCGCCGCCAGGACGGTCCCGAATCCGGCCGCCGAGAGCAGCGCCAGTCGCCGCTTCCGGAGGGTCCCGCCGAACGCTGCCAGGAACAGCGCCCCCGACAGCGCCCCCACTCCCACCGCGGACACCAGGGCGCCATAGCCGCCGGCATCGGTGCCCAGCACGTCGCGCGCGTACACCGGCAGCATCGTAAGGAAGGAGAATCCGAAGATGGTCGTCGAGGCGATCAGGATCATGAGCGCGCGGGGCCAGCGCTCGTGTCGTACGTACCGCGCCCCCTCCCGGAACGCGCCGATGACGTCCACGCTGACCGCGGACCTCGGCGTGTCCGGCAGGTCCATCCGCGCGAGACCCAAGATCACGGCCAGGAAGCTCGCCGCGTTGAGAAAGAAGCACGCCGCCACCCCCCACACGCCAATGATCACGCCGGCGAAGGCCGGCCCCAGCACCCGCGCCAGGTTGAATACCGACGACTGCAGCGCGATCGCGTTCATCAGTGACTCGCGCCCCGACAGTTCCGCCACCATCGCCTGCCGGATGGGCACCTCGAAGGCCGTCACCAGCCCCGTGAACACCGCGAGTCCCATGATCCACCCGACTGTCACGTGGTCGAGGACGACCAGGATTGCCAGTGCCAGCGCCTCGACCGCCAGCAGCGCCTGCAGCACCATCACCGTCTTCCGCCGGTTCACCCGGTCCGCCAGCACGCCGCCATAAAGGGTGAAGAGCAGGATCGGCAGGGTGCCAAGGGCCGTGACCAGGCCCACGATGAAGGCGGAGTTGGAGAGTTGCAGCACCAGCCATCCCTGGGCCACCGTTTGGAGCCACGAGCCGGTGTAGGAGATGAGCTGGCCGACGATGAACAGCCGGAAGTTCCGGGAGCGAAGCGCCGGGTGCGTCCCGGGAAAGCGGGCGATGAGGTCGGAGGCGGTCACATGAAGTACGTGAACGGTAAACGGGGAACGGTGAACCGGAAACAGCAGCTGATTTGAACTCCGCCCTGTGGCGGGGTACCATCCAGAAAGGCCCTCGTTCACCGTTTACCGTTCACCGTTCGCGCTGTCGTCGTGAACCGTGGCTTCCGCCTCCTGGCCCATGCGATTTACCACCTACTCGAAGTTTCTCCCCGAACTCGCCGACGCGGTGAACCTGCAGGCGCTGCTCGACCAGCTGGGCGACTTCCTGCTCCAGTCGGGGTTTGGCGCTGGTGGCCTCTGGAACGACGAACCGGGCGAGCCCGACCGCGGCATGGACGCGCTGCGCGACGCCATTCTCCAGGCCCTGATGGACTCGGGCCAGCTCACGCCCGAAATGCTCCAGATGCTCCGGGGCGAGTCGACCGGCGATCCCGCGAAGGACCAGGACCTCCAGCGCCAGCTCTCCGAGATGCTCGACCAGATCGTGCAGCGCCTCATCGACGAGGGCTTCCTCAAGATTGACCAGGCGCCCCAGGTGCCGGCAGGATACCAGTCCCTGTTCGGCCCCGGCGGTCAGGCACGCGAGGCGGCGCAGCAGGTGCAGTTCGGCCTCACCGAAAAAGGCATGGACTTTCTCGGCTACAAGACCCTGAAAGGCCTCCTGGGCAGCATCGGCAAGTCCAGTTTCGGGGCGCACGACACGCCCTTCCTCGCCACGGGAGTGGAGTCGGAGTCCGCCAGTCGGCAATACGAATTCGGCGACACCCTTAACCTCGACGTGCCTGCGACGCTTACCAACGCCATCGCGCGCGGCGGGCTCAAGGTGCCGCTCGAACTCGACTATCCCGATCTGATGGTCAACCAGACGGAGTACCGATCGTCGGCGGCGACCGTCCTGATGCTCGACTGTTCCCACTCGATGATTCTGTATGGGGAGGACCGCTTCACCCCGGCCAAGAAGGTGGCGCTCGCCCTTACCCATCTCATCCGCACCCAGTTCCCCGGCGACTCCCTCCGCGTGGTCCTCTTTCACGACTCGGCCGAGGAAATCCCCCTCGGCGGGCTGGCCAACGTGCAGGTGGGACCCTATCACACCAACACCGCCGAAGGATTGAAGCTTGCGCGCCGCATCCTCCTGGCGCAGAAGAAGGACATGCGCCAGATCATCATGATCACCGATGGAAAGCCAAGCGCCCTCACCCTGCCCGACGGCCGGATCTACGTCAATTCGATGGGGCTGGACCCCAGGATCCTGGAGGCGACCTATCGCGAAGTGGCCAACTGCCGCCGCGCCGAGATCATGATCAACACCTTCATGCTCGCGCGCGATCGCTACCTGGTCGATTTCGTGAAGCAGGTGTCGGAGATCTGCCGTGGAAAGGCCTACTTCACCACTACGATGTCACTGGGACAGTTCATCCTGATGGACTTCATGAAGCGGAAGACGCAGCGACTCCGCTGAACCGCCGTCATCGCACCCGGAAGTTCTCGCTCTCCGCGACTGGATGCTGCCCGCGCTCGCTCTAATCCGGACCGAATTGCTCCTCCTGCCGATCCTGAGGTTGTCGAACGTCGCCGAGCCGCCTACTCGTGGTCACCGTCGTCACGCTCGACGCGGTGAAGGAAGTGCCACTCGGTCGCGTAATGTTCATGGTCACCGCGATCGGCGTCGTCACCAGGTTCCCCGCGCCATCCTGGACCCGCACGACAGGCGGCGGCGCGATCGGCTCATCCTCCCTCACGTTGGCCGGTTGTCGTATCCATGCGATCTGGGAGCGCCGCTCCGGCGGCGACCGTAACGCTCAGCGGCTGCGTGGCCGTGCGCGAACCCGCGATCGGTCACCTGCACGGTGAAGCTGTAGTCGCCCGCCGCGTCGGCGTGCCACTCAGCACGCCCCCACTCACCGAGCGCAGAGCCCGCCGGCGAACGTTCCCGCGGCGACCGTCCAGATATAGGGCGCAGCACCACCCGTGGCCGCCAGCGCCTGGCTGTACGCCACGCCCGACGTCGCCGGTGGCAGGGTCGTCGTGGTGATGCCGAGCGCCGCGACGATGCTCAAGCGTCAGTGCCTGGCGGGCCTGCTGCGCCGATCCATCGCGCAACCTCGACCGTGAACGTCGAGCTCCCGGCGGACGTGGGCGTACCACTCAGAAGTCCCCCGCTGCTCAGGTCGAGTCCGTTAGGCAACGAACCGGAGGCGACGGTCCAGTTGTACGGTGCCATGCCACCCGAGGCAGCGAGCTGCTGGCTGTAGCTCGTGCCCACCGTCCCCTCCGGGCAGCGTCGGTGGTGCTGATGCCCGAGTGATGCGTTCACCGTCAGCGTCAGCGCCTGAGTGTCCGTCCGCGACGCCGCGTCGGTGACCCGCACGGTGAACGTCGGGCTGCCGGCTGAGGTCGGCGTGCCGGAGAGCACTCCGCTGCTGTTCAGGCTCAGGCCCGCCGGCAGCGTCCCCGTCACGACCGCCCAGCTGTACGGTGCTGTACCGCCCTCGGCTTCGAGTTGCTGGCTGTAGCTCGTGCCGACCGTGGCCGCCGGCAGGGTCGTCGTCGTGATGTCGAGTGAGGCGGTCACCGCCAGCGTCAGCGACTGAGTCGCCGTGCGCGACGCTGCGTCGGTCACCCGTACGGTGAACGTCGCGTTCCCGGCAGCTGTCGGTGTGCCGCTCACGACTCCCGCCGCGCTCATCGTCAGTCCTGCCGGGAGTGAGCCGGAGTCGAGCGACCAGGAATACGGTGTGCTGCCTCCCGCGGCCGCGAGTTGCTGGCTGTAGGCCGCACCGACGGTCGCGGCCGGCAGCGTCGTGGTCGTGATGTCGAGCGAGGAGCTCACGCTCAGGGTCAGCGCCTGCGTCGCCGTCCGCGAAGCCGCATCGCTCACCTGGACGATGAACGTCGAGTTCCCGGCGGTGGTCGGCTTGCCGGAAAGCGTCCCGCTGCTGCTCAGGCTCAGGCCGGCGGGCAGGGTGCCTGAGGACACCGCCCAGCTGTAGGGAGTAGTGCCACCGATCGCGGCGAGTTGTCGGCTGTAGCTCGCGCCGACGGTGGCTGCGGGGAGGGTCGTGGTCGTGATGCCGAGCGCCGCTCCGACCTGCAGGGTCAGCGCCCGGGTCGCTGATTGCGACGCGGCATCGGTCACCCGCAGCGTCACAGCGAAGCTGCCATTGTCTGCTGGCGTACCGCTCACCACGCCCGTGCCGCTCAGGGTCACGCCGGGTGGCAGGCTTCCGGATGCGATCGACCAGTTGTACGGCGTGACGCCGCCTGTCGCAGCAACAGTCTGGCTGTAGGCCACCCCCACCGTGCCTTGCGGCAGGGCGCTGGTTGTGATTGCGAGCGGCAACGGGTTCACCGTCACCTGCGCGCTCCCGCTTCGCCCCTCCGATGTCGCCACGATGGTGACCGGTCCGCCCGGCGCCATGCCGGTCACCAGTCCCGAGGTGGACACGGTGGCCCGTGCCGGGTCGGAAGTGCTCCACAGTACTGCCCGTCCGCTGAGCACCGTCCCTTGGTCGTCCCGCAGTACTGCTGAGAGCTGGACCGTGGACCCCACTGGGATGGTCGAGCTGGGTGGTGAAACCGTCACGGTCGCGACCGCGGCACTCACCACCGTCACCTCGGCAGATCCCTCCTTGCCCTCGATCGTTGCCGTGATCGTCGCCGGTCCGCCGATGGCCACGCCGGTGATGGCGCCTGCAGGCGAGACGCTGACTATGGCCGGATTGCTGCTGCTCCACGTCGCTGCCCGCCCGGGCAACTCACCACCCTGCGCGTCAAATGCCCGCGCGACCAGCGTGCTGGTGCGTCCGAGCGCGACATTCGCCGTCGCCGGCTCCATCCGCACCGATGCCACTGCGCGCGGCGCCACGGTGATCCGTGCCGTGCCCTGCTTCCCCTGGGTCGACGCAGTCACCGTGACTGGTCCGCCCTGCTTCACCGCCACGGCCATGCCGGTCGCGCTCACCGAAACGGTGGTCGCATCTCGCGCTCTGCCATTCGAAGGTCGGCGTCGCCAGCTGGGTGCCATCGCACGAATAGGCAGCGGCGCTGAGTTGCACCGACTCCCCGTCTCGCCAGTGTCGCGGTGGAGGGCGCAATGTCGACTCGTGCCACCAGCGACGCGGCAATCGGGTCGCAATCGCTCGGTTCGTCTCCACCTCCACAGCCAGCGAGCACCGCAAGGCCGAGCAGCAATCCGCCGATCAGCTTTCCCGCCACCATCATCGTGTTCCTTCACGCAACTGGAACAGGTTCACGGATGTCCTGACTCCGCGTCAGGAATACCCCGATCTTCCCCGGTTGGACGCAGGAACGTTTGTGCAATGGGTTGCTTACACCTGCCCTAGAATGGCGCTGACACTACGAACTGCTGGCTCAGCACGTTCGAAAAGCCCGAGGAAGAGGCGCGCAGCCTGAGCGTCCTCGTGAACGACACGTTCACCGTCATCCCCGAATAGGTCGCGGCCCCGTTGACCAGTTGCAGCTGCCCGCCGCCGATCAGCGAGGTTCCGTTAGGCTGGCCGCCGCCCGAGGCGCTGCGGAGCGTCACTGTCACCGACCCGCTGGCGGTTGTCACCCGGTTGCCGACGGCATCCTGCACCTCGACCACGACCTCCGGGTTGAAGGGAACACCTTCGTCGATGTTGGTCGGTTGCACGGCGAACGCGATGCGGACCGGCGGTCCGGCGGTCACCTGGAAGGCATTGCTGGTGGTGCCCGGCAGGCCCGACGCGTCCGCGATCAGGGTGTAGTCGCTGCCGAGCCGATCGAGGGTCAGGTTCCCAAACGTCGCCACACCGCCACTGGTGCTCACCGTGGTCGTGCCGCCCAGCGTGGCGCCGCCTGGATTGTTGCCGATCGACATGGTGACGCTCGTGGCCGCATCCGTCACCAGGTTTCCGAATGCATCGCGCACCGCAACCTGTACGGCGGGCGAGATCGCCTGGCCCGCACCGGTGGTTCCCGGCTGGGTGATGAACGCGAGCGTGGCCGGTGCGCCTGCGGTTATGTCGAACGCGCTGCTGGTCGCGCCCGGAAGGCCGGCCGAGGCCGCGACCAGCGTGTAGCCATTTCCTGCCCTGTTGAGACTCAATCCGGTAAAGGTTGCGACCCCGGCCACGGCATTGACCGAAGCATCGCCGTTGAGCGTGGCGCCACCCGGGTTGTTGCCCATCGAGAGCGCCACCTGCGCCGAGGAACCGGTGGCGCGATTCCCCGAGCCATCGAGCAGCTCCACCGAAATCGGCCCGATGTCGCCGCCGGCTCTTGCATCGCCCGGCTGGTCCACGAATCGGAGCGATGCCGGCGCGCCCGCATTCACGTTGAATGTGCTGCTCGTCGCCCCCGTCAGGCCGCTGGACGCAGCGGCGAGTCGGTATCCCTGGCCCGGCCGGTTGAGGCTGAGGTTGCTGAAGGTCGCGACCCCATTCACGGCGGCCACGCTCACCGTGCCGCTCAGCGTGGCCGAGCCGGGATTGTCGGCCAGTGACAGCGTGACGGTCGCGGACGAATTCGTGACCCGGCCCGCCCAGGATGTTCTGGATCTCCACCTGCACCGGTGGCGTGATCGTTTCGCCCGCCGTCACCGTGTTCGGTTGCACCAGGAACGCCACCTTGGCGGGCGGCGCTGGCGTCACCGTCACCTGCGCGCTCCCGCTCCGTCCCTCCGACGTGGCGAGTATCGTGACCGGGCCGCCCGGCAACAGGCCCGTCACCAGTCCGGTATTGGATACTGAGGCGCGCAACCCGTCCGACGTGCTCCAGGTGACCGCCCGCCCCGTCAGCACGTTGCCCTGGTCGTCCCGGAGCACGGCGCTCAACTGCACCGTCGCCCCTGCGGCGATGCTCGACGTCGGTGGCGATACCGTGACCGTCGCTACCGCTGCTTCGACCACCGTCACCTGCGCGGCGCCCGACACGCCCTCGATGGTCGCGGTGATCGTCACGGGCCCGCCCACCGTGACGCCGGTGACGGCGCCGCCCTGCGACACGGTGGCCACCGCCGGCATTGCTGCTGTTCCATGTCGCGGACCGGCCCGGCAATTCGTCATCGTGCGCGTCGAACGCCTTGGCCACCAGCGTGCTGGTGCGCCCGACTGCCACGTTCGCCGTCGCCGGCTCGACGCGTACCGAGGCCACCGACCGCGGCGAGACGGTGAGTCGCGCACTGCCCTGCTTCCCCTGCGCCGTGGCCGTGATCGACACCGGGCCGCCGACCTGCACGCCGACTGCCATCCCGGTCGTGCTCACCGAGACCGTGGTCGCGTCCCCGCTCTGCCAGGTGAATGAGGGCACCGCGATCTGGCTGCCGTCGCACGAATACGCCTTTGCGGTGAGCTGCAGCGATTCGCCGTCCGCCACCGTGGCGGTGGCGGGCGCCAACTCGATGCGAGCCACCAGCGTCGCGGCGATCGGATCGCAATCACCCCCGCTGTCCCCGCCGCCACAGGCCGCGAGAAGCAGGAGGCCTAGCGTCGCTATCCTAGAAGAGGCCAACCGACACCCCGAGTCGCGTGAGGAAATACCCTGCGCTGCCCTGTCCACCGGTGAAGTCCGCGACGAAGTACTGCGCGCCGACATCGATGCCGACGCGCTGCGCCACCTGGAAGATCACGCCCGCGCCGCCGCCGTAGATGAAGGAATCCTCGGTCGAGTTTACCACGTCGTTCGGGGACTGGATCAGCAGCCCGCCGTAGCCGAATCGTGCCGCCAGGTAGGGCGCCGCCACGTTGCCGAACACGCCCAGCACGTAGCGTGGTTCCACGAATCCCACCGAGAGCGTCGCGGTGATGTCGCCGACGCTCGCATCCGACTTGAACACCGTGCTCCGCTGGTAGCCCGCTCCCACCGAGAATCGGCCGAACGTGAAGCGCACCTGTCCCTCAAATCCCAGCGTGGCACTCGCCTCCAGCACGCCATAGTCCTCGGTCGGGAACACCACCTCTCCCGAGATCTGCAGGGAGACGAGCTCCTTTGACTGGGCCTCTCCGCGCGAGCTCAACATGAGCAACGCGATCACGAGAGAGTACAGTGCCCTCACCGCCGGGCCCGCCCTGACTGCCTTGCTCATGGTTCCCCCGCGAGAATCTTCCACCCCAGCAGCCGCCAGGACTCGCCGTCACGCACCACCGTCGCCGCCGCCTTCACCCGCCGCTGCATCGACGTGCCGAAGTTGCTCTTCCACTTGAGTACCCACTCGGCGCGCGCCTCACCTGATGATTCATCCACCTCGATCGAGGTGACCGTCGCGTCCGAGATCTTCGGGCTGTTCTTCGCCAGGAACTCCGCAAAGCTTGGCGGGCCGGCCGAGATCACCGCTGCCCTCGCCTGCCCTGCGGATATCGCCGCCACCAGTCGCTGCAGCCACCCGTTGAGCGCCGCGCGACCCGATGCGAGCCGGGTTTCCCGCAATTGCACCTCCGACTCACGGGCTTCCGCTTCCTGCCGCGCCGCGAGCGCCTGCGCCGCGACCCGTTCCTGCGCCTCGACAGAATCGCGCTTGCGCTTTTCCGCTGCCGCCACCGAGTCGCGTGCCCGCTGCTCCGCCACCCGCGCCGCCGCCGCCACTGCCAGCGCCACCGAATCCCTCCGCTGCTGCTCGCTTTCGGCCATGCGCAACTGCATAAGCGAGTCGTTCACCCGGCGCACCTTCGCCTGCGCCGCCTCGCGCTTGAGCGCGTCCGCAGCCGCGAGTGATTCCGCTGCCGCGGCCGCCGGCACCAGAACCGGCTTCTCGTTCGCGAGCGGTGGCACCTTCACCGGCTTCTCGCTTGTGGCTGCTGGCTTCGCGCTCGCGTCCGTCACCGGCTTCTCGCCGGCAGCCGCTGGCTTCACCGCCGTACCCGGATCGGCCGCCACACCGGTTGTGTCCGGATTGCCCGCATCACCTGGCTTGGTCGTCACCGACGAGTCCGTCACCACGGCAACTTCTACCGGTGGAGGAAGGGGCAGCGGCACCGGAGTCGGTGCCGTATCTGCGGGCGCTGGAGCCGGAGACGCCGGCGGGGCCGCACTCCACGCAGAATCACCCGCCTTGAGCGCCCCGCCCGAGGCGACGTCGCCCGTCTTTCCCGCCTTCCCTTCCCTGTACGCATCGAAGAACACGAATCCCGCCAGCGCCACCAGTGACACCAGGAATCCCGCCACCAATCCGATCCGGTCCGGCAGCCACTCCCGCCTCGACTCGGCCTGGTATCGCGGCAGGATCGTCGCCGCCACGTCCCCGTACAGTCGCTCGGCCCGTTCATCCGGCTGTGGCAGCCGGGTCGACAGCTGGCCAATACGTGCCAGGCACACGCTGATATTGTCGTCGCCCCCGTGCGCGTTGGCCGCAGCCACCAGGCTGTTCGCGATGTCTTCCAGCGGTCCCGGTGCGCTGAGCAGTCGCGCCAGTTCCTCGCCCGGCACCTGCTCGTGCAATCCGTCGCTGCATACGAGCACCACGTCGCCCGGCGCGATCCGACGGAACAGCACGCTCGGCGTGGACACATCGGACACACCCAGGGCTGACGCCAGCCGTCCCGTATCGTTGATCGTGTGCATGTCCTCGCGCGGTGGGGTGAGCAGGGCCAGCGGCTCCCGCGCGTGGTCTTCGGTGAGTTGCTCCAGTTCGTATCCCGAGAGCCGGTAGACCCGGCTGTTCCCGACGTGAACGGCGCAGAGCCAGTCGCCCATCAGGACGGCAGCCGTGAGGGTCGTGACGGCCGGCGCGCCCTTCGGCGTGGGCGGCAAGCGCGCGGATCTTGGCGTTGGTTTCCGCCACCGCCGTCTCCGCAATTTCCGCCATGCCGAACTGCCAGCGCGGCCCGATCAGCAGCGAGCCGACCAGCCCGCCCAGGGCATCGCCCAGCGCCTCCACGGCCACGCCCGCGGTGCCGGTGCCCCGCGCGTGCTCGCCCAGGCCATCGCCCACCGCGAGCACCACGATATCGAGGTCCTCCTGCGGCAGCCCCAGCGCGAACACCGACACCGCATCCTCATTGCGTCGCAGCCGGCGCCCGCTCTCGCTCGCGGACGCGACTTCATGCACCGTCGTTGGACGCGGCGGTGCCATGATGGGAAAGCGGACGTGGTGGTGCGGCTCCGGCAAGCCTGCGCTCCTGCGTGACAGTTACTTGAGCCCCCCCACCACACGTTTCGCCAGCTGCCCGGACCGGAGCGTCGCGGTCTCGTTGTCCAGGCCATTGATTGCCGCCAGCTGGACCATGCCGATCGATGACGGGAACTGGCGGTTGAACTGGTCCAGCGTCATCTCGCGAGGCACCTTCACCACCTGCACCCGGGCTGGCTGCACATTGAGGTAGGCCGGGTCGGTGAGCGGCTTGAAGGTGTGCGTCACCTGACGGATGGCCGCCGCGTTCTGCGTCCGCGCCGCCAGCGTGTATCCCATGATCATGTACGTATACGCGCCGTACTCGATGAACGCGGCGCTGCCCACGACCACGGTGCCGTCATCGAGCTGAGCCTTGAAGTCGCCGGAACTCGCCGGCAACCCGTTGATCTGCGCGTTGCTCGTGCCGCTGGACTGCACGCCCTGCTGAGAGAAGAAGTTGTTGGCGGCGGCGGCCGCTGACGTCCCCTTCCCTGCCAGCCGCAACTGTATCGCCGCGTCCGATTGCGGCGACACCGCCAGGACACCCTCCGGCTTGTTCTGCGTCGGCCAGCCCGCGGGGAACGTCAGCTCGAATTTCAGCTCGGGGTGGTAGAACACCCCGTTCTTGAAGTAGCCCTGCTTGGGGTCTGCGCCGAAGATGAACCCGTCCAGCAGCTTCATGTACGACTCGCGGCCCAGCGTAGCGCCGCTCAAACTCCGCCCGGCCTGCTGCACCGAGTCCGCGCGCTGTTCCGCGCGCTTCACCCGGTTATCGGGATCCGGGTGTGTCGACGCCCATTCCGGCAGCCGCTGCCCGGCGCTGCCACTGATCCGGTCGAGCGTCCGGAACATGTCCGATGCTGCCCGCACATCGTAGCCGTCCTTCATCATGTAGCGGAAGCCGAGCATGTCTGCTTCCGTTTCGTCGTCACGGCCGAACTTGAGGAAGAGCAACTGCATCCCCTGCTGCAGCGACGAGCCCATGTCCCGCACCGTCGGCGACACCACCATCCCCGCCACCAGCCCGACCGTCGCCAGTTGCTGCTTGCTCATCTGGCTCACCGAGTGCTTTGCGGTCACGTGCCCGATCTCGTGTCCGATTACCGAGGCCAGCTCTGCCTCGTCGTTCATGTACGTCATGATCCCGCGCGTCACGAAGATGAAGCCACCCGGCAGCGCGAACGCGTTCACCTGCTCGTCGTCGAGCACATGGAATTCCCAGGGCAGGTTGGGCCGCTCCGACTCCGCGGCCATCCGCATCCCGATCTGCCGAACCAGAGCCTGCGCCGCCGCATTGTCGTATTCCCCGATCGACTGCAGGGTCTTTTGCGACTCCGACCGGCCAATCTCGATCTCCTGCGATTCGGAGACGAGCGACAGCTCGGATTTTCCCGAGACCGGGTTGGTCGCACAGGCCACCGTCGCGACAGTAACCAGTACCGCTGGGATGCGCCACTTCATGCTTCAACCTCTTGGTACAAAGTGAGTTAGGAGGCCGATCGGCAGTGCGGTGCACCCAGCGTAGAAGCCACGCTTGTGTCATTAAACATACTTCCATCTTGCGCCATGCGCTTGACGGCCGTCCCCGGGTCGAGCTATTTCCCGCCCCCTATGAATACCCCGTCCACGATTCCCGCTTCAGCGATTGAAGCCCCGGTGGGGCCCCAGCCGCCCCGTGCCCCCAAGCGGCCCCATGTCTTGACGGTGCATGGCGATACGCGCCTGGACCAGTACTTCTGGGTGCGCGACCGGGAGGATCCTGCCGTGCTCGAGTACCTCCGCGCCGAGAATGCGTGGACCGACTCGGTCATGGCCCCCACCCGCGAGCTGCAGGAGACGTTGTACCGGGAGCTGCTGGGACGGATTCAGGAGACGGATCTCACCGTCCCCGAGCTGGAGAGCGGGTGGCTCTACTACATCCGCACCGAGGAGGGGCAACAGTATCCCATCGTCTGTCGGCGACGTGACGTTGCCGGTGCGCTCGAGGAGATCGTCCTCGACCAGAACGCCCGCGCTGCCGGCCATGATTTCTATCGCGCCGCCGGGCTCACGGTCAGCCCCGACCAGCGCCGCCTCGCCTGGGGCGAAGACACCTCCGGTTCCGAGGTGTTCGTCATCCACGTGAAGGACCTCGAGACGGGCGCGCTCCTCTCCGAAGCCATCCCGGGCACCAGCGGCAACGTGGCCTGGGCCGCCGACAGCAGCACGCTCCTGTACGTCACCCTCGACGCCGCACACCGGCCATCGCGGGTCTGGCGCCACCGCGTGGGTACCAAGGATCCCGATCCGCTGGTGTTCGAGGAACCCGACCAGGCGTTCTGGGTGGGCGTCGAGCTGTCCAAGAGCCGCGCCTTTCTCTTCATCGAGTCGGCAAGTCACGCCACGTCGGAGACGCGCTTTGCCCCGGCTGGCCGGCCGGACAAACCGTTCCGCGTGGTGCGCCCGCGGATCACCGGCGTCGAGTACGACGTCACCCATCGCGGCGACCGGTTCTATCTCGTCACCAACAAGGGTGCCCGCAATTTCCAGCTCGTCAGTGTGCCCGCCAGCGATCCGTCAACCGCGTGGCAGGTGGTCATTCCGGCCACCGAGTCCATCAAGCTGGATGCTGTCGAGGCGTTCGCCGGCCACCTGGTGGTCTATGAGCGTGAGGGCGGGTTGCCACAGGTCCGGATCATCGACATCGATGGCGGCATGTCTCACCGCGTCGCCTTCCCCGAGCCGGTCTACAACGTGCGACGGCACAGCAATCCCGAGTGGAACTCGCGCGTAGTCCGCTTCACGTACACCTCGCTGGTAACCCCCGCGTCCGTCATCGACTACGACATGGACGCGCAGACCTGGACACTCCGGAAGGAACAGGTCATTCCCAGCGGGTATGACCGCACGCTCTATCGCTCCGCCCGGTTGCACGCCACGGCCCCGGACGGTGTGCAGGTGCCCATCTCACTGGTGTGGAAGGAACCGCTGGAGCGCGATGGTCGGCGCCCGATGTACCTGCAGGCGTACGGCTCCTACGGGATCAACTTCGACCCCTCGTTCTCGTCGCACTACCTGAGCCTGCTCGACCGGGGATACATCGTGGGCATCGCCCACGTGCGCGGCGGCGAGGAGATGGGGCGCCGCTGGTACGACGACGGGAAGCAGAAGAAGAAGCGCAACACCTTCACTGACTTCATTGCCTCCGCCGAGTACCTCGTGGCCCAGCGTTACACCTCGAGTGACCGGCTCGCGATCACCGGTGGCAGCGCCGGCGGGCTGCTCGTGGGTGCGGTGACGAATTTGCGCCCTGACCTCTTCGCCACCGTGGTAGCCGACGTGCCTTTCGTGGACGTTGTCAACACGATGCTCGACCCGACCCTGCCGCTCACCGTGATTGAGTACGACGAGTGGGGCAATCCTACCGCCGACGAGTCGGCCTACCGGTACATCCTGTCGTATTCACCCTACGACAACGTGGCACCCAGGGCCTATCCCAACATGCTGGTCACCGCCGGGCTCAACGATCCGCGCGTGGCCTACTGGGAGCCGGCCAAGTGGACCGCGAAGCTCCGCGAGTTGAAGACGGATGACAAGCGGCTGCTCCTTCGCACCAACATGGGTGCCGGCCACGCCGGGGCCAGCGGGAGATATGACTATTTGAGGGAGGTCGCCTTCAGGTACGCCTTCGTGCTGGACACTGTCCCGCAAGAAGCGTGAACAGTGAACGGTAAACCGTAAAACGGGAGACGACACTCCCGTTCACTGTTTACCGCTTCACTGTTCACCGTGGTGTTGCCGCCGCCCCCATCCCCGCAGCCCTCCCCGTTACCCACGCCCACAGGAAGTTGTATCCCCCGATCGGACCGAATGCATCAAGCATCTCGCCGCAGAGGAAGAGTCCCGGGGCCCGCCGGCTCTCCATCGTTTGGGGATCGATCTCACTGAGCGCCACGCCCCCGCCCGTCACCTCTGCTTTCTTGTATCCCTCGTCGCCCGTCCATGGCAGGGGCATCTCGGTGAGTGCGGACACCAGCCGTTGCCGGTCTTCACGCTTGAGCTGTGCGGCCGGAGTCGCGCCATTCACCGGCGCCGACTCGAGCACCATCTCCGCCAGCCGTTCGGGCAGTTCCCGCCGCACCAGCGTGCCCACGTGCACGGTGCCACCCGCGCGCAGCCGCTTCTCCCAGGCCCCGGCATCGAGCGGTGTCCACTGCACCGTGATCCCCCGCCGCGCACCGCCCGCCAGCCGCGACCGCACGGCGAGGTGCGACAGGTCCAGCACCGACGGACCGCTGTAGCCCCTGTGCGTGAACAGGAAGCCGCCGGTTGCCGCGAACCGCTTCCCGTCCGCGTGCGCGCGCAGCGTTACCGGAAGCGAGATGCCGGCGAGCGCCGCATGCCGCGGTTCGTCTGCCGTGAGTGGCGTGAGCGCTGGATAGGTCTCGTGCATCTCGTGGCCCAGCGCGGCGGCTACCCGGAGGCCCGTGCCGTCGCTGCCGGTGGCCGGTACCGACAGACCCCCGGTCGCGAGGACCACAGCACTGGCCGCGATCCGTTCGCCCCCGGCGAGCACCACCTGCCAGTCCGCGCCGGATGCGACCGGCCGCTCGAGGTCTTCCAGCGTGGCCCCGAATCGCGTGCGCACGCCCAGTTGCGCCGCGAGTGACAACAACCCGTCGCGCACGTCGCGCGCCTTGTTCGAACGGGGAAACAGCTTTCCGCTTTCGGGCTCGAGCGTGAGCGCGAGACCCAGGCGATCGTTGAAAAATCGGATCTGGGCCTCGAGCGGCCAGCTCTTGAGGATGTTGCGCAGGCTGTTGGGCGATGAATCGGTCACGAACCGCGATACCTGCACCGCTGAGGGGAGGATGTTGCAGCGACCTCCGCCACTGATGAGGATCTTGCGCCCGCCATCCCGTGTCCGCTCCAACAACAGCACGTCGCGCCCGGGCGCCGCCTCGGCCGCGAAGATCGCCGCCATGGCGCCGGCGGCACCGGCGCCCACAACCACGATCCGTCCTGCACCTGCGGCGCGAGTGGCAATCACGCGCGTAACCTAACGCGCTGTCCGCGCCCTCCGACTATCTTCGGCGCGTGACGTCACCCGCACCGCTGTCGCCGCACGCCGTCGAGTTCGTGCTACGCATGGGCCGGGCCCTTCATCGCAACGGCTTCTCCGCGAGCCGCCTCGAACGAGTCATGGCTGGGCTTGCCGAGAAGCTCGACCTGCCGTTGCCCCAGGTGTTCTCCACTCCCACCGCCATCTACGCCGCCTTCGGGGCACTGTCGCATCAGAGTACCCATCTGCTTCGTGTGGAACCCGGCTCCGTCAGCCTGAGCCACTTGACGCGGCTCGATCGGGTCGCGTCCGACGTGCTTGGCGGCACGGTCTCGCCCGAGGCGGGGCTGGCGTTGCTCGATGAAATCGAGGCTTCGCCGTCGCCCTATGGAAACACCCTCACGGTCATCGCCTTTGCGCTCACCTCCGGCGCGGTGGCGCGGTTCCTGGGCGGCGGACTGCGCGAGATTGCCGTCGGCGTGGCGATTGGCATCGTTACCGGCCTGCTCGCGCTGCTTGCACGCAGGGTCAAGCCGCTGGGCGATGTTTACGAGCCGGTCTCGGCGTGCGCCGCCAGTTTCATCGCCGGGGTCCTGAGCGTGATCTGGGCCCCGTTCGCCACCTCGATCGCATCGCTCGCCGGGCTCATCGTGCTCATTCCCGGTTTCATGCTGACCATCGCCATTCGCGAGCTCTCCACCCGGCACCTCGCCTCCGGCACCGCGCGTCTCGCCGGGGCCGGCATCACCTTCCTCGGCATCATTTTCGGCGTGGCGCTCGGGAATCGTCTTGCACTCGTGGTGGCCGGACCGGCGCGCCTCGCGCCGATCGTTCCCCTCCCGGCCTGGACCTTTGCCCTGAGCGCGATTCTGGCGGGCCTCGCATTCACCGTCATCCTCAAGGCCGAGTGGCGCGATGCCCCCTGGGTGGTGCTGGCCGGCCTGCTGGCGGTCATCGCCGGCCGCGTCGGCGCCGGGGTCTTGGGCCTCGAGCTCGGCGGCTTCGTCGGCGCAGTGGCCGTGGGTGTCGCCGGCAATCTCTTCAGCCGCCTCCGCAATCGCCCGTCGGCGGTCATGCTCGTGCCTGGCATTCTCATGCTGGTGCCGGGAACCATCGGCTTCTTCAGTCTCTCGTCCCTCCTTGATGCCCAGGTCGTTCCCGCCGTGCAGACCGCATTCCGCATGATCCTCACCGCCATTGCACTGGTCGCAGGACTCCTGTTCGCGGACATCATCTCGCCCGAGCGCCGCGTCTAGCCCGAACCGCGTCAATAACCGCGGACGCGCGAAGTAGGTCTCCCAAGCCGTTTTCAACACGTCCGCGTGGGAATGGTGCTCCCCGAACGCAGCGTTTGGCGGGCCCTGCAGGGCGCATCGGATTCGCCAACAGCTGCCGCGCTGGGTGGGGCTCCCCAAGCAGCACTATCTGGCGGGCCCTGGCGGTTGCATCAGCGTCGTCGCCAGCGAGTGCTGCGCGGGGAGTCCCACCCAGTCGCGGCCGCCAACCACGCAAGCCAATCGTGCACGCTTTCGGCCCGCATGCATCCCCCTCCGTCTACCACTACGGAGCCGTGCAATGTCTTTCACCCTTCTTCGGCGTCTCCTCAGGGATTCGCGACCTGTGGCACTCGCCTGTGCCCTCCTTCCCATCCTTCCGTTCGCCGATCGCCCCCTCGCTACCGGCCGCGTCGAGGGCACGGTGCGCGACATCAATGGAAGCGTCATTGCGGGAGTCGTGATCACGCTCGAGGGAACCCGGGCCGCCGTCACCAGTGACCGGCTGGGCCACTACACCATCGCCCAGGCTCCGGCGGGAACCTGGACCCTGCGCGCGACCCTCGCCGGCTGGACCCAGGCCAGGATACCGAACGTGGCCGTCCGGGCCGGCCAGACAACCACCGTGGATGTCCGCCTTGTCGCATCGCGTCCCGATGAAATGAAGGATGAGGCTTCCGTCGCGCTCCTGGGTCGCTCAATGCCCGCCAATGCGGCGCAGGAGATGTCCCGCAAGTCCCTCCCGGGCGGCTCACCGATGTTCTACCGCCAACAGCCGACGTTTAACACTGAGGACTACCACAACTTCAAGGACAACGGATTCCAGCGTCCCAGCACGAGCCCGCTGTCCACGTTTGCCATCGACGTCGATGCCGCGTCGTATTCCAACGTGCGGCGCTTCCTCACCCAGGGCCAGCGTCCCCCGGCCGACGCCGTGCGCGTGGAAGAGCTGATCAACTACTTCCCCTACGACTATCCCAACCCGCCGGGGGGCGATCCCTTCTCCGTCACCACCGCGCAGATGCCGGCGCCATGGGCCAGCGATCACCGGCTCGTGCTCATCGGCCTGCAGGGGCGCCGCATCGACGCGCGCGAGCTGCCGCCCAGTAACCTCGTCTTCCTGCTCGACGTCTCCGGCTCCATGGCGTCGCCCGACAAGCTGCCCCTCGTGCAACGCGCCTTCCGGCTCCTGGTGGAGCAGCTCCGTCCTCAGGACCGCGTCGCCATCGTCGTCTACGCCGGCGCTGCCGGGCTCGTGCTCCCTTCGACGCCAGGGTCCGACAAGCGCGCCATCCTCGCTGCCCTCGATGAACTGCAGGCCGGTGGATCCACCGCGGGGGGCGAGGGCATCAAGCTCGCCTACCAGGTGGCCCAGCAGAATCACATCGCGAACGGCAACAATCGCGTCATCCTGGCCACCGACGGTGACTTCAACGTCGGCGTCTCCAGTGAGGGCGAGCTGGTCCGTCTGATTGAATCGAAGAAGCAGCAGGGCACTTACCTCACCGTGCTCGGCTTCGGCACCGGTAACCTGAAGGACAGCCGCATGGAAGCCCTCGCCGACAAGGGCAACGGTCACTACGCCTACGTCGACGACATCATGGAGGCGCGGAAGGTGTTCGTGCAGGAGATGGGCGCCACGCTCGTCACGATCGCGAAGGACGCCAAGATTCAGGTCGAGTTCAATCCCGCTCAGGTGGCCGAGTATCGCCTCATCGGTTACGAGAATCGCCTCATGGCCGCCGAGGATTTCAATGACGACAGCAAGGACGGCGGTGAACTCGGCGCCGGGCACGCCGTTACCGCGATCTACGAGATCGTCCTCGCCGGTCGGAGCGGCACCGGCACCAGCGTCGATCCGCTCAAGTACCAGGAGCCCCGCGCGAGTGGCCGCGCGTCCGATGAACTGTTCACGATCAAGCTGCGCTACCAGCAACCAACCGGTGTCGGTGCCAGCCGGCTCATCACCCAGACCGTGCGGCGCGATGATGGCGCGCGCGGTAACGAAAACCTCCGCTTCGCCGCCGCTGTCGCCGAGTACGGCATGCTCCTCCGCAACTCGGAATACAAGGCGCAATCGAACTGGGAGAATGTGATCGCGATGGCCCGTCAGAACCTCGGCAGCGATCCCGGCGGCTACCGCGCCGAGTTCGTGCGCCTCGCCGAGGTCGCCCGCGGCATGAGCGGCGTTGAGAACGACGAGGTGGGCACCCGCTCCGAGTGAGCGCCGGAGCGGTGCCGGGGTACAACTATCAGGGATCCTCCTTGGTGCGCGGGTAACGGGGCTTAACGGACCTGCCGGCAGCGCCTCCGGGGGATGCACGGGGAGCGGGTTTCTACGGGCCGACCGGCAGCGATCGAGCGTGGGTGCACTGTTGCAATCAGTGCATGGGGCGCGCGAGCGGCTGCCGGTAGGAGCGTGAAGACCCACTCCCCGCGCATTTCTCGGGGACTCCCTCCTGAGCCCTCACGTCCTCGCGCCCTCAGGTCCTATACTTCGTCCGTGACTTCCACCACGCTCCGCACACTCCTCCACGGCCTTGTCGATTACGCGGGGCTCTTTCCCCCGGCCGCCCTCGACATGCCGACCGCCGTCCAGGAGTACGCACACCAGCGGGCGGGGGAGCATGCCTGGATGCTCGGCCGGTTCATTCTGCCGCTGAGCCGCCTCGCCGAGTTCGAGGCCAGCCTGGCTTCGCTCGGCGCCGCCAGCCTGGGCGATGTGTGGCAACTCAGCGTCCTCGCCGGTGCCGACCTCGACGCGACGCTCGAGGCGATAACCGCGTTCAACGCCCGAAGCCGCGACACCCGGGATCGCAGCGCCGTGGCCGATACGATCGAGCTCAAGCTCGAAGCCATGCCTGACCTCGCGACGGCGCTCGCGAAGATTCCGACGCAACTCACGCCATACGTCGAGCTCCCGATCGACGACGACCTGGCGCCCCGCCTCGCCGTCATCTCGCGCGCCGGTGCCCGTGCCAAGGTCCGCACCGGCGGTGTCACGCCGGGCGCCTTTCCTGCGAGCCATGCGCTTGCGCGCTTCATCCAGTCGTGCGCCGAGGCCGGCGTGCCCTTCAAGGCAACTGCCGGCCTCCATCATCCGTTGCGTGGCGAGTATCACCTCACCTACGAGCCCGGCGCGCCGCATGGAATGATGTTCGGCTTTCTCAATGTCTTCCTCGCCGCCGCCTTCGCCCGCACCGGCCTCGGCATGAACGCGCTGGCGCTGTTGCTCGAGGAGAAAGACGCGTCGGCGTTCGAGTTCACGGAAGCCGGCGCCCGGTGGCGCGGTAATACGGTATCACGCACAGAGATCTCCGCCGTTCGCCATCACGTGGCGCTCAGCTTCGGCTCCTGCTCATTCCGGGAGCCCGTTGACGACCTTCGCTCCCTTGGACTCCTGTGACCCGTTTTCCAGTCGATGAAACGCACGACGCCGCGCTGAGCAGCTGGGTTCCCTCGGCCAACGCACGGGGCACCGACTTCCCGGTGCAAAACCTCCCTCTTGGCGTCTTCCGTCGGCGCGGCACGAACGACCGACCCCGCATCGGGGTCGCGATCGGCGACCAGGTATTCGACCTCTACCACGCGGCGCAGCAGAACCTCGTCACCGGCCCGGATACCTTGCGCGAGGCATGCGAAGCCCCGGTGCTCAATGCGCTGATGTCACTCCCGCACGCGCACCGGCTCCAGTTCCGTCGCGCGCTCAGCGAGCTCCTCAGTGCCGGCGCCCATACCACGTCGCGCGCGCAGCTCGTGCCCCACGCGGACGCCGACATGCTCCTGCCGGCGACCATCGGCGACTACACCGATTTCTACGCCTCCATCTGCCACGCATCCAACGTGGGAAAGATGCTGCGGCCCGACAATCCGCTCCTGCCCAACTACAAGTACGTCCCCATAGGCTATCACGGCCGTGCCTCGTCCATCGTGGTCAGTGGCACGGACGTGCACCGGCCCAGCGGTCAATCCCGCGATGACCCGGCGCAGCCCCCGTCCTTTGGCCCCACCCGGCGCCTCGACTATGAACTCGAGGTCGGCTTCTTCGTCGGGCGCGCCAACGAACTGGGTGCCCCGGTCCCTATCGAGCACGCCGGTGCCCGCCTCTTCGGGCTCTGCCTCCTCAATGACTGGTCGGCTCGTGACATGCAGACATGGGAATACCAGCCGCTCGGTCCGTTCCTCGCCAAGAATTTCAGCAGCACCATCTCTCCCTGGGTCGTCACCATGGAGGCACTGGCGCCGTTCCGCCTGCCCGCCTTTGCGCGCCCTCAGGGCGACCCTGCGCCATTGCCATATCTCACCGACGAGGCCGACCAGGCCGGCGGCGCCGTCGATGTCCAGCTCGAGGTGCTGCTCTCGAGCGCGCGCATGCGCTCAGAGGGGCATGCTCCCCTGCGCCTCAGCCGGTCGCGGCTCGCCGACCTGTACTGGACGCCGGCGCAGCTCCTGGCCCACCACACCTCGAACGGCTGCAATCTCCAGCCCGGCGATCTGCTCGGCAGCGGCACCGTGTCCGGTGAAGCGAAGGATGCGCGTGGCTGTCTCCTCGAGCTGACTTGGCGCGGAGCCGATCCCGTTCAGCTTCCCTCCGGCGAGGCCCGCCGGTTCCTCGAGGACGGCGACGAGGTGATCATGCGTGGCAGCTGTGAGCGCGAGGGGTTTGCGCGCATCGGCTTCGGGGAGTGCCGTGGTATCATTCGTGGATGACCGCCACGCGCACCAGTAGCAGCCGCAGGCCGATTTCGGATCTCGCGTTCGACAACAGCTACGCCCGATTGGGTGAGCCGTTCGGGATTCGGGTCGCGCCCACGCCACTTCCTGATCCGGTGCTCGTCCATTTCAACGCCGATGCGGCGGCGCTGATCGACCTCGACCCGGCCGAAGCTGCCCGCCCCAGTTTCCTGCGCCACGCCTCTGGCGCGGAAATGATTCCCGGCAGTGATCCTGTCGCGATGCTGTATGCCGGGCACCAGTTCGGCGCCTTCGTGTCCCAACTGGGCGATGGCCGCGCTATCCTCCTCGGCGAAGTGGTGAATGACCGCGGCGAACGCTGGGATCTCCACCTGAAGGGCAGCGGTCCCACCCCCTTTTCCCGTGGCTTCGACGGTCGCTCCGTACTCCGGTCGGCCATTCGCGAATACCTCTGCGGCGAGGCGCTGCATGCGCTCGGTGTCCCCACTACGCGCGCGCTGTGCATGGTTGGCAGCACGGAACCCGTCCGGCGCGAAACGCTGGAAACGGCCGCCAGCATCATCCGCATGTCACCTACTCACGTCCGCATCGGCAGCTTCGAGGTATTCGCCTCGCGGGGACAGGACGAACTGCTTCGCCGCCTGGCCGATTACACGATCGACCTGCACTTCCCCGACCTTGCGGGCCGGGAGGATCGCTACGCCCGCCTGCTCGAGACCGTGGCGCGCCGCACCGCGTCGCTGATGGCGCAGTGGCAGGCCGTCGGCTTCACCCACGGCGTGATGAATACCGACAACTTCTCCATAACCGGCCTCACGCTCGATTACGGCCCGTACGCGTTCATGGAAGCCTTCGACAGCGCGTTCATTCCCAATCATTCCGATGCCGACGGCCGCTATGCGTACGATCAGCAGCCCGCCATCGGCCAGTGGAACGTGAGCGCGCTGGCGCGCGCGTTCCTGCCCCTCGTGCCGAAGGAACAGGCCGTTTCCGCCTTCGACACCTACGTACCCGCCTGGGAAGAAGCGTATGCCCGGGTCATGCGCGCCAAGCTCGGACTGGAGACCGCGCAGCCAGGCGATGATGTGCTGCTGGACGGCCTCCTCACCCTGATGCAGGCCGCCGGTGCCGATTGGACCATCACCTGGCGCGCGCTGGGTGGCATTGCACTGGCCGGCGATGCCGACACCCGCGCATTTGCGTTGCAGTTCACCGATCGCGCCGGCTGCGAGGCATGGCTCGCGGCCTATCGCGCCCGGCTGCAGACGGAGCAGAGCGACGACGCCCGTCGCCGCGCCCGTATGGACGCCGTCAACCCGAGATACGTGCTCCGCACCTGGATGGCCCAGGAGGTCATCACCGCCGCCCAGGCCGGCGACTACAGCGGCATCGATCGCCTGCTGCGGGTCCTGCGAACCCCCTACCGGGACCAGCCGGATGCCGACGCCCGGGCTGCCGCCGCCCCCGCCTGGGCTGGATCCATCGAGCTCAGCTGCTCGTCGTGACATCGCGTCACGCGCGCTGGGATGCGCTCTGGCGGCGACTCGGCGCCACACCACCCGAAGAGGCGTTCACTGCGCTCGAGCGCCAATACTCCGCCCCCGGCCGTCATTACCACACCCTGGCGCATCTCGACGCCGTGCTGGCCGCTCTCGACGAGTTGCGCCATCTGGCGCTCAACCCCGACGCGGCGGAGCTCGCCCTCTGGCTGCACGATGTCGTTTGGGAGCCGATGGCCACCGACAACGAGCGGCGGAGTGTAGAATGGGCACGGGATCACCTGCCTCTTGCAGCTCTGCCGCCGGACTTCCTGCCGCCTGTCGCGGACCTCATCCTCGAGACGCGCCACCACGCGGCGCCATCCGTCGGCCCGGACGCCGCCGTGGTGCGCGATGCCGACCTCGCCATCCTGGCGGCCGACCCCGGGACCTATGATGCGTACGAACAGGCCATTCGCCACGAGTACGCCATGATTCCCGCCGGCCAGTTCCGGGCGGGACGCGCCCGCATCCTGGGCGACTTCGCCGCGCGCCGCCCGCTCTTCTTCACCCCGGTGATGCAGGCCCGTGAGCCGCAGGCTCGCGCCAACCTGCAGCGGTCGCTGGCCTCCCTGGAAGCCTGATATCCTGCTGGCTCATGGCCTTGCGTCACCGATCTGCCTATTTTTCACCCACTCCATGAGAGGGCCGCTCCTGATCGCTGCCGCCCATTCCGTCACCCCGGTGATCTAGCCGTGTACTACGTCCGGCTGCCATCCGGAGACGAGAAGACGTATCGAACCGTCGAAGAGATGGTTTGGGACGTCGAGCTCGGCGTTATCTCCCGCGAAGCGATGATCTTTCATCCCGCCACCAAGGCGTGGGTGCAGGTCACCCGTCACCCGCAGCTCGGCAGCCGCTTCGTCGCCGACGAAGGTGCGGCCGAAGACGTCGGCCTCGACTTCGACCTCCTGAGCGACGCCGAGATCAAGGAAGCGGCCCCCAAGGTTCCTGAGCAGCCAGCGTTGCCGAATGCCGAGCTCGTGATCAACACCGACATCGCCATCGATGCCGCCGAACAGTTGGCTGCGGCATCCGATGCGAAGCCCGCCGAGGGGCTCACGATCGCAGGCGAGTTCCTGACGTTGAGGGAGCCGATCCCTTCGCTACTCACGCCAGATCAACCGGATCAGCCCAGCCCCTTCGCTCAACCTGCTAAACCTGCTCAACCCGCTCCACCCGCTCCACCCGCTCCGCCCGCCGCGGGGACGCCACCGCCGCCCAGGCACCGGACGCCCATCCCGTCGCCGACCGCGTACCTCCCTGAGCCGCCGCCGCTCGATGGCGAACTCGCGCCGCTCTCGGATGACGGGCTCGCTTCCTCAGATTACAAGCCGCTCGAGTGGAAGCCCGAACCGCGCTTCAAGGGGCTGGTTCTCATCGGGGCGGTAGTGGCGCTCATTCTCCTGGTATCGACCGGGGCATGGTTCGGGTGGCGCTCGTGGTCCAGCCGTGCGAGGGCGACAACGCCGGCTGTCGAACCCGAGGGCACCGCGCCGGGAGACACGGCGGTCGCCCGGCAGGCCGTGGACTCCATATCTGACCGCGATCTCGCCCGGGCAATCGCCACGCTCGCGGTTGCCGAGACGGCCGGCACCGGCCCGCGCGCAACCCCACGTCCCGGTCGGCTCATTCCCGGTGGCACGCCCCGGCCCGTCGAAGGGCTCCGCCCCATGACGCCGATCGAGCTGCGCCGCAGCTACGCCGCCGCCTACGCCAGCGCCCGCGCTGCCATGGACTCTGACCTGGCGCTCGGCGGCGTGTCGCGCCTGTTCTCGAGTCCGCGCCTCACCAGCCGCGACAGCCTGCGTTCCGGCCGCCGCCTTGTCACCGCCGCGCGCAACATCGTCCGCGTCTACCACTCTGATGAAGTGCAGATCGAGCGGGCCTACCGCGATACGGTCGCATTCCAGGTGAGCCGGATGGGATGGAGCCGCGGCCAGCAGGCCGACTGGAAAGCGCGCGCCACGCTCAAGGAGAGCTTCGAGGGCTCGGAACTCACCGACTCGCTGCTCACCTACACCGACAACCTGTACACCCTGCTCCTCGGCAACTGGGGCGATTACGAACTGAGCGGAAGCAGCATCTCGTTCGACAAGCCCGACGTCGCCGATGAGTACAAGGGACCTGGCGGACTGGTTGCAGGCGCACATTACGCAGCTCGATACCGAATCTGACAACACTTCGTCCTCGCCCACGTCGCGGCGCATTGCGCGCGCGCTCGGCGGCACTCGACCTCCTACCCTCCGGCGCAGCCGCGTCCCCGACTGAAGAACTGAGCCACTGAGCATATGACGGCAATATCAGAAAGCCTCGGCGTCCTCGAACTCGACGGCCGCCAGGGTTCCCTGCGCCGGCAGAGCATGGCCTGGGATCCGCAGCGGGACGACGTGCGTGTGGACGAGCGCACCGTGCGCGAATACGGCCTGCGTTCGGGAGATGAATTGCAGGGCGAGGTGCTCGCCGCCAATCGCGGCAAGCCACCGCTCCTGCGCAAGCTGACCGCCGTCAATGGGCGTCCCCCCGAGGAAGCTCGCCGCCGCCCCGATTTCACCCGGCTCCCTGCCGTGCACCCGAGCCGCGTGCTCAAGCTGGAAGGTGCCGAGGCCCCCGGCCGGAAGGGCGACATGACTGGCCGGCTCATCGACCTCATTGCCCCGCTCGGCTTCGGTCAGCGCGCGCTGGTCGTGGCTCCTGCCAAGGCCGGCAAGACCACCGTCCTGCAGACGATCGCCGCCGGCATCGCCCACAACCACCCGGACGCACAGCTCTTCATCCTCCTGGTCGATGAGCGGCCCGAGGAAGTGAGTGAGATGGAGATGGCGGGAGTGGGTGAGGTCATCTCCTCGAGCTTCGATCACCCCGCCGAGCGCCATGTGGCCCTCGCGGAGCTGACCGTGGAGCGCGCGCGACGCCGCGTCGAGGAGGGTCGCGACGCGGTCATCATCCTCGATTCCATCACCCGGCTGGCCCGTGCCTTCAACACCACCGAGCGGGGCACCGGACGCACCCTCTCAGGAGGCCTCGATGCCCAGTCGCTCGAGACCCCGAAGCGCCTGCTCGGCAGCGCGCGCCAGGTGGACCCGAGGGGCGGGAGCGGGTCGCTCACGATCATCGCGACCGCGCTGATCGACACCGGCAGCAAGATGGACCAGGTGATTTTCGAGGAGTTCAAGGGCACCGGCAACAGCGAACTGGTGCTCAGCCGGGAAATGGCCGAACGGAGGATCTACCCCGCCATTGACCTGCGCGCGAGTGGCACCCGGCGCGAGGAGCTGCTCCTCACGCCCGATGCACTGGAAGCAGTTCGGCAGGTGCGCGCCGGGTTTGCGGCGCTCGCACCCGCCGATGTCATGCAGCGGCTCGTCAACGAGCTGAAGCGCTATCCCACTAACGCGGAGTTCATCGGCTCGTTTGCGAAGACTGGAGCGCGGAGCTAGGCCTCCGATCCTTCCGTGACGGCCTTGATGTTGTTCGTATCGCTGACGGCCACGACGGTCCTGGGTCGCCCACTCGCCGGGCAACAGCTCGTCGTGCGGGTGGTGGCCGAGGATGGCATCCCGGTCGCGAATGCGGCCGTCGAGCTCTGGGCCCGCACCCGGCGCGTGCTCACTCTCAGCACGCGGGACGATGGCCTCGCCTTCGTCCCGCGCGGCAAGCTCACGTCACTCACCTCGGTCTCCGCGCGGGCAATCGGCTATCAGGCTGCCTCGGTCCCGGTGGGCCGCAAGGACACGCTCGAGGTACGGCTCACGCGAGTCGTCCCGCGCATCCCGGACATCGTCGTCGAAGCGCTGCCCCGCTACGAATGTCGCGAGGACGAGGCCGCTGCGCGCGGCATCTGGCAGGCTGCGACCATGCGTTACACCCTCCTGCCCAATGAGCGCCGATACTGGGCCATCGGGCGCGGCACGGAGGAAACGGCGATCCTCTCGAAAGTCTCGTCGCCCGACAGTTGGGGCACGACGCGCTGGGGAGTGAGTGGCCAGGCGCGGGCGCAAACCTCCCAGTTCATCCTCGACTCGGGCTACGCCATCCGCAGGAAGCCGGGACGGTCGGTCGGCCTCATCGCCACGACCGGCGGCGGCCCCTGGTGGTACCCGAAGCTCCACACCTGGAACGCCGACCACTTCGCCCGGCCTGAGTTCGGACAGCTCAATGCGCTGTACACCGTGTCGTCCGGCCCGACCGGATGGACCATCGGCTTCTGCACCAAGCGCACCACGCGCCCTGGCATCGCGGGCATGATGCGCATCGACAGCACCTATGCCTTCACGCGGGCGGAGTGGCAGTTCCTGACAGGCAGGCCGAAGGAGGATGCGGGAGGGGAGATCGTCTTCCTGGCGGGGACCACGTCGGCACTGCTGCCACTGGTGAGCTACTTCTGGAAGCTGGCGGATGGGTCGGAGGGCGAGGACCCTCTCTATTACCGCGAATCGTTCATGGCGGACCAGTGGACCATCAACCTCGACGATCCTCAGCGCAGCAATCCCGCGGCGGGACCGTCGCGCTGAGGATGACCCGCGTCAGCCGTTGGCGCGCTCGAATTCCTTCATGAATGCGACCAACGCCTTCACGCCCGCCGCCGGCATCGCGTTGTAGATGCTGGCGCGGAGCCCGCCGGCCGATCGGTGACCCTTGAGACCCTCGAACCCGCGCCTGGTCGCCTCGGCCACGAACTTGCTGTCCAGCTCCTCGCTCGCCGTGAAGAAACAGACGTTCATCAGTGAGCGGCTGCCCGGCAGCGCCCGCGCCTTGAACATCTTGCTCTGGTCGAGGTAGTCGTAGAGCACCTTGGCCTTGGCTTCGTTGTGCTCCGCCATCGCCTGGAGCCCGCCTTCGGCCTTGATCCACTTGAACACCTCGCCCATCACGTAGATACCGAACGTATTGGGCGTGTTGTAGAGCGAATTCTCCTTCGCGAAGGTGCGGTACTGCAGCATGGTCGGCAGGTCCTTGCTGCCGGCCTCCACCAGGTCGTTCCGGATGATTACCAGCACTACACCCGAAGGGCCCAGGTTCTTCTGCGCCCCGGCGTACAGCATCCCGTACCTGGCGATGTCGATCGGCCGGCTGAACATGTCACTCGAGGTGTCGGCGATCAGCGGCACGCCCGCCGGCACCGGCGGCTCGGTGGTCCACTGGGTGCCGTAGATCGTGTTGTTGGTGGTGAGGTGCACGTACACCGGGTTCGAGGAATACTTGATGTCCGACACCGGCGGGATGCGGTCGAACTTCGTGGCCGCGGCGCTCACCGCCTCGTGCACGCCACCGAAGCGCTTCGCCTCGATCACCGCCTTCTCCGACCAGACGCCTGTCACCAGGTAGTCGGCAGTACGGTCCTTCGGCAGCAGGTTCATCGGCACCATGCTGAACTGGAGCGACGCGCCGCCCTGCAGGAACAGCACCCGATAGCCGTCGTCGATGCCGGCCAGGTCGCGGCATGCCTGCTCCGTGTCCTTGATGATCTTGTCGAAGACCTTGCCGCGATGGCTGTGCTCGCCGATCCCGAGCCCGCTGCCGGCGACGTTCCAGATGTCCTGCTGTGCCTTCTTGAGCACCGGCTCGGGGAGCACGGCCGGGCCCGCACCGAAGTTCCAGATACGATCGGTCACTTGTCGATCTCCGTCAGGTCGAGCGAGATGATGTGCGAGTTGCCGCTGCGGATCGCCTGCAGCTGCTCCGGCGCGGGCCGCCCATCCAGGTGAATGCGGGCAAGCGTCGCCGTGGCGCCATGATAGATGATGTTCTCCACTTCCTCGACGTTGATCGCCCCGTCCGCCAGCACCTTGAATACGTGGGCCAGCACGCCCGGGCGGTTGTGGTGCCGCACCGTAAGTACGTGCGTCGCCGAACTCCGGGCCAGCCGGTTGACGCAGTTGGGCACGATGCCCGCATGGAGGAACTGCTGCACGATGTGGATCACCTCGTGCGCGATCGCCACCTGGGCCTGATCGGTGGACGCGCCCACGTGATGCGTACCATAGACGCCGGGCAGCTGCAGCACCGCCGGTGCGAAGTCCGCCTTCGAGCCGCCCGGTTCGCCCTCGTATACGTCGAGTCCCGCCCGGATGCCCCGCGCCTTCACCGCCTCGGCCAGGGCCGCCTCGTCCACCACCGATCCCCGCGACGTGTTGATCAGGTAGGCGTGCGGCTTCATCGCCGCCAGGAACTCGGCGTTCACCAGGTGCTTCGTATCGCTGTTGGCCGATACGTTCACCGTCACGGCATCCGAGCGGCGCGCCACCTCGATCGGCGTCTCGGCGTAGGCAATACCGAGGCGCGTCGCCTCCGGCAGTGTCAGGTTGCGGCTCCATGCCACCACGTTCATCCCGAAGGCGTGCGCCCGGCTCATGATCTCGCGCCCGATCTGCCCCAGGCCCACGATGCCGAGCGTGCGGCCGTGCAGCCCGCGCGCCTTCGAGTACTCACCCTTGTTCCACGTGCCGGCCCGAAGCTCGGCGGTCTGGTCCGGGATCCGCCGGTCGCAGGAGAGCAACAGTCCCATCACCAGCTCCGCCACCGCGATCGAGTTCTTGCCCGGGCAGTTCGCCACGAAGACGCCGAGACTCGACGCCGCCGCCACGTCGATCGTGTCGACGCCCGCTCCCGCCCGGATCACCAGGCTCAGGCTCGCTCCCGACTTGAGCGCCGCCGCCGACACCCGCGTGCCCCGCACGATGAGGATCTGCGGATCCACCCGCTCGAGCGCCCCGGGCAGCGTGTCTGCACCGAGGTCGGGCTGTGAATCGACCTCGCAGCCCAGCTCCTTCAGGCCGTCGATGCCGATTTTTTCAAACTTGTCTGCGATAAGGACGCGCATACGCTCCTGAGTGGTTCCCGTTCACCGTTTACCGTTCACCGTTCACGCAGTTCGTGCACAAACAGCCCGCTTCTCAGCTTCGGTTCGAACCACGTGCTCTTCGGCGGCATGATCTGGCCCGCGTCCGACACCGCCAGCAGCTGCTCCATCGTCGTCGGGTACATCGAGATCCCCAGTGCCATCTCGCCGCTCGTCACCCGACGCTCCAAATCCGCCGTGCCGCGGATCCCGCCCACGAAGTCGATCCGCTTGTCCGTGCGCGGGTCGGTGATGCCCAGGATCGGGCCCAGCACGCGATCCTGCAGCAGCGACACGTCCAGCGACCCGATCGGATCGCTCCGATCGATAGTTGCCTGGTCCATCGTGAGCAGCCACCACGCGCCCTGGAGAAAGAACCCGAACGATCCCGGGCGGGATGGACGCGGATCCGTCACCCGTTCGAGCCGCCCCAGCGCCTGCAGCCTCTCGCGGAACGCCTCGGGCGTGAGTCCGCCGAGCGACTTCACCACCCGGTTATAGGGCAGGATCGCCAGTTGGTCCGATGGGAACAGCACAGCCAGGAACCAGTTGTACTCCTCGTTGCCGGTGTGCTTCGGGTTCGCCTTGCGCCGCTCCTGGCCCGCCCGCCATGCACTCGCCGAGCGATGGTGCCCGTCGGCGACGTATGCCAGCGGCACCTCGGCGAAGTGCCGCAGCAGCGGCGACGGGTCGGTCACCTTCCACACCATGTGACGAACCCCATCGGGCGCCACGAAGTCGTAGAGCGCCGGCGCCTTCACCGCGGCGGCCACATCGGCGTTGATCGCCGAGGTCGGCCGATATGCGAGGAACACCGGCTCCGCGTTGGCGTCGAGCGTCAGCACGTGCCGCGTGCGATCGTCTTCCTTGTCCTTCCGTGTCTTCTCGTGCTTCCGGATGATGTTGTGCTCGTAGTCATCCACGTGCACCGACGCCACCACACCTGTCTGGCCCCGCCCGTCCATCTCCTGCCGGTAGATGTACACCGTCGGGTCCGGATCGCGCAGCAGCGTTCCGTCGCGGAGGAATCCCTCCAGCGCCGCGCGGCCCTGGGCGTACACCCGGTCGTCGTAGGGATCGGTGCTGGCGGGCAGGTCGATGTCGGGACGCCCGACGTGCAGGAAGCTCCGGGGGTTCCCGGCGGCCAGCGACGCCGCTTCCTCGCGGTTGACCACGTCATAGGGCACGCACGCCACCAGGGCGGCGATTTCCGGGGGCGGACGCAGGGCGCGAAAGGGGTTGAGTCGCATTGAGCGAGGGGATGCTAGGGGCACGAGGAGGGAGCGTCAAGTTGCTAGATTGAGGGCCAACCCGACCCCGGAGATTTCCGTGCGCAAGCTGGTCCTCGCCGCCGCCCTCACGATGCTGGTTGCCTGTCGCAAGGACGACAGCAATGCCCAGGTGTCCGGCCTGCCCGAAACCGTCACGTACGCGAAGGAACTGGACGTGCATCTCGACCACATGACGAAAAAGCCCAGCGGCCTTTATCTGCTCGATGTGAAGGAGGGCACCGGCCCGGAGGTCGCCGCCGGCCAGGTCGCGCAGGTTCACTACACCGGCTGGCTCGTCAACGGCAAGCAGTTCGATTCCAGCGTCGGTGGCTCGCCCTTCGAGTTCCCGGTGGGCCAGGGCCAGGTCATCGCCGGATGGGATGAAGGCGTGGCGGGCATGAAGGTCGGTGGCAAGCGCCGGCTCGTCATCCCGCCTGATCTCGGCTATGGAGCCGCCGGCGCGGGCGGGGTAATTCCACCTGGGGCGACACTCGTCTTCGATGTTGAGCTGCTTGGTATCCGCTAAAGAGGTCAGGTTGCAGCCGCGGCGGTGGCGTTCTGGCAGTACTCCGCTGAACCCGATGCTGGACGCTGACGCGGTTTCCCCTCGTGCGGTGGGGAGGGGGCCATCCGAGACCTGAAAGCCGTTGGGATGGCGCTTTCGGTGAGTGCCCAGCCAGCGCTACATTCTCTCCCGTCGCTTCGCTGCTGTAAGGGAGAACTCACGATGCGCGCAGGTGAGTACGCCGGCCCCAGCTGGTGGCCGCTCAAGTTGCTCCGCGAAACAGGTCATGCTGGTGTGCGCCGCCTCGGGCTGGTCTGGCTCGGGGTCGGCAGCATCGCCATCGTGCTCGCTGTGCTCGAAGCGCGCCTCAACTGGAGCGGCATTCCCATCGAGCTGGGCGACGCCACTGTCGGACTCACCGTCTATCCCCCGCTCTTCTTCTCCTTGCTGCTGGCGATCTGGCTCGGGCCCATGTGGGGCATCGTGCCTGGATACGCCGCGGGGCTCATCAGCGGACTCATCGGTGGCCTTACTCTTCCCCAGTCGCTCATCTTCGCCTCGGCCACGCCGGTCGAGGTGCTCATCGTGTGGGGCACCATGGTGCTCCTCCAGATCCATCCCGACCTTCCTCGCACCCGCGACCTCGTCATCTTCGCCGGCATCGGCCTCGTCGCCGCGGCTGCGTCGTCACTCGGCGGCCTCATCTGGATCGAGGTGCACCAGCTCGATGTGCTCTCCGGCGAGCGCATCTGGCAGGGCTGGCTGGTGGGAGATTTCCTCGAGATGGCCGTGCTCGCGCCCATTGTGCTGCGGCTCTTCGGGTCCCGCGTCCGGGCCTGGATTGATGAGCAGGTTCCGGCACCGCCACGGCTGACAGTCAGCTACACCCGCGCCACCGCGCTCGTCACCACCATCATCGTGCTGCTCGCGATCATGGTGGCCCGCGGCGTTGCCCTGATGCTCCACAGCGTCTCGGCCAACCCGCTCTGGGCGTCACCCGAGGCGCAGGTGATCGTGACGCGCCTGCGCGAGGGCCTGGTGTTCATGGGACTGCTGCTGCTCATCGCCGTGGCACTCGCCATGTCCTTTTCCATGGCACTGGCCCGCCTGGGCGAGCGCGACCACTCCCGCGCCCAGCGCGATGCCCTCACCGGCTGTCTCAATCGACGCGCCTTCGGCGCGCTGTACCGCCGCGAAGGCGACCGCAGTCGCAGGCTCACCCGCCCGGTATCTCTCCTCTTCTTCGACATTGACCGCTTCAAGCAGCTCAATGACCGCTTCGGCCATGAAGTGGGAGACGAGGCGCTGCACATGCTCTGTCGGAGGGTGTCGCTGGCCCTGCGCGAGCACGACGTGCTCTTTCGCTGGGGAGGTGAGGAATTCGTGGTGCTGCTGCCGCATACCCGGGCGCCCGAGGCCGCCGCCGTGGCCGAGCGCATCCGCCGCGCCGTCACCGATGATCCCCTGGGACAGGATCCCAACACCGATCCGATCGAGCTCACCGTCAGCATCGGCTGCGCCACCGCCGAGCCCGCGCCCGAACTGCCCGACGAGCTGCTCCATCGCGCCGACGCCGCCTGCTATCGCGCCAAGGCCCTGGGCCGAAATCGCGTGGAGAGTGCCCGCGCCGACCTCATCGTCATTTCCGCGTAGATGTCTCCAGCCGCTTCAGTTCCTTCCGCAGTTTCAGTTCCCGTTCACCGTTTACCGTTTACTGCTCACGCTCTTACAACGCTCCTCTCGACGGCGCCACCACCGCCTGCTCCGTCTCCGGCTCCGGCGTGAAGTCCTCGCCCGGATTGATGAACCGGTCTGTCTCCAGCCCGTACTGCTTGTCGTACAACTGCTTGTAGCGCCCGCCCATCGCCAGGAGTTCCGGCTGCGTGCCCCGCTCCACGATGCGCCCGCCCTCGAGCACCAGGATCTGGTCGGCGCTCGCGATGGTCGAGAGCCGGTGGGCGATCACGAACGTCGTGCGGCCGGTGCGGAGCCGCCGCAGACCATCGCGAATGAGCTCCTCGCTCTCGCTGTCGAGGCTCGACGTCGCCTCGTCCAGGATCAGGATCCGCGGGTCGGCCAGGATCGCGCGCGCGATGGCCACCCGCTGCCGCTGGCCTCCCGACAGCTTCACCCCGCGCTCTCCCACCACCGTGTCGTAGCCTTCGGTGAACCGGCTCACGAACTCGTCACAGTGCGCCAGCCCCGCCGCCGCGAGGATCTCCGTCCGCGTGGCGCCCGGCTTGGAGAAGGCCACGTTCTCGGCGATGGTGCCGTCGAAGAGGAAGTTGTCCTGCAGCACCACCCCCAGCTGGCTCCGGTAGTCGCGCAGCCGCAGCGTGGTGAGGTCCATCCCGTCCACCAGCACCCTGCCTGACTGCGGCCGGTTGAACGCCAGGACCAGGCTCAGCATCGTGCTCTTGCCCGAGCCGCTCGATCCTACCAGCGCCGTCGTCGATCCCGCAGGGGCATGGAAGCTGACCTCCTGCAGCACCGGCACATCGGGCACGTAGCTGAAGCTCACGTCGTCGAACAGCACGTCGCCATCGAGCAGTGGCACCTCGCGCCGCCGGGCATCGCCGGCATCCTCGGTCTCGAGACCGCGCACCTCGCGGATCCGGTCCAGCCCCGCGAAGGCCTCGCTCACCTGGGTGCCAATGGACGCGATCTGCACCAGCGGCGCCGCCACGAGCCCGATGAAGAACACGTACATGATGAAGTCGCCCAGCGTCATCTGCCCGCTCAGGATGGCCCGGCCGCCCATCGTGATGAGCAGCATCCCCACGATACCGATGATCACCGTGGTCACCGCCGACACCCACGAGATCGCCGTGATCGTTGCCGCGACGTTGCGGAAGAGGCGGTGCACGCCCTTCCCGAACACCTGCCGTTCCCGCCGCTCCGCCGTGTACGTCTTCACCAGGCGGATGCCGCCCACCGTCTCCGCCAGCCGGCCGCTCACCTCGGCATTGATCGCCCCGCGCTGCCGGAAGATCGGCCGCAGGCGGTTGAATGCCGCCGCCATCACCCCGCCGAACGCCATCAGGATTACCAGCGTGATCGTCGTCATCCGCCAGTTGAGCCAGAAGAGCACCCCGAGCGCGATCGTGGCCGTCAGCAGCCCGCCCACCAGTTGCACGATGCCGGTGCCCACCAGGTTCCGGATCCCTTCGGCATCGGTCATGACCCGGGAGATGAGCACCCCGGTCTTCGTCGAGTCGAAGTAGCTCACCGGCAGGCGCAGCAGGTGTTCCTGCACCGACTTTCGGAGGTCGGTGATCGCGCGTTGCGCCGCGATGCTCATCACCTGCGACAACCCGAATGACGTCGACGCCTGCACCAGCGTGGCCAAACCCACCGCCAACGCCAGTTCGCCGAGCAGGTCCACACGGTGCTGCGGAAGCACGCGGTCGATCAGGAATTTCGAGCTGGTGGGAAGCACCAGGCCCGCCAGGCGGTTCACCACCATGAGCAGCATGCCGACGGTCAGCTTGCCGCGGTGGGACCAGACCAGTTCGCGGGCCTCGCGCCAGACGACTTCGCTGGTGACCCGCTTCTTCTTGTCCTTCTCGGGTGATGCCACGGAGTACCTGTGTACCTTTCGGCCGACGAAAACCGGAAACCCGAAATCAACATGAGAAATGTAGTCGCCCGCGCCCTGCCTACCGCGGAAGAGAGCCGGGCCCTGCTGCGCCTCGCCCTGCCCGTGGTCCTGGTCCAGGTTGGGATCATGGCCATGGGCGTGGTGGACACCATCATGGTGGGCCATGTCTCCGCCAAGGCACTCGCCGCCGTGGCCCTGGGCAATCTGTACTTCTTCGGCTGCGCCATCCTCGGCATGGGTGCCCTGATGGGGCTCGATCCCGTCGTGGCCCAGGCCCTGGGCGCGGGCGACCATCCTGCCGTGGCGCGCGGCGTTCAGCGTGGGCTCATCCTGGCCCTGGTACTTTCCATCCCCACCGCCATCACACTGCTGTATGGCGAGTCGGCGCTGCGCGCCTTCGGACAGCCGCCCGAGGTGGTGCCGCTCGCAGGTGCCTTTGCCCGCTGGACCGCGCCCAGCGTGCTGCCGCTCTACCTCTTCGTGGTGCTGCGCCAGAGCCTGCAGGCGCTGCGTGCGATGCGCCCCATCATCATCTGTATCATCGCCGGCAACATCGTCAACGGGTTCCTCAACTGGGTGCTCATCTACGGCCATCTTGGCGCCCCTGCACTGGGTGTCACCGGCTCGGCGATCTCCACCACCATCGGCCGCTGGGCGCTGCCGTTCATGCTCCTGGGCCTCGCGGGGCATGAACTCCGCCCGGCACTTCGGCCCCTGCGTCGCGACGCGCTCGCCCTGGCGCCACTCGCGCGCATGCTTCGGCTGGGCCTGCCCATCGGCATCCAGACTGCGCTCGAGTTCACCGCGTTCGGCGCCGTGGGCCTCATGATGGGCCGCTTTGGCACCATTCCGGTTGCGGCCCACCAGGTCGCGATCAACCTCGCATCGCTCACCTTCATGGTGCCACTCGGCATGGGCCAGGCCGCGGCCGTGCTCGTCGGCCATGCCATCGGTGCCGCTGATCCCCGGGGCGCCCGCCGCGCCGCCCGCGCCGCGATCGTGTACGGTGTCGGGTTCATGGCCTTCACCAGCCTCGTGTTCCTCCTCATCCCGGAGCAGCTGGTGAAGCTGTACACGACCGATGTGGCCACCATTGCCCTGGCAGCGGTGCTGCTCCCCGTCGCCGGGGTGTTCCAGCTCTTCGACGGCACCCAGGCCGTCACCGCCGGCATTCTTCGCGGAGCCGGTGACACCAAGGTGCCCATGTTCATCAACCTGGGCGGCTTTTGGCTCTGCGGGATCCCGCTCAGCCTCCTGCTCGGCTTTCGCACGGCGCTGGGCCCCGTAGGCCTCTGGTGGGGACTGGTCGCGGCACTCGCGGTCGTGGCGCTGATTCTGACACTGCGCGTGAGTAGCCTGCTACGCCGCCCGATTACGCGAGTCATCATCGAGCAGGTGCCGGCGGATCTGAGGGCGTGATGCGGCAAGGCGGCAAGGCGGCAAGGCGGCAAGGCGGCAAGGCGGCAAGGCGGCAACGTAGTGCGGGGAGTCGGGTCCTGCGTGCCGAGGCAGCGTCCGAGCGCGGGTGCGGCATTGGGGATGATTGCATCGGGAGCGCGAGCGGCTGCCAGAGGCACGCAGGGCCGACTCTTCGCGCCGGGCCGCCTTTGGCCAACACAACAGAAGAGGGCGAACCTCTCGGCCCGCCCCCTTCACTTCACGTCTTCACGTCCTCACGTCCTCACGTCCGCTAGAGCGGCTCGATGAACATCGCCGCGTAATCCCGCCCCGTGTTCGTCATCAGCTTGAGATGGACCTGCCCCGTCCCCGCGTCATAGTACCACGCGGCGCCCGCGGCATTGTCCACCTCCGCGACACTCGCCGACTGCGCCAGCGGTGAGTTCGAGTTGTAGTCCCGGATCACCCTGATGTTCCCCGTGGGATATGGCACCGTCACCCGCGCCCATTCACCCGGCAGGGTCCGGTTGAGGAAGATCCGCGGCTTGGGCGGCACTGCACCGCCCCACGTCAACACGTAGCCCCGGCCCGGCAGCGCCGTGGTGGTGCCGGTCGTCTGCGTGTTCGGCACACCCACCAGCGTGAGGCTCTGCCCGTCGTCCCGCTGCAGCGTGAACGGGCCGGCCGGTTCCGTGCCATTGTTGTTGACTCGGAGGTTCACCCGGCGCCCGGTGCACACCCACGAGTTCCACGCCGTCCGCTGGGTGCAGGTGTTGTCAACCATGAACGGCACGTTCGCGACCACATAGGTGCCCGCCGCGCCCGTTACCGAGCCCGTCGAGTCATAAAAGGCCGCCGCCTTGTCACCATCCTTGTCGGCGTGCGGATCCTCGAGGTACACCTCGTTCGCGTTGGTGAACGTGAGCCCGCGGGCATAGTTGCCGGTGCTGATCGGGAACGCGTTGTTCCGGTTGTAACCCAGCGCGCTCGACGGGATCGTCCCCATCTTGGTGAAGTTGATGAAGCGCACGTTGTCCGCGCCCACTCGTCCGTCGTAGAACTCGTAGCCGCGGTAGAACGGCATTCCCGCGCCCACGTTGTCGCTTTCCCCGATGAACGTGGAGGCCTGCACGAAGGTCTCGCTCGCGGCAAAAGTGGCGCCGATGCCGTTGTCCGCCATCACCGCGTTGCTGATCCGCAGGTTGCTGCCCCTGAGCCAGATGCCGCGCCCCTGGTTCTTCCATCCCCGGAACCCGGTGAAGTCGGCGATCACCGGCGGCGACTCGGCCGCCGGGTCCTGCCTGGGCGAGTAGTTCGTCGTCTCCGTGGTTCCATCCATCGTCGGGCCATCATCCACGTTGAGCCCGACCGACCGGTTCGAGTGCGCCACGTTGTCCCTGAACTCCCGCAGCGGTGTCCGCCGCGGCAGGTCTGCCGCGCCCACCGAGAGCCCCGTGGGCGACGCCGGGAACGCGCACCAGAAACCGATGCCACGCGAACCCGCGGCCACGTTGCCGCGATAGATGTTGTCCGGGTTGGTGATCCAGAAGCTCGAGGGCCGCGTGTCCGATGGCAGCACCTCTTCGCCCGACGCGGGAGCGCGCGTCGTGAGCACCAGGTTACCGGTGAAGGTATTGCCCGATTCCGCACCGTCCTCGAGAAAGAAGCCGTGCCCCAGGTGATCGTGGCAGACGTTGCCGTCGGCCACCACGTTGTCGGTGCCATGCACGGTGAGGCAGCGATTGAAGCTCTTCCACACCGAGTTGTTGCGGAAATACTGCCCATCCACCGCGCCGGCCAGGTGCCAGTGCATCGGGTACCGCGCGAGCCGCGTCTTCTGCCCCATGAGGGTGAAGGTGACACCTTCCACGTGCGCCGTGGCACCCTGCATTACCATCACGTGCCCGCCGATGCCAGTCGCGAGCGATGCGCTGTCACCCTGGATCGTCACCACCCGCGTCAGCAGGCCCACTTCGCCCCGCTCGTCCAGCTGCACCCCGCTCACCGACTGCATCACGCCCCAGTGTGCATAGCGCAGCGGCGTGTCGAACCGTACCGTGCTCCCGCTCACCGAGTTGATCGTCACTTCCTCCGCCTGGAACGGATCGAAGTCGGTCGACGCCAGCACGATCCTGTCGCCGGCCCGCCAGTTCGGGGCTTGCAGCAGCGTGATCTCCGTGGCGCCCACTGCGGCCGTTGACGCGAGCTTGGTCCACGCGAGCCGCGACTCGCCATGCAGCTCGAGCCGCCCGCCCGGGAGCACGCCGACCATCTTGTCGCCGAAGCCCAGGATGCTGCCCCCACCGTCACCCGTCAGCGTGATCGTTGCCTTCCGCGTCCGCTTGGCCGACTCGGTGCCGATCTGCAGCGTACCCTGCACCACGATGTACCGCGACGTGAGCGCCAGGTCGATCGTCGGCGAGAAGGTCAGCGAGCCGTTGATCGTCAGGCTTCCCAGGGCCGGCGGGTCCACGTCGAGCAGCACGTTCTTGTCGGCGGGAATCACCACATCGGCCCCCGCGGCCGGCACCGAGCCGCCCCATGTAGCCGGATCGGACCACACCGCATTCACGGCCGGCGGCGGATCCCCGCCGTCGCCAGGGTCCGGTTCCGACACCGCCGTGCACGAGCTGAGCGAGAGGAACGCGACAACGGAAACTGCAGCGTAGAATGCCCGGAACGATTGCATACTGACCTCGTGATGCGGGGTCGGTTCTATCCAAGACACTGCCACTTGATGACTTGGGAAACTCGACTGATCACGGGGGCAAGAACGGTGCTATTGTTGGCGTACTGCGGGATGCTGCAACTGTCGTCAGCACTTCGACATACTGCAGATTTCAGCACTGCTGCGGCCTCGGCCTCGAAGGCCCGCTCACCGATTACCGCATACTTCAGTACAGCCGCAACCCCGTCGGCTGCACCTGCACTCCCTTCACCCAGCTCCCCACCTGTACCGGCACCACGTTGTCGTTCCGCCTCGTCGCCTTCCGCACCTGCGGACCCCAGATCGATTCTGCCAGGGGGACGCCCGATACTTCGATCGTTCGGATTCGCCATCCGACCACGCCTGGCTGGATGATGCTCACCGGACCGACCGCGGTCATCTTCGCGAAACCGAGCGCTGCCATCATCTCCATGCCCGGTACCGCCGAGAGGCGCACATCGGCGTCCATCCGCAGCTCAGTGCCCTGCGCCGAGAACGCCACATTCTTGATGTTCTCCTTCTGTGCCGCCGGCATCAGCGCCGCGATGGTGGTGTTCACGCTGTCGAACGTGAGCGTGGTTGGCTTGGTGGGCACGGTCTGCGCGCTCAATGGTGCCGCCGTCAGCACCCAGCGCCACGAGCAACCGCTGCACGCACCCTTCGCGACCACTCGCCCGCCGCCTGCTCGCCCAGGTCTGTCTCATCGCTTCAGCTCTGCGTTCACGTCCAGCATCGCTCGCCAGAGCGGATGCGGACGATGGTTTTCCCAGTAGTAGTAGTCTCCCATCCGGGAGACATACAGCGAAGGCGCGTACGGGAAGGCGAGTCCGTTGCCCCGCCGCAGCTGGGTCAGGTCCCTGCGCGAAGGCGATCGTGTCGCCGCGCCACGGAGTCGGGCACCTGGCCCACCGCGCGACCCGCCAGGAATCCCTGCGTCCACGCCACGCGCTGCGGCGCCTCCATCGGTGCCCCAGTCGCGGCCATCGAGCTCGAACCACGACCGGTCCTGCCGGGCCCCCATGAATCCGGCCGTGAGGAGGGACCCGGCGATCATGCCGGCGCCGCCGCCAACCATGCGACGTGCGAGCAAGGCTCACTTGACCGCTGAGGGTGGGGACCATCGACGGTTCCTTGGCGCTCGAGTCCACCTTCATGTCGATGTACATCCCCGAGAGTCCATGTCCCGGTACCCCGCAGAAGATGCGATACGTCGCGGTGCGGGGCGGCCGTGAAGCGCATGACGTCCTTGCCGCCCTGAGGCAGGCCCTCGAGCAGGTTGATGGTGTACGCCCGGGGGATGGCCGCATTGCCACCCATGTTGGGGATCGGTCCAGTTCCCGAGATGACCTCGGCGCTGTGCGGCACACCATCCTCGTTGACGAACGGCATCACCACGGTGGCACCGGCCGGCACCACCAGCGTCAGCTTGCCGTCGGTGAAGCCGTTGAAATTGAACGGACTCGACGAGCGCCGGCACTCCGGCGATCAGCTGGAACGTCACCGTCTTGGTATCGGCATTCCACTTGAGCCACGCCGGATCCGGCGCGCGGACCGCCGACTGTCCCTGTGCGGGGACTCGGTCGGTGACACCTGCAAGCACCAGAACGGCAACGGCGAGCGTGCGGTAAATCATTGCGACTCCTCATCATGACAGTACAAACTGAGGGGCGGGAGCACCTCGAGAGGCACTCCCGCCCACCAGCAGAGCAAGCGACCTGCCGATAACTACTTCGCCGCGACCGACTTCGGAAGTCCGAAGAACATCACGGAGTTGCCAAGCGGGTAGTTGAGCTGGTAGTTGCCGCCGCAGGCGACGCCAATCATCTGCTCACCCTTGTGCTTGAAGCTCATCGGGGCGCTGTTGCAGCCGGCGCCCGCGTTGAACGTCCACAGCAGCTTGCCCGTCTTCGAGTCGTACGCGTTGAAGTTGCCGTTGCCCTCACCGGTGAACGTCAGGCCACCAGCGGTGGACAGCGCGCCACCCATCATCGGCTGCGGCACCTTCACCTGCCACGCAATCTTGCCGGTGGCCAGGTTGACGGCGGAGAACAGGCCGTACTGCTCCTCGGTCGGGATCGCCACGAAGGCGGAACCCAGCCAGAGGCGGCCCTTCTCCCACGGTGCGTAGTTCGTGCGATACCACATCGGCTGGTGCAGCGCGGCGACGTAGGCAAAGCCCAGCGTCGGGTCGATCGAGATCGGCGACCACTCCGCACCACCGTTGGCGCCAGGAAGCATCCGCGTGCCCTCGCCGCCGGTCGGCAGCGCGAACATGTTCTCCTGCGGCACGAACGCATCCGATCGCCTCACCAGCTTGCCCGTCGCGGCATCGAGGACGTAGACCCAGCCCGTCTTGCCGGCGTGGACCACGACCTTCTTGCCACCGACCGTCGCCACGACCGGCGGCGATACGGCGTCGAGGTCCCACACGTCGTGCGGCACCGTCTGGTAGTACCACTTGGTCTTGCCGCTGGTGGCGTCGATCGCCACGACGGCGTCGGTGTAGAGGTTGTCGCCCGGGCGGATGCTGCCATCGAGGTCGGGGGACGGATTGCCCACGGCGACGTAGATGGTCTTGCTTTCGGGATCATACGCTGGCGTCATCCACACGCCACCGCCGCCACGAGTCCACGCATCCCCGTTCTTCGCGCTGTCGCCCTTTTCCTTCGCGACGTCGCGGTGCAGGTCCGCGCCATCCGGCGTGCTGCCCACCCAGCCGCCCCACCAGCCGTTGGGCGCCTTCTCGTCGAACGTCGGGTCGCCCTTCGGCGCCGGGATGGAGTACCAGCGCCACACCTGCTTGCCGGTCACGGCATCGTACGCCGTCACGTGGCCGCGGATGCCGTATTCACCACCCGACACGCCCACGATCACGTTGTTGTCGATGACGAGCGGTGCGTGCGTGATGCTGTAGCCGTACGTCGGATCGGCCACCTCGATGTCCCATACGACTTCGCCCGTCGTGCCATTCAAGGCGACCAGACGGGCGTCGAGGGTTCCCATGTACACGTGCGGGCCGTGCACACCGACGCCGCGATTGTTCGGACCGCAGCAGTAGATCGTGGTGCCGAGCTTGTGCTCGTAGCGCCAGAGCTGCTTGCCGGTGGCGAGGTCGTACGCGATCGCCGTGTTGAACGGCGTCGTGATGAAGGCCTTGCCGCCCATGATGACCGGCGTGTTCTCGAACGAACCGAGCTTCGCGATACCGGTCTGCAGCATGCCGCGCGGCACCAGTTTGGCGACATTGCTGGCATTGATTTCATTCAGACCGGAGTAACGCTGGTTCCACTGGTCTCCGCCATACGTGGTCCAGTCGTCTCCCGTCGGCTTCTGCGCGGCCGCGGTACCCGTAATCAGGCACAGCGCCGGCAACCAGCTGAATCGACGAAAATTCATCTGTGGTGCACTCCCGTGATGTGGTGATGTTCGCCTGCGTAAGGATCGAACCCACGCCCGGCCCCGCTCCCCAACGGTTCCGGTTCCCTGCATTTTTTCTGATGATTGTGGTATTCAGGTGTACTTAAGATCCGGCTAGAACGCCCCGTGTCAAGATGCAGCATACCCCGGAGTCACATGCCTAAGGTTTTGTATCGCATACGATTCGGTCTCCTCCTGGCCGCCCTCATGGCCCTCGCCGTGTCTCCCCTCGCGGCCCAGGACGCCGGACTTCCGGCCTGGATCCATCCCGATCCCGCCGGAAAGTCGGTGTTGCTGGATCTCACGGTCACTCGCCCGGCCGGTGCCGCGAGCGCCCAGTTGAACGGCGAACACGACGGCAGCATCCAGGTCATCGTGCCGCGCGGCTGGACCGTCCGGTGGCATTGGGTCAACCAGGACTCGACCGGCAGCCACAGCCTGGTGGTGGTCGCCGAGCGCGAAAAACTCCCCCAGCAGGGCGGCCAGTCGGCGTTTACCAACGCCATGACTCGCGCGGTGCTGCCCGGTCTCGCCGCGGGACGCACCGACGATACCTCGTTCGAGGCGGAAGAGGCCGGCTGGTTCTGGGTCATCTGCGGCGTGCCGGGTCATGCCATCGCAGGCGAATGGATCAGCCTGCGCGTCGACTCCGGCGCGACCGAGGTGGGGGTGAAGAGGAAGTAAGGCAGCAGGAAGTCATGCGGCAGGCAGTTCTTCCGGACGGCCTGCCGCTTGCCGCTAGTCCACAGGGTCCATGCCGAGCGCGACACGTCCAGTGAACTCCTGCTGCTTCCGCTCCGGCAGCGGATGGAACTGTGACGCGTAAGCATCGCGCAGGAGGCGCTCGATGCCATTGGCGCGCAGGTAACCCGATCCCCCGGTGGCCTCGAGGGCTTTGGCCGTCGTCGCGATGACGGCATTGGAGGCCAGGGTCTTCCGTACCAGCATGGCGCTGCTGAGCTCATTCGACGGCTCGAACTCGAGGTCCGCCGCGAGCGATACCATGCTGTCGAGCGCCAGCCGTGCCGACGTCAGGTGGTTCTCGAGCTCACCCAGCAGCTGGGGCATGCTGCCGCGCTTGCGGGCAAGGACAAGCGCACGCTCGGCGGCGGTTTCCCCCACGCCCACGTAGACCGACATGATCAGCGGCAGGGCACACCCCATGATGATGTTGTACACGGCGTGATACCTGGCCCGGGGCCGGCGAAGTGAAACGGCCCCGTCGGGGACGAATGCGTCCCTGAGCACGACGGTCCCCGAACCAGTCCCGCGCATGCCCATCGCCTGCCAGTCGAGGTTGACGGTGACACCCTCCGAGCTGATCGGAAGCGGGAAGTGCAGCACCTGCCACCCTTCCGCCGGATCGTTGTACGGCGCCGAGGTGACAAGCATGTCACCCGCTGGGGAGCCGCTCGCGAAAGGCTTGCTGGCAGTCACGCGATAGCCACCCTCCACCTTTACCGCCTCGCCAGACGACGCGAGCCAGTCGTTGGCCCCGGTGCTGACCAGCACCAGCTCTCGCGCCCCCACCGCTTCGAGGAGCTTCTGCCCCGGGCGCCCATGCCGGTGATTGAAGAGCGCCGCCGCCAGCAGGTGCTGGTGCATCGAGAGCGCGAGGGCCGTCGACGGGCAGTAGTGAGCCAGCTCCCGCAGCAGCGCGCAGACCTCCCGATGGCTGGCACCGCCTCCCCCGAACTCGGCCGGCACCATGGCCGAGAACACCTTGTTCTCCTTGAGGACAGCGTAGTTATCGGCGACAAAGGCGTCGTTTTCGTCGTGGTCCGCGGCGCGCGCCGCAAAGCCGGGCCCGATCTCGCGGGCCAGTTCCGTCCACTGGACTGCCTGGGTCAGCATGGTCATCTCCGGTGTCGATGGTGTATCCCACCTACATCATGCGTCGAAATGTGCCCGGGAGCGACATCCGGCAAGACCGGGGGAAAACTGAAGGGGGAAGCGGAATCCCATCCGCCTCCCCCTCCCGCTGCCTGTCGAGCGCAGGACCGCCTATTCGTCGGTCTTCTCCACCTCGATCGTATACTGTGCCGCCAGCGCCGCAATCGCGCCCAGCGCCACCCATACCGGGAGCAGGACCGCGCCCACCACGCCGATCGTCAGGGGAATCTCGAGCAGCGTCTTCCCCTCGTCGTTCTTCACGATCACGCGGCGGATGTTCCCCTGGCGAACGAGCTCCTTGATACGCTCCACCAGGCGATCGCCAGCCACCTTGTGCTCTTCGGTGTGGACCTGCTCTGTCGTGGACATGATTTCTCCCCTCTGAACCGTCGTGAGATCATTCGACATCGTCGTCTCCGCTGAAGCGGTTGGTCGTGCGCAGTGATATACGGTCCCACGCCCGGCGAGTTTCAGGCTGCACCGTCGAGGTGCGAGAGGCCGAAGGGCCCCGCGCCCGGGGGATGCCCCGCCCTTTGGCGGGCGCGTCGATGGGGATGGCTCCGGAGGCTCTGTTGCCCGGCGGCGGCGCGATCGAACTCTCCCCAGACGCACCGCCGATCTGTTGAGGGAGTGCGATCTGGACCTCGCCGCGCCGGCACGAGAGCCGAAGGAGCCGCCCCAGAGACGTGTCCCGCCGGATCCGCGAGGGCAGCACGGGTTCCGTTCAGCCCTCCCCGGAGTATTTTGTGGCTCACGAAACCGGCGCACCAGCGCGCCCGGCGACACTGGTACAGAAGGCGGGGCAGACCGATGAAGGCAAACGACATCCGCAAGGGCGTGGTGGTGATTTACGAAGGCCAGCCCTGCCGCGTCATGGATTTCCAGCACCGTACCCCCGGAAACCTCCGGGCGTTCGTCCAGGTGCGCATGCGCAACTTGTCCAATGGCAACAGCTTCGAGACCCGCTTCAGTTCCACCGAAGACCTCGAGACGGCCCGCCTCGACACCAAGGAAATGCAGGTCATGTACGACGACGGCACCGACCTGCACGTCATGGATTCCCACACCTATGAACAGTTCATCCTCGATTCCGAGGTGGTGGGCGAGCTGCGCCCCTGGATGCAGCCCGAAATGGTGTTCCAGGCCGAGTGGCTCAACGGGCGCCCGATTTCGATCAAGCTCCCGTCCACCCTCGAGATCGAGATTACCGATACCGCCCCGGTCATGAAGACCGCCACTAAGACTGCCAGCAGCAAGCCGGCGACGCTGGTGAATGGAGCCACGATTCAGGTTCCCGAGTTCGTCGGCAGCGGCGAAAAAGTGCGGGTCAACCCCAGCACCGGCGAGTACTTGGAGCGCGTGAAGTAGGCCGCCACTGTCTGCTCACCGCAACGACAGGGGGTGCTGCTCCAAGGGCGGCACCCCCGTTTTAAATCCGTAACTCACATAAGATCAACCAGTTAGCCGCCAAACCCGTTCCGGCGATTTGCGGCGCGCGATATGCGATCCTCGCCTTTGTCCATCGAGCCGAGGTTCCTGTGGCCAGTCGCGCCGTTCACAACTATCGGATCACGCACTATGGGGCGGACGGGCACGTCTACCTCAAGGACGTGCGCCTGCTCTGGTCGTGGAACTGGCGCTACGGCCGGGACCCCGTGGTCGAGTGCCGCACCGCCGCCGAGAAGTCCGAAAGCCTCATGGATCGCGCGCGTCGCATCTCGGCCGAGATGAACGCTGCCATCGCCACGGGCTGCGCCCGGCCCAGTGACCGGCGTACCCTGCTGCGCCGCAGCGACGCCATCGATCCCGCCGCCCGGCATGCCATCTGGCAGGACCTCATTACGGTACAGATCACCATGGCCACCCTCTCGGCACTCGCGGTAAAGGCCTCCATCGAGGCGATGCAGAAGCGCGAGCGTTAACTTGCCCGGGTGACCGAGCGACTCTACTACACCGACGCCTATCTCGCCTCGTTCTCGGCCGCTGTCAGCGAACACGCTGACGGCGGTCGTCGCGTTTACCTCGATCGTACCGCGTTCTATCCCACGTCGGGAGGCCAGCCGCACGACCTCGGCACCATCGATAGCATCCCTGTCCTGGATGTGGTGGACGACGGCGAGCGGGTCGCCCATGTCCTCGCTTCACCACTCGGCACGAGCCTGGTCCAGGGCCTGGTCGACTGGCCTCGCCGCTTCGACCACATGCAGCAGCACACGGGCCAACACCTGCTGTCCGCGGTCTTCATCGAGCTATTGAACGCCGAGACGGTGAGCGTCCACTTCGGCGGCGATTCTTCCACCCTCGACCTCGACGTGGGAGAAGTCTCGGCCGGTGAGATTGCCGATGTGCAGGATCGCGCCAATGCTGTGGCTGCCGAGAACCGGCCGGTCACCGTGAGCTTCGAGGATGCCGCAACCGCCACCGGCCTGCGAAAGCCGAGCGACCGTGCCGGCATGCTTCGACTCGTCACGATTGCGGAGCTCGACCGGAGCGCCTGTGGCGGCACCCATGTTCGCTCGACGGCGGAGATCGGGTCGATCCTCGTGCGCCGGGTCGAGCGGGTCAGGAAGCGGGTGCGGGTGGATTTTGTCTGCGGCCTGCGCGCCACGCGCCACGCCCGCGCCGACTATCTGGCACTCGCGCAGATCGCGGGCGGATTCTCGGCTGCCCTCGACGACGCGCCCGGCCTGGTCGATCGGCAACGCGCCGAGCTGCGCGACGCCCATGCGGCGCGAGATGCCATGCTTGCCCAGCTCAGCGTATTCCAGGCGGCAGAGCGGCTGGCGGCTGCAACTCCCGGCGGCACGGGCCGTCGCCTGGTCACGGAGCGCCTTGATACCGGTTCGCTCGAGTCACTCCGACCACTGGCCCTCGCGGTTGCCGCTCACGACGGCGCCATCTTTCTCGGCGCATCGAGTGAGCCGCCTGCCGTTCTGCTCGCCACCTCCGCCTCGAGTGGTATCGATGCCGGTGCGGTGCTCAAGCAACTGCTCGCTGCCCGCGGTGGCCGGGGTGGTGGATCGCCTCGCCTCGCGCAGGGCAGCCTTCCCTCGAGGGACGAATTGTCCGCCGCTATGAGCCAACTCAACGAGCTGCTGGCCTAGGCCCGGTTGACGGTTCACTGTTTACTGTTCACGCAGTTGCAGTTCCTCCTTACGTTGTCGCATTCCCATTTGAACGTCCAATGCAGACCTGCGCCACGCACCGCGGTTCAGCCCGCTTTACGCATTTCGTTGCCATGCCGATCTTCATTGTCAGGAATTGCCCGCCCTCGCGCGCCGCGTCTTTGCTGGCGAGTTTCCGACCAACGGAGACATCAAGCGCGCGGTCGCCGAGTGGCGCGCCGACAACTATGAGGGTCTGATTTCACCAGCTGCCTGCTGCTCGCCGCCTGCCGCTTGCCGCCTGCCGCTTGCTGCCTTCTCCCCAACTAACGCCCGGGTGCCCATGAGTTCCGATCCCCGCGACGCGATGCCCGAGAAGCTTCACCTGTATACCGGCACCGCTATCGACGTGACCTACCACAAGTCGCGATGCATCCACGTGAGTGCCTGCATCCGCGGCCTGCCCGGGTATTCGATCCCGGCAGTCGCCCCTGGGTCATCGTCGGCAACAGCACGGCCGACAAGATCGCAGCCGTCGTCGAGCAGTGTCCTTCGGGCGCGCTGCACTACATCCGCAAGGATGGCGGTCCCGCCGAGGTGCCCGATCAGGAGAACGCGCTGCAAGTCTCCCGAAATGGCCCGCTGTATATTCGCGGCCAGCTCGAGCTGGTACAGACCGATGGAAGCGTGTTGCAGGAAACTCGACTCACGCTCTGTCGCTGCGGGGCGTCCACCCATAAGCCCTATTGCGACAACTCCCACCTGCGCGTCCGGTTCGAGGATCCTTCCACGCGCATTCCCGCCAACCGCCTCGACGCCGATGGTGCCGATGCCAGCGGCCCGCTGCGCATCGAGCCACAGCTGAACGGCCCACTGCTATTCAGGGGCAGCCTGCGCGTCCTTGATGCGGCAGGTGTGGCGGCGGGCTGTGCGACCAAGGCGACATTCTGCCGCTGTGGTCACTCCGCGAACAAGCCTTTCTGTGACGGAAGCCATGTCAGGGCAGGGTTTTCCACCACCTGACGCCGGCCACTTGAGGACGCTGTACTATCCTTGCGAATATCCCCCGGCAGAGGCACGTTACCACCGTGAATTCCGCTCAGGAAACCGATCGGATGGCCACACCAGTGGACGCCGCAAATACTGAAGAGCTCGAGCTCCTCCGCGCCACCACGCTGGGCGAGTACGAGATCCTCGGCGAGCTGGGCAGCGGCGGCATGGCCACCGTCTACGCCGCGCACGATATTGCACTCGACCGGCGGGTGGCCATCAAGGTCATCTCCCCCTCGCTCGGGGCCAGTCCCGCCCTGGTAGAGCGGTTCCGCCGCGAGGCCCGCACCGCGGCCTCCCTGAGTCACCCCAACATCATCCCGATCTATTCGGTCCGGCACGCGGACCGTCTGCTCTACTTCGTCATGAAGCATGTCGATGGCCGTCCCCTCGACAGCATCCTGCGCGAGACTGGCGCCCTGCCGGTTCCCACGGTCCAGGCCATCCTGGGTCAGGTCGCGGGTGCGGTAGGATATGCTCATCGCCACGGCGTGGTGCACCGGGACATCAAGCCGGGCAACATCCTCATCGACGACGAGGGCTGGTGTGTCGTTACCGATTTCGGCATCGCCAAGGTCGCCGAATCGGAGGGGCTTACCACCTCCGGCATGATGGTTGGAACGCCGGCCTACATGAGCCCGGAGCAGTGCCTCTCCAACGACATCAGCGGCGCCTCCGACCAGTACGCCCTGGGCGTGGTCGCCTACGAGATGCTCACGGGTCGATTGCCCTTCCCCGGCACCTCGATGATGTCGGTCATGTATGCACACGTGCATGTGCCGGTACCAGCCATCATCGATCTACGGTCCGAGTGCCCGTCCGAGCTTGCAAGTGCGGTGATGCGAATGCTGGCCAAGGAGCCTTCCGACCGCTGGCCGTCCATCGAGGAAGCCGTGGCGGCAATGGGCAACCTCGCGCCGTCTCAGGACGAGCCCACGCGGAACCAGCTCATCACGCTGGCCACCACCGGTTCGCGTCCGCTCAGCGTGCGCTATACCACGCCGCGGAGCCCGATTCCATTTCCTCGTGCCAGCCTGGGGATTTCCGAGGCGAAGACTGTGCAGATCGGCCGCATCAGGAGCCGGCGTGGACTCGTCACCGCGGTGGCCGGCGGCGGCCTTCTCGTGGCGGCCGCGATTTACTTCGCGCCCTGGCGGCGCGCAGCGCCTGAGCCTGTGCCCGCACCACCGGTGGATGTGGCTGCCGTGCCCGCATCGAGCACCGTGCAGCCGGGCACCACGGCCGGCGGCTTGCCAGCGAAGTCCGAGATTCCTGGCACGGCCGCCAATGGGGCCGCGCGTAAGGCGCCTAAGGCATCCACCGGTGCCGCAGCACCCCAGGATAGCGCTCCCGCACAGGTTTCGGCCGCGGCGCCCGCCGTTCCAGTTGTGGCGGTATCCGTGGTCGACATGGAGGAGCCCGCCGACGGAGGCGCCACCAAGCGCGAGATCTCCGGCAGCGACGCCCTGCTCGGACGGGTCGCTGCGCCAGGCGCGGTGTCGCCCGAGACGAGCAGCGCCATCGAGCGCGCGCTGAAGGGTTACGGTCAAGCCCTTACGCTCGGCGACATGGCCGAAGCGCTCCGCCGTTTCCCGGGAATGTCCGGACCGCGCCAGGAGCAGCTGGGCGGATTCTTTGCAACCGGTGGACGCTACAGCATCCGGTGGAAGGTGTCGGGCCTCAAGGTCAACGGAAATCGCGCGATCGCCGAATTGAGCGGCTCCACCACGGAAATTCGAGGCGGCGCCTTCGGTAGCACCCGCGTGGTCAACGAGCAGGTCCAGCTCGAACGCCGCGGCAGTGCCTGGGAGTTGACCCAGATCGCGCAATAGCGGAATCCGCCACGAGTCGGGCAGCGCGGAGCCTGCGATCGACCGAACTTTGCAGTCCCCGGTGCCGCCTGTCTCGAGCGGCATTTTTCGTTTCGGTAACTCCAACAGCCACAATCGCTTGATCGCCTGAATCGCATCGCGTCACCGTCCACGGTTTGCGCGATGGTGAAAGGCGTTGCTGGCACTGCCGTTGCCGCGCTCGTATCGATGCCCGGGGTCCTCGGGCATACCTACGAGAGGAGCGCTTGCCATGCCCACGTTCGCACCCCGACTCGCGGTGGTTCTGGTCGCGTTATCCATGATCAGCGGCACGGTGCCGCTCGCCGCCCAGGACGCACCTGCCATGGCCACCATCTACCTCAAGGAAGGTGGCGTCATCCACGGCCAGATCCTGAGCGAAAACGACCCGAACGGCGTCCGGGTCAAGAGCCAGAAGTCGGGCACCGTGTTTCTGCTCAAGACGGTGTGGATCGACAGCATCGTGAAGGCCCCGGCGGCAGCCGCCACACCGGCCGCACCGGCGGCCCCCACGACGGCACCAGCGCTCAAGGTGGCCGCCGCGCCACCGGCTCCCGCGGCGGCTGCGTCCGCACCTGAGCCGGCGCCCGCGGTTGCCGTATCCGCGGTAGCTCCATCCGCTGTCGCCCCGGCCGCGCCATCTGCACCACTCCCGCCCAAGCCCGTCGTCGCCGCTCCCGTGGTTGACGGCCTCGAGCCTCCGCCCCCTGCATCGGCAGGCACGCCTCCAGCCGCGCCCGCTGCTGCGAGCAAGAGCAAGGCAGAGAAGAAGCCGGCGAAATTTGCCCATTGGTACGTCGGCGGCGGTGGCTCGGCGCCTACCGGTGACATGAGCAGCAGCACCGGCATCGGGTTCAGCGGCATGCTGGCCTACGGCGCCGGAGTCAGCCAGATCACGCAATTGCGGCTGGGCGGCGCGGGCAACTACTGGACGGTGAACAGTGTCGATGCGAATGTCTACGACGTCACCGGTACCCTCGACCTGCTGATCGGGAAGCGCATTCCGAACTTCATCGCCCCATACGGCCTGATCGGTGGCGTGGGCGGCGTCCGCAGCGTCTCGCCACCGCCGGGATTCACGGGCTCTACCCGTAATCCGCTCTATGGCGGTCGCGTCGGAGGCGGCCTCAATTCACGCCGCATTTTCGTCGAGGTCAGTTACCAGAAGGTCTGGGTGGATGGTACGACGTCGGGATACGTGCCGTTCGTGTTCGGGTTCCGGTTCTAGGTCATCCGATGGAGTGATGACGCAACCAGAAGGGGAATGAACGCCAGAGGGCGGAACGAGAGTTCCGCCCTTTTGCATTTCCTCTTGCTTTTCTTCCTGCTGCCTGCCGCCTTTCCTCTTGCCGCCTGCCGCCTGTCGTGCCTCACTTCCGGTAGACAATCCCGCCTTTCATCACAAACCCCACCCGCTCCAGCTCCGTGATATCCGCCAGCGGATCTCCATTCACCGCCACGATGTCCGCCAGCTTCCCTGGCGCGAGCCCACCCAGCCTCGGCTGATCCAGCAGGCGGGCTCCGGTGGCGGTCGCCGACATGATGGCCTGCATTGGCGTCATGCCATACCGGACCATGTAGGCAAACTCCTTTGCCTGGTTCTCGGTCCATGCATAGCCGCCTGCATCGGTGCCGTACGCGATGTAGGGCAGCAGGCCGCGTTTCACCGCCTCACCGAAGTTGGCCTTCTCGATCTCCACCATTCGCGGCCAGATGCCCCCGCGACCTTCGGCGACATAGGCGCCGACATAGATGGTCGGGACACCAGTACACATGCTGGGCCTTCATCCGTTCCACCAGGTCGGCGGTCAGGCCGTCGCCATGCTCGATGCTGTTCACCCCCGCGCGCAACGCCGCGTCGATCCCGTCCCAGCCGATCGCGTGCGCCGCCACCTTTCTGCCGAGCCGGTGCGTCTCCTGCACGATCGCCTGCATCTCGGCATCGGTGTAATTCACCCAGCTGTGCAGCCTGCCGTCCGGTCCGATGAAGTAACGGCGATCGGCGTAGAACTTGATCCAGTCGGCGCCGTTACCCACCTGTTCCCGCACTGCCTGCCGCAGGTTCTCCACGCCATCGGTGATCTGCACGCCCTGCGGCATCTGCAGTTCCCACGAGTACCCCTGCAGCGGGTACATCCCGGTGGGCGCGAACGCGCGCGTCGACACGAACATCCTCGGCCCCGGAATCACCCCCCGGTTGATTGCCTTCTTCACGTCCACGTCGGCGTACATCGCGCCCTCCGTCTCGAGGTCGCGCATGGCCGTGAAGCCGTTCTCCAGCGCCGTGCGCGCCGCCATCGTCGCGCGGATCGTCCGGTAGGGTATCGACTCCTTGAGCAGCTGGTCGTCGTAGTCCTGCGCCGTGATGTCGCCCTGGAGCAGGATGTGGGTGTGGCTGTCGATGAGCCCCGGCAGCACCGTCATGCTGCCCAGGTCGATGCGCTCGGCGTTCCCCGCACCCGATTCGAGGTCCGCCCGCGGTCCCACGGCGACGATGCTGTCTCCCTCGATCAGGATGGCCTGGTTGTCTCGCGGCTTGTCGCTGGTGCCATCGATGAGGTGTCCGGCCAGCACCAGGACGCGCTTTGGAGCAGTAACCGGGGCCTGGGCCAGGAGAGGACCAGCCGCCACGAGCGTGGCGGCCGCCAGAAGAATCGGATGACGCATGCCGTATCCAGGAGGAGGGTCGCCCTGAAGATACGGCCCCCTCACCCCTCACGCAGTTGCAGTTCCTCCTCACGCAGTCGCTGTTCCACCTCACGCAGTCGCTATTCCTCGGGTCAAGTCTTCTCCAGCGCCGAGATCGCTCCCTCGATCCGCCGCTTCTGCCCCGGGTCGCCTACCATCGCCAGCGCCTTCTGGTAGTTCGAAATCGCCAGCTTCTTGTTGCCCATCTTGCCGTAGCACTCGGCGAGACTGTCCCAGGTGTTCCATGACTGCGGATAGGTCTTGGTGTTCTTGAGGAACACCGCGAGCGCCTCCTGTTGCTTGTTCTGATTCATCAACTGGTAGCCGTAGAGGTTCATGTCAGCCTCGGTTGCCACCGCGAACGCGCGCGTCTTCAGTGAATCGGCCCCGGCCTGGTTGCCCTGCTTGGCGAGGATCCGGGACTTCAGCATCAGGTTGGGATAGGTGGCACCGAGTCCGATCGCCGTGTCGGCCCAGGCACTCGCGACGGCAATCTGGTCGTGGTTGAAGGCCCACGCGGCTGCCTGTCGCCACGCATCGGGGAAGAACTTCGGCAGGCCGCGCAGTTGCTGCTGCAGGCTGTCCATCACCACCTGCGTGCTGTTCACCGACACGACGAACGGTACCGCGAGCTTCTCCCACCGAAGCGTCACGGTCACCGCATCGGCCTTCGGCTCGTCGAAGGTGTACTCCAGCCGCTCCGTCATCTCGCCCGCTATCGGTGTCACCGTGAACCGCAGCACGTCCTCCGCCTGGTTGTAGCTGAAGTGACCCCAGGCATTCGCTTCCCGGCTCAGGATCACCGTCCACTGCTGCGGCGTGGGAATCATGAAGACTCCGTACCGCCCCGCGGGCAGCTCCTTGCCGCCGACAGTAACGGGTGACGTGAACGCGATCACCGTGTTGACGTTGGCTCCTGCCCGCCACACCGAGTCGTAGGGCACGAGCCCACCCCAGATCTTCCGGCCGTCCACTCCCGGCCGGTCGTAACTCATCGAGATGTTCGTCAGGCCGATGGTCTGCGTGCCTGATGCGCGCTGGCTTCCGAATGGCACCGTCAGGAAGAACGCCTGCGCGGCCAGCGGGGTGGATCGGGCAACAAGGGTCAGCAGGACCAGCAGGGTAGCGGACGTGACGACAGAACGGGCGCTGCGCATCGGGCCTCCGGGTTGGACTGCCGAATTGGGGATGTTGAGCCCTACGCGGAGGACCTGCCGAAGGTTCCGGATCACGCTTGACCCCTGCTTGACCCCTGCGCACGATCGTCCCTCCGACCTCAATCGGGAATGTGCACGTGCTTCACCACGCATCGCGTCGGGCCGTCGCAGCCTTGGTCCTGGCGTGCTACGTCATGAGTACCACCGGCTGTACCAGCTGGAAGACCTCGCAGGGTAACATCGAGACCGTGCTCGCGGCCCAGCCAGTCGCGGCTCCCCAGGCGCAGACAGCCCCGGCCAATGCGTTCGGCGGACTGACCACTGCCGACTCCCAGGCGACGGGCGCAGGGCCAGTCGAGTCCATCCGGATCTCGACCGCGTCGGGTGCCAGCCTGGTGCTCCACGCCCCGCGCATCGCCAACGACACGCTCTACGGACGCCTCAAGTCCGACGCACCCGAGGTCGCGATTCCCATCGCTGACGTCACCTCGGTCCAGACCAGGCAGGGTAGCACCGGCAAGACCCTGGGACTCGTACTGGGCATTGCTGTGCCAGTGGGCCTCGTCGTCGGAGGCATGGTTGCCCTGTCGAACAGCCTGTCATGTATGATGGGATGCGCCTATTGACACTGCGACCTGGTCGTTATGGCGTCACGATCGTCCCCATCTTCACCACCTCGAAGTCGCTGCCGTGCACGTTGCGGAAGGCGTCGAAGATGGCCGGGTCCCAGCGCGTGTCGGACACGCCGCTCACGTACCAGTTGGAGCCGTTGTCGGCCAGGATCATCCCGTAGGTCTTGAGGGCCTGCAGCACGACCTGCGCGTGCACGGGAAACCCGCTGAGGTCGAAGTCCTGCTTGAGCCGCACGCGCATCCCCATCGGCGGCAGGTCGGCGCTGGTGTTGCTGCTGGCCCAGTGCCGCGCGGGGTGGACATAGGCCCGGCGCGTGTTATTCACGGTGAACCGGAGCGCGTGGCGGATCTGCCCGGCCGCCGCTTCGTCATAGCGCGCGAGTCCGGGAAAGATCGGAAGGCCGGCCGCATCCGCCGATGTCCAGCCTGCCGGGCGCAGCGCATTCGAGTTGAGGTCGTAGATCGCTCCCGCGCCCGCGGTCCATGGCTGGCCCGCCGATGCCGGCGGATAGGCGGCGTACAGCTCGTACAGGATCCAGTTGTCGCGGTCGACCATGAGGATGTGCCGGTCACCGCCGCTCCCCGCCCCGCCTTCGATCGGGGGACCGGACGGGATCGGGTACGGGCCGGCATCGCTCTCGTCGGCGTAATCGAAGGTGACGTTCACTTTCGGCGTGTTTCCGGCCACCACCACGTACGGAATGCCGTAGTACGTCTCGGTCGTGCCCCAGTCCGGGTGGAGACTGGTGGTGAGGCCGATGCTCGCAATCAGCGCATTGGAGTTGGGGTCCACCTGCGCGGTGTCGATCCTGACGTTCCAGGCATTGTCCGCCGGGAAGGGAATCTTCCCGTTGAGGCTCGCGTTGGTACCGAGGTCGGGCGTGCCCGGCGGATTGGCGGGCGGCAGGACGGGCGGCGGATTGGTCCCCGGCGGCGGGTCGTTCCCCGCGGCCTCCGATCCCCCACACCCAGCCAGGATCGCCGCGCAAACCGCGACGGTCGAAGCATGCAGTATTCGCCGCATCATGCCGCTCCTGTGGAGTTGTCCCGACCAGCCTGCTGCACTTCCACCCTGACGTCATCCCCTCCTCACGCCGTTTTTGTGCCGTCATTTCGTGCAGCATTCGTCACTTGGCCGCCCCAGCGGTACCCCATCTCTGCACTCGCCGCGTCAATAGGCTCGAGCTGTAAAAAACGTCGCCGCTGTCGTGATCGAGCCACTGCGCGAGGCACGTGCATTGCGACACAAATAGATATCCACCGCTCGATTCGCCGCCGCGCAGTTCGTCACGCCGAAGGAGTGTCTTCCGATGACTTTCCTCAAGGGCCTCAAGCGCCAGGAGACCGGGCCCACCCCCGGCGAGATCCGCACGGTGCTCACCGCCATTCAGCGTGAACGCAGCAGCCTCGAGACGCTCGTTGCCCGCGCCGAGGCGGCGGCCGGCGAGCTGCAGGCGGCCCAATCCGGTGACAGCGCCGCCATGGCCGCCGTGCTCGGCGAGCGCGTCGCCACCCTGGAGCAGCAGCTCCGGGCCATCGATGCCCTGTCGCCCACGCTCGAGCGCGCCATGCTGCGGCTCAATGCCTTCGATGAGGCCTGGACCGGCGCCGAGGCCAGGCTGGCGGGCATCGAGGAGCGTACCGGGCAGGCCACCGGCATCGTGAGCGCCCTCCGGGAACAGAGCGAACGGCTGCCTGAGGTACAGCACCAGATCGGGGTGCTCCGCGCCCTCGCCGAGCAGACCACCCAGAAGCTCGCGGCCCTGGAACAGCAGCGGGACCTGATAGATCGCACCAGCGGACAGGTCACCCACCTCTTCGGCATGCTGCCGCAGCTCGAAGCCGGCTTCCGGCGTCAGGACGACCTGCTCCGGCTCCTGCGCGAGCTCGAGGTGCGTGTCAGCAGCGCCGAGGAAACCCAGCGCCGCGTGTCCAGCGAAACCGAGTCGCTCAGCACCCGCCAGGCCGGCCTGGGCACTGACGAGTCCTCCCTGCGGGAGGCGCTCACCGTGCTGCGGGCCGACATGGAGCGCAGCGTGTCCCTGGTGGATCAGGAGCGTCGCGGCATGGACTCGCTCGCCGAGCGCATCGCCGAGATCCGCGCCGAAGTTCGCGAGTACGAAACCAAGCTGCAGGTACTGAACGAGTCCGGCCGGCACATCGTCGGCCTGCATGGCCAGACCCAGCATCTCTATGCCCAGGTGTCGGGGCTCAGCACCGAGTTCAAGCAGCTGGGCGAAAAGGCCGAGCGGGCCCGGATTCTTCAGGCTGAGGCGGCGCGGCTCGAGCAGCAGATGGCGGGCCTGGGCCTGAGGGTGCAGAAGCTCGAGGACGCGCGTCCAGCGGTTGAAACCGCCATGCGCGACCTGGGCGTGCTCCGTGGTTCCGAGGACGCCGTGCGCGACGCCCTCGAGGAAGTGGGTCGCGCCCAGCAGGAGCTGGCGCGCCTGCGCGAATCGCAAGGCGATACCGAGAAGTGGCTTTCCCGGAGCGACGAGTCCACCCGCGCGCTCAAGGGACAGGTCAACGAGTTGCTGGCCCTGGAACCACTGGTGGAGCGGGTGCGCAAGGACGTCGATCGCGTCACCACGTCGCTCGACGTGGCCGACGCGCGTGTGGCCCAGCTCGACGACCTGAGCCAGCGTGTGGCCAGCCTGCACGCGGTGGGTTTCGAGCTCAATGAACGCACCGCCGCGCTGGCGACGCGCATGGACGGCGCCGAACAGCGCTTCAACAACGTCGCCGGCCGCGCCGACGACGCCGATCGGGTGGCCGATCGTGTCGCCGAGGTCGCCAGCTGGATTGGCGACGCCGATCGTCGCATGGGGTCGCTCGCCGAGGCCCTCGACGGCCTGGGCGGCAAGGCGCGGACTGCCGATGAGCTGAAGGAGCGCCTGCGGCAGCTGGAGGATGAGCTGTCGCGTCGTGAGGGTGGCCTGGAGCGTGCCATGGAGCAGCTGGCCCGCGCCGCCGAGCTGCGGCGCGACGGCGCCGACAGCGCGGAACGGCTGGAGGAAGTGGTGCGCGTGCTCACCGCGTCGCTCGCCACCGCCGAGGAGCGCGCCCGCGAGCTGGAGCGCTCGAGCACCGACCTGGGTGAGCGCAGCCTCGCGCTCAACCTGGTGCAGGACCAGCTGCGGCAATTCGAGGAACACCTGGCCCGCTGGCAGGTGGCGGAGCGTGAGATGACCCGCGCCACCGAGGCGGTGCTGAGCCGTCAGGAGGCGGTGGACACCCTGCAGCGCGAGGTGCGCCAGGTGCACGGGGAGGCGGCCCAGACCCTGGCTGCCGCGCGCGCGATCAGCGATGCCCGGCGCGAGGTGGAGGAAACCGCGCGCGTGGTGCTCGACACGCAGGCCCAGCTGCGCCAGGCTACCGGCGCCGTCGAGGCCCTCGAGCACCGGCGGCAGCAGGTGGAGCGTGCGGAACAGCGCCTGTCACGCGCCGAAGCGATGACCCTTGACCTGCGCGCCAGCCTGGAAACGCTGCACGGGCAGCGCGCGGTAATCGATCAGGCGATGGAGAAGGCCGGCAGCCTGTCGCTGCACATGAAGCAGGCTGAGGCCATCATCGAAGCACTCCGTGAGGAGCGCACTCTGGCCGATCGAGTCCGCGCGGCGGTGGTGGCGCTCCGCCAGGAAGACGAGTAAGCGGGAACGGCGGCACAGGCGGTGGTCGAGAGGGGCAGCCCCGACCACCGCCTATCCGACGTCGTTGAGCCTCGAGATCGCCTTCACGATATCCGGCGCCTCGCTCAGCACCGGCAGCATCGGGTCTGACTTCTTCTTCTTGAGCCGGGCCGCCATGTTCGCGATGGTGAACTTGCGCGGATCCAGCTTTGGCGTCACCTCGCTCCACTCCAGGGGCGCCGACACCGGCGCGCCCGGGAGCGGACGCACGCTGTAGGGCGCCACGATGGTCTTGCCCCGGCCGTTCTGCAGGTAGTCCACGTACACCTTGCCCTCCCGCCGCTCCACCTGCCGTGTGACGGTCGCGATCTTCGGCAGCTCCGCCACGATCAGCCGGGCCAGCACCTCGCCGAACGAACGGCACTGGTCGTATGTGAGTTGCTGCCCCAGCGGGATCATCACGTGCAGGCCGCTTGATCCGGTGGTCTTGATGTAGTGCGGCAGCTCGATGGCATCGCATCGCGCATGGATGGCGTGGGCCACCGCGACGACGTCGGTGAACGGCGCGCCCTTGGGGTCGAGGTCGAGAATGCACCAGTCCGGCCGCTCCAGCGCGGACACCCGGCTGCCCCACATATGCAGCGGAATCGAACCCAGGTTGACCACGTAGAGCAGCGACTCCACGTCCTCGCACACGATGTAATCGATCTCGCGTGCCGGGTCCTCGCTCCATTGCCGTACCGTGCGTACCCACTCGGGTATGAAGTCGGGGGCATCCTTCTGGAAGAAGGACTTCCCGTGAATCCCGTCGGGGTAGCGGGTGAGGACAAGGGGTCGGTCCCGTAGATATGGCAGAAGGGATGGGGCGACGAGACGGTAGTAGTCGATGAGATCGCCTTTGGTGTACTTGTCCTCCGGGAAGTAGATCTTCTTGAGGTTGGAGAAGGGAACTTCGCGCGGCACGTCCTCCTCCTGCCTCGGTACTCCGTTCGTCCCGTTCCGACCCTGCCCGCCATTCCCGCCCTCCGCGCGTTCCGCGGCTTCCTGTCTCACACATTCCTCCGGCTTCTTGTCGTCCCGGAAACGAAGGAACACCGGGTGCCGAAGCAGTCCCTCGTTGGTCCACTCCGTGAACCGCACCTCGGCCACCACCTGCGGATCCACCCAGGTGGTGGACTCGAAGTCGGCGATCGTCATGAAGAAGTCCTTCGCCCCGAATTTCGCGGCCCGGGGCCGGGGTCCGTCCGTGGCAGCGGCGAGGGGGGCGGGCCGCGGGGGCTTGCATGCGGGCTGCGCGCGCGCCATTCCCTCGAGCTGCTTCCGCACGTCACCCAGCTGCTGGTCGTCGAAACCGCTGCCGGCGCGTCCCGCGTACACCAGCTCCTTGTCCACGTACTGCGCCAGGTGCAGCGCCCCGAAGCCGGTACGGCTTCCTTTGGGTGCCGTGAATCCCACCACCACGAAGTCGTCGCTCCGCGCCGCCTTGATCTTGAGCCATGCCGGCGTGCGGCCGCCCTTGTAGAGGCTGTCGGCCTTCTTCGCGATGATTCCTTCGAGGCCCATCCGTTCCACCTGCGCAAAAAAATCCTCGCCGTGCGTCTCGATGTGATCGAGGTACCGGAGTGGGCCCGCCGGTGGCACCACGCGCGCCAGCAATGCCTTCCGCTCCACCAGCGGCAGTGTCCGGAGGTCATAGCCCTCGATCGAGGGCAGGTCGAACGCATACAGGGTGGCGGGAGACTCGACCGCGGCACGCCGGATGTCGATGGGGCGGCGCAGCCGGGCGCGCTGCTGCAGCCGCTGGAAGTTGGGATGGCCCTTGTCGTCCAGCGTCACCACTTCGCCGTCGATGAGCGCGTTGGTCATGGGCAGCGCGCGCAGCGACCGGATCACCTCGGGAAAGCTGGCGGAGAGGTCGTTCCCGTTGCGCGACAACAGGCGCGCCTCGGTGCCGTGCCGCTCGGCCAGCACCCGCCAGCCGTCGAGTTTCAGTTCGAACACCCAGCCGGGCTTGCTGAACGCGTCGTCGCGCGGCTCGCACAACATCAGCTTCACGTCGTCGCCGCGCAGGTTCGTCTTGCGCAGCTTCCGCCGTTCCAGTTCGGCCGTTACGGCGGTGACCACGTCCGCGCTGTCGCGCAGCCGCTCCACCGACAGCCCCGACAGCACCGACTCCGGCGGGAAGGTGCCGCCCGGCTCGACGTAGCCATCGCGCTCCTTGATGAGGAGCCACTCCTTCTCGCCCTTCTTGAGCTTCACCAGCGTCCACATCCCCTTGAGCTTGTAGCCCCTGAGCTCGAAGAGGAGCTTGCCCTTTTCCAGGCCCTCCCGGGTATCCCCGTGCGGTACCCATTTCCCCCTGTCCCACACGATCATCGACCCCGCGCCGTAGTTGCCCGCCGGGATCACTCCCTCGAAATCGGCATACTCGATCGGGTGATCCTCGGTCTGCACCGCCAGTCGCTTGTCGGCGGGATCGGGCGAAGGGCCTTTCGGCACCGCGAAGGAAAGCAGGACACCGTCGAGCTCCAGCCGCAGGTCCCAGTGGAGGTTGCGGGCCGCATGCTGGTGCACCACGAAGAGCCCGCCCAGCCCTGGCGAGACGACTCCGGCCGGTTCCGGGGTACTATCGGCTGTGCGTTTGGCCCGGTATTTCTCTAGCTCACGCGGCATGCAATATTCCCCGTGTCCGCCTGGCAGCATCACCATCCAACTGTCGGCTTGAAATCATGCCCGCACGCTCCATTGGCTCCGCCACCATCTCGTTCGGACTGGTCTCGGTCCCGGTCAGCCTGTTTTCCACCGCCGAGTCGTCCGCCAGCATCTCCTTCAACATGCTGGACAAGAAGACCGGCACGCGCCTCAAGCAGCAATATGTGGTGCCGACCGACAACAATCGTATCGTGGAGAAGGACGAGATCGCCAAGGGGTACGAGTTCTCCAAGGGACAATACGTGGTGTTCTCACCCGAGGAGCTCAAGGCGCTCGACGAGAAGGCCACCAACTCGATCGATATCGCCGAGTTCGTCCCACTCGAAAAGATCGACCGCGTGTACCTCGACAAGGCTTACTTCCTGGGCCCTGACAAGGGCGGCGAGCGCGCCTATCACCTCCTCGCCAAGGCGCTGGAGGAAACCGGCCGCGCGGCGCTCGGACAATATGCGGCTCGGGGCAAGCAGAACCTCGTGCTGGTGCGCCCCACCGCCGATGGCGTGCTGGTGATGGAGCAACTGCACTACGCCAACGAGCTCAAGAGCGCCGCCGATGTGCCCATCCCCGAGACGACCGTCAAGGACACCGAACTCAAGCTGGCCAAGCAGCTGATCGACCAGACCGCTACCGACGAGTTCCACCCGGAGAAGTATCACGACCAGGTGCGTGATCGGGTGCTCCAGGCTATTCAGGCCAAGGTCGACGGCCAGGAGATCACGGCGGAGCCCGCGGAGCGGGCGCCGACCAAGATCATCGACCTGATGGAAGCGCTGAAGGCGAGCATCGCCAAGGGCGGCCGCGAGGCCGAGCCCGAGGACAAGGCGCCGAAGAAGAAGGCCCGCAAGGCGTCGTAAGAGCTAGAAGCCCAGTTCATCCAGGAACTGGGCGCCGCCGGTGGGGACGCCGTGCCGTTCGCGCACGCGAGTCAGCACCAGGCGGTCCTCAGCCCGTGTCATTCCCACGTACAGCAGACGGCGGGCTTCCTCCATCGTGGCGTTCCCCACCGGCTTCCCCTGGCGCACACCCGGCAACTCCGAGTCTTCCACGCCGACCACGTACACCCGCTTGAACTCGAGTCCCTTGGTGGCGTGCAGCGTGAGCAGGTTGACCCGGTCGTGGTCGGCTTCGACCCCGTCCGACTTCGAGAGCGCCACGCGCTCGAGCAGCTCCAGCAGCTGCACGTCGAGCGTGGTGCCCTGCAGCGTGTCGAGGATCCGGCCCAGTCGCTCCATCGCGGCAGGATAGCGGTCGAGCGCGGTCTTTTCCGCGCGGATCTGCAGCATCTTCTCCCGTCCACCCAGTCGCTCGATCACTTCATCATGCGTCGGTGCACCGGCGGCACCCGGCCGCTCCCGCTCCACCGCGTACTCGTCGAGACAGTTGCTGTATCGGCCGAGCGCCCACGCGCGAGTGAGCTTGAGCAGCAGCCCCGCCTCGTCGGACAGGGTAGCCCAGTCGCCGAGCGCCAGCGCAAGTCCGAGCCAGTCGAGCAGGTTGACCAGCGCCGTCTTCCTCGAGCGCGCCAGCTTCTCTTCTTCGAGCCGCAGGAAGACGAGGGCGAGCGCCCTGGAGTCATCCAGTCCGTGATGGGCGCGGAGCAGCTCGATGCCGAAGGCTTCCGCGAGATCGCCCAGCCGCCGGCTCCCCGGATGCAGTTCACGGGCGAGCGGAAGGGTGTCATACAGCGTGACGTCCGCCAGCCCGCCCAGTCCCTCGGACATCCGTCGCAGGATGGGGAAGTCGAACCAGTGGCCGTTGTGGGCCACCAGCATGTCGTTGCCCACGAAGGCGCGGAATGCCGGCCATACCGCTTCGAAGTCGGGGGCATTGCCTTCGCGCAGGACCTGGTCGGTGTACCCGTGCACTGCGGACGCCTGGGGCGAAACCGGCACCCGTGGCATCACCAGTGAATGAAAGTGATCCACCACGAGACCGTTCCGCACCCGCACGCCCGCAATCTCCACGATTTCACAGGCGTCGACGTTGTTGCCGGTGGTCTCCAGGTCGAAGGCCACAAAATCCCGGAAGACGCTGGTCGTGGCGTTGCTGTGCAGCAGCTGCAGCGCCTTGAACGTGGTGAGGCCCGGTCCGAGCGGTCCCAGCGCGCCGGGATCGAGCACCAGGTCGCCGGGCGCCGCGTCGATGCCTGCATCGAGGAAGCCCACGCTCGTCACTCCGCCCCCGCGCAGCATTCCCGCCAGCGCGATCTCGACGCCCCCGAGCCTCCTGAGCCACACTCTCCGCCGGCCGTGAAGTGCCGACCCGAGCTCGGCCGCCAGCGCGCACACCTCCGCATGCGACGCGGGATCACTCAGGTCGTCATGCCGCTCCTCCAGCAGCGTGCGATACTCGCCGACCCGCTGCGCCAGCAGCTCGTCCACCAGGCCACGGATGGTCGCGTGCTTCCGCGCCAGCGCATGCAGGTTGTCGAGGGCGAGCAGGAAACGCCGGAGCTTCTTGGTTTCCGTGTCGTCCTTTGAACCGCGCCGCGCCTCTTGCCGGAGCCACTCGAGGAACTCCACCTGCGCCGACTCCGCACCGGCGCGAATGCGCTGGAACAGCATGTCGGGCAGCACGACCTTCGCCAGCGACGCCTCGGGCACCGGGTCGCCCGGGGCCGAGATGCATCGCAAGGCCGCCACGAGATACTGGACGACTGGATCGTCCTGCAGTGCGCGACCCGCCGCCAGTCGGCAGGGAACGCCTGCCTGCAGCAGCATCCCCTCGATGCGCGACCCCAGCTCGTGGGTGCGATACAGCACGCCGTACTCGCCCCAGGGCAGGTGCGACCCTTCACGGTCTTTCAGGATGTCGGCGAGGAGCCACGCCGACTCGGCGTCGTCATCGTCGAAGAGCTTCACTTCCACGCCGTACGGCGACTCCCGCGTGGCACGCAGCTCCTTCCGGAACAGCGTCGGGTTGAGCCGTAGCAGGCGGCGCGCCGTCTCGAAGATCGCGCGCGCCGAACGGCGATTCTCCCCCAGCACGATCGGTACCTTGATGCCATAGTCGTTCATCAGGTCCCGCAGTACCTTCGGCTCCGCGCCGGCCCAGGAGAAGATCGACTGCTCGTCGTCGCCCACCGCAAAGAGGTTGCGATGCCCGCAGGCCAGGCGATTGATCACGGCATACTGGACCGGGTTGAGGTCCTGGCACTCATCCACCAGCAGCGCGTCCCATTTTGCAGCCACCACCTCGCGCACGTCGGCCAGTTCCAGCAACTGGGAAGCGCGGATCACCAGGTCGTCGTAGTCGAGCAGTTTCCGCTGTGCCAGCCATGCCTGGTAAGCCGCCAGCAGCTGCACGTTGTTGGGGTGGAGTTCCTCTCCGGCGAGGCGGTGCCGGCTGAATTCGTTGAGTCGCGAGCTGCCCCACTTGTACTCGCCCAGCCGGCGCAGCACCTCCAGCTGGTAGGCGTCATCGGCAATCCCGAACCCGCGCGGCACACCGATGCGCTCGCCATGCTCACGCAGCAGGGAGACGCAGAGCGAGTGGATCGTCCCCGCCGTCATGTCGTCGGCCCGGTCGCCCACCGCGTCCCGCAGACGTCCCGCAATCTCTCCCGCGGCACGGTTGGTGAACGTGACGGCGCAGATCCGCGCTGGCGGGATTCCCTGGCTGTCCACGAAGTGCCGGATGCGCTCGATGAGGCAGAAGGTCTTGCCCGCGCCCGGACCCGCCAGCACGAGGACGGGCCCTGCGGGTGCTTCGATGGCAGAGAGCTGGGTTGAACTGGGAGTGAAGGTCACGCGGGAAAGTTAGCGCCGCACTGCGACATCCACTGGCGCGTTGTATCGCACAGCTCATCGAGTACCTGCGCATCCGTGCGCCCCGAGCGCTTCAGCACGTGGAACGAATGATCTGCGCCCTCCACTTCGTGCAGCGTCGCCAGCGTGCCCAGGTCGGCACACACGCTCCGCATCCGGCCCATTTCCGCCAGGTCGTCACGCGTGCCCTGCAGGAACAGCATCGGGATCGGCACCTGGTACAGGTGCGTCGCGCGTTTGATGTCGGGCTTGTTCGGGGCATGCAGCGGAAAACCGAGGAACACGAGCCCGAGCACGCCCGTCAACGGTTCCCGGCTGGCGAGTTCGGAGGTCATGCGGCCGCCGAACGACTTTCCGCCCGCGAAGACCGGCATGCCGGGCAGCTCCGCCTGGGCCACGCCGATGGCGGCCCGCACGGTTGCCGTTGCCACCGCTGGAGAATCGGGGCGGCCCCGCCGCTGGTCCATGTAGGGAAACTGGTATCGCAGCGTCGCCACGTCACGCGTCGCGAGTGCCGCCGCGACTGCCTCGAGGAACGCGTGCCGCATCCCGGCACCGGCGCCGTGCGCTATCACGTAGCACGCGGCGGCACCGTCGGGCACCATGAGGAGACCCGGAACCGTTCCGTCGTCGAGCGGGATCGTGACGTCGCGCGCCGCGGCCATGAGGAGAAAGCTAGCGCGCCCGACTTTCGGTGACGAACGCCGTTCCGTTGGGAGCGCGACGGCGGGATGCCCCTCCTCAAGGGTCCTCGGGGCCGGGCACATGGACGTCACGCTCACGGTCCACCCGGCAGCCAGACCCTTTCGGAGGGGCATCCCGCCATCACGCTCACGTTGAGCTGCGCGAGCGCGTCGAATGGGGATGGCTCCGGAGGCTCTGTTGCCCGGCGCGTTCAGAATCGAACGTCATATCCCGAGCCGATGCGTGGAGCGACGGCACGAGAGCCGAAGGAGCCGCCCCAGAGACGCGCCGATCGCAGTCCGGCGAGAATGGCCGCAATGGCCGACTCCGAGCGCCGAGCCCGTTCCGGATCGACCGCGCGCGCGTTACGCTTCTTGCCCATGCGCATCCACGTCGGCACCAGCGGCTACTCGTTCCCGGAGTGGAAGGGCTCCTTCTATCCCAAGACCCTCCCCACCGCGGAGATGCTCCCGTACTACGCCGCGCGATTCCCCACGGTCGAGATCAACAACACCTTCTACCGCCTCCCCAAGGAAAGCGTCGTCGTCGACTGGGCGGCCGCGGTGCCCGACGGATTCACCTTCAGCGTCAAGGCGTCCCAGCGCATTACCCATCACGCGCGCCTCAAGGACGTCGACGACTTGATGGGCTATCTGCTGCGCGTCTGCACCGCGCTCGGCGACAAGCGCGGGCCCACGCTCTTTCAGCTGCCGCCCAACATGAAGCTCGACCGCGATCGCCTCGCCGCGTTCCTGCCGCTCATCCCCAAGCGCTGGAAGGCCGCCATCGAGTTCCGTCACCCCACCTGGTTCACCGACGAGGTCTACGATCTCCTCCGCGAACACGAGGTGTCGCTCGTGGCCGCTGAAAGCGAGGACACCGAGGCAGTCGTCGCCGCCAGCGCGCCCTATGGCTACCTCCGGCTCCACAAGCCGGCCTACACGCCGGCCGAGCTCGATGCCTGGGCCGCAAGGCTCGGCGTCCAGCCCTGGGATGAGGCCTGGGTCTATTTCAAGCACGACACCGACACCGCCGGGCCCGAGCTCGCCGCCGCGTTCGCGCAGCGTTTCGCCTGACCCGACATGCCTTCCATTCGCATGGCTGTGCCTGCCGATGCGGCACTGCTTGCTGCCGTGGCGCGCCGCACGTTCTTCGACGCGTACGGTGGATCGGATTCGAGTTCCGACCTCCAGGTCCACATGGATCGCCACTTCGGGGAACCGCAGCAGGCCGCGGAACTGGCCGATGTGGCCACCACCACGCTGCTGCTCGAGGACGATCACGGCAACGCGATCGGTTACGCCCTGCTGGGCGAGGATCCGGTACCGCCATGTGTCACCGGACCCGCGCCATTGCAGATACGCCGCTTTTACATAGACCAGGTCTGGAAGGGAAAGGGTGTAGCGCAGCAGCTCATGGCGGCGGTCGATGCCGAGGCCCGCCGGCGCGAGCGGCGGACACTCTGGTTGCTCGCATGGTTCCGGAACTTCCGGGCCCATGCCTTCTATCGAAAGTGTGGATTCGTGGAGGTGGGTACCGCGCCGTATCTGTTCGGCAACACCATGGAGCAGGACGTGGCCATGGCGCGTCCTACCGCACCATGACCTCCGTCCGGGCCCGCACCGCGGTGCCCCGCACTTCCGCGGTGAGTACCTGTACGCCTCGCTTTGTTCCAAGCCGCCATTTCGCCGTCACGGAACCATCCGGTGCGGGCATGGCGCGGGCGGGGCTGAGCGAACCAGAGGTGGCCGACAACGTCACCTGCCGGTCCGTTACCCGGTTGCCGTGCAGGTCGGTGATCACCAGCCGGATCGGCCGGGCGAGCGGCTTGCCGGTCGTGCCACTGGTGGGCGGTGAGACGAACTCGATGTTGGCCGGCGTGCCCGGCGTGGCGAGGACCGTCGCGGTGAGTGGCGGAAGCCCGCCCGCCCGCACCTGCATCTGCTGCCGCCCCGCCTTGGGGCCGAGCTTCCACCGGAACGCGGCAACCCCGGCAGAATCGGTGATCGCCGTGCTGTCGGCGAGCGTGCCCGCGAGCACTGACGCCACCACCGCCGCCCCCTCCACCGGGTTGCCTGCCTCGTCGCGCAATTCCACCGAGATCGCCCGGCGCAAGGCTTCGCCCGCGATGCCCTTCTGCGCGTTCCCATCGCCTCCCAGCAACAGTGCCGGCGGACCCGCGATCGCTGCGGCGAGAACCGGCGCCACGGGTACATTCCGCCCCGTGCCCACCCGCACCCGCGCGCGCTGCAAACCGGCGCGCGGAGAGAGTCGCCACGTCGCGTGCGACTCACCCAGCGAATCGGTGCGTGCCTCGGCCGTTGTGATACTGCCGCTGTCGAGCGCGACCCAGGTCACCGGAACACCTGACATCAACCGGCCCGTCGAATCGGTGAGCTGCACTGCCACGCGCAGGGGCACCCGGGAACCGGCCACCCCGCTCCAGGGATAGCCCACCGGCGTCACCCGGGTATTGGCCGCAGTGGGTTCCGCTTCCGCGATCAACACCGCCGCGCTATCAAGCTCGGCGCACGTGGCGGACAGCCTCTGCCGGCCCGGCATCGCACCCAGTGTCCAGGTGCTGCTGGCGATCCCCTCGGCGTTGGTCGTGGCGTAGGCGGGATCGGCGGTGCCGCCTCGCTCTGCCACGAAATGCACGCTCACGCCGGCCATCGGCCGGCCGCGACGCGACTCGAGCAGCACCCGTACCGGCGTCCCGAGGCGCCCGCCTGCTTCGGCTGCCTGGGCGTTGCCATCGAGGGACAGCAAGCGGCCCGGCACTGGCGACACCGACGCGTGCACCATGGCAAGAACGCCGCTGTGCATCGCCGTGATATCGGCCTGGCCCGCGCCCACCCCGGTCACCACCCCCGAGTCGCTCACCACGATCACCGCCGTATCCGATGTCACCCAGGTCACTGCCACCGGCGGCGCTACGTGCCCCCGCGCATCCAGCGCCCTCGCCGTCAGCCGCCGGCTGAAGCCTTCGCCGATGGTAACCGTAGTGTCAGTGATCTCGAGGCGTGCCATTCGCGGCGCCACCACGAGCCGCGAACGCGCCGACTTCTCGCCCACGTGGGCCACAATGAAAGTCGAGCCCGGCGCCTGGGCCACCGCAACGCCGGTGCTGTCGACCGTCGCGATCCGCGGGTTCTCGCTGCTCCAGGACAGCGAGGTACCGATCAGCGCGGTGCCGCGCTGGTCGGTGATTGCCGCGGCGAGCCGCACCGTGTCGCCGAGCGACTCGAGCGTGTCGAGGGCGGGCGTGACGCCCACCCAGTGCACGCCGAAGTCCATCACCGTGCGGCGCGTGGCCGAGGCATCACCGATGAGGCCGCAGGAGTGGGCCGACGCGAGGATCGTGGCGAGGCCGGCACCCAGGGACAGCGACCCCGTTACCCAGCGGGTCGCATGAGACGAGGTGGCCTGCAGCATGTTGCGCGAGGCTGGGGGCACGGTGTGTCTGGTTGGGGTCCATCACTCCTGCTGCACGTGGCGAACCACGGCACTCGTGATAAGCCCCTCGCCAAGCGATGCTGCCGCATGACGTTCGCCGCCCGTTTTGCGCGAGCAATTCTCTGCAGCGCGCGCCGCGCGGCACTTTGCCCGCGACTCTCGCGGGACGATGTGCGAAAGACTGCACCACCACTGTCGTGATGCTCGGTTCCACGCCCTCGGAGGAGAGTCGTGATCGTGATATCCGGCATCCTGGCTCTCCTGCTTCAGGGGACCCCAATCACGGCTGCGCCCTGTGACAGCGTCGGGCCATGGCCCACGAAGAGGTGGCTGGTGGCGGAGCCGGGCAGTGTGGGGCTCGACCCCGATTCGCTCCAGGCGGTCGTCACCCGGGCCCGCAAGATCCCGGGCGTGACCAGCATCATGGTGGTGCGCCACGGGCAGATCGCGCTCGAGGAATACTTTCACGGCGGAAGCCGCAGCCTGGCCGTACCGGTGGCCTCGATCACCAAGTCCGTCACGTCCATGTTGGTTGGTATCGCGCTCGATCGCGGACTCATCGACTCCCTGGATCAGCCGCTGATCCAGCTGCTGCCGCAGCTGGCGCCACCTCGCGGGCGTGCCCTGTCGATCACCGTGCGCCAGCTCCTCACCATGACCAGCGGACTCAGCGAGGAGTGGTACCTGGAGAAGCCGCTCATGCTCCGTGTCATGACGTCACCCGGCTCTACCTTCCGCTACAGCAACGAAGCGGTGCAGTTGCTCATTCGCGCGATATCCGAAACGAGCGGGGAGAACGTGCTCAAATTTTCCAGTGCCACCCTGTGGAAGCCGCTGGACATCGACATCGACCAAAGCCGCTGGCCCCGATTCGAGCCAAACGGCAACGGCGACGGCGCCGGTGGCCTCCGGCTCACCACGCGCGAGCTTGGCAAACTGGGACTGCTCGCACTGCGCGGAGGGTGCTGGGATGGAAAGCAGGTGGTACCGGCAGCATACATGAACGCGGCAATGCGGAAGCAGGTGGACGGCGGCATCCCCAGACCGGATGGGCGCGGCTACGGCTTGCTCTGGTGGATCACGCCGGCAGGCGTTCCCTACATGGCGGGTTACGGCGGCCAGTACGTCGTGGTCTTCACCGACCTGGACATCGTGGCGATCGTCACCGCCCGGATCGACGCGCCGGATCCGGACGAAATCGGACAGTTCAGGCTGATCTCGGAGGGCGTGACCGGGGCCGTCCACCACTGACGACCCCGGCGGGTCGCCGTCAGTGCGTCCCGACCATCCGCGCTGCTTCCAGAGAAAGCAGCAGGTCTCCCTCGATCACTTCCGGAGCCCCGATTTTCAGCGGCAACGGCGTCTTCCGCACGAACTCGGCTGCCTTGCGCGTCGACTCCTCCGCTCCCGCTTTCGTCTCGAAGACGCTTACCGTACAGAGTTCCTTGTCCGACACGAACACGTGATAGGCGTGGAACCCCTCGATGTCCTTCACCATCGGGAGAAATCCATCGCTGATGAGATGCCGGAACTCCTGGATGTCTTTCTGGGCGATGGTTTCTGTCGCGGTGTACCTGCGGATTGTGGCAAACATGGCGTGCCTCCTGGGGATGAGGGAGCCGGCATGCTCCACAAAGGCAAACCGGCCCCGCAGACGTGCGCTGCTCGGCCGGTTTCGCGATTGGCTCCCCCCGGCGCCTGGGCGACCATCGACTTCGCACCGGGGCTCTCAGCCTCCGAACTGCTGACTATCGGGCTCCGGTGTCCCCGAGTCAATAGCACGTGGCAGCCCGCCCGCCGCCGCCCAGCGCCTTGCCCCGACCGGTACCATGCCGTAGCCTAGATTCCGCCTCCCACAGGACTCCGCTCATGGTTTCGTTCGCCGCACTCTGGCTCCCGATCCTGCTGTCCGCCGTCCTCGTGTTCGTCGCCAGTACGCTGATTCACATGGTGCTCAAGTACCACGCCTCCGACTATCGCGCTCTCCCTAACGAGGACGCGGTCCGCGCCGCCTTCCGGGGCGGCAACAACCCGGGCCCGGGCCAGTACGTCATTCCGCACATCTCGGACATGAAGCAGATGGCCAGCCCCGACCACATCGCCAAGTGCACCGAGGGGCCGGTAGCTGTCATCACGCTGCGGCCGAATGGCGCGCCCACGATGGGACCGAGCCTGATCAACTGGTTCGTGTTCACCCTGGTCGTCTCGGCGCTTGTGGCACATCTGGCATCGAGCGTCCTGCCGGTAGGCACCGAATACCGCAAGGTGTTCCACACGGTGGGGATGGCGGCTTTTCTCGCCTACGCCGCGGGACAACTCCCCGCAGCGATCTGGATGGGAAAGCCGTGGTCAATTGCCGTCAAGGAAGTACTGGACGGCTTGATCTACGGCCTGCTTACGGCAGGAACGTTTGGCTGGCTCTGGCCCCGCTGAAAGCGGTTACCAGGTTTCCTTGGTGTCGGTCTTCTTCCGGGCCCGGCGCTGTGCGGCGGCGGTCTTGAGCGCGCGCGCCTCGCTCGGCTTCACGTAATGCCGGCGGCGCCGCAGCTCCCGGAGGAGACCCGACTTCTGCAGCTTCTTCTTGAAGACCTTGAGCGCCCGCTCCAGCGAGTCGGTGTCGCTCAGACGAACTTCGATCATTGCAACCTCCCTGAACTCGTCGGCCACGGGGCACGGAAGTCGTGCCCATAGAACCGTAAAAGCTACTCCAAAGCGCGCCCAGGGACAACGGTGACCCTCGAAAACCGCAATCGAGCGCTCTTACGCACCCTCCGCCGTCTTGGCGCTCTTTGCGCCCTCTGGGCCTCGCCCAGCCTGACCCTGGCCCAGGGCCGCCCCGGGCGCGAAGCCCCCGCCCCCGGCTGGCCCGCCTTTACCCAGACGCTGCAGACTTTCGTGACGAGCCAGCAGGTGGTCGGGGGCAGCAGCGTGCTGATGCGGAATGGAACGGTCCTTCGGCACCTGGAACTGGGACTGGCCGATCGGGACAGCGGGCAGAGGGTGGATGAACGCACCATCTACCATTGGGCGTCCATCACCAAGACGCTCACCGCCATTGCCATCATGCAGCTGCGCGACCGGGGCAAGCTGAACCTCGACGACAAGGTCACCACCTGGGTGCCCGAACTGCGCCAGGTCCACGATCCGTACGGCTCCATCGACGACATCACCATCCGCATGCTGCTGGCGCATACCTCGGGATTCCAGAACCCCACCTGGCCCTATGGCAACGGCGCGCCGTGGCAGCCCTTCGAGCCGACCCGCTGGGAACAGCTCGTGAGCATGATGCCGTACCAGCAACTGCTGTTCGCACCCGGTTCCCGGTATGGCTACAGCAACCCCGCGTTCATCTACCTGGCACGCATCATCGAGGCGATCAGCGGCGATCCTTACCAGTCCTACATCCAGAAGAACATCTGGACCCCGCTCGGCATGACGCGCAGCTACTTCGGCGCCACTCCGTACTTCCTCGCCGCCGACCGGTCGAACGGCTATACCATCGAACGCGACAGCACCGGACGCGACACGTTGATGTCCGGGCATCGCGACTTCGATCCCGGCATCACCATTCCCAACGGGGGCTGGAACGCGCCGCTGGCCGACCTGGTGACGTACGTTGCCTTCCTGACCAATGCGACACGCGGCGACACCGCGCTCGCGCGCCGCTACGACACGGTGCTCCGTCGCTCCACGCTCGAGGAGATGTGGCGCCCGACTCCCCTGACCACGGGCGCGAACGGACCGGTCGGCCTCTCATTCTTCATCGACCAGCAGGGCTCGTCGACCCTTGTCAGTCACACTGGCGAGCAGGCCGGATTTCGGCTCTATTTCATCCTCGACCCCGCCAGCACCACCGCTGTGATCGTGGCGCTCAATACGATCAACTATGCCCGCGGCGCAGAATGGGATGCGGCATGGGAGTCGCTCTTCAGGGCGGGAATGACGCTGGTCGAATCGAAGTGACGCACGGAGTGGGGATAGCAATGTCGTTCTTGCCGAAGCTGGCTGCCGTCGTGTCCCTCGCCGGGCTCATGAGCTGTTCCGGCGGCGGGATGAACGATGCCGTATGCACGGCGATGTTCGCCTGGATCCCGGTGACGGTGATCGACGGCGCCGGTCAGCCAGTCGAGAACGCCACGGTGGAGGCCGTGCTGGTCCGCACCGGGGCGACGCTCGTTCCCACCGGTCTCATGCTCACGGTCCCTGGCACGTATGCCCTGGTTGATGACGGCAGCAGCAGTGTAATCCGCCGCTCCGGCGATGCGGTACAGGCCCATATCACGAAGGGCGAGCAGTCGAAGACGGTCGATTACGTTTTTTCCGTTCCCGACGGCTGCCACGTCAGCAAAGTCTCGGGGCCCGATACTGTGACTCTGCAGTAGGACTGCCTTTCCGCAGTCGCAGTTCCTCCTCCCGCAGTTGCAGTACCTCTTCTCGCAGTTGCAGTACCTCTCTCGCAGTCGCAGTCCTCCTCGCAGTTGCAGTTCCTTCTCACGTCCTCACGTCATTTGCTGTACCTGAACACCCCCCAGTGCGAGCCGTCCACCAGCGCCAGCACATACAATGCGCCGTCCGGACCTACCTGGATGTCGGTGAGGTAGTCGAGTCGCGCGAAGGCATAGACCGCGTTCCCGTTGGCGGTGTCCAGCCGGTTCACCCAGCCGTCCACGTAGTCGCCGAAGAAGTAGTTCCCCACCCAGCTCGAGGGAAACATGCTGGTGCCAGGACGGTAGAAGGCGCCGCCCACGATCGCGGCACCAGTCACCAGCGTCGGGTTGGCACTGTGCGCATAGGTGAAGAGCGGGGTGTCGTACGCCGGGTTCGACGTTGCACCCTCGGTCACGGGCCACCCGTAGTTGGCGCCCTTGCGGCCCACGTCGATCTCCTCCCAGGCACTCTGACCCACGTCGTTGATGAACATGCGGCTGCCATTGGGATCGAACGCGAAGCTGAACGGGTTGCGCAGCCCGAGGGCCCAGATGGCGCGGTTGATCCCCGTCGTGCTCGAGTAGAACGGGTTGTCCGTCGGGATCGTGCCGTCGTCGTTGAAGCGCAGCATCTTGCCGAAGGGAATGCTCAGTGACTGCGCATTCGAGCCGGTCGCATTGTCACCCACCGCCGCGTACAGCTTGCCATCGGGCCCGAAGTGGAGCGCGCCCGCCGTTGTGGTTGGTCGCCGTGCTCAACGGTGGCAGCTCGGCGATGATCGTCTCGCCCCCCTGTGCCACGTCGCCGCTGGCCGTGAACCGGCTGATCCGGTTGTGCTCGCCTCCCGACGCGCTGGTGTAGTAGACGTAGACCCAGCCGTTACTCGCGAACTGCGGATGGAACGCGACGCCGAGCAGCCCCCGCTCCCCATCGCGGGTCGTCGGCACCGTCACGAACGGCGTGCCCAGCAGCACGCCGTTCTTCACCACCCGGAGCGCCCCGCTCTGCTCGCAGATGAACAGCCGGCCATCCGGACTCCACGCCATCGCGGTACCGATGGTGCTGAGGTCGCCGCCATACGTGCTGCGGCTGAAGCCCTGCGGCAGGTCCTTGTTGTTGCCGAAGGTCACCCGCGCCGCCGACCACGCCGACTGGTTGCCCGCGGCATCGCGCGCGCGCGCCCGGATGACGTGCACGCCGCTGGTGTACGCCATCGTGGCCGGCAGCCGGTAACTCCACGGAGCCGACGTCGCCTGGCCCACCGTCTCGCCGTCCACCTGGTAGTCCACCGCCGTCACGCCCACGTTGTCCGACGCGGAAACGGTGAAGGTCGGTGAGCCGGTGATGTTCTGCGTCTGCGCCGCCGGGCTCGTGAGAGTGAGCGTGGGTGCCTGCGTGTCGGAACCCGATACCGCCACCGTCACGTTCACCGCCGCCGAGGTGCCGGTAGCCCCGTCGTTGTCGGTGGCACGCGCCGTGAGCGAGTGCGAGCCGGTCGTCGTTGGGATCCAGCTGTAGGAATAGGGCGCGGATGTATCCTCGCCCAGCCGTGTCGTGCCGTCGTAGAACTCCACCTTGCTGACCGTGCCGTCCGCATCGGACGCCGTCGCATTGATCGTGACCGTGTTGTTCACCCCCACCGTGCCGCCGCCGGCCGGCGCCGTGATCGACACCGTCGGCGCCTGGTTGGGTGGCGCGCTCACCGTCACGTTGACTGTCGTCGAGGCACCCACTGCATGCTTGTTGTCGTTGGCTCGCGCCCGAAGTGAGTGGGGGCCGGCCACCTTTGGCGTCCATACGTACGTATATGGCGACGAGGTATCCTCGCCCAGCAGCGTGTTTCCATCGTAGAAACTGACGCTGGTCACTGATCCATCGGCGTCGGCGGCCGTGGCAGTCAGCGTCACCGGGGTGTTGTAGGCCAGCCTCGCACCGGCGGCTGGCGCGGTCAGCGTCGCCGTCGGCGGCGAGTTGGCCGACGGGCTCACCGTGATGTTGACGGTGGCACTGGTGCTCGCGGCACCATCGTTGTCGGTGGCACGCGCCGTGAGCGTATGCGCCCCTGCCACGGTCGGGATCCAGCTCCAGCTGAATGGCGCCGAGGTGTCCTCCCCCAGCAACGTGGCGCCATCGTAGAAGCCCACTTTCGCCACCGAGCCGTCGGCATCCGCCGCGGTCGCGCTGAGCGTCGCCGCAGTGTTGACGGTGACGCTCGAGCCGCTGGCCGGTGCGGTGAGCGACACCGTCGGCGGCTGGTTCACCATGACCTGGTACCGCGCCGTGTACGTGGTGGCCGCCGCGGGCGTGACGATCCGGTGCGTGGCACTCCCGGCATCCGACCAGCTCGAGAACTGGTACTCCTTCGACCCTGCGGTCTGCGGGGAGTTCGCCCCCAGCTCCCGCTCCATCCCCACCACGCCGGTGATCGTCAACGGCGTAACCTGCGGCTGCCCGTCCAGCGTCACGGTGAGACCCGCCGGCTCGGTGGTGAGCGTGAATTGCGCCTTCTGCGGCTGGAGGTCGCGCGTCACCGTGTCCGCATTGCCCCCCTCGTCGATCGCCTCGAGGTAGAAGCGCAGGAAGACGTTGTCGGACGTCTCGCCGATCGCGGGCACGTACAGCTTGCCGCTTGCCCCCGGCGTGCGCGGCATGAACGGGTGGGTATGGGTGTCGTGATGCAGCACCACCCACCAGGTGAGCCGCGAGGCCGGGACCGGGCCGTCTTCCGGGTCGCTCGCGCTCCCCGCGTAGGCGACGCTGTCGCCGCCCCGGAACGTGGCATCGACTGCCGGCGCGCTGATCGTGGCGGCGGGCGGCGTGTTGGGACCACTCGGTTGCGGCTCGCCGCAGGCGCCCAGCAGCGCCAGCAGCACGGCCACCGGTGCAGCTGCGGACCAGTGAGAACGGAGCGGAACGGAAGCGACCGGCCTGCAGCACGCGTGGACCTGACGGGAGACGGGAAGAGAGAATTTTGCCGCAACATATACGCCTGAGCGATCGCGCCGGAAAGGCCCATCGGGCCGGAACCGGAAACCACGAACGCCAGGGCCAAGTCTGCACCATGAGTCGGCCAAAATCTGCGCCGACATGGAGTTAAGACAGCTATACGGCCTGGATCGAACGCCGAAATGCACACAAAAACGTGCTAATTGTGCAGAATTCGGTGTGCATTCCGCCTTGCGCGGGACCCCGCCGTTAGTTATCTCAACAGGTCCGCACTTCGCCTCGTCCCTCCCACAATGGAGGCCGTCTCGCTGTGACCAGCCCTCACGTTCTACTCGCGCTGCAGGACGCCGTTCCGGCCCTCGTACCAGCCGACACCGCCTGGATGCTCATGTCCACGGCACTGGTTCTCCTCATGACGCCTGCCCTGGCGTTCTTCTACGGCGGCCTGGTCCGGTCCAAGAATTCGCTCAATACCATGATGATGAGCTACGTGGCTCTCGGGTTCATCGGGATCCTGTGGGCGCTCGTGGCCTACAGCCTCGCGTTCTCCGAGGGCTCGCCGTGGCTCGGCGGATTCAGCAACGCGTTGCTGAACGGGGTGGACCTGGAGCCGAAGGGCACCATTCCGCACCTGCTGTTCATGGCGTATCAAGGCACCTTCGCCATCATCACGGCGGCCCTGATCTCCGGCGCGATCGTGGAGCGCATGCGGTTCTGGCCCTACATCGTGTTCATCTCGCTGTGGCTGCTGGTGGTCTACGCCCCGGTAGCCCATTGGGTCTGGGGCGGCGGCTGGCTCGCCACCCGCGGCGTGCTCGACTTCGCCGGCGGCACCGTCGTGCACATCAACGCCGGCGTCTCCGCCCTGGTGGCCGCTCTCGTGCTCGGCAGCCGCAAGGACTACGGACGCCAGGCGATCCTGCCGCACAACGTGCCGTTCGTGCTGCTGGGCGCGGGCCTGCTCTGGTTCGGCTGGTTCGGCTTCAACGGCGGCAGCGCACTCGCCGCCAACGCGTCGGCCGGCCTCGCGTTCACCAACACCTTCCTCGCGCCGATGGCGACGCTGGTGGTGTGGTCCATTCTCGACTCGGTCCGTACCGGTCACATCACGGCCGTCGGCGGTGCCACCGGCATCGTCGTGGGCCTCGTCGCGATCACGCCGGCCGCCGGCTTCGTGAGTCCCACGGGCGCACTGGCCCTCGGCGCCATTGCGGCGTTCCCCAGCTACTTCGTGATCCTCTTCCGCGCCCGCACCCGGCTCGACGATTCACTCGACGTCTTTGCCGGCCACGGCATCGGGGGACTCACCGGCGCGCTGCTCACCGGCGTCTTCGCGGTAAAGGCATGGGGCGGCACCGATGGTCTGCTCGCCGGCAACCCGGCACAGCTGGGCAAGCAGGCGCTTGGAGCCGGCGCCTCGTTCGTCTACGCCGGCGTCATGACGTTCATCATCCTCAAGGTGCTGGGGCTGGTCATGACGCTGCGCGCCGACCAGAAGGCCGAGGGACTGGGGCTCGACGTCACCCAGCATGGCGAGGAGGCGTACAGCACTGGCGAGGGTTCGATCCTCGTGCTGCCCGAGGAGATCGCCAAGGTGCCGGCACCCGTCGTCGTTCCCATCCCCGCCACCCGCTGAAGGGAGATCAACGCTCATGTATCTCATTGTCGCGATCTTCCGGCCGGAAAAGCTGAACGATGTGCTCGAGGCGCTCTACCGCGCCGATGTCCGCGGGCTCACCGTGTCCCGGGTCATGGGACACGGCGGGGAGACCGAACGGGCCGAGACCTATCGCGGAACCACGGTCAAGGTGGCGTTGCAGGAAAAGGTGCGGCTCGAAATTGGTGTCTCCGAGCCATTCGTCGGCCCGACCGTCCAGGCGATCGTTGCCGCCGCGCGCACGGGCGAAGTCGGCGATGGGAAGGTGTTCGTGCTCGACCTGGCGCAGGTGCACCGGATCCGCACCGGCGAGCGGGACCAGGCCGCCGTTACTCCCACCACAAAGGTGGGCGCCTAGCGGGCCTGCCTCTTGCCTTCCTTCTGGGGCGAACCCCCAGAAGGCAGGGCAAGATGTTGTCGATCAATAAGTTGGAAAATCGGGGAATTCGCGGCTGCGCGGCCGCCATCGCGGCGGCCGTGGCGCTCGCCGCCTGTTCCTCGCATCTCGCCCGGGTACCCCCCAGGCTCGACCTCGGCAACTATGACCGCGTTGCCCTGATCACCTTCTCCGCCGACCAGTCGAAGAACGCACTTGGCACGCTGGCCACCCAGCGCTTCGCCGAGGAAGTCCTCGCAAGCCAATCGGGCTTTGAGCTCCTGGAACTCGGCCCCGCCGACTCGGCCGTCGCGCGCCTGCTGGCCGAAGGCGATGCACCGGCTGCTGCGCAGGAGCTCGGTCGCGACCGGAAGATCCCGGCAGTCTTCTTCGGCCAGCTCGACGATGACGAATGCCAAGCCGCACGGCAGTCTCAGCGGCGGTGGCAACGTGAACGTCGGTGCCACGGTGTCGGGCGAGTTGAACGTGCGCCTGCTCTCCACCAGCACCGGCGGGACGCTGTGGCGCTCGAGCGGAACCGCGAGCCAGAGCGTGGGACAGAGTGGCGATCAGCGCCGGCCGGCTGCCGAGCATCTCGGCCAAGGACCCGAATGCCGCCTACGCCAGCATGGTGGACCAGATGGTGGCGCAGGTGACGCGCGACTTCCGGCCCGACCTGGGTCAAGCAGTAACGCCGCAGTACCGGCCATGGGTCACGCGACCCATGGCCACCCTTGCCCTACCGGATCCTCGCAGCAGGTGATAACTCCCTGAGGTACCTCATCCAGGGAGTACGAACATGGCGCGCGAAGTCTGCATCAAGACCCGACCGGCACCTACTGCACAGCGATCGCCGATACAGGATTGTACCTGCGAACGGAAAGGCCTTCAGGGATCCGTTTCCGGAGGTGCCTGAGCGTATCACCGATGCGGAGAGCTTCATGAACGATCTGCGCGCTGTGCTGGTGGCGGCAGAGAAGGTCGCGAAGGACCCGGAGGAACTCGCGGAGTGTTTCCGTGTGGTTGCCGCGATCACCCGGCTGGTCCTGCTGCCTCAGGTGAAGATCAGGGATCCCTTCCTCATCATGGCGATGGCTCCCGCCCCTCCGGCGTCAGTCCAGGGCAAGTGAGCTATCGGGCCTCCCGCGGCGCGATGCCCTTCATCGCCGACGGGGAAACCCGGATGCCGCCGGAGTGTCTGGTACCACGGCAGGCGCTCCATGACGGGTCCCGCGCTCGGGTCGAGCCGGACGGTCCGGGCGGCGATGACGAGCGCGCTGTCCAGGTCGCCCAGCTCCTGGCGCGCGTAGACCGCGTCCTGCAGCAGCACCGGGTCGACGGCGCCCTGCCAGCTGTCGACCACGCGGTCGTACACTCGCGCGGCACTGTCCACTTGGCCGGCGCGGGACAGGATCGCCGCCGCGTACAGCCGCAGTTCACGGGCACGATCGGCGGCAACGGCCCCATCGTCGTGCCGGTCCACCGAGTCGGCCAGGGTCAGCACCATGACCGCATCGGCCGCCTTCGACGACGAGCGTCCAAGCACCTCGGCTTCACAGGGCGACGAAATAGGGCGAGCCGGGAAACGCACGCGCCCCCGACCGGCAGCTCTCCCGCGCGCGGTCGAACTCTCCCAGTGCCATCTCCGCGAGCGACCGCCGGTAACGCAGGTTCTCGGCATTGGTGTGAAGGTGATCCGCCGCCTCTCCCTGTTCCGCCGAAAATCGCGCTTCGGGCCACAGGCCCGACTGGATCTCCACGTCGGCGCGCATCGCCCAGATGTCGGGTCGCGAGCCGGCGATCGTGCTCGCCTTGCGCAGGTCGCCCAGCGCACTGTCGCGCCATGCCGGATCCGCCGTCGCGACCAGCAGCCAGCCATAGAGGCGGCTCCGGAGGAACCGCGCATCGGCCGACTCGGGCGCGCGTTGGACTGCTTCGTTGGCGAAGGGCAGCGCCCGGCGAAGCGCCTCCGTCGGCTGCGGCAGCCAGGTGGAGTCGGGGAAATACTGCCGTGCCGCCATGATCCCGAAAGCCGTTCCGATGCCGAGCCGCGCGCGGGCGTATGGCGGCAACGCACTTGCCGGACTCCGTGCCTCGGCCTCGGCGAGCAGGGAATCGGCGAGTGCCAACTCCTCCAGCATGCGACGCGGCCCCACCGTTACCAGGGCGTCGGTGCTTCGATCCTGAATCTGCCGCGCGCGCTGGCGCAGGTCCGACGTCGCGCTGTCCACGCCCAGACTCAGCAGCCAGCGATCGAGCAGGACCGAGTCCAGGGCATAGCGCACGCTCCCGAACAGGCTCGCCTTCCCCAGTGCCGTCGCGGCCGCCTGCAGGGTCGCGGGCGAAGCCTGTCGCACCACTCCGCTCCGCACCTCCGTGCCGCTCGCGGCGTCGAGCAAGCGCACCGTGGCGCCGACGCTGTCGCCGATCCGGTCGAGCGAGCCGCGGATGATCCAGTCGGCGCGGTAGCGCTGGCGCATCGTGTCCACCGGCAGCTCGGGCTGGTCGCCGACGTCGATCACCCGGAGCCCCGGCACCGACTGCAGTTCGAGCCGGAGAGCGTCGTCTAGCGCGGCACCCTCCGCCCGCATCGTGCCGCTCCGGTCGCGGAATCCGCTCAGCAGCACCACCGTCTCGCCGCCGGGCCCCGCCTGGCTCGCACCGGGCCCCGCCTGGCTCGCACGGGGTCGCCACGGACTCCACCAGAAGAGCGCCGCCACCGCCACCACCAGCGCGGCGGTGGGCCACCAACGCCTCCGCACCGCGACGGTGGTGCGCATCCGGTCGAGCGCGTCACGGAACTCGCTCGCGCTCGCGTAACGATCGGCCGGGAGCTTTTCCAGCGCGCGATGCACCGTGGCGGCGAGTGCCGGCGGGATGTCGGGACGCCGCGCCGCCAGCGGCGGCGGCGGAGCGCTCAGGTGCGCGATCAGCATCGCCTGCGGCGTGTTCCCGGTGAAGGGCGGGTCGCCGGACAGCATCTCGTACAGCACGCAGCCCAGGCTGTAGATGTCGCTCCGCCCGTCGAGGCGCGACTCGCCTGCCGCCTGCTCCGGGCTCATGTACACCGGCGTGCCCAGCACCTCACCGGCCAGCGTGGTGTGACGCCAACCGGACGTGGCCACATCCAGCGCGATCGCCACCCCGAAATCGGCCACGAGCGCGTGGCCCGCCTGGATCAGGATGTTGCCCGGCTTGATGTCGCGATGCACCACGCCCCGCGAGTGCGCGAACGCGAGCGCGTCGGCCACCTCTACCGCGAGGCGCAGCGTCTCCTTCACCGGGAGCCGCTCGCCCTGGCTCAGCAGCGCGCTCAGTGATGGCCCCTCGACATGGGGCATCACGTAGTACGGTGCACTGAGGCCGTTGACCTGTACGACGCCGGAGTCGAGGACACCGAGGATGTTGGGATGGTTGAGCTTGGCGACGATGCCGATCTCGCGGGCAAAACGGTCGGCCCCGGCCGGGAGCGGCGAGTTCGGGCCGCAGCAGCTTGATCGCGACCAGGCGGTCGTGCTTGAGGTCGCGCGCGAGCCAGACAGTGGCCATGCCACCCTGGCCCAGCGGCTCCATGATGTCGTAACGGCCCGCGAGGGCCGCGTTCAGCTGCTCGCGCCGGAAGGTCGTGGCGATGGTCGTGGCCCTCTCAGGACCTGCGCAATCCCGACAGCAGCTTCTGGACGTTGAGCGAACTCGCCTGCGACTGCACCTGCGACTGGACCTTGGGATAGAGTGCCTTCGCCTCCTCCTGGAAGCGGGCGAAGAGCGCACGCAGGTCGGCGGTGCTGAGGCGGCGTCCCTGCGCGTAGTACTGCTTTGCCACGTGGCCCAGCGCATAGGTCGACGCGAAGCTCACCGCCGCACCGGCCGCGAGCCCCGCCGTGCCACCGAGCAGTCCGCCCAGGATGCTCGACGCCGCGCCGCCCAGCAGCTTGCGCACGGCGCCCTCCATCACCTGCGCCGCCGCCCCGATGCCCAGCGTGCCCGCGAGATCGCGGATCTGGTTGGCGTCGAGCTGTTGCCCATGCGCCTGGCCGATCTGGTACACCAGCCGCAACTGCAGCGGAATGATCGCCAGGTTGGCCAGCCGGTCGGGCAGGATCTCGAGGGCGCCGGTGATGATCGCCTGCTGCAGGATCATCTCGTCGATTCCCGCCGGTGATGGCGGCACTCCGCTCGCCACCGAACCCGTGGCCGCGTCCGCGGCACTGCTCACCGCAGCCGCCTCATGGTCGATGGTACTCACCGACGCCTCGCTCAGTCCGAGCGCACCCCGCAGCGTGGCGAGGAAGCCTCGCTCGGCGGCGTTTGCCGGTCCATCCGAATGACATACCAGCACGGCGGTTTCGTAGGCCTCGCGCCGCGACGCCTCGCCCGAGAGCCTCGTCACCACGTCCTGCAGCTTGAGTTGTCCGGTCGTGATCCGACTGGTGAGGTCGTCGAGATCAGCCAGTCCTGCACGAGTCATGGCCGAATGCAACTCGGCCTTCTCCTGCGCGGTCGCCTGTCCGTCAGCCAGCGCTGCCATCAGCGCCACGGCGATGATGACGTTGCGATCCTGGTCTTCCATTGCGCGCTCCTGCCAGTTGTCGATTCAAGATACTCCACCATTCGTTAGTGCGCTCCATCACACATTGCTGACGACATTTTCAACAGCGACATTGATACAAGAATATTTACAAAGGATGACAAGTCGTTTTGCTGCATGAGCCTGCAGCTCGCAGCAAGCGCTCTACGAGCTACCCATTCGGACTGTCCAGCTCGTAATCACTTCCCTACCTTGTCGCGCGCGCAGTGCCCGCTGCGCAGTCCGCGAATCATTCATCATCAAAATTTGTGTCGAGGAGTCGCCCGTGCACCGCCTCCCCCCGCCGCGCGCGTCGCGGCTCGCCATCGCTTGTCTCGTGGCGCTCACCGCCGCCTGTGCCAAGTCGCCAACTTCTCCTGCCATGCCCGACGACCCCACTGACGCCGCCGCCACCGAGGTGCTCCCGCCGGCTCCGCAGCATGCGACCAGCGGATTCAGGATCGAGGTCACGCCGGCGACTGTTTCCCTTGCCCTTGGCGCGTCGCAGCAATTCACCGCCGTCGGCCGCGATGAGGCCGGCACCAAGTACAGCGTACAGGTTGTCTGGAAGACGACCGGCGGCACTATTTCCACGACCGGGCTCTACAAGGCACCGTCCACGGCAGGGACGTACCGCGCCATCGCCACGCGCGTCGGCGACGTGCTGGCGGACACCAGCGTCATCACGGTGGGTGGCGGCGGCACGACCGGTTCGCCGGTCAAGATCGAGCTGACTCCGAGCACCGTGACGCTGGCGCCGGCGGCGACGCAAACAGTTCACCGCGACGGGCAGGGACGCGAGCGGCGCTGTGGTGAGCGTGCGCATCGTGTGGCGCGCCATCGGGCGGCACGCGTCAGCAGCGCCGGCCTCTACACCGCGCCCTCTACGGCCGGCAGCTACAAGGTGATTGCCACGCGCGAAGGGGACGTCATCGCGGACACCGCCGTCGTCACGGTGTCCGGTTCGGGCACGGGCACCACGTCCCTGGCCAACGAGTGCTCCCGCGCCCGGCCGGAGTGGATCTGGTGCGATGACTTCGACACCGACCGGCTGGCGCGCTACTTCGAGTACGGCAAGGCGGGCGGACGATTCACTCGCGTCCGCGGGCGTGGGCAACGCCGGCTCCTACGGCATGAAGGCGGTCTACACCACGGCGGCACAGACCTCGTCCGGCTCGCTGCATCTCGCCTTCGGCAGACGCCCCAGGCCTACTTCCGGCCGGTCGATGCCGGCACCGCCAACTACCGCGAGGTCTACTGGCGGATCTTCGTGCGCTATCCCTCCAACTGGCAGGGCGGCGGCGGCGAGAAGCTCTCCCGCGCCACCAGTTTCGTGTCCGGTACGAGCTGGGCCCAGTCGATGATCGCACACGTGTGGAGCGGCGGCTCGGCACCGTAGCAGCGACTACCTGTTCATCGATCCTGCCTCGGGAACCGACGCGGCCGGCAGCGTGAAGACCACCACCTACAACGACTTCGCCCACCTCCGCTGGCTCGGCCGGGCCCAGGGCCTGACGCCACTCTTCTCGGCGGCGATGCGCACCTCGTGGCATTGCGTCGAGGCGCACGCGCGCCTCAATACGTGCCGGGCTGTCCAATGGTCTCTTCGAGCTCTGGGTGGACGGGAAGCTCGACGCCACGCGCAGCGGGCTCAACTGGGTCGGCAGCTACAGCACGTACGGCATCAATGCGGTGTTCATCGAGAACTACTGGAACCACGGGTTCACCCGTGGTGCAGGAGCGCTACCTCGACAACTTCGTGGTGAGCCGCGCGCGGATCGGCTGCGGGGCATAGTTCCTGACATCGGTTTCCATGGGTATACTCGCTCGACGGTGGCACTGGCCCTGACTCGAGGCGGGAGGAACTGATGCGGAGACCGATGCTGCTGGCGGCGGTGGGTTTCGTTTCGGGGATCGGCGGCGTCTCGGCCTGCGGCGGCAACGATACCCTGGAGGACCCGCTGTTCGCGGCGGAGGTGACCGGTGCCGTGACGCGCACGGCCGCCGGTCACGCCGCCTTCGGCGTGGCCGGCGGCGGCGGCACCGGTTTCATGTTCATCATGCAAGACGACACGTCGGGCACCACCATCGTCCTGCAGAAGCCCGGCACCTCGCGGCCTGTCGCTGGCGATTATCCGATCCGGCCGCCCGAAGAGGTGGGGCCGATCGGCGAATACCGGGCGGTGGTGCGGCTGGTGGTGAACGGGGCACTTGAGGAGTACGAGGCGCGGAGCGGCGTACTCAAGGTGAGGGAGGCGGACTCGCCGCTCTACATCCAGGGCACCGTTGACCTGCAGGCGGTGCGCACCAGCCCCTGCTGCGACCCGGAACCCGTCACCATCTCGGTGACGGGTGTCTACCTGGCCCTCCAAGGGACCGGATTGGTGGCGCTTCCCTAGCCGTTGCGCTGCTGCTGGTGCGCCTCGACGAACCAGAGCCACTTGTCGACGCCGCGTGACACCTCGGTGAGGATGTCCGCCGAGTCGGCGTCTTCCAGCTCGTTCATCTCCTCGATCCCGATCCGCGCGGTGCGGCCGAACGCCGAGAGCGAATCGGAGAGCGCCGCCACGTGCTCTTCGCCGCTGCCGAGGGCCAGCGGATAGTCGATCAGCGCGGACTTCGCCGCCACCACCCGCACCGTTCCCTCCGCCACCCCACCCAGCTGCACGATCCGCTCGGCGATCAGGTCGACGTAGTCCTCCACTTCCTCGTTGATCTCGTCGAACAGCTTGTGCAGGGCGATGAAGCTCGGCCCCTTCACGTTCCAGTGGGCTTGCTTGCAGTGGCTCTGGAGGTCGATGCAGTCGGCGAGTCGCTGGCTCAGCAGCTCGACGGCCTGGACGCGGGTGTCGTGGGGCAGGTCGTTCTTGGTCTTGAAGAGCCGCGCGGTGTCGGCGGCACGGTTGCTCGGGGGACCCTGGGGCTGGGAGCGACGGACCGGGCGGGCGGTTGTGCGTGACATGGCAACATCTCCTGGGGCTGGATGAGCGCCTCCCATGTCCGGGAGGACACTGCTCCATAATACCCCGAATCCGGCACGGTGCATTTTCCTTGACGCGACCGGTACGGGAGAGCAGCCACGCTCGCGAGTTGGCGCCCCCTCGAAACGGACCGTAACTTCCCGCCCGTGCACCCCTTTCGATTCTCCGCGATCCTGCTCGGTCTCCTTGCACTCAGTGCCGCGGAGCCCGCGCCGGCCCAAAGTCTCGATCCCCGCAGCTTCGTCGATACCCCCGTCGGGATGAACTTTGTCCTCGGCGGCTACAGCCTACATGTGGGGCAGCGTCCTGTTCGACCCGACCGTTCCCATCACGAACGCCGACGTGAAGGCACATGGCCCGTTTCTGGGGTATGCCCGCGCGCTCGACCTGTGGGGCCTCTCGGGCAAGGTGAACGTTGGCGGGGGGGTCGCCTGCTTGGACGGCACGGGCGACGTGCGGGGCGTCCAGGAAAGCCGCAGTGTCTGCGGACTCACCGATGTCAGCGCCACGGCCTCCGTCAACTTCATCGGTGCGCCGGCGCTCTCATTCCAGGAATACGCGCACTACAAGCAGGGCCTGCTGGTGGGAGCGAGTTTTGCCTTCGTCGCGCCGGTGGGACAGTATGACCCCACCAAGCTGGTCAACATCGGCACCAACCGCTGGTCGCTCCGCCCGCAGATCGGCGTTTCCCAGGCCCTGGGCCGGTTGACGCTCGAGTTCCTTGGCGCCGTGAATTTCTATACCAGCTAACGACGATTTCTTCGGCGGGCATGTCCGCCAGCAGGCGCCGCTCTATTCCGGCCAGCTCAATGTCATCTACACCTTTCGCTCCGGCATCTGGGGTGCACTCGGCGGGACGCTCTACGGCGGCGGACGAATCACCGTCGACGGCGTGAAGAGCCAGGAGTTCCAGGAAAATTGGCGTCTCGGCGCCACGCTGGTGTTTCCGGTGAGCCGGCACAACTCGCTCAAGCTCTTTGGCAGCACCGGTGTCTATGCCCGCACGGGTGGTGACTTCAACCTGCTCGCGGCGAGCTGGATCTATGCCTGGGGCGGCCGCAAGACCCCAAAGCATTGAGCCCGATGCGCCCTAGAATCCTCCCCCGCCACCACCCCCACCCCCGCCACCCGACGACCCGCCACCGCCAAACCCCGATCCCCCCGAGCTCCGGGGCGACGATGTCATGGCACTCCCGGCGCTGCTCGACAGCGCGCTCATCCGGCCGGTGAAGCTGCCCGCGTCGAAGCTCGCCATGTTGCCCCCGCTGTACCACCGCGGTGGTTCATGCACGATGTCCTTGAACGCACGCGCCCAGGTCCGCTCCACCCCGAACGCCATCGCGAACGGCAGGAAGCGCTCGAACATCTCCGGCGTCTTCACCACCCGCGCGTAATTCTCCTTCTCCACCCGCGACAGGAACTCCTCGAACCCGAGCACCTGCTCGAGCGCGCGCGTGCCTGGCTCCGTGCGGGCCGGCATGAGGTGGCCGATGATGCCGACGATGAGGCCAGTCAGGATGGCCGCGAGCACGAACGGCAACGGTGTGAATCCGAGGTTGGCGCCGATGGTCACGCCGCCGGCAATCATGACGAAGGCGAGGAACATGGCACCGAACCGCCAGCGGCTTCGCACCGTGGCCGGGTCGGCCCGGTAGTAGCCGCGATCCACCAGCCGCTGCGTTACCGCGGTGCGGATCGAGCCCATGCTCTTGTAGAACTCGTTCTTGAGATCGGACAGCTCCACCGACTCCCCATGCCCCTCGAACAATCCCTCCAGCAGCAACTGCTCGTGCCGCTCCAGGTCGCGCCATTCGGCCGGCGGCTTGAGCCGGTGAAACACGAACTCCTTGCTGGTCCACAGGCCGAAGAGTTTCGGCTCCTCCCGCTCCTCGATCCGGATGTAGCCACGCACCGCCATGTCAACCAGCGTCGCAATCACGTCGCGCACGTCTGCCTGTTCATCCAGCAGCACGCCCGCCTCCGCCGGGGTGACATCCTTCGGTGGCTCGTACTGCACGGTCACCGGGCGCTTCCGCGGATCGCGGCCCCGCTTCCACCAGAGCGTGAGCATGCCGAGCAGCACGGCGAGCGGGATCAGCAGCGGCCAGTTGACCGCGAGGAACCCGCGCGCCCTGTCCAGCTGGGTCGGGCGCGTCACGATCGCCGGCATTCCACCCTACCACGGCCGTCACTCCCTCATGGAACCCCAGGGGATGCGGCATCCGCACCGTCACCGTCCCACCGCTGATGGTCACGTCCGCGTCCCGCGACGTGTCTCCGTACGCGCCATTGAAGGCAATGGCACGCACGCCCTCGGCGCCGTCGGGCAGCACGATCATGGCGCTGGCCGCCTCGATCGGCACGTCCCACTCGTCGCCGGTGATGTTCCAGTACAGCTCGTCATGATCCTCGAAGAACCTGAGCCCGTTCTCCGCGCGGTAATGGAACGACACCGTGCGCGTGGCATCCTCGGCGCCCGGCACCCAGATCTTGAACTTCCGGTAGTGACCCGAGCGGCTGCTCTCGACCTTGAGGGCCTCGCCATCCGGTCCCGTCGCCGATGTCTGGCTCAGCCGGAGCGACCAGTTGAAGCCCTGTGGGTTGTGGTAGTCCACCGGCACCGTGCGGTAGATCCCATTCCATTTCCCGTTGAACCTTGCGGTGATCCTCTCGGTGACATCGATGCTGCCATCGCGGTTGACCACGATGCGCGCGTCGAAGTTGGAGATCGCGAGAGTGCGTTGCGCCGCCGCCGGGGAGGTAATGGCGAGCGCCGCGAGGGCCACCAGGAGGGATCGCCTCATGGAGTGCGGCCGAACTCGATGCCGGGTGCCGCCGCCTCGGAGGCGTCGGCCAGCCCGAAGAATTCGCGCGGCCCGATGCCGAATGGTCCGGCGATCAGGTTGGAGGGAAACTGCGCCACCTTCGTGTTCAGGTCGCGCACCACGGCGTTGTAGTATCGGCGCGCGTTCTGGATGTGATCCTCGATTTCGGTGAGCGATCGCTGCAATGACAGGAAGCTCTCTCCCGCCTTGAGGTCGGGGTACGCCTCCGCGAGCGCGAACACCTGCCGCACTGCCCCGGCGAGCTCTCCCTCGGCGGCTCCGCTCGCGGCCGGGCCGGTGGCGGCCGTCGCGCGGTTTCGTGCCGCCACCACAGCCTCGATCGTGCCCCGCTCATAGCCGGTGTGCCCCTTCACCGTCTCCACCAGCCGCGGCACCAGGTCGTGGCGCCGCCTGAGCTGCACGTCGATGTCGGCCCACGCCCCATTGGCGAGCAGGCGCAGCCGCGTGAGTGAGTTGTAAGTGAAGATGACGTACAGGGTGATCAGGGCCAGGACCGCGAGTACGATCATGAACGGCTCCGGGTCAGGTCGAGGTCAGCGGCACCAGCCCCGCTTCGATGCTTGCACGGCGCGGCTCGAGGAAGGGTGGCAGTGCCAGCCGCGCTCCAAGGCTGTCGACTGGTTCATCGGCCGAAAAACCGGGCCCGTCGGTCGCGAGCTCGAAGAGGATCCCGTTGGGCTCGCGGAAATAGAGAGAGCGGAAATAGAACCGGTCGATGATCCCGGAGTTGGGCACCCCTGCTTCCTGCAGGCGGTCGAGCCACTCGAGTTGCGAGGCATCGTCAGTCGTCCGGAAGGCCACGTGATGCACGCCGCCTCGCCCCTGGCGCGTCATCGGCAGCGCGCGTCGTTCCTCCACCCGTAGTTCACCCGCCGCACCAGACGCGCCGAGTCGCAGCACGAGGTCGCGGCCGCCATTCACTTCCGTCTCACTGATCGGGCTGAAGCGGAGGATCTCGGTGAGCACCGCGAGCGTGGAATCCGCTTTCCGCACCGTGAGGGTGATGGGTCCCAGGCCATGGATGGCTTCACTGGCACCCACCCCACCCGCCGTCCAGGGTAACGCAGCCGGCGGGATCGGTGGCTCGTCGGTGGCCACCAGCGCCAGGCGCTGGCCCTCGGGATCACTCAAGTGGAGTGTGGGCCTGCCACCCACATCCGCCACTGCGTCGTGCCGCACTTTCAGTTCCTTCAGCCGCTCCAGCCACCAGCCAAGGGCTCCGCCCGGAACCCGGAGCCCGATACGCGAGATGTCGCTCACGCCCGGATGGTGCGGTGCCGCGCGGGGCCAGTCGAAGAATGTCACGTCGGTGCCGGGCGTGCCCTTCGTGTCGGCGTAGAAGAGGTGATAGGCGGATACGTCGTCCTGGTTCACCGTCTTCTTCACCAGCCGCAGGCCCAGTACATCGCGGTAGAAGTGCAGGTTGGCGGGCGCGTCGCCGGTGATGGCGGTAACGTGGTGCAGGCCGAGGAGTGTCATGGGCGTCATGGGGCAGTCCGGTGCGTGATTGCTGAACCATAACGGCGGGCGCCCGTATCGCTCACTGCGCGTCAACGCCCTGTACGATTTGCCTCGCAAACGCGACGCTCGCCAGAAGCATGACGACGTTGCCAATCTGGCTGAGCCGGACTTCGGCTGTGATGATCTCGGCAAGTATCAGGAGCGCTCCAAGCCCAAATGCCAGAGCCGGCCAGCGAAGCCGTCTGACGGCCCTGGCCAATGCAGTCGCGGTGACAGCTACGCCCGCCATGAAGGCGGCTACTCCCGCCATCACCGCGCCCAGCACCCAGACCGACTGGAACGTCTCCAGTAGCGCGGTCGCTGCCGGCAAGTCTGCGCCATCAGAGACGTAGCGCCCTATGAGCATCTCGCATACGAAGACCGCGTAAAACGCTCCCATTCCGATGAGGAGGAAAATCCGGCCCGCGTACCCCGCCATCGGCCTTCGCTCGGCCGTCAGCTGGGTAAGAGCGAGGATTCCCGGAATGAACACCAGCAGGCCGACAAGCAATAGGAGATGTGCAGCATACCAACGCGATGCATGCTCGATGATGATAGTCGCCTGCTTTGCGGCATCCATACTCTCCTTCGGATGAAGGAGATCCCCCACACTCATCAGCAGCGGGCCGAGGACCAGACTGGCAGCTGCAATCGCGGTGCGGTAGCTGCGGGTTGAGGATGACATCATTCGAAACCTCCTGCATGTGTCGCTGCGAGACTATCCTCACGCCTCACGCCCTCACGTCTATCTCTACGCCCGCATCCCGAAGACGCCGTGCCAGTACCATCCCCAGACCAGTCGCGGGTGTCAGCACGCCGCCTCGATCCGGTCCACCCGGTAGTGCGTCGCGCTCGAGCGCCAGGCAGAGCGCCGACTCGCAGACAAAGCGGACCGTGGCACGGTTGGAAGGGTCGCCCTGGTGAAAAATGCTGCCGCGCACCTGGGCGCCACCGGGGCCCAGGGCCAGGTGCTCCGAGCGGAACCAGCCAGTATTCATCGAGCGCTCGGACGGGCCGCTCCCCGGGGCCGGGAAGAGTGGCCGCAGCAGCCGGCGACTCCAGCGCCGCGCGAGCGCACCGTTGATTGCCGCAAGTGCGGTGGACATGGCCACTGCCTTCGCGCGCGCAAACGGCGGCTCGAACTTCGCATATTCCTGGTATACGAATGCCGGACCATAGGACTCGCCCCATCCGGCGAAGAGTGCGGCGCTGCGGCGAACCACCCGCGTATCGGTCGTCGCCACCACGGACGGGCCGACCCAGGCGTTGATCTCCGCATCGAACTGGGTGCCCGCGATGTCGCGGCTGCGCTCGATGTCGCTGGCGCTCCAGCTCCCTGGCGGATTGAGCAGGAAGGGATCCCGCATCGTCGCGGAGATCCCCGATTCCTGCCAGTGGATCGCGGTCGCCACCGTGCCGCCGTTGAGACCGCCGGATATGCGGAAGTAGGCCCGTGCCTCGTCGCAGGCGACGCCATGCCGCCGCTGAAGCTCCCGCACCACGAGCAGGGTGCCGAGGTCGGACGGAACAGAGTCGAAGCCGCAGAATGGGATGAGGCGAGTGCCGCCGCGCGCGGCGGTCGCGTGGTGCCGGTCGATGACGTTTCGCACCCAGGCGGTCTCGCCGGTGATGTCCACGTAATCAGTGCGAAGGCGCGCGCACGCCTCGACAATGCCGTTGCCATACAGGGCAAACGGCCCCGCGGTGCTGAGCACTACGTGCGTGCCTGCGACCATGCGGTCGATGGCGCGCTGGTCGGCGCCGTCGGCCACCACGATGTCTACCGGGGCACGGACGCTGCCGAGCGACCTGCGGACCGCCTCCAGCTTCGCCCGGTCGCGGCCCGCAATGGCCCAGCGCACCCCGTCCGGCGCATGGGCCGCGAAGTAGGCCGCCGTCTGGCGCCCGGTGAATCCGCTCGCGCCATACAGCACCACGTCATGGGAACGTCGCGGGTCGCTCACGCCCTCACCCTCATCCAGGCCCGGAACGATTGCTTCTGGCACTACTCTTACTAATAATGGTATTACTAGAGGAATCTTGAATCTATAGTGCAATAAGTAATAAACTTATTACTAATAGAGTTGCCACCATGCGACGGACGCCGGCCCTGCCACCCACCAACCCCTTCCGCATCGGCGGTGTCGTCACCGACGCCTTCTTCACCAATCGCGCCGACGAGTTGCGCCGGATCGAGAAGGCCCTGCTCTCCCCCGGCGACAAGCTGCTGGTCTTCGGGCCCCGCCGCATGGGCAAGAGCTCCACGCTCGATAGGGCCATCGCCAACGTCACCGCCCGAAAGGGCGTCGCGTTCCGCGCCGATCTTTCCGGCGCCACCACCGTTACCGACATCGCCAACCGGATCCTCCAGGGCGCGAGCCGGGCCATCGGGCGGCGATGGCAGGATGTGCTGGGCGCTTTCCTCAAGGCATTGACCCTCAAGGTGAGCCTCTCGATGGACCCGCGCACCGGGCTCGCCATTCCGAGCCTGAGCGTGGAAGGGCGCACCAATGCCCTCGAGGATCAGCGCGCCAGCCTGGCACGGGTGCTCGATACGATCGACCTCGTGGCCGCGCAGCGAAAGGCCCGCATCGGCATTGTCCTCGACGAGTTCCAGACCATTGCGCGGTTCGGCGGTGAGGGCGCCGAGTGGCATTTCCGCGGCATCATCGAGCGACATCAGCACGTGGCCTACGTCGGCGCCGGCTCGGAGCTGTCGCTGCTCGCCGCCATGCAGGGCGAGGGCCGTGCCTTCTACAAGCTTTTCCGTCCACTGCATCTTGGCCCCATCGATCCGGAGCACATGGCGCGCTGGATCGAGGAGCGCCTCGCCGGCGCCGGCGTCGCGCCTGATGGCATCGGTGAGCATATCGTCGCCACCGCCGGCCCGCGCACCCGCGACATCGTCGAACTCGCGCGCACCGTGTTCGACATAGCGGCGCCGGTGGGTGCTGTGAATGACTCCACCCTCGACCAGGCCCTTCAGGAGTTGCTCGGCACCTACGAGGAATCGTTTCGTCGCCAGTGGGAGGACCTTCCCCCCAGCCAGCAGAACGTGCTGCGCGCCGTCGCCGTAGCTGAGCCGAAGCTCTATGGCCGGCCCAGTCTCATGCGCTTCGGCGTGCGCAGTTCCGCCGAGGTGGCCCAGGCGGTGGACTGGCTGGCCCGGCGCGAGATCATCGTGCGCGAGGAGAAGGCCGTCACTTTCGACAATCCGTTCTTTCAAGCCTGGGTGGCCGAGCGCGCGCTGCCCGACATCGGGATCCTCGACTCCACCCACGACATCGTGCAACGCCTGCAGGGACCGCCACCAAAGGGAAAGTGAGGCATGAGAGTCCAGGTTCCATGGTAGTATTGTAGGAGTCATCCTGAGCCAGGCGAAGGATCTCCTCGCTTCATATCGGAACCATCATGTCTACCCTGATCATCAATGGCACTCCTCGTGACGTGGACGTGCCGGATGACATGCCACTCCTCTGGGTCATTCGTGACGTACTGCAGATGACCGGCACCAAATTCGGGTGCGGCATCGGCGCCTGTGGCGCCTGCACCGTGCACCTCGACGGCCAGCCGATCCGCTCGTGCATCACGCCCATCACCGCCGCGACGGGCAGGAAGATCACCACCATCGAGGCGGTGGGTGATACACCTGCCGGGAAAAAGGTACAGGACGCCTGGCTCGACCTGGACGTAGTGCAATGCGGCTACTGCCAGTCAGGTCAGATCATGTCGGCCGCCGCACTGCTGGCCACGAACGCACACCCCACCGACAGTGACATCGACAACGCCATGGCGGGCAACATCTGCCGCTGCGGCACCTATACCCGCATCCGCGCCGCCATCAAGCAGGCCGCAGCATCCTCTCCCGTCGCAACAGGGAAGGCCTGAGATGCCGTGGTCTCGCCGCGAGTTCCTGGTGGCCGGCGCCGCGGCCGGTGGCGGCCTGCTCCTCTCCTGTCGCCTCGGCGGGCGCAGCGATTCGAAAGTGGCCGCTGGTACTTTCGCGCCCGACGCCTGGATTCGCATCGGCCGCGACGGCGTGATCACCCTGGTCATCGCACAGGTCGAGATGGGACAGGGCACCTACACGGCGATGCCCATGCTCATCGCCGAGGAACTCGATGTCGGACTGGAGCAGGTGACCCTCGAGGCGGCGCCGCCGGATAACGCGCTCTACGCCAATCCCGCGCTCGGCTTCCAGGCCACTGGTGGATCGACGTCAGTCCGAACCATGTGGGTGCCTCTGCGAACGGCCGGCGCCACCGCGCGCGCCATGCTGGTCGGGGCAGCCGCAAAGGAATGGGGCGTGGAACCGGCGTCGTGCCGCACCGCGGCTGGCGTGGTCTATCACGATGCGAGCGGCCGCAAGCTTGGCTATGGCGAGCTGGCCGGCAAGGCAGCAGCGCTGCCCATGCCGGAAAAGGTGACGCTCAAGGACCCCAGGGACTGGAAGCTCATCGGTACCAGCGCGAAGCGGCTCGACTCGCCCGCCAAGGTCAACGGCTCCGCGAAGTTCGGTATCGACACGGTGCTCCCGGGCATGCGCATCGCCACGGTCGCGGCCTCTCCAGTGTTCGGTGGCACACTCGCGAGCGTCGACGACAGCCGGGCCATGGCGGTGAAGGGCGTCTCGAAGGTCGTGCGCCTGGACAACGCCGTCGCCGTGGTGGCGGAACACATGTGGGCGGCGAAGCAGGGGCTGGCCGCGCTCGACATCAAGTGGAATGAGGGACCCAATGCCGCGCTCACCACCGCCGACGTGGTGTCGCAGCTGGAGGAAGCATCGGCCAAGCCGGGTTCGGTGGCACGCAAGGACGGCGACGTCGCGGCCGCCATGGCCGGCGCCACCACGAAGCTCGAGGCCGTCTACGAAGCACCATTCCTTGCGCACGCCACGATGGAACCGGCCAACTGCACCGTGCATGTGCGCGCCGACGGCTGCGACATCTGGGTTGGTACCCAGATCGCCGCCCGCGCGCAGGCCACGGCGGCCAAGGTCACCGGGCTCTCGAAGGACCGGGTGCGCGTGCACAATCACCTCATCGGCGGCGGCTTCGGGCGCCGGCTCGAGGTGGACTACATCACGCAGGCGGTGGCGATCGCGAAACAGGTGGATGGGCCGGTCAAGGTCGTCTGGACTCGCGAAGAGGACATCCAGCACGACATGTACCGTCCGTACTACTACGATCGCATTGCCGCGGGACTCGATGCCGCGGGCAAGCCGGTCGCATGGAGCCATCGCATCGCCGGCTCGTCCATCATCAACCGCTGGGCGGAGAAGACCCTCAGTGCGGTGAAGGCGGTCGGACTGCACGGTATCATCGCGACGGTGAAGGGCGTCGATCTCGACGCGGTGGATGGCGCGATCAACGCACCATACGACTTCCCCGCGATTCAGGTGGAGTACGTGCGGGTCGAACCGCCCGGCATTCCCACCGCATTCTGGCGCGGCGTCGGTCCCACCCACAACGTCTTCGTGGTGGAGAGCTTCATCGACGAGCTGGCTGCCGCGGCCAGGCAGGATCCGGTCGCGTATCGCAAGGCGCTGCTCGGCAATTCGCCCCGCGCGGCGGCGGTGCTCGAGCTCGCCGCGAGCAAGGCGGGCTGGGGCGATCCGCTCCCGACCGGTCGCGGCCGCGGCGTCTCGCTGCAGCATGTCTTCGGCAGTTACGTGGCGCAGGTGGCCGAGGTGGAGGTGAGCGGCAGCGATGTACGTGTCACTCGGGTGGTGGCGGCGGTCGACTGCGGTACCCAGGTCAATCCCGACATCATCGTGGCGCAGATGGAGAGCGGCATCATCTTCGGGGCGTCGGGCGCGCTGTACGGTGAGATCACCCTCAAGGATGGCAGGGTGCAGCAGAGCAACTTCGGGGACTACCGGGTGCTCCGTATCAACGAGTCACCCGTCATCGAGGTGCACCTGGTGAAGAACGGCGAAGCGCCGGGCGGGATGGGCGAACCCGGCACCTCGGCGGTCATGCCGGCGATCGCGAACGCCGTCTTCGCCGCCACCGGCAAGCGGGTGCGGAAGCTGCCGATCTCAGTGGCCCTTGCCGGGTAGCGGAACGACCACGCCGTTCTTCATCACGAAGCTGACCTGCTTGAGCGTCTGGATGTTCGTGAGCGGGTTGTCGGGCGTGGCGATGAGGTCGGCGAACATCCCCGGCTGCAGCGTACCCCGCTCCTTGTCGACTCCCAGCAGCCGGGTTCCCGTGGTGGTCATTGCTTTGAGGATGGCAGGTGCCGGAATACCTGCCTCGACCCAGGGATCGATGCCGGTGATCGCGTCCTGGCCGCGCGTCATCCCGGTCACCATGTTGGTGGCGTCGGTGCCGTAGGCCAGGATCACCCCCACCTTGTAGGCCCGCCGCAGCCGGTCCACCCACTGGCGATGGGACGCGGTGGTATCCCCGTTGGCGAGATACTCCGTCCCCACCAGCACCACGCCGTTCTGCTTCGCGATCGTGAGGTCGGCATCGGTCATGTCGAACCCGTGCTCGATCGACGCCACTGCCGCCTCCGCTGCGTTGTGCGCTCCCGGCTCGGTCCACGCATGGGCCGCGAGCTTCATCCCCGCCCGCGCGGCCTCGGCCTTGATGAACGCAATGTCGTCCGTCGAGTAGATGTACCGCTGGTCGTCCACCACGATCTTGATGACCGTGGCCCCGTAGTGCACGTTCTCGCGCACCGCCTTCACCATTTCGTCATGTGTGTCAGCGAAGTAGTACTCCGGCTCGGCGAGCGCCGGCTTGTCCGGCTGGAGATGGAACTGCCCGCCGTAGGGCGCGATGATCCGCCCCGCAGTGATCATGGTGGGACCGGGAATCATGCCCCGCTGGATCGCGCGCCGCACCTGCACGCAGGCATAGCGGCCCTCGTTGCCGACGTCGCGCACACTGGTGAACCCCGCCTCGAGCATCGTCTTCGCGTTGACCACGCCCTCGATGGAACGGAAGGCGTCGGGATCGAGCAGCGTCGTGATGTAGTAATTGTTGGCATCGCGCACCGGCTGGACCACCATGCAGAGGTGGGTGTGGGCGTCGACCAGGCCCGGCGATACCGTCGACCGCGAGAGGTCGATCACCTGGGCACCCGACGGAATCTTCACGTTCCCCCCGATCGCCGTGATCTTGCCGCCCTCCACCAGGATCACCTGGTTCTCGGCGGTGGAACCGGCGTCCGGGTCCACCACCCGTCCGGCCCTGATGGCTGTGACCTGCGCCCCGGCAGGGGCGGCGCACCCGAGGAATACCGCCAGCAAGGCGAGCTGGAAGCGAGGACGCATGTGTTCTCCGTTGGTCGGTTGCGGGGAACATACCTGCGCAGCAACTCCGCCGCCGATGCGCGGTATTTCAGATCATGAAGGCAGCGCTCACGACACTCGTGGCCCTCGTGGCGATGGCCGGCGCAAGTAACGGACTTGGGCCTGATGCTCCTGGCGTACCGAAGACGGCGCCGAAGGCCAAGGCGGAGCTGAAGGATTCTGCTGGTAAGGAAGTCGGCAGTGTCGAAGCGGAGCCGGTGGGCGGTGGTCTCCGGATCATTGTCAAGGTTCATGACATGGCGCCCGGCGATCATGGCGTACACATCCATAACGGATCGGCCTGCGGTACGGCTGGCGGCGCGAATGCGTTCGCCGAGGCGGGAGACCACCTGGACCCGAAGAATGCCAACCGGCACGCGGGTTTGAACGGCGGCGGGCACGCCGGTGATCTCGGCAACATGCTGGTCGGTGCCGACGGGAAGGGGAAGCTTGACGTGGTGGCCGACGGGCTCGATATCGAAAGCGACAAGGCAAGCATCGTGGGCAAGCCGCTGGTCGTGCACTCCCAGCGGGACAACGGCACCGACAAGCCGGAGAGCGGCGGCTCAGACGGTCGCCTGGCGTGCGGGGTGTTCGAGCGGGAGAAGTAGCCGTAGCGCCGTGATGGGCCGCGCCGTACCCTTGGGGACATGCCAAGGTCAGCGGCACAGATTGTCCTCTTCTTCATACTCGCCACCGGCTGTCACAGCTGGCGGCCAGTTTCTGCAGTGTCACCTGTCGTGCTCGACAGCCTCCAAGGCAAGCCACTTCGCATTCACACGGAGAGCGGCGCAACGCTCGAGGCCACCGCCTGGTCGGTGCGCAACGATTCCATCTTCCTGCAGCAACCGGCGCGTGATTCTCTGGCCCTGTCGCAGGTGGATCAGGTGGCGGTGAAGAAGCCCAATGGGGGCCACACCGCAGGACTCATCATCAGCATTACGCTCGTGCTTGTGGCCGCGGCGTACCTCGCGATCGTGATCATCGTCGCTGGCAGCGACTAGCAACCGGATCACTCGCCCGCCTGCCCTCGCGTCCCTAGTATTACAGCCTCTGAGGCGATTCCCAGGCCGAGGATGGCTTTTGTCAGACCTTCGCACACTCCTGCAGCACGGACTCTCCGGTACCTACACGATCGAGCGCCAGCTCGGCCGGGGTGGCATGGCCACCGTGTTCCTGGCGCACGACATCAAGCACGACCGTTCCGTCGCGCTCAAGGTCCTGCATCCTGAACTCGCCGCGGCCCTGGGCGGCGAGCGTTTCCTCCGTGAGATCCGGATCGCCGCCCACCTGCAGCATCCTCATGTCCTCACGCTCATCGATTCGGGCGAGATCGACCGCGTTGATGGCGCGGGTCCGCCGCTCCTTTACTACGTCATGCCGTACGTCGAGGGCGAGAGTCTCCGGCAGCGGCTGGCACGGGAGCCGCAGCTTACGGGGGCGGAGGTGGTGCGGATCCTCCAGGACGTGCTGGATGCGCTGGCACATGCGCACAGCCAGGGCGTGATTCATCGGGACATCAAGCCCGAGAACATCATGCTGAGCGGCCGTCACGCGCTCGTGGTGGACTTCGGTATTGCCCGCGCGGCCACCGCGGCGGCGGGCGGCGCGGTCACGCCGGGCTCGACCCTCACCACCATCGGGCTCGCGATTGGCACTCCCGCGTACATGGCCCCGGAGCAGGCCGCCGGCCAGTCATCGGTGGACGCCCGCGCCGACCTCTACGCCACCGGCGTCATGGCGTATGAAATGCTCGCCGGGCGGCCGCCGTTCACCGGCACCACGCCGCAGCAGGTACTGGCCGCGCACGTAACGCAGCAGCCGCCATCGCTGGCGTCGCTCCGCCCGGACATTTCTGCACCATTCGCGGCGGCGGTCATGCGTTGCCTGGAGAAGGACCCCGACCAGCGCTGGCAGTCGGCGGAAGAGATGCTGGCGCAGCTGGAAGCGTTTGCGACTCCGGGAGACGGTGTGACGGCGTCTGTGGCGGTTGCGCCTGTGCCGAAGCGTGGTGTTCGCGTCGCGACGGTGATTGGCGCAGTCATTGTCCTGCTGCTTGGCGTCTGGGCCTGGTTTGGTCCCGCGCGACGCTGGCGCGAACAGCGCTGGGTGCGCGACCAGGCCATTCCCCGCGCGCTCGCGCTGGCCGACCGCGGGCAATGGGACTCTGCCTACAGCCTCGCCCTTCGCCTCGAGGCGGTGAATCCGCGCGATTCGCTCTTCCGGGCGGTCCGCCCCCGCTTCGCCCGGCGGATAACCCTCCGCACCGATCCGCCCGGCGCCGAGGTCTGGCGCAAGACCTATCGCGCACCTGATTCCGACCTGGACCCTGCTCGGCGTCACTCCGCTCGACAGCGTCCTGCTTGCACTGACCGGCAGCGGCGGCCTGTTCACCAATTCGAATCGCCTCCGCATCGAGTCACCGGGATACCGCACCCTCGAGCTCATCGGCTTGCCGTTCCGTGATTCGGTGATCGCGCTCGACCGGGACAGCGCGATTCCCAGGCGAGATGATCCGCATCGGCGGCGGCAGCACTCGCGGTGCCGTATCCCGGATTCGACCAGGTACGGCCAGTGGTGCTCCGCGACTTCCAGATGGATCGGTTCGAAGTGACCAACCGCGAGTACAGGCGCTTTGTCGACAGCGGTGGCTACCGGCGCCGCGACCTCTGGGAGTACCCGTTCGTCAAGGACGGCAAGCCACTCTCCTGGGACGCCGCCATCGCGCTGATGACCGACCGAAGCGGGCGCACCGGACCATCGACCTGGGAGGGTGGCGATTATCCGCAGGGACAGGATGACCATCCCGTGGCGGGGGTGAGCTGGTACGAGGCGGCGGCCTACGCAAAGTTCAGCGGCAAGTCGCTGCCCACCATCTTCCACTGGGGACGCGCCGCCACCATCCGGAACAGCGGACTCATCGTGCCGCCCAGCAATTTCTCGGGCCAGGGAACGCGGCCCGTGGGCGACAGCGCCGATATGTCCGGCTTCGGCACCTTCGACATGGCGGGCAATGTGCGTGAATGGTGCCTCAACGCGACGGGCGACCAGCGATTCATCCTCGGGGGCGGCTGGAACGACCAGCCGTTCCTGTTCACCGATGCCTTTACCCAGGCTCCGTTCGACCGTTCGGTTGCCAATGGAATACGCCTCGTGCGATATCCTGCGGACGACCCGAACATCGCGCTCGCCAGCCAGCCGCTCAAGCGTACCAATCGGGATTTTCTCAGGGAGAAGCCGGTCTCGGATGCCGTCTTCGCCGCGTACCTGCAGATGTACCAGTACGACCGGACGCCACTCGACGCGACGGTGCTCGAGGCGACCGATGAGGGGGACTGGACGCGGGAGCTCGTGCGGATGAATGCGGCCTACGGCGGGGATACCCTGCTCGCCTATCTCTACCTGCCGAAGCGGGCGCCGAAACCCTGGCCCGTGGTGGTGTACTTCCCACCGGGCTCCGCGATCCACGGCATCGCGCCACAGAACCTCGAGGTGCGATCGATCGATTTCATCCTGAAGAGCGGCCGCGCCGTTCTCTACCCGGTGTACAAGGGCACCTACCAGCGGCGCGATTCACTGTCGGTCGACACGCAGGACAGCACCAACTTCTATCGCGACCACGTGCTCATGTGGGCGAAGGACATGCGGCGGGGCATCGACTACCTCGAGACCCGCCCCGAGGTCTCCATCGACCATCTCGCTTACTACGGATTGAGCTGGGGTGGCGCGCTCGGTGGCCTGCTGCCTGCGGTCGAACCTCGCATCAAGGTGAACGTGCTGGTGGTGGCGGGCCTCGACTTTCCGCGGACGAGGCCCGAGGTGGAGGCGCTCAACTTCCTGCCTCACATCACGGCGCCGACGTTGATGGTGAACGGTCGCTACGACTTCTTCTTTCCGATCGAATCCTCGCAGATCCCGATGTTCCGCCTCCTCGGCACACCGGCTGCCGACAAGCGCCACGTGGTAGAGGAAGGGCAGCCACGACGTGCCCCGGCCCGGCTGATCCAGGAGATTCTCTCCTGGCTGGACAAGTACCAGCCGCTGCCGAACTGAGTCCTCGCTACCCGCCTCGCCTGCCGGCACTGGCGGCCGCGCCGGCTTCCATCGTCCGTTCCGCCTGCAGGCTTTCGATGTCGCGCGAGATCGTGGCCACCGCAAGGGTCCGGTCACCTCGCTTGTAGTGTACCGCGCAGTCGCGGGCCTCGAATGAGCCATCGATCTCGATGGAATCCCACTTCTCCGCGTGGCCCACGTAGTTGATTGCCAGGTCGTAGTGCTGGCTCCAGAAGAACGGCACCGCGTCGAACCGCTCCCGCCGCCCCAGCATGTTCCTCGCCGCCACCTGTCCCTGCCGCTCGGCCACGACCCAGTGCTCCACCCGGATGCGTTCACCGGTGTGCGGATCAGGCCAGCGCGCGATGTCGCCCGCGGCAAAGACGCCCGGCTCCGAGGTTTCGAGATATTCGTCGACCGCGATGCCGCGATCGACTTGCAGGCCCGCCGCTTCCGCAAAGGCGATCACGGGGCGGACCCCGACGCCGGCCACGATCAGGTCGGCGTCGACAGTGGAACCACCCGACAGACGCACCGAGCGTCCCTCCACCCGGCTGATCGTCTGCCCCAGGTGAAAGATCACGCCGTGCGTTTCGTGCACGGCGCGGATGAAGGCGCCCACCTCGGTGCCCATCACCCGCTCGAGCGGAGTCTGTTCCGGCGCCACCACGTCCACCTCGATGCCGCGCGCCCTGAGCGACGCCGCCACCTCGAGCCCGATGAAGCTCGCGCCCACCACCACCACGCGCCGCGCCGATGCGGCCCGCGCGATGATCGCCTTGCTGTCGGTGAACGTCCGGAGTGTCATCACCTGGTCGGACGCGGCGCCGGGAATGTCGAGTCGTACCGGATCGGCGCCGGTCGCGAGCAGCAGCGTTGCATAGCCCCGGCTGCCACCGCCCTCCAGCTCCACCCGCTTCCGGCCCAGGTCGAGCGCCGATACCCGGGTATGGAGGAGGAGGTCGATCTGGTGCTCGTCATACCACTCCGGCGCCCGGAGCGGGATCCATTCTTCCTGCGCCGTGCCGGCGAGATAGTCCTTCGAGAGATTGGGCCGGTCGCTGGGAGGAGAGTCGTCGGCGCTGATCATCGTGAGCGGACCATGGTATCCCTCCCGACGCAGCATGTCGGCTGCCGCGAGCCCCGCCGCACCGCCTCCCACGATCACGATTGATTCGGGAGCGCTCGCCGCCCTCGGGGTCGCTGGCGGCGCCGGGCGCTTCCCTCGCACGAAGATCGTGTCGCCCTCGCGCTCGACATTCCAGCAGGTGATCGCGTCCAGTGCCGGCGCCCGCAGCGCCTCACCGGTGCGGAGGCTGAAACAGGCGTGATGCCACGGGCATCGCACCGTGTCGTTCACGATCAGCCCCTCCGCGAGGGGACCGTGGTAGTGGGTGCACGAGGCGCTCACGGCGAAGTATTCCTCGCCGTGCCGCACCAGCATCACATCGTCGTCACCCACCGTGCCGGCCACTGGGCGCCCGTCCCGCAGCCGCGCCAGCGGATATCCGCTCCCGAAATCCGGCTTTGCGTCCGCCACAGCAGCCCCCGTTCACTGTTTACCGTTCACGGTTCACGCTTTTCTACCCTTCAGCTTCCCGTCCCAGCGCCAGTGCGAACCGGCGGTGCTCGTCGATGTGCCACTCCTCCAGTTCCAGTCGCGCGCCCGCGAAGAGCTTCTCGATGGCGGGGCGGTCGTACTTGCAACTGATCTCGGTGCGGATCGTTTCTCCCTGCCGCAGCACGATCCAGCCGATCCCCGGGATCGCCACCACCTGCTCCTGGCTCGAGACGAGGTGCATCTCGATGCGGTGCTGTTCCTCATTGTAGAAAGCCCGATGGGTAAACCCGGTCAGGTCAAAGTCGGCGCCGAGCTCGCGGTTGAGCACTCGCAGGATGTTGAGGTTGAATTGTGCGGTCACACCCTTCGAGTCGTTATAGGCGGCCTCCAGCTCGGCCGTATCCTTGCGCAAGTCCGCGCCCAGCAGCAGGAAGTCGTGCGGTTCCATCCTTTCCCGGATCCGTCGCAGCAGCTGCCTGGCGTGCGTGTCGTCGAAGTTGCCGATGGTGCTGCCCAGCAGCACGAAGAGCACCGGCCCTTGGTGCCGGGGCAGGCGGAAATCCCTGGTGATGTCGGCCACCACCGGAACGATTTTCAGGTCGGGATACGCGGCGCGCAGTGTCTTGCTCGTATCGCTGAGGAAGCTCGCGCTCACGTCGATCGGCATGTAGGTGGAGCCGGTAGCCGCTCGCCGCATGGCATCGAGCAGGATTCTGGTCTTGGAGGCGCTCCCCGCGCCGAGTTCGACCAGCGTCCGGCAGCCGGTGTGCGTCACGAGCCAGGGGGCGCGTTGCCGCAGGAGGTCGCGCTCGACCCGCGTCAGGTAATACTCGGGCAGCTCGGTGATCTGCTCGAACAGCAGCGACCCGGTGTGGTCGTAGAAATACTTGGGAGAAATTTCCTTCTGCGACCGCGAGAGCCCGTCGCGCACCTCGGCCAGCATCAAGGATTGGGGCGCGGAGCGCGCGGTATCCTGCAGCTGCGGCATGAGTTCCCCGGGTGTTGGACTGAAATTCCTCATACCCGGCAAAGGCTCCGCAGATACAGTGACGGACGCCTGCCTGCCTGGCGCCGGCCTGCCTACTCGCCCAGTCTCTCCCTCAACCTCTCGTTCATTCCCTTCCGGATCTCATCCAGCCCGTTGCGGAACGATGCCTCGGCCAGTGCCTTGTCGTACAGTCCAGAGCTCAGCACCCAGTCGATGAGCAGCGGCGTCTGGTCTGCCGCCCGCTGAATCCAGCGCAGCGCCTCGGCGCCGTTGCCCGACCAGGCGTAGTAGGTGCCAAGGTCGGTGAACTGGTGCACCGTCACGAATTCGCCCCGGAGCAGCATGCCCCGGAGTGAGTCCGCGGCCTGTTGCGCCTCCTGCACCCGTCCGGCGCCATAGAGGCAGGTGGCCTCGGCGGCGAGCCACGGTCCGAAAGCGCGGTCCACACACTCGGCGCTTCGTCCTGCCGCCGAGAGCGCCAGGCCCTCGAGTGCGAGTGCCACCAGGTCGCCCGGATCCTGGGCGAGGCGCGAGCGTGCCTGCTCGATCGCAACGTCGTACTTCCGGCTCCGGAGCGCCACCGTGATCGCGCCATGGCGCGTCACTGCCGACAACGGGTTGATCTGCACCGCTCGCCGCGCGAGCACCACGGCACTGTCACCCAGCCCGGCGTCGCCCAGCAACTGCCCCATGTCGATGAGCACATCCGGGAGGTCAGGTGAGGTCGCCAGCACCGCCTCATACAGCTTCATCACCGAGTCCCGCGGCGCGCCGGAAAACCGCGCGGCGCGGGCCGCGACGAATGCAGCCTCATGGTTGGTCGAGTCGAGGTCGTAGGCCCGCCGCGCTTCCCGGATCGCTGCGGCCATCGAACTGTAGAAATCCTCGTTGCTGCGGTAGCCATAGGCCGCCGCGCGCATGCGCGCATTGGCCTCACCCGCGAGCGCCTCCACCGACGTCGAGTCCAGCTGCACCGCTGTGGCGAACGCTTCCTGGGCCCGCGCCATCGCCTCCGGCGTGCCGCGCGCTACCCAGTAACGGCCCTGCAGCAGCGCATTGGTGAGCTCCGCCGACCGGTCGGGCTCCCCGGACGACGACGGCAGCGGGGCGCCACCTGCAAGTGCCACCGCTGCGTCCGCGCCGATCTGCCGCGCGGCGGTGCCCAGCGTCGATTCAGCGAAGTGATACGTGCGCTGCCACGCCACGCTGCCATCGCTGGTGCGCTGCAGCCGCACCGTTGTGCTGAAACCCTCGGTTCCCGGTGAAACCACGCTCGTGAGCACGTGCGCCACGCCGAGCGTGTCGCCCACCCGCGAGAGTGGCATGCTTCGATCCGACAGCGCGAAGGATGAGGCCTGCGGCGTCACCCGCACCCCGCCGTGGCCCTGCAGCACGCGGATGATCTCGCCCGCCAGGCCCTCGCTGAGGTAGCCCGGCACCGAACCCGGCGGCACGGACTCCGGAACCAGCACGGCGAGCGACGCCGCCACGGGCGGCTGGCGCAAGCGACTTCGCTTCTCCATGGGCAGCAGCAGCACCAGCACGATCAGTGCGAGCGCGCCCAGCAGCAGCCAGCCTCCGGCCCCACTCGGCTTGAGCCGCTTCCACACCGGTCCGGTAGGCCGCGGCCGCGCCTCCTCCAGCTGCTGGGATGAGGGGGTGATGTGGCGCGGCGGCTCGCCCAGCACCTTGCGGAGCGCCAGGGCCATGGCACCTGCGGTCTCGAAGCGGTTCTCCGGCTTCTTCGCCATGGCCCGGCGCACGATCTGTGAGACGCGGTCGGGGACGTCGGTGATCGTGGCCTCGAGCGGCAACGGCTCGTTCCGGAGGTGCGCATTCAGCACCTTGCGCACTGACGGCTCGTCGAAGGGCGGCCGTCCGGCGAGCATCTCGTAGAGCATGCACCCCAGGCTGTAGATGTCGCTCCGCCCGTCCACCTTGCCCGCCTCGATCTGCTCCGGGCTCATGTACGCCGGCGTGCCGAGTGTTTCGCCCACGCCGGTCATGGTGCCCTCCGCCACGGCGAGATGGCGCGCGTAGGCCACGCCGAAGTCGCTGATCACCGCCTGGCCGTTGGAGAGCAGGATATTCTCGGGCTTGATGTCGCGATGTACCACGCCGCGCTGGTGAGCGTACTCCAGTGCTTCGGCGATTTCGCGGGCCCACAGCATGGCATCGGCGAGCGGCACTCGCGGCTGCCGCAGCAGGAGGTCGCGGAGCGACTCGCCCTCCACGTAAGGGAAGACGGCGTAGGCCAGGCCCTGGACTCGTCCGGAATCGATGAGCGGGATGATGTTGGGATGCTGCAGCTGGGCGGTGATCCGCACCTCGCGCAGGAAGCGCTCGGCACTCAGCTGTTGCGAACCCGAGCGGTTCGGGTCCAGGAGTTTGATGGCCACCTGGCGACCCAGCTCGCGATCCTGCGCGAGATAGACGATCGCCATGCCGCCGCGCGCGATCACGCGCTTCACGTCGTAGCGACCACCGAGCGCGGCCGCGATCATCGGGATCGCGAGATCCGCCTCGGGCTGGGTCACGCGCTCGCCTCAGGACCGAGCGAGACGCTGACAATGCCGGCGCCGCCGGCCTCGCGCATTCGCTCGATGAAGCGCTCTTCCGGCAGCTTCTTCCTCAGTCGCACTTCGTAGCGCAGCGTCTGCTGTCCGCGCGATCCTGCGCTCGCAATCTTGAAGAGCCATTGCTTCACGTGCTCATCCAGTGCTTCCTCGACCACCTTGCGGCTGCCCGTCTCGCTGATGACGATGGTGAGCGGGCGCATCGGCTTCGGGGCCTTCTCCACCGCTCCCCCGGCCATCGTCACCATGAAGGGTCCCTGTCGTGCCGCCACCCGGTTGGCCACCTGCGCCAGCTGTTCGGGCCCCAGGGACTTGAGGATATCCTGGTCCACCATCGACACGAATTGCTGGGTGCGGTTGGCCAGCGCCATGGCCCGCTTCAGCCGCTGCTCCACTGGCCCACCCGCGACCGCTCCTGGCACCCTCCCGAAGTCGGTCCACCAGAGGATCAGCACCAGCCCGTTGAAGATGAGGGATACCACCAGCGCGATGTCCACCGCCTGCACGCCACAGGCGAAGCCAACCGCGATCGAGAGGAAGATGTAGACCGCGTCCTTGCTGTCCTCCAGCCGGTTGCGGAAACTCACCGCCGCAACCACGCCGGCCAGCCCGAACGCCAGTGCCGTACTGAACCGTACGATCCCTACGATGCCCGTGACCACCACCGGCAGGATGAGCAGCGTCTGCACCAGCGACTGCCGGTATCCCTGCTTCGAACGGGTCAGCGCACAGATCCATGCCACCGGCAGCATCAGGGCGATCGCAGCCAGGCACACCGCAGCCACGTCCGCCAGTGCGGAATAGGGCGTTTCGGCCGACTCGAGGGCAGCCTCCGCCGCGGCCTTGCCATAGACCTTGCCTGTCATGCCCTGGAGGAGTTCCGGCCAGAGACGGCCCAGCAGCACCGCGACCGCCGCGAGGGCGACGTAGTACGCCGCGACCCGGACGAGGGGTTTCTCGCCCAGCTGGTCGACGTAGCTTCTATCGGCGTCTTGGGTCACGTCGTCAGCTCCTGTAGCGGCCGGCGCGGACGGGGGGAGAGAGGTGCTGGCTAGCTGCAAACTAACCCCGGAATTCCGGGTTATGCTACGATCGTGGTGTCACCGTGCGCGGGAGGAACCATGCACATCGTCATTCCCCAGCTGCTCGCTTTCAGCGACGCCGCACTCCTGCTGATGCGTCTCCTCGTGGCATCGATCTTCTGCTACAGCGGCTACCAGCACCTCCGCGACCCGGCGGGCCGGGCTGCCAGCATCGGCCAGACTCCCCGCTTCACTTTCTTCCTCGGGGGGGCGGAGATGGCCGGCGGGCTGGGAGTGGCCTTTGGTGTCCTTACGCAACTGGCCGCGATTGGTCTCATCCTCGTCATGCTGGGTGCGATCCAGAAGAAGATCTTCGTCTGGAAGACCGGCTTCTGGGGTGAACGGAACTCCGGCTGGCACTACGACTCCATGCTGGTGGTGATGAACCTGGTGATCGCCACCACGGCCGGTGGGCGGTACGTGCTCTGGTGAGCGAACCGCCTCCGGCGAAGGCGCTGCTCGCCGACAACGTCAGCGTTCGCTTCGGAGCCCAGGCGGCCCTGGTCGACCTGTCGCTCGATGTGGCCGTGGGCGAGTGCGTCGCGCTTGCCGGCGAGAGCGGGTCCGGCAAGACCACCCTCCTGCGCTGCTTCAATCGCATGGTGACGCCCGACAGCGGCCGGATCTTCCTGCGGGGCGAGGAGCTTGGCGGTCTCGATCCCGTCGCCGTCCGGCGCCGCACCGGGTACGTGCCCCAGGACGGAGGGCTGCTGCCCCATTGGACGGTGCGCCGGAACGCCGCCCTGGTGCCATGGCTGCAAGGCATCGAGGCCGCTCCCGCCCTGGCCGACGCCGCCCTCGAGATGGTCGGGCTGGCACCCTCGCGCTTTGGCCACCGCTGGCCCCGCGACCTCTCGGGTGGGGAGCGCCAGCGCGTCGCTATTGCCCGCGCACTGGCGGCCCGGCCCACAGTCGTCCTGCTCGACGAGCCCTTTGCCGCGCTCGACGCGCTCACCCGAGCCGACCTCCAGGCACTCTTTGCGCGGCTGCAGCGCGAGCTGGGACTCACGTCGGTCCTGGTCACACACGATCTCGCCGAAGCCCATCGACTCGCGAACCGGGTCGCGGTGCTCTACCAGGGACGGTTGCAGCAAGTCGCGCCCTTCGAGACGTTGCGCGCCGAACCCGCTACGGAATACGTGCGCCGGCTGCTGGAACGGGCGCTGACATGAGCCCACGATTCGGCTGGGCAACCCTCCTGGCGCTGCTGGCCGGCCCCGTTCTTCAGGCCCAGGCGCCGCCCCGGCCCGTCGTCGTGGCGTCGAAGCCGTTTGGTGAGTCGTATCTCCTGGCCGAGATGTTTGCCCAACTGCTCGAAGCCCGGGGTTTTGCGGTGACGCGGCGCCCGGGGCTCGGCGCCACCGAGATTGCGTTCGAGGCACTTCGCACCGGGGCCATCGACGTGTATCCCGAGTACACCGGCACCGGGCTCGTCGCGATTCTCGGCGAGGCCCCGCAGTCCGACTCGAAGGCGGTGCTCACCCGCGTCACCACGGAGTTCCGCCGTCGCTGGGGCATCCGCTGGATCGCTCCGCTCGGCTTCCAGAACACCTATGCCATTGCCGTGCGACCCGAAACTGCGGAGCGCGACGGGCTGGCGACCTTGAGCGACCTGGCCCGCGCCTCGCCCCGGCTCACGGCGGGGCTGACGCCCGATTTCATCGGCCGGCCCGATGGGCTTCCCGGACTGAGCGCCGCGTACGGCATGCACTTCGGCCAGGTGCATTCGCTGGTACCGGCCGTGAAGTACCAGGCGCTGGCGGCCGGAAAGGTGGACGTGATCGACGGCTACTCCACCGATGGCCTGATCGCGCGGTACCAGCTCGTGGTGCTGCGCGACGACCGGCATTTCTTTCCGCCCTACGAGGCGGCGGCGCTGGTCGGGGAAGATCTCGCCGGTTCAGCAGCCCGGCGCCCTGGTGACGCTCGGTGAGCTGAGCGGCCGGCTCGATGAGGACACCATGCGCGCGACTCAATCGCCGGGTGGAAGTCGACGGCGAGCCCGTTGCCGCAGTCGCGGCGAGCGCGCTGCAGGCACTTGGCCTTCTGGGCACCGGTGCGGGGCAGGCGGTTACACCCTCCCGCCGGGTGAGCTCGACGGTGGACTGGCCGGCACTGGCCCGGCAGACACTCCGGCACCTGATGCTCGTCGGGATATCGCTGGCCGTGGCCTGCCTCATCGCGCTCCCGCTGGGCGTCCTGCTGGAACGCGCTCGCGGCCCCGCCGAGTCGGTCATCCGCGCCGTGGGGCTGATCCAGACCCTTCCCGGCATCGCGCTGCTCGCGTTCATGATCCCGTTGTTCGGCATCGGCATCGTGCCGGCCCTTGTGGCGCTGTCCGTCTACTCGATCTTTCCCATCCTGCGGAACACCTACACCGGCGTGCGTGACGCCAGCCCGGACGCGGTTGAGGCGGCCACCGCGTCGGGCATGACGGCGGGCCAGGTCCTCCGCTTTGTGCGGATCCCGCTTGCGGCGCCCGTCATCATGGCCGGCATCCGCACCGCAGCCGTGATCGATGTCGGCACGGCGACGCTCGCGGCCTTTATCGGCGCCGGCGGTCTTGGCGACCCGATCGTCGCCGGGCTGGCCCTCGCCGACAACCGGATGATCCTGTCGGGCGCCATTCCTGCCGCGCTGCTGGCGCTCCTGGTCGATGCGCTGTTGGCCGGTTGCGAACGGTGGGTGACACCGAGGGGGCTCGTTCGCGGCTCGGAAGAAATCCTTTCGGCCTGATCCGGGTACGGAATTCGAGGGACCGCAGCCTAGAACCAGGAGTTGACGATGACATCCACCGCCACCGGGGCGACGGAGCTCGCCCTGCAGGAGGTCGCCGCGCGCTATCGCCAGGTGCGCGCACGCACCGAGGCCCTCGCCGAGCCGCTGGCACCCGAGGACTGCGTGGTGCAGACGATGCAGGACATCAGCCCCACCAAGTGGCACCTGGCGCACGTCACCTGGTTCTTCGAGACCTTCGTGCTCCGGCCCCACCTGCCGGGATACCAGCCGCTCGATCCCCGGTACGCCTTCCTCTTCAACTCCTATTATGTGCAGGCAGGCCCGCGCCACGCGCGCGACCAGCGCGGGTACATCTCCCGGCCCACGGTGAGCGAGGTCTACAGCTACCGGGCATGGGTCGACAGCCACATGCAACGGCTCCTGGAGGATCCGGCGGCCGACCCGGACCTGCTCCTGCCGCTCATGACCATCGGGCTCAATCATGAACAGCAGCATCAGGAGCTCATGGTCACCGATATCAAGCACGTCTTCTCGGTCAATCCACTCCGGCCGGCCTATCATGAGCTCACACCGGTAGCGCACGACACCGTGCCGCCCATGGGCTGGGTGGAGGTCGACGAGGGACTCTATGAGATCGGGCATGAGGGCGACGGCTTCTGCTTCGACAACGAGCTGCCCCGCCATCGCCACTTCCTCGAGCGGTACGCCCTGGCCGACCGGCTCGTCACCAATGGCGAATACCAGGCCTTCATGGCCGACGGCGGCTACGAGCGGCCGGAGCTCTGGCTCTCGCTGGGCTGGGCCACGCGCGAGCAGCATCACTGGACCTCGCCGTTCTACTGGGAACCGCGCGACGGCCGCTGGATGACGTACACCCTCGATGGCATGCGGGAAGTGGACCCGGCGGAACCCATCTGTCACGTGAGCTACTTCGAGGCGGATGCCTTCGCGCGGTGGGCCGGCGCGCGCCTGCCTACGGAGCAGGAGTGGGAAGTGGCGGCGCGGAACGAACCGGTGCGGGGCAACTTTGCCGACACGGGCCGTTACCATCCCGCGCCGTTCCGGCGTGATCCCGGGACCCGGCTGCAGCAGGTCTGGGGTGACGTGTGGGAGTGGACCCGGAGCCAGTACTCGCCCTATCCCGGCTACTCGGCTGCCCCGGGCGCACTGGGCGAATACAACGGGAAGTTCATGGCCAACCAGTTCGTGCTCCGCGGCGGCTCCTGCGCCACGCCCCAGGATCACATCCGGGTCAGCTACCGCAACTTCTTTCCGCCCGAGGCGTGCTGGCAGTTCACCGGCATCCGCCTCGCGCGCGACCTGTAGCTGCTAGGCCCTGGGCCGCACCGCCGGCTCGATGAACAGCTCGTCCACGTAGCACCAGCTCCAGTCCTCGCCGGGCTCGAAGCTCTTCATGATCGGATGCGTCGTTGCATGAAAGTGCTTCGTCGCATGCTTGCCGATCGAGTTGTCGCAGCATCCCACATGACCGCACTCCTGGCAGAGCCGCAGGTGCACCCATCGCATGCCGGTCTTGAGGCACTCCTCACACCCATCGGGTGTCCTGGGCTGGACCTTCCTCGCTTGTACTACATGCTCACACTGAGATGACATGTTCTGTCCCATTCACCGTTCACCGTTCACCGTTCACCGTTCACCGTTCACCGTTCACGCAGTCCCTTTTCTAAGCCCTCACTCCCAGGTGCGCGTGGGCAAAGCTCACCGCCATCGCGCCGTCTCCCACCGCCGACGCCACCCGCTTCACCGACCCGCTCCGTACATCGCCGGCCGCGAACACGCCCGGGAGGCTCGTCTCCAGCAGGAACGGCGCCCGTCCGATCGCACGCCACCGCTCCGCCGCCGCCGTTTCTGGTGCCAGTTGAAGACCCGTGAGCACGAACCCGCGCTTGTCCAGTTCCACGCAGCCGCGCAGCCAGGTCGTATTCGGATCGGCACCGATGAAGAGGAAGAGCGCGCTGGCCGGGATCGTCTCTTCGACGCCGTCCTTGTCCTTCACGATCACGGACTGAAGGCGACCATTGCCATCGAGCCGTATGACATTGGTGTTGAGCCGGATCGACACGTTCTCCAGCGACTGGATCCGGTCCACCAGATAGCGCGACATGCTGGCGCCGAGATCCGGGCCGCGCACGATCAGGTGCACCCGCCGCGCGTGACGCCCGAGATTGACCACCGCCTGCCCCGCCGAGTTGCCGGCTCCCACCACGACCACCTCTTCGCCGCCGCACATCTTCGCTTCCATCTCGGTGGCGGCGTAGTAGATGCCGGCGCCATCGAAGTCCTCGAAGCGCGGAACGTCGAGCTTGCGATACTGTACCCCGCTGGCCACGAGCACACAGCGGGTCTTGATCTTCGTGCTGTCGGCCAGCGTCACCACCCGGTCGCCGCCATCGAGGCCGAGCGAGCGCACCGTGCAGGGCACCGTGATATGGGCTCCGAACCGCTGCGCCTGGATCAGCGCATTCTGGGTCAGCTCGCGACCCGAAATCCCCGTCGGGAACCCGAGGTAGTTCTCGATCCGGGCGCTGGTCCCGGCCTGGCCGCCGGCCGCCTCCGTGTCGGCGGTGAGTACGTCCAGGCCCTCGGAGGCGGCATACACGGACGCCGCAAGCCCGGCCGGCCCGGCACCGACCACCACCATGTCGTAGACGTGATCCGTCTCGAGAGTCACCACCAGCCCGGCGCAGCGGGCAAACTCCTCCAGCGACGGATTGCGCTTGATCTGCCCGTTCATGCCGATGACGATCGGCGTGTCCGACGCCGGCACGCCCAGTTGCCGCAGCATCTCCTCCGCCTGTACGTCGGTATCGAGGTCCCGCCACCGGATGGGCACCAGGTTGCGGGTCGCGAAATCCCGCAACCGGTGCGATGCCGGCGAGAAGCGCGATCCGATGATCGTGACCCCGACGAATCCGCCCTCGACCAGCATCCGCCGGCGCATGAGGAACGCCTTGATGATCACCTCACCCACATCCGGCAGCTCGTCCACCGCCTTGCGGAGCTCGGTGGTGCTCAGCATCTGCAGCCGGCCCGGTTCGGATACCTGCGCCGTCACCAGCGCCACCCGGCCCGTCAGCGTGTCGATGTCACCGGTGAACTGCCCCGGCCGGTGCGTCGCAACCACGCGCGGCTCGCCGCTCGAATGCTCGATGATCTCGATGGCACCCTCGAGCACGATGTAGAAACAGAAGTTGCGGTCACCCGGCGCAAAGAGGATGTCGCCCTCCTTCACCGACGCGCGGATGCCCCCGGGCCACCAGGCGGTCCAGGTCCCGTCCGCTGAGGACCGGAAACGCAACGTCGAGATCAGTAGCCATGTGCCGCTCTCTCCATTTTGATAGCTTTACTCATGCTCCCTTCCCTGCTGCTCTCCGCGCTGCTTCTCGCCGCGCCACCTGCACCAGACAGCCTGGACGCGTTCATCCGCGCCCAGATGGCGATGCGGAAGATCCCCGGGCTCTCCCTCGCCATCGTGGACAAGGGCAAGGTGATCTACGCCCGGGGATACGGCGTCACCACGCCCGGCGGCAAGACGCCGGTCTCGACCGAGACCCTCTTCCTCGCCGGGTCGATCAGCAAGAGCATCGCCGCCATGGGCGCCCTCAAACTGGTGGAGGCAGGGACCCTCTCGCTCGACGCAAGACGTCAACGACAAGCTCACCACATGGAAAGTGCCCGACAACGGATACACCGGTAACGAGAAGGTGACCCTGCGCCGGATCCTGAGTCATACTGCCGGGCTCACCGTGCACGGCTTCGCCGGCTACGAGGTGGGAACTCCGGTGCCGACGCTGCCGCAGATCCTCGACGGCGCGGCGCCGGCCAACAGCGCGCCGGTGCGGGTCGATACCACGCCGGGCGCGATGTGGCGCTACTCCGGCGGGGGATACACCGTCATGCAGCTGATGATGAATGACGTGACCGGTGAGCCTTTCGACCAGTGGATGGCCGCCAACGTCTCGGCCCCCTTGGCATGACCCGCAGCAGCTTCGCCCAGCCGCCCTCGGCGGCCATGGCGCCATCCACCGCGGCGGGACAGTACGCGCCCGGCACACCGGTGCCCGGCCGCTGGCACCTCTATCCTGAAATGGCGGCCGCCGGGCTCTGGACCACCGCCACCGACCTGGCCCAGTTCATCATCGCTGTGCAGCAGTCGTATGCAGGCACATCCAACCCCGTCATCTCCCAGGCGATGACTCGCGAGATGCTCACCAACGTGCAGGGTGACGACGGGCTCGGCGTGTTTCTCGACTCGAGTACGGGAAGCCTCTTGTTCTTTCACGGCGGGCGCGACGACGGGTTTGATGCCTACATGGGCGGATACGCCGAGACCGGGCAGGGCGTGGCGATCATGATCAACGCCAACGACAACTCCGGCATGATGCGGCGGATCTACGAATTCGTCGCCCGCGAGTACGCCTGGCCCGGCAGCGCGCCGCAGTTCGCGCTCACGCCCGAAAAGGTATCGTCGGCGCGGCTCGAGTCATTCGGCGGGCGCTATGAGGTGGCGAACAACCAGATGCTGACCCTGGTACCCAAGGGCGGCAAGCTCGTGTCGATGGTCGATGGGTTGCCCGACCGGGTTTTCATTCCCACCGGCCAGTGGCAGGTGACGAGCGAGGACCAGTCGCGGCAGTTCGCCTTCGAGCGGGATGCGGAAGGTGACGTCATCGGCTTTTCGCGCGCCATCAACGGCCAACAGCGCACCGCGCCGCTCGTGAGCCCGCTGCTCGAGGGCCTCAAGCCCCAGCGTGATCCCGACCCCGCCCGCACCGCCCAGGCAGAATCCGCCCTCCGTGCGATCGCCAAGGGAGGCACGGCGGTGCAGCAGTCGCTGCTCTTTCCCGCCGGCGCCAAGGCCGACTTCGGCGGCCGCGGCCAGGACGTCCTGGCCGACTTTTCCGGTATAACGTTCATTACGGCGGAGGATGTCACCGGGCGCGGCATCGAGCGGCATGGAAGCCCGGTCAATACCGTGCTATGCTACCGCTTGAACGATTCGAAGCATGGTGCCTTCGTGCTGGTGTACCTCACGCCCACGGGGCAGGTCACCGACTACGACGTGGTGAACGAGTGACGGGGAACCGATGAAGCGCGCGTTCATTCCAGCCCTGTTGGCCGGGAGCCTCCTGCTCGCCTCCTGTGAGGACGATGTCGATACGGACCTCGTCGCCCCGGTCTTCACCGCCGAAATGACCGGCGCTTACAGCGCGTCTCTTTCCGGCCGGGCGGTGTTTGGCGTGACGATCGACAACAGCGCCAATGCCAACGGCATGGCGCTGCTGCTGGGCGACAGTGCCGTGGCGCGCATCGTCCTCGTCTCGACCAATACGCCCAAGCCGCCGGCCCGCACCTACGAGATCGTGGCACCAGGCTCCCCGGTCGGTTCGGATACCGTGTGGACCGGCACCCTCTTCTACGTGGTCAATGGCACCGTCGAGAAGTTCGAGATGCGCGGCGGCACCATCTCCCTCACACACAGCACTCATAGCTCGGTCACCGGCAACTTCGAGTTCAGCGCCGAGCGCACCAGCCCCTGCTGCGACCCGGCACCGGTCGAGATCTCCGTCACCGGTACCTTCAACGCGGCCCAGATCCGCCAGGAGTTCTGAGGCGGGTCAGGACACGCTCATCCGCCGCGGAGAGGATCGATGCTGGCCCCGCTTCCCAATGACCAGGAACTGCTCGAGCTCGTCTTCGCTCAGTCGATCGCGGGATTCTTCGTCATGCTGCTCGATGAGCCGATCGACTGGGCCGGTTCGAGCAACCAGGAAGCATTGCTCGATCACGTGTTCCAGCACCAGCGCCTGACCAAGCTCAACACCGCCCTCCTCCTCCAGTACGGCGCGGCACCCGACCAGCTGCTCGGCCGGACCCCGGCGGAACTCTATTCCCATGACATCCCTGGCGGCCGTGCTGCCTGGCGCGAGCTGTTCGAGTCCGGACGCCTGCACATCGAGACCGACGAACGCCGGCTCGATGGCACGCCGATCCGGATCGAGGGTGACTACATCTGCCTCTACGACAAGGATCGCATACTCGGCCACTTCGGGGTGCAGTTCGACGTGACCGATCGTTTCCGCCAGGCCGGCGCGCTCGCCGAATCGGAGGCAAAGTACCAGGCCGCCTTTCAGCTCTCCCCTTTCCGCCTCACGATCAATCGGCTGTCCGATGGACGCTTCATCGAAGTCAATGAGGCTTTCCTCCAGGATCTCGGTCGTACCCGGGCGGAGGTGCTCGGCAAGACCTCGGTGGAACTCGGTCTCTGGGCCGATCCAAAGCTTCGCGACGAATACGCCGCCCGCCTCGCACGCGAGGGCGTCATTCGCGATCTCGAGTTCCCCGGTTACATGAAGGATGGCCGGCGGCAGATCACCCAGCTCTCATCCGCACTGATCGAGATTCAGGGCGAGCCCTGCGTGCTGACGGTGGCGCATGACGTTACCGAACGCCGGTTGGCCGAGGAGGCGGCGGAGCAGTCGCGGCAGCAGCTCCGGGCACTCGCGTCCCGGCAGCAGACAGCGCGCGAAGAGGAGCGCAAGAGCATCGCCCGCGAGATCCACGATGAACTGGGCCAGGCGCTGACGGCGTTGCGCATCGACCTGGCATGGCTCCGGTCCCGCATTGGCGCTCGCAATCCGGAAGCCACGGAGCGGCTCGGCTCCGCCCTGGAGCGCATCGACGGGACGCTCAATGCCGTGCGGCGGATCGCGACCGAGCTGCGGCCGAGCGTGCTCGACAATCTTGGGCTGGCGGCCGCCATCGAGTGGCAGGCCCTCGAATTCCAGCGTCGCACCGGCATTCGGGTGGTGCTTCGTCCATCGGCCGAGGATGTCGCGGTCGATCCGGGCCAGGCGACGACGGTGTTCCGCATCCTCCAGGAATCGCTCACCAATGTGGCCCGGCACGCCGCGGCGCGACGAGTGGAAATTCGGTTCGCAGCCGACGGGGACACGCTGCGCCTGCGGGTGGAGGATGACGGACGGGGCATCACCCCGGCGGAGCTCGCCGATTCCCGGTCGCTTGGTCTGCTCGGCATGCGGGAACGCGCCAGTGCGGGCGGCGGGTCGCTCGAGATCGAGGCCGTGCGTGGGGGCGGCACCGCGCTGATCCTGGAGTTGCCGCGGGGGACGGGGCCGTCATGATCCGGGTCTTCCTGGCCGACGATCATCCGGTGGTGCGGAAGGGACTGCAGCGCATCCTCGAGGAACAGCCCGGCATCGCTGTCGTGGGCGAGGCGAGCGACGGGGATGCGATGCTGGCGGCGCTTCGCAGCGTGGCAACCGACGTCCTGTTACTCGACGTGTCGATGCCGGGCCCCGGCCTCGTACCGTTGTTGCAGGAACTGCGGGCCGCGCATGCGTCGCTCCCGGTGCTCGTGCTCAGCGTTCACCCCGAGGACCAGTACGCGCTGCGCGCGCTACGCGCCGGCGCACGGGGCTACCTCACCAAGGATCATTCCCCGGAAGAGCTGGTGGCGGCGGTGCGGAAGGTGTATCGCGGTGGGCGGTACGTGAGTGCCACACTGGCCGAACGGCTGGCGGCCGAATTCGACGCGGCCGGGTCGGCGAAGGCGCCCCATGAGGACCTGAGCGATCGCGAGTTCGAGGTACTCTGCCTCATGGGCTCGGGGCGCAGCGTCACCGAGGTGGCGGCGACGCTGAGCCTGAGCGTAAAGACGGTGAGCACCTATCGCACCCGGCTGCTCCAGAAGATGGCCGCCTCGTCCAATGCCGACCTCGTGCGCTACGTGGCGACGCACGGCCTGCTGCGATAGGTCGCGACGGCGCTCAGGTCACCCGCCGGTCCAGGACCACCTCGGCCTGGTCATGCGGCGACCGGCCTCCGGGGCTGCGCCACCTGCGGCGCCCGCACTCCCAGGAGCTCGATCGCCTTCTCGCGCACGTTATCCGGCACGATGATCGACACGCTGGTCACTGCGTCATAGCACACGCCGACGAACTCGGCGACTGCCACCTCTTCCATGGTCTCGCTGTCGTACATCCGGTGGACGAAGCGAAAGCTCTTCTCGCCGATGTCGAGCAGTTCAGTGGTGATGTGCAGCAGCCCGCCGGCGCAGACATCCCGCTGTCTCCTCGTGCGCTGCTCCACGGCCATCGCGGCGCGGTCATGCGGCTTGAGGACCGACGGGGACAGCCCCAGGTGCGCCAGGAACTGGCGGGATGCCTCGTCGAAGCGGGCCAGGTAGAAGGAGGCATTCACGCGCCCCTTATGGTCCCCGCTGCCCAGCTGAACAAATCCCCGGTAGGTCTCGATGTGTCGGTACATGTGCTCCTCGCTTTGTCGGGTGGCTCTTGCGAGGGAGCACAGTAATGATGGGAAAGGGGCCGCACAGTCGGACACGAGTCATGCGTCGTGTGGGCCCCTCGTACGATCTGCTGTAGGCCGATGTCCTACTTGGTGGCAGCCGCTCTCGGCCACACGTTGTCGCTGAAATCCCGGTCCGGGAAGCGTTGACCGGGGTCGAGCACGATCTTCTCGATCTTCGCTCCGCCAAAGTCGAGGTTTGCCACGAAGGTCCGGCTGCCGCCGAACCACACGTCCACCGGCCACGTCACCGTCGCCGTGCGGCCGTCGATCACCGCGTTCTTCATCCTGGCGGGCGCCGGGCCACTCGCCGCGAACTCCACCCGCAGCACCACCGGCGACGGCATCTCTCCCGCCTGCCGCACCGTCACCTGCGCCTTGCCGCCGGACACGTTCGCCTTGACGATGGACTGGTTCACCGCCTCGGTGGTGAAGAGCCAGTAGTACCAGAACCAGTCGAGGTTCTGCTTCAGCTCCCGGTTCATGGCGAACATGAAGTCCCAGGGCGACGGATGCTTGAAGCGCCATGTCTTCGCGAATACGCCTTCATGGCGCGCTGCACCGCGCTGTCGCCCACGATCGCGCCCAGCATCGAGAGCATCATCGGCGCCTTGGCGTACGTCACGTAGCCGGTGAACGGGCCGCCGTAGTTGTTGTCCCACATCATCGGCGCCTGCGCCTCGTTCCCCGACGTCTGGCCGAACTGGCCGCCCAGGCTGTCGAGCAGCGTCGGCTTCTTGTTCCAGGCATCCTCGGAGAGGATGTTCATGTACTGGTTGAAGCCCTCGTCCATCCAGCCGTACCAGGTCTCGTTGACGCCCACCATCATCGGCCACCACTGGTGCCCGATCTCGTGGTCAGTCACGCCGAATCCCGGCCCGCTCATGGTGAGCATCGGGTATTCCATCCCGTTCTCGGGGCCATCCACCTGGGTGAACTGCGGCCAGGTGTAGGGGAACCAGAGCGCGCTGTAGTACTCGAGCGCGTGGCGGGCCATGGCACCCGTATTCGCGTAGAGCGTGTCTTCGGGCAGGTAGAAGATGTTGATGGGAATGGCCCCGCGGCCGGGAATCGTGGCACGCGTAGCATCCCAGCGGTATTCAGCGGACGTGGCCCACGCGAAATCATTCACCGTGTCGGCAGTGAACTTCCAGATGAGCCGGTTGCCATTCGCCGTGGCCTTGCCGGCGCCGCGCTCGTCCGGTCCGACGATGGTGCGCTGCTCGTCGCTTTCCAGTACGTGCGTCAGGCGCTCGCGCGCAGTCTCGGTGAGCACGTCATTGGGGTTCTGCAACGTGCCGGTGGCGCCCACGAGAAAGCCCGCGGGCACGTCGATGTTCACCTCGAAGCGGCCGTAGTTGTTGTAGAACTCGCTGCCGCCCAGGTGCGGCTCGCGGTCCCACCCGCGCAGGTCGTCGAACTTGGACACCTGCGGATACCATTGCGCCAGCTGGAACACGCGAAGCCCGCGGCGCCCGCCGCGCGCGGCGCCCCGGCCGATCGGGATGTCGGGAATGTCGCCGGCCCACTCGATCTCTACGGTGGACGTGCCGCCAGCGGCTATCGGCTTGGTGAGCGGGATCGTCACCAGGGTTCCGGTGGTCCACACCGCCGCCGGCGCCTTGGTGTCGATGTCGACACCGTCCACCACCACCTTGTAGAGCGTCTGTCCGGCGGTCACGGATGGCGGCACCCGGCTCCGGGGACTCATTGGATCGAATCGGTTCTGGTAGAGCCGGATCACCAGCTGCTTGATGATCGAGTCGCTCGGGTTCCGGATCGTGACCACTTCCCGGCCCGTGAGCCGCCCGGTGAGCTGGTCCAGCCGCACGTCGATCTTGTAGTCGGTGCCGAGTTGCCAGTAGCGCGCGCCGGGCCGGCCGGTCGAGTCGCGGGTTCCCGCCTTGAGGCCCGCCTCGAAGCTCCGGGTAATCGGCACGGTGCGCCGGATGGCGCGGGGTGGTTCCTGCTGGGCAGCGAGCGGCATGGCGGCGAGCAGGAGCAACACGACAGATCGCATCGGGATTCCGGAAAGGGGATGGTGGCCCCATAGACGGTAGCCGGTGTGCAGGAGTTTCGCCTCTCGACGTCATACTCCTTCGGGACCGTGGCCGCGGTGCCCATCAATGCGATAACCTTCACACAACTCTGGAGAACGACGAAGTCCGCAGTGTTCCCCGGGCTCAGCCGTGGCACCGACCTCATGGTGACGCCACGAACTGAGCCACGGGGTAACCTCTCTTTTCAGCCGCGCCGAGCCGGCGTTTCCGCTCGCATCGATCTGCGACTGCAGTGCCGCCGACATCATCTGCCTGAGCGCATCGCCCCGACCTGCACTGAGCCCCGGCAGCGCGATCGCCTGCCGCAGGATGATGAAGCCGAGCAGTGTCGACACCATCACGCTCGCGCGCGTTTCGGCCTGCGGTCCGCCCAGCCACTTGGCCATGGGGCCCACCATCACCTTCTGCAGCCATTCGCGCACCACGCCGGCCGCCTCCGGATCCGGCGCCGAGCGCAGGATCGCGAGCAGCGGGTCACCGCCGCCTTTCCCGTGCGGATCCTTGTCGAGCATCATCGCCGCGAGCCGTGCACCGGCGGTGCGCCGGTCGCCCGTCAGCAGCTCGCCGATCCCTTTCGCCTCCAGCACCGCCTCGGCGAAGAGCTGCCTGCTTGGAGCCGAAGTAGCGGTTCACCAGTGCCGCCGTCACGCCGGCGGCGGCGGCGATGTCGCGCACTCCCACCCGGTCGTAGCCATTGCTCGAGAACGCCTGCCGCGCCGCGGCCAGGATGGCGGCGCGTGTGCCCGCCGCATCCCGCCGCCGCCGGAGCGGCGCAGCGCGCCTCAGGACTTCGTTCGCCTTCTTGCGCCGATCGGACACGATTCCCTCTCCTGCCGCCTTGCCGCCTGCCGCCCTGTTGCCTTGCTGCCAAGTCTCAAAGTAAACAACTGTTGACAAAAGCCCAGCCTGCGGCGTAGGCTTGTAGCAAGTCAACGTCTGTTTACTTGAAGGATCTTAAGATGAGTTCCATGGCTGCCTCCACCCCTGCCGCGGCGAAGCGCCGGCGCAACTTTCCGCCAGTGCCCGCGCGGGCCTACGCCTGGCTGGCGCTCTACTTCAGCGTCACCTGGGGCACGATCCTCACGCTGGTGCAGGGTGTCGTCCCGGGCGCCACGCTGCTGGTCCTGGCGCTGGCGGCCTTCACTATTGTGCCGTTGCTCTTGATCCTGATCCGGGGCGGCTTCGGGCGCGCACCCGGTCGCGCCTACCGGCTCCTGGTGCTCCGGCCCTTCTGGTACGTGCAGCTGATGCTGCCGTTCGTGGCCATCGCCGGAATCACTGGGGTGGCGACCGGCTCGGTGTTCGGAGCCGGCCTCGAGGGCGGTCGCATCTTTGCCGGCACAGCCACGGCGGCGCTCCTCACCTTCCTGCTGGCCGGTTATTTCGGCTCCCGGCGCCTGGTGGTGCGCAACGTCACCGCCGAGATCACGAACCTGCCGGCGGGTCTCGACGGTACCCGCATCGTCCAGCTCTCCGACCTGCACATCGGGCCGCATCTCCCTGCGGCGAGGCTCGAGCGCATCGTCTCCACCGTGCGGTCGCTCCAGCCCGACTTGATCGCGGTCACTGGCGACCTGGTGGACGATCACGCCGAGGACACCGAGCGCTACGCCGACGCGCTCGGGTCACTGGACGCGCCGCTCGGCGTGTTCGTCATCGCCGGCAACCACGATGTCTATGCCGGCTGGAACCAGGTGGCGCGGCGGCTCAAGGAACGGCTGGGGAGCCATGTGCTGGTGAACCAGTCGCGCACGGTCGTGCGAGGCGGTGCCACGCTGGCGATCGCCGGCACCGGCGACCCCGCCGCGGGCAACGACGCCGCCAATGGTGGCGTCGACATCGCGGCGACGCTGCAGCAGGTGCCCGACGGCGTGCCGGTCCTGGCGCTTGCGCACAACCCTGCCCTCTGGCCGGCGCTGGCGCAGCGTGGTGTGGCCCTCACGCTTTCGGGACATACGCACTGGGGACAGTTTGCCGTGCCGAGCCGCGGGTGGAGCATGGTCTCGCCGTTCCTCGAGCATGCCATGGGTGGGTATGCGGCCGACCAGTCGCTGCTCTACATCAATCCCGGCACCGGCTACTGGGGCATCCCGTTCAGGCTCGGCGCCTGGTCCGAGATCACCCAGGTCACGCTCCGTAGTGCAGCGATAACTCGCATTGAAGTGGGCCGCGTCCGGAAGGCTTGATGCGCACGAAAACGATACGGGCGCCGTGATGGCTTGTGCACTAGCATTCCGTGGAGCGCCGGCCTGTGGAGGGGGTCACCGCCGCAGGTCGTCTTGTATCTACACTTGCATATACACGCCAGCCGCCGGCAACTACCCCCCCATGAAGCCTCGCAAGCGACAGATTCCCCGCGGAGTGGCGTGTCACCGGCGACAGGGTCGCGGCTATCAAACGCGCATGAATGCCGTGCTGCGCCAGCACATGCGCGCTATAGTTGGGGGCATCGCTCCCGACTCCTGAGGAAATCGTGTCCCTTGCCAGCCCTCGCGTGGCCTGCTGCGCAATCGCGCTTCTGTCCCTTGCCGCCTCGCCTCTTGCCGCTCAATCCACGGGCCCTGAATCCGCACTGATCGGGCTTTGGGGCATCGACACAGTCTTCGGCCCGAAGATCAAGGGTCCCATCACGCTTACCGGCACCGGACCCACCACCTGGGTCGCGAAGATCGCCGGCCTCGAGGTTCCCTCCCAGTGGACCGGCCACGGATGGACCTTCGCCTTTCCCGACAGCAGCCGCCTCGACGTCGGCGTGCCGGTCACCGGCCGACCACTCGTCGGATTCTGGATTCAGCCCCGCGGCGCTCTCGGCTGGCACGCGACGCCGGTGCCGGTCACTCTCGTCTGGTCACCCCAACCGGTGCTGCACGGCATCGTCGAGCCGCTCGACGACCACATCTCGATCTATCTCGACATCCAGCAAGGCGACAGCGGCACCCTCCGCGGCACCTTCCGCAACCCGCAGATGGGATGGACCGGCGGCATTTCCTCGTTTCGCGTCGTGGAAGCAGGGGAGAACCTCGACCTCATCGATCCGAAAACCGGCAAGACCCGCCTCCAGCAGCAATACGATGCCGCGAAGCGCACCATCACGATGGACTTCGGGAGTCCGTTCAACCTCGTGCCCCTCACCCCGGCCCAGGCAACCCGGTACCTCCCGGTGCCGCCCGGCACACCTCCCTACACGTACCGCCAGCCGGTGGCGAAGCAGGACGGCTGGAAGGTGGCATCGGCCTCGAGCGTCGGCATGAGCGACAGCATGCTCGCAGCACTGGTGCGGCGCATCGTCGCCGTCGACGTGATCGACCGCACCGCACCGCTCATCCACTCGGTGCTCGTGGCCCGGAAGGGCAAGCTCATTCTCGAGGAGTACTTCTTCGGTTTCACCGCCGACGAGACCCACGACCTCCGCTCGGCGTCAAAGACCTTCACCGGCCTCATGGCCGGCATCGCGATCGACCAGGGCGCCTTCACCATCGACACGCCGGTGTACTCCGTGCTCGACTCGGCGAAAGCGAGCAGCGACCCGCGCCGGGCGAAGATGACGGTGGGGAACCTGCTCTCCCACACCTCCGGCCTGGCCTGCGACGACAACGACGATGCGTCACCCGGCAACGAAGAACGCATGTACAACGGACAGTTCGGTGACTGGTACGCCTTCGCGCTGGACTTGCCGATGTTGAACGAGCCCGGCAGCACGTATGCCTACTGCACGGCCGGCATCAACCTCGCCGGTGGCATCGTGGCGAAGACCACGGGTATCTCGCTGCTCGACTACTTCTATCAGAAGGTGTCGCTGCCCATGCAGATGGGCCTCTGGCACATGAACCTCATGTCCGACGGCAACGCGTTTGCTGGCGGCGGGCTCTACCTCCGCCCGCGCGATTTCCTCAAGCTGGGCCAGATGTATCTGAATGGCGGTACCTGGAATGGAACCCGGGTGGTGAGCCGGAAGTGGGTCACCCAGTCCACCATGCCGCACTCCACCGTGCCCGACAGTTCGCACGACGGCTACGCCTGGCACCTGCATACGCTCACGCACGACGGCAAGCCATATCGCGAGTACGATGCGAGCGGCAACGGCGGACAGCTCGTGATCGTGCTGCCCGAACTCGACATCGTGGTCGCGTTCACCGCTGGCAACTACAACCGCTACCCGATCTGGCGCACGTTTCGCGATGAACTGGTGCCGCAATACGTCATTGGGGCACTGCGGGAGAAACCATGAAGCAGTCCGTGAAGGAAATCGCCGCCGAATCGTTCTCCTTTGTATATACGTATTGAGGGCCTGCCCCCGGTATGAATCTGCAAGGAGATGTCTCTATGAAGGTCCGTCCGTATTTCTACGCCGCATCGCTGGCCGTGATCTCGGCTGCGGTTTCTCTGGCCGCCTGTTCCTCGGACGATGGCGCCCCGGCCATGAATGCCGACTTCAAGCTGGTGCACGCCGACGCTGCAGCCGGCGCTGTCGATGTCGACATTGCCGGCGTCACGGTGATTCAGGGTCTGGCGTACGGGCATGCCTCGGCAGTCACCCAGGTTCCCGGGGGCACGCAGCACATCGTGCTCCGGTCCGGGTCCACGGTCGTTGCAACACTCGACGCCGAAATTTCCGAGACCGCGCTCAATAACCTGGTGCTCAGCTCCACCGGGGCGCAGTTCTCGTCCGTGATCGCGCTCGACACCGGGGCCGTGGCCACCGACCGCGCCAACATCCGCATGGTGAACGTGGTCGGCAGCAACACCGATGACCCCAACGTCCTGGCGGTGAAGGTCACGGCAGCGGGAGTCGATTCGGTGATGACGTTCGGCGTCGACACTCGCATCGCGCGCTACGGCACGCTGATGTATTTCGACCCGGGCGAGTTCACCTTCATCTTCCGGCCCGAGGGCGACGACGACACGGTGCTCACTGAGGTCACCTTCAGCGTGGCCGCGGGGCAGACCAAGGATGTGGTACTGGAGCGGGCCGCCGACGGCACCTACAGCGCCAGCGTGGTGATCGAGGAGTAATCCGCCAGCGTAGGGCAAAAACAAAGCGCCCTGCCTTGGAAAGGCAGGGCGCTTCGCATAAACGTGAATCAGGTCGCCGGCGGCGCCGAAAGTGGATACGTGGTGGGCAGGTTCGTGCCCATCGTGGAGTCGGAGACGGCGTTGAGGCAGGTCGGGTGACCGAAGCCGCTGGCGCTCGCCCCGGCGGTGATGTCGAAGATGATGTTGTCCTTCCCTGCCGGGTTGGCCCCCACGGCCGGCGCAACGCCCGCCGTCACGAAGTCGAAGCCCAGGGCGTCCCGCACCCGCCAGGCGATGTTGTGGTCGGCGCAGGAGGTGTCGCCACTCAGGCCGACGGCGCCGATGACCACGCCAGAGGAATTGTACAGTGCCAGCCCGCCACCGAACACGTTGATGCCACCCGGCTTCTTCCCCACCATGTAGTCGTTCACCGTGCCGTACTGGGTCTCGTCGCCCCCATACACCACGTCGGTACTCACCGGGTTGCTCGCTTGCAGGCCGTAGAGGCTGCCACCTGGCTGCACCGCACTGTAGAGGTTAGCGGTCGAGAGGGCGAACACATCCAGGCTGAAAGAGTTCGCCGCGTTCGCCTTCTGGGCCGAAATCGCCCGGCTCCCCAGCCACTGGTCGTTCACCGCGGCCCCACTCGCCACCACCGCGACCACCACGCCGGCGCGATCCACCACCGTCGCCCACATCGGGAAGTCGAGACCGCCGTTCGTGCTCGAGAGCGCGGTCGTGAGCGCGGCCTGAAGCTGGTCATGGGTCACGATCGGGTTGGGCGTGAAGGTCGGCGGCTCGAGCGCGTAGTTGTTGGTGATGTCGTCGCCGCACGCGGTGAGCATTGCGATGAACCCGACCGCGGTGAGCCCTGCTGCGATGCCGGTTCGCCGAACCAGTCTGAAGGAGGAATTGCCCATGTTCAGGTCTCCCGAGTAAGGGTGGAGAGAATTGGGGCGGCTGTGCCGGATACGCTACGGGCCGACGGAAGAAGCCGCAAGATCCTTTGCCGCGCGCTCGCCCGACATGATGGCGCCCGCCACCGTGGCCGCCTCGCCGGTCCACTCCGTCGCCTCGCCGGCGAAGAAGAGCACGCCGTCGAGTGGTTCGGCCAGCGCCTTTCGCGCACCCAGCCCGCCGACCGCCACATAGGTATATCCACCCAGTGACCAGGGATCGCGCTGCCAGTTGTGGAACTGCACTTCCACCGGTTCGGGGGCGCCGCCCGCGATCTCGGCGAACATTGTGCGCGCCGACGCGACCGCCTGACCCACGATGATGTCGTCTGGCAGCGCGCCGATCCTGGCGGCGGGCGGACCGCCGCACCACGCTGTGAGCCAGCCCGACCCCGGCTCACTGGTCCAGAAGGTCCGGAAGGGCTGGTCGGGTGCATGCAGAAAGGTCCCCGCGCGCACCGGCTTGCCGAGGTGCGTTTCCCAGGGCGGCGTCGAGAACCGGATCATGACGCGATGCACCGGACCCATGGCCAGGCCAGCGAGCGCGGGCGCCTTGGCAGTGAGCGGAGGATCGAACCGGATTGCGGATGCACTCCCGCCAGTGAGCTGCAGCACGCTGAGCGGCACGGTGATGATCGCGGCGCCCGCCGCCACATGCCCACCGCCCGCCACATCGAGTTCGACGCCGGAGCGGCGCCAGCGCACGCCAGTGACGGGACTGCCCAGCCGCAGTTCCACCAGGGACGGGTCGAGGCGCTTCAGCATGAAGTCAATCAGCGGGCCGTAGCCGCCGCCGGGCCGTCCCTGTTCTGCCTCGATGCCCGCGTCGCCGGCCCACTCCTTCACGACGGTCTGCAGGCTGGCGCGCTCGGGATCGGCGGCATCGAAACCCTGCAGCACGTTCCGCATCCAGCTGGCCGACTCGGCGAGGGCGGGATCCTTTCCTACTTCGTCGAGAAAGGAGGCGACCGACCGGTCCGCCTTTTCCTTCCGGGCGAGCTTGAAGAGGTCCTGCAGGTCGCCCAACTCGTCGTCCATGCGCTCGAGCCGGCTGTTGATGAGCACCCGGTGTTCACTGTTGAGCGAGACGAGTTCGATCCCGGCCGCGCGCATCAGGTCGAGCGTGGCCTTCGGGCGCCCGTGGATGAACTCGGCGCCGAGTTCGACGGCCTCTGACCCGTCGGTGGAATGAGTCAGGACCCGGCCCCCCACTCGATCCTGGGCTTCGAGCAGGACCACGCGACGGCCGGCGCTGGCCAGGTGATGGGCAGCCGAAAGCCCCGCCGCTCCGGCGCCGACTACTGCGACGGGAAGGCTGTACCCATGAGCGGGGCTTGGCAAATTGTTTGGCAGATCACATCCTCACTTCTCCACCAGTGTCTCCACCGCGCCAACAGTTACGCTAATGTCACGAGACGATACCCGCCGCGACGAGTATGACAAAGAGTACTCAGGCGAGGAGACCGTCATGTCAATCAACACCCAGCGCATCACCCCATTTCTCTGGTTCAATGACAACGCCGAGAAGGCGGTGCCCTATTATGTCAGCATTTTTGACAATTCCCGGATTCTCGGCACCACCCACTACACGCCGGAGGCGTCAAATGCATCCGGTCGCCCTGCCGGCTCGATCATGACCATCGCGTTCGAGCTCGATGGGCAGGAGTTCACCGCGATCAACGGCGGACCGGCCTTCACGTTCAATGAGGCCATCTCCCTCGTCGTTCATTGCCGTTCGCAGAAGGAGATCGACCACTACTGGAACAGTCTCTCGAAGGGCGGAGACCCGAAGGCACAGCAATGCGGCTGGCTCAAGGACCGGTTCGGTGTCTCCTGGCAGATCGTTCCCGATCAGATGCTGGCATTGATCAGTGACCCTGATCAGGAGAAGGGCCGCAAGGTCTTTGCCGCGATGCTGAAGATGAAGAAGATCGACCTCGTCGCATTGGAGCGAGCGGCGGCCGCGTAACGAATTTGTCGCACGCCCGGCCGCCATCTCGCCGCGCAAAAAAGCGAGGCGTATACTCTCGACAGGCCGGGCCTGCCCGGCCTTGGGCTGCACCACACGGCACGGGAGGATTCTATGCGTCGCTTGATACCGGTACTTACCGTCATCGCGTTCGCCGGGTGCGCCGACATGGCGCCCACGACTGAATCAACGAACAGGCAAACCTCGCTCAAGGATCAGAGCATCGCGGGAAATGTCGCGCTTGTCGCAGAAGAGGCTCCGCCGATCGTCTACAACACGCAGTTGCGGGCGGAGAACGAACCGAACGGCGCGAGCACCACCGAATCGCTGGGACATGCGCAAGTAAAGATCCTGGCCAACGGCACCATCGAGTTCACGCTCATCCTCAACAACAAGAGCGACGAAACCTTTATCCAGTCACACATTCATCATGCGCCGGCCGGCGTCAACGGGCCGATTTTCTGGGACTTTTTCCTGCTGGCCGACCCCGACCTGACCGGACCGCATCCCGAGCTCCGGGGCATCGCCTCTCCCCGCGCCGCGGCCGTGCTCGCCGACCTGATCGCCCATCCCGACCAGTATTACGTGAACGTGCACAGCTCGAATTTCCCGGGCGGAGCCGTGCGCGGTCAGCTTCCCTGACCGATCCTCACTCGGCGTCCTTGAACTTGAAAAGGAGTCCCTCATGCCTGAATCACCTGACGCGATCGCAAGGAACATCGTTCTCGTGCATGGAGGTTTCGTTGATGGCTCTGGCTGGGGGCCGGTGTACGCGGCCCTGCGGAAGGACGGCTTCACCGTCAGCATCGTGCAGAATCCCACCATCTCGCTGGCCGACGACGTCAAGGTCACGCGGCGCGTCATCGCGGCGCAGGATGGACCCGTGGTTCTCGTTGGCCACTCCTACGGTGGCGCGGTGATCACCGAGGCGGGCAACGATCCCAAGGTGGCGGCACTGGTCTACATCACCGCGTTCGCGCCCGACAAGGGCGAATCAGTGAACTCACTCATCAAGGATCCGCCCCCGGGCGCGCCGGTTCCCCCGATCCTTCCGCCGCAGGACGGGTTCCTGATGCTCGACAGGGCCAAGTTCGCCGCTTCGTTCGCCGGCGACGTGGACCCTGACCTCGCCGCGTTCATGGCCGACTCCCAGGTTCCCTGGGGCGTGGAGGCGCTGAGCGGCGCGATCAGCGAGCCGGCCTGGAAATCCAAGCCGAGCTGGTACCTGATCGCCACCGACGACCGGATGATCCCGCCCCCCGCCCAGCGTCTCATGTCGGGGCGCGCCGGCTCGACCGTCATCGAGGTGGCCGGTAGTCACGCGATCTATGTCTCGCAGCCCGCTGCGGTGGCCGGACTCATCGCCGATGCGGCCAGGAGCGTGGGGGCGATGGCGCATTCGGGATGAGGCTCTAACTTCCGGGGCCATGGTTGAGAACGAGCTCGCCCCCGAAGTCCTGACCGCCCTGTCGCTCCGCTTCCAGCTCGCTGGTGAACTGGGGCGGGGCGGCATGGGCTCCGTGCTCAAGGGGCACGACCGCGAGCTTGGCCGCGAAGTGGCCATCAAGCTTCTCCCCGCCGCGATCTCCCGGGTACTCGGTGCCGACCGCTTCGCTCAGGAAATCCGCCTCACCGCCCGGCTCGTCCACCCCAACATCGTCCCGCTCTTTTCCAGTGGTGAGGCAGCCGGCTGCCTCTATTTCGTCATGCCGCTCATCGAGGGTGGCACGCTGCGGAGCCGGCTCAGCGATGCTGGTCCCCGACCCGCGAGCGAAGTGCGCCGGATTCTCGCCGACCTCGCCGAAGCACTGGCCTATGCCCACGCGAGCGGAGTGATCCACCGCGACCTCAAGCCGGAGAACATCTTCTGGCACCAGGATCGCGCGCTGCTCGCCGACTTCGGCATCGCCCGCTCGCTCGGGCAGTTGAGTCCGGCGGAGCCGCTCACCCAGGTCGGCATGGTGGTGGGCACGCTCGACTACGTCAGCCCCGAACAGGCCGAGGGATCGCTCGACATCGACGGGCGCTCCGACTTGTACAGTCTCGGCTGCGTGGCCTTCGAGCTTCTCACCGGGCGGCCGCCATATGGCGGCCGCAACGCGGGATCCACCATCGCCGCGCACCTGGCGGCGCCGGTGCCCGACGTGCGCACGGTCCGGCCCGACATTCCGCCCCGGCTCGCCGCGCTGATCCAGCGCCTGATGGCGAAGGAGAAGGCCGACCGACCCGCGACCGGCGTGGTATTGCTGCAGGAATTGCGGGCCATCGATTCCGGCGCTTCCGAAGCGATCACTCTGGTCGATGCGCCGACTCCGGCACCCCAGTTCACCAGTCTTCCCGCCGACGTGGCCCAGCTGATCAAGCAGGGCCGGGCGCTCTATGAGTCGGCCGTGCATGGCGGCAGCGGAGCGCGGGGGAAGCTGGAGATGGGGAAGATCTACTATGAGAAGGCCCTCGCTCGCGCGCCCGACAGCGCGATGGCGATGACGGGGTTGGCCGATATCATCCACGTCACCGGCATCCGGGGCTTCAGCGACGGGGACGAGGCGATGCGGCAGGCCCACGAGCTGCGGCTGCGGGCGCTGGCGATCGACGACAGCATCGGCGAACTCCACACCTCGCTCGGGGTCACCTTTCTCTACTGGCAGGATGAATTCGAGATTGCGGGCACCGAGCTGCAGCGCGGTGCCGAGCTCGCTCCCCGGCAGGCGATGAGCCGCCGGATCTACGGGGCCTGGCTCAAGATCGCCGGGAGATTGCCCGAGGCGCTGGAGGAGATGCGCGCAGCGGTGATGCTCGCCCCGACGGCGCCCTTCATGCCGGTGGGACTCGCCGACGTGCAGATGGCCCTGGGTCAGTACGATGAGGCGAGGGGTCCGCTGCGCGAGGCACTTCGGTTGTTTCCCGGATACGATGCGGCGCTCGAGCGGCTGGAAATGAGCTGCCATCGCGCCGGCTTGCACGAAGAAGCACTCGATGCGCGCCGTTCCATGCTGGGCGTACGGGGCGAGACCACCCGGCTGCAGGAGCTGATGGAAATGGCGGCCACCAAGGGCTGGCCCGCGGCGCGGGAGGCCGACCTCAGGCGAGAACTGCAGCAGTTGCTGGAGAAGGCCCAGGCCGAGGATCCGTTCCAGGACGCCGGAGGGAGCCGACAGCTGTCCGACAAGCTCATCATCGTGCTGGCGGAGCTGGGCGAATGGTCCCGGGCGATGGACTGGGTGGAACAGGGCTATCACCGGCGCCCGGGGCGGCTCAGGCGGGTGCTGATGGACCTGCCGTACAACCGCCGGGGACTGGCGGTCGATGCGCGTTATGCCCGCCTGTTGCGTACCGCCGGGCTCGCCCATCTCATCTGATCAGTTGATTCCATGACAGAAAGGGGCAGCAAGGTCCCTGAAGTCACCCTGGGCTTCTGGATCATCAAGATCCTGGCGACGACCCTGGGAGAGACCGGCGGTGATGCCGCGTCGATGTCGATGAACCTCGGCTATCTCCTGAGCACCGCCATCTTCGGGGCCATCTTCGTTATTGCGGTAGTTGCGCAGGTATCCGCACGGAAATTCCATCCCTTCCTGTACTGGACCACCATCATCGCCACGACCACCGTCGGCACGACCCTGGCCGATTTTGCGGATCGATCCCTCGGCATCGGATATCCCGGCGGCACCGCGCTGCTGCTGACGCTGCTGCTGGCATCGCTGTTCGTGTGGTATCGCACACTGGGCTCGATTGCGGTCGATACCGTGAGCTCCCCGAGGGCGGAGATCTTCTACTGGGTCACGATCATGTTCTCGCAGACGCTGGGCACGGCACTGGGTGACTGGACTGCGGATACGGCGGGGCTCGGATACGGAGGGAGCGCGATCCTCTTCGGAGTCGCGTTGGCGCTTATCGCAGCGGCATACTATTTCACGAGCATCTCGCGGACCGCTCTGTTCTGGGCGGCTTTCATCCTTACCCGTCCTCTCGGCGCCGTGGTGGGCGATTTTCTGGACAAGCCGATGGCCGATGGCGGGCTCGCGCTGAGCCGGTATGCGGCCTCGGCGACGTTGCTGGTGCTGATCGTACTGTGCATCTCCCTGTTCTCGAAGCAACCGGCCAGGCAGGCACACTAGGCCTCACGGCGGCCGACGAGGAGCTGATCCCATGACATCGTCCCAGCCGGTGAACAACCCATCCATCGTGTGGACGCGGTTCCTGGTCGCGTTCTCCCGCTTGTTCGCGCTGCCGGTCCGGGAGGACGCGGCCTATCGCAGCGAGGCGTTCATTCCCTGGCGTGACAACCTGCTGCATGAGCTGGCGGGCGCGGCGCCCAGTGGTGCGATTGCCGCGTCGCTGCAGCGACTGCTCGAGGACGACGGAAGTCGCATGGAGGCGCAGCTCCTGCTCGACGAGCTGGACGGCTTCACGACCTACGTCGAACGCCTCACCGGCCTGCCGATCGATCCGGACGCGCAGTATCCCGAAACCGACCAGCGGACTTTCCTGCCGCCCAAGGACCCCGACGCGACGAAGGAGAGCTTCAGTGTCGCGGGCACCATCGTGGATAGCGTTCGCGACCTGCTCGACAAACTCCCGATCCAGTGGAAGGCGCTGCTCAAGGCATTCAGCGAGCTCGCGAACATCTGGAAGGAATTCGGCTGAGCTTGCCGGATCTTCTCGCGTCACTCCAGGCCGCCCTGACCGACCGCTACCAGTTGGAGCGGGAGCTCGGCCGCGGGGGGATGGCGACCGTCTACCTCGCCCGTGACCTCAAGCACCGCCGGCCCGTCGCCATCAAGCTCCTGCGCCCCGAGCTCGCAAGCGCGCTCGGCCCGGAACGCTTCCTCCGCGAGATCGAACTCACCGCCAGCCTCCAGCATCCGCACATTCTTCCCCTGCTCGACTCAGGAATGCTCGTGCTCGGCGGCGGATCACGCCCCTACTACGTCATGCCCTATGTCGAGGGCGAGACCCTGGGCGACCGCCTCGCCCGCGAACGGCAGCTTCCGGTAGACGAAGCGGTGAAGATCACCAGCGACGTGGCGTCGGCGCTGGGCTATGCCCACGAACACGGCGTGGTGCATCGCGACATCAAGCCCGGGAACATCCTGCTCTCCGGCGGACAGGCCGTCGTCGCCGACTTCGGTATCGCGCGCGCACTCTCGGCGGCGTCAGCCGATCGGCTGACCGAGACGGGGCTCGCGCTCGGCACACCATACTACATGAGCCCGGAGCAGGCCGCGGGCGATCCCCATCTCGATGGCCGTTCGGATGTGTACGCCCTCGCCTCCGTGCTGTACGAGATGCTCGCCGGGGAGCCGCCGTACACCGGGCCCACGGCGCAGGCGATCATCGCCAAGCGCATGGTCGACTCGATACCGCACATACGGACCATCCGCGAGACGGTACCCGAGGGCGTGGAACGGGCGATCACCCGCGCTCTCGCCAAGGCTCCCGCAGACCGGTTCCGCACCGCGCCGGAGTTCGCCGATGCGCTCAACCGGTCGGCGACGATGCCTCCCGACTCCCATCCTGTCGTGCTCGGCAAGCGTTGGCGGATCGCGGCAGTGGTGCTCGCCGCACTGATCGCTGCTACTTGCTGTCTTTCGACTCCGGAACCCGGTCGCAAGCGTCACGCCCTTCAGCGTCGCTCATCGCCGTGCTCCCGTTCACGCCGAGCGGGCCGGACACCGCTCTCTCGCGACTGGGGCGCGACCTGGTGTTTACCCTGAGTGCGGAACTCGACGGGCTGGGTGGCATTCGCGTGGTGGACGCCCACTCGGTGCTCGCCCGCGCCAAACCGGGAGAACTCGCCTCGCCCGAGGAAGCGGCGGCGCTTGCCCGCCGGTTCAGCGCGGGAAGCGTCGTGCATGGCAGCCTGGTGCGCGAAGGTGCCGACGTCCGCCTCGATTTCGTGCTGCTCGCAACCGACAGCGCCGCCGCGCCGCTCGCGCGCGTGTCGGTGTCCAGCGCACCCGATTCCATCGCGGCCCTCACCGACTCGGCGGTGCATGCGCTCCTGCGACAGATATGGACCGGGGGATCGGCCCCGACTCCCAGCCTCGAGGCGGCGCTCAAGACCCACTCGGTCCCGGCGCTGCGTGCATTCCTGGAGGGGGAACGGCAGTTCGTGGGCGGCCGGTGGGACAGCGCCGCGATGTCACACGGCCGGGCGCGGGAGGCGGACTCTGCCTTCTGGCTCGCGTATGCCCGTGAGCAGTACGCCATCAACTGGTCGGTGCGCCAGCCGGCGGAGTCACTTCAAGAAAGTCCTCGAACGCCATCGCTTCGAACTTCCTGAGCCGGACCGGCTGGTGGTGGAAGCCAACATGCTCAGGTCGCGCGACAGCGTGGCACGTTGCTCTCGATCGTTCGCGCCAGGTCACCGAGCGCTATCCCAGCTCCTGGTTCGGCTGGCTGGACTACGCCGACGAGCTGATGCACAACGGCCCGCTGCTGGGACACTCGCGCGCCGAGGCGCGGGCCGGATTCCAGCGGGCCCTCGAACTCAATCCCGACCTCATCCCGGTGTACGAACATCTCATGCTGGTGGCAATCCAGGACCGGGACACCGCCACCGCCGCGCAGGGTCTGCGGGAGCTGGTACGGCTCGACGCTGGTCCCCACCTCTCGGCTGACGGTTACGGCAACAGGATGCTGCAGTTTCGCTTCCTCGATGCCATCGTGCGGGGCGACACCGGGCTTACTCGCGCGCTTACCGACAGCATGGCCCGCGATCCCGCGCCGCAAGCGGTGGGAGACGGAAGCTTCTACGACCCATTTCGCTACGGCTTTCCGGCGGAACAGATCCGGGTGAGTGAGCGGGCGCTTCGAGTGGGAGGTGTCCCCGCGCGAATGGCGGTACACGGCAGGCTGCTCGCGCTCTCATGGGCGGCGCGTGGCGCGTGGGATTCGGCACTCGTTGCCATGGACCAGTTCGTCAGGAGCGGCACCGATCCGGAGGCAGCGCTCCGCGCCTATGGACTGGCGGTCGTCGGCGTATGGCTCGGAGCGGTAAACCAGCGTGAGGCGGACGCGCGGCGCCAGGCCGCGGTGACCGTGGCCCAGGCCAATGCAGCGGATCGCGCCGAGATAGCGTGGCTCGATGGATTGGTCGCGGTGAGCCGGGGCGACCGGAGCGGCATCGCCGATGCGCGAGCCGCGATTCAGCGAACTGGAGACTCCAGCGCGACTGCACTCGATCGCTCGCTCGCGGCGTTTGACGCCGCGCTCGGTGGGAACAAGGCGCGCGCCGGAAAGGCAATGGCGGAGCTCGAGTGGCAGGAAGCGGCCACCGGCGCGCGGGCTTTCGTGCGCCATCCATACACGATCCCGGTAGACCGGCTGGCGGCCGCGCGCTGGCTGGCGGAGTCAGGCGACGGCGAGCAGGCGCTCCGGCTGCTGGCCGTCGTAGACGGCCCCTACCTGCTTCATCCCAGCACGCCGTACAGCATCATGCTGACGCCATTGGCAGACCTGGAGCGGGCTCGCATCGAGGAGCGCCAGGGACGCACGGAGCTGGCCCGGAATTACTACGAGGAATTTCTGCGGATCTACGACCGGCCCGTGGCCGCGCATCGGTCGCTGGTCGAGGAGGCGAACGGCGCCGTGCGCCGGTCTCCGTAGCAGGCGGAGTGTCGACACCTGCCCGCCAGTTTTCTCGTATGGACTGACGCACGCGCAGCCTGCGCGCCCCGCGCCGGCCTGCTGACGCTCTCCATACCGAGGAAGTAGACATGCCCTTCACACCGGCCCTGGTACTCGCGGCCGTGGCCAGCGTGCGGCTCGTTTCCCCTCCCGCCAGTCCGGACCCGGAACCGTTCGCGATCACCAGCGTCACCGTGCTCACCATGACCAGCGACCGCCCGCTCCGGAACGCGACGGTGGTGGTGCGCGGAGGACGCATCGCCGCGGTGGGACCCGCGAGCAGTACTCCGGTGCCGGCGGACGCACGGCGCATCGATGGGCGCGGCCTCTTCCTCATGCCGGGCCTCACCGACATGCACGCGCACCTCTTCGCCGATGAGTACGCGCCCGAGTCGGCGGCACCCGCCGAGCTGGGCCTCTACCTGGCGATGGGCACGACGTCGGCGCGGCTCCAGATCGGCCGGCCACAGCACCTCGAGCTGCGGCGCGCCGTGCGCGAGGGGACGGTCACGGGGCCGCGGCTCTGGGTCTCCTCACCCCAGCTCTCCGGCGATTCGGGTGCGAACACGCTGCTGGTGCGGAACGCCGCCGAGGCCCGTGCCGCGGTCCGCTCGGCGCAGGCCTCGGGCTACGACTTCATCAAGCTCACCACGAACATCACGCCCGAGGTGTACGCCGCGGTGATGGCCGAGGCGCTGGCCGCGGGCATGCGGGTGACGGGACACGTGGACCCGCGGGTCGGCGTGGCGGCGGCCCTGGCCGCGGGACAGCAGATCGAGCACTTCGACAACTACATGGAATCCATCCTCGCCGACTCGGCGCCCAGCCGGATGTCGGTGAGTGACGTCGGCGCGTATCGCGCGGCCAACTGGAATTCGCTCGCGTATGTGGACCTGCAGAAGCTCGCGGCGATCGCCGGTGCCACGGCGCGGGCCGGGGTCTACGTCACCCCCACGAACGCCTTCTTCATCTCCTGGTTTGCCACCGAGTACACCGACGCACAGATCCAGGCACGCCCCGACTACGCGTACATCCCCCCGGCGATGAAGGGTCCCTGGGAGCGTTCACGCACGTTCTACTGGAAGAATCCGCCCACCGCGGCGCAGCGCGCGCAGTACGTGAGCCTCAGGAACAGGATGGTGCGGGCGGTGGTGGACTCGGGCGGTCAGGTGATGGCCGGCTCCGACGGTCCCGGCGGCCTGATGGCGTATGGCTGGATGCTCCATCGCGAACTGCAGGCACTGGTGGCGGCGGGACTCACTCCGTACCAGGCGCTGCGCGCGGCGACGGTGGTACCGGCGGCGTGGCTCGGGGTCACCGACGAGCAGGGGACGATCGAGGTCGGGAAGCGCGCCGACCTGCTGCTGCTCTCCGCCAATCCGCTCACCGACATCAGCAACAGCTCGGCGATCGTCGGCGTTGCGGCGGGTGGCGCGTGGTACGGTCAGCCTCAGCTGACACAACTCAAGGAGACGGCGCGGGTGGCCATCACGGCGCCGCTGCCGGCGGAGCCTGCCGTGAAACCGGCATCAGCGACGAAGGCCCCGGATGACGCGCAGGAAGTGCTGGCCGTGGTACAGCGACTCTTCGACGCGATGCGCACCAAGGACACGGCGGCGATGCGGCAGGTGTTCGACTCGCAGGCGGTGCTGGTGGGGATGCGCCCGGGAAAGGACGGCGCGCCCCCGCACGTGCAGCGCCTCACCGCGGCGGAGTTCGCCGCATTCGTGGCGCGCGATCAGCGTCCGGAGTGGACCGAGCGCGCGTTCAATCCCGAGGTGCGGGTGAGCGGCACGCTCGCGACGGTATGGGCGGAGTATGACTTCCATTTCGGGCAGACCTTCAGTCACTGCGGAGTGGATTCGGTGCAGCTGCTCAAGACCGCCGACGGGTGGAGGATCATGTCGATTGCAGACACGTTCGTGCGGGAGGGATGCACCAGTCACCCGGCGCCCTGAGGCACATCTCTTGCTTGGCTGCTCCTTTTCAGTCGCCAATCGAGAGCACCGGGATGTTCCTTTCACGCATTGCTGCCGGTTTCCCCAACCTGCAGGACATGTTCGACGCCCGCCGCGCAGCGCGGCGGGAAGTCGAGGCGCTTCGCCAGGCAGGCCAGGCGCTTGCCGACAACCCGCTCGCCGCCGGCGATGACAGCCTGCAGCCGCATTTGACCGCGCTTCGGTCGCTGCGCAATACCCGCGATCATCTCTCCAGCTTCGCTGGTGGACTCCCTCGCGATCGACCGCAACGATTATCGCTCGGTGGCGCCGTGGTGGCGGCCGCTGGTCGTGGTCCGTGGCCTCTCTGATCGGGCGATAATTCATCACCAGTTGCGCCGGTGCCGCCGCGCGCTGGACCTGCGGCATGAGGCACTGGGAAGGTCCGCGCGCGCGTCGTCAGTCGCAGGCGTTGCACCCGTCGAGCGGACGGAAGGGCTCCAACGTTCCGTCAGCGAGCCGCACTCACGCTGGGTGCGCGTCGCGAGACACGAGGGCAAGGCGCTCGGAGGCGCGGTATGGCAACAGCTGCATGGCAAGCTCCTGCCCCGGGTGTCGGCGCTGGCCGGTCTCGTAGCGGGCTGGTGGGTCGCCTCGACGTACACCGACTCTCACCTGCGCTCCATCATGAGCACGGTGGGGATCGGGGGTGGCGGTACGCACGTGGTGAGTGGCACCACCTACAAGGCGATGAACTTCTGGGTCCCGATCCTCGCTGCGGCCGTATGCGCCTACCTGGGCGACCGGCTGGCGCGGGCGATCAGACAGCGGTATGAATCCGGGACCAGTCACCCCGACGCGCCGGGCAGAGGCATTTTCGACCCCGAATGACCAAACCCTCTTCACGCCGGCTGATTTCCGCCGCTGCCACCGCTCTCGCGGTAGCCGCCGCATTCCTGTATGCCTGTCGCGAATCCACCGATCCTCCCAACCCTCCCGTCACGCTCTCGGTCGCGGGAACTGGAAGCACCGCGAATGGATCACTTGCCGCGAACCGGGGCGGCCTGGCATGCGCGGTCAGCTACAATGCGGGCCAGGTGACGACGAGCGGGCCCTGTTCCGTGGAGTACACGGAGGGCGTGGTCGTCGCCATCGCCGCCACCCCATCGCCCGGTGGCACAGTCGCATGGACCGGATGCGACGCACCGGTCACTGACAACCCCCTGTCCTGCAACGTCACCATGACTGCGGACCGCGCGGTCTCCGCGGCGTTCTCGGCGCCGTCGGGCACTTTCGCGCTGACCGTGCAGGGCGGCGCCAATGGCAGCGGCAACGTGACCTCGAATCCCGCCGGCATCACCTGCCCGATCAGTGGTGGCACGGCCGGCTCGGGCTGCGGAGCGTCGTTCCCGGCCCATGCATCCGTCACCCTCAACGCGTCCGCCTCGAGCGGGAGCTACCTCAAGGCCTGGTCGGGCGCGGGCTGCGATGTACGCGGCACCGGTGTCGGCACCGCGGCCGGCACCTGCGTGGTGTCGATGAGCCAGGCCCAGGGGGTGATCGTCTCCTTCGCGACCGCCGCGGATGCATACCGGGTCGGCAGCTGGGCGTCGCCCTTCCCCTGGCCGGCCGTTGCGATTCATGCGCACCTGCTGCCGAACGGCACGGTGCTGACCGTCGGCCGCATGCCCAGTGGCGGCGTTCCCGTGATCTGGGATCCCGCCAATCCCGGCGTGTTCCAGAGCACCAGCCAACCCGGTGATCTCTTCTGCAGCGGCCATTCCTTCCTTCCCGATGGCCGGCTTCTCGTGAGCGGCGGACATGCCGGCGTGGACCTGTACGGCACGCGCACGACCTTCATCTACGATGCCGCCGGCGGATGGACCACTGGCCAGGAGATGCGGAACGGCCGCTGGTATCCCACCAATACCACGCTGGCGAGCGGCGAAGTCCTGACCATTTCGGGCACTGATACCGCCGCGTCGCCGAACCTCATTCCCGAGGTCTGGCAGAACGGCAGCTGGCGCCCGCTCACCTCGGCCGCTCGCAACCTGGCGTTGTATCCCATGATGTTCGCCGCGCCCGACGGGCGCGTGTTCATGGCCGGTCCCGCGCAGGGATCGCTCTACCTGAATACATCGGGCACTGGTGCCTGGAGCGCGGGCCCGAGCAGCAGCTTCGGTCTCCGCGACTACGGGTCGGCGGTGATGTACGACGCGGGGAAGATCCTCCTGGTGGGAGGTGGCTTGCCCACTGCTACCGCCGAGGTGATCGACCTCAATGCCGGCGCCGGTGCGGCATGGCGCAGCGTGGCTCCGATGGTGGTTGCCCGCCGGCAGCTCAACGCCACTCTCATGGCCGACGGCAGTGTGCTCGTGACCGGTGGCACCAACGCCGGGGGATTCAACGCCGCGCCGACCGACAGCCGCGTGCTCACGCCGGAGCGGTGGGACCCGGTCACGGAACAGTGGACCTCGCTCGCCGGCATGTCGCATCACCGGGTGTATCACTCCACCGCCCTGCTGTTGCCCGACGGGCGCATCCTCTCGGCGGGCAGTGGCCAGCCCGCGGCGAACGGCCTGTCGGACGACCTTACGGCGGAGATCTTCACGCCGCCGTACCTGTACCGGGTCGATGGCACGCTGGCGACGAGGCCCGTGATCACCAGCGCGCCGACCGCCGTTTCGTACGGTCAGGCTTTCACGGTGCAGACGCCGGCAGCAGCGACGATCGTCCGGGCAACGTGGATTCGCCTCTCGTCCGTGACGCACGCGTTCAACCAGAACCAGCGGATGAACAACCTGACCGTTGCGGCGAACGGTGCCTCGAGCGTCCTGGTGACCGCGCCAGCGAGCCCGAACCTCGCCCCGCCCGGGCATTACATGCTCTTCCTCATCGATGCCAACGGAGTTCCGTCGGTGGCGCGCATCATCCGGATTTCCTGATCGCTGCCATGAGCCAGGCACCGGTCGTGAGCGATGTGCCTGTCGGGAGCCGCGGCTTGCTCTTGAGCGTTGCGACTCTCGGACTGGTCGCCTGCGGCGATCCTCCCGTTCCGGCCAACGTCTACGTGCCGGCGCCAGGCTATCGGCAATCGCTGCGCGTGTGGGCGGAGGTCGAAGCCGGTAAAGCTGTTCGCGTGGGTGCGCCGGTCGTGCTTCATGCCAGCAAGCGGGCCGGCCCGTGGCAGCTGGTGCCGAAGGCCCAGGCCAACCTCAACGACTGCTGGTGGCGCCGTCCGCCGCCGGAGGAGGAGGCAGAGGTGGCCTCCGGGGTCACGTGGCAGGTGCGCCCCAGGGACAGCGTGCGGTTCAACCTGCCCAAGCCGCCGGATTGGGAGCGGCGCGTGCACTTCGGTTTGCCGGGACAGTACCGGATGTGGGCGGTAGCGCCTGGCTGCAAGGTCCCGGTGCAGAGTGACACGATTGCGATCGACGTAGTCGGCCGAGTTCTGAGTTCACGGGACTCGCGCGTCTGATCTAGCGCGTCCGGCATGGCGCCGTAGGTTCTTACCAGTTCCTACAGCCACCGGGCGGCTTCATGCGGCAGGCGTTCCTCAACCCGTCATACTGGGCCTCACTGGCCGTCGTCGCCGTCCTGGTGTTGCTCGTGTTCGTGATCGCGGGCCGCACCGCGCCGGCGAAGAGGTCGGTCACCGGCGCCGCGTATCGGCCCCTGCTGACCACTGCCCTGACTCTGCTCGGCCTGCTGCTTCCCTTCTCCGGCGCGGCGCTCCTGTACGTGCTGCGGCTCGGCAAGCAGGATGAAGCCGGTTTCCTGCTCGCGGCACTGACAGTCTATCCAGTCGTATTGATCTTCGCGGTCTGGGCCCTCGCCGGTTCACTGCGGTACGCGGACGACAACGACGTCCTCGTCTTCAATGGATCTGCGGCATGGGCCTATCCGGGAGCCTACGCCGCCGTCTACATCCTCCTCGTCTCCGCCATCGTCCTGACGGCCTTGTTCTTCGTGCTGCGTGCGGACCTCGTCCTGCAGCCACCCATCGCCACCGTCCCGGCAACGGCCACGCTGTCGCGCCAGCCCATCCGGATCGGTGACTCACGCGCCACTGTGCTCGAGCTCTGGGGCAAGCCAGATTCAGTATCGACGGCCGCCGGCCTGATGTACTACTCCCGGCCCGACACCCTGATCGCGGTGTCGGTTACGCCGAGGGGCACTGTCCGCTCTGTACTTGTGGGGAGAATGCCATGACGAACGATGAGGAGACCCTGGTCCGCATCCTGGCCTCGGCGCGCGCGGAGCAGCTGGGGAACCAGCATGGAAGTCGAGCGAGAGTTCGCCGAGAAGTTTCTCTGCCTGTTGTTCGATCCGGCAAAGGCGAAGTATCCCGAGCACCAGGCCCGGGCGGAGGCGCTGCGCCGACTTCAGACGGGCGATTTCGTCGACAATAGCGTGCGGGAAAGTGCGCTACGCACTGCCCGCCGGCTTGCCGCTTCGAGCGGCACGCTCGCCGCACTGGTGAGCGCCGGAAAGCTGAAGATCATTGCTGCCCACTATGACCTCGATACGGGCAAGGTCGAGTATCTGACGGCCTAGTGAGCCCACTCGCGCAGGCGCACGTTGATCAGCGCGATTTCGCCGCTCAGCTCGCGCAGGCGCGCCTGGTTCTCGAGGTACGCCTCGCGCCGCGCATCGCGCTCGGACGCGGTCGGCTCGCGCTCGAAGTGCGCGAAGCTGCCGACGATGCTCTCGCATTGCTTTTCGACGGCGCTGACCTCGTCCTTGAGACGTTCGCAAGCCATAAGCCATTCGAGAGTTTGCGAATTCAGCATATCCGACTGCCCTCCACTCACTGCTCCACCCACTCTGAATGAGGCATTCTGGGGTCGGGGCGGCCGGAGCGGCCAGTTGTAGTCCGGACTTATCCCCGCAATCCCCTGGCCCGGGGCGACGGCTCGCAGGGTTTTGTTGCGCGAGTTCCCTCCGGAACAGGTCGCGCGGTCGCGATTCCGTATTGAACGGCTCACGCAACACAGGAGCCCTCGATATGCTGGAAATTATGCAGGTTCTCATCAATCCGGACCGGTTCATCGTCACGATGCGTAACGGCGAAATCTACCTTGAGCCGAGCGAGTAAAGGCGCCTCCCTGCCGGGGCTGGCGCGCACCGGAGCTACACCTTGGCGGGTTCGGCTTGCGGCTTGATCGTCATGGCGCCCGCGGTGTCAATGTACACGCGGTACAGGGCTCTTCTCTCGCCGGCGCATCCTGGGCTTGAACCACAACCCTGATTGTTCCACTTCCGGCCGGCAGAATTGAAAAGTTCTGCTCTGCCCGGTCCTCAATGGCCGCTCGTCCGGCGCTCGGCACTTCAATCCCGCAGGACTCGAATGCCACCCGAGCCCCTGGGTTCAAGTCGAGCACCTCTGCATCGGAGTTGGCGACCTTCAATCGGGATCGGATATCCACTTTCCTGCTGTCACCTGCCTGTTGGTAATTTGTAAGCATCACGAACACGCCGCGCGCGGTTCTGACGTTCGATGGGTTCGCGACTTCCAGGTGGTAGAGCCGCAGCACGCGGTTCCCCAAGGCCACATAGGTCTCGTAGCGTTGGCCGGGGTCCAGAATGTGTGCCGTGACGCCGGGTCTCGTGCCGTACTCGAACAGCACCGCGTGCCGCAGCAGACGCCAATAGAGATACCCGCCCGCCAGCACGATTGCCGGCATGGTTCTGTCCACCACGGGCCAGTCGTGAATGCCGCGTGTCTCGAGGTAGCTTCGTGCCTGCTCGTGGAAGAGGACGGGCAGAAGGACGACGAAGAGCACAATCGAGCTCTCTCTTCAAGCCCAAGCTCTCGTGAACGATCTTGATGCCGTTCCATATCCATGAGAGCACGCGCATCGGCTGTCGCCACCGGGTCCACTGAGCACCTATGCCAAGGACCACGAACTGATTTTGTCGGTAAGCGATACAGCCCCTTGCCAGCCCGTCCGACGTGACCTAAGACGCGGCTTCGCCCCCCAACATTTGCGGTTTCATGGGCTTCCATCAGCTGCCGAATGGGAGGGGTTTGCGGGTCACTTTAGTCATCCCATGGTCATTGGGACGTTCGGGAGCCACCCGGAAACCGACAAAAGCCCCGCAAACATTGGTGTTTGGAGAGGTGGCTGAGTGGCTGAAAGCACCGCACTCGAAATGCGGCATACTCGCAAGGGTATCGTGGGTTCAAATCCCACCCTCTCCGCCAACCCGATCTGAGGCTCGCTCGCCAAGCCGACGAAGAAAGCCCCGGCGCTTTTGGCACCGGGGCCGGCCCTCGGGGGGAGGGTCTGGACGCGGGCCGGGGGATAGAACCCGCGTCGGGACGCGATCTGTTGGGGGTCAGGCTCGCGCCCAAGCCTTAGGTAAGGAACTCGGCCGGCGCCAAATAAGGGCTTTTCACGCCGGACAATGTTCAGTTTACTGATCGTTTAGGGAAATCGGCGTACGGATTTTAGATGCGCCCGGCGCTCCTGGCAGTCCTCGTTTTTGCGATTCTTGGTCTGGGATATGTCCAAGAACAACGGGCAGTATTCGCGCTCGATCTCCGCTTCATTTGATGATGTCGCCCGCCAAGTCAGCCTGCGCTGACCGGGACGATCCTGCGTCTACCGGCGCACCTTTCTGGCAAGGTTGCGGGCCAGTTCTTTGACCAGTGACGTGTCGAGCTTGGCCGGCCTTCGGTGCAGCGGCCGGTCCGGTTCGGTGCCGCTCACCTCGCCGACAGCGACAGGATCGCTTGCCGGAAACGTGGCTTTCAACGCCTCGTCCAGCTCTTCCTCGATCTCGGCCGGTGACGGCTTTTTCTGTCGCTTCCATCTCTCTCACCTCAGCATTAGCGCCAGCACGAAACCAACGCCGGCACAGATGAACATGGCGCGGGTCGGCGCCCGGCGGATGGCCGCATTGATAGGGTCGTGGTCCTCGAAGTAGGTCCGCGCCTGCGTCACCCGCTCGAGCTCTCGATCATGGCGGTACCCTGGGCCTTGGGGCTTTCGCGCTCGCTGGCCGCATGGTCGAGAACTCTGCGGTCAGTCGATGGAGCCGAAATTGTCTCATTCATGATGCGCCTCGATTTGTTCAGCGGAGGCATAACGCCGGCCGCGCCACAGCGTTCCGCGTCGCCGGCCTGCCGCCGGCAGCCACTTCTTGTTCGGCGCCAAGGTGGGCTATGAGGTGCTCCCCGTTGGCGCGGCAGGAGGTATCGAGGCGATGGGCGCCAGAGCCATCATGTTTCAAGGCACCGGCTCGGATGTCGGCAAGTCGACGCTGGTCGCGGGCCTGGCGCGCCTCTTTACGCAGCGGGGCTATCGCGTGCGCCCGTTCAAGCCGCAGAACATGTCGAACAATGCCGCCGTGACGGCCGACGGCGGCGAGATCGGCCGCGCCCAGGCGCTGCAGGCGCGCGCCGCGCGTGTCGCCCCGAGCGTGCACATGAACCCGGTGCTGCTGAAACCGCAGAGCGAGGTCGGTGCCCAGGTCGTCGTGCGCGGCCGCGTCGTCGGCAACTCCCAGGCGAGCGATTTCGCCCGGCAGAAACCGCAGCTACTCGCCGCCGTGCTGGATAGCTTCGCGCGCCTGTGCGCCGAGGCGGACATCGTGCTGGTCGAAGGCGCCGGCTCGGCCTCGGAGATCAACCTGCGCGCCGGCGACATCGCCAACATGGGGTTTGCGCGCGCCGCCGGGGTGCCGGTCGTGGCCATCGGCGACATCAGCCGTGGTGGCGTCATCGCCAGTCTTGTCGGCACCCAGGCGGTGCTGCCGCGGACGACGCCCGCATGATCGAGGGCTTCATCGTCAACAAGTTCCGCGGTGATCCGGCGCTGTTCGACGGCGGCCGCGCGCAGCTGCGCGCCCTCACTGGCTGGCGCGACTTCGGCCTGGTGCCGCACTTCCCAGGTGTCGGTCGCCTGCCGGCCGAGGATGCGCTAGGCCTCGAGGCACTGCGCGCGAAGCCGCCCGGCGCCAAAGCACGCGTCGTCGTGCTTGCCTACCCGCGCATTTCCAACTTCGACGATTTCGATCCGCTGCGCCTCGAGCCGGACGTCGATGTCGAGTTCCTGACCCTCGGGCAGCCGATCCCGGCCGATGCCGATCTCGTCATTCTGCCGGGCTCCAAGGCGACGATCGCTGACCTCAATGCATTGCGCGCCTGCGGCTGGGAGATCGACCTCAAGGCACACGCGCGCCGTGGCGGATTGGTGCTCGGCATCTGCGGCGGCTACCAGATGCTGGTCAGCGGATCAGCGACCCGGCCGGCATCGAAGGGCCCCCATCGGAGTGCCAAGGCTTGGGGCTGCTGGATGTCGAGACGCGGCTCGGCGGCGACAAGCTGCTGCGTGAAGCCGCCGGCGTCAGCGTCACCTCCGGCACGGCGTTCCGCGGCTATGAAATGCACGTCGGCCGCACGGCGGGTCCCGATTGCGCGCGGCCGTTGCTGCGTTTTGGCGACGGCCGCGATGACGGCGCGACGAGCGCCGATGGCCGCATCGGCGGCTGCTACGTGCACGGCCTGTTCGCCGACGACGCGCAACGCGGCGCCTGGATGCGGCAGCTCGGCGCGGGAGGCTCGTGCCTCAACTACGAGGGGTTGATCGAGCGGACCCTCGATGAGCTTGCGGAGCACCTGGAACGCCACCTCGACTGCGACGCCCTGCTGGCGGCAGCGCGCGCCCCGCAGGGCTCGATTCACCCCGCGCGGTTGCGTCACTTGACCTTCGGCCTCGGCCGTAGGAAGGCGATTGGATGAACAGTGTCGTTCCTATCTTCCAGCGCCATTCCCCATGCATCGGCGTCTGCCGGCTCGATGAGGCGAGCGGGCTGTGTCTCGGCTGCGCGCGGACCGGCGCGGAGATCGCCGGCTGGGCGTCGATGAGCGAGGCCGGGCGCGATGCCGATCTGGGAACAGCTGCCCGAGCGCCTCGACGCGCTCGGCGTGCGCATGCGCCTGGCGCCGTGGACCGGCGAGGAAGTTCTCGCCTGGGTCGCCGGTACCGTCCGCGACAAGCAAGGCACCTGGGTCGTCGGCGCACCGGGCGCCAGTGCCGAATTCCCTTGCACCGATGATCGCGACCTCGGCGTTGCCGCCGATGACGAGGGCGTAACGGTCCGGGCGACCGACGCTTCGTTCCGGCTGGCGGCCTCCGACAAGCTGCGCGCGTTCGTCTTTGCCGACGGGCCAGTCGTCCTCGGGTTTCCCAAGGTGCGCGTATCGCTGGCGCGCTTCGGCGAGCTGACGGCGCTCGGTGCCGACTTCGACGCCATCGACGCTGAGCATCGCGCGCAGGAGGTGTTCGACCTGGGCCTTGGCCGGCAGTTCAGCCGGTTCTGCCTGCGTACGTCCGACGCGAGCCTGCTCGAGGTGTTGCGGGGGCTCAAGGGCCGCCGATGGACCGACGTCATGACCGCGGCCGGCGCCGCTATCGTGGTGGCGAACCCCGCGCGCGTCGTCGAGACGATGCTGGCGCGCGTCGAGGTGTTTTTCCCATCGCCCGCCGCCGGCACCCCTGCGGCCGGCGCGCGCACGCATTTCCTGCCGCCGCTGCTGGCGACCGGCGACGAGATCGACGCCGCATTGAAGTTGTCCGACTACGTCGCCCCCATCGCCGTCTTCTATCCGCACGGCAGCGGCCATTGATCGGCGCCACACCTCCCGCGGCGAGTTGCCGTCCGACGCAGAGTGCGATAGCGAGTAGCCCGGCTTCCGACCTCACCTCCCCACAATAGCTGTGAGCGCTGATCCATGAAGCTCGTGCGTTTTGGCAACCCCGGCGTGGAAAAGCCGGGCCTCATCGACGGCAACGGCGCCATTCGCGATCTGTCCGCCCACGTCGCGGACTTCGCCGGCGCCAACCTGTCGCCGGGTACGCTCGAAAAGCTGCGCGCCATCGATCCGGCCAGCCTGCCGGCCGCGCCGGCGGGCGTGCGCCTCGGCGCGCCGGTCGCCGGTACGCGCAACTTCGTCGCCATCGGCCTCAACTACGCCGACCACGCCAAGGAGACGGGACAGGAGATCCCCGCCGAGCCGATCCTCTTCAACAAGGCGCCGACCTGCATCTGCGGTCCGAACGACGACATCATGTATCCGAAGGACTTGGATCGCATGGATTGGGAGGTGGAAATCGCCTTCGTCGTCGGTACGCGCGCCCGTTACGTCGAGGAGAAGGACGCGCTGGCGCACATCGCCGGCTACTGCCTGTGCAACGACGTGTCGGAGCGGCGCTTCCAGGTGAAGCGCGCCGGCCAGTGGGTGAAGGGCAAGTCGGCGGAGACGTTCGGTCCGCTCGGCCCGTTCCTGGCGACGCCGGACGAGATCCCCGACGTGCAGAACCTCGCCATGTCGCTCGACGTCAACGGGAGCCGCAAGCAGACCGGCTCGTCATCGACGATGATCTTCTCGATCCCGTTCCTGCTCGCCTACGTCACGCAGTTCATGGTGCTGGAGCCGGGCGACGTGGTGACGACCGGCACGCCACCGGGCGTCGGCTCGGCCAAGAAGCCGCCGGAGTACCTCAAGGCGGGCGATGAGCTTGTGCTGCGCGTGGAAGGCCTCGGCGAGCAGCGCTCCAAGGTCGTCCCCTTCAAGCTTTGAGCGGCACTTTCACTATGTCATCCCGGCACCTGTTGCCGGGATCCACCGTTAGTCTTGGTGTGGAGCTTGAGGATGGATGGATCCCGGGGGACGAGCCCCGGGATGACAATTGCGGTGGGACAAGCCCAAGGATAACACCGAGCCAAAGCGGGCCGGGACATTCCCGGCGCCGCCGTAGTGCCCACGTCGATCCTCAATACGCCTGCTGGACCTTCGACTTGTGCTGGTCGTAGCGCATGGTCTTGCGCGTGCGGTCCCACTCGTCGCCGTCGAGCTTGTTGGCCGCCTCGCGGCTCTGCTTCTCCAGCCTCGCCGAGCGCGCTGGCGGAAGCCGTCGGCGCCGGCGCCGCGCCGGTGGTGAACACGTCGCGCGAGCGCTTCAGGTAGTCGGCGTTCTCCTCCAGCACCTTGCGGGCGCCCGCGATGTCGCCGGCATCGCGCAGCTCCACCGCCTTCTCGCTTTTCTCGGTGGCGATCTGCTGCGTCACCTGGCTCATTACCGGCTTGTTGAGCCCGTCCTCGACTTCCTTGGCGTTGTTGGAAAAGCGCACGCTCGGCTTGGCCTCGGCGCGCGACGGCGAGCCGCCCTTGTCGAGGTCGACGTAGGTGACGGTCACGTCGGCGACATCGGCCGCGCCTTCGCTGCGCCCCTCCGGCGCCTGCAGCTCGACGACGACGTAGCGCTCATTGCCGGCCTGCAGCTGGTTGAGCTTCAGCGTGACCTTCTCGCCGTCGATGCTGCCGTCGCGGCCGAGGATGCGCATCGGCTTGAAGCCGAGCTTGCATTCGATGGTGATGGTGATGTCGCGCGCCGAGACGGACAGCGCATCGCCGAACTCGCGGTCGAAAATCTCGGCGAGATCGCTGGGCCGTTCGACGAACACGTGGTTGCCGTCGGAAGCCGCCGCGAGGCGCTGCATCAGGTCCTCGTTGTAGTCGAGCCCGAGGCCGATGGTGCTGACCGAAATGCCCTTGGACGCGAGCTTGCGGCCGAGCTCGGCCAGCTCGCCGGGCGTCGACGGGCCAACGTTGGCGAGGCCGTCGGACAGGAGGATCACGCGGTTGACGTTGTTGTCGGAGACGAACGCCTCGACCTGCCGGCCGCCTTCCTTGACGCCGGCGTGCAGCCCGGTCGTGCCCGAAGCCTGCAGGTTGTCGATGGCTTCGATCAGCTTGTCGCGCGAATTGCGCAGCGGGGCCGAGGCGCTAAGGATCTCGACCTCGTGGTTAAAGGAGATAAGCGCGACGGTATCGTCGGACGACAGGCGCTTCAGCGCAACGCGCGCACCTTCCTTGGCGGCGGCGATGCGGTCGCCCTGCATCGAGCCCGAGCGGTCGATGACGATGGCGACGTTGATCGCGCGCGCCGCTCGCTCTTGGCGGCGGTAAGGCTCTTGAGATTGAGACGCAGGAAGACGCTGCCCGCCTTGGATGTAGGCAGCACGGTCTGCCCGAGATCCGGCCTCGAGCTTCAATTCGGCGGCATTGGCGGTGGAGGGCAGTGCCAGGATCGCGGTAAGCGTCGCGGGAAGGGTTGCGGCAAGCGCAAAGGCGAGCGCGGCGGCTCGGATGTTCGACATGAAAATTGCTCCTCATCTGCAATGTGGGAGCAACCTAGTGCGCGCCCGCGGCGGAAGCGGGCTCGGGCGGTGGCGGAACGGCGTCGGCGCCATGGCCTAAAAAAGTGATCGCCCCGCGTTGCTGGCCGGCAACGCGGGGCGATGGGTAGGTGTTGGACGTCAATTCAAGGTGCGGCCGTCATCGAATACGACGTGCGGGTGCCGCTGCGCAGCATTGAAGCCCGCCTCGAGCCGGCCCCATGAGGCATCGCTATTCCGGCCGTTGGCCTTGAACGCCTCGGCCAGCGAGCGCGCGGATTCGAATACCGCGTAGTCCTCACCGGACAGGCGGCCAGCGCCGGCGTCCGCTTCGAGTGACTCGGCGATGTCGCGCAGCAGAGATTCGTACGGCCCGTTCGGCATGAGCATCAACACCGGCCAGCTCTGGTCGAGATCCTGGTATGCATCGGCCAGCATCTGATGCTCCCAGCTCTGTTGCGGCTGCAGCTTGCCCTTCAGATGGCCGTACGCCTGATTGAAGGTATCGCGCGCCTGATCGTCACGCTTGGCGAGCGATGCATCGAGCGCGTGGTTTGAGTGGCGCGCGCGGGCGAACGCCTCGTTGGCGGCGAGCGCCGACGCGTAGACCGAGCCGGAAATGCGGTTCCACGCCATGGGGTCAATGTTCAACGCGGTCAGCATGTGGGAAACAAACCCAGCCCGCACCTCTGTGGTCTCTGTCTCGCTCGGAGGGGCCGGCTTGTGCTCGATCGCCTTGGCGCGCTCGGTGATGGATCCACCAAAGCGCTCGCCCGGCGCCTGGCCTCCCGCGAGGCGCGGCTGGCCGTAGTCGGCCATCAGCGTGCGGGCGCGAATGCGCGCCAGCGTCTTGTAGAGATCGCGGTGGACGAAGAAGTAGCTGGCGTTCTTGCCCGCCCGCTGCCACGCGCCCGAGCGTGGCGGCGGCGTTGAGCGTGGAACGCACCGTGCGTTTGTGGTCCGGCTCCACCTCGGCGAGGTTGATCTCGGCGGTAAAGCCGCGATCCTCGTCGATCGGGTGCATGTAGTGCAGCACCGTCTCGGCGTTGCGGTTGATGTCGGGCAGCAGCGCCACGCCGACGAGCTTCTCCGGCCTCGGCGAGATCGACGTTGGCCTTGTCGGCCTCGAACGAGCGCTTGGCGACGATGGCCAGGAACTCGTACAGCTCGGCGCGCACCAGATAGCGGCCCGCAGCCTCGTCGTAGTCGACGGCGCTGATGGTCGAGCCGGCGTTGAGCACGCCCAGCACTTGCCGCTCGGTATGCGGCTCGAACAGCTCCGGGCGCACCTCGGCCATGAAGCCGGACGCATTGGTGATAGGTCGCATGGCGTTGAGCGTCGCCCGGGCGTTGTCGAGCGTGTCGGGCAGCAGTGCGTTCTCGATGATGGCTTCCAGCTGTGCCGAGTTGCGGCCCTTGCTGCTCGGCACGTCGGCCAGCGGCGAGCGCACCGCGTTGGCGCCGAACAGGCCGGTCATGAAGATCAGCGAGTTGATGCCGATGGCGATGGCGAGCGCCAGATAGGCGAGGCGGTTGCCGTCCTGGAAGGCGTTGATGGAAACGACGAAGCGGTGGGCCTTGTCGTCGCGGTTCATCTCCGCGTAGCTGATCTTGGTGCGCAGGTCGTCCGTCTGCAGGCTCGGCAGGCCGCTGTCCGACAGGCACTTCACGGCAAAGCCGAACAGGGCGTCGGTGGAGCGCTGCGCAGCAAGCTTGTCGCCGCCGACGCAGTTGGCGTTGAACGCCTTGGTGCCGGCCTGCAGCGTGAAGAGGTTGGCGGCCGCTTCGGTCGCCTGCTTGGGATCGCAGTCGATGCCGGCGACCTTCGGCTTGGTCACGTCGGCGGCAAACATGGCGCTGTAGAGCTGCGAGCAGCGCTGCTGCACCGTGGCGAGGCGGTCGGCGTCGGGGTGCTGGCGGAACTCGGCGCGCGCCGTCTCGAAGGCGGGAAGCACGCGGCCGGGGTCGACGCGCTGCTCGGCATCCTGGCCGGCGACGTTCTCCTGCGCCATGCGGATGCGCTGGCCGGCGGTCTCCTCCTCGCCCTTGTACTTGGCGAGCTCGCCGTCGATGG
>CAWGJN010000003.1:0-248906 GCA_963822925.1 uncultured Gemmatimonadales bacterium
CGGGCCAGAAGAGCGACAGCAGCACGTCGCGCCGAACATAGGCGCCACGACCCCGCCGTACGAGAAAAACCAGGAGGGCCAGCCGCTTCTGCTGGACATCAACGTGCTGCTCACCGGTCGGGGTGCGCTCGAGGAGGGCAACGGAACCGAGGGTGCGAAGCAGGAGCATCGCCGACCTGGGAATGAGTGGAGCCGGTTCACGACTGATAAACGGTTGGCTCACGGGGGGCCCGTATCGATGGGCACCACCACACCCCAAAAGGTACCGCTCGCCGGGCAAACCTGCCCGCCGGGCGGGACCGTCCGCCCCGTCGGGGCAGGGTGCGGACAACTCCAGAGCGAGGAATCTCTCCATGCGAAGCCCAACAGTAGCAATCGCTTGCGCGATGCTGGTCGCGCTCGCGGCGTGCAGTGAGCCCGTGGCCACGCCGCCGATCCCGAGGTCGATGCCCAAGGCGCGGACATCACGGTGGCCGACGAGTTGGCGGCACACCGCGGCGGGCAACCGAGCTCTGCCGTCCGGTGGAACCGTGCATCCACCGCAATATTCCGCACCCGGCTCGCCGCGGGCGGTCCCCCGCCGCCCTGGGGGCGGGTCAACACCTATCTCGGCCTCGCGGAGTATCGCGCGGTGCTGGAAGCGCGACACGAGCACAGCCGTGGCCGCCCCGTCTTGCTTGCGGGAGCGGTGGCGGGGGCATCCGTCGTGGTGCTCAAGCAGTTCTATCCACTCGACCACGCCGCGATCGATGCCGAGTTCACGGCGCAGCGGGCTGAATACGACGGACGGCCGCACAAGCAGGCGGCATTCGACGCCGGCGATGCCATCGGTCGCGAGGTCGCGGCAGCGGTCCTGGTCGAGGCTGCCTCCGACAATGTCGGCGTAGCGCCACTGCCGCCACAGCCCGTGGGCCCGGGCTACTGGGTGAGCAGCGGCGCCGCGGTGAACAAGGGCAATTACGGCGCCCGCCTGTTCTACCTGCATTCGCCCGATGAAATCAACGCACCGCCACCTCCGGCGTTCGGGTCCGCCGAATACCTGGCGGCACTGGCCGAGGTGAAGGCGCTCTCGGTCGCACGCACGCCGGAGCAGGCGGCGATCACCACCAAGTGGGTGCCGTTCTCGGGTCCGCTGTTCAGCGATCTGGCAGCCGACCTGATGGACCGGCACTACCGGGGCGAGCTCGAGGCCGCGCGCATCTTCGCCTATGGCAACGTGGCGGCATTCGAGGCCATCACTGGCTGCTTCCACACCAAGTACGCCTACTGGTTCATTCGGCCAACGCAGGCCGATCCCAGCATCACGCTTGCCACCGCCCTGCCCAACCACCCGTCCTATCCGTCGGCGCACTCCTGCCAGTCAGGCGCGTGGCAGGCGATCCTGCTCGACGCCTTCCCGTCGGAACGGCGAAAGATCAACGAGATGGCCAACGAGGCGAGTTTCTCGCGCGTCGTGGGCGGCCTGCACTACACGTTCGACGGCAATGCGGGTCTGGCGCTCGGGAACGGAAGGCGGGAAGGCTCGCGCTCGAGCGAGGAATCCACTGATGGACAACGGCGAACCGGGAGGCGGAACTCCGCCTCCCGGTTCACGTCCGCGGCGCGCGCCCAACGTGCGCCCGACACCTGGCGGGCCGGCGGCCATGACGGCGCCGTTCCCGCTGGAACAGGAACTCGCCGGGCGCTATCGCTGCGAGGGTATCCTCGGGCGCGGTGGCATGGCCACCGTCTACCTCGCGCAGGACCTGCGGCACGGCCGGCAGGTGGCACTCAAGGTGCTCCTGCCCGAACTCGCGGTGGCCATCGGCCGCGAGCGGTTTCAGCGCGAGGTGCACCTCACCGCACAGCTCCAGCATCCCCACATACTGCCGGTGTTCGACTCCGGCCAGGCCGCCGAATACCTCTGGTACACCATGCCGCTCGCCGAGGGCGGCTCGCTCCGCGCCCGCATGGACCGGGAGCGACAGCTGCCGGTCGGGACGGCCCTCCAGATCACGCGGGAGGTGGCCGATGCATTGACGCACGCCCACGCGCACGGCGTGGTGCACCGTGACATCAAGCCGGAGAACATCCTCTTCACCGGTGGTCATGCGACCGTCGCCGACTTCGGCATTGCCCGTGCCGTCGGGGAACTCGACACCGAGCACCTGACCGAGACCGGCCTGGGCATCGGCACCCCTCACTACATGAGTCCCGAGCAGTCAATGGGGGAGAGGGGCCTCGATGGCCGGAGCGATCTCTACGCCCTTGGCTGTGTGTTGTACGAGATGCTCGGCGGGCGAACCTCCGTACACCGGGCCCGAACGCCCAGGCAATCATCGCCAAGCGACTGAGCCTGCCGGTGCCTTCGGTGCGCACCCTGCGCGAGACGGTGCCCGAGGGCGTCGATCGCGCGCTCATCACGGCGCTCGCCAAGGCGCCCGCCGACCGCTTCGCGACGACGCAGGAGTTCGTGGCGGCGCTCGCGGCGGAGCCGCACGCGACGGTTGAACTTCCGCGGACCGCAGGACGGGTGCGCACACGTCGGCGCAACGCCGTGATCGCCATCCTGCTCGCCCTCGCGGCCGCCGTCGGCTGGACGTTGCTGCGGGCGAGTTCCATCCCTCCCGCCGCGTCGGTCATCGCCGTCTTTCCCTTCGCTCCCACGACGACCGACACGGCGCTGACGCGGCTGGGGCGCGACCTGGCCGGGACGGTGAGCGCCAGTCTCGATGGTCTCGGAGAAATCCGCACGATCGATCGCATGACCATCTGGCCCAGACGCCCGAGGGCGGCGCTGCGCTCTCGCTCAGTGCCGCCGCCGCCATGGCACAGCGGCTCGGCGCCAGCAGCGTGGTCCACGGCAGTCTGAGTCGGGACGGCGGGCAGGTGCGACTCGATGTCGGGCTCTTCACCGCCGACAGCCTCAAGCCGCTCGGCCGCGGGACCGTGCTGGCCGACGCCGACAGCCTCAGCGCACTGACCGACACCGTGGTGTGGCGGCTGCTCGCCGAGATCTGGCGCTACGGCCGTGCGCCGACGCCAACCCTTGCAGGCCATCACCACCCGCTCGGTACCGGCGCTCCGCGCGTATCTCGACGGTGAGCGATTCCTGGTCGCGGGGATGGATTCGCAGGCGAAGGCCGCGTACGGCCGGGCCATCGCCGCGGACTCCAACTTCTGGTTTGCCTACTTCCGCTACAGCCACCCCGCGGGCTGGCACGACGAACCGGATTCAGCCATCAAGGCGGCCTACTGGACCCACCGGCAACTGCTGCCCGAGCGGGAGCGAATGCTGATCGAGGCGTCGGAATGGGGGGACAGCGGCCTGACCTGGCAGCGGAAGCGGCTCGAGGCACTGGTGCAGCGCTATCCCGACTACTCCCCCGGGTGGTGGCTGCTGGGCGACCAGCTGCTGCACGCCTATCCGCACATTGGCGCTACCCCGGAGGACGCCCGGACCGCGTTCGAGCATGTCGTGGCGCTGACGCCCGCGATGGTGGCCGGTTGGGACCATCTGGCATGGGCCGGTACGAAGATGCGGGACACCGCCACCGTGGCGCGCGCGATCGACACGCTGGAGGGGATGGATGTTGGTCAGGCGTTCGGGTGGGACGACAGGATCCTCGGCTGGCGGACGTGGCTCGCGCTGCAGCGACGGAATGGGCTGGCCGGCCCGCTGCTGGACAGTCTCTACCACGGGGCGGTGAACGGCGACTGGATGTCTTCGTAGACAGCGATCTCGCTGCAGGCAGGAGGAGAGCCTGCGACCCAGATCGCGCTCAACCACCGGATGCTCCGCCATGGCCTGCCGCCCGAAGACGCGCGATCAGTGCGGTACCTGACCGCCCTCGCCTGGGCCATGCGCGGCGCGTGGGACTCGGCCCTCGTCATTCGGGATCAGCTCGTTCAGGGCCCGGCCGACACAGTTGACATGCTCGTTGCCTACCAGACCGCGGTGCTGGCGGCGTGGGTTGGGGCGATGCCCACGACGGAGGCGCTCCGCCGGCGCCCTGTGGTGGCGCCGTTGGCCTTGGCGCGTAGCCCCGGATGGGCGGCCGAGATGGCCTGGCTCGATGGAATCCTTGCCGTCACCAACAATGATATGGATGGACTCATCGCGGCGCGCGCCGCGCTGAAGGCAAGCGGCGGAAAGTGGACCGCGTATCTCGATCGATCTCTCGGCGCGTTCGAGTCGGCGCTGCGCGGCGACCGGCGTTCCGCGGCATCGGCCATGGTAGCGCTCGAGTGGGAGCTTGCGGAAGGCAACCCGAACTTCGTCGTGAGGGCCACGCCGCACGCCTTGCTTCGCGGCATCAATCGCCTGGCCGCGGCGGAATGGCTGCTGGACCAGGGGAATGGAGTCCAGGCCCTCCCGCTGCTCCGATGGCACCAGACGTTTCCGCTGTTCGACGACAAGCTCCCGCTGGCTGCGCTGGCCTTCCTGCTGACCGCAAAGATCCAGGACGTACAGGGAGATACCTCCGCCGCACGTCGTAACTACGAGGAGTTCCTCCACCGCTTCGACCTGCCGATGCCGCCCCAGCGCCATCTCGTCACGGAGGCGCGCGAAGCGCTCGCGCGCCTCTCCGGCGCCACGCCTCCCGTTACCGACCGCTGAACCGATGCCTCCAAGGGAGACGCCCATGCGCAGTCTCAGAATCGCACTTCTCGCCGTGCTGGGCTCGGCAGCGCTTGCGTCGGCACTGGCTGCGCAAGGCGTTACGTCGGCGGCGCTCACCGGCATCGTCATGGGCCGCGACTCGAACGCGATCCAGGAGGCGACGGTCGCAGTGATCAACACGTCCAACGGGGAACGCTGGCAGACCCTGACCCACGCCGGCGGACGCTACACCCTCGACTACCTCACCATCGGCGGACCCTACACCATCGACGTCCGCGCGATCGGCTACAGCCCCTTCACGGTCTCGGGCGTCATGCTGTCGCTGGGCGAACGGCGCCGAGCCGACTTCACGCTCGAACCGGTAGTCATCCAGCTCCCCGACATCGCCGTCATCGGGGCCGAGGATTCGCGGGTGAATGCCGGCCGCACCGGCCCGGCACAGACGATCAGCGACACCGTGATCGCCCGGCTCCCGGTCAGGAGTCGCGACTTCGGCCAGCTGACTTACCTGTCCCCCCAGGCAGCGGCCACCCCGTCCGGCGGCGTGTCGATCGCGGGGCAGTCGGATCGCCTCAATGGTTTCCAGATCGACGGCGCCACCAATCTCGACCTGACCGGTTACTCCGGGGGAGGTGGCTTCGGCATGCCGGCCGCGCCATCCGGAGTCAGGACCTTGTCGGTGGAGGCGCTGGAGGAGTTGCAGGTGCTCTCGGCGCCGTTCGATGTGCGCTACGGCACCTTTGCCGGCGGACTGGTCAACGCCGTGACCCGCTCCGGGTCGAATCGCTGGCAGGGCTCGTTCTCGGCGTACTACGAGAATCAGTCACTGACCGGCAAGGACTCCGCTGGCGCGCGGACGGAGGACTTCAGCACCGGTGAGTTTGCGCTGGCGCTCGGCGGGCCGATCGTGAAGAACCGCGCGGCCTTCTTCATCGACTTTGGGCTTGCAGCGGGACCTTGTGCCACAAGGCGCACCGGCCATCGGCCCCACGGCAGCCGACTCGGCCGCCGTCGGCGTCTCGTATGCCAGCGCGGTCCGGTTCCAGGACATTCTTCGCAATACCTACCGCGTGGACGCCGGAAGCTTTGCCGCTGCGCCCACCGAGCAGCCCAGCCACAACTTCTTCGCCAAGGTGACGCTGCAGCCGGCGCTCAACAACCGGCTCGAGTTCTCCTACAACTACGGGCACGGCAATCCCCAGACCCCAGGGCCTCGCGAGCCGTATCTCCTCTACTCGCTCTCCTCCAATGGATTCGGGGCGCCGGCAACCATCAACGCCCCTCGCTTGACCTGGACCATGACGGCACCGAAGCAGCGACTCGCCAACGAAATGCTGCTGGCGTACCTCCGTATCCGGGAGCAGTGCCAGCCTGCATCCGAGTATTCCCAGGTGCAGGTCAGCGCGGATGAGAGTTCCCTGGTGGCAGGAGTTGCCGACGGTTGCGCGGTGAGCTATTCCGACCAGGACATCTGGGAGCTCACCGACAACCTTTCATGGTCGCGCGGTAGCCACCTCCTCACGTTCGGCACTCACAACGAGCTGATCCGCACCAAGCGATCGACTCTCTTCGCGCCGTCTGGGTACTGGCATTTCCCCAATCTGGACTCACTGGAGCTCGGATTGCCCGACGTCTACTTCCGGACCATTCAGAACCCGGCATACGCCAACCTGCCGCGGTCGAACATGGGCGTCAACCAATTCGGCTTCTACCTGCAGGATCAGTGGGCCCCGACCTCCCGGCTCTCCCTCACTGGTGGCCTCCGCGTCGATGTACCCTTCTTCACCACCAGTCCGGTGCAGAATCCCGAGCTCCTGGCGGCGCTGGGCATCGACAACTCCATCACCCCCAGCGGAAACACCCTCTGGTCTCCGAGGCTCGGGGCCAGTTATCGCATGGGAGGACTGGGGTACCTGCGAGGTGGTGTGGGAATCTTCTCCGGCCGGCCGGCATATCACTGGATGACGACCGTGTGGCCGAGAAACGGACTGAATAGCGCTGAGCTCACTTGCGAGGGCGAGGACGTTCCGGCAGTGTCCCTTGATCCAGCCAATCAGCCCACCACCTGCGGCAGCGGACCGTCCCCGCTGGCGAGCGAAGTGAACTACTTCAACCCGGCGTTCCGGTTTCCCACCAATTTTCGGGTAGCACTCGGAACCGACCTGCACCTGCCCTGGGGTCTGATCGGCACCGTGGACCTTCTCTACATTTATGGAGTGGACCAGTACTACGTGAACGATGTCAACCTGCAGGCACCCACCGCAGTCGCGGCAGGCGAGGGCGGTCGCGTGCTCTACGGAACCATCGATTCGGTCGGTGATGCCACGCCGAACCGCGTCAGCGCCGCCTTCGGACCCGTCATCGAGATCACGAACGCCAGTGGGGACCGGTCATTTTCCGGCACGCTCCAGCTTCAGAAGCGTTGGAGCAACGGCGCAGAACTCGGGTTGGCGTACACCTATACCAATAGCGTGGACCGGATGTCCTCGGCGGGCGATCTCGCGTCGGACAATATTGGCTTCACTGTCGTGGACGGTACCCTGGCCGACCGGAACCTGGCGACCTCCCTGTACAGCGTCCCCAGCAAGATCACCTTTGTCGGGGCATTCAACCTGCCGCTCCGTTTCCGCTTTGCCCTCTTCTACAATGGCTATTCCGGTTCGCCCTACAGCTTTCGGGTCCAAGGTGATGCCAACGCGGACGGCATCGCCGTCGAAGGGGGACCGGCCGACAACGATCCGGTGTACGTCCCGCGGAACGCGGCCGACATCACGCTGGCCGACCCGGCCCAGTGGGACGAACTGAACCGGTACATCTACGACCACAGCTGCCTTCAGAGCCAGCGGGGCCAGTTGCAGCGCCGGAACAGCTGCCGGAACGGGTGGGTGACACTCATGAATGCGCGCCTCTCGACCGTGATTCCCACGGCCAAGGGACAGACGATCGAGTTGATGCTCGATGCGTTCAACGTACTGAACCTGTTCAACAGGGCCTGGGGCGTCCAGCGGGTGGCTGGAGGTACCCGAATCCTGCGACTGGTCGGATATGATGAGGTGAACCAGCGCGGGATCTACGTATTTCAGGAGCGGGACACGCAAGTATGGAACGTGGAGGGGTCGCGCTGGCGGCTGCAACTCGGGGCGCGGTACGTGTTCTAGCACAACCGGTATCCGAAGAATACCACGAGAGGCGGGAGGTGGGTGAGCAAGATTGTGATGGGCGACCGTTAAACGAATACTCAGGCCTCCGACGACAGGTTACTCGCGCGAGGGACTTGGAACCCCATAATCCCAACTGCGGGCCAGCCTAGTACCGGGCCCACCAACCAGGAGGCATCATGAGACATTCCATCAATCGGCTCAGCCTTGTCGCCGGAATTGTGGCGCTGGCAACTGCCTGCACCGAAACGAACACCGGTCCGTCCGGAGTCCCCGTGCAGGAGTCAGCGGTCGCCAACTCTGCCGTCAAGTTCTGGGAGGCCGGGGCCACGGTCGCGTGGAACCAGACCGCGCGCGAGCTTATCGCAGCCCGCCCTGCCACATCCACCGGTCCACCGTACAGCTCCGCATCCTCGCTTATCCCACCCTGGCGCAGTACAACGCGGTCGTCACGGCCGAAGACACGAAGAATGGCGGCACGCACGCGTCGCCCGCCGCCGCGGTCGGCGGCGCGTCGGTTGTGGTCCTCAAGAGCTTCTTCCCAGATCCGGCCGACCAGAACCTGATCGACGACAAGCTGGCGGAGCAGCTGGCAGCGACCCCCTGGCCCGGCGAAAAGCAGAAGGATGCCGCCTCGGGCGAAGCCGTGGGTCGCGCCGTAGGCGCTGCCGTTGTGGCGTATGCCGCCGCCGACAACTTCAACCAGCTGCCGCTGCCCCCGATGCCGGTGGGTCCCGGCTACTGGTTCAGCGATTTCAACCCGCCACTGCCTCATTCCCGGGCGCTCTGGGGCACCCGCCCGTTCTTCATGACCTCCGGCGACCAGTTCCGCCCCGCCCCACCACCGGCCCCAGGATCGCCCGCGTTCCAGACGGACCTCGCCGAGATCCGCATGCTCTCCGATACCCGAACGCCGGAACAGCTCGCCATCGCGCAGTTCTGGGCAACGAAGGCTGCCAGCTTCATGAATGAGGTTGGGGCGGGCATGATCGTGACCCACAAGGTGAAGGAGCGCGAGGCGGCGCACATCCTGGCCTTGGCGAACATGGCCGCGTTCGACGCTCACATCGGCTGCTGGGACGCGAAGCTTACCTACTGGTTCTTCAGGCCCTATCAGGCCGACCCGTTGATCACTACTCCGATCGGGAAGCCCAGTCACTCGTCGTATACCAGCGGGCACTCTTGCAACACCTCGTCCTATGCCGCGGTGCTCGCGCACGCCTTCCCCACCGAGACGGCATTGCTCGAAGGCTACACCACGGAGGCGGGCCTCTCGCGAATGTACGGGGGGATTCATTACCGGTTCGACATCACGGCCGGTCGGGAGATCGGAGAGAATGCGGCCGCGTGGGCCATCGCACACGACGTGGTGGGACACGAGCCGTTCCCGCTGGACTGAATCGTCCAGCCCAGCCTTCACGAAGTCATACGCGGCGCGCCACACGGCGCGCCGCGAGTGCGTCAGGAACCTCCAACCGACCGCCGGGCTCCGGCCGGGGTGGCGGACCGGTTACAATGAGGCTCGCCACGACACCGCCCTGACGGAGAACACCGAATGCTCAAGCTCGATGGGGTGACCAAGCGCTTCCGCGGTGGGGTTACTGCCGTCGCCGATCTCTCCCTGGAGCTTGGCGCCGGGGTGGTCGGGCTACTCGGACCGAACGGCGCGGGCAAGACTACCCTCATGCAGCTCATCGCCACGATTACCCGGCCTACCCAGGGTCAGATTCAGTTCCAGGGCGTGGATGTGCTGCGGGACCCCGAGGTGGTTCGCCGGCAGCTTGGCTACCTGCCGCAGGATTTTGGCGTATACGACAACCTCACCGCCTTCGAGTTCCTGAGCTACTTCGGCGGCCTCAAGGGTGTGACGCAGCGCGGCCGCATCGACGAGCTGCTAGAACTGGTCAACCTCCACCAGGTGGCTCACCGTCCTGCCGCCACCTTTTCCGGTGGAATGCGGCAGCGGCTCGGTATCGCGCAGGCCCTGCTCAATGATCCGGCATTACTGATCGTGGATGAGCCGACTGCCGGGTTGGATCCCGAGGAGCGGGTGCGCTTCCGCCATCTGCTTTCCGACCTGGGCCACGGGAAATTGGTCCTACTCTCCACCCACATCGTTTCCGACATCGAATCGCTCGCAGGCACCATCGCGGTGATGCAGCATGGACGACTCGTGACATGCGCGGCGCCGGAGGCCCTGCTGCAGGCAGCGCGAGGCCAGGTGTGGGAAGCCGTCGTCTCATCGGCCGATTACGAGCAGGCGCGCGGTCGCCTCAAGGTGACCCGCGCGGTGCGGCAGGCAGATGGCGTGCATGCCCGCGTGGTGGCGCGCGAGCAACCTTTTCCTGCCGCCCAGCCGGTGGAACCCGACCTCGAGGATGCCTTCGTCCATTTGATGCAGTCCGCAGCGTGATCATGATTCCATCACCGATATCCCAGGTGATCGGCATCGCTGCGACGGACCTGCGCCTCCGGCTCCGTCGACCCGCCACGCTGTGGCTCATCCTGGTGCTGTCGGGCCTCGCCTACCTGCTGATTCCCGATCCAGCCACGGGCCGCGCTTTGATGGTGGTGGACGGCGCCCGGGCGCTCTATACCTCGCAGGTCGTCGCGCTGGCGACGGCTGGGCTCGCGTCGTTGCTGCTGACGTTTTCCGGCTTCTACCTCACGAGCAATACGATCCGGCGTGACCTCCTCGCCCGCACCGGGGCGATTATCGCCGCGACGCCGGTGAGTTCAGGGACGTACCTCGTCGGCAAGTGGCTGGGAGGTGCGGCGTACCTCGCGCTCATCACCGCTGTGTATGTACTCAACGTCATGGCGATGCACCTCCTTCGCGGGGAGGGTCCGCTCGAGCCAGTCACCTACTTCCTTACCTATCTGCTCGCCCTCGGCCCGGCCATCGCCGTGGTCTCGGCTCTCGCACTGATGTTCGAGTGCGTTCCGCCGCTCGCCGGCCGGCTGGGAGACGTGCTCTACTTCTTCGTGTGGTCGGTCTTGCTGGCGCTTGGCGCGATGGGACAGGGAGGCGGAGCCGGCAGGTTCATGGACGTGATGGGACTCGGCTTCATCCTCGGCCAGGTTCATTCGGTCAGCAACTCGGAGCAGCTTGCCATCGGCATGACGCCGTTCCGCGTTGGCGTTGCGCCGTGGGTCCTGCCGCCCATTCCGCTTACGTTCGCCATTCTCCTGCCACGCGTCACCGCCGCGCTCCTCGCCGTGCCATTGCTCTTCATGGCTCGACTCTTCTTTCATCGCTTCGATCCGGCGCGGGTACGCAGTGGCCGCACCGGGGGCGGCGACGGCCTCGTCCGCCGTCTCTCTGTAATTCTCAAGCCCGTCACCCGTACCGTCTCCGCCGTGGGCGCCCGCCTGGTGCCGGCAGTGCCAGGCGTACTGCGACCCATCGTCGCCGAGACCGTCATGACGCTCTGCCAATCGCCGCTGGTGCTGCTGGGCTGGTTCGCCGTTGTAATCGCGACGATCATCGGCCCGGGTGACATGGTGCGTCACACGCTCCCTCTGCTCGTCGCCGTGATGCTCGCGATCGCACTTGCCGACCTCTCGACCCGTGATCGCGCCGCCGGCGTGCAAGCGATGCTCTACAGCATGCCGCGCATCAAGCCGGACTACGCTCTCATCAAGCTCGGTGCTGCAGCGCTGCTGGCGCTGCTCTTCTGTGTTCCGCCCGCCCTGAGGATCGCCTTCAGCGCACCGGGATCGGCGCTCTCGCTCGTCATTGCGGCGGGATTCATGGCCGCGCTCGCGACGGCGCTCGGGTTCCTTACCCGCACGCCAAAGACCTTCATGGGCGTCTTCATGCTGTTCCTGTATCTGGTACTCAATGGCGCCCAGGTTCCGGGCCTCGATTTCGCGGGCTGGAATGGGGTTGCGACCGGATCGACACGAGTGGGGTACATGATCGCGGCTTCGCTGCTCGGGCTGATTGCCGTGGCGAAGCATCGCTGGGACCTGGCACGCGAGGGTTGACTGCCGCCGCCGCGTGGTGCTCAGAAGCGCAGGAAATTGCAGTGGTGTTGCCAGTGATGCCGACAGTGCGTATTCTAGGCACCGGTCTAATTTCCTACGAACAATCCTTGTGACAGTTTTCATCCCCAGCTGGAGATGCTGCATGCGAAATACGGCTTACCGCGTGTCCCTTCTCGCCGCCCTTGCAGTGGCGGCGTGTCAGGATAGCCCCGTTCCCACTGCGGAAAACGCACCAGCCGCTTCGGCCGCTCTGGTCAAGTCATCCCCGGCATTGACCGGTTCTCCCACGGAGCGCGCCGAGCAGATCGTTTCGAGAGTGAACGCCCGGCTGGCGGCGGCCGGCAGCACCGTCCGGCTCGATGAGGTATGGATGTTCAGCCAGGGGGTCGGCACCGATCCCTTCCGCCGGCTCCGCACCGGGTCGCGCTGGGTCAATCCGCGCAGCGTCACGTACTCGATCGACGAGTCTGACGTCGTCAAGTATGATCCCGCCAAGCCCGGCACGCCGTTTACTGACGCCGATGTCATGGCGGCCCTGCTGCGCGCGCACGAGGCATACAACCAGGTCCCGAACATCGTACTGCACTCGACGCGGGTGCCCGACAACGGCGCCAACAACGATATCCTCGATGGTGAGATCCGGGATGCCGCGGGCAACTGTGTGGACGTGGTCGACCTGACGGCGGCCACTCTGGTATCGTACGACCCTGCGACCGGCGCCATCAACTTCAACCCCGTGGCCGACAACCTCTTCGGCGGCTGGCTCGCGCCCAGTTACTTTCTCGACTGCCTTGGCAGCGCCCAGATCCTCGGCGTCACCTGGACCTTCTCGGACGTAGACGGCTCGCTGGGCGATGGCACCGATGGCTACCGCGATCGCATCTACACGGAACAGTTCTACAACAGCCGCTTCGCGTGGGTGACGTCGGGCTCGACCTTCCTCGGAAACACCGAGGACGTGGAGTCCATTGTGCTTCACGAGGTGGGACATACCCACGGGCTGGGCCATTTCGGCGGCCCCAACACCAACCAGCCATTCAAGCTTCAGCCGAACGGCCGCGTGTTCGACCCCGAGGCCGTCATGAATCCGTTTTATCTTGGCGGCGAGAAGCAGGAACTCCTGCACACGGACCTGGCCGGCCTGAAGGCGCTGTACGCGTCCAAGAAGCTTCAATAGCTCGCAGCACGCTCGGAGCGAGGGCCCATTGCTCACGGAGCGATGGGCCCTTCGCCTTTATTCATAAGCCTCGGCCATCGCTGCGTGTCATGGCCTTCTCTCAAATGGTGCGCCACCAGTCTGATCAGGAAAGTGACTGGCGTCGCAACGTATCGCCAAATTCACAATTATTGTCGCTTGATAGACCGCGTCTATCAGCACTTCCCTTGGGCCGGCGAGCCCACCACCGGCGACCAGTCGAGTCACACCGCATGTCCACCAATGCCGCCGCTGTCGGGGGTGGAGCGGCTCGCGGTCGAACCACGACAGTCGGCACCATTCGGTCATCGAAAACGTTCGCGGCGCGCCCTGAAATTGGTGGCGAGGCAATCGCTTCTGGCGACCGATACCCCGCCCCGAGTATGCTAGATTGCAGTGCGCCTCGTGTCGTATAACTCCGGGAAGAAAACACAAGGAGGGCCAGTCCATGCTCGTGGGCCTCGGCATCTTGCTGTTGATTACGTGGATCCTGGCGTTTGCGGTATTTCATGTCGCCGGAGCACTTATTCACCTGCTGGCAATCGCGGCAGTGATTTGCCTCATGTGGAAATTTGTTCTGCGTCGCAAGAAGACGACGTAGACGTAGCGTCGCTGATGAATCAGCCCGTATCAAGCGGAAGGCAGATAACAAAAACGGCTCTGCGCACATTGCGCAGAGCCGTTGTCATCGCGAAACTTGCCACAATAGCAGGGGCGGGACTCGAACCCGCGACCCCGGCATTATGAGTCCAGCCCCCATTGAATTGCACTTCAACGACGTAAGTGCAGCCCCTTCCACCGCACCCCCGCCTCCGCGAGAATAGCTAGCCCCCCGCCGTCGGCCGACCGCGATCTTGAATTTGGTTGGAGGAATTTGCGTATCTTGGGTGTATCCTAAGGCAGGACCCCATAATCTCTTGCTGCCAGTCCCGGACGGGAGGTCCCAGCCCATGCGTGTGCAGCCACTGTTGCTTCCTATCCTCGCCCTGTCGTTCGGCTTCACGCTCGCCGCCTGCGGGGGCCCGGGCGATCTGCCGCGGGTGACGAGCCATCTTGAATGCGACACCGGCGGCGGGCAGACCTCGCTTTGCACACTGACACTCACGGCGCCAGCGGGCTTCAAGATCATCCTGACCACCGGCAGCTGCGACGCCCTCAACACCGAGATCCGGCTCATAAGCCCGGTCACGGCGACTCTCACGACCGATGCGTGTCGGGAAACGGTGGGCACCGTCTGGGACTACTCCACCCCGATCAACCCGGCCGGCACCGAGATCAACATCGAAATTGACTCCGACCAGTTTGCCAGCCCGCCGAGCCTGCGCGTCACGGGTGCGTACCCGGCCTGGACGGTGAACTTCGAGGACGGTTACGATACTGACTTCAACGACGTGGTCCTGACGGTGGAGGCTGTTCCCGAAACCTGAGAGGGCTCCTTCGGTCAACCTTTTCTGGATGGGCTGGGGCCAAAACCCCAGCCCTCTTGTCGTCAGACAGTGCGCGGCGTTCCGGACCGATCCTCGTTCCACCGCGCCCAGCGGTAGCGCGCAGGGTCCGCCTTGAGAAGCTCCTGGACGTCTACGTAGTGCCGGTAAAGCACCTCTCCAGTGTTCTGGCCGCAGGCGACGACGGCTTTGCGTCCCCACGCCACGGCCTCATCCATGTTGGCTGCGTCGAGTATCCAAAAGCCGCCAATGTGTTCCTTGATCTCAAGGTATGGTCCATCGGTGATGACCACACCTCCGCCGGGCTGCTTACGCAGTGAGTTCGCGTGGGGCGATTGCAGGCCGGCGGCGAAGATCCTGGCACCGGCAGCCTCCATCTCTTCGTTGAGCACATCGATATCGCGGACCTCTTCGCCCTCTAGGGACGGGTTGTAGTTGTCGGGAGATGAAAAGCAATCGGATACTGCGCATGTCTTCTCCTGTAATAGTCCTTCAGACGGGGTTCTCTGCCTGGCCTTCACTACAACGACGAACGGCCAGACCGGATTTCTACAAGACGCCGCCGCACAGGATCGCAAGCTCCTGGCAGGAAATTCGGGGGAAAATGGTGCACTACGTGGTGCACCTGCACCGAAAACAGAAAGCGCGCCCGATTGGGAACGCGCTGGAAGTGCATACGAGGATTTGACTTCTGATGATAGCAGGGGCGGGACTCGAACCCGCCCGCGAGCGCCGCAGAAACAGGGGCGCTCGCGCATTGGCGAACGAAACATCGCGCCGGTGGCCAACGTCCGGACGTGATACGCGACCTTACCTCTCCGCAACCACTGGTGTGCAATGAGATTCCCGGCGTACACGCTGGTGGTTGCGGCACGACTTGTCGGCGCCGCCACCTCGCTCCTCCTGCCCCGCAGTGCCCAAGCGCAAGGCACGGTGCCGGCAAACCTCGCTGGCGCGCAGGCACCACCCGGGGGGTGGCACCTGTTCAGCCGGACTATCGAATCGCAAGCTCAGTCCGGGCGCGAGTACCTGGCGATCGTCGGGGAGCCGGATACCGTTGGCCTCGCGTGGTCTCCCGCGCTGGCGTTCACTGACGGCGACATAGAGTTTGACGTCCGCGGCCGCGACATTCCGGGTCACAGCTTCGTGGGAATTGCGTTTCACATCGTGAGCGACACCAGCTTCGACGCCGTCTATCTTCGGCCGTTCAATTTTCAGGCGGCCGACTCCGCGCGCCGCGCCCACGCGGTCCAGTTCGTGTCGTCGCCCGCGTATCCCTGGGACAGGCTGCGCGCCGAGCAACCCGGCGTGTTCGAAAAGGCGGTCCCCGCATCGCTCGATCCCACCGGGTGGATCCACGTGCGGGTGCGGGTGCGTGGGCCGGCCGTCGACGTGTACCTGGACCGGGCCGAGATCCCGGTACTGTCGGTCGTGAATCCCTCGTCGCACCGCTCTGGTGGAGTGGGATACTTCGTGCACGGGACGTCGGTCGGCGATTTCCGGAACCTGGTGATCCGCCCGCCCGGCTAGCCCTGGGCTGGCGGCCTAATACCGCGTTCAGCGCCGCCACGGCGGCGCTCGAACAGAGCTTGCGGAGCGCAGTCCGTTCCGGGCCACGGCAACTATAGACTCACTCCTCCTGCTCAGGGTCATTAAGAAGAAGGCCCCCTGTTCGGGGGCATAGCAGGGGCGGGACTCGAACCCGCGACCCCGGCATTTTGAGTCCAGCCCCCGACGAATCGCGCTCCGACGTCGTAAGTGCGGCGCCGCCAACGCAACCGCCAGTGCTGCCAAACGATACACCGCGAGAATAACGGTGGCGCGCTCCGCCAGAAAACGCAGCGTGCGCTAAGTAGTTGCGCGGTGCACGGTCGAGTCCACGGTCGAGTTAAACAGCGGAGCGACGCGGGCGGAGGCAAGAGCGCGAGGCCACGGTCGAGGGACGGTCGAGTGAATTCGGAAAACAAAAACGCGCCCGAGTGGGAGCGCGCTGGAAGTGCATGAGTGACGACGCAACGTTATGGTCAGCCGTGTCCTGCTGCAATGGCAGAACTCTGAGACCCGGGCAGGCGAGGTGGCTTCTCGCTTATCGCAAGCGCGACTTCGCTGGCGTCGTGCCCCGGTCGGGCACAGATTGAGTCACCTCCTCCATAAGCGGTCCTGTGGCACCTGCTTCGCCTGGCCTGGCCGCCGCCCTTCAGGACCGCTACCGGCTCGACCACGAGCTCGGCCAGGGCGGCATGGCCACGGTCTACCTGGCCCACGACCTCAAGCACGACCGCGACGTCGCGCTCAAGGTGCTCCGCCCGGAGCTGGCCGCCGTGCTGGGCCGGGCTCGGTTTCTGGCCGAGATCCACCTCACCGCCAGACTCGATCATCCGCACATCCTCACCCTCATCGACTCCGGCGAGAGCGACGGCTTCCTCTGGTACGTCGTTCCCTTCGTCCGAGGTGAGTCGCTCCGCCAGAAACTGGAGCGGGAGAAGCAGCTCGGCGTAGACGAAGCCCTGGCGATCACCAAGCAGGTGGCGGGTGCGCTGGAGCATGCCCACCAGCATGGGGTAATTCATCGGGACCTGAAGCCGGAGAATATTCTGCTCCACGAGGGCGAGGCGATGCTGGCGGACTTCGGCATTGCACTCGCTGTGAGGGAAGCAGGCGGGAACCGACTCACCGAGACCGGGCTCTCGCTCGGCACGCCACAGTACATGAGCCCCGAGCAGGCGACGGGCGACCGAGAGCTCGACGCCCGCAGCGATGTCTACTCGCTGGGCGCGGTACTGTACGAAATGCTGGCCGGGGAGCCGCCCCACACTGGCCCGACGGCGGGCGCCGTGAAGGCCAAGATCGTCTTCGAACCGCCCACCCCACTGCAGGTCCTTCGCGGCAGCCTCCCCGCCGGGGTGGAGCCAGCAATCGCCCAGGCTTTGGCCAAGGCGCCGGCGGATCGGTTCGCCTCGGCTGCGGACTTCGCCAACGCCCTGTCGGTGAAGAGCGGCCGCGCCGCGCGGCTCGGCTGGTCACCAAGCCGCCGGGCGCTGATCGCCTTGGTCGTCGTCGCGGGGGTCTCTGCCACCCTCTGGGGCTGGCACCCCTGGCGGGCCGCCTATCGCCCGTTGGTGATCATGATGGACTCACCCCACCCGTCCCGGATCTACGACGAGGAGACGATCCGGACGAGCGGCACCAATGCCGATGTGATCAGCGACATCCTGGCCGACCTGCCCATAGTGCGGCAAAAAGAGACGGGAGGGCCGGGCTGGCACCGGTACGACGAGCTGGTGGCCTTCCATCCCGACCTCATCGTCATGCACTACTCCACGTTCCGCGGCCCGGACACGGACGATCCGCGCCCGCCCCTGAAGGTGTTCCTCCGCTACTTCGCTGATCAGGCCACGCGCTTCCTGATTTACACCCGTACGCCCGAAGCAGAGGTGCGGCAGGTCGTCGATTCCCTGATGGCGGACGTGGAGGCGCAGCACCCGGGACTGCTCGCGCGGATCACGGTCTTCGGGACGCCGGATCACGGCGGTAGTCCGCACTGGCGCGACCCGGTCACGGCGGGGGAGCTGAAGCTCGCGGTGAAGCGAATCCTGAGGCTGAGGTAGCCTATCACGTATGCTTCGAGAAAATTCCGGCGAGAATGGTGCACTACGTGGTGCACCTCTTCCCGCAAACGACGACGCTCCCGAGTGGGAGCGCGCTGGAACTGCTTACGAGGCTTTGGCTTCTGATGATAGCAGGGGCGGGACTCGAACCCGCGACCCCGGCATTATGAGTGGCGGACCCCCCAAGCGAGCCATGCGAACTCAACGACTTCCGCGCTACCGCGCGCTACCGTTGCGAGCCTACGCAGTCCAATCATAGTGCCATTCATGGTGCCACCCCATCCGCGCGGAGCCCTCCTTACCACCTTTTCGACCGGGGGGGGCGGGTGGAGACGGAGACTCACGATGCCCCCCTAAGGTTCCCCGGCAGACGGGGAGCGGCTACCGCGGGCTACAAGGTGATCGTCTTCCTGGACGAGGACTCGGTCGAGACCAAGGTATTCGTAGTCAGAAATAGCGGCTGCGCAGGCAACGATAAGGTTCTCCGCTCACGCCAAAACACATCGAACGCCCCTCGAGTGCAGCACCGGAGGGGCGTTCGTACGACGATTCCACACTGCGAAATCACTGAAGTCTGAACGCCTCCCAGAAGTTCCGCTGTGTTCAATTCCCAATTGGCGTCAGTCGTATGAAACGATCCGACGGGATTTTCACCGTACCGTCGGGCAAGGCGACCACGTGGTACGCCGCCTCGAGGTGGTAGCGTTGCCCGGTCTCGGATTGGTGACCGTGCCCTCGATCCGTTCGCCGAAGGCGTCCGCATGCGAGCTGGTTCCGGCGAAGTCGTTGTCTGTGAACGTCATTCGCGCCGTCCCGATCGCCAGCGGCTGCACGCCCTCAAGGAAAAGCTCTTCGCAGACGCTCGCCTCCACGGCGGTTCCGCCAGACGAGCACGGTCTGATCTTGGTCCTTGATGCGCGCGTGGAAGACTGCGTCCCCGACGTGGGTCTGGTGGGCCACCAGGTAGCCAATCAGCCATCTCGGTAAAGTCCCCGCCGGCACAGATATCAGCCAGTTGGTCTCGAGGTCGCACCAGTCGTAAGCGTGAGTCCCGCCTCGGGATCAATGAATCGCTCAGGCCAAGGCGCCTCAAAGCGGTCGACTGAAGCCGCGAAGGACGGGGAGAGGCCGGTGCGTCGGTTGTCGACGCCAGGGTCACCGCACCCGAGCGCAAGGGCGCTCGCGACCACAACCGTGGAAATTGTGCGCATGAGGAGAATCCGATTGCTCATCATTGAATACCTCCTGCCGAAGGGCCGTACAGAGTGAGAGAGCAGAGGTACCGCTGTGGTCGCCGCTCGAAAGTGCGGGTTCATGAAGGGCCTGGCTCAGGCGACGAGTCCGCTGCTTGCCTGGGCCTGGAAGCGGGCGTAGTATCTTTGGTCGGCCTCATCCCGACCTCACGTCGCCTCACAGGCACTCATGTTCCGGCTAGAGACCCTTGGTGGGCTTGCGCTTACCGACGGTACGGCCGTAGCTGTCACGACCCAGCGCCGCCGTCTCGCCCTGCTCGCCCTTCTCGCCGTCGCCGGCGAGCACGGGCTGACGCGCGACAAGCTGGTGGCCTATCTCTGGCCCGACAGTCCCTCTGACAATGCCCGCCACTCCCTGGAGCAGCTCCTATACGAGCTCCGCCGGCAGCTGGGGGACTCGGTCCTTCTCGGGCCGGACCCCCTGCGGCTCAACCCCGACATCATCACATCCGATGTGACCCAGTTCGGGCAGGCGATCGCGAGTGGCGTCCCTGCCGAGGCGTTTGAGCTGTATAGGGGACCATTCCTGGATGGCTTCTATCTGAGCGATGCGGCAGAGTTCGAGCGGTGGGCGGAGGAAGTGCGGAGCCAGCTGGCAGGAAAGCATGCCTGGGCGCTGCGGGGCCTGGCCGATGAGGCTCGCGACCAGAAAGACTACGCCGCCGAGATTGGCTGGCGGCGCAGACTCATTGCGACGGACCCATTGAACGGAGGATTAGCGCTGAGCCTGATGCGCGCGCTCGCCTCGGCCGGTGACGGTGCAGGTGCGCTGCAATACTCCCGCGTTTACGAGACCCTCATGCGGGAGGAGTTGGACAGTGTTCCGGATCCTCCTTTCACGGCGTTAGTGCAGGAGCTGCGGATGGCCCAGGCTGCCGCAGCGGCAGCGGTCGAGCCGGCACCTTCTGGTGCCGGTGTTGGCGCGAGTCCAAGCCTGCACGTCGAGCTGGCCCCATCTACGGCCGGACCGCTCCCAGAGCACCCAAGCACGGAACAGTTGGGTCGTGCGGTCGAAGCACCGGAGGGGATGCCTCGCCGGGTGGGCTTAGGTACACCATCGCGCCGCATCGTCGCGGCTCTTGCCGCGCTTGTCACTGTGATCACGTGCGCCGTGCTGGCCTTTGTCTGGCCACCAATTCGCTCGGTCAACGAGCCTGCCGACCCACGGCTCGTGGTGGTGTTCCCGTTCCGGGTGGCCGGAGCGGATCCTGCGCTGAGCTACCTGCGCGAGGGAATGGTCGATCTCCTCGCTATCAAGCTCACGGGCGAAGGCGGGCCCCGGGCCGCCGATCCGCGGGCCGTGCTCAGCGCGTGGCGCAGGGGGGAGGCTCGATTGCGGGCGACCCAGGGCCCGCTGAGGTACTCAGAATCGCCCGTGGGCTTCATGCGGGCCGCCTGATCGACGGCGGGGTGGTGGGCACCGCGCAACACGTGACGCTCACAGCCTCAGTGCTCCAGGTCCCGAGTGGCCGAACCGGCGCTCGCGCGAGCGTGGAGGGATCGTCGGACAGCTTGCTGGCGCTGGTCGATCGCTTGACCGCGCAACTGCTGGCCGGCGAGGCCGGGAGCACGGAACTGGCGTCCCTCACCTCCCTGCCCGCGCTCCGGGCATACTTCGACGGGCAGCGAGCCTACCGCCTTGGTCACTGGAGCGCGGCGATGCGGGCGTACGACGAGGCACTCAGAGCAGACTCCACGTTCGGTCTCGCGGCCTTGGGCGTCTACTCGGCCCGTCTCTGGGGGATGTCCGTTTCCGGGATCGACGTCGAGCGCGCGCAACGCCTCGCTTGGGCGTACCGCGAGCGGCTGAGTGCCCGCGACCGCACCCTGGTGCGCGCGGTGCTGGGGCCGAACTACCCGGGTCCCTCGACTGAGGCCGATTTCCTCAAAGTGCGCAAGGAAGCGACGGCGACGGTGCCGGATAGCCCCGAGATGTGGTACGAGCTGGGCGACGAATACTTCCACTTCGGTGCGATCATCGGGGTGGAAGACCCGCTACCGCGTGCGGCGGATGCCTTTCGAAGGAGCCTTGCGCTGGACTCCGCCAAGGAGGTCTCGGCAACGTACTCGGAGCCGCTCCAGCATCTGGCCGAGATCGCGGCCATCATGGGCGATACGGCGGCGGTGCGCCGGCTGGCCGCCACCGCGCTGGCTGCCGATTCCACCTCCGAGAACGCGGGCTTTTTCTCCTGGATCGCGGCGATCGCCAGCGCTGATCGGCAGACCCTCGGGGCCGTTCGCGCCCGCTTCTCCGACATGTCACCGAGCAGCCTGACCGATATCGTGAACATCAGCGAGGAGCTCGGCCGCTGGGAGGATGCCGAGCTGTCGATCGCGGCGTTCCGAGCCTCGTCCCGTCCGCTCGACCCGCGCGGCGGTGCCTCGATCGGGACCCACTCGCTCAGCCTCAATCGCGGCCGTCCACGAGAGGCCGTGCTCGCGACCACCACGATGCCGGAGAACGTCCCGCACGAGCGGCTCCGGTGGCGGGTGCTGGACGCGCTCTACTGGGACGGAGACACTGCCGCCGGGTCGAACGCCGCTCGCCAGCTTGCCCGCTCCGCGGAGGCGCCGGTGGCGGCAAGCGCGGAGATGCAGAAGGTGCAGTCGGGCGACCTCTGCGTGACCCAGCAATGGCGACTCGCGCACCGAGACTCCTCGGTAACCCGAGCGGCCATTCGCCGGCTCTATGAGATCCGACCGGACGGGACGGGATCGTCAGTGCCCTCTGCAGACCCGAACGGGGTCTGCGCGGCGGTCCTCGAGGCGTGGCTCGCGACCATCGCGGGGCGTCCCGACGCGATCCGACTGCTCGACCGGGCGGATTCGCTGCTCGTCACTGGCGTGGGCGACGCTCCGGTGCTCCCTCCTAACATCGTCGTGTCCCGACTGCGGGACGTCGTCGGTGACCGGCGGGGCGCCCTCGCGGCCATCCGACGCCGGATGTACGGCTTCCAGCCATGGTTTCTCTCAACCTATCTGCGCGAGGAGGGACGCCTGGCCGCGCTCAGGGGCGACACCAGATCGGCGATCAGCGCGTACCGGCGCTATCTCGCGCTCCGATCCGACCCGGATCCGAGCTTGCGGCCGGCGGTCGAACAAGTGCGAACGGAGCTGGCCGCGCTGGTGGGGGCGACGCGGTGATCGGATTCAGTCCAGCGCGCCGAAATCGAGGGAGAGGCCCAGGCGAGCGCGAAGGTCTACGGGCGGTTCGCGCCTCGGCAGCAGGAGCGGAACCGGTGGGAGGAGATCGCCGCCGCACAAGACCGGGAGCAGTTGGAGAATTCCGTCGAGAATGATGCACTACGTGGTGCACCGGCTCCAGAAACGGAAAGCGCGCCCGACCGGGAGCGCGCTGGAACTGCCTATGAGGACTCGACTTCCACTGATAGCAGGGGCGGGACTCGAACCCGCGACCCCGGCATTATGAGTGCCGTGCTCTAACCACCTGAGCTACCCTGCCTTGAACCGCGGTGAACAGTAAACGGTGAACGGGAAACAGGAAACGGCACGTCGCTAACCGTTCACCGCCTGGTGCTGTCGGGCGGAAGCAACCGGTACAGGTGCTCTCCCTTCCGGATCATCCCGAAGCTTTCCCGGGCCACCCGTTCCTGCACCCGCCGGTCCTTCTGCAGCGCTTTCGCCACCTTGGTGAGCGAATCCACCGTCTGCTGCAGCTCGGTCACGCGCGCCTGCTCCTCGCGCTCCAGCCGCCGGATCTTGATCCAGTCGAACGTGTTGTACTCACCCCCGAGCAGCAGAAAGAGGAACGCGCTGGCACCCACCACCCACGCGAGCCGCCGGTTTCTTCCGTTCGACTGCTTCGCGGGACCGGTCACAGGTGGTACAGGTCACGCCCCGGATAGTGGGCAAGCTCACCCAATTCCTCGGCGATCCTCAACAGCTGGTTGTACTTCGCGGTGCGATCGGTGCGGCTGGCGCTGCCCGTCTTGATCTGCCCCGCCCCGGTCGCGACCGCGAGATCGGCAATGAAGGTGTCCTCCGTCTCGCCCGAACGATGCGAGATGATGGTACCGTACTTGTTGCCCTTCGCCAGCTCGATGCACTGCAGCGTCTCGGTGAGCGTGCCGATCTGGTTCACCTTCACGAGCACCGCATTGGCCACACCCGACTCGATGCCCTTGCCGAGCAGATCGACGTTGGTACAGAAGAGATCATCGCCCACCAGCTGCACTCGCTCGTCCAGCCGCTCGGTCAGGAGAGCCCATCCGTCCCAGTCTCCCTCCGCAAGGCCGTCCTCGATCGAGACGATCGGGTAGCGTTCGCACCATTTCGCATACAGTTCCACCATGTCGGCCGCCGGGCGCCGACTGCCGTCGCCCTTCTTGAAGACGTACTCCCCGTCCTGGTACAACTCCGACGCGGCCACGTCGAGCGCGATGCCGATGTCCTGTCCCGGCTGGAACCCGGCCGACTGGATCGCCTGCATCACCACGTCAAGCGCGGCCTCGTTCGACGGTAACATCGGCGCGAAACCGCCTTCGTCACCCACGGCCGTGGAAAGACCCATCTTGCTCAGCACCTTCTTGAGCGCGTGGAACACCTCCACCCCCATCCGGAGCCCGTCGGCAAAGCTGTCCGCGCCAATCGGTACCACCATGAATTCCTGCGCGTCGACGTTGTTCGATGCGTGCGCGCCACCGTTCAGGATGTTCATCATCGGCACCGGCATCACGCGCGCCATCGGGCCGCCCAGGTAGCGGTACAGCGGGAGCCCGCAATCCGACGCGGCGGCGCGGGCCACGGCAAGCGACACCGCGAGGATGGCATTGGCCCCGAGATTGCCCTTGTTGGGCGTACCGTCGGCATCCATCATCTCCGCATCGACCGCGATCTGTTCCGTCGCATCGAGACCCTCGAGCCGCGGCCCAAGCACCTCGTTCACGTTCTTGACGGCCTGCTGGACGCCCTTGCCACCATAGCGTCCGGCATCACCGTCACGCAGCTCGGCCGCCTCGTTTTCTCCGGTGGATGCACCGCTCGGCACGGCCGCGCGCCCCTGCGCGCCGCTCGACAATACGATCTCGGCTTCGACGGTGGGATTGCCCCTGCTGTCGAGGATTTCGCGGCCATGCACTTCGATGATCGTGGACATCCGGATCCAATGTAAAAGTGATGGGGCTAACGTAACCGGAGAAAGGGGATCAGGGAACGTGCGCGCCTAACTGGCGGCCAGCGCGATCATATCCTGCCAGCAGCGCTCCCGCAGGGCGTCGCGGTCCTCATAGACAAGGCCGGTCGTGGAAATGGGCCGGCCGATGCGTACTTCCACGGTTCCGGGGCGTGGCACGAATCCGCCGCGCGGCATCAGCGCCCTCGCACCCGCGATGTACACGGGAACACAGGGCGCCTGGAGGCTGATCGCGAGAACGAATGCGCCCTTCTTGAAAGGCTGAAGCGATCCATCGCGGCTCCGGGTGCCCTCCACGAATACTGCCGCAGATACGCCATCGCGGAGCACGCGCGCCGCTTCCGAGAATGCATCGACTGCGGCCTCCCGGTTGGTACGATCCACCGGAATCTGCCCGGTGATCCGCAGTGCGGTACCGAAGACGGGCACGTGAAATAGCGACCGCTTGGCCACAAACCGCACCGAGCCGGGTACGGCGTCGATCAGCGCCCCGGGATCCACAAACGAGCTGTGGTTGGCGCAGTACACGCACGTGCCGGTGCCGTGGAGGTGTTCCAGTCCACGCACCCGGACCTGAATCTGCGCCGAGCGAAGCAGGTCGCGCGCCCACTGTCGGGGAATCTGCTCGTAGATGCTGCCTGGCCCAGCCGGCACACCGCGCAGCGAGGCCAGGACGAGACGCACCGTGGACCAGAGCGTCCGTCCTGCGAGCCCCGCCACGAACCCGAGGCTGCGCATCATCGAAAGTGATCGTATCCCGCGATCGAGATCTCCGCCCCATCCAGGTGCAGCCGGACTCCTTCTCCCGCATGCACGCTGCCGATGAGCGTGAACGGCACGCCCACCTCGGCCGCCGCCCGCTTGAGCCTGGTCGCCGCCCGTGGGGAAAGGGTCGCCAGCAGTTCGTAATCCTCGCCGCCTTCAGCGGCGAAGACACCAGGGGCGACCTGCAAGGCAGACGCGGTCTCCATCACTCCCGCACCGAGGGGGAGCTTCGCAAGGTCGATGTCGAGCGCCACGCCGGATGCGGCCGCCAGGTGGCGGGCATCGCCCGCAAGGCCGTCACTGAGGTCGAGCATTGCGGTCGCGCCTACGTCGGCCAGGAACCGTCCCGCCGCGATCCGAGGAAGCGGTCGCGCAAACGCGATGCGCGTGGTGGGTCGCGGTTCGCGGCCGGAGTCCCAGGCTGCCAGCGCGGCACGAGCACTGCCGAGTGTGCCCGTCACCCAGATGCCATCACCGGGCCGCGCTCCCTGCCGCGTGACTGCGCGCGGCGCGCGACCCACCACCGTGACCGTGAGCGACAGCGAGGTGCCCCGCGTCAGGTCGCCACCCAGTACCTTGCCGCCCGCCTCGCTCACGCAGGCACCAATGCCGCTCATCATCGCCGTCACCATGGTATCGGCGATGTCTCCCGGGAGCGTCAGCGCCGCGAGCAGCCCTATGACTTCCGCACCCTCGGCCGCGAGGTCGGAGAGCGCGGATGCGGCGGCTCGCCAGCCAATTTCTTCCGGGGTGAGCCAGTCGCGGCGGAAATGTGTTCCCTCGAGGCTCGTGTCCGTGCTCAAGGCCAGCATGTCGCCGTTGTCGAGTGGAAACAGCGCGCAATCGTCGCCCAGTGCGACGGCCCTGGCGCCCAGCGCCGCCTCGATGGCGCGAATGCGGTCGAACTCACGACCCGGGCCGAGCGGAAGGTGCGTCACGGCAGGATGGCGTCGATGCGCCAGCGCACGAGGCCGCGGTCAGTCGCCTCCCAGAGGTAGCCGTCCTCCACGAGGAGATCGCGAATGACGCCTGGATGCTCGGCGCCGAGCAACGGCCGCTGGGGTGGCGTGCGCAGACCGGCGTAGGCCAGGCCCCGTTCGCCGGCGACGAAGAAACCATCCTCGAAGAGCGTGAATACACGCATCCGACCAAGAATCGAGGAGAGAATCGGGCCGAGTGTCCACTCATCGGTGCCCGGCATGCGCCAGAGCAATTGGTCGGTGGTAAGCGCCACCAAGGTGTCGCCCAGCCATGCGATGGCGACCACCGCCGAACGCAACGCCGCAGAACTGGCGAGACCCGGTGTGCGTCCAGGCTGTCTCGCGTCCGGCGGCAGCAGCAGGAGCCCGTTGGGCGTGCCGATCCAGATGGTATCTCCTTCGGTCTCCAGCGCCAGGACCGGTTCGAGAAACTCGGGCGCCAGGCGCACGACGGTCAGCGTGTCGGTGATCCGTGAGAGGCCCCGAGCCGTCCCCACGAGCACAGTGCCCCGACGGCCGACCACCGTATTTGTTCGCGGATCGGGCATCGATCCTCCCGCGCCGAAGAAGCGCGTGCGGCCCGAGGCCACCTCCAGTTGCGTCACCCCCGCGTCTGTTGCGAGAAACAGACTTCGGTTCATCCCGGTCATCCGACGCACCTGAGTGTACCCGAGTCCCAGGGCGGCACCGCCGGCAAGCGTGGTCGAGGTGACGAGATCGGATGAGAGGTATGTCACCGCCGCATCAATCTGGTCCGTGCGATCGGTCGCCACCCAGACGCCACCCGGCGACGAGTAGAGGGCGCCTACGCGGTCACCGGTCAGCCCGAACGACTGCCGCTCCGGTGTCGCATCGCCCGGCTGGATGAAGAGCAGGCCCGACCCGGAGGTGCCGAGATACCAGCCGAGGCCGTCGGGCGAGGGTGCCGCCGAGGTGAACGTGGTCGAACGACCACGCGCATCGCGCAAGGTGAACGCCACGTTCGAGCGAAGTGAAGGATTGGCCGCCAGTGCATCCTGCACGTTCGTGGGCCGCCTCGGTCGTGCCGGCGGCCCGGAAGGAACCGCAGCCTGTGAGCCGCTTGCCACCCGATACCACCCGGTGCTGGTAAGGATGCGGATGCCGCCGGCCGGATCGGACTCGTCCACGGCGATCGCACGCACGTTGCCGGGCAAGCTGCCACCAGCCCAGAGCTGCAGTTCCGGCTGGAAGTTGAGCCAGGTATTCGAGGTCACCATCCACAGTGACTGGTCGACCGGATCGACCTGCGCCATGAGCACCCGCTCGAGCGCCGTGGCTTCGGGTGGGCCGAAAGGTCCCTCCCATCGGCGCTCGAGCGGGCGGTACAGCATGATCCCGAGCGCTCCGACCGCATACAGGCGGTCGAGGCCCGACGCGACCGCGCGGATGATGCTGAAATCGCCTACGACCACGCGATCGGCAGCCGGCCAGTCACGTGCGCGCTGCGCATGAAGCTGGCCACAGATGACGACGCCCAGCATCGCTCCCATTACGTGGCGGGACTTCACACGAGTCTCGGCCTGGCCAGCCGCTCGAGCACGGGCGCATCGACAGCGACGCCAGTGCGATTCATCACGTCCCACTCGCGCCAGAGGTCGGGCAATGCCCCGATCACGTCCATCGGCCGCATCGCGCGCGCAGTGACGCGTCGCGCCGCAAGATCGGCCGCCCGACCCAGCGCCTGGGCTGCGACGGCCGCGGCCACATCCGACTCACCTTCCCGCGCGAGGACCGCTCCCAGGATGCCACTCAACACGTCCCCGCTCCCGCCGGTGGCGAGCCCGGGGTTCCCCGCCGCGATGGTAAAGGATGACCGGCCCGCGCGGGCGACCACGGTGGGCACGCCCTTGAGCAGGACCGTGGCGCCGCACTGCTCCGCGGCATGTGCTGCCGCTCCCCATGGGTCCATGTCGCGTTCGGATGCAAGCGCCGGAAAGAGGGTCCGGAACTCACCAGCGTGCGGTGTCAGCACGATCAGGCGCTCCTCGCTCAAGGCAGCGAGGTCCGCTACCCGACCCTGCAGCGCCACCAGCGCATCGGCATCGAGCACGGCACGGCGCGCGAGGGCGACACACGCCAGTACGAATGCCGACTTGCCGTCCGCACGGCCGAGCCCCGGGCCGATCACCACGGCATCAGCCCGTTCCAGCAGGGCACCGAGCTCGGCACCGACCTGGCCCGCCATCGGGTGCACCAGGGTCTGCAGGTCAGGTTCCGCCGCGCGGATGGCGGCCACCGTGTCGGATGTCGACACGACATGGACGAGGCCGGCCCCCGCGGCAAAGGCCGCGCGCCCCGCGAGGCGGGCCGCGCCGCTCATTCCGGCATCTCCGCCGATCACCACCACGCGGCCACGCTCGCCCTTGTGGTCGGAGGCGTGCAGCGCCGGCAGGCGAGCGGCCGCAAACCCGTCGGTGATGAAGAGCGGGGTGCCTGATTCGGATGGAGGGTGGCCAATGTCGACGACCACCACGTGGCCCACTTCATCCCGCGCGAGCAGGTGGCCGCGCCGGAAGCCGCCAAAGGTCACGGTTACATCCGCGCGGGTGACGCCATGGACGACACCGGTACCGAGGTCGAGTCCGGTGGGCCCGTCGATGGCGAGCACGGGGAGCTCGAGATCGAGCATGCGCTCGAGCAGCGCCGCGGCTGGTGCACGCGGAACGCCGCTGGCGCCGGTGCCAAGGATGGCATCGACCAGCAGCCCGAGCGATGGCCATGGCCCGTCGGGCCCCACCTCCCGCACGCCTTCGGCACGCGCGAGCCCGGCTACGTGCGCGGTGAGGGGTGCGCGTTCGCCGCCGAGGGAGGCGACCCACACCGGTACGTCGAGCCGATGGAGCGCGCGCGCGAGCACCCAGCCATCACCCCCATTGTGCCCGGTGCCGGCGGCCACGAGCACGCCCTGTCGCGCGGCATGGGGAAATTCGCGCAGCAGGACCGTCGCCACGGCGCGACCCGCAGCCTCCATCAGCGTGGCGAGCGCGATGCCGGCCCGCTCGGCGCGGGCATCCCAGGCAGCGGACTGGAGAGGAGAGAGGACGGGAAGGAGAGGCATCTGGAGCGTGAACGGTAAACGGTAAACGCTGAACGGGAACGGTAGGCGAAGCCGGTGCGGCCTCCCGCTCACTGTTCACCGTTCACTGTTCACGCGGTTCTCACTTGTGGCTCTGCCCGATGACGCGGCCGAACGAGATTTCGCCGTTGTCGATCCGGAGGTTGAATCCGCAGTCGGGGTTGGTGCAGACCCAGGCCTTGTAGGTGATCGGCGCGCCGTCGCGGCCGTAGTCGGAGAGGGGGATCAGTTTTCCTGCGTTGCACTTGAGGCACTCAGGCCAGTCGCGCGTGTCCATGGTCCCTCCGATCCTGCCGTGCCTGTCCCCTGACTAGCGCCGCGTCAGGCACCGACCCGGCGCACACCCTCCCATGCATACGATTCGTCGAAGGCCGATTCGAAATCGAAGACGTCGCGGAAGTCCTCCTCGCTGTCGCCCGGCAGCGTGACCAGGAGCCCGATGTCGACCAGGGTGTACACGATCCGGCCGAAGTCCTCGGTGCGAGTAAGGCCCCAGTGCGCGAGGACGGCGCGCGCGAGCAGACCGAAACGCTCCCGCGCGAGGTCCCGGCAGGCCCAGGCGAGTTCCGGACCACTGATGTGACGGCGAACGGAGAGACGGGATTGCACGAATTCGATGCTGGCGAGGACAAAGAGGTAGCCACGTTCGTCGAATGCCCCACCTTTCGCCCGGATACGGGCGAGGATGTCGTCGGCGAACTGCAGCTCGGTCATCGTCTCGCCCGGGTTACGCGGTCTGCAGCGAGCGGTGGCGGCTGGCCACCGGCGGATACAGCGGGAAGGCATTCGTCATTTCCCGGACCTCGCGCGACACCCGCGCCAGCGTGGCGTCGTCGCGCATCGTCAGCGCCTCGTCGATGAGCTGTGCGATGCGGCGCATTTCGTTGGTGCCCATGCCACGCGTGGTCAGCGCCGGCGTGCCCAGCCGGATGCCACTGGTGACAAAAGGCGACTGCGGGTCGTCGGGAATGGTGTTCTTGTTCACGGTAATGTCGGCCTTGCCCAGCAGCTTCTCCGCGTCCTTGCCGGTCAGCCCCTTGGGGCGCAGGTCCACCAGCATCAGGTGAGTATCGGTACCGCCCGAGACGATCGCAAAGCCGCGATCGACCATCGCCTCGGCGAGCACGCGGGCATTTTCCACCACCTGGCGCGAATAGGCGCGGAAGTCCTCGGTGAGCGCCTCGCCGAAGGCAACGGCCTTGGCGGCAATGACATGCTCCAGCGGACCGCCCTGCGTGCCGGGGAAGACGGACTTGTCGATGTCCTTTCCCAGTTCCGCGATCGACAGGATGAGGCCCGCACGCGGCCCACGCAGTGTCTTGTGCGTGGTGCTGGTGACGACGTGGGCATGCGGCACCGGCGATGGATAGAGCCCGGACGCAACAAGGCCGGCGAAATGCGCCATGTCCACGAGGAAACGGGCGCCGATCTCGTCGGCGATCGAGCGGAAGGCCGCGAAATCGATGATACGCGCATACGCGCTGCCGCCGGCAATGAGCAGCGTCGGCCGCTCGCGCAGCGCCAGATCGCGCAGCTGGTCGTAGTCGATCCAGCCGGTGGAGGGATCGACCCCGTAATGCACCGCCTGCCAGATGCGGCCACTGTGGTTGACCGCAGCGCCATGCGACAGGTGCCCGCCGTGCGGGAGGGACATGGCCATGAGCTTGCCGCCCGGCGGCAGCAGCACCATGAACGCCGCGAAGTTGGCCTGCGCGCCAGAGTGCGGCTGCACGTTGGCGTGTTCGGCGCCGAAGAGCTGCTTCAGGCGGTCAATGGCCAGCTGCTCCACCTGGTCCACTACCTCGCAGCCGCCGTAGTACCGCTTGCCCGGGTACCCCTCGGCGTACTTGTTGGTGAGCGGGGTGCCCATGGCATCGATCACGGCACGGCTCGCGAAATTCTCGCTCGCGATGAGCTCGAGCCCGTGCTGCTGCCGCCGCAGCTCCTTGTCAATCAGGCGCGCGACGACGGGATCGGCATCCCGGAGCGGAGCATTGTGATCAAGCATTCGGCCTGGGCTCCTGTTCGATCTTCGCAATGCGCCGGGCGTGGCGACCTCCCTCGAAAGGGGTTTGCAGCCACGTACGGAGGATGGACACTCCCTCGTCTTCCGTCACGAATCGTGCGGGTAGCACAAGAACATTAGCGTCATTGTGCGACCGCGCGAGTTCCGCCACCTCTGGCGACCATACCACGGCCGCGCGGACGCCCGGGTGCCGATTCGCGGCGTAGGCCATGCCCAGCCCGGTGCCGCACAGCAGGATCCCGCGAGCCGCCTTCCCCTGCTCTACCTGGGAAGCGACCGCATGAGCAAAGTCTGGATAGTCGGTGGACTCGGTGGAGTACGTTCCCAGGTCATCGGGTTCGTACCCCTCAGCGCGGAGTTCGTTGATCAGTTGTTGCTTGAGCGCGAACCCGGCATGATCCGAGCCGATCGGAATGCGTTCGGCCATTGCCCAATGTATGGGAGGGCGTGGATGCGGTAAAGGCGCTATCGCCTCACGGCCCGGAGCGCCCGTACGGCCGCCAGCCGTTCCTCCGCCAGTCGGTCCGCCGCCTCGGCCGTCGTCACCTTCTCACGCTGGGCGACCTCGACCACGCGCTGCACGGTGCCATAGATGCCAGCGGCCTTGTCAAGCGCCCGTTCCTCGGACCAGTTCTCGATCTCGCGACAGATGTTGATGACACCACCGCCATTGGCCACATAGTCCGGGGTGTAGAAGATCCCGCGCTTTTCTACCGCCGCCGCGTGGCGCGGTTCGGCCAGCTGGTTGTTGGCACCCCCGCAGATGATCTCCACCTTGAGCCGCGGGATGGTCTGGTCGTTGAGGGTCGCACCCAGCGCGCAAGGCGCGTAGATGTCGGCGGCCGCATCGTAGATCGCGTCCGGGCCCAGCGCCTCGGCGGCGAAATCGGTGACGAACCGCTGCACCTTGGCGGTGTCGATGTCCGTGACCAGGAGCTTGACGCCCTCTTCATGCAGGTGGCGCGCCAGGTTCTGCGCGACCTTGCCCGCACCCTGTACGGCAACGCGCTTCCCCGCGAGACCGTCCTTGCCCCACCGGGACTTTGCCGCTGCCTTCATCGCCATGTAGACGCCGTACCCCGTCACCGGCGAGGGATCGCCGGAGCGACCCGGCAGGCCGGCGACATGTTCGGTCTCGAGATGAATCACTTCCATGTCCGCCGAGCTGGTGCCGACATCCGCCGCCGTGATGTAGCGGCCCCCGAGCGTGTCGACGAACCGGCCGTGGGCCCGGAAGCATGCCTCACGGTCACGCCGGGCTGGATCCCCGATGATGACGGACTTGCCCCCACCGAGCGGCAGGCCGGCCACCGCGGACTTGTAGGTCATCCCGCGCGCCAGGCGCAGCGCGTCGACCAGCGCATCCTCGATCTTCTGATAGTTCCAGAGCCGCGTGCCACCGAGCGCCGGGCCCAGCGTGGTGTCATGAATCGCCACGATGCCGACATAGTTGGCGCCGGGATCCTGGGAGATGACGAGCTGCTCGTGGCCAAATTCCTTCAGAAGATCGAACGCGGTCATGATCTACTTCCGGTAGTCGTAGAAGCCCTGTCCGCTCTTCCGGCCGAGGTATCCCGCGGCAACCATGCGCCGCAGCAGCGGACAGGGACGGTACTTGTCATCACCCAGGCCGCGATGCAGCACCTCGAGAATGGCGAGGCACACATCGAGCCCGATGAAGTCGGCAAGCGTGAGCGGGCCCATCGGGTGCGCCATGCCGAGCTTCATGACGGTATCAATGGCTTCGGGGGTCGCCACGCCTTCCATGACGCAGAAGATCGCCTCGTTGATCATCGGCATCAGAACCCGGTTCGCCACGAAGCCTGGATAGTCGTTCACCTCCACCGGCGTCTTGCCCAGCGCGCGCGACAGCTCCATCACGGCCGCGGTCGTCGCATCACTGGTGGCGTGTCCCCGGATCACCTCGACCAGTTCCATCATCGGCACCGGGTTCATGAAGTGCATCCCGACCACCTTGTCGGGCCGGCCGGTCTTCGCAGCCAGCTCCGTGATCGAGATCGAACTGGTGTTGGAGGCCAGGATCGCGTCCGGGCCGAGCGCCTGATCGAGCGCCTGAAAGACGGCAAACTTGACCTGCGGATTCTCGCTCACGGCCTCGACGGCAATCTCCGCCCCGCTGGCCGCCTGCACGTCGCCAGCGGTGCGGATGCGGGACAGCGTGGCCTCCACAGCTTCGGCGGCGATGGTGCCTTTCTTCGCCTGCCGCTCGAGGTTGGTCCGGATGGTCTTGAGCGCCTTGTCCAGTGCGGCAGGCGCCGCATCGATAAGGGTCACCGACCAGCCATGAAGCGCAAACACGTGTGCAATGCCGTTGCCCATCGTTCCGCCTCCGACCACCGCCGCCTGCTTCATGCCGTGTCATCCTTTCTCACGTAACCCGCCAGCGCCACGCAACCGACGCAGAGGGCCACCGTCGCCGCGACCCCACCCTCAGGACCGAAGCTGCCGCCGGTGAACCAGGTTGCCGTGCCGGGATCAAAATTGATGAGGGGAATGCGAAACGGGAGTCCGCTTACCGGCGCATCGAGCGCCGCGAGGGTGGCGTTCCATCCGAGGTGGGCTCCCCACGCGGTCCAGATGCCGCCCGGCGCGTAGAACGCGAGACTCAGGAAGACACCCGCGAGCGCCACGTTGCCGATAGCGAGCGGCGTCACTTCGGGATTGAGTCCGTGGGCCAGGCCGAAAATGAGCGACATGATGAGGATGGCAGTGCCGCGGCCGAAGACCGAAGCCAGGAGCACCAGGGGCAGGCCCCGGAACGCGATTTCTTCCGCAAGGGCGGCAGGCGCCAGGACTCCCGTCGTAAGGCCAACATTCCGGAGATAGTCGGACACGCCACCCGCGTCGGGTAACCAGCGCGCACCGCCGAACAGCACACTCAGGAGCATCGCCACAAGGGCCAGGACTACCGCACCGAGCATCCCGCGGCCGAAGCCCTTCTCCCTGCCCTGCGACACCCAGCCAAGCTGGGCGGCACCCAGGCCGAGCACCCGTCGCCCGATGATCCAGGTGAGCAGCCCGAATACCGTCACCTGGGCCAGGCCCTGCAGCAGGAGCGCCGTCGAGTTACCGGTGAGCGCAGCGGTGTCCGGCGCCGTGGAATACCGGATGTACAGAATGAACGGCAGTGCGGTGAAAAGCAGTCCCGCCGCGAGATAGACAGCGACCCAGCCGACCGCCCGTACGACCGGGCGCCACCCGGTCAAATGCGTTCCACGCTGAGGGCCACCGCGTTCCCGCCGCCCAGGCACAGGGTGGCGAGACCGGTCCTGGCATTTCGAGCCTGCATGGCGTAGAGCAAGGTCGTGAGCACCCGCGCGCCACTGGCACCGATCGGGTGACCCAGCGCGATGGCGCCGCCGCTCACGTTGACCCGATCCCAGTCCCAGCCGAGCCCGCGTCCGTTGGCGATGGCCTGCACTGCGAACGCTTCGTTGGCCTCGATCAGGTCGTAATCGCTGATGCTGGTACCGGCCTTCTTCATGAGGTTCTGCACCGCGATGATCGGAGCGAAGAAGAGGTCCTTCGGCTCCCCGCCACCGGTGGCGTATGCCGTGACCTTCGCCAAGGGGGTGAGCCCATGCGCTTTGGCGAACGCCAGACTGGTCACCATCAGCGCGCTGGCGCCGTCATTGAGGCCGGGCGCGTTACCTGCGGTGACGGTGCCCTCCTTCATGAACGCCGGCTTGAGTTTCGCGAGCGCCTCGAGACTCGTGTCCTTTCGCGGACCCTCGTCCTTGCTCACCAGGGTGGGCCCGCCCCGTCCTGGGATCTCGACCGTCACGATCTCGCGGTCGAAGGTCCCGGCCTCCTGGGCCGCGACCGCCTTGCGATGGCTCTGGTAGGCGAATTCGTCCTGTTCCTTGCGGCTGATACCCGCCTTGGTCGCGGTGTATTCCGCATATTCGCCCATATGGTTGCCGCCGAACGAATCCCAGAGGCCGTCGTGGATCATGCCGTCCACCATCGTCTGGTTCCCGGCCTTGATGCCGTTCCGCATGCCGTACACATAATGCGGCGCCGTCGACATGGACTCTTGCCCGCCGGCCACCACGCAGGCGTTGTCACCCGCGCGGATCGACTGGGCTGCGAGCATCACCGCCTTGAGTCCGGAGCCGCACACCTTGTTGATCGTCAGCGCCGGCACGGTTCCGGGAATGCCCGCCCCAATGGCTGCCTGCCGCCCTGGGGCCTGTCCAGTACCGCCCTGTACCACGTGACCCATGATGACTTCGTCGATCAGCGCGGCGTCGACACCAGCCCGGCGGACCGCCTCGCGGATGGCGATGGCTCCCAGTTGGGGGGCCTTAAGTGCTTCCAGGCCGCCAAGATACTTGCCGATCGGTGTGCGGCAGGCGGCGATGATGACCGGTGTGGTCGCGTCGGACACGGGACTCTCGGGAATAGGTTACGGGCGCCAAGATAGGCGGCTTGGAGGGCGGCAGGAAGTCAGGCGGCAGGAAGTCAGGCGGAACGATTGTAAGTATCTATCGCCCTGTCGGCGACGGTCCCTTGCCGCGGTGCGTCCGGTTGACCATGCGGTCCACCACACCTCGTACGAGAAGGTATGGTGGCACCGCCAGGATGATCGCGACGATGATGGGCTGCAGGGGGTAGATCCGCCGAAAGACAATCAGTTCGTAAACCACGTCGATCGCGATTGCCAGCAGGAACAGATGGCCGATGTCGCGCCAAGCCGACCTGAAGTCCTCGACCCGCGCCTCAGGCCTGGTGAGGACATTCCACGCGAAGGGGGGCCGCCCGGCTCGCGCATCGCGAACCCCGGCGCGCACAGCGAACGCCGCGGCCACGAGCGGCTGCACGATGAGCCGGAAGGACAACGGACCATGTTCCCGCCCGACCAGCATCTCCCACACCTGTGCCATCATGTCGGACATGGCTCTACCTCGTCCGTCCGCGTCGCCTCACGTTGCCGCGGCCGGTTCTCGCTTGATGAGACGCCAGAGAAACGGCACTGACGACACGGCCAGCATCACGCCGATCGCCGCCAGCTCCCGCCAGGCAAGCGTGGAGAGCACCGCCACGATCGCCACGGCGGCAATCAGCGGTACCACCGGCCCTCCGGGAATGACGAAAGGCGGCTTGCCCACGTTCACCGCGCGCCGGCGCAACACGAGCACCGCGATCGCCGTCGCGAGATACATGACCAGTGTGCTGGCCGCCGACAGGACTGCGAGCACCTTGAACGTGCCCGAGAGCGCCAGGATCGCGCACACCACGCAATAGGTGACGATGGCGGTTGCGGGCGTGTTGAAGCGCGGATGCACCACACCGAGCCGTCTGGGAAGCAGGCCGTCGTGTCCCATGGCATAGAGCACCCGCGGCGTGCACAGCATGTCCCCCGGCAGCACGCCAGCCATGCATACCACGCCGGCGGCGAGGATCAGGGCCCTCCCCCAGCCTCCGAGCACGACGGCGGCCGTCGAGGCAAGCGGCGCCTCGGTGGCGGATGCGAGCCCCTCCCCGAGGGCGCCCTGCGCCACGAGCTGCAGGGAGAAGTACAGCAGCGTGATCCCGAGCAGCGCCAATGCCAGCCCGCGCGGCACCACGCGCGTCGAGTCGCGAATCTCGGCGCTGGGTGAGAGGGCCGTTTCGATGCCCATGAAGGTGAACGTGAGCAGCACGACGCCGCGGCCGAGCTGACCCGTATCCGGCAGCCGCGGCACGGGGATCTGCCCCCAGTTGAGCGTGACGAGGCCCACTACCGCGAGCAGGATCAGGGGCAGCAGCTTGATGATGGTGATGCCCTCGGTGACGCGCAGCCCGAGCTTCAGTCCGCGGATGTTGATGGCGGCCAGGCTGGCGTAGACCATGATGAGCGTGATGGACCGCCCGAGGGGTTCCCCGAGAGCGGGAAATGCCAGGGATAGCCCGTTCACCATGAGAACGGCCACCGCGGCGTTGGACAGGGCGCCGTTGCCGAACCAGAGCAGCGTGCCGACGAACGAGCCGGCGAAGGGACCGAACGCCGCGCTGGAATAGGCATACAACCCACCGGCGCTCGACACGCGGCTGCCGGCCTCCGCAAAACAGAGCACGATGCAGAAGAAGAGGAGTGCGGTAACGATGTAGCCGATCGGCGCGCTGGCACCCATGTCTGCCGCGACTACGGCGGGGAGGCCGAAAATGCCGGCGCCAATCGTGACGTTCATCGCCGTCAGGGCAAGCGCACGCACCCCGATCAGCCGCTGAAGCGACCCTTCGTGGGAGCCGGCGTCGATGGCGGATCCCCCAGTGGGCGGCAAGTCTACGGTACCAGCGCCCGTGCGCGCACGTCGGCCGTGACGCGTTCGAGGAACGCGTCCACCGTGAGCACCTCCTGCTTCTTGCCAGACCCGCGGACCCGTAGCGCCAGGCTGTCGCTCTCCGCCTCCCGCTGCCCCACCACCGCCATGTAAGGCACCTTTTCCACTTCCCCCGCGCGGATGCGGTAGTTGAGCGTCTCGTGCGAGTCATCCACCGTCACGCGAAGGCCCGCGACGCGCATCCGATCAGCCACCGTGTGCGCCGCCGCGGCCTGCGCGTCGCTGATGGGCAGCACTCGCACCTGCTCCGGTGAGAGCCACACCGGGAAGAGTCCCGCGAAATGCTCGATGAGGATCGCAATGAAGCGCTCGAACGACCCGTTCACCGCCCGGTGAATGACCACGGGTCGATGGTCATGGTTGTCCTCGCCCACGTACTTGAGGTCGAACCGCTCCGGCGCGTTGTAGTCGAGCTGGATCGTGCCCAGCTGCCAGGTGCGCCCGATTGAATCGGCAACATCAAAGTCGATCTTCGGGCCGTAGAACGCCCCGTCTCCCGGCTTGAGTTCGTACGGCAGGCCGGTCGCTTCGAGCGCCGAGCGCAGCGCTCCCTCGGCCGCATCCCACATGGCGTCGTCGCCGATGCGCACTTCCGGGCGAGTAGCGAACTTGAGCGTCGCCGTGAGCCCGAACACCGCATAGTACGTCAGGATGAACTGCGTCAGCCGGCGCACCTCGTCGGGAATCTGCGACGGCATGAGGAAGACGTGGCAGTCGTCCTGCTGGAACTGCCGTACCCGCGTCAGTCCCGACAAGGCGCCGCTCACCTCGTTGCGATGCAGCACATCGTACGTGGTGTAGCGGATCGGCAGCTCGCGGTACGAGTGCTTGTTCGCATTGTACATCAGGTAGTGCGACGGGCAGTTCATCGGCTTGAGCGAGCTGTCATGCTCCCCTGTCTCGTTGTCGAGCACGAGGAACATGTTCTCCTTGTACTTGCCCCAGTGGCCGGAGATCTCCCAGAGGCCCTTGTGGTAGAGCAGCGGTGTCTTGATCTCCTGGTAGCCGCTGCGCTGCAGGTCGCGCATGAACGCGTTGAGCAGGTTGTACAGGGTGGTGCCCTTGTCGGTCCAGAACGGGGCGCCCGGTGCGAACGGATGGAACATGAAGAGATCGAGTTCCTTCCCAAGCCGGCGGTGGTCGCGCTTGCGCGCTTCCTCCAGCCGGTGGAGGTGGGCGTCGAGCTCATCCTTCTTGAAGAAGGCGGTGCCGTAGATGCGCTGCAGCATCTGCCGGCGCGAGTCGCCCCGCCAGTAGGCGCCCGCCGTATTCAGGAGCTTGAAGTGCTTCAGCCGCCCGGTGCTCGGCACGTGCGGCCCGCGACACAGGTCGGTGAAGGGCCCGTCCGTGTACGTGGAGATCACCTCGTCGTCGCCCAGCTCGCTGATGCGTTCCAGCTTGAGCGGATCGTCGGCAAACCTGCGGTTCGCGGCGTCGCGATCCACTTCCTCGCGCACGAAGGGGTAGTCCGCCCTCGTCACGTCGGCCATCCGGGCCTCGATCTGCTCGAGGTCCTCGGGCGTGAAGGGGCGTGGCACCTCGAAGTCGTAGTAGAAGCCCTCGTCGATCGACGGGCCGAATCCGATACCCGCCGTCGGGAAGATCTCGCGCACCGCCGTGGCCATGATGTGCGCCGCGGAGTGACGGAGCACGTCGAGTGAGTCGCGATCCCGCTCGGTGAGGATCGCGATCGGAGCGTCGCCCCGGATCGGGAACATGAGGTCGCGTACGGTGCCGTCTACCCGGATCGCGACCGCCGCCTTGGCCAGGCCGGGGCCGATCGACTCGGCGATCTCACGCCCCGTGATGCCGGCGGGATATTCGCGCACGCTCCCATCCGGGAGCGTCAGTCGAACCTGGGCGGTCGCCGCGGTGTGGCTCACTGCAGAGACTCCGATTGCACCGGGTGCACCACGGGCTCCGTGCGCGGCGCCAGCCAGAAATACAGGACGATCCCGACCAGGATCACGCCCAGGAGCAGGAGCCAGCGGCTCAGTTCGGCGGTGTGGATTTCAGTGCGTTCTTCAGCCATCGCTGCGGGTCTCTTCGGGCGGAGGGCGGTTCTGCATCGACTGTACGACGCGGTTAACTTAACGCTTCACAACGACTTTTTGCATGAGGGAGCGCGGGTGAAGCGGGGTACTTCGTTGTTCGGGTTGCTGGCCTGGTCGATAGGGGGCGGCGTTCTCGGGCTCGTTGCCGGTCTCGCGGTGAGCGAAACGCTCGGCGAGGTCGGCCCGGCCCGCATCCGGGGCCTGGTGCGCCAGCGGCGGCGTCCAGCGCCCGCCCGTACCGGCCAGCTTGCGCGACTCGTGCGACAGGCGATGCACCTCGACCCGGCCCTTGCGGGCCTCGCGCTCGACGCGCTCGCGGTCTCGGCGCGAACGGTGGAGTTGCACGGCTGGGTGAACTCCCGGGCGGAACGCACCCGGGCTGGCCGCGTGGCTCGCGGCGTACCGGGGCTCGACAGCCTCATCAACTGCATCCTCGTCCATGGCGAGGACGACTTCAATTCCCCCGAGGATTCGACCGCTTCCGCATGAGCGACCCGCTCGCCCCCCAGTACGACCCGGCCACCATCGAGGCCGACCTCTACCGCCGCTGGCTCGAAGCTGACCTCTTCCGTGCCGATGTCGCCCGGCGCGAGCAGCGCTTCGTGGTCATGATGCCGCCGCCCAACGTGACCGCGGTGCTGCACGTGGGCCATGGGCTCAACAACACCGTGCAGGACGTGCTGGTGCGGTTCGAGCGGATGCGAGGCCGCAATACACTCTGGTTACCGGGGACTGACCACGCCGGTATCGCCACCCAGAACGTGGTGGAGCGAGTGGTGGCCAAGGAGGGGCAGACACGCTTCGACCTCGGGCGCGAGCGCTTCGAGGAGCGGGTGTGGGCCCACGTGAAGGAGACCGGCGGCTCGATCCTCGAACAGCTCAAGGCCATCGGGGCGAGCTGCGACTGGAGCCGCACCTACTTCACCCTCGATGAGGGCCTGTCGGCCGCGGTGCGTGAGGTGTTCGTCCGGCTGTACGAGAAGGGCCTCGTTTATCGCGGGCATTACATCATCAACTGGTGCCCCCGCTGCCTTACGGCCCTTTCCAACGAGGAAGCGGAGAAGGAAGAGGTGGACGGGAAGATCTGGCACCTCAAGTATCCGCTGGTGGATGGCAACGGGTACGTCACCGTCGCCACCACCCGGCCGGAGACGATGCTGGGTGACACGGGCGTGGCGGTGCATCCTGCCGACGCGCGCTACAAGGCGCTGGTAGGAAAGTCTCTCCTCCTGCCGCTGGTGGGCCGCGAAATCCCCATCGTCGCCGATGAGGCGATCGACCCCACCTTCGGCACCGGTGCGGTGAAGGTGACCCCGGCGCACGATCCCACCGATTTCGAGATCGGCAGGCGCCAGCACCTGCACAGCATCGACATCATGACGCCCGAAGCGCGCATGGCCGAAACGGTGCCCGACGCGCTGCAGGGGCTGGATCGATTCGAGGCGCGGAGGCGCGTGGTGGAGATGTTCCGCGAGCTCGGTCTGCTGGAGAAGGTGGAGGATCACCGCCATGCGGTGGGCCACTGCTATCGCTGCCACACGATCGTCGAGCCGCGGCTGTCGGATCAGTGGTTCGTGAAGATGGCGCCGCTGGCGAAGCCCGCGCTGCAGGCCTATCGCGATGGTCGCCTCACCTTCATTCCCGAGCGGCGCGGAGAGGAGTACGCCCAGTGGATGGAGAACATCCGCGACTGGTGCATCTCCCGGCAGCTCTGGTGGGGACATCGCATCCCGGTGTGGTACTGCGACGCGTGCGGCAAGACCATCGTGAGCCGGAAGGACGTGATCCGTTGCGAGTGCGGCAGCCCGGTACGGCAGGACGAGGACGTGCTCGATACCTGGTTCTCCTCGTGGCTGGTGCCCTTCTCCAGCCTCGGATGGCCAGACGACACCGCTGACCTCAGGGCGTTCTATCCCGGCCAGGTGCTCGTCACTGCGCCGGAGATCCTGTTCTTCTGGGTCGCGCGAATGGTGATGGCCGGTTGCGAATTCATGGGGGACATCCCGTTCAGCACGGTTTACCTCCATGGCACCGTGCGCGATACTCAGCATCGCAAGATGTCGAAGTCGCTGGGGAATGGAATCGACCCGCTCGAGGTGGTGGAACGCTATGGAGCCGATGCGCTCCGCTACACGCTTGTGTCGGGCATGTCGGTGGGCACCGACGTGATCCTCGATCCCGCCGATCTCGAGACCTCGTTCGCGCCAGGCCGGAACTTTGCCAACAAGCTGTGGAACGCCGGACGCTTCATCCTGACGAACCTCGACGGCCCTCCCCGGCCGCTCGCCGGCCATCCCGGCGCGCTGCGTCCCAGCGAGCTGACACTGGCCGACCGGTGGATCATCGCGCGCTGCGACGTCACCATCCGCGCCGCCACCGAGGCCTATGAGAAGTTCCGCCTGAATGATGCTGCCTCGGCCGTATTTCACTTTCTGTGGTCCGACTTTGCCGACTGGTACATCGAAGCGATCAAGCCGCGCCTCTACGGCGATGCGCCCGGTGGCGACGTAGCGCGCTCCATAGCGCTCCGCACCTTCGACGTGGCGCTCCGGCTGCTGCATCCGGTGATGCCGTTCGTCACCGAGGCATTGTGGCAGCGGATTCCCGGACGGAGGGACGGCACCTGGCTGGCCACGGCAACCTGGCCGTGTCCTGATGCGCGTGCCGGCGCACCCGCCGCCGGGCGAGACTTTGCGCTGGTGCAGGAGCTGGTCGGTGCCGTCCGCGCGATCCGCGCAGAGTACGACGTGGCTCCCGGGAGGCCCGTGCGGGTCTTCGTGCAGCATCCAGGCCGAGCGGCGCGACGTGCGTTCACGGCGGAGGAAGGCACCATCCGCCGGCTCGCGAAGGTGAGTGAGCTCGGCTTCGGTGACAGCACGGACACAGTGGGGGGCTATGCCGTGCTGACCGATGGCACCGGCGTCTTCGTGCCGCTGGGCGATGCCATCGATGTCGCGCGTGAATGCACTCGCCTGGCCACGGAAGTGGACCGGCTCCAGCAGCTGATCGGGTCGCAGGAGATGAAGCTCGGCAACGAGCAGTTCGTCGCCCGCGCGCCGGCCGCGGTCGTGGAGAAGGAACGCGAAAAGCTGGTCAGCTGGCGGGAGCAGGCGGAGGCACTCTCCGGGAAGCGGGCGCGGCTCGGATGCTAGCTGACGGCCAGGACAGCGACGGCAAGAAGCCCGGAAGGGCCGCTGTCGCGCTGGCCGGCCTCGCGCTCGCCCTCGCGGTCGCGTGCGCCAAGATCGAGCCTCCGCCCGGCGGTCCGCCCGATACGAAGGCGCCCATCCTGGTCTCGATCACACCCGAGTCGCTGTCGGTCAATCCGGAATTCCATGGCGACGTCAACTTTATCTTCAGCGAGGTGGTGTCCGAGGGTGGCAGCCCGAGCCAGGGATACGGCACAGGGGATCTCGAGAAGCTGGTGCTGCTGTCGCCCACCAACAAGGTGCCGGTGGTGCAGTGGCATCGGAGCCGGATCACCGTGCGGCCGCGCGAGGGCTGGATGCCGAATCGCGTCTATCGCGTACAGCTGTTGCCCGGCGTGTCAGACATCCGCAACAACAAGGGCGTGAAGGGCGGCCTGGTCACGTTCACGACCGGTGCGCCGGTGCCCGATTACACCTTGCGCGGCACGGCCTATGACTGGAGCACAAGCCAGGCGATTCGCGGCGGCCTGATAGAAGCCGTGCTCGAGCCCGACTCGCTGGTGTACAAGGGAACTACGGATTCGTCGGGCACGTACACTTTCGGGCCCCTGCCCCTGGGGACCTACCTCGTCTATGTCGGACTTGATCAGAACCGGAATGGCAGGATCGACCCGCGCGAGGCATTCGACAGCGTCCGGGTCGAGCCCGATTCCGGAAAGGTGCCCGAGATCTTCGCGTTCATTCACGACACGACCCCGCCGCGTCTCACGCCTCCGACAATCCAGGATTCCGTCACGGTCAACCTCACGTTCACCCAGAAGCTCGATCCGTACATGACCTATGACTCCACCGCGGTGCGGGTCCTCGAGCTGCCCGACTCGACGCCTCTTCCCGTGCTCAGGGTGATGACTGCGGCAGAGTTTGACAGCCTGTCGAAAGAGCGGGCGGCCAAGGCGGACTCCGCCCGCAAGCCTCCGCCCGACACGCTGGCGAAGGAGCCGGCACACGGGGACAGCGCGAAGCCGGCGAAACCGGACACGCTGAAGAAGGCACCGCCGGATACCGGCAAGGCCGCACCCGCACCAAAGCTTGACAAGGCCAAGCCGGGCGGGGCGAAGCCAACCGGGCCGATCGTGCCCATCCCTGCACCGGTGCCGGGCGCACCGGGCGCACGCATTCCGGGCGCACTGGATCAGGCCCCCGGAGCTTTCGGAGCGCAGCGGCCGGCCGTCAAGCTCTCGCGTCCTCCACTCAGCGACCGATTGGTGGTGCGTCTGGGCGACCCGGTGAAGCCGGGCACGCACTACCTGGTGGAAGCCAACGACATCAAGAACGTGACTGGCATTCTCGGCTCCCCCAAAGCGGGGTTCGAGGTGCCGAAGCGGCCGAAGCCCACGCTGGCCGACAGCGCTCGCGTGCTGCAGATCCGCATTGACTCCCTGATGGCAAAGGGCGACACGACAGCAGCCGACTCGCTGAAGTTGCTTCTGCCGCCCGATTCGCTGCTCAAGCCTCGTGGCCCCGGCTCGAAGAAGGCACCACCCCCGCAGAAAAGATGAGTGACGACAAGCGCCGGGCCCTGCCATCCGTCGACACCCTGCTCCGGGATCCCAGGGTGCTGCAGCTGATGGAAGTGGCACCCCGCAATGCAGTGGTGGGAGCGGTGCGGGAGGCCCTCGAGCGATCGCGCAGGCGCCGCGCGGGACCACCCGACGACTGGGCCGCCGAGATCGCCGAGCTGGTTGCAGCCCGCGCGGCGCCGTCGCTGGCGCGCGTCCTGAACGCCACGGGCATCGTGTTGCACACCAACCTCGGCCGCGCACCACTCGCGACCGCCGCAGTGAGCGCCGTTCAGGCAATCGCTTCCGGCTACGGCACACTGGAATTCGATCTGCACAGCGGCACGCGCGGCAGCCGGGCGGATCACTGCCGCACCCGGCTCGCCCGGTTAACCGGCGCCGAAGACGCTCTGGTGGTGAACAATGCCGCCGGCGCGCTGGTGCTGGCGCTCAATACCGTGGCGCGCGGCAAGGAAGTCATCATCAGCCGGGGCGAGCTGATCGAGATCGGCGGTTCGTTCCGGATCCCCGACATCCTCGAGAAGAGCGGCGCCCGCCTCCACGAGGTGGGCGCCACCAATCGCACGCACCTCACCGATTACGAAGCGGCGATCGGCGCCGATACTGGCGCCCTGCTCATCGTCCATCGCAGCAACTTCGAGCAATCCGGGTTCGTGGCGACGCCTGAGCCCGCCAGCCTGGCCGCGTTCGCGCACGGGCGAGGCATCCCGTGCCTGCACGACGTGGGGAGCGGCCTGCTCCTCGACCTGTCACACTGGGGACTGGCCGGCGAACCAGTGGTGGGTGACGCTGTATCCGCGGGCGCCGACCTCGTGCTCTTCAGCGGCGACAAGCTGCTCGGCGGACCACAGGCTGGTTGCATCGTGGGAAAGCGCAGCATCGTATCAGGCTGCCGGCAAAATCCGCTCGCCCGGGCACTCCGTGCGGACAAGATGACGCTGGCCGCGCTCGAGGCAACGCTGGCATTGTACGAGGACCATGAGACCGCGCGACGCGAAATTCCGGTGCTGCGCATGCTCACGGAGGATGCGGAAAGCATCGCGGACCGCGCGCGGCGCCTCGCTGCGTTCCTGCCCGCGCGATACCAACCCTCTTTGGTCCCCGGCAAGTCGGCCGTGGGCGGCGGTGCGTTTCCCGCCGCCACACTCCCCACGCTCCTGGTGACGCTCGATCCGGGACCGGTGGGCGCCCATGGACTCGCGCTCCGACTCCGCCTTGCTCCTACGCCAGTGATTGCCCGTGTCCTCGACGGGCGAGTAGCACTGGACGTGCGTACGTTGAGCGAGAATGATCTGGAGGCGCTTCGCAGTGCGGTGGAGCGCGTCGCGATCGAGGCCGGCGACGGCCAGGAGGATTGAATGCCCGACGCTGCACGTGACGAAATCCGGGAGCTCGTGGACGAACTGTTCGTCACGACCGACCGGAAGGAGTGGGATAGAGCGGTTGCCCTCTTCGTGGCCGGTCCAATCGAGGTCGACATGACCTCACTCGTCGGCGGTACCCCATCCACGACGACGGCGCGGGAGCTCTTCGCAGGTTTCAGGATCGGGCTGCATGCCGGCAAGCTCAGTCATCACATGACAACGAACTACCGCATCACACTCGATGACGAGGCCGGCGAAGTATGGGCGCATGGTTACGCATGGAACCTGGTGCCCGCCCTCCCCGAAGGCGGTAATGTGTGGGAAACGTGGGGCAACTACCGGCTTGGCGTAGTATGGACAGAGGCGGGCTGGCGCCTCAACGCCTTTCGGTACATTTCGCGGCGTACGGCAGGCAACGATGCGGTGCGCACCCACACCGCCTGAAGATGCGGAACGGCGTGCGGGTCATGGTCCAGCAGGTCGGCCGTTTCCGCCGTCCGTCAGGAACCTGACCTCCCCCGGCGCCACCCGCTTCCAGACGGTCAGATATTTCGACGGACCGGAATGACCGTCGGCCGTGGTGATGTCCGCCTCGCCCACCGTCCATCCCATGCTGCCATCGTTCGAAGCACCCGCCAGCACCGGGTGCCATTTCCACGTTGCCGGTCCGCTGACGACCCGGCCGATGGCCACCGGACCCTGCACCAGCAATCCGCCCCCGGCAAAGGTGTGCGCATCAGGGGCAGCCCAGCGCTCGAACGCAATCGCGGCGCCACTGTCCGCGGCCAGCCGGGCGAACGCGAGGTCGGCCACGACAAAGGGGCCAGAGCTGCCCTGTGCGACGGCCGGGGCGAGCTCGAGCGGCAGGTCAGACACCCTGGGCACGTTGTCCGAGCCCGGTGCGTCGGTAAGCATGAGTGCCGCCAGCAGCCACTCACCGCCATCTCGATTCCACACCGCGATGTAGCGCCCGATGACCGGTGCGTCAGATCGCACGGACGAAGACACCGTGAGGCCCCAGGTCGCACCGAGAGAGGAATCGAGGGACAGTTCCGCGCCCACCGGCTGCCAGGTCAGTCGGATGCTGTCTGCCACCTGATCCGTCATCGCGCGCGTCATGTTGCCGACACCCTGCACCACGGTAAGCAGCCGCCCCACGTTCGCCTGACCCTGAACCACCGGTGCCCCGGGCCAGAGCAGCACGGCATCCGCGATGGCGGCCGATCCAAAGGTGCGCCGAAAGCCTGCAGTCCAGCTGGAATCGGCCACCGCCCGGTCGGTGCGGATCAGCAGCGACCGCTGGCTCTGGGCGACCACGGCCTGTGGCAACAGCAGCAGTACGATCCCTAAGCGATGCCAGGTCAAGCCGTGACGGGTCACGATGTCCTCCATGATGCTGGGTTGTGCATGCTTGCCCCGGGCTGAATGCGGATCCAGGTCCGCAGCGCAGGTGTCGCAGCAGCTCGGCATGACGGAATCCCGCGAATCGTCACATATTCAGTTTGAGCGAAAGCCTGGAGGCTGTATGGAACGCGTTGGAGTCATCGGTTCCGGGGAAGTGGGTCAGACGCTTGCAGGAGGCTTCCGGAAACATGGCTATGAGGTGCGCATTGGCAGTCGTACGCCGGCAAAGCTGGCGGACTTCAGCCGCAAGTCCGGTATCGAGTCGGGTACCTTCGAGGAAGTCGCCGCGTGGGGCGAGATGCTCGTGCTCTCGGTCAAGGGCACCATCGCCGAGGGGCTGGTGGACCGCCTGGGCGCCAGTCTCGACGGCAAGGTGATCATTGACACCACGAACCCCATCGCCGACGCGCCGCCGACGGAGGGCGTTCTCTCGTCCTTCACCGGCCCCAACGATTCGCTGCTGGAACGGCTCCAGCAATCGCGCCCCGGTGCGCGTTTCGTGAAGGCCTGGAGTTCGGTCGGCAATGCCCGCATGGTCGACCCCGTCTTTGCCGATGGCCGGCCTACCATGTTCCTGTGCGGTGACGATCCCGGCGCCCGGAAGGCGGTGAGCACCGTCCTCGAGCAATTTGGATGGGAGGCGGCGGACATGGGCGCCGCCGTTGCAGCACGCGTGATCGAGCCACTCGCGATTCTGTGGTGCATTCCCGGCTTCCGCGAGAACAAGTGGAGCCACGCGTTCAAGGTGCTCTGGCAGTGAGGAGGGGAGGAGTACTAGCGCCCCCTGGCAGCGACCGGCCATGCCGATTCGATTGTTTCTCCCCGGACACCGACGAGCCGGTCGTTCAAGTGCACCACGATACAAACGTGATTCGGCACCACCCGCACCACCTCCCCGACAACAGGACGCCAGTCGGTCCGTGACAGGTCCAGCAGGCCATGCTCCTCGCTCATGGCCTTCACCACCACCTCGGGGTGCGGCATCAGCACCCCGAATCCATCGCCCTCCGCCTGCAGCGGCTCCCGCCCGAGTGCCTTGCTCCCGGCGTCGATCACCGCCTGCTCCGGCACCGCGGTGCTCACGACAGTAGCCAGCACCGTCAGCGCGCAGTCGTCCCAGGTGCACGCCCCCATCATCGCCGTCGTACGATCGTTGAAGACGTACGTGCCCGGGCGCACTTCGGTGGCACCAGTTTCATGTGCCCGCCACGCCGTCGGCGTCGACCCACCGCTGATTACCGGGACATCGATGCCGGCGCGATCGAACGCCTCCTGCACGGCCACCACGTCAGTGCGCAACCGGGTCAGCGCCTCATCCTGCGCATCCACCCCGGCGCGGATATGGCCCGGGTAGAATGCCAGCCCGCGGAACTCGAGCGAAGGTTCGCGGAGAACCAGCCGGGCGAGGTCGATCGCCGCGGCGGCTGTCGCGACGCCCACGCGCCGCATCCCGAAGTCCAGTTCGACGTAGACGCCCACCCGCCGGGCGGCCGAGCGAGCCGCCGCCGCGAGCCCCCGAACCGCCAGTGCCGAGTCGAGCGCGACGGTGAGACGGACCCCGGCCGGCAGCGCCAGGAGGCGGCGGAGCCGCGCATCGCCCACCGGCGGGTAGGCGACCAGGATGTCGGTAGCAGCCGCACTCATCTCCTCCGCTTCGCGCGGCGTGGCGCAGGTAAGCCCGGTTGCGCCGAGCTCCATCTGGCGCGCGCCAATCCAGGGTGATTTGTGTGTCTTGACGTGGGGACGGAGCGCCAGCCCGTGAAGGTCGGTGTAGGCGGCCATTCGGCGCAGGTTGCGCTCGAGCCGGTCGAGATCCACGATGGCCGCGGGCGTTTCGAGCGCCAGGAGACTGGCGGCGGGCGCTGGTGCGAGCGTGGCGGTGCTGGTCATGCTCAATTCTACCTCGCGGGTGGCGCAGTCGTGACATGTTCCTGAGGCACGGAGGCTGGCGCCGGGTCCTTGACGGCGGAATAATTCTTCGACGATCTCGGTCCCGTACCTCGTACCGGAATATGACCAGTCCTGCCGATCCAATCCTGGCGTTCCTCGAGGCGGCCTGCGTGCCGCGCGACACTTGGCACGCCACCGGTACGCTGGAGCGTGCGGAACTGCTGCTCGCGGCCCATCCGGAAGTGGCATCGTCCGACATCTACACTGCCGCGGTACTGGGCGACGATGCAACCGTCCGCCGGTTCCTGGCGACTGACCCGCTGCTTTCCACGGCAAAGGGTGGCCCGTACGGCTGGGACGCCCTCACCCACCTTTGCTTCTCGCGCTACCTGAAGCTCGACCGGTCCCGATCGGACGGATTCCTGCGCGCGGCGACTGCCTTGCTCAACGCCGGCGCCAGCCCGAATACCGGCTGGTTCGAGGGCAACCATGAGCCCAATCCGGTGTGGGAGAGCGCGCTCTACGGTGCGGCAGGCGTCGCGCATCACGCACCCCTCACCCGCCTGCTGCTCGAGCGCGGTGCCGACCCCAATGATGACGAAACGCCGTACCATGCCCCCGAAAGCTACGACAACGGTGCCCTCCAGGTCCTGGTCGAAAGCGGCAAGCTCACCGGCGATAACCTGGCCGATGATGCTGATCCGGAAGCATGACTGGCACGACGGGGTCGGCGTCGAATACCTGCTGGACCATGGGGCCGATCCCAATCATCAGCGTCGCTGGGGTTTCACGGCACTGCACCACGGCATCGCGCGCGACAATCAGCTGGAGATCATCGCCCTTCTGCTCGACCACGGCGCCGATCCATCGCGCATGCAGGACGGCCTGACGGCCGTAGCAATGGCAGCTCGCCGTGGACGCCGCGACCTGCTGGAACTGTTCGAGCAGCGGCGAGTTTCGCTGCCGCTGGACGGGGTCGACCGGCTCATCGCGGCTTGCGCGCGAAGCGACACCGCCGCCATCAACACTATTCGGCAACGTGAACCCGTGCTTGTCGAGCAGCTACTCTCCATGGGCGGCCGTCTGTTGTCGGAGTTCGCAGGCAATGGCAACGCTGCGGGCGTCGGCAACCTGCTCGACCTCGGCGTGGGCGCCGATGCGGAGTTCGAGGAGGGCGATGGCTACTGGGGCGTGGCGCCCCGAAGCACGGCGTTACACGTGGCAGCCTGGCGCATGCGGCACGATACGGTCCGGCTGCTTCTCGCCCGGGGCGCACCGGTCGAGGCACGCGACGGCGCGAATCGCACGCCGCTCGCACTGGCGGTCAAGGCGTGCGTCGACTCGTACTGGATGGAGCGGCGCACACCCGAATCGGTCGCGGCGCTGCTCGCCACGGGTGCGTCACCGGCCAGCGTCGCCTATCCCTCGGGATACGACGAGGTGGACGCGTTGCTGCGCCGGCACGGAGCCGTGCCGGGTTGACCACGCCATTCAGGCATTTCGGTCCGGCGTCGCCGATATTCCGCGTGCAGGACCTCGCGGCCAGCCTCCGCTATTACGTCGACCTGCTGGGGTTCGGGATCGACTGGGAACATGAAGGCCTGATCGCGTCAGTATCCCGGGACAGCTGCTGCATCTTCCTGTCGCAGGGTGACCAGGGCAATCCGGGCGAGCCCTTCGGCGAGTGGCTCGACATGCATGGCCGGCGCTGGGTGGCGGCGCCCGAAGGCGGGTCCATGTACCTCGATCCCTGAACCCGATTCCCTCCGGTAACCATCATGTGGCTGCTGCTCGCGGCGCTGTTCGGACTGCTGGTGCCAAATGGACTGTTCGTCTATTGGCTTGTGGTCGAGTATCAGGGGCTCGGCGCCGTGCTCCGAAACCCGCTCGCACTGGCATTCATCCTTGATGCCTTCCTCGCACTCATCATCCTCGCCCTCTACTTCGCGCGTCATCCTATCGGGCGCATCCGGTGGCCCTGGTTCGTCGCCTTCTCGCTGGTCGGCGGCCTCGCGTTCAGCCTGCCGTTCTACTACTGGCTCAATGCGCGCCCTGTGCGCGACTGAGGCCAAGACGCGATGTTCGTCGGCCACCTCGCGCTGGCCTTCGCCAGCAAGCGCTTCGATCCCAGGCCGTCGCTCGGCTGGTATGTCGCCGCTGTCACCACGCTCGACCTGCTCTGGCCCATCTTCCTGCTGCTCGGCATCGAGCGCGTGCTCGTCGTGCCGCACGCCACGGCCTTCACGCCGTTGCAGTTCGTGTCCTACCCGTGGTCGCACAGTCTCCTCATGTCGGCCGTCTGGGGCGCCCTGCTCGCGGGGCTCGCCCGCCGGCGCGGGGTGGCGCCGCGCACGAGCCTGCTGCTCGCGCTGCTGGTGATGAGCCACTGGCTGCTCGACTACGTCACGCACGCACCCGACATGCCGCTGTGGCCGGGTGCATCACCGCACGTCGGGCTGGGCCTCTGGAACTCGATCGTCGGCACGATTGTCGTTGAGGGAGCGCTTTGGATCGCGGGCATCTGGCTCTATCTCGGGCCACGGCGCGCGACGCAATGGATCGGACCGGTGGCCCTCTGGTCCTTCATCATCGTGTGTACGGCGTTGTGGCTGGTCGGTCCGTGGTCACCGCCTCCGCCCGGCGAACGTGCGCTCGCCTGGTTCTCCCTTATCGGCTGGGTCATCATACCATGGGCGGCCGTGATAGACCGTTACTACGCGCTTCGGGCGGCGCCCCAGGGCTGATTCGCCATCCCGCTCGGCACCGCCCGAGGAGCCGACCGACCGCGGCCGCAGTGGTAATCCCGCACCGTGCCCTGAATTACGGGGTAGGAATTTGCGAACCCGTTGCGGGAGGACACCGTGGCACAATGTGAGGTATGCGGAAACGACTATCACCTCTCGTTTCAGGTGATTGCTGAAGGCAACACACATACGTTCGACAGCTTTGAGTGCGCAATCCACAAGCTCGCTCCGGAATGCTCCCATTGCGGCTGCAAGATCGTGGGACATGGCATCGAGGCGAAGGGAATCTTCTACTGTTGCGCCCACTGCGCGCGTGATCACGGCGTCCGGGGCGTCGCCGATCACGTATAGTCGGAGGTACTTGCGGCTTCGGGATTTGTTCGGTATCGTATCGGGCACCACGGCATATCTGTTGTGCCTGACGGATCACGCCATTTCGCGGAGCGCGCCATGACAGTCCAGTTCATTCCCCCCGGCTACCACACGATCACGCCGTACCTCATTGTCGCCGGCGTACCCGACACCATCGGCTTCCTGGAAAAGGTGTTCGACGCGCGTATAACGGTGGCTCCCATGCTGCGCCCCGACGGTAGCATCATGCACACCGAGCTGCAGATTGGCGACTCGCGCATCATGATGGCCGAGGCCACAGAACAGTGGAAACCCATGCCCGCCTCGATCTTCCTGTACCTCCCCGATTGCGACGCCAGCTTCAAGCGCGCCGTCGCCGCCGGGGCCACCTCCCTCATGGAGCCGGCCGACCAGTTTTACGGCGACCGCATGGGCGGCGTGCTCGACCAGTCCGGAAACCAGTGGTGGGTAGCCACTCACGTGGAAGACGTGACACCGGTTGAAATGGAGCGCCGCAAGTCCGAGTATCTGGCCACGCAGACTGTGCCGGCGTGAGTCTGAGGCCCGCCCTCTTCCTCGATCGCGACGGGACACTGATCCTCGATACCGATTTCGTCCGCAGCCCGGAGGAGCTCGTGCTCATTCCGGGCGCGGCAGAGGCGGTGGCTCGGGCCAACGCGGCGGGATGGCTTACGGTCGTCATCACCAACCAGTCGGGCATCGCGCGAGGCATCCTCGCCGAAGATGATTACCTGGCTGTGGCATACGAACTCGAACGGCAGCTCGCGGCGCGGGGGGCCCGGCTCGACCTGCAGCTCCATTGTCCTCACCTTCCTGCCATCAGCGGGCCGTGCGAATGCCGCAAGCCGGGGCTCAAGCTGTACCGTGAAGCCATTGCGCGCCTCGGGATCGACCCGTCACGAAGCTGGTTCATCGGCGACCGCCTCCGCGATCTCGCGCCAGCCAGGGCACTTGGGGGTCGGGCACTGCATGTGTTGACGGGAACACGTTCGGAAGACATAGCAATTACCGAGGCGGGATTCGAGCAGGTACCTGATCTCGGCGCGGCCGTCGCGCGCGCGCTGGCAGCACGGTAATCAGCGGGCCTCCGCGCGACGCGGCCCGTCGAGGGCAGGATCCCAGCGCCAGTCGGGCGCGCCCGCACCAAGGCGCGTTCCCCCCACCCAGCGTTCCATTCCCGCCTCACTCCAATGATCCGCTCCGCCCTGCAGGACGGCCCGACCTCTGGCCGTGAGCGCCAGCTGGGGATTCCTGCGTCCGTCCGTCAGCGTGGGCCATCCGCCGCTGGCCTCGAGCAACGGAGCCTGCCCCTGCGTCAGGTTCCACATGAGCGCGAAGAACATCGCGTCACCCTGCCATGGGCGCTCTTCCATGTCCTGTGATTCCGCGAAGGCCGCATGCAGTGACGGTGCTCTTCCCGCCACCGCCACGAGGCCCTGGCGCTCCGTACGGCTCAACCCGCTCGACACGTCCGGAAGCTCCTGCAACATGCGCCTGGCAGCGGCTGGCAGGTAGGACAGCGGACCGGTACCGCGTGAGGCAATGTCGGCCAGCCGTTCAGGGGTCGGGTACACCCAGGCGGTCCATGCTTCACGCGCAGCGGCAACCATCTCCGTTGACACATCGAAGCGGCGGGTGAAGAGCTCGCCGAGCTGCGGTGCCGTGAGCTGGCCCAGCCCGATGAAGCGCTTCATGCCGGGATAATTGTGCAGCGTCACCAGTGTGAGGCGCGTGCCGCTCCGACAGGTGTCGGCCAGGCGCGGCAGCAGGTGTACGAGGATTGCCTGGTCGAAGAGGTCGGCTTCGAACCAGAGCACCACTTCGTCCTCTTTCCCTGCCTCGTCCACCACCTTGTCGGCGTCTGCAAGATCCTTGAGGTCGGCATCGTGCTCGACGCCGTACTGCCGCGCCAGCCATTCGGCACGAACGGGCCGCAGGGTGCCGCGGTCCGCACTGGGCACTGGACCATCGCACAGCGGATCGGACCAGCTCAGCTTCCGCCCCGGAAGGCCGGCGTCGTCGAGCTTCCAGAGGATGTCGGTTCCGCACCGGATATGAAGCATGGGAATCCAGTAACCTCTCACGCCGTTGAATCCTCTTCGCGCCCGCACGTCCCGAAAAGCACGAGGCCGACGCGCGCCCGAAGGCAACACGCCGGCTCGTTTATGTCTCAGGTGATCTAACGATCGATCAGTAGACGAAGTTCCCGATTACGACGGGCGGGTTCGCCACTCCCTCAGCCCCGACGAAGCTGCCGGTCGTGATGGCCGGCGCCTGGCCCTTGAGCAGTACCGTCACTACCCAGTCGGAGCGGGGAACGTCGCAGTCGTCGTAATAGTGGAGTTGGACCCGGTACTGGCCGGCCGGCGCGCCGTTGAGGGGCCAGTAGATGTTCTCGACGTTCGTGTTGTCGATATGACATGCCGCATTCGAATCGATATCGAGCCGGCCGCCGCTCGCTCCTTCCCGGTTGCCGAAGTACACCTCTTCTCCGGTCGGGTCGAACACGTGCAGGTCCACATCGCTCGCGCCGGTCCACGCCACGCTGGCCTGGATGTCGCCGCTGCCGGCCCGGACGATCCGCAAGGTCTGCTCGAGGTATGGTCCGATACCGTTCGCGCCCTCGAGCGAATAGCGTAGCCGCAATTGGCTGCCGTTGACGTTGGGAGAGACCGACACCACGACGTTCTCGAGCGTGCTCCCCGTTGGCAGCGGCACGGAGTAGTAGTCGTCGGTGCCGAGCGCGCTCACAAGGAGCCGCGTGTAGGTATCGGAACCGGCGACGTCCATCGCCGCCGCACCACCGTTCACCGCTGCCGTGATGCCGGCCACCGATGCCGTCGGTCCGAGGGTTCCCGTCGGAACTGCGCCCTGCTCCAGCGAGCCTGAAACCGAACCGCCGCGCACCGACACGCCGGTCACGAGATCAGCGATCGACCCGGAGGTCGATGAGGTCGCCTCGGGCTTGTCGCAGCCAGCAAGGAGCACGACGGCAGTGAGGGCGAGCCCGGCGCCAGACCGCCGGATTCCGGATGCGAACATGATGTCCTCGATGCTTGGGTGTGGCGTCACCAGCTCTACGGGGCGAAGAGCGAGGCAACGTTCGTACCGATTCAATTGCACCGATGAATGGCCGCCCCGACCCGGTTCCCCAGGTCCTTTTGCCGCATGCGCTTGCACGTTTTGACCGGATGCCGGGCTGGCGCCCGCTCGGCTAGGCGAACGGAGGCACGCCGGTTACCTTCTTCCGCCATGCCGATGCGGGTTGCGGTAGCGGTTTCAGGCAGGGGGAGCAATCTCGAAGCGCTCTTCAAGCGGCTGGGTACTGGCGACGAGGCGCGTATTGTCCTCGTGCTGAGCGATCGGGCCGATGCCGCCGCCCTCGACCGGGCCAGGGAGCGCGGCGTCACCGCGCTCGCACTGACCGACTGGCGTAGCGGCGCGGAATGGCTCGCCGCGCTCGACATGCATTCCGTGGATCTGCTGGTACTGGCCGGGTTCCTCAAGCTCGTGCCGTTGGAGGTCATTGCGCACTACCGCGGCCGGATCATCAACGTGCACCCCGCGCTGTTGCCAGCGTTTGGAGGCAAGGGCATGTACGGGAGGCGCGTTCACGAGGCGGTGCTGCAAAGCGGGGCGACCGAAAGTGGCTGCACCGTGCACCTTGTGGAAGAGGAGTACGATCGCGGAATGATCCTGGCGCAGGCACGCGTGCCGGTTCTCCCCGGAGACAACGCCCAGACGCTGGCCGCACGGGTACTGGAGCAGGAGCACAGCGTCCTGCCTGCGGTCGTCCTCGCCGCGGCGCGGGCCGGACTGCCCGTCGCCGTCGAGACCCCTCACCCTTCCCATTAGGCCGATGCCTCGCGCGCTCATTTCCGTCAGCGACAAGCGCGGTGCCGTCGCGTTTGCGCAGGGACTCGTCGAGCTCGGTTGGGAAATCATCTCCACTGGCGGCACCGCTGCGGCGTTTCGCGAGGCGGACATTCCCGTCATCGGCATCGAGCAGGTCACCGCCTTTCCGGAAATGCTGGACGGCCGGGTGAAGACCCTGCATCCTGCGGTGCACGGCGGCATCCTGGCACGACGCGACCTCCCGGAGCATCGCGCCGCCATTGCGCGCTACGGGATCCAGCCCATCGACCTTGTCGCCGTGAATCTCTATCCCTTCCAGCAGACAGTCGCTGAACCGGGCGTGGCGTTCGACGACGCGATCGAGAACATCGACATTGGCGGGCCGTCGATGCTCCGCTCGGCGGCCAAGAATCACACCCAGGTCATCGTCATCGCTGATCCGCTGGACTATCCCATCGTGCTGCAACAACTGCGCGAAGGCGGGGTGACCCAGGTAGTACGCCGTGAGCTGGCCGCCAAGGTATTCGCGCACCTGTCGGACTATGATGGCGCGATTGCGCGCTTCCTGACCCCGATGGAGGAGGGGCTGCCGGGACGGCTGAGCCTGTCGATGGAACGGCTCATGTCGTTGCGTTACGGCGAGAACCCGGGACAGCGCGCCGCGCTCTATGTCACCGAGGAGCCACGCGGCACCCGCGACCTGGCCCAGCGCCAGGGCAAGGAACTCTCCTTCAACAACCTGCTCGACATCGACGCCGCGATGTGGGCTGTGTCATGCTGGAGCACTCGCGTCGCCTGTTGCATCGTGAAGCACACGACACCGTGTGGTGTCGCCCTCGGCGTCACACCCCAGGAGGCGTTCGACCGGGCGCGTGCCTGCGATCCCGTGTCCGCCTTCGGCGGAATCGTGGCCTTCAATACCGTGGTGACTCGCGAGGCCGCGGTGGCCATGAAAGACCTCTTTCTCGAGGTGGTCGTAGCGCCGTCGTTCCACGACGATGCCATGCAGGTGCTCGCGGCCAAGAAGAACCTGCGCGTCATCGAGCTGCCGATCAGCACCGGAATCGGGACCCTCGATTTCAAGCGGGTCCGCGGAGGATTTCTGGTGCAGGACCGGCTGGTGCTCGATCCCGACGAGACCGGCTGGACCGTACCGACCGAGCGCGCTCCCACCGACCCGGAATGGGCCGCGCTCCGCTTCGCCTGGCCCGCCATCGCGTCGGTCAAGTCGAATGCCATTCTGCTGGCCCGGGGCGAACAGGCGATCGGCATCGGCGCCGGCCAGATGAGCCGGGTCGACAGCGTCTTTCTCGCGATTCACAAGGCCCGGCAGGCGGGACACGATCCTGCCGGCAGTGTGCTCGCCTCCGATGCCTTCTTCCCATTTGCCGACAGCATCGACCAGGCGGCGGCCGCTGGCATCACAGCGATCATCCAGCCGGGCGGGTCGGTGCGCGATGCCGAGGTGATCGACGCCGCCAACCGGCACGGCCTCGCGATGGTAGTGACTGGTACACGGATGTTTCGACACTGACCTGGAGTTCCGCTTTGCAGACTGAGTCCTCCCGTCCTCCCTACTTCGCCGCGGCCCTGGCCGCGGCGGTCGTGCTTGGCGTCTATCTCGCCACGCTGGCGCCGACGACCGCCTTCTGGGACACCTCGGAGTACATCGCCGCCGCGAAGGTATTGGGCATCCCCCACCCGCCGGGCAACCCGCTCTTCACCCTGATGGCGCACGTGTTCGCGTTGCTGCCGCTGGCCGCGTCGTACGCCGAACGCGTCAACCTCTTTGCAGCGGTGACGAGTGCCACGGCCGCGGGGCTCTGGTTCCTGGTGGCCGAGCGGTGGCTCCGGCCGGTGGTACCAGTGAAGTGGGCCCGCTACGGTGCCGCCTTCGCCGGCATCTTCGTGAGCGCCATGAGCTGGACGGTGTGGAACCAGTCCACGGTAAACGAGAAGGTCTACACCGTGTCGCTGCTCTCGATCGCCATCGTGATGTGGCTTTGCGTGCACTGGGGTGACTTGCCGGAGGGCCCGCGGCGTGACCGGTGGCTGGTGCTCATCGCCTACGTGCTGGCGCTCAGCTCCACCAACCACATGATGGGCGTGCTCGCGGCGCCTGCCGTGGCGCTCTACGTGCTGTGGACCGACTGGCGCGTGGTTCTCAAGCCGTGGCTCTGGGTCGCGGTCGTCCTGGCGGCGGTGGTGGGGATTTCGATCAACTACATCTACATGCCCATCCGCGCCGCGCAGTTCCCACCCATCAATGAGGGTGAGCCGATCGGGTTCTTCAGCCAGGCACTGAGTGACGTCCTCAATCGGGTGCAGTACGCCAAGCCCGGCATCGAGCAGCGCCAGGCCGACCTGCTTTCCCAGTTCCAGAACTACTGGCAGTACTGGTCGTGGCAGTTTGCCCGCGACTGGGGCGGCTGGAGCCGAATCGCCACGGCGCTCTTCACCGTGCTGGGCGTGGGCGGGTTCATCACCTACTGGCGCACCAACCGGCGTAACGGCGTGATGGCCCTGGTGTTCTTCTTCACGCTGGTGCCGTTGCTCGTGTTCTATCTGAACTTCAAGTACGGCTACTCCATGCATCCGGAGCAGCCCGACCTGGCGCGCGAAGTGCGCGAGCGCGACTACTTCTTCGTGGCTTCGTTCGCCGCGTGGGGGCTGATGGTCGCGGGTGGCATTGGCGGGCTCATGCGGTTCATCGCCGACAGCATGAGGAAGGGTGACGCCAGGACCGGCTGGATCGCGGCGAGCCCGGTGTTGCTGCTCGGGGTCATTCCGCTCTTCGGCAACCATGCGACCGCCAGCCGGGCCCACGAAACGGCGGCGCGCGACTTTGCCGTCGACCTGCTCCAGTCGGTGGAACCCTACGGCATCCTCATCACGGCCGGTGACAACGACACCTTCCCGCTCTGGTACGCGCAGGAGGTGGAAGGAGTACGGCCCGATGTCACCCTGGCCAACCTTTCGCTCCTCAACACGCGCTGGCACCTGCGCCAGCTCCGCCGCCGCCCCATCCCGGAATACGACCAGAGCAACTCGGTGGCCCTGTGGGGCAGCGACACGAGTGCCGCGCCAGCCGGCGGCAAGGCGGTGCAGAAGTGGACCCGCCCGACTGAACCCGTCTTCGGGTTCACCGAGGCCCAGCTCGACAGCCTGCCGGAGTACATGCAGGTACAGAAGGGTGCGGGGCTGCAGGTGGACAGCGTGCAGATCCGCTTCGGCGCCGACTACCTCATGCTGCAGGACCTCGCCGTGGTCGCCATCATCCGGCAGAACCTGGGCAAGCGGCCGATCTTCTTCTCCTGGAGCGACGGCGGGTACCCCGACCAGACGCTGGGATTGAGCCAGTACCTGGTGACGCAGGGTATGGTGCGGAAGCTCATGACCGGCCCGGCCACCACGATCAGCGATTCCCTGGTGGACAACCCGGTGCTCGGTCTGATGGACTACCCGCGCACCGACAACCTCCTGTGGAACGTCTACCACTGGAAGTCCATTGCGCGGCCGCGCCCACGCGGGTGGGTCGATCCACCGTCGTCGTCGATCCTGCAGCTCTATGCGGTGTTGTATCGCGGGCTGGCGGAGACGCTGCGCGCCAAGGGCAATGTCGCCAAGGCCGTGGAAGCGGACTCGATCGCGCAGGCCATCCGGATCAACCTGCAGCCGATCCACTAGGCCCGGTCGCAGCTACGGCTGGTGCATGCCGCCGGCGTGATGGTCCTGGCGCTGGAAGGCCATGAAGGCGTGGATCGCGGAGACCGTCGCGGAGTCGTTGCTGGTCACGAGCACTTCCCCGCCACCCGGGAGCGGCTGGAACTCGTAGTGTATCAGTCGGCGGTTGACGGACATCACGGACGTGCCCGGCACTGAGTCGGCGTGCACGAAGCCGGGAACGCTGAAGTCACCGCCGGCAAACGCTTCAGCGACCTGTTGCAGGTGCTCGCGGATGGTGCGCACACCGGAACTGTCGGTGGAGTCGCGCTGCAGCTCGATCCGGCCGCCGCTGGGCAGGTCATCGAACTGGTGGGCGGAGGTGTACTGGTCCACGCCCATCGCTACCTGCCCGCGTGACTGCAACGCCGCGAACCCGGTGTCGGCTCGGGTCGAGTCCGGGGATTCATGCCTCACGGCGGGGCGGCACGCGGCGGCCAGCAGGCACAGCACCACCAGTCGGTTCATGCCGTAGTGTAAGCGATGTCGCCCGACAGGGCCTCTAGTCCGATGGCGGGCCGCAGGTAGGTGCCCGCCCGCGGGGCGCCATGGCCACGAGGCGCGTCCGCCACTGGCAACTCGCTGGCGCGCCCCTGTCTGGCCCGAATGCAACCGCCAGGCAACGGTCCCTTATCATCGCTGCAACGTGAAGCCTCACGTTTCTGTGACGGCAGCATCGGCCCATAGGCGCCGCTTAACCGGCATCGCCCCTCGCTAACGCAACTGGGCCCCGCTACCGAAGTGGCAGCAGGGCCTTAGTTTACCCCTGTAGGCGTGGTGGCCGAGTGGTTTAAGGCAGCGGTCTTGAAAACCGCCGAACCGGAAACGGTTCCGTGAGTTCGAATCTCACCCACGCCGTTCCGATTTTCAAATTCGAGGGTAATAGGTGCTTGGCACCATGGCGTGGGCCATGATGCCCGGTATTGTTGTTGGCGACATCTGGATCGCATCGTCCCCCGAAGCACCAGCGCCTCGCCCAGTCCGAGGCGTGGCTCGACCGGCCCGAGCGCCTGACCTGGCCAGGGGACGAGCAGCGGGCGCCTCCGCGCCGCGTTATCACCAGGGCGGCCTTTTCGCCGCCTTCAGCCGGATGATGATCATGATCGAAATGAAACGCATCGGCTTCCAGCCGCGTCGCCTCGTGAGCCGCGACGACTCATGAACATCATGGTCCTGGCCGGGAATGTTCCTGCGACAGCCAGCATGGCGGGCTCGCCTCGCCTGTTCAACCTCTGCCGGATTCTATCGCGGCAGCATCGTCTCACACTGGTTACCCGCACGCGGAGCCAGGATCGCTACACAGATTTCCTCAAGGATCCCGCGACCGCCGGCGTGTTCCAGGAGGTCGTGGTCCTGCCTGGGCCTCCCGATGCGGACTGGTGGGGGCAACAACACCATCGCCTTCGTCAGGAAGCGCATTTCGTGACCCGGTGGCGCACCCCTAGCCATCATGCGGCACAATACAAGCGAATCCGTGACGCCTTCGTGCAGGGGGCCTGCGACCTGCTCTATGTGGACGGGCTGGCCATGGCGCAGTATGTGATGTCCGCTGGTCTCGGGTGCCCTGCGGTCATCGACATTCACGACTGCCTGACGCTCCTGTACACGCGGATGACGAAGCTGGAGCGACGCTGGTGGCGCAAGCTGGCACTCCGCGCCGAGGCCAGGAGTCACGCGCGGTGGGAAAAGTCCTTGAGCCGGGTGTTCAGCGCCGTCATCACGAACTCGAGAGTCGATGCGATGTATTTCAAGAGACTCGATCCGGACGCCAACACCGTCACGATCGGGAACGGTGTCGACAGCGCCTTCTTCGAGCCAGGCGATGCCGAGCCTGATATGCCGAAACTGATCTTCACGGGGGTAATGAGCTACGGGCCGAACGAAGATGCCGCCATTTATTTTTGCGAGGCCATCCTGCCCCTGATTCAGCAGCGATATCCACACGTCCAGTTCTGGGTGGTTGGCAAGGATCCGACCGAGAAGGTGCGCCGACTGGCGGATCGACCGGGCGTCCATGTGACGGGGACCGTGCCCGATGTGCGCCCGTACCTTTGGACGGCGGGCATCTTCGTGTGCCCGCTGCGCTACGGCACCGGCATCAAGAACAAACTCCTGGCGGCCTTGGCGATGCAGAAGCCGTCGGTGGCGACCCCTGTCAGTGTCGAGGGTCTCGATCTCCGGGACAAGGAGGAATCTGCTGATCGCGAATGGTCCCGAGCAGTTCGCTTCTGGCAGTCTTTCGGCTGCTTGAAGATCCAGCCTACGCACGGCGCCTGGGCCAGAACGGGCGGAACTTCGTGGTGGCGAAGTACTCCTGGGAGAGCAGCGCAAGGATGCTCGAGGAGACCCTGAAGCGAGCCGTCGCCGCGCACGGGGCCGCAGAGCAAAACGGGGTGAACGGTCGCGAAGTGGCGGCTAGGCGTTAGGCCCCCTCGCGCCGTGCTGCTGCACGGGAGGTGACGAATGCTCGGCACCGCGGCCTGGGCGATCATGAACGGCTTCATCATCGGGGCGGTCTGGATCGGCATCGTCCTCTGGAATCGGCAGAAGCGACTGGATGGCCAGCAGGCGCGGCTCGAGAACGACATCCTCCGTCGCCAGCAGGAACTCGAGCAGATGCACGGGCGACTGGCCGAGCTTGAGGAGCGGCTGGATCTCTCCGAGCGGCTCCTGGCCCGCGAGCGCCAACCAGCGCCACGCTCCGACAACTGAGCACGCGTGCCCCTGGCTGTCATGATCTCTGTCGCCCGTCCCGGATGACCGACACGATCCGTCCCGCCGCAGTCTCAGATGTGCCCCGCCTGATCGAGGTCGCTCGCCGCGCATTCCTGAGCGCCTTCGGCGTCACTGCCCCGTTTCCACTGATCCAGCAATGGGCCCGGAACGACCGCGAGGCCAGCTCATATCTTCGCGATTGGGCTCACATGTTCGTGCAGGAGCGTGGTGGCGTCATAGCCGGGCTCGTGCAGCCGACGGTGGACGAGATCGACGGCCTCTGGGTCCATCCGGAGTTTCAGCGCCAGGGAATCGGCTCGCAGCTGCTCCAGTTTGGCGAGCAGACCATCCGGGACCGTGGCTTCGGGCGCAGTTGGCTGACCTGTTCTTCGTTCAATACCGGCGCACTCGAGTTCTACCGCCGTCGCGGCTATCGCGTGTTCCGGAGCAGCCATAAGTTGCACGAGTGCGGGGTCGATGAGGAGTCGTTCGGGATGGAGCGCATGCTGAACGGAGGCGCCTGATGCCAAGGCACGTCGCCTTCCTGCGCGCGATCAACGTGGGCGGGCACACCGTCACCATGGCGCGGCTGCGCGAGCTGTTCGAGGAATTGGGGCTCAAGGAAGTCGAGACCTTCATCGCGAGCGGCAACGTGATCTTCCGCTCTCCGGCGAAGGCGGCCGCCCTCGAACCGAAAATCGAGCGGCACCTGCATCAGGCCCTGGGTTACGAGGTCGCCACCTTCATCCGGAGCGACGCAGAGGTGGCGACTGTGGCGGCCTCGAGGCCGTTCGCCCCGGCGCAGCTCGCATCGGCTGGCACGCTCGTGGTCGGGTTCCTGCGCGAGTCACCTGACGCCGCCGCAAAGAAGGCGGTGCTCGCGCTCAAGACCGACATCGACGACTTCCACGTGAACGGGCGCGAGATGTTCTGGTGGCGCTGCGCGGGCCGGCAGAGCGATTCGACCCTTTCCTATGCCGTGTTCGAGCGGACCCTCAAGGGGAAGGCGACCTTCCGCAACATCAACACCGTGGTACGACTCGCGGCCAGGTACCCAGTCATCTGACGGGACACCTGGCCGCGCGGTGAACCGAAGGCTAGTGCTGGGCCACGACGGTTGCCGGGGCAGGCCGCCGCAGGAGCAGGTTCGCAAACCCGCCCACGATACCCGCCACCAGCGCGCCCCACAGCAAGGCCGGCGTCCACAGGGAGTCCAGGCCCAGCACGGCATCCACCGAGTAGAGGCCGGGACCTGACAGAAGCAGGGCCGCCGCCCCACCACCATAGAGGTACGCCACCTCGAATCCGTTCGTGGAGGCGAAGAACCCGTTCTTGAGGTGTACCGTCACGGCCGCCACGATCATCACGCCTATGATGAGCGCCGGACCAATCGGCCCGAGAAATCCGAGCGCCACCAGCAGGCCGCCGAGCACCTCACTGACGGCTGCCGCCGTGGCGAATGCCGCACCCGGACGGAAGCCCAGGGACTCGAAGAATCCGCCGGTGCCCTTGATTCCATAGCCGCCGAACCACCCGAACAGTTTCTGGCTGCCATGGGCGGCAATGGCGAGACCCAGTACCAGCCGCGCGATCAGCAGGCCGGCGCTCAGGGTGGCAACATCGAGCGTAAGAGCACGCATGAGAAGATCCTTTAGAAGTTGTAACGTTTACTGTTATAACACATACATAGAGAAATGAAAATCAGCCTGTCTCACGAACGTGCGCGAGCGCCGTGATCATCGCCTGGAGCGTCGAGTCACTCAGCCGGCCGAACCGCGCCCGCTCCACTTCCTCGAGTTCGGGCGTCACCGTCTCGAGCAGGCGCCGGCCCACCTCGGTGATCCGGGCAGTCACGTGTCGTCGATCCTGGTCGTCCCGTTCCCGGCGCACGATGCCCTGCTCTTCCATTCGCTCCAGCAGTCGGGAGACATCAGGCACCGACGAAACAAGCCGCTCCCCTACCTCACGCCCGCAGAGTCCGGCGTCACCCGCGCCCCGAAGAATGCGCAGCACATTGTACTGAGTCAGCGTGAGCCCGTGCGGCTTGAGCATGTCGTTCAGCTCATGATCCAACAACGCGGCCGTCCGGAGGACACTCAGCAGCGCTTCGGCGCTCCGCCGGGGGAACGGCCGGGTCTGTTTGAGTTCTTCCCGCAGTCCATGAGGCATGCCGGATATTACATGTTATAACTTGTATTGTCAATGCCCCGAATGTGACCGGAACTTCATGATCGGCGTCCGTCCGACCCGGCCGCCACGCTGGCTCGGCAACCTGAGGGCGAATAGATTCTGGCAGACATAGACGGCTCCGCATCGGTGTTCCGGTCCGGTCCATCCCAGCAACTTGTCTTATCGAGGGCTACGTGACCGCCGCCAGCGACGACTTCAAGCATTCGAGCGCCCCGGAGCCCCATCGCGGCCGCACCAAGGAAATCCTCAAGGCCCACCCGGAAATTCGCGCCCTGATTGGCCCGAGCCAGTCGACGTTCTGGTGGACTCTGGTGGTGGTCGCCCTCCAGGGTGTGGTGGCCTGGTTCGCTGCAACCAGTTCCTGGTGGGTGGTATTCCTCCTGGCCTACACCATTGGCGCCTTTGCCAACCACGGCCTGTTCGTGCTCATTCACGAGTGCACTCACCGCCTCGTGTTCAAGCGCAAGACGCCGAACTTCATCACGGGGCTGATCGCCAACATGCCCCTGTTCTTTCCGTCGATCGCGCCATTCCAGAAGTACCACCTCAAGCACCATGCCTTCCAGGGCGTCTACGAACTGGACGCCGATGTGCCCAGCCTCTGGGAGGCGAAACTCATCGGCCACTCCGCCTTCGGCAAGGCAATCTGGCTGCTGTTCTATCCGTTCTTCCAGGCCCTGCGCCCGATGCGGATGAAGGAAGTCCAGGTGATGCAGCGGCTCGAGGTGATCAACCTGGCAGTGCAGCTGGGCGTGAACGTGGCGGTGTACTACCTGCTCGGGCCCAAGGCGCTCGCGTACCTCGCCATGTCGTTCTTCTTCTCCATCGGGCTCCATCCCCTTGGCGCACGCTGGATCCAGCGGCACTATCTCACCGGTGAGGGTGAGCAGGAAACGTTCAGCTACTACGGCTTCCTGAATGCGATCACCTTCAACGTCGGCTACCACAACGAGCACCACGATTTCCCGTCGGTGGCGTGGAACCGGTTGCCGAAGATCAAGGCCATGGCGCCGGAGTTCTACGTCGAGCTCAAGTCGCACATGTCCTGGACGCGGCTCTTCTTCCAGTTCCTCTTCGACCGTGAACTTTCCCTCTTCTCGCGCATGGTCCGGGCCGATCGCAATCGCGTTGCCCTGTCCGATGAGGTCCGGCCGGATCTCGACATGATCGAGGCGTCCAAGCCGGCACCGTCCAAGGCCCCCGCCGTCGCGGCCCGCGAGGTACTGGGCACTTCCTGACTCGAAAAGCCTGATCCGGGACTCAACCGACTAGATTCCAGTCGGGTTCGGAATTGCGGGGTTTACCCTGGAGGCAGGTAGCATGAACAAGCACAAGGTTGAACAGCGGCGTCTCGTGTTCAAGGGACGCGAGTTCCACTTCGTCTCCTACGAGGGTCAGGTGGCCAATGCTGCCCGCGCCATCGAGGCGACCGAGGCATCCTGGTTCCTGATGAGCGCCGGTAAGCGCTGGGAGGTCATGCCGCACTCCCCCGACCAGGAGGCCCTCGAGGTGGATCGCCGCCTGATGGCGTGGCTCAAGGAGCGGATGGCGAGCTAAGCCACGATGAGCTTGCGCTCCCAGACCGTGGGCGAGGAAATCGCCAACAGTATCAGTCACGGCATCGGACTCGTGGCGAGCCTGGCCGCCGCCCCGTTTCTCATCGGGGCAATGCTCCGCCGGGGTGACGCGATGCTGATCGGCGCCACCGGGGTCTTCGCGGTCACGGTCGTCCTGCTCTACCTGTCTTCCACGCTGTACCACGCGATCCCTGAGAGCCGCGCCAAACGCGTGCTCCAGATCATCGATCACAGCGCCATCTACCTGCTCATCGCGGGCACGTACACTCCCTTTGCGCTGGGCGTGCTCCGGGGCCCGTGGGGCTGGACGCTCCTGTCGGTGGTGTGGCTGATGGCCGCCCTCGGCGTGGCCCTCAAGACCACGAAGGGCATCGTGTGGCCCCGCCTCTCCACCGGACTCTACCTCGCGATGGGATGGCTTGCCGTGGTTGCCGCGGGGCCGTTCCTCCGGCAGGTCCCGCTTCCGGGGCTGCTTTGGATCACCGCGGGGGGGCTGGCCTACACGGCCGGCGTGGCATTCTTCGCCGCCGATCGCATCCGGTACGGCCATTTCGTGTGGCATTTGTTCGTGCTCGCGGGCACGACTTGCCACTACGTCGCGATCCTCCAGTACGCCTAGCACCAGCAGCAGCAGGGAGAGGCGATGGACCGGCACTCACTGGTACTCCTCATCCCCATCATGGCACTGTCGATACCGGTGCTCGGCCTCATGTTTGCCGGGTTTCAGCGCTATGCCAAGCTCCGCCTCGAGGAGACGCGGCTTCGTCTTGAGGGAGCAGGCGGCGGCTCGAGGGAAGAGCTGGAGTCGTTGCGTGGCGAAATGGACGATCTGCGCCGCGAACTGAGTGAGGTGCACGAACGCCTCGATTTCGCCGAGCGTCTCCTGGCCCGCCCCGAGGTCCGCGATCGCACCGCCATCTCCGAAGGACCGCACTGAGCCCTGAGAAACCGATGACGTCTGACGCGAGCGCGAAGCCTCCCGAACCGGCAACCCACCGCATTCACCCAGCCGTCAGGCGTACCGCGCGGCGGAACCTCAGTTTGGCAGCGGTCCTGATCGGGGTTTCACTGTCGATCGGCATGCTCGGATTTCACCTCACTGCAGGTTATGACCTGGTCGAGTCCTTCTCGCAGGCCGCGTTGCTGCTTGGCGGTGAGGGACCCTCCGGCGCCTACCCCAATGACCCGACGCGCCTCTTCGCCGGCGCGTACGCGCTCTACTCGGGCCTGGCCTACATCGTTGTAACGGCTTTGCTGCTCGCCCCGGTGTTCAGTCATGTCCTCAAGCGGCACAGCATCGATTGTTGAGACAGGAAGTCCCGTTCCCGCGAATTTCCCGCAAGGAGTCACCCCATGTATCGACGACTCGGGAGCGCCGCGCTGCTGCTGGGTGCCCTCGCCGCCTGCACCAGGGACAAGGGCGCCGCGACGGAAAAGCTGCAGTCGCAGCGTGAACGTGACAGTGTGCTGGGCCAGTCGAAGATTCCGGGCGCTACGGGTGTCGGCAAGGCGATGACGGTGGCCGACTCCGCCGGCGGCCGCGTCAAGCTGCAGGACTCCATCGCGACGTCCGAGTAGGATGGCCACGGCGTTCGGCGGGCGCACACGCGGCTTCACCGAGTCCGTGATCCGGGGCATGTCGGCCCTGGCGCGCGAGCATGGGGCCATCAATCTCGCGCAGGGCTTTCCGGACTTTCCCGCGCCCGACGTGCTCAAGGAGGCTGCCGCTCGCGCCATCGCCAACGACGTGAACCAGTACGCCATTACCTGGGGATCGCGGCGGCTCCGCGAGGCCCTGGCCCGCACGTATGCCGAGTGGTACGGCATGGTGGTGAACCCGGAGACCGAGATCACCGTCACGTGTGGCTCCACCGAGGCGATGGTCGCCACCCTCATGGCGATCGTGGATCCGGGCGACGAAGTGATCGTCTTCGACCCTTTCTACGAGAACTACGGTCCGGACGCGATTCTCTGCGGGGCCACGCTGCGGCATGTGCCGCTGCCGATCGGCGCTCCGCTCGACCTCGAGCGCCTTGCCGCCGCCTTCTCCCCGAGGACCCGGGCGATCATCCTCAACACCCCGGCCAATCCGACCGGCCGGGTCCTCTCGCGCGAGGAGCTCGCCGCGATCGCGGCACTCTGCCAGCGCTTCGACGCCTGGGCCATCACCGACGAGATCTACGAGCATATCCGCTATACCGGCGCGCATGTCCCCATGGCGACTCTGCCCGGGATGGCGGAACGGACCGTCACCATCAGCGGCGCCTCGAAGACCTTCGCGGTAACTGGCTGGCGCATCGGTTGGGCGATCGCGCCGGCCGAAGTGTCGGGCGCGATCCGGAAGGTGCACGACTTCCTCACCGTGGGGGCCCCCGCACCGCTGATGGAGGCGGTGGCCGAAGCGCTCGACCAGCTCGGCGCCGACTTCTACGGCACCCTGGCCTGCGAGTACGCCGGTCGCCGCAACCTGCTGCACGAAACCCTGCTGGCATCGGGCTTTCGCGCCGTGCTTCCTGACGGCGCCTACTACATCCTCGCCGACTACTCGGCGCTGAGCGAGTTGCCCGATACCGAGTTTGCCGGCTGGCTGACCACCGAGATCGGGGTCACCCCCGTACCGGGCTCGAGCTTCTTCAGCACCCCTGATCCCGAACGGCGCCTCGTGCGCTTCGCCTTCTGCAAGCGCGAAGAGACCCTGCGCCAGGCCGCGGAGCGGCTGAGGACACTGAAATGACCCAGACAGAAGTCAAGCGTTCGGGCGGCGGCCTCATGTTCCTGCTCGGCATCATCCTGCTCGCATTCGTAGCCCAGTACATCTCCACCAAGCCCACGGCACCACCGGCAGTTGCCCAGGCTATCACCCGGTGGGTGGCCCAGGACCGCCGGCAGGCCGTCATCGGCAGTCAGGAGACGAAGGAGGGCTACGTCATTGACCCGGCACTCGCGCGACGGATGCTCGCCGACACCGGCATCCGGGTGCGCGTCACCGGCATCCGGGGCTTCAGCGACAACGTGATCGCGCGCGCCCGGGTTACGGTGCCCGGTGGCGACGGTGACGGCAGCACCACGATTCGCTATTTCGCGCTCGCGCATCCTTCGGGCGACTGGACCGTGTCCGGAGAGGCGAAGCCACGTGACTGGTTCATCAAACTCTGGTGAGGGAATGAAGTCGAACGGTCGGCGATGGCGCGGCGCCACCGTCGTCGTGCTGCTGCTGCTCGTGAGCCAGCCGGCCGCCGCGCAAGCCAGGGCGACGATCAGCCACGCTGCCTGGTTGGCCGGTTGCTGGGCCACGCGACATGGGTCGGCCACTATCGAGGAGCAATGGATGGCACCGTCCGGAGGCAGCATGCTCGGCATGGGCCGGACAATCCGGGAGGGGCGACTCGATGACTACGAACTCATGCTGATCCGGATGCAGGACGGGCGAGTGGACTTTGAGGCACATCCGATGATGCAACCAACGGCCATATTCACGGCAACCGTCGTGTCGGATACCCTGCTGCAATTCGAGAATCCGCGGCATGATTTCCCGCGGCTCATCGCCTACCAGCGGCGTGGCGCTGATTCGCTCGTGGCGCGCATCGCCGCGGGACCGTCGCCGGGCGACAAGCAGGTGTTGTTCCCCTATCAGCGCGTCACCTGTCCCGGCACGCCGGTCACTCGCCCAAAGCGCTGAGCGCTTCCGAGTAACGCAGGACCGGGATCGCCAGTTCCATCGCGCCCGCACGCGCAAAGCGCAGCGTCACCGGAATGGTTGTTCCCGTGGCAGGGGGATCGCGCAGGCTTTCCACCATCACGTGCAGGCCCCGCCCGATCCTGACGGCGCCGCGACGCGGCAGCGGCAGGACGGGCAGCGGGCGCATGCCCTGCCCCGGCACCTCGGTGTGCAGCATCGCTGCCCCTGCTGGCGAGGTTACGGCGATCAGTGTGTCAGGGTGGTCGCCCTCATTCCTGATCTCCATCCCAACGGTGGCCGCTTTCACGTCGGCGGCACTCCAGGCAACGGCGTGCGCGACCGAGATAGTGCCGACATGTCCCGTGGCACCCGCATCCGGCCGGCTCGCGCAACCGATGCCGAGCAGCATGGAGGCCATCAGTGGCAAGAGGTGTTCAGGGAACGCAGGCAGCGCCTGGTTGCCCATGACTCCTCGGGTCCGGTAAATTCCGCGGTGCCCAATGTTGCTGAACATTCGATGAGCCTCCCGCCGCTGTTGCGCAACCTGCCCGTTCGCCTGCGTGTCGGTGCTGCCCTTCTGTTCCTCGCGAGCGTTGTGTCCTGCCGGCCGTCGACTCCGGCTCGCCGTGAGGCCGGTGCCGCACCGGACACGACCAACCAGGTGCAGGGACTCGCGCTGTCGCCGCCGCAAGAAAAGCCGTCCTTCACACTTACCGACACGCAAGGAAAACCGTTCGACTTCCGCAAGGAGACGGACGGCTACGTCACCCTGCTCTTCTTTGGATACACCCATTGCCCGGACGTCTGCCCGGTGCACATGTCGAACATCGCCCAGGCACTCAAGAACATGCCAGCCCCCGAGGCCAGCAGGATCAAGGTGGTGTTCGTCACCAACGACCCGGATCGCGATACCGCCACGCGCCTGCGCGGATGGCTCGATGCATTCGATCCGACCTTTATCGGGCTGCGCGGCACGCCCACCGAGGTTTCGGCGGCCGAGGCTGCCGCACACATACCACCCTCGGAAAAGGACACGACTGTCGGCGCGGGCGCAGGTGCATACCTGGTTGGTCATGCCGCCTATGTCTATGCCTGCACGCCCGACAACATCTGCCGTTTCCTTTACCCCTTCGGGTTCCGGCAATCCAACTGGGCCCACGACCTGCCGCTCCTCGTCGCCTGGCCCGGCAAGGCCTCGTGAGGCCGGTGGCCTTGCTGCTCCTCTCGGGAGCATGCGCGGCGAGCGAACCGGGCACCGTGGCGGCGGGTAACATCGAAGTGCGCGGCGGCTTCGCCTTTGCGCCACCAACCACCTCCGAGGCTGCGGCATATTTCACCGTCAAGAACCGCGGCGGCCGCCCCGATACGCTGCTCACCGTTGCCTCTTCGATCGCCGCCGGTGCCATGCTTCATGGGCAAGTGGCCGATGGAGGGCTGATGCGCATGGAGCACATCGCCGCGCCGGTGATCGCCGCGGGCGACAGCCTGGTGCTGTCACCGGGAGGCAGGCACCTCATGCTCACGACCCTGGACCGCCTGCCCCTGCCCGGTGACACGATCACCGTGACTCTCACGTTCGCTCGCGCTGGCACCGTACGGGTCGACCTGCCGGTGCGTGCGTACGGCGACGCCCCGTGATGGAGAAAGCTCCGCGATGAACTGGTGGTGTTCCGCCACGAATACACCATGGAGCTGGGAGTGGCGTGCCTACCCCGGCGTGTGGCTCGTCGTGGCGGCCATTGCGCTGCTGTACTTCAGCGGCCGGAAGCGTGCGCGTACTGCCGATGCGACGCTCGAGTGGGGATCGGGGCGCGTCGCCACCTTCCTGCTCGGGCTGCTGCTGGTGTGGGCCGCGCTCGACTGGCCCATCGGTACACTCGGCGGAGGCTACCTGGCCAGTATGCACTCGGTGCAGTGGCTGCTGCTGAGCCAGGTGGCTCCTCCCTTCCTCATCCTGGGTGTGCCGCCTGAGGCATGGCGCCGACTGGGCGTATCGCCCCAGTGGAAGGGACTGCTGCACCGGGCCGCGGGCGGGATCTTCGGCCTGGTCGCATTCAATGCTGTGCTCCTGGTGACGCACGTGCCCGCCGTCACCGATGCACTGATGGCGTCTCAGCTCGGCTCGTTCACCATTGATGCCTCCTGGTTCCTGAGCGGACTGGCCCTCTGGTGGCCAGTGCTTGCCCCGCCGGGAATTGCGAGGATCAACGAGCCCCTCAAGATCGGCTATCTGTTTGCGGCCACCATTGTCCCGACCGTGCCCGCCGCGATGCTGACGTTTTCGGAGTTGCCGGCGTACAAGCTCTACGAACTGGCGCCGCGCGTCGGGAACATCCAGGCGCACAGCGACCAGCAGATGGCGGGCCTGCTCATGAAAGCGGTCGCCGACCCGATCATGTGGGTTTCCATGGCAATCCTGTTCTTCCGCTGGAGTGCGATGGAACGGCGGGTCGACCAGGCTGAGGCGGCGGCGCGGTCGGCGTGAGGCCGGCCCTTTGGCCCGGTGCGGCCCGGGCTTATGTTAGTGCGGCACGAATTGGAGCGGTGGCCGAGAGGCTGAAGGCGGCGGTTTGCTAAACCGTTTTAGGGGTCTAAAGCCCTTAACGAGGGTTCGAATCCCTCCCGCTCCGTAGTCCCACTATCGCGGCGGCCCCTCCAGGGCCGCCGCGCGTGCTTCCAGCTGGTCGAAGCGGCGCTTGAGCAACGGTCCCAGCGCCGTTTGAATGAAGTCCATGAGCAGCACGACCGGAGCGTGCCGCCGACCGGCATAGAGCCGAAGCACGTACATCCACCCCAGCGGGTATCCCCGCCGAGCCGTCTTCGCGAGCGGACCCAGCGCCTCCCAGCCGCTATGTGTGAGCTCGACCCTGGTGCCTGATCCGTCGGGCACGAAGCGAAGATCGACCCGCTGCGCCGTGCTGGCGGGCTTGCCGGGGTGCCACGTGAAGGAAACCCGCTCGGGCGGATGCCACTCCAGCACTGTGCCCCACACCGAGACGTCGCCGCCCTGGATCGATTCCCGGATCTCCCCTCCCACCCGTCCCTCGAAGATGACGGTCTCGGCGCGCTCGAGTCCGAGTGAGTGTGTGCCCAGTGGCCACCAGGAGGCGATCTCACGAGTGAACCGGTCGAAGGCGCGCGCCCGGTTCCATGGCACCGCGATGGATTTGTGAATCGGCGACAGGCGCTCGGTGCGGGGCATTCGGACCTCCTTGAATTACCTGGGCGTACGCGCGCGCGCCCGGACGCGCGCCGGCGGCGGTTCGTCGGTGGCGGCATATGCCGCCAGGACGTCGTCCCACATCTGCTCGACGTATCGGCGCAACTCAGCCAGTCCCTCCACATCGGCGCTGTAGATGCGCCGCGTGCCCTCATGTCGGACCCGGACGAGCCGGGCCGACCGGAGCATCTTGAGGTGCTGGGACACCGCCGGCTGGCTGACGTCGAGGGCCCGGGCCAGTTCGCCCACGGCCTGCGGGCGGCGGCGCACCCGCTCGTAGAGGGCGCGCCGGGTAGGGTCGGCCAGTGCGGTCAGGGTTGTTGCGTAAGTCATTACTTATATAAGTAAATACCTATTGATGAGTGCGCAAGGGCGCGGCCGGCGCACGAACTGGCGGTTGCTCCGTTGCGGCCCGAAACTAACTTTCGCCCCGCCTATGACACACTCTCCGATCCGCGTCCGGTTCGCCCCGTCACCCACCGGCTATCTCCATGTCGGCGGGGCCCGTACGGCGCTCTTCAATTGGCTCTACGCGCGCAAGACTGGCGGGACCTTCGTGCTCCGCATCGAGGACACCGACAAGGAGCGCAGCACCGACGCTCACACCCAGGTCATCCTCGAAGGCCTGCGCTGGCTCGGGATTGCCTGGGATGAGGGACCCTATTTCCAGGGAGCGGAAGGGGCACGGCACCGGGCCGACGCCGAGCGCCTGTTGGCCAATGGCCTGGCGTACCGCTGTTTCGCCTCGCCCGAGGAACTCGACGCCGAGCGCAGGCTCGCCGTGGCGGCCGGCCGCCCCTACCGATACGAGCGTGCGCGCTGGGCGCTGAGCCCGGAGGAGGAAGCCCGCCGCATCGCCGGGGGCGATCCGTTCGTGATCCGCTTCGCGGTTCCCGACGCGGAACTGGCGTGGCAGGACGCGGTGCATGGCCGGATCAGTTTCCAGGGCCGGGACCTCGATGACTTCGTGATCCTCCGCTCCGATGGATCGGCCATCTACAACCTCGCCGTGGTCTCCGATGACATCGCCATGCGGATCACGCACGTCATGCGGGGCGACGACCACGTTTCCAATACTCCGAAGCAGATCGCGCTTTATCAGGCGCTCGGTGCCCCCCTCCCCGTCTTCGCCCACGTGCCGATGATTCTCGGCACCGACGGGAAGAAGCTCTCCAAGCGTCACGGTGCAACGGCCGTTGGCGACTACCAGGACCAGGGCATTCTCCCGTCGGCGATGCGGAACTTCCTGGCCCTGCTGGGCTGGTCGCCCGGCGGCGACCGCGAGTTGCTCACCGGCGGCGAACTGGTCGAGCTCTTTTCTCTCGAGGCCATCCAGAGCAAGCCTGCGGTGTTCGACACGGCAAAGCTGGAGTGGATGAACGGGCAGTATTTGTCCCACACCCCCGCGGACGACCTCCTCCAGCCGGTGCTGCGTCAGCTCGACCGGTTGGGCGTCGACCCGGCGGGACGCGACCTGCAGGCCCTGATCGACGCGGCGAAGGCCCGCTCGCGCACCGTTCTCCAGCTGGCGGAACAGGTGGCCGTTCGTCTCGACTCGAACCGGATCGTGCTCGACGAGAAGGCGGAGAAGCTGGTGAAGAAGATGGGTCCTGCGTTTGGCGCCAGCCTGGTGCTTGCCGCGGCCGCGCTCGAGCCCCTCAGTCGCGCCGAATGGACGCCCGAACTTCTGCTCGCGGCGCTCAAGCAGGCGGCGGAGTCACATGGGGTGAAGCTGGGCGACGCCATGCAGCCGGTGCGCGTGGCACTCACCGGCGGCACGGTCTCCGAGCCCGTCAACGAGCTCCTTTCCGTGGTGGGACGCGACGAGAGCCTGGTGCGCATCCGCGCGGCAATGGCCCGGGCACAGGATGTGACACCCGCCTAGCCGCGCGGCGCCTGTTACCCACCCGGGGCGCCTCACCTGCCCGGTCCGCCGTTATCTTTCAGCCATGAGCAAACCCGAACCCGTTGAGCTCCCTGAGGGCGACGGCCCGCCGGCGGCGTATGCCGCTGCCGAAGAGCCCGTGGCCCTGCGTGTGCGCCTCATCGACGACGAGCGCACGCCGGAGGGCATGGTCTGCATGGCCACGTATCATGACACGCGCCTCATCGCGCGTTACGTCATGCCGCCGGAGATGTGGTCGCAAGTCAGCGAGCACAACCTGTTCGGCAATCCCGTGCCGGTGGTACTCGTCGCCCGCGAAGCCGCACCGGGACTGCAGTGCCAGCTGTATGCACTGCTGCAGCTGCCGCCGGGGCTGACGGAAGATGAACCCGACGAGGAGGCTGAGCCGTGGGCGACGTCGGTGCCGGGGGCGAGTTACGATGCGACGGTGGAGAGCGACGAGGACGATGACGAGCTCAGTGACCAGCTCGTCGCCTTTCCGCTTGGTCACATCGTGCGCTTCGACAAGGACCGGGTGCACCCCGGAAACCTGCCCCTTGAGGCGGCGGACATCCTGCGGCGATTGATCGAGGGAAAGACGACGGAGGTGGTGGACAAGGCGCTCGAGGACCTGCTCGGCGACTGAGTGCTAGACGTAGACGCCGCCGTCGTTGGGACGGGGGCGCCAGAGCCGCTCGAGCATCTCGGTGAGCATGCCGTCCTGCACGAAGAACTGCACGGCCCTCGCGGTTGCGGCCAGGTCGGCGCCCCAGAGGCACACTTTGGCCGCCTCACCCGAAGTCCCCATCTGCACGAAAACCCGGTCTTCCTCGTTGTGCACCACTGGCAGCGTCTCGGACAACTCGCGGGCAGCGGCGTTCACGCCTGGACCGCCGATCGTAATCGCCGGGTTGAGCTGGAAGATCCGGTTCTCCACGTACCAGGCGTCACCTACCACGATGCCGCGGCGGTAGGGATGTGACGCACCCCGCTGGTCGATCTCGCCCTTGAGCCAGTAGGCCAGCGGCCGGTCCCGCTCCTCGGCGGCGATCCCGGTGCCGGTGACGAGGAGGATCGTCTCATCGGTGTCGAGCAGCTTCATCCTAGCGCGCCGCGGCCAGTTCGTCGCGCGGGGTCGTCGTCAGGACCGATGCAATGCGCCGGGCCGCCTCCTCCAGTCGCGCCGCACCCACGGTGAGGGCAATGCGATAATAGCCCTCGCCCGCGGGGCCGAATCCACTCCCCGGCAGCAGGACGACGCCGGTCTCTTCGAGTACCCGGCGCGTGAACGCCACCGACTTCACGCCGGAAGGGAGCGGAACCCAGAGATACATCGCCGCATGCGGCGCCTCGCAAGCGATGCCATTCGCGTTGAGGGCCGCCACTCCCGCGTCGCGTCGACGCTCCAGCTCGGCGCGCACCGGCGCCACCAGTGCATCGGAGTTGTCCAGCGCCGCCACCGCGGCCTGCTGGATCGCGAGCCACGGCCCCGTGTCGACATACGACTTGACCCGGGTGAGCGCACCGATGAGCTCGCTCCGCCCCACGGCGAAGCCGATGCGCCAGCCGGTCATTGAATAGCTCTTCGAGAGTGAAAAGAACTCGATTGCCACGTCGCGCGCGCCGGGAATCTCGAAGATGCTCGGCGCCCGGTAGCCGTCGTACGTGAGCTCGCAGTACGCGTTGTCGTACGCCAGCAGGATGCCGTACTTGCGGCAGTTGTTCACCAGCCGCGTGAGGTATTCGGTGTTCGCCACCGCCGCCGTCGGATTGTTCGGGTAGTTCGCAAACACCAGCTTCGCGCGCTGGAGCACGTCGGCGGGCACGTCGTCCAGTTCGAGCAGGAAGTTCCGCTCGGCCCTGAGGGGGCAGATGTGGGGCTCCGCACCCGACAGGATGGCGCCGCCTATATAGGCCTGGTATCCCGGCTCGGGCACCAGGACCACGTCTCCCTGGTTCACCACCGCCACCGGGAGGTGCGACAGCCCTTCCTTGGAGCCGAGCAGCGGCAGCGTTTCGCTGGCCGGATCGAAGCGGATGCCGAAGCGCCGCTCGACCCACCGGGAAATTGCCTGGCGATACGCCATCAGGCCCTGCTGGAATCCGTACTTGCTCAGCGCCGGAAGCTTGAGCGCCTCGTGCATCGCCGCGATCACGGTATCGGGTGGCGGCGTGTCGTTGTCGCCCGCGCCGAGGTCGATGACATCCATGCCAGCCTCGATCAGCCGGCGCTTGATCGAGGGGATTTCGGCGAGGGGATAGCCCGGCAGCGCCTGCAACCGGTCACTGAAGCGGATCATTGCGACTCCTGCGCAGCTACACGATTCGAAAGAATGCCGACGCCTGGTATCTCGACTTCCACGACATCGCCGGCAGCGAGCGCTCCGACGCCCGCCGGCGTCCCGGTGGCGATGACGTCGCCCGGCTCCAGCGTCATGATGGCGCTCACGTGCGCCAGCAGGTGCGGGATGGAAAAGATCATGTCACTTGACGGCGCCCGCTGGCGCTCGGTGCCGTTGACCCGCGTCACGACGGAAAGCGTGCGCCAGTCGAGCGCCACCACGCGCGGACCTGCGGGACAGAAGGTGTCGAAACCCTTCGCCCGGGTCCACTGGCCGTCTGTCTTTTGCAGGTCGCGGCAGGTGACGTCGTTGACGCAGGTGTATCCGGCGATGAACGCCTCGGCATCCGCCTCAGGCACCCGATGCGCCCGCTTGCTGATCACGACGCCGATCTCGCCCTCGAACTCCACCTGCCGCGAGATCAGCGGCAGGATGATCGTGCCTCCTGGCGCCAGGAGCGAACTCGGCGGCTTGAGGAAGATCAGTGGCTCCTTCGGCACCTCATTCCCCAGCTCTTTTGCATGCTCGGCATAATTGCGGCCGATGCAGACGATCTTGGACGGTTGCACGACCAGCGTCATACCGGGGCCCCGATGCCATGACGGGCAAAGAAGTCTTCGCACTTGGTGCGCACCTGCGCCCAGGGCGCGATGATCCGCTCGGCCCGTGGCAGGCCGCCCAGTACAAGCGGTCCATAACGCTTGGTGGTGACACGGCTGTCGAGCAGCACCACCACTCCCACGTCGCGCTGGCTGCGGATCAGCCGCCCGAACCCCTGCTTGAGCTTGAGCGCGGCGTGCGGCAGCAAGTAGCCCATGAACCCGTCCTCGCCTTGTTCTGCCAGGCGCTCCAACCGCGCCGATGTGAGCGGCTCGCTGGGCACCTTGAAAGGTAGCTTGCACAGGACCAGGGCGCGGAGCGCGCGGCCGGGCACGTCCACACCTTCCCAGAAGGAGTCGGTGCCGAGCAGGATGGCGTTGCCGGTATCCCGAAAGCGCCGCAGGAGCTGGTCCCGTGAGGCATCACCCTGCACCAGCAGCGGCCAGCGGCCACCGACGGCCTGGCGCAGTGAGCTCGCGGCTCGCTGCAGCGACGCGTGGCTGGTGAAGAGCGCGAACATGCCGCCGTCGGATGCATAAGCCAGGTCGACGATCGCCGAGAGGATCGCCGACGCGTGGCCCGCCTCATCATCGCGCGGGTCGGGGATGTCCGTCGGGATACCGAAAACGCATTGGCTGGGATAGTCGAACGGCGACGGGAACGTTTCCCGTACTGTAACCGGCGAGTCGCCGCCCGAGAGACCGAGGCGCCCCTCCATGAAGCCGAAATCGCCGGACGCCGCCAGTGTCGCGCTGGTGAGCACGATGGTCTTGGCCTTCTCGAAGAGCAGCTCGCGCAGCACCGGCGCCAGGTCGAGCGGCACGGCGGCCAGCTTCACCTCGGCGCCGCGCTTGCCACTCCGTTCGATCCAGCGCACCACCGGATCGCCGGCGGACGCGGGCTGCAGCGCGTGAACCAGCCCTTCCGACACGACCTCCAACCGTCCCAGCACCGCCCGCAATTCCTGCAAGAGACGCAGCCGCCGCTCGGACACGTCGGCCTGTTCCAGTCGACCGGAAATGGTCTCCACCGAATCACGCAGCACCTGAAACCCGCGCAGTGCCGCCTCGAGTTCGGCCGTCAGCCCGGCGGCCCACACTGGATCGGCGGCAAAGTCATCATCCAGCCGACGCTGGCCGCCCGGCGCCTCGTCGAGCAGGCCCACCAGCCGCGTGAACAGCTGGTCGGAGGCTCGCCGCGCATCGGCCAGTGCCGGCACCAGCCGGTCGCGCAGCAGGTCGAGGCTCGCACGCGCCAGCAGATCGTCGATGGAACGCAGCTCGTGGAAGAGCGTGGGGATGAGGCCGCGCCCGTTGCGCTCGAACCGGCCGAGAAGCCGGCGCACCCCGCGGCTGGACACCTGGGTGCCGAGATGGCTGGCCGCGACGTCCTCGATGTGATGCGCCTCATCGAGCACGATCCGCTGGTACGGCGGCAGCACCGCCGCCTCCTGCCAGTTGTCACTGGCCGATCGTACCTGCAGATCGGCCGCGAGCAGGTGATGGTTGACGACCACCACGTCGGCCTGCGCAGCCTGTCGCCGGGCGCGGAACACGAAGCAGCGGTCGAAGTGCTCGCATTGCAGCCGCGGACAGAGGTCGGATTCGGCGCTCACTTCGTCCCAGACTTCAGGGCTCGGCGAGGACGGGAGGTCGCTCAGGGAACCGTCCGATGTGCGGCTGGCCCAGGCGGCGACCGCCGTGAGTTCATCCAGCTTGTCGGGTTCGAGGAGAGTTCGCTGCGCGCCCACCGCCTGGTGCAGCCGGGACAGGCAGAGGTAGTTCCTCCATCCCTTGAGCAGCGCGAATGACGGCTCATGGTTCTCGGTGCGCAGGGCCTCGCGCAGGAAGGGCAGGTCCTTGCCCACCAGCTGTTCCTGGAGGTTGATGGTATTGGTGCTCACCACCGTGCGCTCTCCGTTGGCGCGCGCCCATGCCAGGGCCGGTACCAGGTAGGCAAAGCTCTTGCCGACGCCGGTGCCGGCCTCGAGCATGAGCACGCCGCCATCGTTGTACGCGTCGGCGATGTGCGCACACATGTCCCGCTGACTCTGCCGGTCCTCGAACTGGCCCATGGCCTTCGCCACGGCGCCATGCTCGCCGAGCTCGGCCACCACCGACAGGGTGTCGAGGCGGATCTCGGCGCGTCCCCGCGGGACCTCGACGACCACATAGAGCCGGGTGGCATCGTTGGAGATGATGCCGAAGCCGACGCCGTTATCGTGCAGCTGGGCCGCGACGGCAAGATCGGCGCCCGACGGCGACAGGTGCCCGCTCGGATGATTGTGCAGCAGCATCTCGCCCGGGCGCGCGATGCCCGGCAGCGCGAGGACACGATCAACCGTTCCGCGCGCCACGGCCCGGGCCGCGACGATCAGCCCGTCGCGGTCCAGTTCGGCGACGAAGGAGACTTCCCTGCCTTCGGCGGCGGCAATCTGCTGGGCCAGGTATGTGATGACGCCCGGGGCGACGCGATCAGCCACCTCGTGCGACCTTGCTGCCTCGAAGTCTTCCCACCCTCACGTCTTCAGCTCTTTCTTCTTTGCCGCCGGGAACAGCACGTTGTTCAGGATAAGCCGGTAGCCCGGGGAATGCGGGTGCAGCGTAAGATCGGTGGGGGCATCACCGATCTGGTGTTGTGGATCCTCGGGATCATGACCGCCGTAAAACGTCCACGTCCCCTGGCCCTTCTCACCGTGGATGTACTTGGCCCAGGGTGCACCCGGCTCATCAGCGAGCACGGTGACACCCGGCTTGAGCGTCTTGCGGGTGAACGACGTCGTGAGACCGTAGAAATCGGGAATCACATCCCGATGATTCTGCACCAGCATGGTCGGCACCGGGTCGATCTTGGCGCTGAAACCGAAGATGGTGAAGGTGCCGAGTTGCTGCCGACGCTCGACGGAATTGACCTGGTGTCCGTCGATGTCGGAGTAGACCGGGGTCGTAGGACTCAGTTCCAGGGTCGCGTTCTGGAAGGCCAGCGTCTTGCTCCAGTCGAGCTTGGCGCTCGCACCCGGCTCGACGGGCGTGCCATCGGCATAGGACGCGGCGATGTCCACGTGCTCGGCGGCCAGCGCGAGATCAAGCGTTTCCGTTGCGGTGCACATGGCGAACAGGAAGCCGCCCCGCTCCACGAAGGCACTGATCTGCTGCGCCACGGCCTTCTTGAGCTCGGGAACGTTCGGGTAACCGAGCTCGTGCGCGACCTCGCGGTTTCGCGAGACCATTTCCGCGAGCCACGGCGCCCCCGCGTAGTTCAGGTAGAACTTGGAGAACTGGCCCGTAAAGTCCTCGTGGTGCAGGTGCAACCAGTCGTAGGTCTTGAGTCCCTGCTCCACCACCTCGGTGTCCCACAGCTTGTCATACTCGATACCGGCGTAGCTGAGCGCCATCGTGACGGCATCATCCCACGGTGCGGCAAAAGGCGGGACGTACACGGCTACCTTGGGTGCCTTTTCCAAAGGCACTGCGTCCATGTTGGAGGTGGCAATCTCACCGCGGATCTGCGTGACCGCGGCATCGCTCAGCCCTTCGACCGTTATTCCATTGAGCGCAGCGTCCCGTGCCGACGCCGGGTCGCTCGGCAACAGGAACGAGCCGCCCCGGTAGTTGAGCAGCCATTCTGCCTTGACCCCGCGCTGGATGGCCCGGAAGGTCAGGCCATACGCCTTGAGGTGCTCGGCCTGCGCATCGTCCATGGGAATGAGCAGCCAGTCGGCCCGCACCGGTTCCCGGAACGACAGCACGGAGGGCAGGATCGGAACGGCCGCCGCCACGCGCAGGAAATCACGGCGGGATACAGAGGCAAGGCACATTACTGGGGCACCGCACCTTTCGCTTCATCGAGTGCGCGGCGCGCCTGGGGCACGAGCGCGCTGCGCGGGTACTCGAGGATCAGTTGTTCGAAGACCGGCACCGCTTCCCCGCCCCTTCCAGAGCTGGCGAGCAGGCGTCCGAGCTCGAGGAGCGCCGCCGGGGCGGCCGACGGCGCGGTCGTATCGACCGCGGCCCGGAACAGCTTCTCGGCCGCCGGCCCGTCGCCTCGTGCCGCTTCGAGCCGTCCGGCGAGCAGGAGCAGCTCGGCACCGCCCTTGTTCCGCGGCCGCCTGGCACCGAGGGCGGCGAGCCCCGCCACCGCGGCCGTGGTGTCCGAGCGTTCGAGCGCGAGGAACGCCGCGCCCAGCTCGGGCAGCGAGTCCTCCTCGATCGGCTGCAGCAGCGCCAGCATCGACGTACGCGCTGTAGCCTGCTCCCGGGTACCGGCGTAGGGCCCTGCGGCACGGAGGAGTTCCACCGCGGCAGCGATGTCTCCCTGAAACAGCTTGAGCTGACCGCGAAGTGCCAGCCCTTCCACCGAGCTGTCGCCGGCGGCGAGCGCTTCGGCGCGATCCAGCTTGCCGGCGCGCGCCCAACCCAGCGCCACGCGGCGGGTGACAGTGGCCATCTCCTGCGTGGACAGCACCCCCTTGTATTGCGCCAGGCTGCGCTCGGCCTCCTCCATCTTGCCTTCCTCCACCAGCAGCCGCAGCAACGTGCCCGACGCGCTGGCGCTCAGCGCCGCCGGTGTTTCACCGTCGCCGGCGAGGCTTGCCAGCATCCGCCGCGCCGACGCGCGGTCACCACCATCGAGATATGCCTGGGCCGCGTCGAGCTGCAGGCGCGACCGCTGCGCCCCATTGGTCCGCTGAGCCATCGCCTCGAGCGCGCGACCCATCGCCTGCCGGTAGGGGGGCGCGGTATTGCCGCGGAGCGCCTCGGTGAACTGCCGAAGCAGGTCGCGCGCCTCGACCGGATCAGACGGCAGCACTTGAACGAGGCGCTCGAACCCGCCGAGCGGATCTCCCCACCGCGCACGAAGCTCGGCGTCGAGGCGCAACGCATCAGGCGACCCGTCATCGTGCAGCACCTTGAGCACTGCCGAACGTTGCGCCTCGGGGGTGGGGCGAAGGGTCACCACGGCGCCCGACCGGTAGCCCGGCAACTTCCGGATCGCCAGCAGCCACTCCCTGGTGGCAGTGGCGTAGTCACTCTCCAGAACGGCAAGCTGTGCCAGTTCGGGAGCCAGCGCGCTGGGTTGGCCGAGCTGCTGCCGGCCGGTGAGATATGCGGCGCGCGCGCCCGCGCGATCGCGGCGCGCCAGCAGCGCCGTGCCCCATTCGCGATAGGGAGTCTCGTCCTTGGGCGCGAGCTGGGCCCACCGTTCGGCCACCCGGCGCAGGCTGTCGGACATTCCGGCGGCGCCATAGGTGCGAACCGCGACCCCATACAGCGCTGTGGCCGACGGATTCGCGGCGAGGGCGGTACTCACGTCAGCTACCATTTCGGCGGACCGGTTGAGCGGCTGCAGCGAGCGTTCGAGACCGAGTATCGCGCTCACGTCGGCTGGTCGGCTCTTGAGCACGGCGCGATACGCGAGCACCGCCGCGGGATAGTTACCCCGCCGCTCCAGGTCGAAGGCCCGGTTGAGGGAATCGGCCTGGGCCGCCAGCGGACCCGCGAGGAGCAGCAGCGCGAGCGTTAACCGCATGCTACTGGGTACCCGGGGTGGCAAGGCGGCGGAAATAGTCGACCACGATCCGACGCTCGGCCGGCGAAAGCCGCTGCAGTTCCTCCCAGCTCGGCACCTGGAGCCTTCCGTCGGCATCCTCGAGTCGTGCGCGCAGCGCCGGGGGCAGCAGCACGCTGTCACCGTTGGCAGTCGTGCTCTGGCGCTCCTTCTGCTCGTCCTCCTGCTCGCCCTGCAGCGTCCGCCCGGCGTCGAGCATGCGGCGGAAGAGCTTTTCCTGGCGCTCCACCGTCTGACGGTCGAGCCGGCCCGCCTGCAACCGCTGTGACAGTTCCTCGGCCTCGTTGGCCATCTCGCCGGCTCCGGGCATCTTGCCCTGGCCACGCAGCTTCTCCAGCTCCTGCGCGAGCGCCCGCTGCTGGGCAGCGAGCTGCAGCATCTGCTGCCGCGCCCCGCCCGCGCCCATTTGCGGAATCAGCGATGCGCCCTGCTCGCTGAGCTGCCCCTGTTGCTTCGCAAGCTGCCCCATCTTTTCCATGGCTTCTGCAAGTCCGGACCCTGACTCCGATCCGCTCACGTCGCCGCGGGCACGCAACAGGCCATGCGCGGCTGAATTGAGCGCATCGAGGGCATCGCCAGCCCGGTCACCCGCCTCCCGCGGATTGGAATTGGCCGATGAGACGGCATCACGCGCCTGCTGCATGAAGCGGCTCGCGGCCGACAGCGAGGTGCCGATCTCCGGCGGCACCAGGGCATTCTTGCCGGCCGCCTGCCGCACCTGCTCCTCCAGTCGCTGTACTCCCTCCTCGACTGCACCCTCCTCGGCGCGCAGTTTGGCGGCGGCCTCACCCCGCTCGAACCCCTGGCTCACGGCGAGCTGCCGTTCGCCGAGACGGCTCAGGTCGGCCAGCGCCTGATCGAGTTGCGACAGGACCTCGTTGCGCCAGTCCTGCGCCATCTGCTCCCGCTCGTCCTGCAGGTCCTCGCCCAGCGGTGCCAGCTGCTGTTCCGCCTCCTCTCCCTCGCTCTTCGCTTTCTGCTTCTGGCCCGACTTGGCGGATTTCGAGGCCTGCTGCATCTTCTGCGCGGCCTTCCCCGCCTGCTGCGCCGACTGGTCAAGCTTGTCGCCACGCGGGCTATCCTTCATCTGTTCGGAGAGCTGCTTGAGCTCCGATGAAAGTGCTTCCGCCTTCTTGGCGAGCGCCTGCTCCGACGCGGCCGCGCGCTGGCTGTCGGCGGCCGCAACCTGCCGGTTCCATTCGGCCTGTTCCTTTTGCAGTTCGCGGGAATCCTGCGCCAGGCTCTCGAGCTGTCCTTCCATGGCAGCGCGTTCGAAAAGCTCCCGGCTCCGCTCCAGGGCTTCCCTCAATTCCTTCTGCTTCTCGGCCAGGTCCTTGAGGGCATCCTGTGTGCGTTCCGCATCGAGTTCCTTGAGTGCTTGACGCAACTCTTCGAGCTTGGCCCGGATCTCCGGTGTCAGCGCCTTGTCCAGCTGCGCCTGCACCTCGGCCAGGCGCGCCATGAGCGCCGAATCGGCGATACCGGCGGTTTCGGCGTTCTTCTGCAGTTCCTGCAGCGCCTGCCGCGCCTGTTCCGCCTGCTTCATCAGTTCCTGCTGCGATTCGGCGACCGCCTCGGCCTTCTTTGCCTGCTCAAAACTGAGATTGTCGGAATTGTCGCCCTGCTTCGTAGCGTCGCGTGGTTGCGAGCGGGCGAGGTCCTCCGTCTGACGCTCCAGCTTCTTGCTCTCGGCAGCCAGCGAATCGAGGCGGCCCTGCAGTGACGACGTCTCCCGCCGCTGATCGGCCCGAAGCTCCGTCAGTGTCTGGATGCGCAGCAGGTACTCACGCGACCACCCCGTTTGTCCTCGCGGTGCGTTATCGACCCCGCGTGCGCGATAGTGAAGCGTGTCTCCCGGCAGCAGGCCCAGCTGCTGCAGGTTGAGCTGTGCGCTCAGGACAGCTCGATCGGGCACACCACCCGGAAGGGGCACGACCTGTTCCCGCACCGGATCGGAGGTACCGAGGCTCGACACGCGACGCAACTCGAGGACGACGCTCTCGAGGCCGTGATCGTCGTGCGCGTCCACCAGAACGAGCGCGCGCGCCTCGGGCGACGCCGTTGTATCCGCACCAGGCACCGGGATCTCGAGCGCCGGCGCACTATCGGGAAGTATGCGCAGCGGCAGAACGACGGAGTCGCCCGCGAGCGGTGCGCCGCTCGCCGTGCGCAGGGTGAGCCGATACGCGCCCGACTGGAGAGGGGTGAAATCGCCATCGAACTGCTTGCCGTTTACCGGGAGCGCGAGCTCCACCCCGGGAGTGCTCCAGGTGGCGAGCTCGAGTTCAGCGGTTGCCTCGCCCCGCGTCTCGAGTCGCGTACCGGCGGGCAGCAGCACCGTGTCGCCTGTCGTGGGAATCGGCTCGTCCTCGAGCTTGAGGTACGCCGGGTAGCGCGCGGTAACCTCGAGCGATGCCAGGAACACCGGCTGGCGCACGTGCACCATGATCGTGTCCGAGCCGCGGTCGCCACTCGATACGCGCGCGAAGAGATCGGTTTCGAGCACGGGGATCATGTGCGACGCCACCCCGTTGGCGTCGAGCGTAAGCGCCATTTCGCGCCACGACTCGCCGGGTGACCGGAGCCAGAGCGTCGCCTCGCGGCGTCCGTAGGTGGTGACCGTGAACGTGACCGGCGCTCCACGATCCACGCTGTCGGCCGAGGCCTGCAGCTGGACCGGCGACACCACCGCGCGCCACGCCCGGAACGGGTGCCAGAGCACGGCCCCCGGTCCCCGAAGCCCCCCGGAGGTGGCGAGGGCACCGAGGCCGAGGGCCAGGAGGGCCACCCCTGCGCGCAGTTCGCTCGTCAGGCGATCGTCCAGTGGCCCGAGCGCACCCGAAGCACGGGCGCCCACTGCCGCCGCCGACGCCGCGTCAGCCGCCTGCGTAAGCTCGATGCTCGACCCTTGTTGCGTGCGCTCAAGGAGGGCGCGCAGCGCTCCGAGGCGCCAGGCGCCAGACTGTTCCAGCCACTCCGCCAGCGATCGCACCGCGAGACTGGCGATTACGCGACGATGCCCCCAGGCCGCGGCGGACAACAGAAGAATTGCGCCAATCCAGGCCGCGGGTACCCACACAAGCGTGCGAACGATGTCGAGCCGGGCCAGCCACGCCGCACCGCCGAGGAGCAACAGCGTTGCTCCGACCGCGGCAACGAGCCACGCCATGTTGCGGCGCAGTCGCAGCGGCCGAGCGACCTGCTCCAGGGCGAGCTCGGTGAGGCTCATCCGCCAAACCCCACTGCATACGCATAGAGATTGACGCCCATGCGCAACGCCGACTCATGCTTCTCAGGCGGGTCCTTGTGCACCTCAGGGTCCTCCCATCCATCGCCCAGGTCGGACTGGTACGAGTAGTACACCACCAGCCGCCCGTTCAGGTACAGACCCAGCCCCTGGGCCGGCTTGCCATCGTGCTCGTGAATCTTTGGAATTCCCCTCGGCATGTCGTAGGTGAGATGGTAGATGGGATGATCGAGCGGCACGTCCGTGAGATCCTGGCCCGGGAAGAGCCGCGCGAGCTCCCGCCGAATCGAGGAATCCATGCCATAGTTGTCGTCCACGTGCAGGAATCCGCCCTGCGATAGGTAGGCCCGCAGGACGCGCAGCTCGTCATCCGAAAAATGCACGTTCCCATGACCCGTCATGTAGATGTATGGCACGCTCCAGAGCTCATCGGACGTCAGGGTGACCGTGCGCTCCTGGCGCTCCACCGGAATCCCGGTGCGGGCGCGTATCGCAGCCAGCAGGTTGGGAAGGCTTGACGGATTGGCATACCAGTCACCGCCCCCCTCGTAATGCAGCCGCCCAATGGTCTGCAGCGGTTCGACCGGCTCACCTCCCTTGCCCGGCACGCGCACACTCGCCTGCTGACCGCGCGCCACGGCTGGAAGGCTAAGCAGCAAAATGAGGAGCGAAAGGAATCGCATCAGGCGAGACTCATGACGAGGCGGTAGGCATCGTTCCGGGACAGGCCGAATTCGGCGGCAATACGCTGCGACGCCTCGCGGCGCGTGATGCCATCCGCCAGCAACTGACGAGCGCTGGTACTGGCTTCCTCGGTCCGGTCCACAACGGCAGGCGGCGCGCCGGTTCCTTCCAGCACTACGGTGAACTCCCCCCGGGGTTCCGTGGCGACGAAGTGCCCAATCAGCTCCTCCAGGGACCCGTGGCGGATCTCCTCATGCAGCTTGGTCAGCTCGCGTCCGATGGTCGCACGGCGTTCCGGACCGGCCAGCGCCACGAGATCCTCCAGCAGCTCTATTACCCGTCCTGGCGCCTCGTAGAATACGACGCTCCATTCCTCTGCGGCGGCACGACCGAGGAGTCGCGCTCGTTCGGCCCCGCGACGGGGCACGAAACCGAGGAACAGGAAGCGGTCAGCTGACAGCCCGGATGCGGAAAGCACGGTGGCGATCGCCGAGGGACCGGGAATCGGCACGACCACGTGTCCCGCTTCTCGTGCAGCCCGGACGAGGTCCGTACCGGGGTCGCTCACGCCCGGGGTGCCGGCATCTGATACCAGGGCTACGTCCCGGCCGTCAGACAGGATTTCGAGCAGCATCTCCAGCCGGCGCTCCGGCGAGTGCGCGTGGAAGCTTCGGAGCTGTGGATGAGCACCCAGATGCTCCAGCAACCCGCGCGTGCGACGGGTGTCCTCGGCCGCCACGACCGGCACGGACCGCAGGACCTCGATCGCCCTGGCACTCAGGTCGCCCAGATTGCCGAGGGGAGTCGCGACGACGTAAAGAGCGGCCATGCACCTCCGCTGGAGACCGGCCGGTAGAAGTGGCAAGGGCGGCAGGAGGACGCTCGCCTCGCTGCCGCCCCGCCCACCCCGACCGATCCCCGTTTAGATCAAATGATGCTTGATCTTCGCCTCGATGACGGGCTTCGGCACCGCGCCCACCACCGTGTCCACATGCTTCCCGTCCTTGAAGAACAGGATGCTCGGGATGGACCGGACGTTGTACTTCATGGCCGTGCGCTGGTTCGAGTCCACATCGAGCTTCACGATGCGCATGCGGCCATCGTACTCGCCCGCCAACTGCTCGAGCACGGGACCCACCATCTGGCACGGACCGCACCAGACCGCCCAGAAATCCACCAGCACGAGGCCCTTCGCCTGATCCACGTCAACCGCGAAGGAATCGTCCGTCACGGGAGGAGTCTTGGTGTTTACGCCAGCCATTGCCTTGCGTTTCCTTTCTCCCATCGCACACGCGGTGCGATGACTTAAGATTCGGCGACACGCCGGCCAGGACTGCCGGCCTCCACTCTTCGCGGAGTTCCCGGTGTCCGATCAGCCACGCATCGCCCACATTGGCGTCGCCGTCGAGAACCTGGCGGACGCTCTGGCCTTTTACCGCGACGTCCTGGGGCTGGAGCCCCGGGCGCCCGAGTCGGCCGACGGCGCCACGATCGTGTCGCTGCCCTTTGGCGGGCCCGAAGTGGAACTGCTCGAGCCCACCACCCCGGACGGACCGATCGCGAAATTTCTCGCGAAGCGTGGCCCGGGTATACATCACGTTTGCTACGAGGTGGCGGATCTCGACGCGGCTCTGCGCCGCTGCCGTGCCACTGGCTACCAGTTGGTGGACGAAACGCCCCGCGTCGGCGCCCACGGCCGCCGGATCGCCTTCATCCACCCCAAGTCCACATCCGGCATCCTCATCGAACTCACCCAGGCGCGCTGAGTCTACTTCTTGCCCGGCTTGATCGTGTCCGTCACTACTGTTACGCCGGTGTCGGGCCGTGGACCGGTGCAGCTCCGGCCCGGAACGCCAACCTGGCTCAGGTCGAGCGAGTTGACGATCCAGCCCTCCTTCTTCGTCTTCACCGCGGTGATCGGCACCAGTTTGTTGCAGTCACCCCGGGTGAACTCGAGGATCATGTAGCGCTGGTCCGTCTCCTTCGGGTTCGGCTCGGTTGCCGAGATCTTGTACGTGCCGCCCTTCAGGAACGCGTACGTGATGTACATGCGCTTCTGGAAATCAGCCGGCTTGCGCGTAGTGGCGGCGGAGCCGTCCGAGGTGCCCCACAGCTGGGTCATCCGTGCCAGGTTGCTGTCGGAGACCGCCTTCATGAACGCGTTCACCGCGGCCTCCGGCGTCTCTTCGATCTGAGCCGCGAGCCGGGCGGGGAGCAGGGCCACACATACGGTGGCGAGCGCCAGGACTACCTTCTTCATTCGTGCCAACAGGTGCCTCACGATGCTATCGTTGAACAGCGAAACTAATCGGTTCCCACCCCCTCCAGCAACGCTTTCATGCGCCTCTATATCAACATCGATCACGTAGCGACGGTACGGCAGGCGCGGCGCACCGACGAGCCGGATCCGGTGGTGGCAGCGCTGGCGGCGGAACGGGGTGGCGCCGATGGAATCACCGCCCATCTTCGCGAAGATCGCCGGCATATCCAGGACGATGACGTCCGGCAACTGGCGGCAGCCGTTACCACTGTGCTCAACCTGGAGTTGGCGACCAGCTCGGACATCGTGGCCCTGGCCTGCGATCTTCATCCCTTCCAGGCCACGATCGTCCCCGAACGGCGGGAGGAAGTGACAACCGAGGGCGGACTCGACCTCACCCGCCCGGGACCTCGACTCACCGAGGCCATTCACCGGCTCAGCGACGCTGGTATCCGCGTGAGCCTCTTCATCGATCCCGATGAAGGGGCGATTCGGACGGCGGCTGCCCTCGGGGTTCCCGCCATTGAACTGCACACCGGCGATTACGCCCATAACTGGAGGCGCGACGCGCGGGCACTGGGCACCCTGCGACGCGCCGCCAGCACCGCGGGCGGCCTCGGACTGGCGGTCCATGCCGGCCACGGCCTTACCTATGAGAACGTCCAGCCGGTTGCAGCCATTCCCGAGATCGAGGAACTCAACATCGGGCACAGCATCGTGAGCCGGGCGGTGCTGGACGGAATGGAGACTGCCGTGGCAGCCATGGCTGTGCTGGTCGCCGCGGCGCGGCGCTGAATGTCCTTGCTCCGTTCTTTCACGCGGCCTAGTCTTCACGACACTTCCTCCGGACTCAGCGTCGCTCCATGAGCCACTCGCTCGGCACAGCCGACTTCTTTACCCTCGAGGCCGGGGAATGCCTGAACCGTCTCGAGGCGCTGTTGGCGCGCCCGGAAGGCGTGTCAGGCGAGGAATTCGTGCGCCAGGTGCGCCTCCTCCGTGGCGCGGCACTGATGGCCAACCTGCAACCGGTGGCGCAGGCGGGTGCCGCATTCGAGGCGCTGGCGCGCGGCATTCGCGACGGGCTCCGGCCCTGGGATGCGGCCACCCGCGAAATGGCCCTGCAGGTAGTCGACGACTTCCGCGCCCTGGTCCGGCGCGTGGGCCAGTGGAGCGACGGCGACACCGCCCGCGCCCGGCGCATCGCCACGGACCTGGAACGGATGACCGGCCAGGCGCCCACGCCGGCACCAACCGGGAGCGGCAGCGCTCAGACCGGCGTGCGCGCCTTCGTGGCCCGTGAAGGGGCCCTGATTGCGAGCGCGCTCGACCGCGCGGCCAGGGCCATGCGCACCTCCACCGACTCGCGCGAGGCATTGCATGCCGTGTTGCGTCGCATGCAGCAGCTGCGCGGCCTCGCCGAACTCTCCGAGTTTGCGCCCCTCCCCGAGATACTGGATGGCGTCGAGTTGGCCGTGGGCGAGCTGGCGCGCTCCTTCGCGCCGTCCGCTGGCGCCGCCGACATGGTGGATGCTGCAGCGCAAGCCTTGAGCCGCGTCTGCAAGGATGTCACCGAAACCGGCCAGCCCACCGCCGACGCACCCGAAGCAAGGCACTTCGCCGATCTCCTTCGTCGCACGCTGGCCGACGACGAGGGGATCGTCCCGATCGAATCTCTGCTGCTCGAAGGCGAACCAGCGGCTCAGGGCGCCCGCGGCCGGTTCGCGCTCGGCGCCGTCGAGCTCGTGAGCCATGGGGAGTTTCTTACCCAGGTGGCCGACCGCATCACGGGCGCACGAAGCAGCACCGAGCGCGACCTGCGCCTGCTCGCGCTGCTGGCCCCGCTTGGCGCGCTTGCGTCGGGCGCGAAGGAACTCACTCTCCCCGTCACCGAGTGGGCGACGCTGGCTCGCGCGCGCATCGCCAGTGGTGCAGCAAGCGTGGGTGCCGCGCACTTTGCGGATCATCTGCGCGAGGGGGGTACCCTCCTTCGCGGCGCCGCCGATGCCGGTGCCCCCGGGGCCGGCGCGTGGACCCACGCGGTCGAAACCATGCGCGCCGGTACCGTGGACCCGGGTGGCGCCCTCCGGCCCGAGGCCGAGCCGATCGTGCCGATCGAATCGCTGGCGCCCGATCCGGAGCCCTATACCGCGCCAGAGGAAGTGGCGCCTGAGGAGGAAGAGGCGCCTGATCCGGAGATCATGGCGCTCCTCGACCTGATCGTTCCCATTGAGTCGCTCGCGCCCGAGACCCCCGAGCTGGAGGCGTTCACGCTGATCAAGGCCGAGGCGATCGAGGCCGTGGTGACGATGGAACGGGCCGAGGCGCCTCCTTCCTCCTTCGAGGCCAGCCTGATCTCCTACGCCGAGCTGCTGCATGAGCTCGGTATCGGGGAGGCATCGCTGACGGAACTGATCGGCACTCCGTCTGCCTCAGGCGCCCCAGCGCCGGTCGAGACGATGGCGCCTCCGGTCGAGGAGCCCACTGTCGTGCCCATTGACGACTTGCTCTATCGCGGGCGCCCGGCGCTGCTGCGGGCAGCGGAACTCCGAAGCGAAATGCGGGCACAGCTGGAGCGCGGACAGCACATCGCCGTCCTCCGTCCCCTTTTGGACGAACTCCTCGACCTGGTCCCGCTCGCCCTTGACGGCCACTGATCCGGCCGGCGGCAATCGCCGCCATCTCTGGACCGCACTGATCGGCCTGTGTGTTTCCATCGGCCTGCTGGCGTGGTCGATGCGCAACGTCAACTTCGCCGAGATGATGGCCGAGATCCGGACCGCGAAGCCATTGCCGGTTCTGCTCGGCGTAGTGCTGGCAACCGGGTCCTTCGTGGTGCGCGCCGTCCGCTGGAAACTCCTGCTTCGTGCCGACACGGGCGTCGATGTGCCGTTCTGGCCGCGCTGGCATGCGGTGGCAATGGGCTTCATGGCCAGCAACCTGTTGCCGCTCCGGGCGGGAGAGCTGGTGCGCGCGTACGCCATCTCGACCCTCGGGCATGTACGGCTGACCGGGGCCATCACCTCGCTGGTGGTGGAGCGCGTGTTCGATGCGCTGACCCTGGTGCTGCTCCTGTCGCTCGGTCTGCTTCTGTCGAACCTCCCGGCCTCCACCGTGATCGCCGGTATTCCGCTGGCCCGCATCGCCACCGTCGCCGGCGCCGGCGCCCTGGTCGCCGTCATTGTCGGCGCGGTGCTCGTGTCACAGCCCCAGCTGATGGAGCGGATCATCCGCCGGTTGCTTCCAGAGGGGAAATTGCAGGCGAGGCTCGTCTCGGTGGGGCACGGCATCACCGAAGGCCTGATCGGGCTGCGCTCGCCCGCCCGCCTCGCCGGCGTCGTGTTCTGGTCGCTGGCGCTGTGGCTGATGGGCGCATGTTCTTTCTACGTGATGTTCTCCGCCTTCGACATCGGCGTCAGCTACGGTGGTGCGCTGTTGCTGCAGAGCGCGATGGCATTCGGCATCGCGGTGCCTTCGACGCCAGGCTACTTCGGGCCGTTTGAGGCAGCGATCGTCGCGGTCCTGTCGCTATTCGGCGTCTCCGACACGACCGGTTTCTCCTACGCAGTTACCTACCATATCACCACGCTGCTGCCCGTGACCCTGCTCGGCATGGTCTCACTCGCCGTGAGTCCCATCGCCTTCCGCGACATCCGGGCCCAGGCATCGCGATGACCTCGGTCGAGGTCCCGGCGCACGCCAAGGTCAACCTGCTGCTCCGGATCCTGGCGCGCGAGGATGATGGTTACCACGGCATCGAGACGATCTTCGCGCTGCTCGACCTTCACGACACGCTCGTTGCCGAGCGGGTGGATGGCAGAGAGGTGACGCTCACCGTGGACGGTGCCGATACCGGTCCCGCCGGAGAGAACACCGTCGTGCGCGCGGCGAACCGGGTGCTTGATGCCACCGGGCGGCCATTCGGGGTGCGCCTCCACCTGGTGAAGCGCATCCCTGTGCGTGCCGGCCTGGGCGGCGGGTCGAGCGATGGCGCCGCCGCTCTCCTGGCGGTAAACCATCTCGCCGGGAACGCCGTACCCAGGCATGAGCTGCTCCAGTTTGCGGCGCGCCTCGGCAGCGACGTGGCGTTCTTCGTGGCGCAGGCTCCCCTCGCGCTTGCCTGGGGTCACGGAGAGCGTCTGTTCCGACTCCCCGCCCTTCCCGCGGCGGCCGCCTTGCTCGTCACTCCGCCGGTGGGGGTCAGCACGGCTGAGGCGTATGGATGGGTGTCGGCGGCGAGGAAGCACGACGGCAGGCGTGGCGCCGTCGCACTCGATCTCGATTCACTCTCGGCATGGGGCAGCATCGGGCGGATGGCGGGCAACGACTTCGAGGCGGTGGTGTTCGCACACTTGCCGGCGGTGCGGGCGGCGTTCGAGGCGCTCTGCACCACGCATCCGCTGGTTTGTCGCATGACGGGGTCGGGGTCGACCCTTTTCGCCATCTACCGTTCCGCCCGTGAACGCGATGACGCGGCCATGATGCTGGGGCGGAAGCACGGGGAGGCACGGGCGGTGATGACGATGGCAACGCCGCCCGTTTATCCTTGAGCGGCTGCAAGTGGCAGTGCCCCTTCGTCCAACTGGCAGGACAGCGGACTTTGGATCCGTCAATGCTGGTTCGAGCCCAGCAGGGGCAATGCGGTAAGTATCTTCTTTCTCAATAGCTTACGGAGATCAGCATACTGTCGGATGTTGTTCGGGCTGGGAATCTTCTGGTAGTGGAGTGTTGACGGACCACTAATCCGTTCCGCAGTAGATGCAGCTGTTATACCGCGCTGGAGGGTTCGGAGTAAACCATGACTCATCCTGTGGCCTGCAGCCTCTCATCGCCAGCGCTCGCGGAACGCATGGCCGCGCTTCGGGCCGGCGTCTTCGCTTCCGCCGTCGGGAATGAGTCGCTCGAGTCCGGCCATCGCTGGCACTTTGCCAGCGCGCCGGATCTGCTCGCGCGGCTCGGCGGCGTCCTTGATGCGGAGCGCACCTGTTGCCGCCTTCTTCACGTTCGTCTCGAGGCTGAGGCTGATCTCGGCACTACCACGTTGGATGTGACGGGGCCGCCAGGCACGCGGGAGTTCCTTGCTTCGTGGCTGGCTCCCCCGCCGTGACAATGGTCTACTTTGGACTCGCAGCGTTCTTTGAGATTGCTGGCTGCTTCGCGTTCTGGTCGTGGCTGCGCCAAGGGCGATCGCCGCTGCTGGCCTTGGCGGGCACCGCAAGCCTCATCCTATTCGCGCTCTGCTTGGCGCGTGTGGACGCCGCCTTTGCGGGTCGGGCGTTCGCGGCGTACGGCGGGATCTACATCGCCGCGTCTCTTGGTTGGCTCTGGCTCGTCGAGCGGGGGCAGCCTGATCGCTGGGATCTCCTCGGGGGTGTCATCAGCGTGGCCGGGGCCTGCCTCATCCTGTGGGGCCGCCGGGGGTAGGGAGCGCGGTATAACAAGCACATGTGCAACGCGTTATGCAGCAGTACATTCGCGTCGCTGGATCGGAGGCCGTGGTGGACTGAAGCCAGCTGCAGGCCGACTTCGAACGGGATGGCACGCTTCGCGACGTTGCCGTGCTCGACCCCTGCCTTGACGATTGGCAGCTTGTGCAGGCCCCAGCCGCCCATGTGGGCCAGCAAGGGCACCAGAGCGATGGATGCTTCGGTCAGGCTGTAAATGACCTTTTGCTTGTGGCTGGGATCGTCGCGACGGAATACCAATCCGGCTTTCTCTTACAACCGATTGCATAACGCAATCAGAACCGCGCGGATGTGCCGCGTAAGGAAAGAAAGTGGGCATGGCTAGGCTCGTGTTCGGAATGAACCAGTCCCTGGACGGCTACGTCGACCATATGGCGTTTGCGCCAAGCCCCACGCTCTTCCGCCACTTCATCGAGGAGGCTCAGGGGCAGGCGGGCAGTGTGTACGGTCGCCAAATGTATGAGGTCATGCGTTACTGGGACGACGATCATCCTGAATGGGATGCAGAGGAACACGCCTTCGCGGCGGCGTGGCGGAACCAGCCGAAATGGGTCGTCTCGCGCTCGTTGAAGTCGGTCGGCCCCAACGCCAGGCTTGTTGAGGATGATCTTGAGGGCGCGATCCGCGAGCTGAAGGCCGAGCGCGACGGGGAGATCGAAGTTGCTGGCCCGGACTTGGCGCAAAGCCTCACCGAACTTGGCCTGATCGATGAGTATCGAATCTACCTGCACCCCGTCGTGCTTGGTCACGGCAAGCCATATTTCGCCGGACCCCGGCCGCCGCTCCGCCTTATGGCTAATGATCGGATTGGCGAGGATGTGATCAGGTTGACCTACGTTCCTGCTTAATCTCGCGACTCGCCGGATGGAAATCGCCGCTGAAGTCTGGTTTTGGGTTGGGCCCAAAGCGACGGGAACGGCCCGCTTTGGTCGCGAACCCCGACGACAGGGCGCGTGCATAAAGGGCGGCTATCCCACCAACGCCTCCGGAACCTGTCGGTCGGCAGACGGATCCGTTGCGTTCATAGCGCTCGCGAACCGGAAGGGCGACGCAGTGCGGCGATCTGCGCTCGCTAGCGCGCTAGCGAAGTAGGAACGGCAGATTGTATTCGTCATGTCTATCCAGCGTGGCGCGCCTTATGCGCAAGGTAGTAGTGCTTACATCGGAGGGCGCAACTGATGGGCTGGGAACTCAATTGCCGCGGTTGCTGCACGACTTAGCGAATAGCGGCGCACATCTGCATTGACTTTGGATCCGTCAATGCTGGTTCGAGCCCAGCAGGGGCAATAAAACAAGAACGCTCCGGCCGACGGGCCGGAGCGTTTTCGTTTGGCGTGGTGCATCAGGTCTGCGGGATCGCCTCGACCGTCAGCACGATGTCATTGAAGTCGGTATCGAAGCCATCTTCGAAACTCACCGTCCAGGTCGGATACGCGCCGGCTACCCGAAGCCCCGGCGGGTTGGCGAACTGGTCCGAATCGACCTCGATGTTGATCTCGGTGCCCGTCGGGTAGATCGTGGGATAGTCCCACACCGTGCCAACGGCTTCGCGACAGGCATCGGTTGTAAGTACCTCGGCGGTAGGGGTGACGAGCCGGATCTCGTTGTTGAGGGCGTCGCAGCTTCGGCTTGTGAGTGTGATCCTGAATGCCGCCGGCGCTGGCAGGGTCAGAACGCATTCCGAGATCTGCCCGCCGCCGGTGTCGCACTCGAGCTGGCTCGTCACCCGCGGCGGATCGTCGGCACCAGAACAGGCGGCCAGCGTGAAGCCGAATGACAGGGCGAGGATGGGAAGCAACAGTGGCTGCACACGCATGGCTAGGATCTGCTCCGGGGAAAGGAAAGGTGTTGACGCGACCGACTGTTCGCTAAAGCACTGTAACATAACCGGTTAGCGCTTTACGTCCGGCTGCCCGGTCCTGGAGCCTGCGAGGTGAGATCAAAGGTCGCGCCCCAGAATACACGCAAGATATGCAAGTGATGCGCCCCGGGCCTGCAGCGCACCGGGCCAGCTGTCCGGATCGGCACATCCCCGGCCCCATTGAATTGACCTAACCCCGCCTCGCCGCTATCCTTGTGGGCTCTAAATGGCTGAGATCTCGCTTTCCCGCAGCCAGATGCTTCTCCTCAGCGGCACCGCCAACCGCGGACTCGCCGAAGAGGTCGCTCAGCATCTTGGACAGCCGCTTTGCGCTTTGACCATCAAGCGCTTCGCGGACGGCGAGTTGTTTGTTAAGATCGACGAGAATGTGCGGGGCCGGGATGTGTACATCATCCAGTCCACCAATCCGCCCGCCGAGAACATGATGGAGCTGTTGCTCCTCATGGACGCGGCCAAGCGGGCCAGCGCCGCGCGGGTCACTGCCGTCATCCCCTACTTCGGGTATGCCCGGCAGGACCGGAAGGACCAGCCGCGCGTCGCCATCAGCGCGAAGCTCATGGCGAACATGGTGTCGAAGGCCGGAGCCGATCGCGTACTCGGCATGGACTTCCACCAGCATCAGATGCAAGGGTTCTTCGACCTGCCGGTGGACCACCTGTACGCGGCGCCGGTGTTCGTGAATCACTTCCGGCAAAAGCAGCTGCGTGATCCGGTGGTGGTGGCGCCCGACGTAGGGTCGGCCAAGATGGCCCGTGGTTTTGCGAAGCGGCTCAACGCGACACTGGCGATTATCGACAAGCGCCGCCCATCGGCCAACGTCGCCGAGGTGGTCAACGTCGTGGGTGAAGTGTCCGGGCGCGATTGCGTCATCCCGGACGACATGATCGACACAGCGGGCACCATGTCCGAAGCGGTGCATGCGTTGAAGCGCCTCGGCGCACGCGACATCTACTGTTGCGCCACGCACGCCCTGCTGTCGGGACCGGCAGTCGACCGGCTCTCGGCGTCGCCGGTGTCCGAGGTAGTGGTGACGAACACGATAGCCATCCCGCCGGAACGGAAGTTCGACCGGCTCAAGGTACTTTCGATCGCCGGCTTGCTGGCAAAGGCGATCGGCTACACGCACAGCGACCAGTCCGTCAGTTCGCTGTTCGACTGATTCAGGAACAGGACACGACCATGGCAAGCAAGGCATCCCTGCAGGCGCACACCCGCAGCAGCACCGGCAAAGGCGCGGCGCGTTCCCTCCGCCGTTCGGGCGTCGTACCCGGCATCATCTACGGTCACCACCGGCAGCCCGAGTCGCTCCAGATCGACGCTTCGGCGCTGACGCGGCTCCTGGTGGGTGCGCACTCCAGCACGCTCGTCGACGTGACCGTCGATGATCGCGCCCCGGTGAAGGCGCTGATCCGCGAGATCCAGCGGAACCCGCTCCGTGGCAGCACGATCGTGCACATCGACCTCTACGAGGTTCGGGCGGACGAGAAGGTAGCGGTCGAAGTCGCCATCAAGCTCGTCGGCACTCCCGACGGCGTGCGCAACCATGGCGGTGTCCTCGAGCAACAGCTCCATGCCCTGCAGATCAGGGCGCTTCCGGCCGACATCCCCGAGATGATCGAGATCGACGTCACCCCGCTGGCTATCGGGCAGTCGCTGCACGTGAGCGACCTCAGCGTGGCCAAGGCCGACATCATCACCGACGCCACCCAGACGGTGGCCGTGGTGGCGACGCCGCGTGCCGAGGAGACGCCGGTGGTCGCGGCCGCTGAGGCGCCGGTAACGACCGAGCCGGAACTGATCCGCAAGCCGAAGGCTGAGGCCGAGGAAGACGAGAAGTAGCGGGGTCCGGCCCTGCGCGTCATCGTGGGGCTGGGCAACCCCGGCCAGGAGTATGAGGACACCCGGCACAACGCCGGGTTCCTGCTCGCCGATCACATCGCTCGCCGGTGGAGGTTCGGAAGCTTTCGTCGTGGTGACCGGGCCCGCGTGGCCGAAGGGCAGTGGCAGGGCCAATCCGTCCAGTTACTCAAGCCCCAGACATACATGAACCGCAGTGGCGCCGCGCTCGCACCTTTTCTGGGCGAACGCCTCGACCTGTCGACGGACCTGCTCGTGCTGGTGGACGACGTGGCGTTGCCGGTGGGCCGCTTCCGGCTCCGTGGTGCCGGTTCGGCCGGGGGACACAACGGGCTGAAGAGCATCGAGGCCACACTGCAGCGCCAGGATTACGCGCGCCTTCGCATCGGGGTCGGGCCGCAGCCCTTGGGCGATGAGCTGGCCGACTATGTGCTCGCACCCTTCAGTCGCGAAGAGCGTGACCAGATCGACGCCCTGCTCGACCCGATGGCCGACGCCGTCGAGTGCTGGTTTACCGACGGCATTGAGCGTGCGATGACTCGCTTCAACAAGGGATCGTAGGACACTCCATGCTGCGTCTCGGTATCGTCGGCCTCCCCAACGTCGGCAAGTCCACACTCTTCAACGCCCTCACGTCGGCGGGCGCCCTGGTGGCCAATTACCCGTTCGCCACCATCGAACCCAATACCGGCGTCGTTCAGGTGCCCGATCCGCGACTCGACCGCCTCGCGGAAATAGTGCAGCCCGAGCGGACGCTGCCCGCGACGGTCGAGTTCCTCGATATTGCCGGCCTGGTGAAGGGCGCCAGCCAGGGAGAGGGCCTCGGCAACCAGTTCCTCGCCAACATCCGTGAGGTGGACGCGGTGGTGCACGTCGTGCGCTGCTTCGAGGATGACGACATCCAGCACGTGATGAGCTCGGTCGATCCGGCTCGCGACCGGGAAGTGGTTAACATCGAGCTCGGGCTGGCTGATCTGCAGGTCGTGGAGAAGCGGCTCGACAAGGCGGCCAGGGCCGCCAGGTCAGGTGATGCCCAGGCGAAGCTCGAGGCCAGGCTGCTGGAGCGCCTGCGCGAGGCCCTGGCCGACGGCAAGGCCGCGCGCAGCGTGGGTCCGACGGACGAGGAACGGCCTGCCTACCGGGCCTTCAACCTGCTCACCGCCAAACCGGTGCTTTACGCGGCCAACGTGCGCGAGGAGGAAATTGCCGGCGGCAATCGTCATGTGGAGGCACTTCGCGCGGCGGTCGCGGTCGATGGCGAGGAAGCGGAAATCGTTCCCTTCTCGGCCAAGGTCGAGGCCGAGCTGGCCGAGTTGCCGATTGAGGACCGCGCGGACTTCCTGCAGTCGCTCGGGCTGGAGGAATCGGGCCTCGACCGGCTGGCCCACGCGGCGTATCACCTGCTGGGGCTGCAGAGTTATTTTACGGCAGGTGAAAAGGAGGTCCGGGCCTGGACCATCCACCGCGGCGACCGGGCACCGGTGGCGGCTGGGGTGATCCACTCCGACTTCGAGAAGGGCTTCATCCGCGCCGAGACGGTCGCCTACGACGACTTCGTGCGTGTGGGCGGATGGAAGGGCGCGCGGGAGCAGGGCCTGGCTCGCGCGGAAGGCAAGGAGTATGTCGTGCGCGATGGCGACGTGCTGCTGTTCCGATTCAACGTCTGACAGCCGGGTTCACTCCCGGGAGGAATACATGACCAGTCCCTTCGGCTCATCGACCACCATCCCTCGCAGCGCCGCCGCCGACGAGCGGATTGCCACCTTCCTGCGCGGCGTCTACGGCTGGATGTTCGGGGGCCTGCTCGTCACCGCGGCCGTCGCGCTCGCCACGGCGTCGTCCCCGGCATTGGTGCAGACGCTCGTCACCAATCGCATCCTGTTCTTCGGGCTCTTCATCGCCGAACTGGCGCTGGTGTACGTCGTGTCGGCCAAGGTCGAAACGCTGTCCCCGACCGCATCGGCTGGGTTGTTCCTGCTCTACTCGGCGCTCAACGGAATCACGCTGTCGCTGATTCTGCTGGTGTACACCGGCGGCTCGATTGTCACCGCCTTTCTCACCACGGCCGGGATGTTCGGCGGCCTGGCGCTCTACGGCACCGTCACGAAGCGTAGCATGGACGGAATTGGATCGTTCGCCATGATGGGACTGTTTGGTGTCATCATCGCGATGCTGGTGAATTTCTTCCTCAAGAGCCCGGCGCTGAGCTTCGTGATGTCAGTGGCGTGCGTGATCGTGTTCACCGGGCTCACTGCCTACGACGCGCAGCGGCTCAAGAAGATGGCCCTGGCGGTGGACGGTCCCCAGGTCGGGTCCTACGCGGTCAGCGGGGCGCTGTCGCTCTACCTGAACTTCATCAACCTGTTCCTGAGCCTGCTCCGCCTGTTCGGTAATCGCCGCTAGGCGTCGCGGCTCAGGCGATAGCGCCAGTCGTCCGCCAGGGCCGGACATTGCGCCAGCAGCGCCGCCTCATCCGCGCGCTGCTGGCGTTCTGACATTACCAGGGCGACGCGACGCATAGGCCATTGCGGGTAGGGTCGGTCGGTGAGCAGGACCGGAGTGCCGGCTTCGATCCATCCCTCCTTCCTTACCCGCAGGTACCAGCCGGAGCGCCCGTTCGCGAAGACAGTGGCGATGAGGTCCGGCTTGCGGTGCCGCCGGGCCAGCGTGTTGCACGGCGTGCGCGGCTTCGACACCTCGAACGCCACGGTCCCTACCTGCCAGCGGTCTCCCAGGCAGACCGCTTCCTCGTCGGTCTCAGTCACCGTCAGGTTTTCACCAAATGCGCCCGGGCCTACATCTTCGCGCAGCCACTCCTTGCGCCAGCGTGGGTAGTGCTCAGCGGAATAGGCCAGGAGCGCCTGGTCGGGGCCGCCATGGTTCTTCCGGTCCGCCACCGCATCCCCGGACAGGCCCAACTGGGCGGCCCACACTCGTCCGCCGACCGGCTCCTTCCCGATGGCGCTGGTAAAGACCTTGTCCATTGGGTCTTCCGAGCCGGGGACGCCATACACGCGTGGAGTGCCGATCTGGATGGAAAGGAGGCGCATTGTTCTCCCAGCCGCGTGAAAAGTGAACGGTGAACAGTAAACGGGAGGCGCGCATCCTGTTCCCTGTTCACCGCTTACCGTGCACACCATTCCCCTTCCGGCAGAGGGCTGACCCGGCTATGTTTTCGGGCTCCACAGACCCTCCCCGCGGGCTGCACCGGCCGCGCGGGGCTTACGTCCACAGGAAAGGTGTCATGGTCAGACCGTACGAAGTGGTGTACATCTTCGACAGCGCGCTCGAAGAGCCGGCAATCAATGAGCGGCTGGAGCGGTACCACGCGCTGGTCAAGCACACCGACAGTGAAGCCCCCCGCATCAACCACTGGGGCAAGCGTTCCCTCGCCTATCCAATCAAGAAGCGTGAGATGGGATACTATGTCGTCGCCAATTTCCAGGCGGACACGACGGCATTGCCCGAATTCGAGCGGGCCATCAAGCTGGACGATGGCGTGCTGCGCTTCCTGGTTGTTGCCGACGACAAGGACTACACCGTCAGCCGCGAACCGGGTGACCGCAAGTTCGAGGAGGAAGAAGAATGAAGCGCAGCCGCAAGGGCGATCCACTCGCCGAACAGGGCATCCGGTACGTTGACTACAAGGACGAGAAGCTGCTCCAGCGCTTCCTGACCGAGCGCGGCAAGATCCTGCCGAGCCGCCTGTCCGGTATCAGTGCCCGACATCAGCGCCAGATCAGCGTCGCGATCAAGCGGGCCCGCTACCTCGCGCTGCTGCCCTACGTGAAGAGGGGCGGCAACTGACGCACGCCAGCCCGGCGGCGCCGGGACCGGCCCGCGTGTCGCCTGGTTGGCTGCTGCTGGTCGTCACGTACTTGCTGGTCGCTCCGGGCATTCTGTTGCTCGGTCCGCTGGCCGGGCTCCTCCTGGTGGCCCGGCCAGTTTCGCGTCAGGCCTGGATCACCATCATCCTGGCCACCACGTGGTGCCTGCTCTGGCTGACTCAACGGGACGATCTCCCCGGTCAGTTCCTGCGGGCGTACAGCGCGGCGGTGATCGGCGCATGGATCGCGTTGGCACCCCGGGCATCAGGGAGGGGATTGCGCCAGGCACTGCTGGCCATAGCGGCTGCCGCCACGGTAACCTTCGGCTGGATGCTGGCACTCGGCATTCGATGGGGAGATGTCCAGTCCGCCACCGCGCGCTGGATATCGTCAACGTTCCTGGAGCAGGCTCGACTGGCCGAGCAGTTCTGGGGTGAGTCGGCACCGCAGCTGAGTGCCCCGCTGTACGACCTGGCCGGCCAGTCCCGGATGATCGCGCAGCTGATGCCGGCAGGGCTGGTGCTCGTCACCCTGGCCGGATTGAGCCTGGCCTGGCGGGGCCATTTCGCCATGGCATCGCACCCACTCGGTCCGGCACCGAAACCGCTGGCCGCGTTCACGTTCAGCGACCACGCCGTGTGGCTGGTGGTGATCTGCCTGGCTCTGCTCCTGATTCCGGGCGGCACGGCGATCCCCGGGGTAGCGCCGGTTGCGTACAACGTGCTGCTCGTCATGCTGGTGCTGTATGCCATTCGCGGCGGCGCGGTGTTCCGCGCGGGGACCGGGCGCATATCGCCGATGGGCATCGCGTTGTACACGGTGCTGACAATTCTCATGTTTGCCTTCGTGGCGAGCGGTTTGACCCTGCTCGGGCTCGCCGACACATGGCTCGACTTCCGGCGCCGCATGGCGCCGACCACCGGAGGAACCAAGTGATGATGGAAGTGATCCTGCGGGAAGACGTACAGTCGCTGGGCAAGGCCGGCCAGCTGGTGCGGGTGAAGCCGGGTTATGCCCGCAACTTCCTGCTGCCGCGCGGCCTGGCGTTCGAGGCCACCGAGGGCAACAAGAAGCGGATCGACGCGGAGGCAAAGGCCCGCGCGACCAAGGCCAGCGCCGAGAAGGCCGCATCCGAACAACTCGCGGCCCAGCTCGCCAGCATCACCGTGACCCTGCGAGGCAAGGCCGGGGAGGAAGGCAAGCTCTTCGGCTCCATCACGTCGCAGGACATCGCGGCAGGGCTGGCGGCCGAGGGATTCACCGTCGACAAACGCAAGCTCGAGCTGGAGCACCCGATCAAGACGATCGGCTTCCATTCGGTCACCGTCCGGCTCCAGTCGGATGTTCACGCTGAGGTGAAGGTCAACATCGTCCCGGAATAGGACGATGGCCGCCCGTATCGCCTACGTCGACGGGCCACGACTGGCCCGCTCGCTCTTCGCGGCCGCCGACTGGGTGGCGGCGGGTCGCGAGGAGATCAACCGCATCAATGTCTTCCCGGTACCCGATGGGGACACCGGGACGAACTTCAGCCTGACCCTTCGTGCCGTCGCCGACGCCCTGCGGGCGCTCGGCGACGCATCGCTCCCGGACACGGCGAAGACGATGGCGCGTGCCTCCGTGCTTGGCGCGAGGGGCAACTCGGGCATGATGCTGGCTCATTTCCTCATGGGCTTCGCCGAGTCGGTCGGCGACAAGCGCACGGCCACGGTGGTCCAGGTAGCGGCGGCGATCCGGAGCGGCGCCAACAAGCTCGAAGAGTCACTGGATGAGCCGCGCGAGGGAACGATCCTCACGGTGGCGAGGGAGGCGGCCAACTCGGCCGAGCGGGCCGCGCAGAGCATCGACGACATCGGTGAGTTCATGCTGCAGATGCTGCGGGACGGGGAGATCGCCCTGGCCCACACCCCCGAGCTGATGGCGGTGCTCAAGCAGGCCGGCGTGGTGGACGCCGGTGGCATGGGATTCGTCCGCATGCTCGAGGGCGTGGTCCGGTTCATCGAGGGCGACCCGATCCTGCCGGCGGAGCCGTTTCAGGCGGGAGAGTTTGACTATTCCCCGGCGGCGCTCGCCGATGTGGCAGCTGAGCGTGACTTCCATTACTGCACCGAAGTGCTGGTCCGGGGCGAGCAGCTGCCGCCGGCCAACGAGGTGCGGCAGGCGATGCACGCCTTTGGCGGGTCGATCGGCGTCGCGACCGTCTCGGACATCCTCAAGATCCATGTGCATACCGATACCCCCGACGCCGTCTTTACCTATGCGGTGCGCTGGGGCCAGGTAGTCGCGACGAAGGCGGATGACATGCGGGCCCAGCACCGGAAGCTGGCTCATCCGGAGCGCCGCCCGGTGGCCGTCGTTTGTGACAGTTCCGCCGATCTTGCCGACGCGGTGCTCGACCGGCATCACATCGCCCTCGTTCCCCTGCAGGTCATCTTCGGGAACCAGGTCTTCCGGGACCGGCTGGAGCTCAAGCCGGAGGAGTTCTATCGCCGGCTGCGCGCGGCGAAGGAGTTGCCCACGACCTCGCAGCCGACACCCGGCGAGTTCGTGCGGGCCTTCCGGAACGCCCGCGACGAGGCCAACGAGGCGGTGGTGTTGCTCGTATCGGGAACACTGTCGGGCACGTTCCAGTCTGCCAACGCGGCACTCCGCGCTTCGGGCATCGACGGCGTGCACTTGTTCGACAGCCGCAGCGCTTCGCTCGGTCTTGGCATGCTGGGCCTGCGCGCGTCCGAGCTGGCTGAGTCGGGGTGGAAGGCCGCCGCGATCGTGAAGGAGCTCGACCGGGTCAGGCGGCAGTCGGGCATGTTCCTGTCGGTGGATACGTACGAGAACCTGATCCGCTCCGGCCGGGTCAGCCGAGGCAAGGCCTGGCTGGGTGGACTGCTGGACGTGAAGCCGATCCTGACCCTGACCGAGGACGGCCGCGTCGCACCGGCAGACCGGGTCCGCGGCCGCGAGCAGGTGGTGCCGAAGGTGCTCTCGCTGCTCGAGCGGAAACTGACCCCGCGGCCAGATGTGATCCGCTTCGGCATCGCGCACGTGGACGCGCCCGAGGAGGCGGAACGGCTTCGGAACGCGCTCGTGGCAGCGTACAGCCCGAAGGATGTGTTCGTGTCCCTGGCGACCGGCGTGCTCGGCACGCATGTGGGAATCGGCGCCTGGGCCGTGTTTTACCAGGTGGAGGACGGGACTCCCGCACGCGTGCCCGCCGCGTGACGCGCGCACCCGAATCCGCCCGGCGGCATCACGGGTTGCCCCGCGCGGTGGCGCAGGCGGTGCAGGCGGCGGAGGACCGTAAGGCCCGGGGACTGATGGTGCTCGACCTGCGGCCGGTGAGCGATACGGCCGACTTTTTCATTATCGCGTCGGGCACGTCCGACGCGCACGTCCGCGGCATCGCCGATGCGGTGGTGGACGCACTGGGTAAGCAGAACAATGACCCGCATCACGTCGAAGGAGTACTGGGCGGCCGCTGGGTGCTGCTGGACTATGTCGATTTCATGGTGCACGTCTTTCATCCGGAGGCCAGGACCTTCTACCAGCTCGAGCGCCTGTGGGGCGACGCGCCGGTGGTCTTCCGCGGCAGTGACGACTCCTAGCCTCGGACGCCCGGGCCGCGCCGTCGCGCTGCTCGCGGCGCTTGCGCTTGCCGCGCCCGCCACGGCTCACGCCCAGTACTACTTCAACGGATACTTCGGCCAGAACAAGGTCCAGTACTCCAAGTTCGACTTCCAGATCATCCAGACGGACCACTTCGATATCTACTTCTATCCGTCGGAGCGGGAGGCCTCGCTCGATGTCGCACGGATGGCCGAGCGGTCGTATGCCCGGCTCTCGCGCATCCTGGGTCACCGCTTTACCGAGCGGAAGATCATCATCCTTTACGCCTCTCCCACCGATTTCGGACAAACCAACACCACCGAGGTGGGCGAGGGCACCCAGGGTGTCACCGACTTCTTTCGCCAGCGGAACGTGCTGTTCCTCCAGGGGGCGCTGAAGGAGACGGAGCACGTACTCACGCACGAGATGGTGCACCAGTTCCAGTTCGATGTCTTCTCACATGGCAAAGCCGGCGCCAACGTGCAGGTCATCGCGTCGGTGGCGCCGCCCCTCTGGTTCATGGAAGGCATGGCGGAGTACCTCTCGCTCGGCCCCACGACGCCCGAGACGGCCATGTGGCTGCGGGATGCGGTCTTCGAGAACAACCTCCCGACCATCGAGCAGCTCGCGCTCGACCCGAACATCTTTCCCTACCGGTTCGGTCACGCGCTCTGGAGCTACATCGGGGGCCGCTGGGGCGACGAGGCGGTGGGCGCGATCCTGAACGGCACGTTGTCCGGCGGCATCGATGGGTCGATCAAGCGTACCCTGGGCCTGACCACCGAGCAGCTCTCGCAGCAGTGGCGCGACGCGGTATTCAAGGAGTATCTGCCGGAACTGGGGGCGTCGGAACAGGCGAAGCAGATCGCGGCCGTGTCGCTCAACGAGGCACGCTCGAAAGGCCGGCTCCACATCGCGCCCGCCATCTCTCCCGACGGGAGCCAGATCGCGTTCTTCAGCGAGCGCGATGGCTTCTCAGTCGACATGTTCCTGGCCGATGCCGCTACCGGCCAGGTGCAGCGGCGGCTGCTCAAGCCCACGTGGAGCAGCAACTACGAAACGTTCCGGTTCCTCAACAGCCAGGCGAGCTGGTCGCGGGACGGCAAGTACCTCGCTGTCACCGGGCGGCGCGGCAAGTACGACGACATCATCATTCTGGAACCGAAGCGCAACAAGACGGTGCGCCGCATCACCGTGAAGATCGACGGCCTGACCACCCCCAGCTGGAGCCCCGACGGGAAGCAACTCGTGTTCACCGGGTACGTGGGAGGGTACTCCGACCTCTTCCTCGTCAATTCCGACGGCTCCGGCCTGAAGCGACTCACCCATGACCAGTACGCGGACCTGCATCCGGCGTGGTCCCCCGACGGCCGCTCGATCGCCTTTACCACCGACCGCGGGCCCGGCACCAACTTCGAGGTGCTGAGCGCCGGCAACTTCCGGATCGGCATCTTCGATCTCGCCAGCGGCGAGACACGCGTCCTCAACCACATGGACGTGGGGAAGAACATCAACCCGGCGTGGGGTCCCGAGGGAAAGTACCTGGCGTTCGTGTCGGATCGCGGCGGCGTGAGCGACCTCTACCTCTACGACTTTGCGCAGGACGAAATCTTCCAGATCACCCACCTGCTGACCGGTTCCGCGGGCTTCACGCCGCTCTCGCCGGTGCTCAGCTGGGCGCCCGACGCCGACAAGATCGCGTTCATGTACTACGAGAAGGGCGGCTTCAACGTCTACCTGCTGAGCAACCCGCGGACGCTGGGGCGCACGCCGTGGCGCGCCCCGGCCCCCGAGGACACCGCGCGGCGCGCCGTCGAGGTGGTGACGCGCGCGGCCCCGGACAGCAGCCAGGCCCGGCCCGAAGTGGGCGAGGGCGGATCGATCTACCGGGGCAAGCAGGGATTCCGGCGGGCCGACTCGGTGCCGAAGCCGGCGGGCGACAGCGCCGGCGCGATCGCCCCCGAGCCGCTATCGATCGCGCGGCTGCTCGACTCGGCGACACTGGCGCTGCCCGACACCAGTGAATTCGCTTTCCAGAAGTACCGGAAGCACTACACGCCCGACTATGTGGCGCGACCGCAGATCGGCTATGTGCGGGACAACACCGGCAACGGGATCTACGGAAGTACCGCGATCACCCTGAGCGATGTGCTCGGCAACAACCAGCTCGCGTTCGGCATCGCGATCAACGGGCGCATCAATGAGGCGTATGCGACCGCGTCCTACGCGAATCTGTCGAACCGGATCAACTGGTCTATCGGCGCGACCCAGATTCCCTACTACTTCGCCGAGCCCAGCACCATCACGCCTACCTCCGACGGCGGGTTCGAAACCCGGATCAACACCCGCCGGCTGCTGAGCCGATATGTCCAGGGCACGGGATGGTATCCCCTGAGTCGCTTCCGGCGTTTCGAGGGCGACCTGCGTGTGGGCTTCCTGGATGACGCATTGGTGAGCTATGTGCAGAAGTACAACGCGGACGGGTTCCCGACGCAGAACGCGGAGTACCAGACGATCAGCCGGCCGGACGTCTTCTTCGTGGTGCCGACGCTGGCCTACGTCTTCGACAATACCATTTTCGGCTATGTCGGGCCCTACCTCGGTACCCGCTACCGCGTGGCGCTGAGCCAGAGTATCGGCACCTGGCAGTACACCCAGCTCCTGCTCGATTACCGCCGCTACACGCAGATCAAGGGCCCGATTGTGTTCGCGTTTCGGGGCCTCTTCTATGGCCGGCGCGGGCCGGATGCCAACCAGTTCGACATCTTCATCGGTACGCCCGACCTGGTGCGAGGCCACACGTCGGGCTCGTACCAGCGCAACGAATGCACGGCCCAAACGTCCGGCGCGATCTGCATACCCCTCAACCGACTGGTGAGTCAGCAGCTCGCGATTGCCAATTTCGAGCTGCGGTTTCCGCTACTCACGCCCCAGATGAAGTTCATGCCGAAGGGGTTGCCGCCGATCGAGGGGGTAGCCTTCTTCGACGCCGGCCTGTCGTGGAACCAGAACAGCGTCGTTCGCTGGTCCGTCCCCGACAACGACACCGCCCCGATCAACTACCGGGCGCCGGTCTACGCCTGGGGCGTGGGGGCCCGCATGAACCTCTACGGCCTCCTGATCCTTCGACTCGACTGGGCCTTTCCGCTCCAGCGGCAGCCCTACTACGGCAACTACGTGACCCTGAGCCTGGGACCCACGTTCTAGGCCGTTTTCCCTGCCGCGCTACCGCGCCGGCGTCATTATCTTTGGCGTCGTGAACGTCCGCCACATCCTCCTGGCCGGCACCGTGCTGGCGGCGGCCTGCGACAAGTCTGGTCGCGAGCCCCTTGCCGCTCTGCCCCTGGTACTCCATTCCCCCGGTCCAACGACCCTGCTCCGCCTGCCGGCACACGGCGGCGAGGCGGTGGCGTATCGCAGTACCGACCTGACACCGCTGGGCTGGTCGGTGGCCAAGGTCCCGCCGATACGGCGGTACATCGGCGTGGACCTGGATCAGGGACTGGTCTATGCCATCGATTCTGCGAGAACGCTCGTCGCCATCGATCTCCGTGCCCGCCGTGCGCGCATCCTGCGCAAGGGCGTCCGGAACGCTGCCCTGGGGCCGGACGGGACCCTGTTCGCCGTGGATACGACTGGACGCGTGACCGAGGTGCGGGGCCGCCGCCCGCTGACACTCACTGACGGCTTGCCCGCGAGTGCGACGGAGCTGGTTGGCACCGCGTCCGGCCGGCTACTGGTGCTGCCCACGCCGCGACGCCCGGACCTGATGGTGTTCGAGCCGGAGGGACCCGGCGCGACCTTTTCGGTGCCCGCGGGTCACGCCACCGCAACGCTCGCCGGCGACCTGGTGGCGGTGGCCGCCGACTCCGCGGTGGTCCTGGCAGATCCGTCCGGCGCGAAGAAGCCGGACCTCATCGACGTATCCGGGCATGCGCGCGCGGTGATGTTCTCACCCTCCGGCCACCGCCTGTACGTCGGGCGTGACGCAGCCGACGTCATGGCGTTCGATCGCTATTCCGCCCGCGAACGCGACGGCATCGACGTGCCGGGCGGGGCGATCGACCTGCGCGGCGACTTGTATGGACTCTGGATGCTGGTACGCTCGCGGAAGGGCGACACCCTGAGCGTGGTGGACCTGACGGCCAGGAACGTGGTGGCGCGCACCGTCACGCCCTGGGACGATGACCTGCCGCTGATCGCCCCGCCCTTCCTCCTGCTGGTGCGCCGGGGCCGGGACGTGGTGGGGCTCGACCTCGAGCGTGACGGGCTCCGTCCGCGGGGCCAGGTGACGAAGGCGGCCGACGACATCTGGGCGCCGCTCGCCTGGGCGCCGACATCTGCCGAAGAGGTGGCGTTGCCGGCGGACAGCGATACCATCGGCACCCCGGCGGATTCCTCCGCTCCTGGATCGGTGCCGCGATTCTTCCTGCAGGTCAGCAGTTCGCGCAATCCCGCGTGGGCCCGGGAGCTGGCCGAGAAGATCGCCGCGGCCGGGATCAAGGCCAGCGTCGTTGACCCCGCCAATGCCGACGACGTATATCGTGTCGTCGTGGGGCCCTTCAGCTCACGCGAGCAGGCCGACTCGGCCAGTCGCTCGCTTGGCATGCCGTCTTTCGTCATCAGCGGGCCCGGCACCCCGGCGCCCTGACCATTCCTTCCCTGCCCAGGAACCTGCGATGAAGCTCACGAAACTCGAGCTCTCCGGCTTCAAGTCGTTCGCCGATACGGTCGAGCTCACCTTCGAGCCTGGCGTCACCGCGATCGTCGGCCCCAACGGCTGCGGCAAGTCGAACGTATCCGACGCCGTGCGCTGGGTGCTTGGTGAGCAGTCTGCCCGGCTGCTCCGGGGCGGCAAGATGGAGGACGTGATCTTCCAGGGTGCCGCGACCCGGCGGCCGGTCAACGTCACCGAGGTATCCCTCTACCTCGACAACACGGATGGCGACCTGCCCATTGCCTACCGTGAGGTGGTGATCACCCGTCGCCTCTCCCGTTCAGGCAACAGCGAATACCTGCTCAACAAGTCGCCGGTACGCCTGCGGGACATCCAGGACCTGCTGCGCGGCACCGGGCTCGGCAGCGACGCTGGAGTGGTCATCGAGGCGAAGATGATCGAGCTGCTCCTGTCCGACCGCGCCGACGAGCGGCGGTCGCTGTTCGAGGAAGCTGCAGGCATCAGCCTCTATCGCGACCGCAAGCACAGCACCGAGCGGCGCCTCGAGGAAACACACCAGGACCTGCAGCGGGTGGAGGACCTCATCGCGGAAGTGCAGTCCCAGCTGCGCAGTCTGGCGCGGCAGAAGGGCCGTGCCGAGCGCCACGTGAAGCTCATGGAAGAAAAGTTCGCGCTGCAGCTCACGCTGGCACAGCGGCTGCTCGAGCGCCTGTCGAGTGACGCCGAGGGCATGACGCGGCGATTTGCCGAGCTGGAGCCGGTGCTGCCGGCGCGGCGCCAGGCGCTCGCAGAATCGGAGCAGCGGCGGGAGGAAGCAGGGCGTGCCCGCCACTCGGCCGAGGCAGAGCGCACCGAGGTGTCATCGCGGCTCGCGTCCGTGCGGGTCGAACTCGGGCGGCTGGAGGGCGACCTGGCGGTGGCCGCCGAGCGGCTGGCCAACGCCTCCGCTCGCCGGCTCAGGGCGAGCGATGAGCGGGGCCAGATGGAGGCGCGTGCCACCCAGGCCGCGGTGGAACATGACGCTGCCCTGGTCGAGCGGAGTGACGCGGACGCTGAGCATGCTCGCCTGCAGGCAGAATTGGGCTCGCGGGCCGAGAACGAGGAAGGCGTACGCCAGCGACTGGCCGACCAGCGTGAGGTGGTCCGGCGGCTGGAGCAGGAAGCCCAGCAGGCGCTCACGAGCAGCACCTCGCTCGAGAGCGAACGGGCGGCGCTCGAACACGAGCTCAGCGGCCTTCGCGAGCGGGTGGAACAGGCGCAGGCCCAGCGCGAAACCCTGCGCAACGAACTTTCCGACGGGGAACGCCGGCGCGACCACCAGATGGAGCGCGCCGCCTTTCACGGGTTCGAGTTGCGCCGCTCGGGCGCGGAAGTGGAGGCGACGCGTCATCATGTCGCCGAAGTGCGCGAACGTGAGGCACACGATCGTGCAGCCCGCCGCAGCGCCGAGGAGACGCTCGCACAGCTCACCGCCCGCAGGCAGGCACTGGAGGAGCTGGAGCGCGAGCGCGTGGGGCTCGCTCCGGGGGCCGCGGCGCTGCTTGCTGCGCGGGAGCGATTCGGCAATACCATCCTCGGCCCGCTGAGCGACTATCTCAGCACGTCGCGGGAGAATGCCGACCTCGCGGAGCGCCTCCTGGGTGACTGGGTGCATGCCGTGCTGGTACGCGATCTCGATGCGATCCCGGCGATCCAGGCGTGGCACGCCGAGCACCAGCCGGGCGCACTGGTACTGCTGCCCGCCGATCCCGGTCCGCGGATCGGCAGCAGCGACCATCCTCTCGCCGACCGGGTTCGCGCGGAAGGGCCGGCGGCCGCGTGGGTACAGGCGGTGCTGCACGGGTCGGAGGTGCTCGACAACGCGGGCTTCGTGCTGCGCCGGGCGACCGGTGCGGTTTTCCTGGCGGGCGCGGTCACGCAGAGTGGACCGCTGCGGCGTCGCGCGGAGTTGAGCAGCCTTGGTTCGGACGTCGAGGCAGCGCAGCGGAACTTCCACGCGGCGGAAGCAACCCTCGCTGGAACCCTGGCCAGCTTCGCCGCGGCTGAGGCCGCGCTCGCGTCCGCGGTGAGCGGCTACGATGCCGCGCGCGAACTCGAACGGCAGGCGGTCTCCACCCGGGAGGAAACGCTTCGCCATGTCGCCTCCCTGCAACGCGAACTCACGTCGAGTGAGCAGCAGGTAGAACGCCTGCGTGAACGGCTGCAGGCAGCGGAGCGCCGCGTAGCGGAAATCAGCACGCTGCTGGAGGCACTCGGGGTCGGGCGGGCACGACGTGACGAGGCGATTGGTGCCGCCCGCAGCCAGCTGCAATCGCTCGAGGCCGAGCAGGAGACGGCCCGGGAGCAGCGGGTGCACTGGCAGGTACAGGAAGCGCACGTGGCGGCTCGCCTTCGCGCCGCGGTGGAGCGGGCCGAGAGGGTAAGTGAACTCCGTCATCAGGCCGTGGCGGCGGGCGCGGCCCTTGGGGCAGAACTCGATGAGCTCCATCGAACCACGCAGGCGCTGGAGTTGCAACAGGCCGAATGGCGAACTGCACGCGACGAGCGCCGGGTCGCCCGGCTGGAACTCGAGGCCGCAGCCACCGATACCGAACTGGCGCTCGCAGAGGGAGAGGCAAACCTGGTCGACGCGGAGCGCGTGCTCGCCTCGACCAGGAGTGAAGTCGAGGCCCTGGTGGAGGAGAGCCACCACCTGCAGGTGAACCTCACCGAGGCGGCGGGCCAGCGACGCCGCATCGAGGAGCGGATCGAGGCGGAATGGCGAAAGCCGCTGGCCTCGCTGCTCGAGGGCTTTGTCCCGCTCGACCTGGACGTCGAGACCCTGGAGGCCGAGGCGGCCCGGGTGGTGGAGCAACTCGAGGGGATCGGCCCGGTCAACCCGCTCGCGGTGGAAGAGCATGCTGAGGAGAGCACCCGGCTCGAGTTCCTTACCACCCAGCGCGATGACCTCGTGAGCGCGCGACAGTCTCTGCTGCAGGCCATTCGCGAGATCGATGGGACGGCTCGCAACCTGTTCATGGAGACGTTTACGGCCGTGCAGGGCCACTTTCAGAACGTCTTCCAGACCCTGTTCGGGGGCGGCGAGTGCGAGTTGCGACTCGCCGACCCGGACGATCCGCTCGAGAGCGAGATCGAGATCCACGCCTCGCCTCGCGGCAAGAAGACCCAGCGCATTCATCTTCTTTCCTCGGGCGAGCGGACGCTGGTGGCCACGTCATTGCTCTTCAGTATTTATCTCACCAAACCGAGCCCGTTCTGCCTCATGGATGAGGTCGATGCACCGCTTGACGACGCCAACGTGGGCCGGTTCACCCGCCTGCTGGACGAGTTCAAGCACTCGACCCAGTTCATCGTCATCACCCACAACCCCCGCACCATGCAGGCGGCCGACGCGGTGTACGGTGTCACGATGCAGGAGCCGGGCGTCTCGACGATCGTCGGGGTGCGGCTCGGTGAGCATCACGAAATCGGGCAGGAAGCCAGGCAGCAGGAACTGAAGGAGCAGGAAGTCAGGCAGCAGGACGGTACCAGCAGGGAAGTCGAGGAGGTTGTGCAGGCATGACCCGCGTCCTCCTGCCGTCCCGCCGCCTTGACCTCTTGCCGCTCCGGCAAGGAGCCGAGCCGTGCTTGTAGTCATGCGCCACGGCGCTACCGCCGAAGAAGTGCAGCTGGTGGTCGCGACGATCGAGGAACTCGGCTACGAGGCGCGCCCCATGCCCGGGCGCCAGCGCACCACGGTCGGCCTCGTCGGTAACGACGGCCGCGTGGATGGCTCGCGCATCGCCGCATTGCCTGGCGTTGCTGAACTGATTCACGTCACCAAGCCGTACAAACAGGTGTCGCGCGAGTGGAAGTCCGAGTCCACCATCGTGCGGCTCGCTGGAGGTGTGACCGTCGGTGGGCCCGATCTGGCGATCATGGCGGGACCCTGCTCGGTGGAAAGCGAGTCGCAGATCCTCGAGGCGGCCCGCGCGGTCCGCGCCGCGGGAGCTGCGATCCTCCGGGGCGGCGCGTTCAAGCCCCGCTCGTCTCCGTACGCCTTCCAGGGCCTGGGGCCCGATGGGCTTCGGCTGCTGGCGCTGGCGCGTGCGGAAACCGGGCTACTGATCGTCACCGAGGCCATGGACGCGGAACAGCTCGATCTCGTCGTGGAGGTCGCCGACATCGTGCAGATTGGCGCGCGCAACATGCAGAACTATTCGCTGCTCAGGAGCGCGGGCCGCAGCGGAAAGCCGATCCTGCTGAAGCGTGGTCTCTCGGCAACGGTGCAGGACCTGCTCCTGTCGGCCGAGTACATCCTCGCGGAGGGCAACCCCGACGTGATCCTCTGCGAGCGCGGCCTGCGCGGGTTCGACAGTGTGACGCGGAACCTTTTCGATCTCTCCGCCATTCCGGTCGTGCATCACCTGTCGCACCTGCCGATTGTGGCCGATCCAAGCCATGGAACGGGCCGTCGTGACATGGTGATCCCGATGGCACGCGCGGCCGTCGCGGCAGGGGCGGACGGGCTGCTCATCGAGGTGCATCCCACGCCGGAGCGCGCACTGTCGGATGGGGTACAGAGTCTCGACCCCACGCAGTTTGCCACGCTGATGCGCGAGGCCCGGGTCATTGCCGAGGCCATCGGCCGGGGCATTCCCACTCCCGTCGGAGCACCCGCGTGAAGCTGCTTCTCGCCCTGTCGGCTTTCTCGGTCCTGGCCACTTACGCCGCCCCTGCAGTGCAGGACGACGCCGGCGTTATCGTCGGGCGCGCGGCGCGAGTCTACCGCAGCCTCGGGTCGCTTCGGGCCGACTTCAAGCAGGTGATCGACGACGACGCGGTGGGCACCTTCGAGAGCCGCGGGATCATGGTCCAGTCAGGCCAGAACAAGCTGACCATGCGTTTCAGCGATCCCAAGGGCGACGCAATCGTGCTGGACGGAAAGTACGTCTGGGTCTACACGCCCAGCACCACGCCGGGGCAGGTGCTTCGGATGCCGATCCCCACCGGGCCGGTGTACGGTTTCAACGTGCTCGCCTGGCTGCTGGACAAGCCGGCGGAGCGTTACCGCTCGAAGTACCTCAAGCGCGACTTTGTCGACTTCGTGCAGACCGACGTCATCGAGCTCGTGCCCCTGGCGGACGACCTGCCCTTCCGGAAGGCGACGCTCTGGCTCGACCGGGACACGGCCCTTCCCCGCAAGGTCGTGATTGAGGAGCGGGCCGGCGGCACCCGCACGCTCACGCTCTCGAAGCTCAAGACCAACGACCCCGTCACCGAGAAGACCTTCCAGTTCGACGTACCGAGCGGCGTGCGGGTCATCGAGCAGTCATAGCTTCCCGCAGAGTCGCCTCGATCTCGGCGGCCTTCGCCGCCGCAAGACCTCCCTTCCGCGCAACTCTCAGCGCCTCGAGACCCATAACCGCATAGAGCCGTCGCGCTTCGTCGTCCAGAGCCTCGAGATGCGCCCGGACGGTGCCCGCGTCTCCTCGCACGATCGGGCCGGTCAGCGAATCGGTGGTGCCGCGCATCTCGAGGTTGCGCCACGTACCCTCCAGCAGCGGCAGGAAAATCCGGCCGGCGGCATCAGGCGGGATTCCCGCCGCCAGCGCCAGTCGCTCCGCCAGGGCCGACAGCGCGACGGTGTAGTTGCTCACCATCACGGCGGCCGCATGATACAACGGTTTGTCCGTTGCCTTGATCTCGAGCGCCTGCATGCCGAGCAGTGCCGCGAGGCGCCGCCCTGCGGAAACCGCAGCAGCATCGCCTTCCAGCACCGCGTACGCGGCCTGCAATCGTTCAGCGGCATCAGAATCGCCCGCGAGCGTCTGAAGTGGATGGAATGATCCGAGTCCGGCCGCGCGCCCCTCGAGCACCGACAATGCCGATCGATCGCGGAGGCCGGAGCAGTGCAGGACAACGGCCGACGTGAGCGTCGCCTCCTTGAGCCGCCTGGCCACGTTCTCGATGGCGTCGTCGGGCACGGCGACGAGGATGAGACTGGCACTCTCGAGCGCGGAGGTCCACGGCTCCAGCGAAGAACTGATGCCGTCTGGAAGTTCGGACTTGCGGCGGGTACAGACGAGCACCGGGACCGACGCGCGCGTGAGGGCGAGGGCGAGTGCCCTGCCCGCCCGGCCGGCACCAATGATGGCGACGGTCGGGCGAGGCCCCCCGATGGAATTCACGGTTCAGCGGACGGCGGCACCGGGCGCCGGAGCGGCGCTCGCAAGCGTCAGGAGCTGCTTCGGCGATTGCGCCTTGCGCAAGAGGTTGATAGCCATCTGCACTTGCGGATCGTCCTGCGCCCGGCGACGGAACTCGGCCGGACGGCCAAACACATACCGACTGATCTCGTAGCTCAGCTGCTGATCGATCAGTGATGCCCCGGCCTGGAACGCGGCCGGCGACATGGTGACGCCCTTCGCCTTGAGCCGCTCGTACACCTGCTGTCGCATTTGCGGGGTGACCTGGTACGACTCCGACTTGACGGTCTTGTCCCGCTTGACGTCGAGCGCGTACGTGGTCAGCACGTCGCGATACGCCTGCGCCTTGTCGCCGAGACCCTTGATGAACTCACGCTCCGATGCCGTGAGTGTGTCCGGCCGTATGATGAGGTCAGGCACGATGCCGCCACCGCCACGCACGATCCGGCCGTCATCGGTGTGGAAGATCGGGCGCGCCTTCATCGCCGAGTCGGCCGCGGCCGAGGAATCCCCTGGCGCCTGGGGATTGCCTTCGGCGATGGCCTGAAGGACCTGGTCCTGCTCGCTGTCGGCCTTCCGCTGGATGGTTCGACCGCTCGGTGTGAACCACCGCGCCGTCGTGAGCTTGAGCGCCGTTTCTTGTCCCAGCGGATACAGCGTCTGCACCAGCCCCTTCCCGAAGGTGGGGGTACCGACAATGAGCGCGCGATCGTGATCCTGCAGCGCGCCGGCGATGATCTCGGCGGCGCTCGCCGTGCCCTCACTCACCAGCACCACGATCGGCAGGGTCGGATCGAGCTGTTTCTCCTCATCGTAGAACTGCCGAGTGCTGCCCCGGGCACGACCGCGCGTCGAGACGACCTCCTGGCCCGGATCGAGGAACAGGTCGGAGACCTTGATGCCCTGGTCGAGCAGGCCGCCGGGATTGTTGCGCAGGTCGAGGACCAGCGCCTTCATCCCCTTGCCCCGCATCGCGACGATTTCGTCCTTCAGTTCCTGGGCCGACGTCTCCTGCACCGGATTGAGCGAGATGTACCCGACGCCGCCGTCGAATTCGGTGCCCGGTGGCACCGAGCGGAAATGGATAGTGGCACGGTTGAGTTTGTAAGGCACGGCCTCATCGAACCCGGCTCGCCGGATGAGGATGGCCACGTTCGAACCCGGTTCACCCCGCAGGGACTTCACCGCCTGTTCGCTGTTCCATCCCTGGGTCGACTTGCCGTCTACCTCAACGATCTGGTCGCCCGTCTGGATGCCTGCACGCTCAGCCGGAGAATCGGGCAGCGGTGCCACTACCGTGATCCACCCGTCACGCACGTCGATCTGGATGCCCAGCCCGGCGTAGTTCCCGGACGTCTTCTCGGTGAGCTCCTTGAAATCGGCGCCGGTCAGCAGCACCGAGTAGGGATCCTTGAGCTCGTCGAGCATACCGTTCGTGGCCTTGGTGTAGAGGTCGGCCTCGGGAATCGAATCGACATAGAAATTGCGGACGTGGCTCAGGACGTCATCGAACAGGCGCGCCTGCCGATACACCCCGCCGTCGCCGCCAGTGCCGCGCTGCAGGAGCCAGCCACCGCTCAGGAAAGAGAGCGCGGCGATGAGCGCAGTGATGCTCCAGCGATGCTTCATGTCTTCCTCCACCTCTGTACCAGTGCCATCCATGCCGCCTCGGCGAGGCGGTCGGCGGACAGCTCGGCATTCAAATGTTGCACACCCGGTCCCGCAGCCGCCAGATACGCGGCCGCGACGCGCGCGTGAAAATCCGGGCCCTCCACTTCCATCCGGTCCTTGACCTTGCCCGCCACCACCTGGCGCGCGCGCGCGGCCTCGGGCGTCACGTCGAGCACCAGCGTGAGGTCGGGCACCAGACCCCCGGTGGCGATCCGGTTCGCCGCGGCCACGAGATCGGCCGGCAGGCCCCGACCTGCCACCTGATACGCCTGCGTCGACAAGTCGAACCGGTCGGCGATGACCAGCGATCCCTTCTCCAGTGCCGGCCGGATGACCCGTCGTACCAGGTCGGCGCGCGCCGCCAGCATAAGCAGCAACTCCGCCTCGGCGCCCACGGCATGCGCGTGATCCAGCACAATGGCCCTGGCCGCCTCGGCGGCAGAGGTTCCGCCCGGTTCGCGTACCGGCACGAACGCCGCACCGGTGGCCCTTACGCGTTCCGCCAGCGCCGCCGCGAGCGTGCTCTTCCCCGCTCCTTCCGGTCCCTCGAGGACCAGGAAGAATCCCCGCATCACAGCGTGATGATGCTGCTCGAGGCGCCCTTCTCCATGCCCGCGCTGATCTGTTCGTTCACCTTCAGCATCAGCTTCTCGAAGTTGGCGCGGGCCGAGACGTACCGCTGGCCGATGCTGCTCGTCTCCAGGTCGCCTACCGCCGTCTCGTATGCCTTTGTCGTCGCCTCATCGGGCATCTGGCCCTGCGCGATCACCGCGTCTACCTGCTTGGCCAGGGTCGAGATGCGCTCCAGCTTCTGCTGGGTGTCGACGTCGCCACGAAGATCCTGCTCCGAGCGTCGCAGCGCCTGATATTCGCTCGACTGGCCGATGAGGCGTCCCAGCTCCTGCGCCTTGTCCGAAATCACGGGATCTCGCTCCTCTGCGCGAGCAGGTAACGCTCGCGGCCGAATAGGTCGTGGTGAATGGTGACATGCCGCCAGCCACGGGCGCCGGCCGCCGCTGCGGTGGCCCCGGCGCGCGACGCATCCAGTTCCAGGGCGAGCCATCCGCCCGGCACAACGACGCGGCGTCCGTCATCGAGCAGCCGCCGGGTGGCGTCGAGGCCGTCGCTTCCGCTCTCAAGCGCCAAGCGGGGCTCCCAGTCGCGCACCGATGCATCGAGGGCGGCGTACTCGGCGGCGGCGATGTAGGGCGGGTTCGCCACCAGCACGTCGACGGATCCCGTCCCGAGGGAGGTGGTCAGGTCCGCCCGCACCAGCGCGAGCGGCAGGCCGGTGCATCGTGCGTTTGCCGCAGCCACCGCGAGTGCGCCATCGCTCAGGTCCAGGCCGAGCACCAGATGATACTCGCCTTCGTCAGCCAGGCTCAGTGCGATGGCCCCGCTGCCCGTGCCCACATCTGCCACGATACCCCGCGGCGCCCGCGCCAGCACCAGTTCGACCAGCCCCTCGGTCTCCGGCCGCGGAATCAGCACGCGGCGGTCGACACGCAGCGTGAGGTGGCGGAATCCGGCCCGTCCGGAAACATAGGCCAGCGGCTCCCCCCCTGCCCGCCGCTCCACCGCGAACAAGAATGCCGCGACCTGCTCAGACGTTACCGGGGAACGCCGGCCAAGGATCGCGTCGACCGGCGACGCCTCCATCAGGTCGGCCCACAGCCGCAATGCCTCGCGGCGGGGATCAGGCACACGGGCCGCAGCCAGCACGCGGCCGGCATCGGTCACAAGGTCGCCCAGCAGCATCTCGGCTTCAGTCACGCCCCTGCTCCTCCCGGCTCGCCATCCGCAACGCTTCGATCAACTCGTCGATGTGCCCATCCATCACGTCGGGCAGATTGTGCACCGACAGGCTGATCCGGTGATCGGTGACGCGACTCTGAGGAAAGTTGTACGTGCGGATCTTGCCCGAGCGGTCACCGGTACCGACCATCGCCTTGCGCTCCGACGACCGCGCCGCTTCCTGTTCCGCGATCCTGCGATCGAGCAGGCGGGCCCGCAGCACTTCCATCGCCTTGAGCTTGTTCTGCAGTTGCGACTTCTGGTCCTGCTGCGACACCACCAGGCCAGACGGCAGGTGGGTGATGCGCACGGCGCTGTCGGTCGTGTTCACGCTCTGGCCACCGGGACCGGACGAGCGGAAGACATCGATCCTAAGGTCCTGCGGATTGATCTGGACGTCCACCTCTTCCGCCTCGGGCAGGACCGCGACGGTCGCGGCTGAGGTGTGAATCCGCCCCTGTGTTTCCGTGGCCGGCACCCGCTGCACGCGGTGAACCCCGGACTCGCGGCGCAGGAGACCGTAGGCGTCCGGTCCCCTGATGGCCAGGATGGCTTCCTTGACACCACCCATGCCGCCCTCACTGAGGGAAATAGGCTCCACCGTGAGGCGCCGGCGCTCGGCGAAGCGACGGTACAGCCGCACCAGGTCACTCGCGAAGATCCCGGCCTCGTCGCCGCCGGTACCGGCACGGATCTCCAGGATCGCGTCGCGATCATCGAGCGGATCGCGCGGGACCAGCAGTTCCGCGAGCTCGGCCTCCAGGCGCGCCACCTGCGGTTCGAGCGCACTCACGTCTGCACGTGCCATGGCAGCCAGTTCGGCCTCTGGCTCCGCTGCCATCTCGTGCGCCTGCGCCAGTTCCTCTTGAAGACGGAGGAGCCGGTCGTGCGTGCGCACGACCGGCTCCAGTCTTGAATGTTCCCGTCCGAGCTCCTGCAGGCGGGCCGTGTCCCTGGCCACCTCCGGTCCGGACAATTCGCGCGCGACCTCCGCGGCCCGCGCGAGCGCGGCGCGGAGTCGTGCGTCCATGAATCAGGCCTTCGCGACCGCGTCGTTCGTCTTGTACTTCCGACGGAAACGATCCACCCGGCCGGCGGTATCCAGAAGACGCTGCTTGCCCGTGTAGTACGGGTGACATTGGGAGCACACTTCGACGTGGATCGACGTGGACGTCGAACGCGTTTCGAAGGAATTGCCGCACGCGCAGATGACAGTCAGGGTGCGGTACATCGGATGCAGATCGGCCTTCACGGGACTTCTCCTTGGACAGCGGCCCTTCGAGGCACCGGGCGTGATCACCGGGCGCCATGCGGTCGAGCACCATTTCGATCCGGGCGTGGTTTTGTAAAGCCTTGGAGTATAACGAGCTAACGAGGCGGGAGCAAGCCTCGTCCGCTACGGCCTTTGACTTGATCCTCTAACTGCAGGTAACGTCCATGACCCCTCTCCGGACCTCCCCGTGAGCCTGCCGGCCATCCACATACTACGCCGCGTTCCTCTCTTCAGTGGCCTCGCCGAGTCCGACCTGGCGGCGTTTGCCGCCCTGGTGCGCGAGCGCCGGTATCCGAAGGGCGCCGTGATTGTCTTCCGCGACGATCCCGGGGACGCCCTGTACGTAGTGGCGGACGGCCAGGTTAAGGTGGTGCTGGTGGCCGAGGACGGCCGGGAGGTGATTCTGTCGGTCCTGCGGGACGGCGATTTCTTCGGTGAGATGAGCGTACTCGACGATGAGCCGCGCTCGGCCCATGTCATCGCGATGGAGGACAGCCGGCTGCTCGCGCTCCGGCGCGAGGATTTCCAGGCCCAGCTGCGGACATCACCGGGGGTGAGCGTGGCCTTGCTTCGCGAGCTGTCGCGCCGACTCCGCCGCGCTGATGAACAGATCGGACGCCTCGTGCTGCTCGACGTGAACGGTCGAGTTGCCAGCCTGCTTCTCACGATGGCCTCCGAGGAGGGCGGCGACCGGATCACTCGACGACTCACCCACCATACCATCGCGCAGATGATCGGCGCCAGCCGGGAAACGGTGTCGCGGACGCTGCGCAACCTCGTCGAGCACGGTGTCATCGAGGTGAGCCGCAAGGAAATACTCCTGCGCGACCGCTCGACGCTCGCCCATGCGGCGCGGCGAGTCTAGCCGCCCGCCGTGACGGTCACGCTGACTTTCTGGGGCACTCGGGGGAGCATCCCGGTGTCCGGGCACACGACGGCGCGCACCGGCGGCAGCACCCCGTGCATCACGCTCGAGGCCGCTGGCGTCCCGCTGACGATCCTCGACGCCGGCACCGGGATTCGCGCCCTCGGCGCGTCCATCGGCGACCGTCCGCTGACAGGCGGCCAGCTGCTCATCTCGCACACGCACTGGGACCACATCCAGGGACTGCCCTTCTTCACGCCGCTCTGGCACCACGGCACCTCGCTCACCATCATGGGGCCACGTCCGGAACATGCGTCGCTCGCGTCCGTGCTCGAGCGGCAAATGGAGGCGGACGTATTTCCCGTCCCTTTCGCCCGTTTCGCCGAGCCGCCCCACGTCCGGGAAACGGTGGCGAACCCATTCGATCTGGCCGGATACACAGTGCACCCATTTCGCCTGAACCATCCCGGTGTCACCTTCGGCTACCGGCTCGAACGGCCTGGCATGGGATCGCTTGCCTATGTCACCGACAACGAGCTCGGCCCTGGTCACAACTATTCGGCCGGGTGGCGGGACGCACTCCGTGTCTGGCTGTCGGACGTCCGCACTCTCGTGCACGACGCGATGTACCTGGAGGAGGAGGTCGCGCAGCGCCGAGGCTGGGGGCATTCCACGGCGGGCGAAGCCATCGCGCTGGCCGCGGACTGCGGGGCCCAGCGGCTGGTGCTCTTCCATCATGACCCCGGCCGCAGTGACGATGCGGTCGACGCCATGCTGGTCGCAGCCCGTGTAGAAGCGACCCGGCGCGCTCCGGCACTCGAGGTCCTGGCCGCGCGAGACGGTCTCGTCCTCAATCTCTAGAAACGGGGTCGTCATGACACGCCTGTCGCTCGCCCTGCTCGCGCTGCTCACCAGCCCGGTCGCACTCCTTTCACAACAAACCAGCTTTGCAGTCGTGCCTTTCGAGAGCCAGCAGTCGTTCGGGCTCGACCAGGAAAGCCTCGGGGCACTGGGTGGCGGTATTGCGCAGATCCTTGCCAGCGACCTGTCCCGGAGCCCCGGTGGCAGCGCGGCCCCAAGGAGCAGCACGGCCGACGCCATCAGCAGCCAGGATCTGGGCAAGGCTGCACGCATCGACGCCGCGACCGCCGCCAGGATCGGGAAGATGGTTGGCGCACGCTACGTGATCATGGGCAATTTCGTCGATTACTACGGGAAGTTCCGGCTGAACGTCCGAGTTGTGGATGCGCAGAGCGGCGCGATCATCAAGGGAATCTCGAATGAGGACCCCAAGATGCAGGAGCGCGACCAGATGTACCTGATCACCCAGACCATTGCACAGCGGATCCTGCAGGAGCTGAAGCTGCCGCCGGCGACGGCGACCCAGGCCGAGGTGCCGGGTGCGGCAGTGATTGCCTTCAGCCTCGGCCTGCAGGCCGAGGATGCCGGGAACAAGGCCAAGGCCGCCAGCCTCTACCAGCGCGCCCTCCAGAGCGCGCCGGATTTTCCGGAGGCGAAGGATGCCTTGCAGCGCGTGAAAGGATGACCCCGAGAGGTCAGGAGTTCGGAAGGTGATCCGGAAACGCCACCGCTAGGCCGGTGCGGTGGCGCGCTTGAGTCCCCAGAGGAGCCCCGCGTGCACCGGCAGGATGAGGGCGATCAGTTCGAGGTTGTGCTGGTGGAACCACGGCAGGACCTTCATCACCAGGGCCATCGCAGCGAGGCCGGCGACCACGGACGCTACCTTGATCGCGGCCGTGGGGCTATCGGTGCGCTTCCGCAGCGCCAGCGGAATCAGCACGACAAGCACCAGCGAAATCGGCGTCAGCAGCAGCACGTTTTCGTTGTGTCGCGAGGTCCAGTGATCGGTAAAGAACCAGAGGAAGAGCAGGAGTACACCCAGTAAACCGGTGAGGAATGACCACAGCGCGCTGAGTCCCCCAAACCAGCGGCGTGCACGGCGCGACGTGGCGGCTGTGCCGCCGAGCCACAGCAGCATGCCTCCACCGAGCAGGCCCAGCAGTGCCAGCGGCACCCACGTGCGCCGGGGTGCGGCCGGCTCCACGAACCGCGAGCTCTGATTCAGTGTTTCCTCCTCCCGCACCAGGGACACCCGTTGTCCATCGGGCTCCATGATCTGCGCGGTGCGCAGGTATTCCTCGAGCCGAACCGGCAGGAACATCGCCTGCCAGGCCGTCATCCGGGTGTCGACCGGCTGTCCGAGCGCCAGGTTGATCAAGATGTAGAGCGGGAGGTTCCAGCCCAGGATCCGGCGCGTTTCCCAGCGCCACGTGTGTCCCGACGGCATGGTGTCGAATCGTGCCTTGAGCTGGCCGCCGAGGACGCCATCGATCGCGTCGCGTAGCCGCGTGGAACAGTTGTCGAGATAGTAGTTGTAGTGATAGAAGCGGTTGGCATCGGTGTCGTTCCAGGCAAGAAATTCCTGGAGCGTAGCGCCCTGCTCGGACGTCAGCACGAGATCCTGCAGCACCATCGACCGGTTGCGGTACACGTACAGCGCCAGGTCGCGGTCGGTCTTCCGGGAGCCCATCGAGTACCACATCTGGCCGCGAGCGAAGCGAAGGATGAAGTCTTCCTGCTGGAAGTCGAACAATCCCCAGTTGTACGAAAGGCTCGAGCCACGGTCACGGTCCGTCACGACGATCGTGTTATGGCCCCAGAGCTCCCAGACCTCCTTGCCGGGACCGATCGTGAGGATACTCACGCGGAGCCCGCCACCCTCGCTCATGGGCGAGGCAGGAGGCTGCTGCGCCTTCGCGCGGCCAGCCAGCGCGAGGAGGAGTGTCGCCGCGCCTTGCCAGCGCCACCTCACAACGCCACGTCGCGACCGTCTTCCGCCGACTTGTATATCGCGTCCATGACGCGGTGGAGGGTGACGTGCTCGGAAAGGTCCGTAGCCTTCGCCTCACCAGCCACGACCGCAAGGAAATGGGCCCACTCGGCACGGTGGGACGAGAGCCAGGCATTTTCGCGCGTGGCGGAAGTTCGGGGCGACACATCGGTTGCCACCCCGTGCAGTTCCTTCCAGACCGTGAGCGGGCTGATCGAGGCGGCACCGCGTTCTGCGCGCAGTCCCATGCCGAATCGCTCGCCCTCTCCCAGGTGATGCCAGGTAACGTCGAAGAAGATCGAGGCGCCGTTATCGCATACCACGAACGCGGAACCCGATCGCTCGACTCCGCGATCACGCGAAGGTTTTTCCCAGGTCGCGCTCACTCGCACCGGGGCCGGGTTGCCCGCCAGCCACAGGCCGAGGTCAAGCATGGCGAGGCCCAGGTCCAGGATCGCCCCGCCGCCTGACTGGTCGCGGCGCTGGCGCCAGGCGGCCTGCTGACGGCTTGGCCGGAAGACGTGCCAGCTGCCGCGCAGGCTGTCCACCTGGCCCAGTTCGCCGCTCTGGACGAAACTCCGGACCAGCTGGGCATCGGTGCGGTAGCGATGGTTCATGTCCACCATGACGACCTTGTTCTTCTTTTCCGCCGCCCTGACGATGCGCTGGGCGGACGCGGCGTTCATGGCCAGTGGCCGCTCGCAGAAGACGTGCAGGTTGGCAGCGAGCGCCGCGAGGATGTGACCTTCGTGAAGGTGCGTCGGGGAGCAGATGACCAGAGCGTCCAGGGACTCGTAATCGAGCACCTGTTCGATCCCGTCGAAGGCATCGGGAATGCCGAACCGATCGGCCAGCGCGCGCGCCTTGGGACCGTCGGGATCGGCGAGTGCCACGATCTCGACGCCCTTCGTGCGCTTGAGCACGGGCAGGTGCGCCACCTGCGTGATGGCGCCCGCGCCGATGATTGCGAGCCGAAGAGGATCGCCCATGACTCACCCCCTGCTGTCTCGTCCAGTGCTCAATAGCGCCGGACGATCGTGGTCCCCGCGTAGTATGCCGTGATGATGTCCGACGCCTTCTGACCTGCGCGCGCCCGGCCAATCGCTCCCCATTGGCACAGCCCGACCCCATGCCCGGATCCATGGCCATCAAGGACGATGCCAGTCACCTTGCCACCCCGGGTACGCGTGTTCATGCTGAACAGCGTGCTACGCAGCAACTGCCCATCGGGGAGGCGGAGCACCTGACGCACGCGCGGCCCTTCCACGGCCACGGTGCGCTGCTTCAGGATGATGTCCAGCGCTGCCACCCGACCCGACACAGTCCGGCCGTCCACCGCGAGGTTGCGCAGTCCATCGGCCTCGCTCGCGGGCACCTGCGCTACTGTGGGCAACGTCTTGCGAAGCGTAGCGCGCAGGACTTCGCCGCTCCATTCCTCTCGCCACGTGAACCGCGGCGAGATGCTGCAGTACGCGGCTCCGCCCTGCGGGGCGTCCGCGATGGACCGGAGGTACGGCCGGTTGGCGCCGAGGAAGATCTCAGTGCCCAGGGCCGTGCGGCCGCCACAGGTCGACGAGTAGAACGCGTCGATCAACTCGCCCTGGTAGGTCACAACCTGGCCCCGGGTCATCGCCACCGCGTCGCGTCCTAAGGCGGTTTCTCCGCCCACACCGCCGTACACCTGGTCCTCGACACTGCCGTAGAGGTCGAATCCCTCTGTCGCACGGCGCCCCAGGTTTCGCATGGCGTAGGTGCGGGCCACGATGGTCTGGGCCCGGAGCGCCTCCACGTCGCCGGGATCCTTGATGCCCGATTCCACGCTTACGACACCGGCGAGGTAATCCTCCATGCCAATGCGATTGATGGCCGTGACGCCCGTCCGGTCACGCAGGAGCACGACGTCGCCGCGGTAGTCTCGCCCGTTGACCCGCACGAACCCGCCTACGTCGGCGCGGAGCACCAGCGTTGCGGCGTCCGCCCTCGCGCCGGGACCGGCGCCGCTCAGCAGCACAGTGCCGGGACGAGGTGTCACCCGCGCAACGACGCCTGGCGCCAGGCGTGCCATCAGCGCGCGATCGAGGCCGGTTACCGCGACACCGGCCGACCCGGCGATCTCGACGGCCGAGGCGCCCACCACGAGGCCGATGCGGAGCGACGGCTCCGCGCCGGCACCCCCATCGGCGGAAGGCGCAGATGGGACCGATACCTCGCTGCGAATGCACCCGGCGAGCGCCAGCAGCAGCGCCGCGGTGACCGCCCGCCGGTCAGCCCCGGTAATTGCCAAACTTCAGCTCGATCCCGAAATCCTCGCCGCGGAGAAAGGCCATCACCAGCTGGAGCTCGTCGCGCGACGGGCTGGACACCCGTACCTCATCGCCCTGAATACTCGCCTGGACCTTCTTGAACCCCTGATCCTTGATGGCCTTGGTGATCTTCTTGGCAATGTCCTGCGCGATCGCCTGCGTCAGCGTCACGGTGCGGCGTACTGACTCGCCGCTGCCGGCCACGATGTCACCCACCTTGAGGTTTTTCACCGGCACTCCGCGCTTGATCATCTTGGTCTGGAGCACGTCCACCAGCGCGTCCATGCGGAACTGGTCGTCGGCGGCCAGCCGGATCTCGGCCTTGTCGCGGTCGAAGTCGACGGTGCATTTCGTGCCCTTGAAGTCGTAACGCTGGGTGATCTCCTTCACCGTCTGGTTGACAGCGTTGTCCACTTCCTGGAGATCGGCGCCGGTTGAGATGTCGAAGGAGCTGGTCGTGGCCATGGGTCGGGTTGAGGGTGATGCGTAAGTCTAAGCCCGGGGCGGGGCTGGGAGTAAGCGGGCAGGGCGAGTCAGGCGATGAGGGCGGGCAGGGTTGGACGCAGCGCAACCCGGGACGCGCGCTCACGCCTGCCCCTGGCCCGGTCCACCCTGCCCTGCATAATTATCCACCCCATTGACAGAACTACCGCGTCGCTGGTAGCCTCACTCATGCAGCGAATTTGTATGCGCCCCCGGATGTGTATCTGTCGCTCCGCAAGCGAGTGGACGGACGTTCTGGCGCATGCAATGGCGTGCCGACCCTAGGTCGCACGTCCACGACATCCCGGGCCCGGTCCACTCAGTGGACCGGGCCCTTTTGCTTTTCATGCTCGCACGCACTGAGGAGATTGCCATGCCGTATCAGCCGGAAACGCTTGCGATTCACGCCGGGCAGGTGGTGGATCCCGCCACTAATGCGCGCGCCGTGCCGATCTACGCCACCACGAGTTACGTGTTCAACAGCACCGACCACGCTGCCAATCTCTTTGGCCTCCGTGAATTCGGGAACATCTACACCCGGATCATGAACCCGACGAACGACGTCTTCGAGAAGCGCGTCGCGGAACTCGAGGGAGGCGTAGCAGCACTGGCCGTCGCAAGTGGGCAGGCGGCAGAGACACTCACGGTGCTCAACCTCGCCCGGGCTGGCGAAAACATTGTCTCGTCCCAGACGCTCTACGGTGGCACTTACAACCTGTTCGAGTACACCCTGCCCAAATGGGGGATCCGGACCAGGTTCGTCGACATTCACAACCTCGAGTCGGTGCGCGCCGCCATCGATGAGGGCACCAGGCTCCTCTACGTCGAAACGATCGGCAATCCCCGCCTCGACGTGCCGAACTTCGAGGCGCTGGCCGACATCGCGCACGCCGCCGGCGTTCCGCTCGTGGTCGACAATACGTTCGGCGCCGCGACGCTGGCGCGCCCGATCCGCTACGGCGCGGACATCGTCGTGCACTCCGCCACCAAGTGGATTGGCGGCCATGGAACGGCGATCGGTGGCATCGTGGTTGACGCCGGAAGGTTCGACTGGAACAGCCCAGCCGCACGGAAGCGCTTCCCCGAATTCAGTTCACCCGACCCGTCGTACCACGGCCTGGTGTACACCGAGGCGTTCGGCAACCTCGCGTTCATTCTCAAGCTGCGGGTTCAGCTCCTCCGCGACCTCGGCCCGGCGCTTTCACCCTGGAACGCTTTCCTCTTCCTGCAGGGCCTCGAAACCCTCCCACTGCGCATCCAGCGGCACTCGGAGAACGCGCTTGCCGTGGCCACCTGGCTGCAGAAGGACAGGCGCGTCGAGTGGGTATCGTACCCCGGCCTCGAGACGCACCCCGAGCACCGGAATGCGAAGAGGTACCTGCAGGGCGGGTTCGGCGGCGTCCTCACCTTCGGTGTGAAAGGCGGCACTCCTGCCGCCAAGGCGCTCATCGACCGGGTCAAGCTCTTCTCTCTCCTCGCAAACGTGGGCGACGCCAAGTCTCTCATCATCCACCCGGCGTCGACTACTCACGAGCAGCTCACTCCCGAGCAGCAGAAGGCCACCGGCGTCACGCCCGAACTCGTGCGCCTTTCGGTCGGCCTCGAAAACGTCAACGACCTGATCGCCGACCTCGACCAGGCCCTGGGCGAACAGCCCGCTAACACGTCCACCCGCGCGGCGACTGCGACCGCGCCTGTCTAGGAGGATCTCATGACTGCCACCGATGAATTCATTCAGGCCAACATCGGCTATTCGGCCGCCTTCACCCTGGGCCAGCTTCCCCTGCCACCGGCCAGGCGGGTCGCGGTCGTCACCTGCATGGACGCCCGGCTCATTCCGTCAAAGGCACTCGGGCTCGCGGAAGGCGACGCCCATGTCATCCGGAACGCCGGCGGCCTGGCGCGTGATGCGCTGCGTTCGCTGGTCATCTCGCAACAGCTCCTCGGCACGCGCGAGATCGTGGTGATCCATCACACCGATTGCGGCATGCTGACCTTCACCAATGCGGAGCTTCAGGAGAAAGTGCGCGCCGAGCTGGGCGCTGATGCCTCGGCGATCGACTTCCAGCCCTTCACGGATCTCCAGCAAAGCGTCGTCAACGACGTGACTTTCCTCCGGGAATCACCGCTGCTTCTGGAAGGCACACCCGTGCGCGGCTTCGTGTATGACGTGCATACGGGAGGCCTTACCGAGGTCCATGTTCCCGACGCCGCGGCCGTTCGGTGACCTGCGGCAGGTGTACGCCGTGACCGCAACCTGCCACCCGCTCGCCTTCAACGGTGAGCGGATCCGTCTGGGCGACTTTACCACCGTGCGTGGCGAGGTGCTGCGCGACGCGTGGTTGGGCTATCGCGTTTTCGGGAACATGGAGGCCGCCGCGCGCAATGGCTGGATCCTCGTGTTTCACGCCCTCACCGGGAGTCCCGACGTGGACGTCTGGTGGGGGCCGCTGCTCGGCACGGGCGGCCCGCTCGACACCAGCCGACACGCCATCATCGCCGCGAACCTTCCGGGCAGCTGCTACGGGTCCATCGGTCCAGCGGACACCAACGGCACTCCCTTCCCCGCCCTCACACCGGAGGACATGGCGCGGGTGCACGTGCCGTTGCTTGAGCACCTCGGGGTTGAACGGCTCTCGCTCGTGACCGGAGGATCACTCGGCGGGATGGTGGCGCTCGCCTGGGGCACGCTGTCACCGGTCCCAGTAGACCGCCTGGTGGTCTTTGCGGCGCCCGCCGTCACCAGCGCGCAGTCCATCGCCTGGAATACCGCCCAGCGCATGGCCATCGAGGCCGACGGCAGGTGGCAGGACGGGCACTTTGCGCACGGCTCCGGCCCGGTGAACGGGCTCGCCGCGGCCCGTGCCATCGCCATGATCACGTACCGCTCCGGCATCGAGTTCGGCGAACGCTTCGGTCGCGCGTCCACTCGCAATCGCGATCGATATGATGTGGAACATTATCTGCGGCGCCAGGGAGAAAAGCTGGTCGAGCGCTTCGACGCGCGGAGCTACGTCGCACTCATGGCGGCGATGGATGCGCACGACCTCGGCGACCTCGCGCTGGCCGGGGCACGCACCGGCGATCGCGTCCGCGAGGTGGTCGGCGTCGGGATCGATACCGACATTCTCTACTATCCCGAGGAGGTGCGCGGATGGGTCAACGCCTACCGCGCAGCAGGCGTGAACGCGCACTATGCGGAGGTCTCATCCCCCTATGGGCACGACGCCTTCCTGATCGAATGGGCGCAGGTGTCGCGGATCCTGGGCGGGACGTAAAAGAGGTCGCCCGCGCGGCCGCTCACTGAGCCGCAGCCGGGTACACCACCTTGAAGACGCGGTAGTCCGTTCCCTCCATCACGCCGGAAGAGATCGGTTCCAGGGGTTCCATCTTCCGCAGAAGGCTCTCTCCCGGATTGTCCAGCATGGACACGACGTACTGGATCCTCCGGGAGGTGATGAAGGCCCTGACCGAGTCGGGGCTCGGATCCGGCCCGAGCGCCGCCGGGAGCGCGAAGGTGGCCACGAGATGGAGCCGCGTCACCTCATTGAACAGGAGCGGCATCGGTGCCAGGCACCAGGCACCATCAGGGATCGGACTCGCCACGACCCGGTGCAACTCCTCGAACGCAACCTTCCCCTTCAGGTCACGTCCATCGAACCACGCCCCCGAAAGCGCGAACATCGCCGCGAACGCCAGGAGTGTTTGCCGGCGCCACCGGTCCAGCTGGTCCAGGTGCATCATGATGCCCACGATGACCAGCAACTCGAGCGGGGCGAGACATGTGGCGTAGTGAATTTCCTTCCGGATGGCGATTGCGCCGAGCGCAGCCATGAGCAGCAGTGTGTATCCTGCCAGGAACCGGAGGCGCGGGCTGGCAAGGCGCCATCCCAGGCCCAGGCACACGAAGAAGAGCGCCGACGGGAAGATGATCTGCGGCTTGCGAAAGAGCCGCTTGTGCTCGTTCAGGAGGCTGATGAGCGGGGTAGCCGGCGAGAACGTCGTGAGGTGCCTCACCATCTTGCCGTGGAACTGCGCCTCGAAGATGTCCCGGTGGCGTACGATATCGACGGCGTACGGCACGAGCGCGAGCGTCGCGGCGGCACCGAATACCACCGCCTCGGGGAAACGGCGCCGCACCAGCAGCACCACTCCCCCCGCACCTACGAAGATGGCCCCATACAGGTGCGCGAGCATGGCACAGGCGGCCAGGAGGCCGGCTGCCACCGCCCAGAGGAGCGAGCGTGAGGACCGGGTCGCCTGCTCGGTCACGAGCACGCTGGCAAGCCCGAAGAGGGCCACGAGCATCTCGGGCCGGGCAATCTTGAACGTCCAGAAGAACACCGGCTGCAGCAACAGGCCGGCCACGGTGGCCAGTGTCGCGTTCACGCTGAATCCGAGGCCACGCCGGGCATACAGCGCGACCAGGGTGACGACCAGTGTGCCGGCGATGATGGAAACGAGACGCGCCTGGAGGACGCCGAGGCCCAGGAGCCGGAGGGCGACGCTCTCCGCCTGGATGAACAGGCGGTGATAGACGACGACGTAGCGGTCGGCTCCCTCGAGACCCGTGAAGAAGACGCTGTGGACGTAGCCGTCGCGGGCGAGGAACCAGCTCTGCTCGGTGAGCCACGGCTCGTCGACCTGCAGGGGATGACCGGGGATGCTCGCGATGAGGAGGGCGAGCAGGAGGGCCAGGAGGCCGGCGAGCGCCAGGCGCGCCCGGTTCAGCCCAGGAACGTTTCCAGCGCGCGGGCCCGGCTCACGTGCCGTAGCCGGCTCAGCGCCTTTTCCTTGATCTGCCGCACCCGTTCCCGGGTGATGCCGAGCAGGCTGCCGATCTCTTCCAGCGTCATGGGCTCGGGTCCGTCCAGGCCGAAGTACAGACGGAGGATCTTTGTTTCCCGTTCCTTGAGCGTTGAAAGCACCTCCTCGATCGACTCGGTGAGGGCGTGCTCGAAGGTGTCGCTGTCGGACCCGGTATTCTGGGTGTCGGGCAGGTAGTCGAGGAGCCGGTTGTCCTCGCCTGGGGTGATGGGCGCGTCGAGCGAGAGGTGTGTCTGCGAAATGCTCAGCGTCTTCTGGACTTCCTCGATGGTGATGTCCATCCCCTCGGCGATTTCGGATGGCGTGGGCTCGCGCCCAAGCTCCTGCAGCAACATCGACGACCGCTTGCCGATGCGATGCAGCGTGCCCGCGCGGTTGAGCGGCACGCGCACGATCCGGCTCTGTTCCGCCAGAGCCTGCAGAATGGCCTGCCGGATCCACCAGACGGCGTAGGAGATGAACTTGATCCCCTTGGTCTCGTCGAACTTGTGGGCGGCACGGATCAGGCCGAGGTTGCCCTCGTTGATGAGGTCGGAGAGGGAAACACCCTGATTCTGATATTTCTTGGCCACGGAGACGACGAAGCGCAGGTTGCTCCGGACGAGCTTGTCCAGGCATTCGGCATCACCCAGGCGAATGCCCTGGGCGAGCCGGACCTCTTCGGCCTGCGGAATCAGCGGGTAGCGGCTGATCTCCCTCAGGTAGAGGTCGAGCGAACCCTCGTCTGCAGAGGAGGAAGTGCGCTTGCCGGAACGGACCTGCATGGGGCGCATGAGACTCACTCTCGTTGGGACAGAGTGCAACGCGGCGACAAACCTGCCGCGTTGCGTTCGAACCTTACCCGTGCCTCACCTGCAGCGCAACGGGCGCGCGCGTGAACTTCAGACGTCGTAATTGTCGATCTGGGCGCGCTGCAACCGGCCCGAGTAATCGACGTAGCAAACCTTCGTTTCTGAATAGAACTCGTACACTTCCCAGCCGCCTTCTCGATGCCCGTTCCCCGTCTGCTTGACGCCACCGAATGGCAAGTGTGCCTCGGCGCCGATCGTGGGAGCGTTGATATAGGTGATGCCGTTGTCCAGTTCGACCATGGCCCGGTAGGCCAGATTCACGTCCTGGGTGTAGAGACTGCTCGACAGGCCATACCTCACACCGTTGTTGATGCGCACCGCCTCATCGAACGAATTGAAACGCACCACACTGAGCACCGGGCCGAAGATCTCCTCCTGTTCGAGGCGGCTGCCCGCCTTGACGCCCGCAAAAATGGTCGGCTGATAGAAGAATCCCCGCGCATACTTCGCGCCAGCGGGTCGCCGGCCGCCGGTCACGAGCTCGGCGCCCTGGTCACGCCCGGTTTCCACGTACCGTTCCACCTTCTTGCGCGACTCCTCGTGGATCAGCGGTCCAACATCGGTGCCTGATTTCCGGCCGTCGCCCAGGCGCAGCTTTCCTGCCGCATCGGCAAGACGGCGGACGAACCGGTCGTGAATCCGGCGATGCAGCAGCAACCGGCTCGTGGCAGTGCAGCGCTGCCCCGTCGTGCCGAATGCGCCCCAGAGCACACCCTCGAGTGCGAGATCAAGGTTGGCGTCGTCCATGACGATCATGGCGTTCTTGCCACCCATCTCGAGCGAGAGCCGCTTGTGCATGCGCCCGCACGTCTGCCCGATCGAAGCACCAGTCTCCGTGGATCCGGTGAAGGAGACGACGCCCACGCCCGGATGCTCCACAAGTGCCTTGCCGACGGTCTCCCCCCGCCCGTGCACCAGCTGGATCACCTCGGGCGGCAGGCCCGCCTCGAGCAGAATCTCGACCAGCAGAGTGACGGTATGCGGCACGTCCTCCGACGGCTTGATGATGACCGAGTTGCCGCACAGCAGCGCCGGAAATGCCTTCCAGGTCGGGATTGCCAGCGGAAAGTTGAACGGCGTGATGAGTCCGCAGATGCCGATGGGACGCCGATAACTCATCGCCCACTTGCTGGGAAGTTCGCTGGGGACCGTATGCCCGAAGAGGCGGCGGCCTTCCGTGGCGGCATAGAAGGCGGTGTCGATGCCCTCCTGCACGTCGCCCCGGGTCTCGGGCAACACCTTGCCCATTTCTCGGGTCATGGCGTCGGCAACTTCCTCCTTGCGCGCCACCAGGAGATCACCCACCCGCCGGAGCACGTCACCGCGGGCCGGCGCAGGAGTGCGCGACCAGAGCCGGAACCCGCGCTCGGCGGACTGTACCGCTGCCTCGATGTCCGTGCTGCCCGAATCGGGAAAGCGTCCGATCAGGTCGCGGCTATCAGCCGGATTACGGTTCTCGAAGTATTCGCCGGTCGAGGGGGCAACCCACTTGCCGGCGATGAAGTTCTTGAAGGTCTTGGCCATGAATTGACGAGGTAAAGGTCTGGATCGGGCAGGTAGGCGTGACCCGTAAACGGTGAACGGTGAACGGTAAACGGGACGCCCGTTCACGGTTCACTGTTCACCTTTCACGCGGTTTCAGGGACACATCCACCGCGACTGGTGCGCCGCATAGCCCACGCGGGGAAGCACCTCCGCTGCGACGAGCGCGAGGCCCCACACGACCGTGAGGAGCGAAAGCACGTGCGCAGTTCCGAGGCGACGGTTCCAGCTGTTGGCCGCACCCCAGAGACCGGCGACGACCAGAAGTGTCGTGACCCCGAGGTACAGAAACAGGTTGATGCCGCACTCGCGCGGGTAGGGCCAGAACGGCACGGCGATGGCGAATGCCAAAACCAGCAACACGCGCAACCAGGTGGCCATCGCACCCTTGCGGGGCTCCGCGCCAGCCATGACGACCGGGGCTGCCTTCGTCGATGAAGGGCTCGTGCCGGGCGTGGTTGCCTTCCAGCTTTCGATGGCTTTGTCGACCGCAGCGAGGTCTTTGTCCCAGTCGCGTGGCCCGGTCATGCCGATTCCCTCCGCAGTCCGTAGCGCTCGATCTTCTTGTAGAGGTTGGAGCGGGGCATCCGGAGGGTACGCGCGGTCTCGGAGACATTCCAGTCATGGTCGCGGAGCTTCTGCAGCAGGAAGTTCTTTTCCGCCTCCTGCTTGAACGTCTCGAAAGTGTGCGGTGCCGCGGGGACAGCCTCGCCGAGACCACCGGTATCGAGCACCGGGAGCAGGCGTTCGACATCGGGGCCAGTCACCATCTTCCCGGGCGACAGGATCATCAGGCGCTCCACCCCATTGCGCAGCTCGCGCACGTTGCCGGGCCAGGGGCGTTGCTGCAACCGTGTCATGGCATCTTCGCCGAACTTGCGGAGCGATACACCCGCCGTGGCAGCGATCTGCTCGGCGAAGTGCGCCACCAGCAGCGGAATGTCGTCTACCCGCTCACGCAGCGCCGGCACATGGATCTCCACCACGTTGAGGCGATAGAGCAGATCCTCCCGGAACCGGTTTTCCAGGATCTCTTCGCGCAGGTCCTTGTTGGTGGCAGCCAGCACGCGCACATCGACGCTCACTGACTTCGTGCCGCCGATGCGGGTCACCACGCCCTCCTGCAGCACGCGCAGCAACTTGGCCTGGGCGGCGAGCGAGAGATCACCTACCTCGTCGAGGAAGAGGGTGCCGCCATCGGCCTGCTCGAACTTGCCTGCCCGGTCGGTCACGGCGCCGGTGAAGGAACCCCGCATATGGCCGAAGAGCTCGCTTTCGATCAGTTCGGACGGGATCGCTGCGCAGTTGAGCTCGATGAACGCCTTGGACCGGCGCGAGGATGCATCGTGCAGCGCCCGCGCCACGAGTTCCTTTCCCGCCCCGTTGTCACCCGTGATCAGGACGCGCGCATTGGTGGGACCCACCTTGCTGATCAGCTCGCGCACCCCGGCCAGCGCGGGCGAGCTCCCGATCATGGCGTACCGGCTGCCCACGACTTCCTTGAGGCGCTGGTTCTCGCCGGTGAGGTCGGCGTGGCGCAAGGCGTTCCGAACCGTGATCAGCAACCGGTCGGTGTCCAGCGGCTTTTCCAGGAAGTCGAAGGCGCCCCTTCGCGTGGCCTCGACCGCGGTCTGGAGGGTGCCGTGCCCCGAAATCATGATCACCAGCGCCGTCGGATCGAGCTCGCGCAGGCGGGTGAGCGTGTCGAGTCCATCGAGCCCGGCCATCTTCACATCGAGGAAGGACAGGTGGGGCCGGTATTCCGGGAAAAGGGTGATGCCCTCACCCCCGGAGCTTGCGGTGCGCACCTGCATGCCCTCGTATTCGAGCACCTGCTTGAGGGCCTGGCGGACGCCTGCTTCGTCATCAACAATGAGTACCCGGTAAGCCATGCGAGTAACGTAACGTCCCGTGCGGTCAACGGAAGCCGAGCGGACTGTGTCTGGGGCTTTGCATCTCGCGGGGCGGCGGCTAGCATCGAGCATGGCCGAACGGCGGCTCGAGGTCTCCCCGCAACTGTCCATCCCGCTCTCCGAGATCGTCATCCGGGCCACGCCATCCAGCGGGCCGGGGGGACAGCACGTAAACCGTAGTTCCACTCGGATCGAAGTGGTGTGGAATGTGCCCGCCTCACTGGTCCTCACCGAGGCGCAGCGCGACCGCCTGCTCCTCCGGCTTGCCGGCCGGCTGGACGGCGACGGCGACCTCCGTGTGGTCGCATCCGACCGGCGCAGTCAGCTGCAGAACCGCGGGGCGGCGCTCGAGCGCCTCGCGGGCGTCGTAGGCCGCGCGCTCGCGGTGCCCAAGCCGCGGCGCGCCACCAGGCCAACCCGTGCCTCCAAGGAGCGGCGGCTCGAGAGCAAGAAGCGTCGGGCCAACACCAAGCGCGAGCGGCGGCCGCCGCCAGACGATTGACGCACCGAGCCCGGGTTGAGACATGCGCCGCCTGACGGTGGATCCGTCCGCTCCAGAGCCGATCGCTATCGCCGCCGCGGCGGCGGTGCTGCGGGCCGGGGGCCTTGTGGCGTTCCCGACCGAGACCGTCTATGGCCTGGGCGCGGATGCGCTCGATCCTGCGGCAGTGCGGCGGATCTTCGAGGCCAAGGGGCGCCCATCCTTCAACCCCGTCATCGTCCACGTCGCCTCCACCGAGCAGGCGCGGGCACTCGCGCGCCGATGGCCGGCGCACGCCACCCGCCTGGCCAATCGGTTCTGGCCCGGGCCACTCACGCTCGTCGTACCGAAAGACGTCGCCGTGCCGGACATCGTGACGGCCGGCCTGGATGCAGTCGGCATTCGCGTGCCCGCGCATCCCGTTGCGCTCGCGCTCTTGCGCGCGGCAGAGGTTCCCGTGGCCGCTCCCAGTGCGAACCGCTTTACCCGGCTCTCTCCCACGACGGCTGACCATGTCGCGGCGGCGCTGCGCGGCCGTATCGACCTCCTGCTCGATGGTGGGCCGTCGGCAGTCGGCATTGAGTCCACGGTGGTGGACCTGACCGGGTTGCAGCCGCGACTCCTGCGACCCGGAATGATCCCCACTGAGGCGCTCGAGGAAGTGGTCGGTCCGGTCGAACGCGACGCGCCGGAGCCGCAGGGTGAAGCCCCCCGCCTCTCCCCCGGACAGGTGGAGCGGCATTACGCACCTCGGGCGGTCCTGGAACTGGTGACGCCGGCGGAACTCGAAGTGATCATCAATCAGCAGGACCGGGACGACCGCGACGCCGCGCACTGGGGCGTGGTCGCCTGCACCACGGTGAGGGTGCCCCGGCAGACACGCCTGGTGATCCTGCCGGCCGAGGCTGAGGGGTACGCGCGCGGCCTGTATGCGGCGCTCCACCTGCTCGATGACGCCGGGTGCGAGCGCGTCCTTGTCGAACGACCACCTGACGGGCCCGAGTGGAGCGCCGTTCACGATCGGCTTCGCCGCGCGGCATACCGGAAAGGCCCGCAATAAGGATGCACATGACGAACAATTGGAGCGTGTCGTGCGCCGGTGCCCGGGTGCTGCTGCTGGCCGTAACCGCCGTCGGGTGCGCACGGGAAGGCCGTGGGGGGCGCTGGCGATTCGCCGACGTAGCACCTCCTGTGACGGCGCGTCACGCCATGGTCGTATCGGACAACGCGAGTTCAAGCGAGGTGGGGGCGGAAATCCTTCATCGCGGCGGCAATGCCATCGATGCGATCGTGGCGGTCGCGTTTGCTCAGGCAGTCGTGAACCCCGCGGCGGGCAATCTTGGGGGTGGCGGATTCCTCGTCTACCGCCAGCATGACGGTGAGGTATTCGCGCTCGATTTCCGGGAGACTGCACCGCTCGCCGCGACCCGCGACATGTACGTGGACTCGGCCGGCAACGTCACGGACGGCTCGCTCGTGGGCCCGCGAGCCGGCGGTGTCCCCGGGTCCGTGGCCGGACTATGGGCCATGCATCAGCGTTTCGGCGCCTTGCCCTGGCGTGATGTCGTGCTGCCGGCCGTATCGCTCGCGCGGGCGCACCCGCTCGACAGCCTGCGGGCACGATGGCTCGCAGGCGGGGCGACCAGCTTCTCGCGCTTCCCGTCGTCCGCAAAAGTGTTCAACCGCGCCGATGGCCGGGCCTGGCACGCTGGCGATACCCTGTACCAGGCCGACCTGGCACGGACGCTCGCCCTGATCGCCGACAGCGGCGCGGACATCTTCTACCGTGGAAGCATTGCGGACGCGATCGCGCAGGAGGTGCAGCGCGGTGGAGGACTCATAGCCCGCGACGACCTCGCCCGATATGAGGCGCTCTGGCGCACGCCGTTGCAATCGACCTATCGCGGATGGCGGGTCATTACCATGCCGCCGGTATCGGGCGGAGGGGCCACGCTCATCCAGGCGCTCAACATCCTGGAGGGATTCGACCTGCCGCCATCGGGTACCGCAGCCCTGACGCACCTCCAGGTGGAGGCGCTCCGCCGCGCTTTCCTCGACCGGAACACGCTGCTCGGCGACCCGGCGTTCGTGAACATGCCGCTCGCTGAACTCACGTCGAAGTCATACGCCAGCACGCAACGCAGCAGCATTGCCGCCGCTCGCGCCACGCCGATTGCCGGTTCAGCGCTCGCCGAGGGCATGAATACCACCCACTTCTCGGTGGTCGATAGCGCCGGCAACGCCGCGGCCATGACCACGACTATCAATACAGGGTTCGGCTCGGGGTTCGTGGTGCAAGGCATCGGATTCCTGCTCAACAACGAGATGGACGACTTCACGGTCCAGCCGGGAGCGGTCAACGCGATGGGGATCCAGCAGGTGGGTGACGCCAACACCATCGCGCCGGGAAAGCGCATGCTCTCGTCGATGACTCCCACCATCGTCCTCGACCCCGACGGCCGCCTTGCCCTCGTGCTGGGCTCGCCCGGAGGGGCCACCATCATTTCATCGGTTCTGGAAGTGATCTCGAACGTGGTAGATCAGCGCATGACGCTGGCTGCGGCGGTGGCGGCACCTCGTGTACATCACAACGGGATGCCGGATGTCGTGGGATGGGAACCGGCGGGGCTCACGCCCGGGGTGCAGGCGCAACTGCGTGGGATGGGCTACTCGCTCTGGCAAGAGCCGGAATTCATGGGTACGGTGAACGCCATCCGAGCGACTCCGGCCGGTCTCGAGGGTGTCCCCGATCCGCGGGTCGCTGGCGGGGCGGTCGGATGGTAGGCCTACTCGTCGGCCGGACCGGCTTCCTCCCCATCATGGTCCAGTTGCCCTTGCAGCGCCTTGAGTGACGCGGTGAACTGCTCCGGGTCATTCGCCGGCACCAGCCTGGCCGCGAGGGGCTTGAGGACCGACGAGAACTCCACCTCGCTGCTCCATTGTCCCTTGTACTCCCGGGCCGAGAGCAACAGGACGAAGACGGTGACGCCGAAGCCGGTCGCAATCCGGAGGTGCCTGTCCCAGTGGTCCTGGTTCATTACGCGGAGGTGAACCAGGATCGCCAGCGTCCAGACCAGGGCGGACAGGGCGAGGAGGACTACGGAGATCGCACTTGCGCCAGGCACCAGGAACTTCTGCCACGACTCCAGTTCGCCCGCAACCCATCCCACCAGTGCAATCGCGGTTGCCACCACGAAGTGCTGCCCAAACCGTGATCGGCCATGCCGGATGCGGCCCGTGATGGCCCACACGCTGACCCAGGCGCACTCGGCGACGACGATCGCGATCGCCGCCATGAGCGCGTTCACCGCGCGCTCCGGCCCCGCCATAGTGAAGTAGCCAATGGCGGCGCCGCCCAGCGTCAGGATGGCTGCCGCGGCCCACTGGGTCGAGCGATGCGCCACGAATGACCGCCAGCCCGAGCCAAGCAGATCGCTCGCGCGGACACCCGGCACCACATTGCGCGAGGACTCGGCAACAAGCCGTATCACGTGGCCGCCCACTGCCACCGGGGCCGACGGCGTCAGGGCAAGTGTCATGGCACGCTCCGGCGCACCCGGTCGGTGAAGCCCCGAAGATTGCCCCAGGACGCTCACGGTGAGGCTGCCGTCCGCCTCGCGGTCGATGCGCGCATGATAGGCCGCGACGTCCGCGCCTTCGATGAACAAGCTGTTGTCCAGTGCACTGCCCACGGTGCAAGGCACGGCCGCCGCGGCACGCCGCGCCATGATCCGCCCCGACTCATCGACCACCTCGATCCAGCTCATTTCCCGGGCTCCAGCGACGGCGTGATGGAGGCGAGGTACCGGGCTACCATGCGCTGGATCAGGTCGAAGCGCATGCCCGACATCGTCAGCGTGGTGATCAGGCTCTGAGCCGTGGCCCCGAGCGGCGTGGCCCGAAGTACCGCCTCATAGAGGCCATCCAGGCTCTTGAGGCGGCGGGCGCACAGCTCGGTGCGGAAAGTCATGGTGGGCGTGCGCACGTTGTCCGTAGTGCACCGGAACCGCGTTGTCTCCCGCGGCGTGCCATCGAAGGTCAGCTTGTCGTTGAAGATCTCCTCGCTGGCCGCCAGCAGGCGCACGCGACTCAGCGAGCCGCCATCGAGCAATTGATGGGAGAAATAGACCAGACCGGCATTGAGGTCCTCCGACAGGAAGACCGACTCGTCGGTGCTGCAGCGATGAACCACCAGCCGGTAGGCGGCGTCCTTGGGCTCGCGCGCATCGCCCCAGCACTGAAACGCCGCCGACGGCTCCGTCGGGGCACGGTAGGGCCCCAGCTGCACCGTCGGGGCGTCCGGCACAAAGAGCGAGTCGAGCGCTTCCACGCCCAGCGTGCCCAGCTGTGTCGCCATGTCATCGCGGAGCGCTTCCGCCTTCGGCAGCACGGACGGGAGCCGCCCCAGCAGCCTCGTCACGAATTCCGCGGGAACCAGGAACGCAAGCTCCTCTCCCATCGTGGCCACATTGACGCCCACGAGGGCCCCATCGGGTGTCACCGCAGGTCCACCACTCATGCCGGGGTTGAGCGGACCGGTGAAATGCAGCCTCGGCGTCAGCACGTGCTCCACCTGCCCGTTGTACGTGCCCTCGACGATGCTGAGGCCCAGGTCGCGCGGGTGACCGAGCGCGAAGACGCGATCTCCTTTCGAGAGATTCGCGCTGACGGGCGTCAGCATGGTTTCTGCGCGCGCCGCTGGCGCCTCGAGCACCGCGAGATCGTGTACCACGTCGACCGCGAGGACCTGGATGTCGACCGTGTCATGGCCCCACGTGGCGCGCCCGTGATGGCGGCCCGGCTCATTGACCAGGCGCGAGATGACGTGATAGTTGGTGACGATCCGTCCCGAGGGCGCGGCAAAGAAGCCGGAGCCGACGCTGCTGAGCGCCACCGCGCCGGTCTCCCGCACCTCGATGCGCACCACGGCCGGTGCGAGCCGCCGGAACGCCTGAGCCACGTCACCGGAAGGAGGCGGCATGACGGAAGCGTCCTGGGCGAGGGCGGCCCCGGAACTCAGGACGAGAAGGGCGCCCGTGACCGCGACGCGCGCTGGCAGGTTCATGGGATGTGGCATGGGATGACGGAAGAAAGCGAATCCGTCGGTGCGGCGGGAGGGGATGACCTGAACGAGACGCCGTCAGGGACTCGCGGCCGCAGGCGGTGGTGCCGGCCGGCCCCGGTCCAGGCTTCGATATTGGATCGCTTCCGCAACGTGCGACATCTCCAGCGATTCGGTGCCTGCCAGGTCGGCGATGGTCCGCGCAATCTTGAGCACGCGATGGTATGCGCGCGCCGAAAGCCCGAGCCGCGTGATCGCCGAGCGCAGGATCGCCTCCGAGTCGGCGCTGAGACCGCAGAAGCGGCGCACCTCGCGCGCGCTCATGTGCGCGTTGGCGTGCATGTCCGGGATTCCGGCGAAGCGCGCTCGCTGTGCGACCCGCGCCCGCTCCACGCGTTCGGCGATGGCCGCGCTTCTTTCCGTCGCCTGGCTGCCACTCAGCTCATGGTAAGGGATGGCTGGGACCTCGAGATGAATGTCGATACGGTCGAGAAGCGGTCCGGATACACGCGCCCGATAGCGCTGTACCGCCTGCGGCGGACAGAGGCAGGCGTGTGCCGGATCTCCCGAGTAGCCGCAGGGACACGGGTTCATGGCCGCCGCGAGCATGATGCGGGCGGGATACGTGAGACTCATCGCCGCGCGGCTCAGCGTCACGGTCCCATCCTCGAGTGGCTGGCGCAGCACCTCCAGCACACTCGAGCGGAATTCGGGCAGCTCATCCAGGAAGAGCACACCACCGTGCGCCAGGCTCACCTCGCCCGGACGCGGCGGCGTGCCGCCGCCCACGAGCCCCGCGTCGCTGATGGTATGGTGCGGCGCCCGGAACGGTCGTGTGGTACAGAGGGCGCGGCCCGCGCCGAGCAGCCCGGCTACACTGTGCACCTTCGTGGTTTCGAGGGCCTCCTCGAGTGACATGACCGGCAAGATGCCCGGAAGGCGACGGGCGAGCATGGTCTTGCCCGAACCGGGTGGCCCGATGAGCAGGATGTTGTGTGCGCCGGCCGCCGCGACCTCGAGCGCACGCTTGGCACCCGCCTGTCCCCGCACGTCGCCGAAATCCGCCTCGTCGCGAATGGTCGCCGCCAGGTAGCGGGCAGGGTCCACAGCAGCGGGCGCCAGTGTTGTCCGGCCGGACAGGTGATGGCAGACGTCGGCAAGGGTGGCTGCGCCCAGGACGGTGAGACCCGTAACGACCGCGGCCTCGGGCACGTTCGCCCCCGGAAGTATCAGTACCGCCGCCCCCGACGCCCGGGCGGCGAGCGCGATCGGCAGGGCGCCGCGAACTGGCCGCAGGTCGCCCTCCAGCCCGAGTTCGCCGGCGAAGACTGTGTGCCGCTCCCCGGCACCATCGGGCAGTGCCGGCAACTGCTCGCTCGCGATGAGGACACCGAGTGCAATAGGAAGATCGAAGGCAGATCCCTGCTTCGGGACATCCGCCGGGGCGAGGTTTACCGTGATGCGCCGGAGCGGAATGCAGTAGCCGGCGTTCGCCAACGCCGCAGCAACCCGCTCCTTCCCTTCACGCACGGCGCCCTGAGGCAGGCCGACAGTCGAAAAGGAGGGAAGCCCGCTGCTGATGTCGATTTCTACGTCGACCAGATAGGCGTCGATGCCGAGCACGGCGGCGGAGCAGACGCGGGCAAGCATGTGGCATGGTATGCCCGGCGACGCCAACGGCATTATCGATTGCGCGCAGAACGGCGCATGCCGGCGCGCCCGATCCACGTCTCGGAGGCTGCACGGTTTTGCACCGCTTGTGCACCCGACGTTTAAGGCCTCGCGATCGCGGGGCCCATTTTGCGCTCATGCATCCCCGCCTGACGTGCTAACCCGGCAGGTAGCGTATCGTGACGGTCGTTCCCCGCCCTTCGGCGCTACGGATCACCACTGCCCCGCCCCAGCTTTCGACCAGGCGCTTCACAATGGAGAGCCCAAGCCCCGACCCGCTGGTGGTAGTGGAGAAGTGGGGCTCGAAGACCCGCGGGAGCACCTCCGCCGCAATGCCCGCACCGTCGTCGGCGACCACGATACGGCCTGACTCCATCGTCACCTGCACCCGACTGGCGCCCGCGGTACGCGCGTTCTCCAGGACGTTGACGAGCACTTCCTTGAGTTCGTCGGGTCGAGCCCTCCCGGTGAGGGATGCTGGCGCGTCGAGCTGCACCGTGGCGCCTGCATCCGACAGCGCGTAGAGCTGCACCACCTCCCGCGCCACGGCCACCAGGTCGACGGGTTCGAGCGGATCCTCGCCATCACCCGGCGCGGCGAAGCGGCTGAATGCGCGTGCGATGCGATCGAGACGGTCGATCTCGCCAAGCATGCGATCCGACGTTTCCATCAGCACCCGCTCGTAGTCGCCCCCACCATCATGCCAGGCCCGCTGAAGATGCTGCATGCCGAGGCGCATGGGGGTGAGCGGGTTCTTGATTTCGTGCGCGACCTGCCGAGCCATCTCGCCCCACGCCAGCACGCGCTCCGCCCGTGACATGTCGGTCACGTCAGTGAGAGCGAGGACCACGCCACCCAGCGGCCCGGTGAGCCGGGCGTGCTGCGCGCTGACCCGGCGCCCCCGCACCGTATGCTCCGTGGGAACCTCCGCCGACGCTTCGCCCTCGAGTGCCTCTTCCACCTGCGCTACCAACGGCTCCCATTCCCTATTGAGACGGCCTCGCAGCTGGACACCTTCTGTCAGTTGCACGCCGAGCAACTGCTCCGCCTGGCGGTTCGCGAGCAGTACCCGACCGCCCGAGTCGACCGCGATCACCCCGGTCGCGACCGTGGCCAGGACGGTCTCGGTACGCCGCCTCGCCGCTTCCAACGCCTCCCGGCTTGCGCGCACGTCGGCTGCCATGCGATTGAAGGCGCCGAATACCGGCTCGAACTCGCTCGGGGGACTGCGATCCTGGGGAGGTGCGGGTTTTCCCTCACCAAGCGCCAAAGCTGCACGGCGCAAGTCGGCGACCGGGCGCGAGAGGGTACGCGCGGCCGATTGCGCCCCCTGCAATGCCGCAATCAGCCCGAAGATGAGCACCAACAGCACCGCGAGCGCGAGGTCCTGCTGCGAGTCGGTAGAGAGTTCTCCCGCACGCCGCGGCGTGGCCAGGACGCCAAGGTGCGAGGGCGAACCCGGGAGCAGGAGGCGGTAGCCGACGCGTTCCGCGAGCGTGCGGAGCGGACCATCGCGTGTTACTTCCAGTTGTCCACCGAACGCGAGCTGACGGAATGCGTCGGGGTCCATCAGCTCACCGAGCACGCCGAGATCCTGCAGAATGCGGGCGCTCGCCGAGTTGAGCCGTCCGCCGCCATACAGGCCGAAATCGGCATCCATGCGCTGGCCCAGGGCTTCGAGCTCGCGGGTACCATAGGCCGAATCACGCGTGGCCAGCACGCCAGAGCTGCGGAGAGCGTCGCGCAGCGTACCGCTGATGAGCGCATCCGTCACGCGCGCGGTATCCAGCGCAATGCGTTGAATTCCCCAGAGCGAGAACCCGACCGCCGGGACGAGAAAGAAGAGCGCGAGAGTAACCGCGAGCCGCACGCGGAATGAGCGAGCCGCGAGCCGCCACGGTCCGAGCCGGATGGGATGACGGCCGCAGTAGTCGGCCATGAGCCACACGAGCGCCAGGACGAGAGCGTCAATTGCGAGGAGTACCGCGCCCCGTACCAGCAGCGGCACTGGCCCGCGCAGCGTAGTCTGCACATACACCTCGCGCGTGCCGCCCGACACCGACAGTGTCCTCGCCGCGCGCAGCACCCAGCCTTCGCGCTGCCACCGGAGGATTGGCGTTGGTGTGGCCTGGGCCATTGGTGGCGACAGCGCGAGCAGGTACGCCGGCGGCCGGTGTACGGTCGGCTCGAGCAGGCGCCCGAGCCGGCTCGGCGTGATCAGCTGTGTCTGCGGGCCGATCACGGTGACGAGAATGCTTCCGTTCGCGAGCGGCGTCGCCAGCATGTAGTGCAGCCCCGGCGGCGCCATGATGGTGACCACCGTGTCGGATCGGGGCACGCTCGACAGCAGCGAGTCGAGCGCCGGCCGGCCAACCTCGAGCGAATCGAGCGTCAGGTCTGCACCCCAGCCGACGCCCTGCGTCCACAGCGCCAGCCGGGCGGGATATCCCTGCTCGGCCAGCACGGACGTGCGCCAGAGCACGTAGAGCTCCGTGGTCGTGGCCGGGGGCCTGATCTGTCGAGCGGCGTTGCCGAAGAGATTGAGCAGCGCCGGCGCCACTGGATCCGGCTCGCTGCCGAGGCGAGACACCTCACGCTGGGCCTGCAGCATGCGGCCGCGATGATCCGCCTGCCAGGTAAAGAGAGACGAGAGGCTGCCCGCTGCCAGCGCGATGCTCACGACAGCCTGTCCTGTGGGCAGAGGCATGCTCGCCACCAGCAGCACGGGAGCCCAGAGAAGCGGGAACCAGCGAGGCCACTCGGACGAGGGCTGCCAGATATAGAGCCCGACGACCGCCGCGAAGATCGCGGCCGCCACCCCCAGCCAGGACGCCCAGCCAATCCGGCGCGGCGCCGCGTTGCCCCGGAGCAGCGCGGCCGCAAGCACAATGGGCCCGGTGGCCGCCAGGAACAGCGCCAATTGCCAGGTGAGCCAGAGGCCCAGTGACGTTCCTTGCGCAGGTGGCGTGATGCCTTGGCTCAGCGCCCTGATACCGAACGGAATCGAAAGGAACATTGCGATGCCGACCAGGACGCTCCACCATCGGCGCGGCAGCCGATGACGCCACAGCCATACCGCGCCCATCGTGAACAGTGCCCCAGCCAGTCCAAGGGTTCCGGCCGAGTTGCTCAGGGGAATCAGGGGATTGAAGAGGTAGGATGCCGGTGAGAAAAGTTCACCGGCGCCGAGCAGCGAGCCGACCGGAGCGTGTACCGTGAGCCAGACCGCGATGGCCGCCAGCATCCATCGCCCGGCCGAACCCTGCTCTACCAGCAGGCCCAGCGCGAGTACGAGCAGGAGGGTGATGGCGGCGGCGCGTCCACCCCGCGAAACCTCGAGCGCACGCGCATCGGCCTGCTGAGGTGGAAGCGGCTGTGCGCTGAAGAGGCAGCGTTGGCCAGCCGTGGTCGGCTCGCAGTAGTCGAACACGTCCCGGTTATCGGGGGCGCTGTCGGTGGGATACACTGCCAGCGCCACGTCGGTACTGGCGCGGAACCGCTCGGCCAGGCTTCCCGAACGATCGGGGACCGCAGGGTGCGCCCAGACCAGCACGTTCGCGACGGCGACGCGCGCACGGGTGGAGTGGCGGCGACTCTCGAGCGTCACGTAGTATTGGCTGCTCGCCGAAGCGATCGAGTCGCCAGCAACTCGGGGCGGCAGGCGATGACTGCCCGCCCATGCCCACGGCGTCCCATCCGCCTCGAGGATGGCGATGCCCGATTCGAGGCGCTGCGAACGTGTGGCCTGCGCGAGGATCCGGAAGGCGGCGTCGCGATCACGTTCCGCCGCCGCCGCGCCCAGGTCGGCCAGCTCCTGGGTCAGCAGGAAGGCCGACCGCAGGTCACCTCCGAGGCGGTCGCCGGCAGCCTTGACCAGTGCTTCGCGCTCACCGTGCTCGCCGTCCCAATTGCTGTCTATGCGGTCAAGCCCGTGTTGAGTTATCGGAATGACGAATGCAAGCAGCGCGAGTGACAGGACGAGGGCGCGGCGAGACCACTCACGCGCCGGCAGCAGGAGGCCCAGCGTAGTCAGGGCGCCGATTCCCGCCGCCCACGCCCAGGGCCGCTCGAACGCGTGCAACCACTCGGTGCCGCAAAGCACCGTCGCCCCGAGGGCAAACCTCCACCAGCGAGCTGGATGACTGATCACGAACGACCCTGGAGGTTGAAGGACCTGACGCCTGACGCCGCACGGACGCTGCTGCAGGAACGGCCGACGCTCATCGTGCCGGTGGGCGGCATCGCCGCGCTGGGTTCCCACCTGCCCCTCGGCTCCGACAGCATCGTGGTCGACCGGATCGCCGACGACGTCTCGGCGGCCCGGCGGCTGGTTCGCGCGCCACTGCTCGAATACAGCGTGTTCCCGTCGGCCCATGCGCGGGATGGCGGGGTCGCACTCCGGCGCAAGACGCTCCACCGGGTCATGAACGAACTTATCGACTCGTGGGAGGACGGTGCAGGGATACGGCAGTTCATCGTGCTCACCGCCGTGTCGAGCGATGCGCAGCTGGAGGCCGTCAGCACGGTCCGCACCGAGCATGCGCAGCTCTGGACATATGATGTGCTGGGTCTCGACCACGGAGCGGAACTGCTGACGACGGATGCGCTCGAACGCGCCGGCGAACTTGCCACCTCACTACTGCTGCACATTGCGCCGGAACTCGTGAAGGGCGACGCCATCCTGCCAGAAGGATCCGAGAGCGGCGACGCCTTTGTGCGGGGAGCACGCCGTGCCACCCCAGAACGCGCCGGTGACCTGTATCACTCGGTTCTGGAACGGATTCTGCAGCTCGTGGACGCGGCTCTCTCGGAGGTTTGAATGCACATGCGCCACCTGCTTGCCGCCGCAGCACTTAGCGTTCCATCGTCGCTGCCAGCACAGGTCGTATTTGAGGCCACTTATTCCGTGCAGCAGCGCGGAAAGGACATTGGTACTGAGCACGTCGTCCTGCGGAGCAGCACCGACGCGGGCAACCCGTCCGCAGTGCGCCTCGAATTCGAGGGCAAGTTTCCGGCGAGCAAGGAAACCCTGCGCGGCACGCTCACGCGGGGCACCGATGGCGCGCTCGACCAGCTGCAGCTCGAGGTGCGCCGGGGCGACGCCACTGAGACCTTTCGCGCCGCACAGCGAGGTAATCGCATCATCGTCACGGTCAACAGCGACCAGGGTTCGCGCAGCGGGAAGGAAATGCCAGGTGGTCCGGGCATCATTCTCCTCGATGAGCAGCTCCAGGCGTTGCTGCTGCTGGTGGCCGATCTCGCCACACCGGGGGGAACTCGCGTCACCGCCGTGTACCCTCGCACCGGCCAGCGCGCCAACATCACCGCCCGTCGGGTTGAGGGTGGAGCGAAAGGTGCGGTCGTCGAACTCACCGGCGATCTCACTGGCCGCATGCAGCTCGACGCGAACGGCCGGGTCGATCGGATGGAACTTCCCCAGCCCGGGATAATTGTTACCAGGCTGCCCTCGTAGCCTTTCCGGCGAAACCTCCTAAGTTGTTGTCCGTACATCCGGTACACCGGATGTACGGACTTTTCGTTTCAGGTGCTGTCTCAGATTGAAACCAAGTTCGCTGCCCCGCCGTAAGTGGGGCCATCTGCTGCACTTCGACGAAATGAACGGAAGGAAGCGACATGTCCCGGTGGCATTTTCTTGCCTTGGCCGTAGTGGCAGCCTCGCCCCTCGAGGCGCAGGATACGACGATGATCGCCAAGCCAAAGACCACGACCACGCTGGCTTTGAGCGATGCCGTGGACCAGGCGCGACAGAACAGCCCGGACTACCGGATTGCCCAGAACCAGGTGGCACCCGCAAAGGCTGGTGTGCGGAACGCCTACGGACAATTCATTCCCTTCGTCTCGACGAGCGCGGGCGTCAACTGGAGCGGGAGTAGCGACGTACTGGTGGCGGGACGCCCGGTGCCCACAGGATCACTGGTCGGGTCCTCATATCAGCTTGGTTTCAACTGGCAGTTGAGCGGATCGACCTTCTTCAATACATCGCAGGCCAAGGCGAATGCCCGGGCCGTCGACGCGGATCTCGGCGCATCGCGCATCGCGGTCGATGCCGACGTGATCACGCAGTACCTGAACGGCATGCAGGCGGCCGCCACCACGGAAGTGGCGCGGCAGCAGGTGCGGCGGAACAGCGACTTCCTGATTCTGACCACCGCGCGCAATCGTGTGGGCCAGGCGTCGATGTACGATGTGCGCCAGGCCGAGGTGGCGTTCAATACCTCCGAGGTCGATTTTCTGCGCTCGCTGCAGGCCGAGTCGGACACCAAGATCGAGCTGTTCCGGCGCATGGGCGTGAACCCGCCGGCCCCGGTGCAGGAGGTCGCGCTGAGCGACTCGTTCCCGGTGCGGGAACCGCAGTACGACCTCGAGGCGCTGCTCGCCGAGGCGCGTGACAACCAGCCGCGGATCAAGGCGCTGGAAGCGAGAGAAGCGGCGGCACAGGCGGTCATCAAGTCGGCGAAGTCGGCGTACTTCCCCACGCTGTCCGTGAATGGCGGCATCTCGGGTTACACCAGCCAGTTTTCGACCGACAGTGTCAAGCCGTTTCCGTTCGACTTCACCAACAATCCTTTTGCCGGCAACGTGGTGCTCTCCCTCCCGATCTTCCAGGGATTCAATCGGACGACCCGGGTGACGCAGGCCCGGGCGGACCAGATGGATGCGGCGGAGCGGCTCCGCGCGATCGAGCTGCAGATCCGGGCCGATGTCACGAGCCGCCTGCTGGCGGTCAACACCACCTGGCGCACGCTGGCTATCCAGGATCGGAGCCGCACCGCGGCCGCCGAGCAGCTCAAGCTGGCCCAGGAGCGCTACCGGCTGGGCAGCGGCACGGTGCTCGAGCTGTCCGATGCACTGAATGCCGTCACGCGCGCGGACGCGGCCTACATCAACGCGGTCTACGACAATCACCGGGCACTGGTCGCTCTGTATGCGAGCATCGGCCGGGACTACACCAACGCAAGGAATAATTGAGCATGTCACGTGGCATGAAGTGGGGTATCGCGGCGGTGGTCCTGGTCGCGCTCGGCGCGGGCGGCGTGTTCTTCAAGAAGCAGCAGGAGAAGAACAAGGCGACCGAGGTGCGGATGGAGCCGGTGACCCGCAAGGACCTGGTGGCCGCCGTGACCGCAAGCGGGAAGATCGAGGCCGAGACCAAGGTCGACATCAGCGCCGACGTCACGGGCCGGATCCTCAAGATCGCGGTCAAGGAAGGCGACCTGGTCACCAAGGGCCAGTTCCTCATCCAGATCGACCCGGCGCAGTTCGAGGGCGCGGTGAACCGAGGCCAGGCGCTCCTCGCATCGAGCCAGGCCTCGCTGATCCAGGCGCAGGCCAACCGCGACCAGGCCAAGCGGCAGCTGGACCGCGCGCGCGAGCTGCAGACGTCGAACCCGAACCTGATCTCCGCCGAGACGGTGGAGCAGGCGCAACAGTCGTCCGATGTCGCGTCCGCCATCTACCAGACCAACCAGGCACAGGTGGCGCAGGCCCGGGCCGCCCTCAAGGAGGCGCAGGACAACCTGGCGCGCACGCGGCTCTTCGCCCCGATCGCCGGCCGGGTGACGCGTCTGGCGGTGGAGGAGGGCGAGGTGGCGGTGCCCGGCACGTTCTCGAAGGAAACCGGCCTGCTGATGACGATCGCGGACATGTCGACCATCATCGCCAAGGTGCAGGTGGATGAGACCGACGTCGTCCGGGTCAGTCTGGGTGATTCGGTGCAGGTGACCATCGACGCCTTCCCGGACACGAACTTCGTGGGACGGGTGACGAAGATCAGCAACAGCGCCAAGCTCACGCCTGGGATGACATCTTCCCAGGGCGGCAACACTGACCGGGCGGTGGACTTCGATGTCGAGATCACGCTCGCGGCGCCGCCACGCGACGTGCGTCCCGACCTGAGCTGCACAGCGCGGGTCGTTACGGATACGCGGGCCAACGTCCTCGCGATCCCGATCATCGCGCTGACGGTCCGGGAGCACGAGCCGGTGCCGAACGAGGGCACGCCTGCCAAAGGTGAGGTGAAAGCGACCCCGGCAGCCTCGGGCAAGGCCGCGGCCTCGGGCCCCGATAGCGGCAAGGGCGGCAAGCCCAAGAAGGAGCGTGAGGGCGTGTTCGTAGTCCGTGACGGGATCGCCACGTTCCGGCCGGTCAAGGTCGGCATCGCCGGCGACGAGTACTTCGAGGTGCTCGACGGCCTGCGCCCGGACGAGGTCATCGTAGCGGGCACCTACCAGGCCATCCGTGACCTCAAGGACGGCGCCAAGGTGAAGGAGGCCAAGGCCCCGGACCTCAAGAAGGAGGCGAAGCGGTCATGAGCGAGCCCATCATCCGGATCCGTGACCTCACTCGTCATTACGAGATGGGCACGGAGACCGTGCAGGCCCTTCGCGGCGTCTCGCTCGACATCGGCCGGAACGAGTACGTGGCCATCATGGGCCCGTCAGGATCCGGCAAGTCGACGATGATGAACATGATCGGCTGCCTGGACACGCCCACTGGCGGTGAATACTGGCTCAATGGGCAGGAAGTATCACAGCTGAGCGACGACCAGCTTGCCCGGGTCCGCAACAAGGAGATCGGGTTCGTCTTTCAGACGTTCAACCTCCTGCCCCGCGCCACTTCACTGCACAACGTGGAGCTGCCGCTCGTCTATGCCGGTGTCTCCGCCAAGGAACGCCGGAACCGCGCCAGCGCTGCCTTGCGGCGCGTCGGGCTTGGTGATCGCATGGATCACCGGCCGAACGAACTGTCGGGAGGACAGCGGCAGCGCGTCGCCATCGCGCGCGCGCTGGTCAACGAGCCGTCGATCCTCCTGGCCGACGAGCCGACCGGCAACCTCGACAGCACAACGAGCGAGGAAATCATGCAGGTCTTCGGCGAGCTGCACCGCCAGGGCCAGACCATCATCATGGTGACGCACGAGGCCGACATCGCGGCGCACGCGGAGCGCACGGTAGTACTTCGTGACGGGCGAGTGGAGACGGACCGCGTAACCCAGGGTGCCGCGGCCTGATGCCCTGGCTCGAAGCGGTGCGCCTGGCGCTGAAGACGATCCGCGCCCAGAAGCTCAAGAGCTTCTTCTCGCTGATCGGCGTGCTGATCGGGGTGACCTTCCTGATTGCGGTCGTGTCCATCGTGACGGGCATGAACAACTACATGGAAGACAAGTTCGCCAACTCCCTCATCGGGCTGAACACCTTCCAGCTGCGCCAGCGTCCCAACTTCACAAGCGGCAACGTCACCGATGACATGTGGCGCGAGTGGTCGCGACGCCCGCGCATCAGCTACGGTGACGCAGCCTACATCAAGGCGCACGTGAAGACCCCGGTAGTTTATGCCAACTTCTGCTCCGACCGGGTGACGGTGAATTACGAGGGGCGGGCGGCCAAGGACATCGAGCTGGTGGGCACCGAGCCGACCTACTTCGACATCAAGAAGTACAAGCTGACGGCTGGGCGGCCGTTCGCCGCCCAGGAGATGCAGCTGGGACTCCCGGTCCTGGTCATCGGCAGTGAACTGGCGGAGAAGCTGTTCAAGGGCATCGACCCGATCGGCAAGGAAGTGACGATGTTCGGGCTGCCGTACCGGGTCATTGGCGTGGTGGAGCGGCAGGGTACGCTGTTCGGGCTGTCGCTCGACAAATACGTGATCATGCCCTTCACCGCCCCGGCACGCCGGTGGATCTGTCCCATCAACATCCTGGATCACCTCATCATCCAGGCGAGCGGCCCGGGCACCATGAGCCTCGCCATGGGCGAGGTGGAGGCGAGCATGCGCACTCGGCGGCAGCTGAAGCCAGGCCAGGAGAACAACTTCTTCCTGCAGACCTCCGAGGCGGCCCTCGAGGGCTGGCAGAAGATCTCGAAGATTCTGATCACGGCCCTGCCGCTGCTCGTCTCCATTTCGCTGATCGTGGGCGGGATCGTGATCATGAACATCATGCTGATGTCCGTCTCGGAGCGCACCCGTGAGATTGGCATCCGGAAGGCCCTCGGCGCCCGGCGGCGGGACGTGCTGGCACAGTTCGTGGTGGAATCCGCCACCCTCTCGACCGTGGGCGCCGCCATGGGCATCGCGCTCGGCATCGGGCTCGCCTTCGTCGTGCGCGCGGTAACGCCCCTTCCGGCCGCTGTAGCGCCGTGGTCCATCGTGCTCGGGGTGGTGGTCGGCGTGCTGGTTGGCATGGTGGCCGGGATCTACCCCGCCAACCGTGCGGCCAAGCTGGATCCTATCGTGGCCCTCCGGGCCGAGTGAGGCGGCAATGAACCTCGAACGCTCGCTGGAGGGCGTCGGTATCGCCCTCGACTCGATCCGGTCCAACAAGGTCCGGGCCGGGCTCACGATCCTCGGCGTTGCCATCGGCGTCATGGTGGTGATCGCGATGGCCTCGGCCATCACCGGCATCAATCGCAGCATCACCGCGATGCTCGAGTCGGCCGGGCCCAAGACTTTCTTCGTGCAGCGCTTTTTCCAGGGCGGACTCAACATCAGCGACGGGTCGGACGAGCTATCGCCGTGGCGGAAGAATCCCTGGATCACGGTGGAGGACGCGGAACTCATCCGGCAGCTGCCGACGGTGCAGGACGTGTCCGTCAGCGAAGGCACCAATGGGCCGGTCAGCTATGAGGACGTGAACCTCAAGGGCGTGCAGATCGCCGGGATGGGGGCCAGCTGGGTCCTGGTGACCGGCGGCGAGATCGTGGCGGGCCGGACCTTCACCGCCGCGGAATACGCCGCCGGCGCCCATGTCGCGGTCATCAACGACAAACTCGCCGAAGGACTTTTTCCGCGCGGGGTTGATCCCGTGGGCAAGCGCATCAAGGTGTTCGGCCAGCCGTTCGTCATCATCGGCGTCCATGTCGAGGCGGCATCGCTGTTCGGTGGCGGCGACCAGGTCCGTATGGCCATTCCCCACACGGCGTTCGTGAAGATCGCCGACTACTGGAAGGGCTGGATGGACATTTCGGTCCTGCCCACGGCGGAGGCCACGAGCCTCGAGTCGCAGGAAGAGGTCATTTCAGCCCTGCGCGCGAATCGCGGGCTCAAGCCGATGCAGGAGAACAATTTTGCGGTGCTGTCGCAGGACAAGATCCTCGACACCTTCAACAACATCACCGCCGGGTTCTTCGCCGTCATGGTGGCACTGTCCGGGGTGGGATTGATGGTTGGCGGCGTTGGTGTCGTGGCGATCATGATGATCTCCGTCACGGAACGGACCCGCGAGATCGGGGTGCGGAAGGCGCTCGGCGCGACGAAGCGCGAGATCATGTTCCAGTTCCTGGTGGAAGCCGCTACCCTGACGCTCGTGGGCGGCGCGATCGGGCTCGCGCTGGGCGCGCTCATCGCCGTCGGCATCCGGTCGGCCTCCACCATCCCGGCGAGCGTGCCGCTCTGGTCCGTGCTGGTGTCCCTCGTCGCCTCCGTGGTGACCGGCGTCCTCTTCGGGCTCTACCCGGCGTTCCGCGCCGCGCGACTCGATCCGGTGGAGGCACTTCGCTTCGAGTAATCGAGCGTGTCCCTCCTCGAATCCCTCCGCATCGCCTTCGACTCCATCTGGTCGGCCAGGTTGCGCTCGTTCTTCACGCTGCTGGGAATCATCGTGTCGGTCGCTTTCCTGGTCGTCGTGGTCGCGGTCATCCAGGGGATGAACGCCTACGTGAAGGAAAACCTCACCGGCGCGATGATCGGCACCAATGCATTCCAGGTGCGTCGCACGCCGATAACGGTGGGCCTGCTGGACGACGAGATGGTGAAAAAGATCAGCCGGCGACCGATCATCACGGCCACTGATGCCGAGGCCGTGCGCCGCGCCATACCTGACGCTGAGGCAGTCTCCATGCAGTCGGGGTGGCCCACGCCGATCAATGATGTCGGCTACCGGAACAGGACTGTTGGCTCGGTGCTGATCTTCGGCGTGACGCCGCCGTACCAGCTGGTGCAGGACTACAGTTTCGCGGCCGGCGACCCACTGTCCGATCCCGACGTCACCGAGCGCCGGCCGGTGGTGGTGCTCGGATGGGAAGTGGCCACCAAGCTTTTCGACGTCCCGGAACAGGCAGTCGGCAAGAAGGTACGTGTCGGGGGCCGCGAGCTGCAGGTCAAAGGAGTCATTGCGCAAAAGGGCCGGGTGCTGGGGCAGTCGTTCGATGGGTTCCTCCTGATGCCGATCAGCACGTTCGAGTCGATCTACGGCCGTCGCAAAACCACGGTCGTGTCGGTGAAGATGCACGATGCCGCGGAGATCGACGGCGCAATGCTCCGCGCGGAGGAGGCGATGCGGCTGACGCACCGCCTCCGCCCGCAGGAGGAGAACGACTTTACGGTCGACAAGGCGGATGCGCTGGTCGCGTTCTGGAAGACACTCACCCGGGTGCTGTTCCGGATGATTCCGGGTGTGGTCTGCATCGGCATCGTGGTGGGTGGAATCGTGATCATGAACATCATGCTGATGTCGGTGAACGAACGCACCTATGAGATTGGCCTCCGCAAGTCACTGGGGGCTACCCATCGCGACATCCACCGGCAATTTCTGGTGGAGACCGTGGTGCTCTCGTTTCTCGGCGGCGTCCTGGGCGTCGTGGCGGGATGGGGCTTCAGCTACATGGTGTCGAACCTGACGCCGCTGCCGGCCCGGGTCACCCTCTGGTCGGTCGGCGTCGCCCTCGCGCTCGGTGCGGCCACCGGCATCATCTTCGGCGTGTATCCGGCAGCTCGCGCCGCGCGGCTCGACCCGATCACCGCCCTGCGCGCGGAATAGGGGCATGGCGCGCATTCCAAACGTCGTCGAGGGGATGGTCATCGCCCTCGACACGATGCGCAACAACAAGCTTCGTTCCGGCCTCACCATTCTCGGCGTGGTGATCGGCGTGGCTACGGTCATGACCATCGCCTCGATGGTCCAGGGCATACGGACCCAGATCTTCAACGCCGTCGAAGTGGCAGGTCCCACCACGTTCTACGTTGTGCGGTTCTTCTCGCAGGTGCCCCTCAACCCCGATCGGCTTCCCTACGAGGTGCGCATCCGCCCGCCGGTCAACGAAGCGGACGCCGCCGCGGTGGCCGAGGTGCCGGAGATCTCCTATGCGGGCCTGTGGGTGCAGATCTTCCAGCGCATCGAGTTCGAGGGCGTGAACACCCAATCACTGAGCGTCTTCGGCGCCGACGACCATTACCTCGAGATCCAGGGCGGCACCCTGCTCAAGGGACGCTTCTTTACCCGCGCGGAGCTGGATGGCGACGATGTGGCTCTGATCGAGGAGGAAGTCGCTCATCGCCTGTTCGGGCAGATGAACCCCATCGGCGCGACCATTCGCATCGGGGCCAAGGCGATGCGCGTCATCGGAATCTTCCAGAATGCGTCCAACATCTTCATGCCCCCGGGACAGGAGTATGGCGCGGTGCTGCCCTTCCAGACGGTGCGCCGCAATTACCACTATGACGAGACCAACAGCCTGTTCATTGCGGTCAAGCCGCGGCAGTCGAGCGGGGCGGAGGAAGCCCAGGACGCTGTGACGGTGGCCCTCCGGCGTGCGCGCAGCCTGCGACCAGGCATGCCCAACACCTTCGACCTGATCACCCAGGACCAGATCCTGAGCGTCGTGGGCAACTTCACGACGTATTTCTTCGTGGCGATGATTGCGCTATCGAGCGTGGCGCTGCTGGTCGGCGGCATCGGGGTCATGGCGATCATGATGGTGTCCGTGACCGACCGTACCCGGGAGATCGGTCTGCGGAAGGCGCTCGGCGCCACGCGCCGGGAGATCCTGTGGCAATTCCTCGTCGAGGCCGCCACCCTCACCTTCTTCGGCGGCATGATCGGCGTCATCGCGGGGCTTGGGTTCGGCGAGGTGGTGAAGCAGGCCTTCGGCTTCACCTCGGAAGTGCCGCTGTGGAGCGCGGTGGTGGCCTCAGCGGTGAGCATAGGGATCGGGCTGGTGTTCGGGCTCGTGCCCGCCAACCGGGCGGCCGGAATGGATCCGGTGGAAGCACTCCGGCACGAGTAGGAGGAGAACGCACTGCCGGCCTGCAAGGAACTGCGCTGTGCATGGTTCCGGCGACCCCGCATCTCCTGCCCGACCCGAACCGAGGTGGGATATGCGTCAATCAGTGCTCGTGCCGTCAGTCGCCCTGTTCTTCATGACCGCCTGCACCATGGCAGGGGACTCGCATGACCGCGCCGCGTCGCGCGAGGAGGAGGCGGCCAAGTCGTACGCGGCAACGGACGCCCCAGTGGCGGGGATGGCGATTAGCGGCGGCCTTGCCAGCAGCGAGGCACCGGTGGACGCCGCGGACGCGACCGGATTCGCACTCCCCGGGACCTCGGTAGCCGCCTTGCCCGTCGAGGCGATGCTCATCCGTACCGGCAACGCCAGCATCGAGGTCCGGGCGCTCGACCCGGCAATTGACCAGGTGCGGGCGCTCGCGGGCCGCATGGGTGGATTTGTGGCGAACACCAGCATCCAGGCCGGCGATGAGCGGCTGCGGACAGCGTCGATCGAGCTCCGGATTCCGAACGAGCAGTTCGACGCTGCGGTCTCCGGGCTCAATGGGCTCGGCAAGCTGGAAACGGTGCAAGTCACGACTGAAGACGTGGGCGAGCAATACACCGACATCGCGGCACGGGTCACCAACGCGCACCGGCTCGAGGAGCGGCTCATCGATGTGCTGGCGCGGCGACCTGGAAAGCTGCAGGACATTCTTGCTGTCGAGCGGGAGCTCGCGCGGGTCCGGGAGGAGATCGAGCGCTACGAAGGGCGGCTCCGCTACCTCAAGTCGCGCGCGGCGACCAGCCGCCTCACCTTGTCCGTGCATGAGCCGGTGCCGGTGCTGGAAAAGACCGGGCAGTCGCCGTTGGTCGATGCGGTGCGCCAGGCGTGGGGGCGTTTCCTCGGGCTTGTGACCCTTGCGATTGGGTGGTCTGGCGTCGTGATTCCGGTGGGCCTGATGGCGAGCGGCGCGTGGTGGATGCTGCGCCGCCGGCGCCGCGGGATGCCGCAGCCAGCCTAGCCGCACACATGGAGAACTGATGAACGATGACGGTTGATATCCTGGCGATCGCGGCGCATCGGGATGACGTCGAACTGACGTGCGCCGGTACCCTGCTGCGCGCGGTCGACCAGGGCCATCGCACCGGCATTCTCGATCTCACGGCGGGCGAGAGCGGAACCCGGGGCAGCGCGACCCTGCGCGCCGAGGAGGCAGAACGAGCAGCCGCGATTCTCGGCGTGAGCGAGCGCAGGAATGCAGGGCTTCCCGACGCGGGCCTGTTCAACACTGACGAAACAAGGCGTATCGTCGCGGGACACATCCGTCATTTTGCGCCGCGGGTCCTGATTCTTCCCTTTCCGGTCGGGCGCCATCCTGATCATCGTGTCGCCTCCGAACTCGGACGCGACGCGGCGTTCCTTGCGGGTCTGGCGCGCTTCCCGGCTGACGGCACACCCCATCGGCCGCACAAGCTGCTCTATTCCCTTGCCTACCGCGAGGATCCCCTGAAGCCGACGTTCGTAGTGGACATCACGGACCAGTTCGCGCGCAAGATGCAGGCGATTCAATGCTATGGAAGCCAGTTCGACGGCGCAAAGGCGGCCGGTGAGATCTTTCCCACCGGCCAGGACTTGTACTCCCTCATCGAAACCCAGAACGCACACTATGGATCGCTGATCAGGGTGCGCTACGGTGAGCCCTACTTCACCCACGAGACGCTCGCTGTCGACGATGTAACGCAACTCGGGGTACAGAGCATGTAAACCGAACGGCAGGGGTATATTGCATAGCAGCCCTCCCCACCGCCTGCCACTCCCGGACGTCTCCCGGGCCCAAGGCTTCACAATGTGTCCCGGAATCCCCGACCTCGCGGGGAGTTATATCGTTGTGGCGGACGAGGACCGGACTATCGCAAATTTCGTCATCGATACGCTCGAGAAGGACGGCCACACGGTCTTCTGGGCGTACGACGGCATCTCCGCGCTCCAGTTCGCGCTCAGCCTCAAGGTGTGTGACCTCCTCATCAGCAATTCTCGCGTCGGCGGACGAACCGGCGTCGACCTGATTGTCGATCTGCGCGAACGACTGCCGTGGCTCTCGATCCTCTACCTGGCAAACGAGGAACGGTCAAGTTTGGAAGTGGAGCAGCGCTTGCCCGTGGACGTTCCCATTCTGCGGGAGCCATTCACTGCGGACGCGCTCCGGGACGCCATCGCGCCCCTATTGCGGAAGGCCTGAAACTGGCGGTTCGGGTGACGCGGTGCCGCCATGGAGGAGCATCCGCGCCCGTTCGATGGCACGCTCCAGGCCCGCCCGGTCCGGGGCGTCTCCGCCCAGCCGCAATAACCCGATACGGAATGCCTCCAGCAACGCTACCGCATCGCTGAGTTGACGTTCGAGGCCGAGCGACGGGTGATCGGTGATCTCCGAGCGCAGCTGGCGCGCACGTTCCTCGAGTCCGTGGCTCAAGCCGGCGATCTCCGCCAGTTCCGAGGCCACGGAGGGGTCGAGCGAATCGAGCAGAGCCAGGACCGCCGAGCCGACCGCCACCTCGGTTGGGCGGTCGCCCCGACTTGATTCGGCGCGTTCCACCCGGAGGCCGGCAAGAGCGAAGGCGCCGCGCATCAGACGGCTGTCCCAGAGCCGGATGAAGACATCGCCGAACAGCGTAGCTCGGGCCAGGATCAGGCGGGCACCTCCGGCGATGGCGACGATGACGGCCACGGCGAGGGGCGCGACAAATCGCAGGGGCATCCGCATCATCGCCTCGAGCATCGGCAGGCCGGGTTGCAGCGCCACGGCAGTGGCGAGCAATGCCAGGGTGGCGAGCACCCCGGTCACGAACACCACGCGCATGCCGCGGATGCGCACCGGATCGGGTGCCGGATCATCACTCGACGCCCAGATTTCGCGGCGTTCCGCTTCCCGCTCGGCCCGCAAGGCACGCATGAGGTCCGAGTGCCCGTACCCGGCGCGCACCAGTGCCCGCGTCTCGCGAAACTCGGTGAAGACGAGCCAGACGAGTCCCAGCACCGCCCCCGCGATCAGTGCCTCGTTGGTGAGCCCCCCACGACCACGCAGCACCATCTGGCCGATGCCAAACGCGGCCGCGCATGTCACGCTCGCGAGCAGCAGCATCTCCCATTGGGGACGGCGAAACCGGCGCAGATATGTACGGATCGCAAGGGGCACGCGGCGTGGTGCATCCATCGACTCTTCGAGGGCCTGGGACAGTGCCTCTGCCGTGGCGAACCGGTCCTCGCGATCCTTGGCCAGGCAGCGGGTGATGGTGTCGGCCAGGTGCGGTGGCAGGTCGGGCCGCACGTCCCGGATGGCGCGCGGCACCGTTGCGATGTGCCGTGTCAGTATCGAGCGGACATCCCCACCGCTGAAGGGAACCGCGCCGGTGAGCACGTAGTACCCGATGATGCCGAGCGAATAGATGTCGCTTCGGCCGTCGACGTCGTCGCCGGCGCACTGCTCCGGGCTCATGAACTCGGGGGTGCCCACCACTTCGCCGGCCATTGTGCCGCCGGAAATCCGACTCACTTGTGCGATGCCGAAATCCGCCACCAGCGGCCGGCGGCTGTCACGATCGATCAGGATGTTCTCCGGCTTGATGTCGCGGTGCACGACGCCCCGGGCATGGGCATAGGCCAGCGCCCACGCGATCGCCCGAAGCAGCCTGGCCGCCTCGTCCGGGGCCATGGGACCTCGACGCTCGACGCGACGCGCCAGCGTCTCTCCCTCAACGCACGCCATCACGAAGAAGCTCAGACCATCGATCTCGTCGGCGTGGTAGATCGGGACGATGTTGGGGTGATACAACTGGGCGGCGGTGCGGGCCTCGCGAAGAAAGCGCTCGCCCATGTCGCCACGGCTCGCCACGTCCGGCCGGAGCAGCTTGATCGCGACGGGCCGGTCCAGGCGCACCTCCCGGGCCCGGAACACGAGCCCCATGGCACCCCGGCCCAGTTCGGATTCGAGCGAATAATGCCCAGCCAGCGCCTGCTGCAGCGCCAGGAAGGTGTCATCATTCAGCCGATGTGGGCCCGGAGGCATGGCTCAATGTGCACTGCTCACGCCCCTCACGTAAGTCATGTATACTTCACGCCTTATGGAACCGTCCCTGACTTACCTCGATCACGCTGCCACCACACCGGTTCGAGCCGAAGTGCGTGACGCCATGCGGCCATATCTCGACGAAGTATTCGGTAACCCGTCGAGTTCACACCGTTTCGGGCGCGCGGCCCGCGCCGGGCTGGAGCAGGCGCGGCGTGATATCGCGGACGCAATAGGATGCGAGCCCACCCAGGTGGTGTTCACGTCGGGCGGTACCGAGGCCGACAACCTGGCCATCATCGGCGCCGCCTTTGCGGCGAGCGCCCGTGGCCGGCCACGCCGCGTCGCGGTGTCGGCCATCGAGCACAAGGCCATCCTCGCGGCCGCGCACACCGTGGCCACACTTGGCGGCGAAGAGATCCTGCTTACCGGTCGACGCCAATGGCTCGCTGCGGCTCGACGCGCTCGACGCCGCGCTGGCCCGCAGCCCCGCGGTGGTGTCGGTGATGTGGGTCAACAACGAGGTGGGCGCGCTGCAGCCAATGGCGGAGATCGCGGATCACTGTGCCGCCGCGGGCGTACCGCTGCACACGGACGGTGTACAGGCGTTCGGCAAGGTGGCAGTTGACCTCCGAGGCCTCCCCATTTCGCTCCTGACGCTGTCAGGACACAAGCTCGGGGCTCCCAAGGGCATCGGCGCGCTGGTCGTGCGCGACCGCGGGCTGGTCGAGGCGATCATTCACGGCGGCGGACAGCAGTACGGCATCCGTCCAGGCACCGAGAACGTCGCCGGCGCCGTGGCGCTCGGCTGCGCTGTGCGACTGGCCGCGGCGGAACAGGCAGCTGAAATGCCCCGGCTTGCCGCGCTCCGCGACGCGCTCGAGGCGCGGCTGCTGCGTGTCGTACCCGACCTGATGGTCGTCGGGGCCGGCGGCCCGCGCGCGCCCCACATCCTGACGGTGGCGGTGGCAGGCGCGGATAGCGAGACGCTCCTGATGCACCTGGACATGCAGGGCGTGGCGGCTTCGGGCGGCTCGGCCTGCTCCACGGGCGCCGTGGAGCCATCGCATGTCCTGTGCGCCATGGGCGTGCCTCGCGAGCTGGCTCTTGGCCAGCTGCGTTTCTCGTTCGGCCATGAAAGCACGCCAAACGACGTGGAGCGCGCAGCCAGCGTGCTGCCGACGGTGGTGACGCGGGCGCGCAAGCTCGCCGGAGCCCTGGGACGTGCCTGACGCCGGCCGGGTGCTCGTGGCGATGTCCGGCGGGGTCGACTCGTCGGTGGCGGCCGCCCGGCTCGTGGAGCAGGGCTACGACGTCGTGGGCGCCACGATGAAGCTGTTCTGCTACGGGGACTCGGTGCCCGACCGACCGTGTTGCTCGCTCGACTCCATCAACGATGCCCGCGAGGTGGCACACGGTCTCGGCATTCCGCACTATGTGCTGAACCTCGAGGACCGTTTCTCTCTGCATGTCATCCAGAACTTCGTGAGCGAATACAGCCGCGGTCGCACGCCGATTCCGTGTGTCCGCTGTAATTCGTTCACCAAGTTCCGCGACCTGCTGGCACACGCCGACGCGCTGCAGTGCGACTGGATCGCGACTGGTCACTACGCGGTGGCGCGCGACGGCGCGCTCTACCGCGGGCGTGACCGCTCGAAGGACCAGAGCTATTTCCTGTGGGGAATCGACCAGGCCGTCGTGGCCCGCATGCTCACCCCGGTCGGGGATCTGTCGAAGGCCCAGACCCGCGCCTATGCGCGTCAGCTTGGGCTGTCCACCGCCGACAAGCCCGAGTCGGTGGAGATCTGCTTCGTGCCCGATGATGACTACGTTGGCGTGCTGGAGCAGCACCTTCCCGCCGATGCCCCCGCGCTTACCCCTGGCCCACTTGTGACGACAACGGGGGAGGTCGTGGGAGAGCATGAGGGCTTCGCCCGGTTCACCATCGGGCAGCGGAAGCGCCTCCCGGGCGGTTTCAGCGAGCCACGCTACGTCGTGGCCATCCGGCCGGAAGTCCGCGAAGTCGTCATCGGTTCACTCGAGGACCTCGAGGGCCACCGCGTGACCCTGGACGAGGTGAACTGGCTCGCCACCCCGCTGGAAGCTGGCGAGCATTGCCGGGCGCAGCTTCGCTATCGCGCACCCGCAGTGCCGGCCACGGTGCTGTCATGCACCGCGGGACGCGTCGATCTCGCGCTGGAGTCGGCTGTCCGGGCCATTACGCCGGGACAGTCGGGCGTCATCTATGACCATGCCGACCGGGTAGTGGGCGGCGGCGTCATTGCGTAGTCAAAACTTCTCAGGAGCCACCGATGAAGGCCTTCGTCCTCCGACTGCTGGTCAACGCGCTTGCCATCTTCGCGGCAGTGAAGCTGCTGCCGGGCCTTCACTTCGAGGGTACCTGGCCGCAGCTGGCGGGTGTGGCCCTGGTGTTCGGCGTGCTCAATGCCTTCTTGAAGCCGATTTTGACCGTCCTGACCTGTCCGTTCATCCTCTTGACGCTCGGACTGTTTGCCCTGGTCCTGAACGGAGTGATGCTCCTGGTAACGGCATACGTTTCGCAGAAGCTGGGATTCAACTTTCAGGTCGATGGCCTCTGGTGGGCATTGATCGGCGGTATCGTCATCGGGATCATCAGCACCGCGTTGTCCCTGCTCATTCCCGACGGCGACTGAACGCACCACGACCATGGTAACTGACGACTCATGACCACGCTCCAGCCCGCGACCCCTGCCCCGGCGTCGCCGGCAACCCTGCTCGACCTCGACGTCCGGCATCCATCGCTGTACGTCAATCGCGAACTGAGCTGGCTCGAGTTCAATCGTCGCGTACTCCACGAGGCGCTGGATCCGCGCACGCCACTGCTGGAACGCCTCAAGTTCCTGGGTATCTACAGCAGCAACCTCGACGAGTTCTTCCAGGTGCGGGTGGCCGGGCTCAAGCGGCAGGTGGCGGCGGGAGTCACGGAGCGTACGCCCGACGGCCTTACGGCCGAGGACCAGCTCGCGCGGATCGCCGTGGTGGTGCGGGAACAGCTGGCGCAGCATCGGCACGGGCTCATGCACGATGTCCTTCCGGCGCTGGCGGAGCATGGCGTCCAGATGATCGGTCATCTCGGCGACTTCGACCGCGCGAACCGCGAGCACATTGACCGGTACTTTCAGGCCAATGTCTTCCCGGTGCTCACGCCGCTCGCGGTGGATCCCGGCCACCCGTTCCCCTACATCTCGAACCTGAGCCTCTCGGTCGCGGTGGTGCTGCGCGGCACCGACGGCGAGGACCGCTTTGCCCGCGTGAAGGTGCCGAAGATCCTCCCCCGCTGGATCCCGTGCCTGCAACCCAACACGTTCGTGCCGCTGGAACAGGTAGTCGGGGCCAATCTCGAGCACCTGTTCCCGGGAATCGAGATTCTGGGGTGGCACCTGTTCCGGATCACGCGCAATACCGACATCGTGATCGAGAACGGCGAGGAGGCGGAGGACCTGCTGAGCCTCATCAAGGAAGAGGTGAGCAACCGCCGCTTCGCCGAAGTGGTGCGGCTGGAGGTGCACTCCTCCATGCCGTTCTCGTTGCGACAGCTGCTGCTGGCCGAGTTCAACGAGGAACAACAGGACATCGCGCCGCCACTCACCGCGAGCGACGTGTACGAGGTGCAGGGTCTGCTGGATACCGCCGACTTCCTTTCCCTCGCCGGCCTGGACCTTCCGGCGCTCAAGGACCCGACGTTTCACCCGGTCACGCCGGCACGGCTGGTGCAGGGCCGCAACATGTTCGACGTCATCCGCGAGGGCGACATTCTCCTGCACCATCCGTACGACAGTTTCGCGACCACGGTCGAGCGCTTCATTCAGGCTGCGGCCGACGATCCCGACGTCCTGGCCATCAAGCTGACCCTGTATCGCACGGGCGGCGACTCGAGCATCGCCCGGCTGCTCCAGCAGGCGGCCGAGCGCGGCAAGCAGGTCGCGGTGCTGATCGAGCTCCAGGCGCGCTTCGACGAGGAGAACAACATCATCTGGGCCCAGCGCCTCGAGGACGTGGGCGTGCACGTGAGCTACGGCGTGGCGGGCCTCAAGACCCACGCCAAAGTGATGCTGGTGGTTCGGCGCGAAGGCGACTTCATCCGCCGGTACGTGCACATCGGCACCGGCAACTACAACCCCAAGACCGCGCGGCTCTACACCGATTTTGGCATTCTTTCGTGCGACCCCGCACTCGGTGCCGACCTGACCGACCTCTTCAACGTGCTCACCGGATTCGGGCAGCCTGCCCAGTATCGCCAGATTCTCGTGGCTCCCCGCTACATGCTGGAGCGATTCCTGGCGCTCATCCGCCGGGAGATCGAGCACCAGCTGGCGGGACGCGGCGGCCGGATCTTCGCGAAGATGAACGCGCTGGTGCACCCCGACATCATCGCGGCGCTCTACGAGGCCTCGCGCGCGGGGGTGCAGATCGACCTCATTGTCCGGGGCATCTGCTGCCTCCGGCCGGGCCTCCGGGGCGTGAGCGAGAACATCCGGGTGATCAGCATCATCGGCCGGTTCCTCGAGCATTCACGCGCGTTTTATTTCCGCAACGGTGGGCAGGAAGAGGTCTATGTGGGATCCGCCGACTGGATGCCGCGCAACCTCGACCGTCGCATTGAGGCGGCGGTGCCCATTCTTGATGCCGTCCACCGCAATACCGTTCGCGACCTCCTCGAACTGATGTGGCACGACAATCGGCAGGCGTGGGACCTGCAGGCGGATGGCAGCTACGAGCAGCGGCGCCCGTCAAACCCCGCCGACGAACGCGGAACGCACCGCCAGCTCATGGACCTCGCGCGCGAAGCCACAGCACGGAACCAGTAGCATCTCCCTTCTGCACGTGCATTGCGGTGACCCGGCTCACTCAATCGCGCACACATGTTCGACACCAGAAGTGTCGCAAATTTGCGGGTGGCGCACTCCTCCGTATTTCCCCATAGTGCTTCCCGTCGGTCCTGACGGGAAACCCGCGCTTCCGACCGCTCGCACTCTCTCTTCATAACAAGCGCCGCCCACCCGCGGCACATACCACAGGAGGATGCTCATGACACGAGCATTCCTGACGGTCGGCTTTCTTGCCGCTGCCGCGTGCAGCGGGGAGACACTCGCGTCCGCCCCGGAACAACCCGCTTCTGTTCCTCCAGTCGTCGACGGCGCTGTCTCCGATGACGAGTTGCTGCTCGTCAGCAGCGACCGGAATCGCAGCGCCCTGTCTGGCGGGGCGACCACGGTGTTCGACATTACGGCGGATGCGTTCAGCCAGGCGGCCCCGAACCTCGGCGGCACCTCGCTGGCGCTCCATGAAGTGGGCGACGCCGGCTTCGAGGAACTCTTCGTGCCCGGCAAGCTCGGCCCGGTATTCGACAACGAGTCGTGCGAGAGCTGTCACGTGGGCGACGGACGTGGCCGCCCGCCCGAGACGGGAGAACCGTTCGCGTCGATGCTGTTCCGAGCAAGTGTCGCGGGGGCGATGCGTACCGGCCGGCGAAGCAATCCGCGCGGCGCGGAGGCACCGGCGCCCGTGCCCGGCTTCGGCACCCAGCTGCAGATGCGGGCGGTGGACGGCATGATGCCCGAGATCACCGCATCGGTGACCTACGTCGACTCCGGCGGCACATTCGCGGACGGCACGGCCTTCACGCTCCGGTCACCGCGCTACGTCCTCCTCGGCGCGTACGCCGCGCTCCCGGCGGGGATGATGTTCTCGCCTCGCGTCGCGCCCGTCGTGTTCGGCCTGGGGCTGCTCGAGGCGATTCCGGCCGCACTCATCGAGTCCCGTGCCGATCCCAGCGACCTTGATCGCGATGGCGTCTCGGGCCGGGCCAATTATATGGAGAATCTGATCACGGGTCAGCGGGCGATCGGCCGGTTCGGATGGAAGGCCAACACGCCGAGCCTGGTGCAGCAGGCCGCCGCGGCTTACAACGGCGACATGGGCATTACGTCGACGCTTTTTCCCGGTGAATCATGCGAGGAGTACCGCGCGGAATGCGCGGCCCACGACATCGAGGTGACGGATGACATCGTCGCGGCCGTGGCGTTCTACACCCAGTCACTCGGTGTTCCGGCACGCCGTGATCTGGCCGACAAGCAGGTCATCCTCGGCGAGGCGCTCTTTCGCCGGGTGGGCTGCGCCAGTTGCCACCTTCCCTCGCTGCGCACCGGCAGCATGCCGGGAATTCCAGAGGTTTCCGGCCAGCAGATCCAGCCATTTACCGACCTGCTGCTGCACGACATGGGGCCTGCACTGGCGGATGGCCGCCCGGATTTCAAGGCGACCGGACGCGAATGGCGCACGCCCCCACTCTGGGGAATCGGCCTGGTCCAGACGGTGAATGGCCACAGCCGTTTCCTCCACGATGGCCGGGCTCGTTCCCTGATGGAAGCAGTGCTGTGGCATGGGGGCGAGGGTGAGCGGTCGCGCCGCGCCGTGCAGCGCATGACCCTCAGAGAACGGAACGCCCTGGTCAGGTTCCTGGAGTCGCTCTAGGCGACCTATCCCCGGCCGCTCGCCAGGTCTTGATGGTCTGCATGTCGAAGGTTCCGTGGATCGGGGTCAGGGATCCAGTCCAAGCGCTATCCATCCTTCGACGCCAAGGCGTTCCATGGTCTCGATATTGTGCTGGTAGATGAGCGCCGCATCGGGGAACGCAGCAATTGCGGCATCCACGCTCGCCTCGCGAAGCAGGTGCAGCACCGGAAAGGGTGAGCGGTTGGTGAAGTTCGTCACGTCGTCCGGCGTGGTGCCGGCGAACTGGTAGGCGGGATGGAAACTCGCCACCTGGATCACGCCGGTCAGGCCGAGCCGCTGCACCGCGCCGTCCGCGACGTCGAGAAAGTCATTGTAGTCGAGAAAATCAATGAGGACACGCGGGTGGATGAGCAGGGTAGTCGTCACCTGCTCATCCGGCGTGACGGAGAGGAAGTGCAGTTCCTCTTCGAGGTCGCCGAGCAGGGCGTCGGGATGGGTGGCGTCGCTCACCACATACCGCACTTGGCCACGAACGCTGGCTGCCTTCGCAAACGGGCACAGGTTGAGACCGATCACCGCGCGCTCGAGCCAGCGTCGCGTCGCCGCGATGACATCGGCGTGTTCGGGCCAGCGACCGGCAGCGTCCATAACGGCTCTGTGCCTCAAGTATCCAGCCCTAGCCGGTCATCCCACCCGCTTCCGCGAACTTGCGCATCAGCTCTTCCTGCTCCGGAGTGAGCTTTTCCGGCAGGGTGACTTTCACCTGCACCAGCTGGTCACCCCGCTTTCCGTTACGCTCGACACCCTGGCCCTTGATCCGGAACTTTCGTCCCGGCTGTGTGCCGGGTGGAATGCGCAGCAGCACCTTCTTCCCGTCGATGGTCCGGACCCTGACGTTGGTGCCGAGCATGGCCTGCGCGACGTTGATCGGGATCTCAACCAGAAGGTCGTCTCCGTCCCGCTCGAAGAAATGATCTGGCTGCACCTGGAAGGTGATGATGAGATCGCCCGCCGGCGACGCACCCCGTCCCGGCTGCCCCTGGCCCTTGAGCCGTACACGCGAACCAGTCTCAGTGCCCGGCGGTACCGTGATGGTGATGGTGCGCTCGGTTCGCACTTCGCCGGCGCCATGGCACGTGGGGCACGGCTTCGACGGAATTTTCCCCCGTCCGCGGCACTTGGGACAGGGACGGTTCACGGCGAAGCCGCCCTGGCCGAAGGAGATGGTCCCGCGGCCATTGCACTCGTCGCAGGTCTCGATCTTGGCCCCGGGCGCGCCGCCTGTGCCGTGGCATGTGGGACATGCATCCGTCACCGGCATGGTCACCGCGATCTTGCCGCCGAGCACCGCGGTGCGAAACGGCACCTCCAGCATCGATTCGATCGTCTCGCCCTGCTGCTCTTCACGCCGGCCGCGACCGAAGATGGACGAGAAGATGTCGCCCAGCCCGCCCAGGCCCCCCATGTCCCCGAAATCCACCTCTTCCTCAACTGACGGTCCGCCCGCAGAGCGCGCACCAGCGCCCGCGCCGCCGGGACGGCGCGCACGCGTGTCGAATGCGCCGAGGCGGCGCATTTGGTCGTACTGCTTCCGCTTCTCGGGATCGGAAAGGGTGCCGTGCGCTTCGGAGATCTGCTTGAAGCGCTCCGCCGATTGCGTGTTGTTCGGATTCGCGTCCGGATGATGCTCCTTCGCCAGCCGCCGGTACGCCTTCTTGATTTCCTGCTGGGTGGCATTGTCGGCGACACCCAGCACCTGGTAGTAGTCGCCTGTCGCCACTACGCGTTACCCTGCCCTGAGTACACCTGGACGCGGGCCGGCCGCACGAGGACACCCTTAAGCCGGTATCCTGGTTGCAGCGTCGCCGCGACCGTCTGTTCCAGCTCGGGCGAAGGGGCCGGAACGACGCCAACTGCCTCTTGAGCGGTCGGGTCGAATGGCGCTCCCACCGGATCGATGCGCTCGAGGCCGGCCGATTGAAGTTCCTTCCACACCTTCTGGTCCACGGCATTGATAGCGATCCGCAAGGCATCCACCGGCGTGCTGGCGGGATCGCTGCTTACCGCGCGATGCAGGTCATCCAGCGCGTCCACCAGCTTGGCCACAAGGCTGGCCTGGGCCCGCTCGCCGAGCTCGTTCCGCTCGCGCAAGGAACGCTTTCGATAATTGTCGAACTCGGCCGCGAGACGTGCATGGCGATCCTGCAGTTCGGCCAGTTCTTCCTCGAGCCGCTTGACGGCAGAGCTCTCGGGTTCAACTGGAAGTCCAGTGGTGTTCGCTGCCTCGGTCTCGGGACCGTCGATAGGGCCTGAGGGGCCCATGAAATCAGGGAATCTGGTCATAAGTGGGAAGATAGCAGCAACTGAGATGCCGACAGGAGGTGCCGGAATGGCAGCAACCGGGTCCGCGATATGGCCCTACTCGGCAGACTTGGCGCCACCGCGGATGGCAACAAGCCGCTGGCGCACCATGAAGAGGGCGGTCTGCACCGCTCGGGCGCGGATCTCCGGCCGGCTCCCCAGCATGATCATACGCCGCGCGTGGCCCTCGCCCAGCCCTGCAACGGCGAGGCAAACGGTGCCCACGGGCTTTTCCGGCGTGCCGCCGCCTGGTCCGGCAATGCCGGTGATGCCAACCCCGACACCAACGGAGAGCCGCCGTCGCACGCCCTCGGCCATCGCCAGGGCCACTGGCTCACTCACCGCACCATGCTCACGCAGCATGGTCTCGGGAACGTCCAACTGGCTGATTTTCACACTGTCGTCGTAGGCGATGATGCCCCCACGGAACACCTCCGAACTCCCCGGCACGTCCGTGATCCTGCCCCCCAGCAGCCCGCCAGTACAGGACTCCGCGACGCCGATGGTCTGGCCCCTGGCACGCAACAGGCCGACAACAATCCCGGCCAGCGTCTCGTCGTCCTCTCCGTATACATTTTCGCCGGCGCGGCGCCGCACCTCTGCGGCCCCCGCCTCGAGCCGTACGTCGCTCTCGGACAGGTCCACACCCCACGACGTGAGGCGCAAGTCAACGCCCTCGAGCCCCGGCAGATATGCCAGGCCGAGGGGATGCACCGCCGCCTCGATGTCTCCGAGGCGCTCCGCAAGCGTGCTTTCTGGTATCGCCGTAGTGCGCACGGTTCGCGAGCGGACCACCAGGGCCCCGGCACGCGGCGCAAGGCGCGGCAATACTTCATGTGCCAGCAGGTTGCGCATCTCGATCGGCACGCCGGGAAGCATGATCACCAGGCCTCGCGTCGACTCGAGCCAGAGACCAGGCGCCGTACCCCAGCGGTTCCGCAGCACGGTGCCGCCCCGGGGGACCTCCGCCTGCGAGCGGTTCGTCACGGCCGGTTCGCGACCCAGCCGCCGGAAGCGCTCCACCAGCTGCGTCCAGATCTCCTCCTGGAACTCGAGAGGCATGCCGAGAAGCTCAGCCACTGCGTGCTTGGTGATGTCATCACTCGTAGGACCGAGCCCGCCCGTTACCAGCACGGTGCCGGTGCGATCGAGTGCCGCGGCGACGGCGTCCTGGATCGCGTCGCGAGCGTCGCCCACGGAAGTGCGCCGGCCCACCTCGACGCCGATCGCCGCGAGGGAACGTGCGATTTCTGCGCTGTTGGTGTCGATGGTGAGCCCGAGAAGCAACTCGGTGCCGACCGTGAGGAGTTCGATTTTCATGGCGGCGGGAAGTCAATACGGCAAGGCGGCAGGATCGCTACTTCGTGCTGCTGAACAATGCCCGGTTCCGGTACAAGTACTGGCCGAATGAATACACCGTCAGTACCACTGCAATCACCAGCGCCACCGCGACAAAACTGCCGTGAAACTGGTTCCAGAAGTAGGCGTAGCGGTTGTCTTCCCATCCGAGCGGTTTGCGCGCGTCCCGGAAGGCAAACCACAGCATGACGGCACCGACGAAGATATTCTGGAACACCGCCTTGAGCTTGCCCGCGCCGCCCGCCGCGATCACCACGCCCTTCGCCTTGGCCCACTGCCGGAAGACCGTCATCGCCACCTCGCGGCCGATCATGAGCAGCGTGGCCCACAGCGGGATGCTCCCCCAGAATGGAATGCCGTACTCGGCCTGCCGCTGGCGCACGATCCAGTAGATCGGGATCAGCGTGGCGAAGAGCAGAAGCTTGTCGGCGAGGGGATCGAGGAGCTTGCCCAGGTCGGTGACCTCGCCGCGGCTGCGTGCGAGATAGCCGTCGAGCATGTCCGTGAAGGCGACCAGCACGAACACGATGAAGCAGATGAGCTTGGGCCAGTAGCCGTCGATGAAGGGGAGCAGCGCGATGACGGGCGTGAAACAGATCCGCACGAGCGTGACGATGTTCGCGATGGTCCACACCTTCGTGGACATCTCCGCGGGGGGCATGGTCAGCCCAGCGTCTTGACCACGAGCTTGCTCACTGCCTTCAGGGTGTCGAACACCCCTTCGCCCGTCATGGCCACCGCCTCGAAGTACGGCGAGCGCTCGATCCACTGCCCGTCCTGCTGCTGCACGATGAACTCACCGGGCCGGAAGGGGTCGGCAGTGACCCGCTGCTTCTGCGGGTCGTCGACCGGCCAGCCCGGGTTGAGCGCCGCCTGCAGCTCGGTGATGGGCGCCGCGTTGGGCAGGTCGCGCTTGTTGTACTGGATCACGAACGGGATGCGGGTGAGGTCGTAGCCGTGCTGCACCATGTTGTCGTACAGGTTCTGCATGGCTTCGATATTCGCCTCGGTCCGCTCGATCTGGCTGTCGGCCACGAACACCACGCCGTCCACGCCCTTGAGGATCAGCTTGCGGGACGCATTGTAGTAGACCTGTCCCGGCACGGTATAGAGATGGAACTTGACCTTGAACCCGCGGATGGTCCCGAGGTCCACCGGCAGGAAGTCGAAGAAGAGTGTCCGCTCCGTTTCCGTCGCCAGGGAAATCATCTTCCCCCGCGCCGTGGGCGCCACCTTCTGGTACACGTGCTCGAGATTGGTCGTCTTGCCGCCGAGACCGGGCCCGTAATAAACGAGCTTGCAGTTGATCTCGCGAGACGCGTAGTTGATCATCGACATGGACGACGCTCCCTCACACCCCGAACAGCTTGTCGATCTCGTCCTCGGCATCACCCAGCAGCCCTGATTCCATCTGCTGGCTCGCCTTCCCCTGGCTGCTGAACATCTCCTCGAACACCCTGACCAGCTCCGGCACCGTGGTACGCACTCGCAGCTTCACCAGCCCGAGCGTGGTGCGATTGTCGAACAGCACCACAAGGATGACGCGCCTGGCCACGTCAGCGAGGTACATCGACTCCCGCTCGCCCTGATGAAAGAGCGCGCCAAACTCAGGCTCACCCAGCATGCGGGCGAGCTGGTCATTGGCGCTGAAGTCGGCGGCCGTGAGCGTGGCAAACGCGGTTGAATCGAATACCGGCGGTTCGCCCACCGTGGCAACCAGCTGCCCGGTGCGGTCAACGATGAGAGCCGTCCGGGCACTCGAGTCCGCCAGGAAGACGCTCAGGATGTTCTGGATGCGGCGGGCGTCCTCCTCGCGGAAGGCCCAGCTGGAAGAGCCGCTCACGCGGCATCTCCCTGTCCCAGTGCGTGCGCCATCCGCTCGAGAATCATCGTGCCACGCCGCTGCAGCATCGGAATCGGCTCCCACGCGACATAGTCCCGCAGGCGCGCGAGTGCGGCGCGGCTGGGATGTCGGGCCAGCCAACTCAGCGCCTGGTGACGCATGGGAGGTCGCGCGTGAAAGAGGTCTGCGCCATGCGATCGCTGCCGGCGGCGGCCCACCTCACGCGCCACGGCCACACCGATCAGCGCGCCGCCCAGAAACGCCCACGTGCGGAGGCGCATCAGCGCACGTCCTGCCGGGCCGTCAGTGCGTGTGCCAGCGTTACGGTATCGACATACTCCAGCTCGCCGCCCATCGGGAGCCCGCGCGCGAGGCGCGTCACCCGCACCGCATGTCCGGCCAGGAGCTGCTGAATGTAGGTCGCCGTCACCTCGCCCTCCATCGAAGGATTGGTCGCCAGGATGACTTCCAGCACGCCGTCCTGCTCGACCCGGCGAACCAGCTGGTCCATCCGGAGCGCCTCGGGACCTACACCCTCGAGCGGCGAGAGGCGGCCACCGAGGACATGGTATCGCCCGCGAAAACCGGTGGCACGATCGACCACTCCCACCGCCGACGGCTCCTCGACCACGCACAACAGGGTGGGCTCGCGCCGCGGGTCGGTGCAGATGGTGCACACCGCCGTTTCCGTGAGGTTGCCGCAGGTGTCGCAGGGACGAACGCGCTCCGCCGCCGCTTGCAGCGACGCGGCAAGCCGGACGACCTGGTCCGTGGGCTGCTGAAGCAGGTGAAAGGTGAGCCGCTGCGCCGTCTTGCGCCCGATGCCGGGCAGGCGCGCCAGCTCTGTGACCAGCGCTTCGATGACGCTCACCCTCGGCTCAGAGCCCCGGACCGATGGGCGGCGTTGGCAGCTTCTTCATTTCGGATTGTACCAGCTCTGCCGCGCGCCGCTGGGCCTCGGCCACGGCCGCCAGCACCAGGTCGGAAAGCAATTCGGCGTCGCGCCCGGCAAAAGCCTCGGCATCGATGCGGACGTCGCGGATATTGCCGCGACCGTCGGCCGTTACCCGCACAAGACCTCCGCCGGCCTGGACCTCGAAGGTCCGGTTGGCCAGTTCGGTCTGAAGTTCCTGGAGGCGACCCTGCCATTGCTGGCCGAGCTGCCACATCTGCTGAAGGTCAACCATTCCCATGTTCACTGCCACCAGACAGGGTAAAAGCGCAGCCCTACTCCACGATCTCTAAATCTAACGCCTCCGCGGCCGCATCGAGAGCCGGATCCCGCACCCTCAGGCCCTTGAGGCGATCGGCCCGCAACCCCTCGGCCGAGAGCCGCTTCGGGGTGGGGGCCGCGGTCACATCCCCTTCCGCCACCACGAGTTCGACGGCAGCCCCCACGATCTTTCCCAGGAGAGCTGCCAACCGCTCGCGCTGCCGTTCCAGCGTAAGGGCGAGACCAGCGCCACTGTCCGTCAGTCGCAACGTCACGCGGGGCGGCACGACCTCCACCGGCTCGGTAGCCGCCAAGGCCGTGCCCAGGAGCGGGCTCTCGGCACGCGCCACAGCCACGATGTCGCCCCAGGCCGCCGAGAGTGCCTCTCGGTTGAAGGCCACTCGCTCGAGCACCTGGGCAGGCTGCACCGCCGGCGCGGGGGGTGCCACCGGGGAGGGAGCCGTGGGAGCACCGCGTCTGGCCGTGGACGGTGCCGGCTCGCCGGCGCGCGGTCGACCCCCCTGACCCGAGGCCGGCGGGGGGCCGTCGAGAACCGCCTGCAGGTCGACCACCCGGTCGAGCATCGCCCAGCGCAACAGCAGCGTCTCCACGACCAGGCGGGCGTTGCCGCTTCGGCGAATCGCCGTTTCGTTGTCGGCCAGCAGCCGCAGCATGCGAAGGATGTCACCCGGCTCGAGCTGGGAGCGATAACGCTCCAGCATGGCGCGCGCCGACTCAGTGAGGCCTTCGGGCTCCGCACCAACCTGCACCATGAGCAGGGCGCGGAGCATCTCCGCCGCACCATTCATGAATTCGCCGAGGTCGGCCCCGGAATCGAGGACCTGCTCCACGAGGCGGAAGACTCCGGCCCCGTCGCGCTCCACCACGATGCGACACACCTCGGCATACGACTCGTCAGCCACCAGGCCGAGCACCTCGCGTACCCGTTCGACGGTGACCGTGCCCTCGCCGAAACTCAGGCACTGGTCGAGCAGCGAAAGCGCGTCACGCATGCCGCCGTCGGCGTGGCGTGCGATCAGCGTGAGTGCGTCATCGTCGGCCTTGATGCCCTCGATGCCCAGCACCTCGCTGAGGCGGTTCCGGATCGCCGCGGGTCCGATGCGGCGGAAGTCGAAGCGTTGCAGCCGTGACAGTACCGGCGCCGCGGTAGAAGCAATCTTCTGTGGCTCGGTCGTGGCGAAGACGAACACCACGCGCGGAGGGGGTTCCTCCAGGATCTTGAGCAGCGCATTCCACGCCTCGCGCGTGAGCATGTGCGCCTCATCCACGATATAGACCTTGTAATTCCCCTCCTGGGACGCCGCGTACATGGCGCGCTCGCGCAACTCCCGTGCGTCGTCGACGCCCCGGTGGCTGGCGGCATCGATCTCGACCACGTCGAGGCTCGCCGATCCGCTCCAGGTGCGCCGGCAGTTCTCGCACTCGCCGCACGGATCGCCCAGCGCATCGCGATTAGGGCAGTTCAGTGCCATCGCCAGGATGCGGGCCGCGGTGGTCTTGCCGACGCCCCGCGGTCCGGTCAGCAGGTAACCATGGCCCACGCGGCCACCGGCCACGGCACCGCGCAGCACGGCGGTGACATGATCCTGGACCAGCAGGTCGCTGAAGCGCTTGGGACGGTAGCGGCGGGCGAGAGCTATCATGGGGGAAATAAAGTGCCTCAGGCTCCCCGAAGCGATACCGGACATCGCTTAGCGCTGCTACCGGCAAGGTCCTGACGCGATTCACGCGCCGGCACCCTTCGGACCTGAGGCGCCCGCAAAATAGGCGGCCTCGCCCGCCGCGGCAAGCAGCCTAGAGCAGGCCTCCCTGACGCCGCTGCAGACGCAGCGCCTCCCACCGCTCCGCCACCACGCCGCCGATGAGGAATACCACCGCCATGTAGTACACCCACAGCACGAACAGCAGCAGCGCACCAAGCTGCGCGCCTCCGCCGAACGCTGATGCCGGGATGACCGACCGGGCCAGGTAAAGGCCGTACAGTCGTTTCGCGATCTCGAAGCCGAAGGCGGAAAACGTCGACGCCATCAGTACCGACGTGACGCTCATCCGGCGGGGAGACGCGAAGCGGTACACGACGAAGAAGAGGGAGACGGAAAAGACCAGGGCCACGAGTTCGGTGAAGAGCCGGCCTAGTGTTCCCACCACGAGTGCGAGCGACGGGATGGCCGCTTCGCTGCGTGACCGCAGGATGGCCAGGCCTGCACTCAGCACGGTGTTGAGCAGAAAGAGCGTCGCCACGGTGAGCGCAAGCAGGGCGTCGCGCGATTTGCCCCTCAGGTAGTTGCTGATGAACCCGCGACTCGTGCCCGGGCGTGACGCTACGTCATAGACGTAGTTGAGGGAATTGCGCATGCTGGCGAACAGCCGCGTGCTGAACCAGAGGAAGGTGGGGACGGCGACCAGCGAGAGGTTCCCACGATTCTCGAAGATGCGGGTCAGCAGGCGCTCGACCGGACCGAACGGATCGTGGCCCGGAGTGCTGTTGTGCGGCGGCAGGAGTCGATGGAAGAGGGCGTCGGGATCGAGGGTGGTGCCCTCGGGCGCGAGGCCCTGCACCAGCACGGTAAAGAGCACCAGCATGAGAAGCGCAAAGGGCACCGCGGCCAGCAGCGCATCGAAGCTCAGTGCGCTCGCGAGGAACGGGACGTTGTTCTCGTCGGCCGACTCGAGGGTGCGCCGGATGAAGCCCCAGACGGAGCGGTGCCAGCTCCGGACCCGGGTAGGCGAGGTCAGGCGCCCTGTTCCTCCGATGCGTCAGTCACGCCGCGGCGGCGCGAGCGGGCCCGTGCCAGTCGCTGCTCGAGCTCGGCCCGTGGTGTCGCGGGCTCCACGTCTTCTTCCTCGTCCTCGAAGCCCTCGTCATCGACCTCGAGCACCTCTTCGGCATCCTCGAGCCAGTCCTCCACCCGCTGGCGCCGATCTCCGAACTGTTCGGTCAGCTCGTCCACTTTTTCCTCCGCCATGGCCCGAAGCTTCCTGAGCCGGCGCTGCACGCCACGGCGGGTCTGTTCACCCGTCGCCGGCGCATACAGCAGGGCGACGACTGCACCGGCCAGCGCGCCCCAGAGAAACCACTTCGCGGACACGTCCCCGCCTCGCTCCACATATACGACCTCGCGCCCACTGTCGCGCATGATGCACCCCCTGGAATATCTGTCGCCCTGGAGTGGCCGACATGGAATACTAGACAAACGGCGGCCCGGGCGAAGCACCGCCTACGCGAAGTCTCCCGGATCGACGGGCGGCACCGGCACATTTCCGCTCCCGGCCCGCCCCATGGCGGCGAACGTGAGCTGCTTGCCCAACTCTACCCCGGGCTGGTCGAATGGATTGACGCCGTACCACGCCCCCGCGAATCCGGTCGCACACTGGTAGAACATGAGCAACTCGCCCACCGTGTCTGCGGTGACCTCGGGAAGGCGTAAGACGGTGTGCATGCGCCCGGCGGAGGCAAGCGCCCCTGAAGTGGCACGGCATTCGGCGGCGAGCAACTCATTGAGCGAACGCCCGGCCAGGTAGGCCAATTCGTCCGGGAGCTCTGACCGCTCCGGGATGGCCACGTCGATCCCATGATCGGTCACCGACACAAGCGTCAGGACCTTGTCGAACGGCCCCTCCATGAAGAGCTGTACTTGACTGTGCTGGTCGGTGGCGCCAACAGCGCCAACCGGTGTCGGGCCCGTGAACACTTCGGCGCCACGGCGGTCGTGGCGCTTGCCCAGGCTCTCCGCCCAGAGCTGCCGGTACCACTCAGCCACATCCCGGAGCCGGTCGCAGTACGGCATGAGCACGTCGATGCGGGCGCCGAGCCACGTGTCGGCAGCCCAGTGCAGGGCGGCGTAGAGCGCCGCCCGGTTGTGCAGCAGGTCGGGAACCTCGGCGTCCCTCAGAGCGCGTTCCGCCCCGCTCAGCAGCGCCGCAATGTCGGTGCCCACGAGCGCGGCCGGCAGGAGTCCCACCGGTGACAGGACACTGAACCGGCCGCCCACGGATGGCGGCACGTCCACTGCCGCGATACCCTCGCGGCGGGCAATGTCCCTCAGGATGCCATGTTCAGGATCGGTGGTGAACACCAGGTGCCGGGTGGCGGCCGGCCCCAGCGCTTCCTCCAACCACGCGCGCACCACGAGGTACTGCGCCATGGTCTCCGCTGTGGATCCGGACTTGCTTACGACATTGACAAGCACGCGGCGCGGATCGATCCGACCGAGCGCGGCGTGCACGCTGGCCGGGTCGACATTGTCGAGGATGGTGAGCCGCGGGTAGAAGTCCCGGCCCTCATCGTCCAGCTCGTTCCAGGCCGGCGCACGGAGCGCGCTGAGAAGGGCACGCGTTCCCAGTGCAGAACCGCCGATGCCGAGGACGAGTACGTGATCAAAGGCCTGGCCCACGCCATTCGCGAACTGCGTGATGCTCCGGATGGCGCTCCCCTGCTCCGCCAGATCGAAAAATCCGTACTCGCCTGCGGCTCTGCGGGCCCGCACTTCTGCTTGCACCCCAGGGAAACGGCGCGCCAGTTCGGCTAATTGTGCCCGGGTAAGGCCGTGTTCGCCGTCCAGGCCTTCCTGCAGCATCCGTCCGTAATCCAGTCGCAGCATAGATCAGAGCTCCACGATCAGGCCGTCATGTGCCGGAAAGACATTGGATGGAAGCTGGGCCGCGAGTTCGGCGTGTCCCGTCTCATGTGTCAGGTGCGTGAGCCATGTCCGCCGGGCACCGACGGCGCGCGCCACTTCCACCGCCTCGCCGATGCTCAGGTGCGTGGGATGCGGGCGCCACCACAGCGCATTCAACACGAGGACCTCCAGCCCCTGCAACTGCGCGCGCTCCGCCTCGGGAACTTCCTTCACGTCCGTGAGATACGCCAGATCCCCGATGCGGTAGCCGAACACCCGCCCATGGCCGTGGCTGAAGGCGAGTGGCAGGACCGGCACGCCGGCGATGTCATGCCACCGGCCCGGCTCCAGCGCATGCGGTGCGAGCAGCGGTTTGGAAGTGCCCTCGTAGGCCGTGACGCCGGCGTCGAAAATGTAGCGGAAGCTTTCCCGCAGGCGGGCCAGCGTTTCGGGGGCACCATAGACCGGCAGGGCCGCCCGCTGCTTCACCGAAAAGATGCGGAGATCATCAATGCCGTTGACGTGGTCGGCGTGCTCGTGGGTATACAGCACCGCGTCGACGTGCGACCGGCCGGCGGCCACCAGCTGCAGGCGCAGCTCCGGGGGGGTATCGATGAGGAGGGCGATGCCATCAACATCCACCAGGGCACCCGTACGCGTGCGGCGGTCGCGCGGATCGGAAGAGAGGCAGACGGCGCAACTGCATCCGATCTGCGGTACCCCGAAGGAGGTCCCTGTTCCGAGGAAGGTAAGGCGCACGCGCGCTACACAGCCTCGACCTTGAGAAGGTTGGTGGTGCCCGGCGTATCGAACGGCACGCCGGCGGTAACCACGATGCGATCGCCGAGCGAAGCAAGTCCCCTTGACAGTAGTTGCTGGCGCGCCACCGGAAGGAGGTCGTCGTAGCTGGGAAAGTGCTGCACCAGGACCGGTACGACCCCCCACACCAGGGCGAGCTGGCGGAACGTCTCGGGCTCGGGTGTCACCGCCAGGATAGGAACCGACGGCCGGTAGGCAGCGACCGTGCGGGCGGTGAACCCGCTGGACGTGAGGCATACGATCGCCGGCGCCTGCAACAACTCGGCGGCGGCGCAGACCGCCACCGCGATAGCCGATTCGGTGCGCGTGGTCATGGCCGCGGCATCGGCGTCGCTGAGGAGCCGGTCCGACTTTTCGACCCGGCGGCCGACGGCCAGGTCGAACGCCGGACTACGGCCGCGCCGCTGATGTTCCAGTTCCCGAGCAATCCGCACCATGGCCTGCACCGACTCCCTGGGATACTCGCCTACCGCGGTCTCGGCCGAGAGCATGACGGCATCGGTCCCGTCCAGGATCGCGTTGGCCACGTCGGACGCCTCCGCCCGGGTGGGCCTCGGTGCGTGGACCATGGATTCGAGCATCTGGGTCGCCGTGATTACCGGCTTGCCGTGAAGATTCGCCTCCCGAATGAGCCGCTTCTGGGTCAGCGGCACCTCCTCGAATGGAAGCTCCACTCCGAGGTCGCCCCGGGCCACCATGATGGCGTCCGCCGCCCGGAGGATACCCTTGATGTTCCGCAGCGCCGTGTCCTTTTCGATCTTGGCGATGATGCGAACGGATGTGGGGACGAGGCGGCGAAGGGCTTCGACGTCCTCGCCTCGCTGCACGAACGACATCGCGATGAAATCGGCGCCGGCCGCCACGGCCCGCTCCACCTCCTCCGCGTCGCGTTCGCTGATGGCGGGCGCGCTGACCTCCACGCCGGGAAGGTTGATTCCCTTGTTCGGCTTGAGCAGGCCGCCGTAGCGCACCACGCCCATCACCCGCTCGCCCTTGACGTCCTCCACTTCGACGCTGAGGAGGCCGTCATCAAGCAGGATGGTCGTACCCGGCCGGACATCCCGAGCCAGTCCCTCATAGGTGGTTGGGATCTCGCTCGGCGTGGCCAGCGCCTCGGGCGCAAACACGACCCGTGATCCTGAGGTGAGCTGTCGCGGCTCGGGCAGGGCACCGACGCGGATGCGCGGGCCGCGGAGGTCAACCAGGACCGCCGCTGCGTGATATGCGGCACGGGCCTCGAACACGCCGCGCAACTCGCGGATCCAGCGTTCCCGGATCTCCGCTGTACCGTGTGAGGAATTGACGCGCACCACGTCGACACCAGCATCGAGCAGTGATGTCATCTGGTCAGGCGAATCCCACGCGGGCCCCAGCGTGGCGACGATCTTGGTTCGGCGAATGAGGGAATTGGTCACGGTGCCGGGCAGTCTAACGCTGAGGGATCGCTCGCGCACCGGGTCGGCTCAGGGGCTAGCATTTGCTGTCGTGTCACCCACCCTGAAGGCATGGCGAGCGCGGCGCGGCACAGCCAGACGAATACCCACACGCGCTCTGTGGAAGACTTTTCCACATGAGGCTGGAAAACAGATCTGGGGCCAGAGTCGCAGGGAGAAATCCCAGTACGAGGACAACCGATTTCCACATGTTGAAAACTGCCGATTTGATTCGGTGCCGCGCGGACCTGAATTGATGCGGACGATTCAAATGACCCGGTAAGCCACGAGAGCAACTTATCGTAATCGCCTGTCGATCAATGGCTTACAGTGTCACGTCTCAAGCAGGATATCGCATGATGACACTGTCGTTACCAAGCGAAATAGCCAACACTTTCCAGATTGCGAACAGATTCCACAGCGCAAGAACCGGTAGCGCCACTGTCGAATCCATAAGCCTCATTCCCCCCACAAACCAGGGAGCAGCTACTCCGGAATCAGGGTCAGCTCGCCGATCCCGCCCTCATACATTGGGCCGACGTACCGGATGGGTGACTTCCGCATGAGCTTGGCCAGCTTGTCCTTCCCTTGCACCAGGAGTGCTCCCACCATCGAGCGGCTGGAGGTGGCGGCGAGCTTCCACCGGAGGAGGACCGGCTTGCCCCGCGGTCCGCGCACGACCCACACTCGCTCGATGGGGGAGCCGACATTCGCCGAATCGCTGGCTGGATGGCCGTCCCAGATGAGGGTCGTCTTACCCAGCTCGACGACATGACGCTCATCGTCGCCATGCGCCGCTTTCCCGAAGGTCGCCTTGATCTGGCGCAGTTCCACTTGCGTCGAGTCGGTCAGTTTGACGACACGCTTGTCGTTGGTGAACACCGTGCTCACCGAGGCCCCGTTTTCGGGCTGGTTGATGGCGACCCGCGCCCCGAATGACACTATGCCGATCATCTCCGAGCCGCCGGTCGGCGCGATGAGCCCCCGGCCCCCGATGTCAGCGCGTCCGAACCGGTAAAGGCATACGGCCGCCGGCATCCAGGCGCCGTACTCAGGCTGGTCCGCGAGGACGCGAGCCAGAATCGGAGATGCATCGGCCATGGTATTGAGCCGCACCGGCTGGGCGTCAGTCGGCAGCACGCTGGGAGCGTCTTCCGGACTCACCAGGAAGGATATGCAGTAGCCCTGCTGAAGGTTGCTGAACTGCCAGACTCCCTCGTTCTGCGCCCGGGCCGCCGACGGCGCTGCCACGGTCGCCAACAGCAGGACTGCCCTCACTGGCCTCACGACTGAGCCGCCTTGGCTACGGCACGCTTCAACGCCTCGTACTCCCGCTTGTCCGCTGGATCGAAGTTGAGGTCTCGATAGCTCACTTTGCCGTCTGGTCGGATGACGTAGATCGTGGGCCTGTCCGTGCCTTCGGCGCCGTCACTGCCATAGCGCCGGGCGACTCGCTGGTCGGGGTCGCTCAGCAGCAGGAATGGGACGCCCAGGCTGCTCGCGAATCGTCGATGTGTCTCGAGCGAATCACTGCTGATGGCCACCACGATCACCTCCGGACCGGAAGAATCGGCGAGCGTGGCCAGGCCCTGCACCTCGGCAGTGCCGCTGGGGGTGAAATCGCGCGTGTAGAACGCAAGTACCACGACCTTGCCGAGATTGTCGGTCAGTCGAAACGGCTGTTCTTCGGGGCCAACGGCTTCCCGGGACACCCACGGCAGCGTGAAATCGGGCGCGCGCTGGCCCGTCTCCGGGCCCTTCACGATTCGCGCCGTCGGCGTCGGCGGTGGCGCGTTCCCCTGGGCCACGGACCTCGACGCGACAGCGAGGATCAGCGTCACGACCAGCGGCGCGAGTCGCTGCGAAGTCACCTGGTACCGTCTACTTCCCGGTAACATGGGCGAGCGCTCCGGAGATGTCCTGAGTCGCACCCGTACCGGTGTAGGCCACCTTGCCGGAGGCATCAATGATCACGATGTACGACGTTATCGGGGCCTCGTACGCCCTCGTGCTCACGCCCTTCTCGTCATACAGCGTGCGGTAGGGTGGATCATGGCTGGCAATCCATCGGCGAACTCGCTCTTGTGTCTGGTTCACGGTGACGTTCACGCCGAAGAACGCCACCCGTTCCCCGTAAACCTCGTGTGCGGCCTTCACCCTGGGCAGCAACTCTTCGCAGACATTGCACCACGTGGCCCAGAACTCGAGCAGTACCGGCTGTTTTCCCAGATAGTCCCCGAGATCGACCGGTTTGCCATCGATGTCGTTCACCACGACGGCGGGGGCCTTCGCACCGATCGCAATTCCTTCGTCCTGGGCATTGGCCTGGCCGCTCGCGGTCGCCAGGAGCAGGAGCGTTGCCGCGAGTATCCTCATGAGTTCCGCCCTGCCTGGAACACGTAATACTCGGCCATGCCAAGAAGCACGATGCCACCCGCGCGCTTGAGCCAAACGAGCCACACGCCGCTCCGCGGCAGGGCCGCCACGGTCCCTGCGAAAACGCCCACCGCTACCAGCACCGCCGTCATCCCGATGGAGAACACCAGCAGGTACGCGAAGCCGAGCAGCGCGCTTCCGGTTCCGGCCACGAACGTCAGCACCGCGGCAAAGGCCGGCGCCCCGCAGGGCGCGGCCACCAGACCCGACGTGGCTCCCATCATGAACGCGCCGTAGGGCCGCTCGGCCCCGAAGCGTGCCGCCCACGCCAGAAGCCCGGACGGGGCCCGCATGCTGAAGACGTCCAGCAGGGCCAGTCCCGACACCAGCAGGACATTCGCCATGACCAGGAGCGCCCACTTGTTCGTGCTGATGCTGCCGAAGATGGATCCCGTGAGCCCGGCAATGAGCCCGAGGGTCGCATAGACCAGGGCCACCCCCAGAACGTACAGCCCCGTCATGCCGATGCGGGCACGCGCGGACCTGCCTGCGGCACCAGCCCCGCCCAGAAGTCCGGCGGTGATGGGGATCATGGGATACACGCAGGGGGTGAAACTGGTGAGGAGGCCCGCCCCGAAGAGCAGCGGCAGGGCCACGAGCGGTCGCTCGCGCAGGGTCTCGGCCAGGGGGGCGTTGAGCATCAGGAGGTACGGAAACTACCGTCCCTGACCACCCTCTGCCGAGCCGGTGGGGACAGCCACGCCGTATCGCGTGGCGACGTAGTTCTCGAGAATCTCGAGGAACTCCGGCACGATCCGTTCGCCCTTGAGCGTCACGAACAGCTTGCCATCGACGTACACGGGGGCCTTGGGTTCCTCGAACGTGCCCGGCAGCGAGATGCCGATGTTCGCGTGCTTGGATTCGCCCGGACCGTTCACGACGCACCCCATCACGGCGACCTTCATCTCCTCGACGCCCGGGCGTTCCGCTCCCCAGACCGGCATCTTCTGCCGCAGGTAACCCTCGATGTCCTGCGCCATGTGCTGGAAGAAGGTGCTGGTAGTGCGGCCGCACCCGGGACAGCTCGTGACCTGCGGCGCAAAACTGCGGAGCTCGAGGCTCTGGAGAATTTGCTGGGCGACCCGCACCTCCTCGGCACGGTCACCGCCGGGCGCCGGCGTGAGAGAAACGCGGATGGTGTCGCCGATGCCCTCCTGGAGCAGAACGGCCAGACCAGCCGCACTCGCCACGATGCCCTTGGCGCCCATGCCAGCCTCGGTGAGACCGAGGTGCAAGGGGTACCCGCTCCGGCCCGCCAGCATGCGATACACGTCAATCAGGTCCTGCACTCCGGAGACCTTGGCGCTCAGGATGATCCGGTCGGGCGACATGCCTGCGCTCTCGGCAAGGGCCGCCGAACGGGTGGCGCTCTGCACCATCGCCTCCATGGTCACATCGCGGGCATCACGCGGAGCGTCCAGCCGGGCGTTCGCGTCCATCAGTTCGGTGAGCAACTGCTGGTCGAGCGAGCCCCAGTTGACCCCGATGCGCACGGGCTTGCCATGGTCGAGGGCTACTTCGATGATCGCGCGGAAGTTCGTGTCGGCGTGCTTGCCTCCCACGTTCCCGGGATTGATGCGGAACTTGGCCAGGGCCCTGGCGCACTCAGGGTGCCGGGTGAGGAGCAGGTGCCCGTTGTAGTGAAAGTCGCCGATGATCGGCACGTGGATACCGATCCGGTCGAGTCCGTCCACGATGTGGGGCACGGCACGCGCTGCCTCATCGTTGTTGACCGTTACCCGCACGATCTCGCTGCCGGCTCGCGCCAGCTCCGTGACCTGGCGCACCGTGCCCACCACGTCGGCGGTATCGGTGTTGGTCATCGACTGCACGACGATCGGGTGGCACGAACCTACGGCAACGGCACCGACGTGGACGGTGGGCGTGGCACGGCGCGGGGCGAATGGCATGGCTGGAACGTAAGGCGGGAGACGGGTGACGTGCAGGGGCGGCGATGCGCGGGCCCTACGACCGGTCGAAGTGCGCTTCCGAAATGGCCCAGCGGTCGGCGTCGCTCAGCGCGAGCTCACCAGCAACGGCGCTGTCCCGCACATGAGCCTCGGTGCGGGCGCTCGGAATGGCCAACACGGTCTTGCCCTGTGCCAGCACCCACGAGATGACCAGAGCGTGGGGCGAGAAGCCGAGCTCACCCGCAAGGCGCTGCAGCACGGGATGCGCTGGCAGTTTCCTGGTGAGACGGCCACCGCCCGTCGGGCTGTAGGCGAGGAAGCCAATTCCCCTTTCGGAGCAATACCGGACGACGCCGGTCTCGATTGCCTCGCGGAAGAACGGGTTGAGGCGGTTCTGCACCGTCGCCACCTCGCCAATCGACTCCGCCGCCTTGATCTCGGCTACGCTGACATTGGAGAGTCCAATCCAGCGGATCTTCCCCTCCCGTTGCAGGTCGACCAGCGCTCCCACGCTCTCCTCGAAGGGTACCTGGTGATCCGGCGCATGGAGCTGGTAGAGGTCTATGCGGTCCACCCTCAGCGCCTGGAGGGAGCGTTCGCAGGCCCTCCGCAGCCGCTCGGGTCGCGCATCGCGCTCCCAGCGCCCGTCGGGACGGATCATGCCGCCCTTGGTCGCGACGATGACCTGGTCCCGGGCACCACTCCAGGTGCCAAGGGCCTGCGCCACAAGGCGCTCGTTGTGCCCGATGTCGTTCTGGTCGAGGCAATAGACGTCGGCAGTGTCGATGAGCGTCATGCCGCTGTCGAGACCGGCATGAATCACCCGGACGGAAACGTCCTCTGGAGGACGGCCCGCCAGGGAGAGATGCATCCCCCCGTAGCCTACGATGGAAACCGGCGGCGCCCCGCGGCCCAGCGGGCGCTGCTGCATTACACGAGGCCCATCTGCTGAATGAACCGGTCGTATTCCGCCGCGTGGATCTTGCCCTCGTCGAGCAGCGGCTTGATCGCGGCGATGATTTCCTGGCGATTCCCCTCGATGCGGCGGTCGCGCAGCTCGCTGATCATGCGCGAGAAGCGATGTTCGTACTCATCGCGATCGAGCTCGCCGTTGGCGCGCATGTCACTCAGGTGGGCCAGTTCCCGCGCCACGCGCGACGCAGCTACCGGCTTGGGGGATTGGCCTTGCGAGTCGGACGTCATCAGCACATCTCCTGGGGACAAATTGAAAGTGATGCGGTTCCGCCGGAATATAAGCCGTGATCCGCGCTCTGCTGAACATCCGGCGATGGGCTAGTTTCATCTAGATCCCCCCGGCCGAGGCAGTGGCCGGCGGAGATCAACCGGACCTTCTACGCGAGAGTTCGACCATGGCCCGCAATGATTCCAGTCTTGACGCTGGACTCGCTCTCCTGAGGATCATCACCGGATCCGTATTCCTTGCCCACGGCGCGCAGAAACTCTTTGCCTTCGGCCTGGCCGGAGTCACCGGTTCCTTCACCCAGATGGGCGTGCCCCTTCCGGCCATTACCGCCCCGCTCGTCTCAGGACTTGAGTTCTTCGGGGGCATCGCACTTATCATCGGGCTCCTGACCCGGCTGGTCGGGCTTGGCCTCGCCATCGATATGCTCGGCGCCATTTTCATCGTGCACCTTGCAGGTGGCTTCTTCGTACCCAAGGGCGTCGAGTTTGTCCTCATGCTCTTTGCAGCCGGCGCTACGCTCGCACTCACGGGAGCGGGGGTGTTCTCTCTTGACGCGGTGCTCGCACGCCGCCGAGCGGGACCCTGATCCGGAGGACGGGGATGTCCCCTGCCGACCACCGGCTGCCGGCCGGCACGCGCGTAGGACAGGTGTACCTCCAGGTCTCTGACCTGGCTCGCTCCATCGCCTGGTACGAGCTGGTGCTGGGCATGCGCGTGCTTCATCGCGAAGGGAGCGTGGCAACGCTCGGCAGCCAGGCAGATGGCCCGCCACTGATCCAACTGAACGAGCGACCGGGCGCCAATCCTGTCCGAAAGCGCGGCCATCTGGGACTCTTCCATTTCGCTATCCTGCTGCCCGACCGGGCCGCGCTCGGCCGTTTGCTCAGGCACCTGGCCAGTATCGACGCCCCTGTTGGGGCCTCGGATCATCTGGTCAGCGAAGCGCTCTACCTGCACGATCCCGATGGACTGGGCATCGAGGTCTATGCCGACCGGCCCAGGGCGACCTGGCGGCACGAGGGCGGCGAACTCGTCATGGACACGCGGCCGCTGGACATCGAAGGGGTGATCGCAGCGGGTGGCAACCTGCCATGGACCGGGATGCCGGCGGGCACCGTCATGGGGCACCTGCACCTGCATGTCGGAAGTCTCGATGCCGCCGCGGCATTCTACGGGGCTGCTCTCGGGTTCACGCCCACCGTGTGGAGTTATCCCGGGGCGCTTTTCCTCTCGGCCGGCGGCTACCATCACCATCTCGGCGTCAATACCTGGGCGGGCGAGGACGCCCCGATACCCGGGGCCGGAGACGCCCGCCTGCTTGAGTGGGAACTTGTGCTTCCCGACAGTGAGTCGGTTCAACGGGCCGGAGCGAGCCTGGAGGAAGCTGGTCATGTCGTACGACGCGAAGCGGGCGGAATCCGCGTCGACGATCCCTGGGGAACGATGCTCTCCATACGGACCTGATCAAGCCCGCGCGACGCCAACAGCCTTTGCGGCCAGCCCGCCAGGGCTGGTGGCAACCAGTACGTGCGGGGCGCAGTCCATCAGCGCCCTCGCCGAGGGAGTGAGCGGTTCGCGGTCGGGTACCACCAGTCCCACCTGGTGCGTCACGATGGGATCCACGAGTGGAATCGCGCGTATCTCCGCAGCTGCGGCACGCGCAAAATGGCGCTCGGTGGACAGCGCCAGCAGGTACCCGAGGTTGCGCGTGAGCACCGGTCAGCCGTCCAGGTCGCGGACCAACAGGTCAAGCGCATCGCGATTGATGCGCCAATAGCTGGTTTGACCTTCCTTGCGCTTGATCACAAGGCCTGATTCGACGAGCGCGTCAGTGTGATGGCACAGCAGGGCCAGGCTGATGCCCGTCTCGGCGGCAACCTCGGTGCCGGTGGCTTCATCCTCATGCTCGCGCAGGAAGTCGACAATTCGAAGACGGGTGGCCTCTCCCAATGCCTTGAATGCCGCCGCCCGCTGTTCGGGGGTAAGTGAGGTCCGCGCCCTTGCCATGAATGAACCTACCTGACTATTCGGCCGCTCGCAGATACTGCTGCGGCCACGCTGGCTTCACTCCGAGCTCGCGTGCCGCACGGAGTGGCCAATAAGGCTCGCGCAGGAGCTGTCGCGCGAGGAGGACCAGGTCAGCCTGCCCCGATGATACGATCTCGTTCGCCTGCGCCGACTCGGTGATCAGTCCGACGGCACCAGTAGGAATCCCCGATTCGCGGCGGATGCGCTCTGCGAATCCGACCTGGTACCCCGGCCTCATGGGAATCTTCGCGCCGGGCACGAGTCCACCAGACGAACAATCGAAGAGATCAGCGCCCAGAGGCGCCAGCCGCCGCACCAGTCCTACGGACTGTTCGAGGTCCCAACCGCTCTCGACCCAGTCAGTAGCCGAGATGCGAACGAACAGCGGCAGGTTCGAGGGCCAGGTTTCGCGAATGCCCTTGACGACCTCCGTCAGCAGGCGAATCCGGTTGTCGAACGAACCGCCATATTCGTCAGTGCGATGGTTGCTCAGAGGCGAAAGGAACTCGTTGAGCAGGTAGCCGTGCGCGGCGTGGATCTCGATGACCTGGAATCCGGCCCTCAGTGCGCGGTCCGCTGCTGCCTGGAACGCCTGCACCACCAGGCCGATTCCGCGCCGGGAGAGCGCTTCGGGGGCGCGCTCACCTTCCCGGAACGGCATAGCGCTCGGCGCAAACGTCGTCCACCCGCCCTCATCGAGTGACAGTTGCCGCCCGCCCTCCCATGGCCGCGTTACACTCGCCTTCCGCCCGGCATGGGCCAGCTGGATGCCGGCGATCGCCCCCTGCGCGCGGATCACGCGGACAACCGGGAGGAGCCCTTCGATGTGGTCATCCTTCCAGATACCGAGATCCTGGGGCGAAATCCTGCCTTCAGGCGTCACCGCCGCCGCCTCGGTGAACACCAGTGAGGCGCCGCCAACTGCGCGCGTTCCCAGGTGTACTACATGCCAGTCGTTGGCAGCTCCGTCGACGCTCGAGTACTGGCACATCGGACTGACTACAATCCGGTTGCGGAACGTCAAGTCTCGCAGCACCAGCGGATCGAAGAGGGGTGGTGCTGTGATTGCGGCGGTCATCGACATCGCTCCTGGACGGGAACTTTCTTCTATCAGCGCCGAAGTTAAACACTTTAACAACTACTTGACAATGCGGATTGTCATGCACAGGTTCACGGCTTGACCGATTTCGTTGCTCACACCCGGCCGGATATCGCCGCCGAGGTTCCTGGCCATTTGCGCACCTGGAGACCAACATGACAGCCACTACCGCGCCGGCAAGCGGCGCTTTACAGCACGGCACCACACTTCCAGCCAAGGCGTTTGCCGCCTTCGACCCGAAGTCGCCGCTCGGTCCGTTCAGCCTCGAGCGTCGCGTTCCGGGCCCGCGCGACGTCCAGATTGAGATCCTTTATTGCGGGGTTTGCCACTCCGACCTTCACACCGTCAGGAGTGAGTGGCACGGCACCACCTATCCCTGCGTTCCGGGCCATGAGATCCTCGGTCGCGTCGTGAGCGTCGGCGACCAGGTCACGAAGTTCAAGCCGGGCGCCATCGCAGCCGTCGGGTGCCTGGTCGACTCCTGCCGCACTTGTCCCGATTGCCGCGCCGGACTCGAGCAGTACTGCCAGGGCCCTGCCACTTTCACGTACAACAGCCCCGACAAGCATCTTGGCGGCGTCACCTACGGCGGGTACTCCACCACGATCGTCGTCGATCAGGACTTTGTTCTCAGTGTATCGAACAAGCTGGACCCTGCCGGCGCCGCCCCGCTGCTTTGCGCCGGTATCACCACCTGGTCGCCCCTGCGGCACTGGGATGTACGCCCAGGAACGAAGGTCGGCGTTGTGGGGCTCGGTGGCCTGGGGCACATGGGCGTGAAGCTCGCGCACGCGCTCGGCGCGCACGTCGTGCTCTTCACCGGCTCGCCCGGCAAGACCGCCGACGCGAAGCGCCTCGGCGCCGACGAAGTGGTGGTTTCGCACAACGCCGACGAGGTGGCGAAGCATGCCAACGGCCTGGATTTCATCCTGAACACCGTGTCGGCGCAGCACAACCTCGATGTCTACCTCAACCTGCTCAAGCGCGATGGCACGATGTGCCTCGTCGGCGCTCCGGAGCATCCGCATCCATCGCCTACTGTCGCGGGCCTGATCTTCCGGCGCCGGTCGCTCGCCGGTTCGCTCATTGGAGGTCTGAAGGAAACGCAGGAGATGCTCGACTTCTGCGCCGAGCACAATATTGTATCGGATGTCGAAGTGATCCCGATGCAAAAGATCAACGAGGCCTATGAGCGGATGCTGAAGAGCGACGTCAAGTACCGGTTCGTGATCGACATGGCGTCGCTGCAGTAGGCACCCGGCGCTAGCTGTCACGCCCGGGTGCCGGGGCGAGGCCTCTGGTCGGCTGAATGATGTAAATGCGCACGTAGGCGACTTGCAGGCCTTGTCCGGGCGGATGCCGTTGACCCAGACCTCGCCCCGCCCCAGCATTACGCCCCGCGAGTTCACCATCATGTCGGCGAAGTCCTCGTCCTGCACGGCCTCGGCGATGGCAGGCGCTGGTGGTCGCTCTCTTGCGCGCGGAGCCGCACCGTCCTGCGGCAATGAGTGATAAGGGCGATCGCGAGCCGACGGCATGCTGCCGTCGCCCGGCGCGGCATCAGGACGGCGAGGTCGATGGTATCGGACTGTTCCACCGGAAGCCGGGCCGCCTCCCATTCCTGATAGCCCTTCGTCAGGTTGATTACGCCGGCAATGCCCCTTGCCTGAAGCACACTGGCGGCGATCGCCGACCGTGAGCCGCCCTGGCAATGCACGACAACTGGCCGGTCGCGGGGCACTTCGGCCAGGCGTTGCACGAGATATCCCACCGGAATGTTCGGTACTCCGGGCAAGTGACCCGCTTCCCATTCGGCGTGACCGCGCACGTCGATCACCGCGACGGCGTCACCATCGAGCCTGGTCGCGAGTTCGGCTGAGGTGACTTGCGCGATGCTGGCGAGCTTCTGTCCCGTCCGCTCCCAGCCCGTTACCGCATCCAGGCCGAAGTACCCGGCGAACCGGTCGAGGCCGATCATCGCGAGATCTCTCGCGGCCTCGGTGACGTTGTGCGCGCCCCGGTCGCCGCCGGAATCGTCGACGATCAGATAGAAGTCCTCATCATAGGGCGTGAGCCAGCCCGCCCAGGTGGTGAAGCTGCGGTTGAGCGGAATGTTGATGGTACCCGGCACATGTCCCGCGGCGAACTCAGCGGCAGGCCGGGCATCGATGACGAAGGCGCCCCGGGCCAGCACCTCGGGCAGGCGCACGTCCGGAAGCCACTGCGGCGTCACGAAGCCGTTCAGGATGCGCGGCCCTTCGCGGTTGACCCGCTTCATTTCGGCAAAATATGCCGGCGGCTCTGGCTGTCCCGAGAGCACCTGCCGCACGAACTCGTCTTCCGTGTTCACACCGAACGCCCAATTGAATCGTCGCTCGTATCCGACCGTGCTCTGCGGAACCGCACTCAGCCCCTTGCCGCACGCCGAGCCGGCACCATGGCCCGGCCAGATCTGCAGGTAGTCGGGATACGCCTTGAAGTGCTGGAGTGAGCGGAACAGCGCCCGCGCGCTGGCCTCCATCGTTCCTTGTATCTTGGCCGCTTTCTCCAGCAAGTCGGGCCGCCCCACGTCGCCAACAAACACGAAATCGCCCGTCACGACCGCGATCGGCTCCGTGGCCGCCGCGGTATCGGTAACGAGGAACGCGAGGTGTTCCGGGGTGTGGCCCGGGCAGTGGATGACGTCGATCCGGATGTTGCCGACCATGAAGTGGGCGCGATCCTCCAGCAGCACGGCGCGCCCCTCCCGTGCGAAGGCATACTGCCAGTCCTCACCGCCCTCGGAGGAGAGGTACAGCGTGGCGTCGGTGCGCGCCGCAAGTTCACGGCTGCCGGAAACGAAGTCGGCGTGGATGTGGGTCTCCGAGACGTGCGTGATCGCCACTTCCTCCACTTCCGCCATGCGAAGGTACTGGTCGATGTCACGGTTGGCGTCGATGACCAGGGCATTGCCGGTCCGGCCGCAGCCAATGAGATAGCTCGCCTGCGCGAGTCTCTCGTCGTAAAAGCGCTTCACGATCATGGGTTCCTCCTCGGCTGGGACGCCGCCGACCCGGGCTGCCGCAATCGGCCAGGCAACAATCTAAGCCAAAGCGCCCGCCGATCGATGATCGGCGGGCGCTTCGTTTCCCAGGATCGCGGTTGTCAGGACCGCGCGAGGGAGCTCAGCCGCACTCGGAGTAACCGCACACGTGGCACTTCACGCATCCCTCCGCGAACTCAAGCTGGGAGCCACAGTCGGGACAGGCCCCGGACAGGGTGTTCTGCATCCCGCCCAGGGCCAGCTGCTGCTCGTCACCGGAGATGACCGGATGCACGATCTCGGGCGCCGGCACCTGGGTCTCGGTGGTCGTCAGCAGTTCCTGCTGGATACCCTGCTTCTCCTGCAGCCAGCGTTCGATGGCAATGCCGACGGCATCGGGCACGGAGAGCACCTTGGACGGCCCCAGGCCCATGACCCGGTCGGAGCTGATGCCGCGGATCTGGCGATAGATCTCCTTCAGGGGGATGCCCGAGCGGAGCGCCAGACTGATAAGGCGACCCATCGCCTCGACATCGGCCATGAGGGCACCACCCGCCTTGCCGAGGCTCATGAAGACCTCGAAGGGCTGGGCCCGGTCGTCTTCGGTGATGGTGACGTACAGCGTACCCAGCGGCGTCTCGATGCGACGCGTGGTGCCGCGGAGCAACTCGGGCCGCGAGCGCTTCTGCCGCCGATTCAGCGTCTCCGCCTCGAGCTCGTGGACCATCCGCTTGAGACGCTCGTTCTCGGCCCGCAGTTCCGCCAGTTCCCCGTGCAGATCGGCCCGCGCGGCATCGGCGGCCGCGGAACCGCTCATGCCGGCCAGATCGGACCGCGCTTCGGCCTTTCCACTCGATGTCGCCTGTTCCTGGACCTTCTTCGCCACGGACCCGGTGGAGAGGACCTGCATGTCGCGACTGCCGTCACGGTACACCGTCACACCCTTGCAGCCGAGCTTGTAGGCGAGGCGATAGATCTCCTCCACGTACGCCTCGGAGGCATCGTTCGCGAAGTTGCAGGTCTTCGAGATCGCGGAGTCGTTGTGTTCCTGGAACGCCGCCTGCATGCGAATGTGCCACTCCGGCTTGATCTCATTGGCAGTGACGAACACGCGCTGCCACTTGGCCGGCACTTCCGGGAAGCGGATGTTGCCCGCCTCGGCGATGCGCTTCATCAGCTCCTCGCTGTGCCAGCCCTCGCGCCGCGCGATCTCGACGAACTCCTCGTTGACGTCGGGCATGAGTACGCCGGCCTGGTTCCGCATGAACGCGACGGCGAACAGCGGCTCGATGCCCGAGCTGCAGCTGGCAATGATCGAGATGGTGCCAGTCGGCGCCACAGTGGTGACGTTGCAGTTGCGCAGCTTGCGCATCGGGCGGATGCGCTCGCCGTTCGGGCCGCGCGCGCAGGTCTCGTCCGGACCCCAGATGCTGCGCTCCCACTCGGGGAAGACGCCTCGGATCGTGGCCAGCCGCTCAGACTCGCGCTTGCCTTCTTCATCGATGAAGGCCTGGATGCGGCGGCCGAGATCGACGGCCTCATCGGAATCGTACGGCACGCCAAGGTGAATGAATGCGTCGGCCAGCCCCATGACGCCGAGTCCGATGCGACGGATACGGTGCGCCAGGTCGGTGATCTGCGGCAACGGATAGTTGTTCGCGTCGATCACGTTCTCCAGGAAGTGGGTGCAGAGGTACACCACCTGGCGGAGACCGTCCCAGTCGATCTCGCCGTCCTGGATGAACACGCCGACATTGATGGAGCCGAGATTGCAGACGTCGTACGGAAGGAGGGGCTGCTCGCCGCAGGGATTGGTCGCCTCGTAGGACCCGAGGTGCGGCACCGGATTGTAGTAATTGGCGCGGTCGGTGAAGTAGACACCCGGCTCGCCGGTGCGCCACGCGCCGTGGATGATCTTTTCCCACACGTCACGCGCCCGCAGCCGGCCCACCACCTTGCGGGTGTTGGGATGGATCAGGTCGTATTCCTCGTCCAGTTCCACCGCCGCCATGAACGCGTCCGTCACCGCCACCGAGATGTTGAAGTTGGTGATCTTGGTGACGTCGTCCTTGCAACTGATGAAGTCGAGGATATCCGGATGGTCGACCCGGAGAATCCCCATGTTGGCTCCCCGGCGGGTGCCGCCCTGCTTGACGACATCGGTGGATGCATCAAAGAGGCTCATGAACGATACCGGTCCCGATGCCACACCCATGGTGGAGCGGACGATGTCGTTCTTCGGGCGGAGCCGCGAGAAGCTGAAGCCGGTGCCGCCACCAGACTGGTGGACCAGCGCCATGGAGCGGAGGGTGTCGTAGATGCCGGCCTGGCCGTTGGACAGTGCGTCGTCCACGGGAAGGACGAAGCAGGCCGAGAGCTGGCCCAGGGGACGCCCGGCATTCATGAGCGTGGGCGAGTTCGGCATGAACTTGCGCTCGGACATGAGGTCGAAGAAGGCCTCGGCCAGCGCCTCGACGGCTCCCTCGGATGCCCCGTACTTCCGATCAGGCTCAGCTACAGTACGAGCGACACGCCAAAACAGGGATGCGGCCGATTCCACCGGCTGGCCGGCTTCGTCGCGCAGGAGGTAGCGCTTCTCGAGCACCGTGATGGCGTTCGGAGACAGACCAACCTCGTCCCGTGGCGTGGACCCGTTCATAGGCACTGACCTCAGTTTTGGCGGTGTTGTTCGGTGCGGCTGCGGCTAGCCGCGGCTCTCGTCCTCGCGCCGCCGTGATCGCGCATCGGCTCGGCAAGGGAGGGCAAAAGTAGGAGATTCTCCGGACCCACACAATACGCCGAGAATGCCACGTAGGAACGCGCTTTTTCGATACTCACATCACAAATCTGCCACAACGAGGTCACGCCGCCAAGTCTACTGCCGTAACAGTCCCATTATTGTGTCGGCACCGCCCGAAAGTCGCCCTGACGATGCAGCCTGGCGAATTCCACATACCGCGACCAGGTGCCAGCAATCCGTTCCGCCAGGATCGGGTCGACCGATCGCACCACGCGCGCCGGCACCCCCATCACGACCGATCCCGGTGGCACCACCATGCCCTCCGGGACTACGGCGCCGGCGGCCACGACGCTTCCGGTGCCGATTCGCGCGTTGTTGAGAATGATGCTGCCCATACCGATGAGACACAGGTCCTCGATCACGCACGCGTGCAGGATCGCCCGGTGTCCTACCGCCACCCGCCGCCCGATGCGGCAAGGCGAGCCGGGGTCGGCATGGACCATCGTCAGGTCCTGGATATTGGTTTCCGCGCCGATCTCGATCGCCTCGGTGTCGCCACGTACGACGCACCCATACCAGATGCTGGCATCGGTGCCCAGGGTGACCTTGCCCATCACGGTGGCATTGGGGGCGATGAAGGCCGAGGGGTCGATTGACATGGCGTGGGCTGGGAGAGGGTTGACCAAGTGAACGGTGAACGGTGAACAGTAAACGGGAGGGCGTCCCCGTTCACCGTTTACTGGTTCACTTTTCACGCGGATACGTCAGGGATGGATCGGAGAGAAGGCCCAGCTCGTCCACCCCTCCACTGCCTCGCCGTCACGCATGGCTGGCACCCACGAGGTGTTGGCGGCGAACTGGCGGGCAAGCGCCTCGAACTTGAGGTCGTTGGACGGGCGCAGGCCCCGCACCTCGAGTGGATGCCCGTCGCCTGATACGCGAACCAGGAGGGTGCTGGGTGAGGGCGTCCCCTTGATGTCGGGTGTCAGCATGACATTGGCTGCTTCCATGGGCCGCGGCCGCACGTCGTAGCAACTGCGATCGGCGTTGTAGGTGGGACCCGGCTGGGCACATGCGGCCGGTATCACGCCTCGCACCGCGAGACGTCGCTGGGCGATGGCGCGGCGCTGGGTGGCGACTCCTTGCCGAACGAGTACCGGCTCGAGCTCGAAGAGGTCTCCCGCAACCACCTGCAACGTCTCCTCGTAGAAATTGTGCAGCGGGGCGGAGATGCCAACCGTGTGACGACCCGCCGGCAGGCGGGTCACCGCCTCGGTCACCGGTTCGCCGTCGATCAGCACGCTCGACCCGGCCGGCAATCCGACAATCTTGATCGCGCCGCTGTCTGCGGCCACGACTGGCGCCGGCGGAGAGGCTGCGGGTATCGCCGCCGTCACAGCGGAATCCCGGTCAGGAAGCGCTGCTGCCGCGCTGCTCGCCAGTGTGTCGCCGACCGCGACGGAGTCGCGCGCCACCGGCGCCGGCGCAGAAGCGGCCGGGGCAGGTACAAGGACGGTGTCTACGCGGCCTACCGCGGCCACGGTCGTAGCCGAAGCATCCTGCTGCTGCACGTACCAGAACCCAGCGCCAGCGGCGCCGGCAGCCAGAAGGAAGAGCACCGGCCAGGAGGAAGCGCTCTTCGGGACAGGCTGGATGGTCGGCGCACGCCGGGTGCCTGAGCGGGGCGTTTGGAGCGCACGCGTGGGCGGCAACGGAGTGGTTGGTCGTCCTGAGGCCGTGGGTACGAGCGGGGCAGCCTGCGGTGTCGTACTGCCGGTAAGCGAGCCGGGCGCGGCAGTGGGCTGGCGCTGCAGCGACGCAATCAGTTCGGCACAGTCCTGCGGCCGGTCCGCGGGCTCCTTCATCATCATGCGGCGAATCGTGTCGTACAGTTGACGGTCATCGGCGCTCGCCAGCGCCAGCTGCGGCAGCGGCTCCGTGATGTGCTTGTAACCGATGGCAAAGCTGTCCTCGCCATCGAACGGCACTTCACCCGTGAGGCACTGGTAGGCGACGACACCGAGCGAGTAGATGTCGCTCCGGCCGTCGATCGCCTGCGCCCGCGCCTGCTCCGGGCTCATGTAGTGCGGCGTCCCGATCGACATGCCGGTACCGGTCAGACGTCCGCCGGACATCGCCTTCGCGATCCCGAAGTCGGTGAGCAGCACCTGGCCAAACTCGTCGAACATGACATTGTCGGGCTTCATGTCCCGGTGGACGATGCCACGCTGGTGAGCGTAGGCGAGGGCGCTGCTGCAGTCGACCAGGAGCCGGCGGATCTCGGGGGCGGTGAGCCGCCCCCGCTTCTGCAGCAGCCCGGACAACGAGCCTCCGCGCAGGAACTTCATGACGAAGTAGATCACGCGACCCGACCGGCCGACGCGGTAGATCGGGATGATGTTGGGGTGCTCCAGCTGTGCGGCCGTGCGTGCCTCGCGCTGAAAGCGCTCGACGAACTCGGCATCGAAGGCCAGCGCAAACGGCAGCACCTTCACCGCCACCTCGCGGCCGAGCTCTCGCTCCAGCGCCTGGTAGACAAGGGCCATGCCGCCGCGACCGAGTTCTTCCTGCACCTCGTACTCGGCGGCCAGCGCCTCGCTCACGATCTCGCGGTCAGTGCGCTCGCCGGTGGCACCGAGTGCCGCGACGGGCGTGGTCGCCATCAGGTCGAGTCCGCACGACGGGCAGAACTTCGGCTGGCCGGTGAATTCGGTACCACAGCGGGAACAGAACATGGGAGGCGGGCTACGCGGCGTGAAGGCGCGATATCACGGTGAGCTCAGCGCCGACCTGGCCGCGGAGCGCACAAGGATGTTGCGCTGGCGCTCGACCGTCACGCCGGCCGCGTCGGTGACGCGCAGCGCGATGACGTAGTTCCCCGGTGCGAGACTCGCGAGGGACACTGTCTTCCGGATGGGGCTCAATGGCCCCCGCGCGAGCTCATCACTCTTCACGGTCAGCGACCTCCCCTTGGTACCGATTTTGACAAGGCCACCCCCACTTCTGGCCCGGGTAGCCACCAGTTCAATAGCAAGAGGCGCGCCCGCCGCCATACCGTACACCTCGGCGTACAACTCCAGGTCGTCACCCGTTCGCCAGGCTCCGAGCGGGTTGATCAAGACCTTTTCTCCCAATGAGTTAGACCACTGGGCACTGCTCCCTGCCACCCCCAGGGCCAAGCCGCTCAAGGCCAGACCGCCGTTCACGGGGGCGGCTATCAGGCTGTCCAGGGGCACCACGGCACCGCGGTTCCCGCCCTGGTCGACGGCCAGCCGCCAGGTCACCATGCCCGGTGGAACTGCGAGCGCCACGCGTCCCACCAGGAACCCATCATCGCTCACGGGTTCACTGCCACGGTAGGCCTGCGTCGAGTCGACCCACGCCACTACCCGGCCGTTCCCATCCAGCGCGACCAGGCGGACACGCAGCGTATACGTCACGTCGGTCGTGCCGGAATCGGGGCGGACGGTGGCACCCCGCACCCCGAAGGCGATCTGCAGCAGCGGCTCATCGTCGAGCGTACCCACGGCAACGCCCAGTGCGCGCACTTCCATCGGCGTCGCATAGGTCAGCGGGAAGCGATCGGTGGTGGTGCCCTCGGCGATAGCGCGAATGCCCCGGGTGCGATCCTCGTTGACGAGCTGGTCGTACCGGTTGCTGCTGGCGACGAGCAGCTGATTGTAGAGCGGTGAGATACCCGTCCGGCTCCGGACCAGGTCCGAGGCATCACCCGACCGACAGCTGGTGGTGCCGATGCGTTGGATCCCGCCGGCATCGGCAATGTCCATCAGGCTCTGCACCAGGCGGTAATCATCTACGTCGTCCCGGGCCACGAAGTGGAAGATCAGGTTGCCTTCGGGCCGCTCATACAGCCAGCTGAGGTTGTAGCAGGCACCGACGCCCAAGTACGCCGCGGAGTCGGTTGGTGCACCATGGCGGACGTAGATGATGCCGCGATCATCGAACTCGGTGCTGCCAGAGCGGTAACGTTCGTCGGTGTCATAGCGGCGCTTCGTGACGGCGAGCCGGTAGTTGAGCCGTGCCACCTGAAGCCGCTGATAGTGCTGCCGAAGACGTTCCCCGGTGACGCGCAAGTCCTGGCGGTCGCGCTGGGTCCAGAACTCGTGCAGCACACGCGCGCGCTCCGGTCCACTGGCCGCGTCGAGCGCCGCAAGCTCCGTCGCGGATGCAATCGGAACGAGATCGTCGCGGTACCCCCCCACCGCGACCGAGTCATCAAGCGCGGCGCCGGCATAGTACGGCTCCTGGCCGGAGAGCGAGTCGAGTACAAACAGGGTTCGTGCCTCCTCAAGAAGGGCGAGCGTCTGGTCACCCCCTCCTTCCGCATAGCGACGGAACGCGACGAGCGCCGAATCCGGGGACCCCACAAGCCGCTCGATGCGGCCGCGCGCGAGCAGTACCTCCGGCTCCATCGCCGCGGGCGACCCCGCCGCGCGGCGCAGGGCTGTGAGCGCCGGCACCAGGCTGGCATTGACGCGCTGGGTAAGCGCCACGCGGGAAAGTTCGATCAGCGCCGGCGCAAATCCCGGTTCGACCTCGAGCGCCCGCTCCAACGCCGCGGCCGACCGGCTCAGCTTGTCGCGCCGCAGCATGGCCTGGATGCCGGCGACCGCCGACAGGCGTGAATCGCCGAGCCCCTCCTCCGCCAGGGCGAGCCCGTACCACGGGTAGGCCCAGCCCGGCTCGAGTTCGATGACCCACTCGAACTCGCCCGCGGCGTCCTCGAAGTGACTGCGCCCTCCCAGAGCACCGAGTCGCAGGGCGAGAAATCCCAGCTCCAGGTGCAGCTGGGCACTGTCACGCTGCAATTTTGCGGCGGAGATCTGTTCCTGTTCCAGACGGAGGAGCGCGAGCGTGTCAGTTTCGGTTGCGAGGCGGGCGCGCCACTCATCGAGGCGCAGCGACAGGCTGCCGGCGCCCGATGACTGCCCTGAGAGGGGCACTCCCTGCCCCAGGGACAGGACGACCAGGAAGGCCACTGCCGAGCGACGCATTGTTAGCTGCGGCCCAAGTGGGGCTGCGCACGGTAGTGCGAGAACGGCGCGTCGCGCGCCACGCCACGCCGCCGGCTATTACCCGTGACGCGCGTTAACGAGGAAGGATGGCTGAGGCAATGGTACCCAGGCATACGATGGGGCGTGGGGAAGGATGGCGATCAGTTCACCACGCGGAACGACCGGCGGCGCACGTCCTTCATGCCGTTGGCCGCCGTGACCGTAATCTCCAGCGTATAGTAGCCGGGCTTGAGCTTTTCAAGACTTACACTGCGCTGCGCGACCCAGCGTCCGCGAGGCGCCTGTTCTTCGAATTTGAGCGTGATCTGCGGCGAACCTGCTGACGTGAGTCCAGTCAGGTAGGCGGCCCCCGCTCCGCCACCCTTCCGCACGACCAGCGTGGTCGTGTGCGTTTCGAACGGATCGGCACCGATGAGCTCGTAATAGAGCTCGAGCGTCTCGTTCCGTCGGAAGGTTCCCAGCGGGCTGAGGTACACCGTGTCCTGCGGTGTCGGGCGCCACATGAGGTTGTGGTTGCGATTGCCCAGGACGAGATCGCTCAATGTCAGCCGGACCGACTGGGGCGGCGGGGCGACCACGACGTCCATCGGGAAAACATGCCCGATGCTGTCACCCTCGGCGAGCATGATGCGATAGTCAAGCACTCCGGCCGCCCGAGCCGGTACGGTGACGAGGCCGACCACATACTCGTCATCGGGTACGCGCTGCGTCGCAATGAAGCGGCGGGTCGTGTCGATGCTCGCGACGATCCTGCCGTTCAGGTCGGCCGCCGCGAAACGCAGGCGCACCGTATACAACAGCCCCTGCGGAACGGTTTGCGGCACGAGACTCTTGCCCAGCACCGCGCACCCGACATGCAGGAGGGGCTCATCGCCTTTCGCCCCCACGGCCAGGACCTGGCATGACCCGTCGAGGTCATTCGGGAAATGCTTCTCGTGCGTGTCGGTGGTCACGCCCCGCGCCAAGTAGCTCCGACCGAGCTGACGCTCGTCGGACACCGCCCGCTGGAAGCCAGTCCCGGACGTATTCAGAATTCGCTGGTAGATGGGCGCAAAGTCCTGCCGCGAGACGAGCAGGTCCTTCGCCATGGGATCGCTGCCGAGGTTGTCTCCGCCCGTTTGCAGTTGCAGGGCGCGCTGATAGCCGAGGACGTCGAAGAGGCTCTCGACCAGGCGGTAGTCCTGCACGTCCTCCCGAGCGACAAAATGGAAGTACATGTTGCCATCGGTTCGCACGTAGAACCAGGAAAGATTGGGTTCCACACGATCATCGATGCTGTTGCCCGACCCGGTGAACGAGGCGCGCGACGTCGGCTCGCCGTGCCGCACGTAGATAATGCCCCGGTCGTCGAAATCCTGACTCCCGGACTTGAATCGCTCTTCGATCTTATAGTGTCGTGACACCGTCACCAGGGCGAAATTGCGCCGCGCGTAGAACCAGCGTCGATAGTGCTCGACCAGCCGGTCGCCGCCTGAGCCCATGGTCAGGTCATCGCGCAGTCCCCAGAACTGCTGCAGCCAGGCCGCGCGGTAAATGCCTCGCTTGGTGTCGTAGTCGGCCAGCATCGAGTCGGCCGCGATGGGGAACAGATCGTTGCGGATGATCGCGACTACTGCGGAATCGTCGCTCGCCGCCGCAGTATAGTATCCCGCTGCCGACGCCCTGTTCCCCTGCCACAGCTGGGTGCGCGCGAGCTCGAGTTCGCCGATCGCTTTCAGGCCATCCGTCTGGAGATAGCGGGTGAACGCGGCGATCGCTGAATCGGGACTGCCCACTTCACGCTCCACCCGTCCGCGGGCAAGTAGTACCTGCGGGTTGTTTCCGGCTGAGGTGGTTGAGGCGCGGCGCAGCGCATCCAGCGCCACGTCAAGCTTGATGTTGACGCGTTGCCGGAGTGCCGTGTTCGCCAGCTCCACCAGCCCTCGCACGAACGACGGATCCACTTCCGCCGTCTTGGCAAACGCCGCCGCCGAGCGCGCCAGAGCATCTTTGCCGAACATCGTTTTGAGGCCGGCCACGATCGTGACCTGGGAATCACCGATCCCGTATTCGGCGAGGCCCATGCCATACCACGCGTAGGGCCACTCGGGGCGGAGGTCGATGGCCCACTGGAACTCGGAAGCGGCATCGTCGTAATGCCCCGAACCACCCAGATCGCCGAGCCGCAAAGCCAGAAAGCCGAGCCGCAGGTGCCGCATCGGGTCATTCCGGTCGGCCTTGGCCGCGGCAATAAGCTGGTCCTCGAGTGCCTCCAGGCCAACTGAATCCACGGTCGTCGTTATGGAATCGCGGAACGCTTCGAGGCTGGCCCGCTGGTCAGGATCCTGCGCCAGCGCGCGCGCCGATATCCCCGCGAGCAGCGCGACGGATACCAGGAAGGCCCGCAGATACGCCCGAGGCGTGAATGCGGTAGCTGGATGAGCAGCGACGTGGGGCAATTGACGTGGAAAGCGCATGCAGATTCAGGGACGTCCGAGCGGACCCCGGATTCACATTTCCTGACGGGCTATTTCAAGCAACCAGGCACGCAAGCCGTCGAATACCCCCTGGGCATATCGGCGCTGTCCCTCAGTGGAACGAAGTGCGGCCTCCTGCTCGGGCACGATCATGTACAACCCCTCGGTGAGGATGGAGGGCTGCCAGGTGGGTCGCACGAGCGCCAGGTCACCCCTGCCCACTCCAAGATCGCGCAAACCCAGCTGCCGCACGAGGGCCTGCTGAACAGCCTGCGCGAGAGGCAGGCTCGCCGCGTGGTTATAGAACACGGACGTGCCATTGTTGGTGAAAGGATTCACCCCGTCGGGCAGTGCGTTGTTGTGGATCGACACCAGCACGTCTGCATCTGCGGATTCGGCGAGCTTGATGCGTGGGCCCAGGTCGAGCGGGGCATCGATGCTCCGCGTCATGATGACGGTCGCGCCCGCCGCCTGCAGCAGGTGTTCGAGTTGCAACGCGATCGCGAGGTTGGCTTCTGCCTCACGAAGTCCCGTCGGGCCGGTGGCGCCGCCGGGCGGATGCCCCGGATCCAGCGCGATGCGCCGTCCCTTGAGCGGCGCCGACCGGTCGACGACCGGGGCGCGCCGGATCTCCAGCAAAAGGTCGGTGCCGTCCCAGTGCGCGCGATAGCCGTAGAGCGGGCGCGCCAGTTCGACACTGATGCGCACCACATCGTCGTCCTGCCGCCAGTCGATGCGCCGGATCAGGCTGTCCCCCGGCGCGTAGCGGGTCCAGTCTATGTCGGCGACCGTCCCATAAAGTTCCAGTGATACCGCTCGATCGGACTCCGAAAGGTGGAATGGTACGCGAACGGCAACCGGAATCCGCACCGTGACGCGATTAGGACCGGCGGTCGTGGTCATCGATCCGACGCGTCCCGCGGGCGGCCAGGTACCGGGCGGCAGAGGCTGCAGGTCGGCCAGCGATACCCAGGCCCAGGTGTCGCCGGACAGGCGCAGGCGCACGTCGCTGTTCTGGCGTCGATCGGCGATACTCCTTGTTCCCGTGGGGAAGAACCAGTAGTACGTCGCACCGGGGGCCGCGCGACCGACCGTGATGCTGTCCGTGCCGCCTGCATGCGACGGATCATCGTCGAGCCGCACCACCAGCGGCGTGGTGTCGGTCAGCCCCAGCCGCAGGGGCCAGATCGCCTCGAGCGTGCGCGCGGGCCATTCGAGCCGAACCCGGGCCCAGGAGCCCGACGTCGGCGCAGGGGTCGCAGGATCGAGCATCGGCCCGAGCGGGTCGCCCAGTGGCCGACCCCGAACGACACCGACGTAGCGGCTCGAACGAAGCGACTGGCGCAAGTTGGAAGTGTCCCGGTCGAAGGCCCGGATGGCGGCTGGGATGTCGTCACCCCCCTGCTCTTCGGTGAGCGGCACCGTCGATCCGTCCGTGAGGAGCAGGGTGCCGCGCGCACCGGGCGCACCTCGTACCTGGATGCGGAGGTCCTCCGACGCCGGGATCCACGCCACGCCGCTGGGCACGAATGACGTGAGATCGATGTAGGCCCCGGCGCTGTCCGGACGCCAACTTGATGCACGACGTACCTTGAGAAGCAGGGTGGAGGAGTCGCGGGCTGATCTGGCCTCGAGACGGAACGAGAAGGCATCAAAGCCACCCGCGGGCCCGGGGGCCGAAGAGTCGGGCGGCGGCAGTGGAACCCAGGCGAGCCATGCGCCATTGGGCCAGATCTTGACGGGCCGCCCGTTTATGCTGAGGCTGGCGTCGCCCGTCCCAGCGCTTCCGAGCAGGAAAGTCGAATCTCGCGCGTCGATTACGGCGTCTTGCGGAGGGTATTGAACAACAATGCGGGTGGGCCCGACCACAGGCGCGATCGGCAGGTCGGCGACACTCTTGCCGGCACGGGCAGTTCCAGCTTCGGGACCGGGGCCAACCGTGGGCTTGTTCGGGGCGCATGCACTGGCGATCAGCAGGGCGCCGAGACAAGCAGGGCGGCGACTGTTCATCGGCGCAAGGTACTTGTGTGATTACAGTTACGCCATCGTTCCACGTTGACGCACCGGGACCGGATTTCTAGATTCTGCCAACCTTCCACCTGACCCGCTGAGGGACGACATGGCGACGGACATCCGGGTCAGCGTTTTTGGCCGCACCGATCTGGGCCGCACCAGGGATCACAACGAGGACACCTTCCTCGTGGCGGATCTCGATGCGCCGCAGGTCCTTCCTTCCCTGAGTGTAGCTGAGCAGGTCATCGGCCCGCGGGGCTCGCTCTTCATGGTCGCCGACGGCATGGGTGGCGCGGCGGCCGGCGAAATCGCGAGTTCCATGGCGGCCCAGAAGATCTTCGATCATCTGGCAACCAGGTGGAGCCACGACCCGGACAACAGCCCGGAGCAGTTCGCGTTGCGCATGCGCGAGGCCGTCGAGCATGCCAACGCGGAGCTCCATGCGTACGCAAGCGAACACCCCGAGGTGCGCGGCATGGGCACGACGCTCACTGCGGCCGGCGTTCATGGCCCCAACCTGTATCTCGCGCAAGTGGGTGACAGCCGGGCCTACCTCATTCGTGATGGCATGGCGTTCCAGCTCACCAAGGACCAGTCGCTCACGCAGCGGCTGGTTGACGCCGGGGAGCTGACGGAGGAGGAAGCCGAAACCAACACGCGGCGGAACATCATCCTGCAGGCGCTCGGGCCCGATCCACGGGTCAAGGTGGTGCTCTCGGTGCAGAAGCTGAATCGGGGCGACGTGCTTGTCGTCTGCTCCGACGGGCTCACGGGCCTGGTGCGAAAGACCGAGATCGCGGCCGTCGTGACGAGCGACAGCAACCTGGCGCAGGTATGTGAGACGTTGATTTCCCTGGCGAATGAGCGGGGCGGCCCCGACAACATCACGGTGGTCGCGGCGCGATTTCATGGCCTGGGCCTGCCCGAGACGAGTGATTCCGAGGAGGAGCCCCAACACACCATCCTCCGGCTTCCCGGTTCCGCCTCGTCCTCCGACGACAGCCTCACGCCGTTGCCGCAGAAGCCCCCGGCGACGACCCCTGCCCCTCCGGCTCCGGTGCCGGTCCCGATGGTGACTGCGAGGTCAGGAGGAAACCGCACGGCCGTCTACCTCATCGCGTCCATGGTACTGGCGGCCGCGGTGTGGTTTCTCCTCCACTGACGCGATCCCCGCATGAAGGCGGTCTTCACGTACCTCACCGGCGGGCGCGCGGGCCAAGCGGTCGTCGTCGAGAAGAGCTACGCGATGCTGGGACGCGCGCCGCAGGCGGACGTGCGCTTCGGTCCTGATCACGACTTGCCGGTGTCGGGCCGACACGCCGCCGTGGTGTTCCGTGATGGTGACTGGATTCTTCGCGACCTGGCCAGCACGAACGGCACATTCGTCAATGGCGAACGCATCAAGGGCGAGCACCAGCTGGGCGACCAGGACTTGATTCGCCTCGGTGAGGGCGGCCCGATGCTGCGATTCGGGGTGATTCGCGACAGCTGGCGTCCCACGGACAGTCCGGTGCCGGCACTTGAACCACCAGTTGAACCAGGGCTGGCCGACGCGATGACCGCGGTGCCCAGGACGCCGCTGAGCACTGCCAGTCCCGCGAACGAGGATGACGGACGATTCGTGGCACCGGTCACGGCCACGCGGCAGCGCGCGCCCTGGGTCGTCGCAGTGCTGATCGTCGCGGTGCTGGGCACCCTGGGTGGGCTCGCCACGCTGCGGGCGCGTGCCGGCACGGCTGACGTCGATGAACGCGCCGTGCTGCTGGCGCAGGCCGACAGCCTGTTCGCCGCGCTCGACGCGATCGGCCGTCGGGATACCCGAATCAGTGGCGCGCTCGACGGCGCAAAGGCGGAAACGGTGCGGCTCCGGTCGCGGATCCGGCGCGCACCCCGGGACCCGCAGGTGCTGGTGCCCTTGCGCGACAGCCTGAACCATCTCGCGTCGAGCTTCGAGCGACTCGCCGCAGCCGCGGCACTTGACGCGCAGCAGATCGCGCGCGCCAACGAAGCATCCGTCGCGCTGGTGCGCGCCACCTACGAGGACGGCACAAGTCGCACGGCCGCGGCGTTCACGGCCGGTGGAACCGGTGGCGTTCCGGTCTTCGTCACCATCCACAGCATCCTTATGGACGAAGCGGGACACCAGGCGACGGAGCTCAGCATCCAGCCGGCCGGCGGGGGCAAACCGTCGACGACGAGAGCTCTGTCGGCGCAAAGCGCGCTGAACGTCGCGACCCTGGAAGTGCCGAAGGGAAGCAACGCCGGCGCACCGCCAACGCTGGCTGCCGTTGTCGGCGGGGGGCTCGTGGGCCAGGCGGCCGTCCTGGTGGGGTATCCCAACTCCCGGCAGGGCACCGGGGCGGCGACACAGGCCACGGCCCTGGCGGCCATAACGATCGCCACCGAAGGACTGCTCCAGCTCGAGCCACTTGGCGCTGCTCTCACGCCCGGCAGTCCGGTGTTCGACCGGTCAGGAACGCTCATTGGCATGCTGCTCCCCGGCGGCGCCGATGACCACATGCTGAATGCGTTGCCCGCCCCCGCCATCGCGACATTCCTGAATGGGAGTCGCGGTGATCGCTGAGCGACGCGCCGCGGCACCCTTCGCCTGGATCGCGGCCCTCGCTTTTGCCTCAGGGTTTCCGTTCGGCCTCATCAACGAGGCGCTTCCGGTCTACCTCCGGAGTCGCGGCGCCAACCTGGTCGATGTCGGGCTGGTCGCCGCTGCCACCTTCCCCTGGACCTTCAAGTTTCTCTGGGCGCCCGTCCTCGATCGCACCGGCACACGCAAGCAGTGGATCGCGAGCTGCCTGATCCTGCTCGCGCTGCTCATCCCGCTCATCGCCCGGGTCGATGCCGCACGGCAGGGGCAACTGTTCTTCGCGCTCATCGTGCTCGCAGTAACGCTCTCCGCGACCCAGGACGTGGCGATCGACGCATTCACCATCCAGGCGACCCCACGGCCACAACTGGGCATCGCCAACTCGGTGCGCATCGGCGCCTATCGCGCGGCGATGCTGGTGTCGGGCGGCGCGTTGATCTGGCTGGCGGGACGACAGGGGTGGCCGGCGGCGTTCACCACCGCGACGGTCGTCACGGCCTTGCTCGCCGCGGCGGCACTCTTCCTTCCGGACACCGGGCAGGTGCGGCCGCCCGCCGGCCAGTCGCTGTGGCTGCCACTGCGATCGCTGCTCACGCGACCGGGCATCGGATGGGTCCTTTCGTTCGCCCTGCTCTTCAAGCTGGGCGATGCGGCGATGGACCCGATGACGCGGCCCTTCTGGGTCGATCGGGGGTTCTCCCTGGAAGAGATCGGCGCGGTGCTGACCACTGGCCGCATGATCGCCACCGTGAGCGGGGCCGTCCTCGGCGGGTATCTCACCACGAGATGGGGCATGCGGACTGCGCTCTGGTCGCTCGGTCTGCTGCAGGCAGTGTCGAACCTCGGCTATTGGCTCGCCGCGGCGGTCACGCCGTCCAAGACCCTGATGATTGCGGCGGCGCTGTTCGAGAACTTCTCGGGTGGGATGGGAACGGCAGCCTTCGTGGCCTACTTGATGTCAGTGTGCGAACCGCGCTTCGCGGCAACGCAGTACGCGTTGCTCTCGGCCCTGCTGGCGCTCACGCGCGCGATCGCGGGCCCGATTGCAGGATCACTCACCGAGCGCTTCGGCTATGCCGCCTTCTTCCTGTTCACATTCGTGCTCGCGCTTCCCGGCTTCGTGCTGCTGCCGTTCCTGTCGCGTGCAGCATCCCCACCGGACGAGGTCAGCGCAACCGGTCACTCAGCCAGCGCGCGACCGCGGCCTGCATGAGCCGCTGCCGGTGCCAGGCCACCAGCACGGGGCCATCGCCCGGAACCTCGCCAATGAGCCGCGGGTGCCCGAACAGGACCGTCAGGTCACTTCCCGGCACCAGGTCGAGGAGCGCGGCGCGCGATTCGTCCCCAAAGCCCGCCCGTCCCTTCCACGCGCGAGGCTCAGCGAACGCCAGCACCACGCGGCTGCCCCCGGGGCCCTGCGCAGCGCCGAGTGACCCGAGCGTCGTCGACACGGCATCGCCCGGCACCGGAGCGTACGGCCCGCCCAGATCATCGTCCACGGTCAACAGCTCGATCGGCGCCCGCAGTTGCGCCAGCGGCGCGCGCGCCAGGCCGGCTTCGACCAGCGCATCGGCGAGAGCCGGCGCGCCATCGAACGGTCCACGCGGCAGTGGTGCGAACGGGATCTCCGCCTTGAGCAAAGCACGGTCATAGCGCCGCTGGGCTTCGTCCACCCTCGCCGCCGGACAGTCGTCCGGATACGACGGCGGCCTCGAGCGCCGACGCGACTGCTGCGGTATCCTGCGGATAGAGCAGGATGTCGACGCCCGCCGCGAGTGCTGCGACCGCCGCGTCGGACTCCGACCGACCGGCGAGAGCCGCCTCCATGATCAGCGCATCGCTCACCAGCAGTCCGTCGAACCCGGCTTGCCTCAACTCGCCTATGATGGCACTCGAGAGAGTCGCCGGAAGGCCGGACGGATCCAACGAGGGGTAGCTGACGTGCGCCGTCATGAGCGATGCGACGCCAGCGGCAATCGCCGCCCGGAACGGCACCAGGTCCACTGCGAGCTGGTCCCGGGAGGCGCGTACAACCGGCAGCGTGATGTGCGAATCGGCCGTGGTGCGCGCGTGCCCGGGATAGTGCTTGGCACAGGCCAGGGCACCCGCGGCCTGGCATCCGTGAATCCAGTCCGACACATGACGTGCGGCAAGCCCCGGTTCGGCCGCAAATGCACGCGTCTGGATGATCGGATTTTCGGGAAGAAGGTCGAGGTCAGCGACCGGCGCGAAAACCCAGTTGATCCCCACGCCCCGGGCCTCGTGCGCCGTGACCGCTCCGGCCCAGCGCGTCACGTCAGGTCGATCCAGCGCGGCGAGCGCGCGCGGTGGCGGGAACTGCGTGAGTCCGTCAAACTGCTGACCGGCGCCCCGCTCAAGATCGGCCGCGAGCAAGAGAGGCCGGCCCGCCTCGCGCCGCAGCCGCGTCGTCAGCGTCCGCACTGCTTCGGCGGGACCGCCGAAGATGATGAACCCGCCAACGTCGAGCGCCAGCGCCTGGCGGATGGAATCCCACTCGTGTTCGAATCCCGTGTCGTCCCGCCAACGGATGGCGGGAAAGACAAGTCGCGAAACCCTCATCCTGGCGTGATGCTCCCGAGAACCCGTGCGCCCCGCGCGCCGGTGCATGACGGCAGGTTGGCGGGCTGGCCATGAAGGGTGAGGTAGCCAAGCAAAGCGAAGGCCACCGCCTCCTTGGCATCACCGTTGAAGAAGCAGTCGTCGAAGCGCCTGAGCTGGCGTCCCTGCGCGGTGAGCGCGGACTCCAGCGACTGGAAGAGGACTGGATGGCGCGCGCCCCCACCAGACACCACCACCTCAGGAGCACGCGGCAACCACCGCTGGATCGCGCCCGCAATCGACCGCACCGTCACAGCCACTGCTGTGGCGACCCCATCCGGGCCCGGCACCCGGTGGTGAATCTCGCGCGCCAGTGCGTCGCCGAAGTGTTCACGTCCGGTACTCCGGGGCGGCGCCTGGCCGAAGAAGTCATCGCCGAGCAGCCGTGTCACCTCCGGCTCGCTGACCGAACCACGGCCTGCCAGCACCCCGTCACGATCGTAGGGCAGTGAGGGATCGACCAGCCGTGCGATGGCGTCTACGAGCACCATCCCGGGTCCCGTGTCGAAGGCCACGGCGTGATCGTCGATCGCGCGCCGCCCGACATAGGTGACGTTCGCCATCCCGCCGATGTTGAGCAGAACCCGGGGCCCATCGACAGCCCCGAAGAGCAGCACATCGGCAGCCGGCACGAGGGGTGCCCCCTGCCCTCCCGCCGCCACGTCCCGCGACCGGAAATTGTTGACTACCGGGCGGCCGAAGCGCTCAGCCAGTACGGCCGGCTCGCCCAGCTGCCAGCTCACCAGGGGCGGCTCGTGCCATACGGTCTGCCCGTGCAAGGCGATGAAATCGACGGCGGACGCCGGTGCGTGCGCGGCCGCGAGCAGTTGCTCGACCGCGTCGGCCGCCCACTCGCCGATCGCGGCGTGCAGGCGCGCGAGCTCCGCAGCATTGGCACCATTCAGGCCCCGTTCGATCGATGCACGTTCCTCGCTCGTGTATGGCCGGGTAATGAAGGCGAGCAGCTCCGCGTGGGTGGGGCCGCTGAAACGCACCAGCGCCGCATCCATCCCGTCGAGTGATGTGCCCGACATGAGGCCGATGCCGATCGCAGGTCGCTCGGTCACGACGCCACCGGCGGCGGATCGCCAACGATCGTCCGGAGCCTGCCGGAATGCGTGGCCAGGAGGACCTCGGCCTCTTCGCGGTCCACACCCCTTCGCGCCATGACAATGGCCGTCTTTACCCGGCCATCGGCCCGCGCCAGCACCTCGGCCGCCGCGTTCCGCGCGAGCCCGGTGGTCTCCATCACGATGCGAAGACTCCTGTCCTCGAGCTTCGCGTTGGACGCGCGAAGGTCGACCATGAGGTTGCCGTAGGTCTTGCCCAGCCGGATCATCGCACCAGTGGTGATGGTATTCAGCACGAGCTTGGTGGCAGTCCCTGCCTTCATGCGGGTCGACCCCGTAATGACCTCGGGCCCGACCAGGACCACCACGCAAACATCGCAGGTATTGCGAAGGATCTTTGGAGGTTCGGCACACGCCACCAGTCCGGTCCGGGCACCAAGCGCCTGCGCGCGCCCAAGCGCCGATCGTACGTAGGGCGTGGTGCCGCTCGCCGCGATGCCGATCACCACATCGTGTTCGCGAACGTGATGATCGTCCATCGCGGCAATGCCGGCGTTGACGTCATCCTCCGCGCCCTCCACCGCCTTGATGAGCGCCCGGGCCCCCCCGGCGATGATCCCGACGACCATCTCGGGGCGCGTGCCGAAGGTGGGCGGGCACTCTGCCGCGTCGAGCACGCCGAGTCGCCCGCTGGTGCCGGCCCCGACGTACACCAGCCGGCCACCGCGCCGGAACGCATCTTCCACCAGCTCGATGGCGCGCGCGATCGACTGGCGCGCCCCAGCGACCGCGGTGGGCACCCCCGCGTCCTCTGCCGCCACCAGGTCTACCAGCTCGATCGGTGACGCCACATCGATGTCGCGCGTGTTCGGGTTGCGACGTTCCGTGAGACGGGGATCGAGGAAGTGCTCGGACATGGGCTAGGGGTACGGGTGGGCAGGTGGGTGCGTGCGGCTAAATTAGACTCCGCCGGATGCCCCGGGCAACCATGGGTCCGTCATACCATCGCCAGAGAGCCCCGTGACTCGACTCCACACCCTGCTGCTGTCGCTCGTCCTCACCGGATGCGCGCCCTCCGCCTCGACCGCTCCCGCACCGCGTGCTGCGGCGCCGATTCCCGGCGCGGCGGCCGGACAGGTGGCGGCCGCGAGGGCGCCATCCTTCCCCGAAACGTGGACGTATCCCCAGCACACCCGCTCCGAGCGCGGTCCGCATGCCATGGTGACATCGGGCAACGACATCGCGAGCGTGGCGGGACGCGAGGTACTCCGGCGGGGCGGCAACGCCGTGGACGCCGCGGTGGCAGTCGGCTTTGCCATGGCCGTGGTGGATCCCGAGGCGGGGAATCTCGGCGGAGGCGGCTTCATGCTGATCCGCCTCGCCAACGGAGCCCTTTACTTCCTCGATTACCGGGAGCAGGCGCCGCTGGCCGCAACCCGTGACATGTACCTTGACGCCGACGGGAAGGCCACCGACAAGAGCCAGATCGGCTATCTCGCCCCCGCTACGCCGGGGACGGTGATGGGGCTGGTCGAGGCGCAGCGGCGATTCGGCCGCCTGCCGTTTGCCGATGTGGTGGAGCCTGCGGTCCGGCTCGCGCGCCAGGGCTTCGTGCTCGACTCGATCCGCAGCGCGCGCATCCGGAGCGACAGCACCAAGCTCGCTATGTTCCCGGCGTCGGCGGCGATCTTCCTTCCAGGCGGCCAGGTCCCCACCGCCGGCAGCGTGCTGGTGCAAGCGGATCTCGCGCGCACGCTCGAGGCGATTCGTGATCAAGGCGCAGACGGCTTCTACAAGGGCTGGGTTGCCGACTCGCTTGTGGCCGACATGGAGCACAACGGCGGGCTGATCCGGCAGGCCGACCTCGACCAGTACAAGGTGTACTGGCGCGAGCCACTCACGCTGCACTACCGGGGCTATACGATCTTTGCGGCGCCACCGCCGTCGTCGGCGGGATTGACGATGGGCATCGCGCTCAATCTCTTCAGCACCTGGCCGGCCCTGCCCCCGTTTGGCTCAGCCGCGCTGCTGCAGATCGAGATCGAGACGCTGCGTCGCAGCTTCATCCTGCGCAACGCGGCGATCGGGGATCCTGGCTTCGTCACGGTCCCGGAACAGTGGCTGCTGTCCGCCGCGCTCGCCGACTCGCTTCGGCGCACCATGAAGCCCGGCCAGGCCACGCCGACCCTCGAGGGACAAGCGGGTTCAGGCACCGGCTCGACGACGCACTTCTCGGTGGTCGACGTCGACGGGAACGCCGTGGCCACCACATACACACTCAATGATCTCTATGGATGTGGGGTCACGGTACCCGGCACCGGCGTTCTCCTGAACGACATCATGGACGATTTCACGGTGGCGCCGGGCCGGCCCAACAGCTGGGGACTGATCCAGGGTGACGTGAATGCCATCGCACCGCTCAAGCGCCCGCTCTCCAGCATGTCGCCCACGATCGTGCTGGGCCGGGACAGTACGCTCCGCCTCGTGGTAGGATCCCGGGGTGGTGCCACGATCATCACCCAGGTGCTCCAGGTGGTCAGCAACGTCATCGACCACGACATGGGGCTGGTGGATGCCGTGGCCGCGCCGCGGATACATCACCAGGCGCTGCCGGACGTCGCGCGAGTGGATCGCGGCGGTTACCGGACGGAAGTGCTCGACTCGTTGCGGGCGATGGGGTACGAGCTGAGGGAATCACAGCCCGGCGGTGACGTCGAGGCGATCGAGCCGGTGAACGGAGGATGGCTGGGAGTCAGCGACCCGCGCTCGGGGGGAGGAACCGCAGGGTACTAGCGCGACGCGGGCCGAGGGCCATGTTTCCCGGCCCTCGGCCCGCAACCGCACCAACCATCAGCCAGCTAGCGGGTAAAGGGCTCGCTCAGCGTGATGGTGATCGGGGTGCCGGGTGCCACGAAGATGTCGTTGTCCTTGGTTTGCGTCATGCGCTGGGCGCCAACGGCGCCGCCCACGACGCCGCCGATCACTGCACCGGTACCCTTGCCGATCAACCCTCCCACTATCGCCCCGGCGCCGGCGCCGCCGGCCACCTTCGCGGCATCACCCACCGAACTGCCCCGGTGCTTGTAGGTAAACGCCGGCGTGCTCACCGATCCCACGAGGGGATACTTGTTCCCGTCGATGAGGACATTCTGGGTGGACATGCGCAATGTTCCCTTATCCTTCTTGTTCTCCGACCACTTGATCGCCTCAATATTGAGCGTCACGATCGAGCCTGCCGGGATCACCGTGTTGCCCACCGCGTCCGTGACACTATTGCTCACGCGGACCTTCACGCGGTGGCCGGCGCTGTCGAACTTCGACGAGATCGAGTCGACGTTGGTCGTTTCGATCGTGACACCCTCCGCAAGTTCACGCCGGGGGGCCGGGGCCGCGGTCGGCGCCGCCGCCCCGCTCGCGGCAGCCGGAGTCGTGGCTGCCGCCTTCGGCTTGGATGTCTTGGCCGGCGGGTCGCGATAGACCACAACGGTTTCGGGCGCCATGGCTGGCGGGGCTGCGCTGTCAGCCGGTGCGGGCACGTCGGAAAGCTGGGCCGTGGTATCTACGGGCGCGAGTTGCAGGTCGCGGGCGGCGCTGTCGGCGGCCGTGACGGCCTTCTGATCGCCCTTGCCACAGGCAAGAAGCAGGATTGTCACAGCGGCGGACCAGTAATGATGCTGTCTCACGCTCAATCTCCTCATGGTACTTGCTGCTGGTCGGGGCTCCCCTGACATTCTACATCAACATGCGCGAGTTACGAAGTCTCCTGCCCTACATGCGGCGTTACCGAAGCACCTATGTCTTCGGGCTGCTGTTCGTCGTCGTTTCGAACGTCCTGACCACGCTCGGTCCGCGGTTCCTCGAGCGCGCGATCGACGAACTGACGCGGAATGCCCCGCTGCGAGCCGTGGTGTGGAGCGTATCGCTCATGGTCATCGTGGCCGTGGTGGGCGGCGCGGCGCGTTATGGCATGCGCGAGTGCCTCAACAGCGGCAGCCGGCGCGTCGAAACCGACATGCGCGATGATCTCTTCGCCCACCTGCTGAGACAGGACGCGACGTTCTATGACCGCCATCCCACCGGCGACGTCATGGCCCGCGCGACCAACGACCTGTCCTCGCTCCGCATGGTCGCCGGCCCGGCGCTGATGTACCTCGTGGACACGACCATCCGCGCCCTGCTCGTCATACCCGCCATGGCACACATCAGCGCCCGGCTCACGCTGCTGGCGCTGCTGCCCATGATCGGCCTGCCACTGGTCATGATATTTCTCGGTCGCATGATCCACAACCGGTCGCTCGCAATCCAGACATTCTTCGGGGTCATTACCTCGCACGTGCACGAGCACATTTCCGGCGTGCGAGTGGTCCGCGCGTACCGGCAGGAGCGCGCCGAGACCGCAGCGTTCGTCAGGCTCAACGACGAATACCTCGGGCGAAATCTGTCGCTCGCCTACGCGCAGGGCGCGTTTCACCCGCTGCTGGCGCTGTTCGGTGGGCTGGGCACGGTCGTGGTGCTCCTGCTTGGCGGGCGGCTCGTCATCGACGGTACGGTGACGGCGGGTGCTTTCGTCGCCTTCGGTGTGTATCTCGCGATGCTGGTGTGGCCGCTCATAGCACTCGGGTGGGCCGTGAACCTGGTGCAACGAGCGACGGCGGCGATGCAGCGAATCGGAGAGATCATGCGGGAACAGCCGAGGGTCCTGTCGCCGAAGGAGCCGGCTCCGCTGCCGTTCGCGGAAGGGGCGCGCAGCGTCACGTTCGAGCACGTATGGTTCCGCTACCCCGCAGCGCAGGACCGCGGATGGGCCCTCTCCGATATCTCCTTCCATGTGGCGGCAGGACGGTCACTCGCGATCGTGGGTGCGACCGGTTCCGGAAAATCGACCATCGCCGAACTGTTGTCCCGTGCCTATGACCCGGCCCAGGGGCGCGTGCTGATCGACGGGGTGGCACTGCACCGGCTGTCGCTTCCCGAGTTGCGGCAGGCCCTGGGCATCGTTCCCCAGGAGACCTTTCTTTTCAGCGACACGCTCCGCAACAATGTCCTCCTCGGTGCGCCCGACGACGGGAGGCTCGAAGAGGTGGCGGAGGTCTCCCAGCTGGCCGCCGCTATTCCCGAGCTCCCCGGGGGTTACGACACGATGCTGGGTGAGCGCGGCATCAACCTTTCCGGCGGGCAGAAGCAGCGGGCCGCCATTGCGCGGGCCCTGGCACAGAATCCTCCCATCTTCCTGCTGGATGATGCACTGAGCGCCGTGGATGCGCATACCGAGGCCCAGATCCTCCGGGCGCTGCGGAGTGCGCTCGAGGGCCGGACTACGATCATCATTTCGCACCGCCTGGCTGCCGTGCGGGACGCGGACGAGATCGTCGTGCTCGATGAGGGACGGGTCGTAGAACGGGGCACGCATCCCGCGCTTATCGCGGCGCGCGGTCGCTACTGGGAGCTGCTGCGGCGGCAGGAGGCGGAGGAGGAGCTGGAGCTGACCGCGTAGCGGCCAGCCCCAGCGCGTGCTATTCGGTGACGGTCAGCGTACCAACGAACCCTGGATTGGTGGCCGGCGGATGCAGGGTGCAGTGGAACCCATACACGCCAGGCGTGTTCGGGGTGAAGCTGAAGGTGTTCACCGCCGCGTTCATGCTGTATGCATACGGGTTTGGCGGCGGGTTCGTGGGTGGCGGAGTCGAGCCACCCCCGCCCGATGTCGGCGGACTGAGCGAACCGCTGTCCCAGAGTCCATCATCGCTGGTCGCCGTATGGGCCGACGGTCCGCGATTAATCCATTGGACGGCGGTTCCGGCGCGCACCGAAGTGCCGGTGGGTGAGTAGTAGAAGTCGTAGATGTTGATTGTAACGACGTTCGACTGCAGGGTCGCTACCGGATCTGTACTGCAGGCAGCGAGCGTCATCACCGCAGCACACGCCGCGAGCAAACCAGCGATGAGACCCTTCAACCCCTTTGAGCGCATACCTCCTCCGACCGTCGAGGGCGGAATTCGAGCGAAACCAATCCACCCTATGGTTTCCGGAGCGGGTACGCAATCCGTACTTCTGCCTATGGCTCACTTCGCGACGCGTGGCGCTAGATGCGGCTCTTGAGGAAGCCCGGGGTGAGCGCCTGAAGCCAGCCGGCCAACCGGGTGAATTCTCCTGACACCATCAGCACTCCTACGGCGATCAGCAGCACGCCGCTGATCCGCATGACCCACGGCAGGTACTTCCGGAACCGCTGGAACCAGTCGAGAAACGACTCCACCGCCAGGGCGGCCAGCAGGAACGGCACGGCCAGGCCGGCCGAGTAGGCGCCCAGCAGCAACATTCCCCGATTTACGTCCTGCTCCACCGTGGCGAGGCTAAGGATGGCGCCGAGGATCGGGCCGATGCACGGCGTCCATCCGGCACCGAATGCCATGCCGACGAGGACCGAGCCCAGGAAACCCACGGGCTTGTCCTGCAGCTGCACCCTTCGCTCCATCTGCAGCGCGTTGAGCTTCAGCACTCCGAGGCAATAGAGGCCGAAGGCGATGATGAGCACGCCGCCGGCGCGTGTCAGCCAGACCTGGTAGAAGCGCAGGGCGCGGCCCAGGGCGGTGGCACTGGCGCCCAGCAGGACGAAGATGAGTGAGAAGCCGATGACGAAGCAGAAGGCATGGAGCAGAGCGATCCGGCGACGCGCGCCGAGTTCGGGCAGCGACATGCCGGTGAGGAAGCCCACGTAGCTCGGGACCAGCGGCAATACGCAGGGTGAGAGAAAGCTGAGCAGTCCCGCGGCAAACGCGACGAACAGCCCCAGGCCCGCCGTCTCGCTCACTTGAGCAGGCCCGCCAGGTCGCGCTGCCGGCAGTCGCGACAGAGCCCGTAGATTTCGATGCGATGACGCTGGTGCTGGAAGTGGAACTCATCCGCGATGACGGGAAGCATTCGTTCCAGCCGTTCGTTGTGGAATTCCTGCACGGCACCGCAGCGCACGCACACGAGGTGCTCATGTTGTTGTGACGAGGCCACGGGCTCGTAGCGGCGGAAGCCCTCGCCGAAGTCATGGGTGCGCAGCAGGCCGCTCTCGACGAGCGTATCGAGAGTGCGATAGACCGTCGCGGTGCCGACGCGCGCGCCCGCCTGTCGCAACCGCCGCTCGATCGCCTCGACCGAGAGGTGCTCGTCGGACTCGAACAGGACCCGGGCGATCAGGGTTCGCTGAGGGGTGACGGGAAGGCGGTGGTCGCGAAGATGCCGGTGAAAGCGCTCGAGGAGGCCGGCTGCCTCCTCACGACTGAGGTGCGCCATCGAGTGCTGCCTCGCGCCACTGGTCGACCGGCACCGGCAGCGGCGCGTCGTCCTCTCCGAGCCGTCGGCACACACTGACGAGGAGCTCCTCCAGTGCCCCGACCGGACCGCTGCCGACTTCCTCGAGCGAGTGCTCGAATGCCCCGCGCTCCCGGCCCCTGATGGTGAGCGCATATCGTGCGGTCCAGATGCGGCGCCGCTCGCCATCGCGGAGCGCGAGGATCGCGGTGCCCAGCTCCCGGCGCTCGAGCCGGATCGGCTGGAACTGCCAGATTCCTTCGACCTCATCGACCGGGAGGTGAGCCAGGGCCGCTTCAGCCAGCCGGGCCCAGCCACCGCGCCAGGTCGCACGAATGGGCGCGGTCACGCGGTGGCCCGGGCCTGCTCGACGTAGAACCGGAGCACGTGCATGAAGTCCTGCGCGTTGGTGACGACGCCGAAGGCCTGGTGCGTGCCCCGGTCCTTGAGTTTGTTCACGACGAACTCGGTCTGGTCCACGCAGATGGTCATGAGGGGCTCCGGCGGCCCGCGCCGGGTGTGAAAGGCGGGGAGCATGTTCCCGACGGCGATCGCGTGCAGGGCGGTGGCGATGAATACCGCACCGGTGGCGAGCACGGTGTGTTCGCGCATCGCCTCCTGTGCGGCGAGGGTATCGCTGTAGACGCCCGGCAGCGGCCCGTCATCCCGGATGGAGCCGGCCAGCACGTACGGCACCCCGCACGCTTCGAGCGTGTGCATGATGCCGCTCCTGACCAGTCCCGACTTGACGGCGTTCGCGATGGAGCCGGCTGCACGCACACGGTTGATGGCCCGCATGTGCAGGCCATGACCGCCTTCGGTGGGCACCCCGGTATTGCTCATGCCCAGCGTAGTGCCGAAAATGGCCGCCTCCATGTCATGCACGGCGACGGCATTGCCCAGGAGCGCCGCCTGGACGTATCCGCTCCGGATGAACCACTCGAAGTCGGACCGGGCGCGCGAGTGCACCAGTGCAGGCCCTGCGACCCAGAGCACGTATCCGCCGGCACGACGCTCTTTCTCGAGCTGGAACGCAAGCTCCTCGTAGTTGACCGGCTTTTCCCGGCTCACCTCTGTACCCATGAACTGGAACTCATTGGCGGAGTGGCTGCCGCCCAGGAATCCGACGGTGTGCACCACGATGCCCTCCGTACCATCCTCGGCCTCTCCGACCGCGACCATGTCGCCCTTGCAGAGCCGCCGCGGCTCGATCGTCTCAAGGCCGTCTGCCCGCCTGGCAATGACGCAATCCATGCGGGGCCGCACCGGCATCAGCCATCGGCCGCCAACATGCACGTAGGTCGGGAGATTGGACGTCGAGAAGAAGCCCTCGGGCAGGACCCCGTCGGCAGGAAGAGGGACAAATCGGGCCTCCGGAGCTCCGGCGAACGGCGCCTGGGTGAAGTCCGGTTCAGTGTATGCTGACTTGGTCATCGTGGGGCGGAAGGTAGGAGGTCCACACCAGGGATTCAAGCAACACGATCGAGTAGATTGCCCCTCAAACCGGCCGTCAACCCACGAACCCGAGAGCGTCAATGTCGATAGCTCGCACAGTTCGCGCGATCCTGCCTTGTGTACCCTTCGCGCTGCTGCTCCTAGCCTCGCGCGCGACCGCCCAGGAGCCCGTTGCGCCCGCCCGGCCCGACTCGGCGCGCCTTGACTCCGTGCAGGTGCTCGAAGACATCACCGTTACGGTGACCCGGACTCCGGAAACGCTGAGCCGTATTCCGCAAGCCATCGGCGTCGTAGGCCCGCGCGACATCACGCGGGCCCAGCCCACCCTTACTGCAGACGAGGCGCTGAACAACGTTCCCGGCGTCTACATCCAGAACCGATCCCAGTACTCCCAGGGCCAGCGTATCGAGATCCGGGGGGCCGGAGCGCGAGCCAATTTCGGCGCCCGCGGCGTCAAGGTGCTGCTGGACGGCATTCCGCAGACCCTCCCTGACGGACAGAGCCAGCTGACCAACGTGGACTACGGCCTGCTCGACAAGATCGAGGTGCTGCGGGGCCCGGCGTCGAGCATGTACGGCAACGCGTCCGGCGGAGTCGTGTCGCTGCATTCCCAGGTGGCCGGACCCGAGACCTTCTCGCAGACGGTCCGGTACCAGGCGGGTTCGTATGACATGGACAAATGGCAGGCCATATCCATGGCGCGGAGCGGCAACTTCAGCGGCGTCCTGTCGCTGTCGCGCTTCACCTGGGAGGGCTTCCGGCAGAACAGCGCCGCGGACATCGGCATCTACAACCTCGGCCTCTCCTGGACTCCCACGAAGCAGAGCTCGCTGGACCTGCGCGTGCTGATCGCGAATGATCCGCTGGCGCAGAATCCCGGCGCACTCACCTATGCGGAATATGACGTCAATCCCGATTCGGCCGCAGCGGCCAACATTCGCCGGGGTGCGTCCAACGACATCAAGCAGCAGCAGGTATCCCTAACCTACCAGAATCGCTTCACCGGCCACGACGCGTCGATCAACGTGTCGGCCTTCGCGCTCTGGCGGCAGGTGCAGAACCCGCTGGCCACCGCGCCGCCGGGCGACCAGGGAGCGGCCGCGCCTGTCGCAGGCGTATACGTGCAGATCGACCGCGAGGCCGCCGGGGCCCGAGCCACGACCAGCTATCGCCCGGGCAGCAGCTGGCGCTCCCCGCTGCTCACGGCAGGACTCGATTTCCAGCGGCTGCACGATGACCGGCAGAACTTCCGGTCCCTGTCCGGCCAGCCGACTGACAGCGTCCTGCTGGACCAGGTAGAGACCGTCACCGAGGTGGGACCGTTCATTCAGGCCCATTGGACCCCAAGCGAGCGCATCACTATCGACGGCGGCGTGCGCTACGACTGGGTCACCTTCGATGTGGAGGACGTCAAGACCGACGACGGCGACGCGAGCGGCAGCCTGCCCCAGGATGCCCCGAGCGGCACCGCCGGCATCAGCTACTTCATCACCGAGGGAATCACGCCCTACGTCAACGTCGCCTCGGACTTCGAGACACCAACCACCACGGAACTCGCCAACCGGCCGGACGGAGCCGGCGGATTCAACGACGCGATCCAGCCCCAGCGCACACGCAGCGCGGAGCTGGGTGCCCGTGGACGGGTATCGCGCTGGCTCACGTACTCGGTATCCGGCTTCCTGAGTCGCGTCACCGACGCCATCGTGCCATATCGCGATGTCGGAGGCCGTGTCTACTACACCAATGCCGGCAAGATCAACAACAACGGGTTCGAGCTGGGTATCACCGCGATACCGGTACCGCAGTTCAGCGCGAACCTGTCGTTCACCTACGCGAACTACACCTTCGCCGACTATGTCGTGGTGAATGGCGCCACCGCCGACACCCTCGACGGGAATCGCGTGCCAGGCGTGCCGCGCTTCTTTACCCGGATCGGCCTGCGGTCACAGCCAGGCTACGGCTTTGTCGTGGACCTCGACCAGACCCTGTCATCCTCACTCACGGCCGACGACCAGAACACGATCTGGGTCGACAACTGGGGCGCCGGCGTAACGAACCTCCGCGTCAGCTGGTCGAAGCAGTGGCGCGACTTTTCGTTCCTCCCCTATGTAGGCCTCGCCAACTTGTTCGACCGGAAGTACATCGGCGCGGTGACGGTGAACGGCTTCGGCGGGCGGGTGCTCGAGCCCTCGCCAGGACTCAATTTCTACCTCGGAGCGGAGATCGGATTCAAGACCCGCTGAAGGCGCTTACAGCAGCGAGACGGGGTCACGGTCGATCACCACCCGCACCTGGCGGAACCTGGGCAAGCGGCGCGCGGCATAGCGAACGAGCTGCCCGACGGCGCGGGGAGGCCCCTTCAGCATTACGTGCCAGCGCCAGCGCTCCTTGAGCCGTGCCAGCGGACAAGGCGCCGGTCCGAGGATGGTCAGGGGCAGACCTCGTCCCTCCACCAGCCGTGTGCACCAGGCGGCGATCACATCCGCCGCGTCGGCGGTCGCGAGTTCATCGGCCGACGACACGAGCAGGTTTACCAGGCTGACGAACGGCGGATAGGCGGGCGACTGCCGGAGTCGGAGCTCGGCCGCGGCAAATCCGTCGGTGTCGTGCGCCGCAGCGAAGGTGAGCGCGTGATGCGCGGGCGAGCGGGTCTGGACGATGACGCGGCCACCGCGCGGTCCCCGTCCCGCCCGCCCGGCCACCTGCGCCAGCAGCTGGAACGTGCGCTCGGAAGCGCGGAAGTCTGGCAGGTGCAGGGCAGTATCTGCGTCTACCACGCCAACCAGGGTCACTCTCGGAAAATCCAGCCCCTTGGCAATCATCTGAGTGCCGAGAAGGATGTCAACGTCACCGCTGTCGACGGCCGCGAGGATGCGCTGGTGCGCACCCTTCCCCCCTGTCGTATCCAGGTCCATGCGAGCCACGCGAGCCGTGGGGTACCGCTCCGCCACCAGTCGCTCGAGTTGTTGCGTGCCCACGCCGCGCGCCACCTGCACCACCCCACCGCATTGCGCGCAGGCCGGCGGCATCACCTCGCGATGATCGCAGTAATGACAGCGCAGGCCCTCGGGCGCGCGATGCACCGTGAGCGCGATGCTGCAATTCGGGCATCCGGCCACCGCGGCGCACGACTGGCACTGGAGAAAGGACGCATAGCCCCGGCGATTGAGCAGCAGCAGCGCCTGCTCCCGGTTGGCTAACGCCGCGCCGATCCCCGCATCGAGCGCTTCCGACCACGGAACCGGTGCGGCCTCGAGCACGAGCGCGGCATGGCGCAGGTCGATCAGCTCCACCGGCGGCATCGGCCGCTCCTCGATCCGGTCCGGGAGGCGCAGCAACTGCAGGCCCTTCCCGGCCCGGGCATGCGTCTCCAGCGAGGGTGTGGCGCTCCCGAACACCACGCGCGCCTGTTCGAGGCGGGCCCGCACCATCGCCACGTCGCGGGCATGGTAGCGCGGAGCCTCCCCGTTCTTGTAACTGGTCTCGTGCTCTTCATCGATGACAATGAGGCCGAGGGCACGCACTGGCGCAAAGATCGCCGACCGGGCGCCGACCGCGACGCGGCGCTCCCCCCGTCGCAGCAGGCGCCAGGCATCTGCGCGCTCGCCGTCGGAGAGCCCGCTGTGCAGCACGGCGATCTGGTCGCCGAAGACGCCGCGAAAGCGGCTTACGGTCTGCGGCGTGAGGGCGATTTCGGGCACGAGCACGATCGCGCCCCGTCCACCGGCCAGTGTGCGCCTCACCGCTTCCAGATAGACGAAGGTCTTGCCGCTCCCGGTGACGCCCTGCAGGAGCGCCGCGCCGCCGGCATCCAGTTGCTCGATCGCCGCGATCGCAGCCTGTTGTCCCGGCGTGGGGCGATCGGGCGGTGGCGTCCCCCTGACGCCGGCGAAGGGATCGCGAATCCGCTCCGCCGTCCCGATGGCGGCCAGTCCGCGATCCACGAGGCCGCGGATGACCGCGTCCGAGACGCCCTCGCGTTCGTGGAGTTCCTTGACCGAGGCGATGCCTCCCTGTACCTCGAGCAGTTCGAGCAGCTGCCGCTGTTTCGGGCTGCGGCGAAAGAGGGCATCACGCTCGAGCAGGCCCGGCACGTGATCCGCGAGCACCAGCATCCGCTCGCGCGCTCGCTTTTCGCCGGTGTCCGGCGGCAGGATCTCGAGGTCGATCGCGCCCCGGTCGACAAGCCGCCACACCGATTCCCACACATTGCGTCCCAGCGCGCGGGCCGCGGCAGACACGGTGCCGCCACCCACGCGCGGCGCCAACCATTGCACCAGTTCAACCGCCACCGGCCCTTCGGCGAGCGACGCATCGAGCAGCCGCATGATCACCTTGGACTCGCCCCACATGGCCGCAGGCAGTGCGGCGCGCAAGGCGAGGCCGAGCGGCGCGCCGTAATAGCCCGCGACCCACTGCGCCGTCGCAAGGAGCGCCGCCGAGAGCAGGGGTTCGCGGTCGGGCACGGCCAGCAGGTCCAGCGCGCGCACGGGTGGTGGATCCGCCTCCAGGCCGACGACCACGCCGATCAGCTCCCGCCCGCGCACCGGGACCACGGCGCGCATGCCCGGTGTCACCGAGCCGCGCAGCGGCTCGGGGATGCGGTACAGGTATCCGTTGTGAAGCGGGAGAGGGAGAGCGACGCGGGCGTACGCGTCACTCATCGCCGCGTGACGCCGAGCCCCGGAGCGGTGGGAAGCGTGAGCTGGCCGCCGTCGATGCTGGCACCCTTGAACGGATCGTTGGACAGGAGCGCCGCACCATCGAGGTCCACGATGTCCACCAGCGGCGCGAGGTGAGCCGCCGCCGTAATGGCAATCGAGCTTTCGATCATGCAACCGAGCATGACCTGAAGGTGGTGAGTGCGGGCCACGGCCACCATGCGGATCGCCTCACGGAGGCTGCCGCACTTGGCAAGCTTGATATTGATGCCGTCCACCTTGCCCACCAGCGCCGGGATGTCGGCGGCCGTCTTGCAGCTCTCGTCGGCGATGATCGGAATGTTGCTGCGGGCCCGCACGATAGCGAAGCCATCGAGATCGGTCGGCGCCACCGGCTGTTCCAGCACCGTGACGCCGTACTCCTCGAGGACCGGGAGCATGCCGATCGCCTGGCGCGCGCTCCAGGCGCAGTTGGCGTCGACCCGGATTTCGCGGTCGGTCACGTCGCGCAACGCCCGGAGGATCTCCACGTCCCGGTCGGTGCCCAGCTTGACCTTGAGGATGGGATACGCGGCGGCCTCGCGCACCTTGGCCTGCATTTTCTCGCTGGTGTCGATGCCGATAGTGAAGGTGGACCGCGGTGCTTGCGCGGCGTCGAGTCCCCAGAGGCGATGAAGCGGCACGCCGGCGCGCTGCGCGGCGAGGTCATGCAGCGCGGTGGAAAGCGCCACGCGCGCGGCGGGATTGCCCCGCAGCGCCAGTTCCCAGGCGCGTTCACCCTCCTCGAGATCGAACGCGTCCTTTGGCGAGTGGGCGGCGTAGATGTTTAGTGCTGCCAGCACGGTCTCGGCGGTCTCGCCGTAGAACTTCGTGGCCGCGGCCTCACCCCACCCCTCGCGGCCATCGGCATCGGTGAGGCGCACCCAAACGGTGCGATACTCGCTCTGACCGCCGCGCGCGATGATGAACGGGTGCCGGGTGCGAAGTTCGAGAATCTCGGCGCTCAGTCGGAGCGATGTGCTCACGGGCGTGCCTCGGAACGGAGTGGCGTTGGCGGCTTCATCCGAGGGCGCGGCAGTGTGCCGCGGCACCCTCGGCGAGACGGGCGGGAATATAGCCGCCCTCCATCAGCCCGACGATCGGCTGGTCGCGCAACGACTCGCGCAGGCGACGGGTGAGTTCGGCATAGTGCGCCGGTTCGAGCGTGAACCCACCGAGCGGATCGCCCAGCATGGCGTCGAACCCCGCGGATACGAAGATGATGTCCGGCAGCCAGTCACGCGTCGCGGCCGTAATCGCGTCCCACAGGTCCTCGACGTACCAGTCGGCGGGTCGTCCGGCCCCGCGGGGAACGTTGAAGATGTTCCCGACGCCGCGCTCCGAAGCGAGACCAGTTCCCGGGTACCATGGGTGCTGGTGCAGCGACACGAAGCGGATGCGTGGTTCGGCCTCTACCAGAGCCTGGGTGCCGTTTCCGTGGTGCACGTCCCAGTCGACGATCAGCACGCGGGCACGGCCGGTCGCAAGTGCGGCGAACGCGGCCACGACCACGTTGTTCACCAGGCAGAATCCCATGGCCGTGTCGCGCAGCGCATGATGCCCGGGTGGCCGCACCGCCGCGAACGCGTGGCGGCCCTTCGCAAGCGCCAGGTCGGTGGCCGCGAGCACCGCCCCTGCAGCGCCGAGGGCTGCGTCCCAGCTCTCCGCACTGAGGGTCGTGTCGCCGGTGAGCGCGCCGCCCCCCGACCGACTGAAGGCCCTGATCGAGTCGAGGTAGGCCTGGGGATGCACGCGCAAGACCGGCTCGAGCGACGCTGGGGCCGCATTGCGTACCTCAAACGCCGGATCAGCCCGGAACAGCGTGAGCACCGCGGACAGGCGGGCCGGCGTCTCGGGATGATCCGGGCCGGTATCGTGGGACAGGCAGGCAGGATGCGTAAGGACCGGGACGGGCACGTCAACGACGCTTGATGTAGTTGTCCAGGGAATGGAGTTCGTCCCGCAGGTCGGCATGTTCCCGCTTGATCTCTTCCAGCCGGGCGCGCTGGCGGTTCCACGATACCAGGGTCGCGATCGCTGCGGCCGCGATGACGATTCCCATGATGATGAAGAGTGGGCGGTGTGCCAGGACGCCGAGGACGATCACGGCGACGCCGTCGAACGCAAGGATGGCGGACGCGAACAGCACCATCGCCCGCGTCATCCGGGACCGGCGCGCGCCCGCACGGGGAGAAGTCAGCGGAGGGGACGTCTCCGGCGCGGAAGCACGACGAGTGCGGCATTCGGCACGACACCGGCGTCGGCCAGGCTGCGGTCCTCGTCCTGCAATTCCGCGCCAAGGTATTTCATGACATAGTCGGAGGCATCGCCTGCCACGCCGGCTTGCCGAAGTGCGATGGCCTTGAGGTCGCCCAGAGGCGTGGACGAAGGAAGCTCGATGCTCACCTCGTCCCAGGTATCCTCAACCATCACGCGCACCGGGAGCATGGTGGTCGCGGTCATGTGGCGGCCATTGGCGGCAGCGTGGAAAGGAAGCGATCCAGCGCCTGGTCGAAGAAGAGTGTCGAGCCTCGCACACGCACGCCGCCTTCGGCCGGAGCCACGGCGATCGCTACCTCCTCCCCGCCCTGTCCGCGCAGCACGAGCCACCCCGCACCCTCGCGCTCCGGGAACGCGGCATTGAGTGGCACGCGTTCGGCGAAGAACTCCTTGGCCCGCGCCAGCACCGCCGGCCCATCGAGCGTGGTGAGGGCCTCGAAGGTCATGGTTTCCGCCAGGTCGAAATGCCCGTCGGTTGGGCAGGCACCGCGAGGGTCGCGACGTTCTTGAGTGTCGCGAGGTCGATCATGTCCACCGCGCCGGGATCCGCGCCGATCGACTCCTGGGTGATGAACGCCAGCTTGCTGTCGGGAGAGTAGGCGATGCCATGCACGATCTTCTTGGTGGTCGGGATCCGCGCCACTTCTGAGAGCGTCCGTGCGTCGAAAACGCTGATGCTCTGGTCCTTCTTGTTGGTCACGATGACAAACCTGCCGTCGGGCGAGGGCTCGACGTTGTACGCCCCCTTCCCGGTCGGCAGTTCCTTGATGAACGTCATCGTGGCCGCGTCCCACACCTGCATGGTGTAGCCGACATTGCAGGCGGCATACAGCGTCTTGTCGTCGGGCGATACCGACACGAACGTGGGTGCGCATTCCTTGCTGAGGTCGGGACCCCCCTTCGGGCCCGTCATGGGCATGGTGCTCATGTCGTGCCCGGCGTGCTCCGAAGAGCCTGCCGGCGCCGAGGCGGGGGCTGAGGCCGCGGCCTTGTGCGCATCGAGATCGTGGCCGCCACCGGTCATCGCATGCCCGGAGCCCGTCTTCACCCGCCGCACGATGCTCAGGGTGGAGACGTCGAGCTCCAGTAACTCGTCGGAATGCATGCACGACACGTACACGCTGCTGCCTGCGTGGTTCACTTTGACCCCGTGCGGCATGTCGCACACCGGCAGATTGGTGATCGTCGTCATCGTCGGCGTGTGCACGATGGACAACGGATTGACGCGGGGACGGTCGCCGTAGAAGTCGCTGTTGGCGACGAAGGCGAGGTCGCCGTCGGGCGTGACGGAGATCGTGGTTGGGAAGAGCTCGACTGGGGCCCGCCCGATCAGCGTGTCGTTGAGGGCATCCAGGCGCCACAGTGACCCGTAGGGCGTCCCGTGGGCCACGGAGACGTAGTAGCTCCGGTTGTCCGGGGCGATGGTGACGTTGTGCGGACCGTCGATATCCGCGGGCATGATCCCGATCGGCACGACCCGCTCCGCCTCAAGCCGGCCATCCTTCACCCTGATCCAGGTAATGATGTCGCCCGACTCGCTGACGACCACCAGGCGATACTCGGGCTCGACCGGGGAGGCGGCGGGTGCCACGGCGCCCACGGCCAGCAACGCGGAAAGCAGTAATGACTTCATCATACCGGCATCCTTCCTGACTGAGACCGGGCGCAACCCGCCCTTCCCGAAATCTAAGCGCGGATCCGCGACCCGATGTATTCCCCCAGCTGGCCGATGGCCACGCGCTCCTGGGTCATCGCGTCGCGCGCCCGGACTGTGACCGTCTGGTCCGCCTGGGTATCGCCGTCCACGGTGATACAGAACGGCGTGCCTGCCTCGTCCATCCGGCGATAGCGGCGCCCGATGGCGCCGCTGTCATCGTAGAATACCGGGAACTGCTTCTTGAGGTCGTGATAGATGCGATCGGCCACTTCGGGCATTCCGTCCTTCTTCACCAGCGGAAATATGCCGGCCTTGATCGGCGCGATGCCGGGATCAAAACCAAGCACCACCCGCGTTTCGCCCTCCACGGTCTCCTCACGGTACGCATCTGCCATGAGGGTGAGCGTGACGCGGTCGGCACCGGCCGACGTCTCCACGATGTACGGGAGATAGCGCTCGTTGGCCGCCTGGTCGAAATACTCCAGCTTCTTGCCGGAATACTCCTGGTGCCGGCCCAGGTCGAAGTCCGAACGGTTGTGGACGCCCTCGATTTCCTGCCACCCGAAGGGAAACTCGTACTCAATGTCGTACGCCACTTTGGCATAGTGGGCCAGTTCGCCCGGGCCGTGGGCATGCCAGCGCAGCTTGGTGGGTGTGAGGCCGATCGACCGGTGCCAGTCCATGCGCCACTCACGCCAGCGCTCGAACCACTCCATATCCGTACCCGGCTTCACGAAGAACTGCATCTCCATCTGCTCGAATTCGCGCGTGCGGAAGATGAAGTTCCCGGGCGTGATCTCGTTCCGGAATGCCTTGCCGATCTGCGCGATGCCGAACGGCACCCGCTGCCGCGATGAGTTGAGCACGTTCTGGTAATTGACGTAGATACCCTGCGCCGTCTCGGGACGCAGATACACCACCGCCGCCTGCTCCTCCACCGGCCCCATGAACGTCTTGAACATCAGGTTGAACAGGCGCGCCTCGGTGAGCGTGCCCTTCGACCCGCACACCGGGCACTGCGCGTCGGGCTGCCCCGGCGTGCCCTTGATGCGCTTGTCATCAGCCCGGAAACGGTTCTTGCACTGTTTGCAGTCCACCAGCGGGTCGGTGAACCCTGCGACGTGACCCGACGCCTCCCACACCCGCGGATGCATGAGGATCGCGGCATCTAGTCCCTCGATGTCATCCCGCGCGTGGACCATCGCATGCCACCAGCGATCCTTCACGTTCTTCTTGAGTTCGACGCCCAGCGGACCGTAGTCCCACACGGAGCCGAGGCCCCCGTAGATCTCCGAAGATTGAAACACGAAGCCCCGTCGCTTGGCCAGCGACACGAGCTTTTCCATGAGGGTGTTTTCGGCCATGTTCACGAGCGCAAGGGGAAACGGAAGTCGTTCAGGGGCGTCAAGATAGCCCCTCGGAGGGGGAGAATCAAAGCTGCGGACGACGCAACTTCATCAGGCCAGCGCTTCGATCACCCGGGCCACGTCGTGCTGGTCATTGAAGACGGATGGCGAGAGGCGCAGATACCGTACGCCGACCCGGGCGTTGATCCCGGCCTGCCTGAGGCGATCGGCCACCGGCTTATCGGCCGGGAACGTGAAGCTGAGGATCGGTGAGGTAGTTCCAGGAGGGGTCACTGGAACGAGGCCCTGCCGGCCCAGCTCCGTCCTGAGCGTATCCAGCAGTGGCTGGCGCCAGGCCTGGATGCGTTTCACCCCAAGCTCGCGCAGGTAGGGAAGTGAGGCATGCAGGGCCATCAGCGGGGCGGCCGCCCGGCTCCCCACCTCGAAGGTCGCCCCGGCGCCGGAACCAAAATGCCAGGTGAACGGCGTCGGTCCGGGCGGATCCGACGGCAGGAAATGAGTCTCGATATCGGGCGCGGAGTGATAGCCGAAGGTGGTCCGCTTGAGGACTCGCTCGATCAGGTCGCCCCTGACGTAGAGAAATCCCAGCCCGAAGTCGCCCATCAGCCACTTGAAGCCGCTGGCCGCCGCGAAGTCGACATCGGTTGCGCGGACGTCGAATGGCACCGCGCCGACTCCCTGGATGATGTCGGCATAGACGAAGGCGCCGCGGGAGTGGGCGATGTCGCACACGGCAGCGAGATCATGCTCGAAACCGTTGTACATGGCCACCGAGGGACACCTCGACCAGTCGCGTGTTCCGGTCGATCAGCCGGTCGAGGGCGGCCAGTTCGATGGCTCCCTCGGCGCTCGGCATGGCCATCCGCAATTCCAGTCCCTGCGACTGGAGCGCCTGCAGGTGCAGGATGGCGCCGTCAAAATGCAGCGCATCGGTGACGACGTTGCCGCCGGAGTCCGGGATGCCGAGCCCGCGAACCACCAGGTTCTCTCCGGTGCTCGTGTTGGGAATGAAGGCGAGTTCGTCGGGCGTGGCATTGATGAGGGCGGCATATTCCGCCTTGACCCGGCGCACCGCGGACGAGGTATCGAAAAGCTCGACGGTCGGTCGCGCCCGGCTCTGGCTGTATGCGTGCTGGGCCTCGACAGCGATCAGGGGCAACGGGTGTTCATAGGCCGAATTGATGTAGACGAGACCATCAGGAATTAGGAAGTCGGACTTGCGGGGGAAACCACCATTCTGGGCAACCTGAGGCATTGGTGAGTCCGTTCCGCAGGCCAGCGCGGCGCCTGCCACGGCGAGCAGCAATTCTCGCCGGCTGAGGTCAGTCATCCATCGCCCGGGCCCGGCGAAGGAAGTCGGCCACGATGAGGTCGCCATGGTGCCGGGTATTCTCGATGAACAATCGGTTGTCGTCGTATCCGCCGGCGATGACGCCGGCGACATACACACCGGGCACCGGGGTCGCCAGGGTCCCTTCGTCATGGGCTGGCACGCCGGATTCGGTGTCGATCGGCACGCCCAGACTGCGCAACAAACCGAGGTCGGGACGATAGCCAGTCATGAGGAGTACGCGGTCGGCCGGAAGGTCTTCCGTGACGCCGCGCTCATTGGCGATGGTGACGTGCGTCGGCGTAATGGCGCGGACTCGCGACCGGTATCGGACCCCGATGCTGCCTTCAGTCAGCCGATTGTTGATGTCCGGCAGCACCCACGCCTTGACGGTGGGGTGCAGGCCGTCCCCGCGGAGCACCATCGTGACCTCCGCACCGGCACGCCAGCTCTCGAGCGCCGCGTCCACCGCCGAATTGCCACCGCCGACAATCACCACCTTCTGCCGCCAGTGACGGTGACCCTCGACGAAATAATGGCTGACATGAGGCAGGTCCTCGCCCGGTACCCCCAGCGCATTTGGCTGGTCGTAATAGCCGGTCGCAATCACGACCGCCTTGGCGTAATACGTCACTTCGTCGTGCGGCCGGCGCACCGCCACGGCGAAGATGCCACCGGCCTCGCGCCGGATGGCGGTGACCGTTTCGGCCACCCGCACATCGAGCTGGTAATGTTCCGCGACCCGGCGATAGTAGATGAGACCATCGCGCCGGGTGGGCTTTTCGGAGCTGGTGACGAGCGGAATGCCACCGATCTCGATGCGTTCGGGCGTCGAGAAGAACGTCATGCCAAGGGGATACTTCTCGATGGCACTGACCACGGTGGCGCGGTCGAGCAGGATGCAGGCGACGCCTGCCTGGGCTGCGGCAATGCCCACCGACAGGCCGGTGGGCCCCGCGCCGACTACGAGCAACTGAGTATCAAACCTCGATGATCTGGTCACGGCGGGTCCCGACGCTGACGTAGCGGATGGGTACACCCGATAGCTCCTCGATCCGGTCCAGGTAGGCGCGAGCGGCCTTCGGCAGGTCGGCCAGCTTCCGCGCCTCCCCGGTCGAGCGTTTCCAACCCGCCAGCCGCTCATATACCGGCTTCACCCGCTCCAGCACCTCGACGTCGGCCGGCATGCCTTCACAGGTGCCGCCCTCGAGCTCGTAGCCGGTGCCGACGGGCACCTCGTCGAAGGTGTCGAGTACGTCGAGCTTGGTGATGGCCAGGCCGGTGAGCCCATTGACCCGCGCGGAGTACTGCACCACACTCGCGTCGAACCAGCCGCAGCGGCGCGGCCGCCCGGTGGTGGCACCGAACTCTCCGCCAAGCCTGCGCAGCTGCTCTTCCGCCCCGGCCTCCGCCTCGGTGGGCAGGGGTCCGTTACCCACGCGGGTGGTATACGCCTTCACCACACCGAGTACGCCATGGATCGCGGTGGGACCGATGCCCGCGCCAACCGCCGCGCCACCAGCCGTGGTGTTGGAAGAAGTGACGAACGGGTAGGTCCCGTGATCGACATCGAGCAGCGCACCTTGTGCGCCTTCGAGCAGCACGCTTCGGCCCTCGCGCACCGCCCGGTGCACGATGAGACCGGTATCGGCCGTGTGGGACAGCAGGCGCGGCGCCAGGCGCTCCATCAACGCGATGTGTTCCTCGAGCGACGCGCGCTCGGTACAGCCCATCTCGTGCAGCTGGTGATTGGCTCTTTCCACCCGGGCGCTGAGGAGCTCCGCGGTCTCCGCCAGGTTCCGGAGATTCCCCACCCTCAGCCCGCGGCGGCCGACCTTGTCCTCGTAGCAGGGCCCGATCCCGCGCCCGGTGGTGCCGATGTTCTGCTTCCGCTCGCTCGCAACGTCCAGCTGCTTGTGCAGCGGCAGGACCAGGTGCGCCCGGTCGGATACGAGCAGCCGGCCGCTCGCGATCGCGCTGCGCTTGGAGAGGTCGTCCAGCTCGCCAAAGAGCTGCTCGGCGTCAAGCACCACACCGTTGCCGATGATGCAGGTCGCCCGGGAATGGAGGATGCCCGAAGGGATCTGGTGCAGGACATACAGGTCGCTACCAATCACGACGGTGTGGCCCGCATTGGCCCCGCCCTGGTAGCGCACCACGAAGTCGGCGCGCTCAGCGAGCACGTCGACCAGCTTGCCCTTCCCTTCATCACCCCACTGCGCGCCCACTACGACGACACATCGGGTGCCGGCGTCGAACATGGCATCTCCCCTCATGGCAACAAAAAAGCCCCTCGCGGGGCTGCTGAATCCTTTGGCGGAAGCTAGCGGCCAGACCGCGACGGGTCAAATCGGGAGTGCCAGCCGTTCACCGAGCCGTTCCGCCGTCACCAGGTGATATCCGTTCACGTCGTCCCGTGCCGTGTGCACCCGCCGCAGCGTGGCCCAGGTGAGCCGTCCCACCGTGATCGACTGCCGGGCCACCCGGGAGAGGGGAAGGCTGTCCACCATAATCCCGATCGGGAGGCGCCGCTCCCGTACAAGCGGAGAGAGGCCCTTCAACCGGGAGATCGCCCGGCTGGCCAGGTCGGCGCTTTCCGGCCCGTGGGTCACGACATAGGTAGTGCCTTCATCATCCACGGTGTCCACGTTGACGACGAGCGTGCCCGCAAAGAGCTCGGGCCGCTCGCGCGCCAGCGCCCGCGCGCCGACGAGACCGAATTCCTCGGCACCGGTAATGATCAGGCCGATCGCCGCATCGGGCGAAAGTTCTGCCGCCGTGAGAAGCGCCAGCAGGCCGGAGGCATTGTCCCGCGCACCGGGTGAAGTGCCCGACAGTCTGCCTCGCGACAGCAGCACGCCAGCCACGCAACCCAGCACGCCCACTGCGGCCGCGAGGGCGGAGGGAACCGGCCGGTACAGTCGCACCACTACAGCTGCAAGGAGGGCGGTCACGGCAAGGACGGTGACCCACAGCCCAACGAGACGCCCGGCCATGGACTGCGCCTGTGCCTTGGTGTCCAGATGGGCAACCAGCCAGCAGCTGACGGGGACCCCCGGCCGGGTCGCGATGAGGTTGGCGTCGACCCGGTCGAATCCTGAACCCCTGGTTCCGGAGAGGAAGTACGCTGTCACGAGTGCCACCACGGCGGCGAGCAGGATCAACGCCGCCAGTCCGGTCCCGGGCGCCGCGCGCCTCAGCAGGAAGAGCTCCGCCACGGACACGACGGCAAGGACTGCCCCCGCTGCGGGCAGCACGCGATATACGCCGGCGTTGAAGTTGAATTCCTGCTGCTGGACGGTGTAGCCGAGTTCGGTGAGAAATGACTCAACTGAGCGACGGGCCATCTGCGCGCCGGGTGTTCCCGCCTCGCGGCCGCGTGATGCGAGATCCATGACCAGCGCGCGCGCACCGCGCGACATTCTCAGTTATCCCTTCGAGGACGCCGCCCTCTTCCGGCGCTCGGGGACGCCAGCCGGCGGGGGTATCACGCTCGGCAGGGTGGCGGCGCGAGCGGCCTCAGCGGTAATGCGGCCCTCCGCGACCAGCGCCGCCAGATTCTGTTCAAACGTCAGCATCCCTTTCGCCGAGCCCTCGGCCATCAGCGCCTTCAAGTCACCGTGGCGCGCGGTGTCGCGAAGCGCCCCCCGCACGTCAGGTGTGCCGAGCAGCATCTCGCAGACCACCATCTTGCCGGGTTCGTCCTGCCGCGGGAGCAACTGCTGGGCAAAAATGCCACGGAGGCACTCCGCAAATCGTACGCGCCCGATCTCGCGCTCATCCCGTGGCAGCATCGAAACGACGCGTTCCACGGTCGATGCCACGTCGGGCGTTGGCATCGATGTGATGACGAGAAAACCGCTTTCCGCGGCCTTGATCGCAGTGGACACCGTCTCGGCATCGGCCAGCTCGCCGATGACCACGACGTCAGGATCCTGCCGGAGGGCGGCTCGCAATCCCGACGCGTAGGTGCCCGTGTCGACACCCACTTCCCGCTGGGTCACCGAGCAGGTGAGGTCGCGGTGCAGAAACTCGATGGGATTTTCCACAGTGACCACGTGTTTCTGCTGAGTCTGGTTGATGTGATGCACCAGCGCCGCCATGGTGGACGACTTCCCGCCCCCGCTGATGCCGGCCACAATGAGCAGGCCCCGCTCCGACTCCACGAGCTTGCCCAGCAGTGGTGGCAGGTTGAGCGAAGCGAGCGTGGGCACGGCGAACGGAATGACGCGCATCACGATCATGATCGACGAGCGCTGGCGGAGAATGTTGACCCGGAAGCGCCCGACTCCCGGCATGCCCCAGGAACAATCGTAGTCGCGCAATGACTCCAGCCGGGCCCGGTCCTCGTCGGTGGTGAGGAGCTTGAGGGCGATGGCGCGCGTCTGGTCCGGTGTAAGGCGCTGCTTGGTGAGCGGCACCAGCTTGCCGTCGATGCGGGCACGGAACACATCGCCGGCCTTGATGTGCAGGTCGGAGGCTCCGCGCTCGACCGCTGCGCGGATGATGCGCTCCATCGCGCCTTCGGACTTGATGGTCATCGTCACGCCCTCGTCTCGACGCGGGCTGGCGCCGGAAGGAAGCCCATTGCGTCCTGCACCTCACGAATGGTATCACCGGCCACCCGCCGCGCGGCTTGCGCGCCGTCGCCCAGGATCTCGTCGACCTGCGCCGGATGAGCGGCAAGGTCGAGGGTGCGCGCCCGGATGGGCGCCAGTGCCGCCGTCATGTTGTCCGCCAGGACCCGCTTGCAGTCGAGGCAGCCCCAGAGTGCGCCGCGGCACTTTACCGCCACCTCGTCGACGGTGGCCGGTGGTGAAAAATGCCGATGCAGCGCGTAGATGTTGCAGATCTCGGGGGTGCCGGGATCGTTCTTCGTCTTCCGCGCCGGGTCGGTCTTCGCCGGGCGGAGCTTCTGCCATATCTCCTCCGGTGTGTCGGTGATGCTCACCGTATTGCCGAGGCTCTTCGACATCTTGGCCTCGCCGTCCAGGCCCACGATCCGCTTGGCGGCCGTGAGGAGCGGCTTCGGCTCCGGGAACACCGGGCGTTCAGGCGCGAAGCGCGCCGTCCAGCGCCGGGAAATCTCCCGCGCGATTTCGAGGTGCTGAATCTGGTCCTCCCCTACCGGCACCATCTCGGCGCGGTAGAGGAGGATGTCGGCCGCCATGAGAATGGGATAGTTGAGCAAACCGGCAGGAATGCTCTCCATCTCCTGTGACTTATCTTTGAACTGCGTCATCCGCTCGAGTTCACCCAGCGGTGCCACGCTGTTCAGCAGCCACATGAGAGTCGTGTGCTCCGGCACGTGTGACTGGACGAACAGAGTCACGCGCGACGGATCGATCCCGGCACCGAGCAGGCCCACCGCCATTTCCCGGGTCCGCTGGGCAAGGCGCATTGGGTCATAGCCGGCACCGGTGATGGCGTGCAGGTCTACAACGCAATAAAAGCATTCAAACTGAGCCTGCAGTGCCACCCAGTTCTGCACGGCGCCGAGCAGGTTGCCGATGTGCAGTTCGCCGGACGGCTGGATCCCTGAAAAGATGCGGGGCATGCCGATAACGTAACCAAGGCTCACGGAGCGTCGCAAGACCTTGTCATCATTTGACTTACTGAATGCGGCCCGAGTTGCCGCCGGCCGGGCCGGGGAGTACCTCCGTGGCGTGACCCGACCATCGGGGCCGAAGGATTGGCGGGTGAAGGATCAGCGCGACTTCGTGACCGAGGTGGACCGGACATCCGAGACACTTATCGCGAGCATTCTTCGCGACGCCACCCCGCACGGGCGCATCGTGGGAGAAGAGCTCAGTCCCGACGTCGTCCGCGAGGGCCTTGTGTGGATTGTCGACCCGCTCGATGGGACCACAAACTTCCTGCATGGGGTCCCGATCTGGGCGGTGTCGATCGCCGCGGCAGTGGACGGTGTGCTCGAAGCCGCCATCGTGCTCGATGTTCCCGCTAACGAGCAGTTCGAGGCCGTGCGGGGACACGGTGCCTTTCTCGGCGGCGAGCCGCTCGCCGTGTCGACCATCGAGGCGCCGGAGTTCGCGCTCATCGGCACCGGCTTCCCCTTCAAGAACATCGAGCGCATCGACGAGTACCAGCGGCAGTTCGCGCAGATCGCGGGCGCTACCAGCGGCATCCGGCGTCCCGGCGCCGCTGCAATCGACCTGGCCTGGGTGGCGGCGGGGCGTTTCGACGGATTCTGGGAGCAGTACCTGTCGGCGTGGGACATGGCGGCGGGCACGCTGCTGGTTCGGGAGGCGGGTGGCCTCGTCACGGATTTCGAGGGAAATCACGACATGCTCCGGCACACCTCGGCGATTGCGGGCAATCCGGTGATGCACTCCTGGCTGCGAGGCATCTGTGGATAGGACACCCATCACGGTAATGCTCCTGTCCGCCCTCGCATGCGCGGGACCGTCCGGTTTGCCAGCAGGTACTGAGGGCAGCCTGCGTGCGGCGCTCGCCACGTACGATTCCGCATGGCTTGCCAAGGACGGCCCCAGCGTCGAGCGCATTCTCTCACCCGAGTATACGTACTTCACGTCGACTGGCAGGCTGAGCGACAAGGCCGCGACTCTCTCGTTCCTTGCGGACACCGGTTACACCCTCACGGTGTCGCGGCGCACCGACGTGCGCGTGAAGCTGGCAGGATCAACGGCGGTGGTCAGCAGCAGGTGGGAGGGTGAGGGCCGGTATCACGCTGAGCCAGTGCACGACGACCAGACCTGCGGCCAGACTTGGCTGTGGACGAAGGATCAATGGGTTCTGCTGTCCGAGCATTGCGTCAATCGCCCGCCGTCCGCTCCAGAGACCGCATGAGCGAGCACCCACCACGCGAGCGCTGGGACGAACAGTTGGCGCTGGGCCGGTGGCTCGAGGCGATCGCGTCACCCCAGCCACTCCCGGCCGGCGGCCGGGTCGCGTCCCTCGCCGGCGCCTTGGCGGCCGCCTTGGCAGAGAAGATCGCTCGCATCGTGCTCCGGTCGCCGAAGCGGACTGCGCTCCACCCGGCCGCTGAGGTCGTCGCGGCGCGGGCGGCCGAGCTACGTCCCCAGCTCCTCGCCGTGGGGGAGGCTGACGACCGCGCCTACGCTGCCGTCATGGCCGCGCGGCGGGCCGGTCCCGCCGCCTCGGTTTCGCTGCACGATGCAGAAGTGTCAGCGGCGCGATGGCAGCTGACACTCATCGAATATTGTGTCGAGGTGATCGAACTGGCGCAACGGCTGGAGGCAGACGTGGGATCGGCTCTTGGTGCGGACTTGGCGACCGCCCGATTCCTTGCCCGGGCGGCCGCCGAGGCGGCCCATGGCAATATCATCGTGGACCTGAAGGGGCTTGAGGCGGACTCGCGCGCCGCGGCGCTTCGCGCCGGAGCCGCGGCCGCGCTGGCGCGGGTGCCGCGGGCCGCCGAATCCGGTGGCCCGCAGCTATCGCCGCTCCCGTTCCGCAACGCCTAGTTGTTCTGCTGGTTCGCGTTCAGCAGCGCGTCCAGCGCGTTGTCCAGCGAAAAACTTCCAGCCTTCTGGCGCGGCGGGTACGCCTGGAACGTGCCGAGGAACCGGGCCACGTAGGCCTGGGCCGGCACCAGCACGAACGCATGGTCGATGCGCCACCGGCCGTAGTTGATGCTCTCGTGGTCGGCCGTCTCGAACGGATCCGAACGGAGGTTGAAGAGCTTCGGGAAACCGGAGCGGCACGAACGGATCCTGCCAGACGTCCAGCCCCTCTGCCCGCTGCTCGGTGAAGACGATCTTCCACTGCTTGTAGCGCAGCCCCACCAGTGACCCGTCGTCGTTGAAATAGAAGAAGTCCTTGCGCGGATCAGGCCCCTTGCCACTGAGATAGTCCGTCAGGTTGTACCCGTCGAGGTGCACCTTGAAGGTCTTGCCTGCCGACAGTTGTACCCGGTCAGCAGCTGTTCCGTCACATTCGGGTTGCCGGCCGCGGCGACGAGCGTGGGCAGCCAGTCCTCGTGTGATACGATGTCGTTGAGCACGGTGCCGGGCTGGATGACGCCGGGCCACTTGATCATGCCCGGCACCCGAACGCCCCTTCCCAGTTCGACGCCTTCTCGTTCCGGTACGGCGAGGCTGCCGCCGTCCGGCCAGGAGAATTTCTCGGCGCCGTTGTCGGTGGAGTACATCACGATCGTGTTGTCGGCGATACCCAGGCTGTCCAGCAGGCCGAGCAGCCGGCCGACGAGCGCATCGTGCTCGACCATGCCGTCGGGGTAGATGCCGAGGCCCGGTCTTGCCCTCGCTCGAGGGCTGGAGATGGGTCCAGATGTGCATGCGGGTGGAGTTGAACCAGACGAAGAACGGCTTGCCGTCCTTGTTCGCCTGCCGTGATGAACTTGACGGCGGCCGCCTCGAACTCCTCGTCGATGGTCTCCATCCGCTTCCTGGTGAGCGGCCCGGTGTTCTCGATCTTCTGGCCGCCATCCGGCAGGGCCCAGCTGTGCAGCACGCCGCGAGGCGCGTACTTCGCGCGGAACGCGGGGTCCTTCGGGTAGTCGGGGTTCTCCGGCTCTTCTTCGGCGTTCAGGTGGTAGAGGGATCCGAAGAATTCGTCGAAGCCGTGCATGGTCGGGAGCATGGCGTCGAGGTCGCCGAGGTGATTCTTGCCGAACTGGCCGGTCACGTAGCCCAGCGGCTTCACCAGCTCCGCGACGGTTGGATCTTCCGGCTGGAGCCCTTCCTTGGCGCCCGGGAGGCCAACCTTGAGCAGCCCGGTGCGGAAGGGGCTCTGGCCGGTGAGGAAAGCGCCACGGCCCGCCGTGCAGCTCTGCTGTCCGTACAGGTCCGTGAAGAGCGCCCCTTCACGCGCGATCCGGTCGATGTTGGGCGTCTTGTAGCCCATCTGTCCGAGGTTGTAGGCGCTGACATTCCAGAGCCCGATATCATCGCCCCAGATGACCAGGATATTGGGCTTCGCCTGAGTCTTCGGGGTGGCCGGCTGAGCCGTCTTCCTGGCCGGCTTCTGAGCCTGGGCCGCGGAAGCAATTGCGAAACAGAGTACAAGCAGCAGGGACGTGCGTCGGCGCATACGGCAGCCTCTCGGTGCTGGGAGATTGGCAACAGCTGATTCAGCGAATTTGTCCCTGCGCGGCAGTGCCGGCGTCCTTACGCCGCCCGGGTGAGGATCCTCGGCCCGTCCTTGGTGATAGCGACAGTGTGCTCGAAGTGCGCCGCCAGCGAGCCATCGGCGGTGACGACGGTCCACTTGTCGGACAGGGTGCGGGTCTGCGGGTGCCCCGGCCGTGATCATCGGCTCGATGGCGATAGTCATGCCAGCCACCAGCCGTTCCCGTCGCTTGGGTGGGCCATAGTTCGGCACCTGCGGCTCCTCGTGGAACCGCGTGCCGATACCGTGCCCCACCAGCTCGCGCACCACCCCGTATCCCGCACCCTCCGCCACCTGCTGTACTGCGAAGCCGATGTCGCCGACGTGATTGCCAACGAGCGCCTGACGAATGCCAGCCTCCAGGCTCTGCTGGGTCACGTCCATCAGTCGCTGGGCATCGGGCGAGATCGCGCCCACGGCCACGGTGGTGGCCGAGTCGGCATGCAGGCCCTCGAGGTACACGCCGCAATCGATGCTCACGATGCTGCCCTCGGCCAGCACTCGCTTGGTCGACGGGATGCCGTGAACGATCTCTTCGTCGATCGACACGCAGAGGGTCTTGGGGAAGCCATAGAGGCCCTTGAACGACGGCTTGGCGCCCTTGTGACTGCGGATGAACTTCTCCGCCTCGGCGTCCAGGTCCTCGGTGGTGAGCCCGGGGCGGACCATGTCACGCAGCATCTGCAACGTGCGGGCGACGACGTCGCCCGCCCGTGACATGGTGTCGATCTCCCTGGCCGACTTGAGGGTGATCATCTGCTACCGGCCGATGGCCGCCCGCACCCTGGATGCAATCATGTCGATCGGCCCGATGGCGGGCACGCGGCGCACGATCCCCTTCCCCTCATAGTGCGCGAGGACCGGCGCTGTCTGGTCCCGGTACGCCTTGAGCCGGACGGCGACCGCGGCGGGATCGTCGTCGGCCCGGTTCTCGATGGCCAGGCGCTTCACCAGCCGGCCGAGTATCTCATCGTCCGTGACCTCGAAGAAAAGGACGTGGTCCATGGTCCGGTTCCGCTCACCGAGCAGCCGCTCCATCCCCTCGGCCTGCGGGATGGTGCGCACCACACCGTCGAAGATGACGCCGTGGGCCGCCTCCGGCTTCGCCAGCTCCTCCCGGATGACGCCCATGATGATGTCGTCGCTCACCAGGTGACCCGCTTCCATCGCGGCCTTGGCCTTGAGCCCCACGGGGGTGCCGCGCTTCACCGCATCGCGCAGCAGGTCACCGGTGGCGAACTTCGGGAGGCCGAGCGCCTCTGCCAACAGAGCGCCTTGTGTCCCCTTGCCCGCACCAGGGGGGCCCATCAACAGGATATCCATCGGGAACCATCCATTGTTCGGGTGAGCCGTAAGCAGTAAGCGGTGAGCGGGAGGCTCCGTGAAGGGCCCGCTCACCGCTTACCGCTCACGCGCACCGATTACATGAAGCGCTGCTGCCGTCCCCGGAACTTGACGCGGCCAGTCTTCATGAAGCTGTCGTACTTGCGCAGCGTGCGATGCTGGTCCACCTGGGCAATCGTGTCGAGCAGGACGCCGACCACGATCAGCACCGACGTGCCGCCGAACTGGGACTGGATGCCGAGCTTCCGGGACACCACCATCGGCAGGATCGCGATGAAGGCCAGGAAGAGCGAGCCCGGCAACGTGACGCGCGCCAGGACAGCGTCGATGTAGTCAGCGGTCGCGGCACCGGGACGCACGCCCGGGACGAACGCCCCCTGCTTCTTCAGGTTCTCGGACAGGTCGACCGAGTTGAAGATGATCGAGGTGTAGAAGTAGCTGAACAGCACGATCATCAGGGCGAAGACGATGTTGTACGCCGCCGTACCCGGGGCGAAGAACGCCGCCATGTCCGAGAGCGCCGGGATCTTGAGGAAATTGGCGATGGTGCCCGGGACGATGATGATCGTCTGGGCGAAGATGATCGGCATCACGCCGGCGGTGATGATCCGGATCGGGATGAACGTCTTCTGTCCCTCGCGGATGCGCCCGCGCCCCATGACCTTCCGGGGGATCTGCACCGGGATGCGCCGTGAGGCGATCGTCATGGCCACCACCGCCGCGATGACCGCCACCGTGACGGCGAAGTAGAACAGCACGCCGAGCGGCGACACCACCCCGCCCTTCACGAAGCCGGCCAGCTGCAGCGTCGCGGGCCAGAGGCGCTCCAGGATCGAGAACGTGATCAGCAGGCTCTGCCCGTTGCCGATGCCCCGCTCGGTGATCTGCTCGCCCAGCCACATGACAAAGATGGCACCTGCCGTCAGCGTCACCACCATGATCATGCGCGAGGCGAAGCCGGGATTCGCGAATGCGCCGGGGATCGACTCGGTGAACAGCGCGAAGGTATAGGCCTGCGTGAGCGCAATGACGACGGTGGTATACCGGGTCCACTGCGTCAGCCGTTTCCGGCCCTCCTCGTCCTTCTGCATCTTGCCGATCGACGGCACGACGCCGCCGGCCAGCTGGAAGATGATGGACGCGGAGATGTACGGCATGACGCCGAGCGCGAAGACGGTGGCCCGGGAGAGGCCGCCGCCCAGCATGTCGTAGAGGCCGAAGAAGCCGGCGGCGCCCGAGTTGCGGATGAAGTCAGCGAGCGCCTGCACGTTGACGCCCGGCGCCGCGATGTGGGCGCCGACGCGATAGATCAGGAGGGCGAGCGCCGTGAAGAGAAGCTTCCGGCGGAGCTCGCTGTCGATCGCAAGCGCCGGGACCTTGGGTGCGGTCACTTAAGCCTCGACCCGGCCGCCTGCCGCCTCGATCTTGGTCCGGGCCGACGCCGACACCTGCACGCCGCGCACCGTGTAGGCGCGGTCGGCGTCACCGGCCGCGAGCAGCTTGGCAGGCACGTCCTGCTTGGAGATGAGCCCGGCCGCGAACAACGTCTCGGGAGTGACGTCCTGGCCGGCGAGCTTCTTCAGCTTTCGGAGGTTGACCGGCTGGGCCGCCACCTTGAACGGATTGGTGAAGCCGCGCTTCGGAAGCCGGCGATAGAGCGGCATCTGGCCGCCCTCGAAGCCGGGGTTCGTGGCGCCGCCGGTGCGTGCCTTGTGTCCCTTGTGCCCCTTGCCCGACGTCTTGCCGATCCCGGAGCCCACACCGCGACCGATCCGCTTGCGCGACTGGGTCGAGCCGGCGGCGGGCCGCAGGTTGGAGAGCGAGAGGTGCTTGATCTCGTCCGCCATCAGTTCTTCTCCACCGGCGTCACCTCGACGAGGTGACGCACCTTGACGAGCATGCCCCGCACGGAAGCCGTGTTCGACACCTCGATTGTCTGCTGATGATGCCGGAGCCCCAGCGCGCGCAGCGTGCGCGCCATCGTTTCCGCATGCCCGATCGTGGAGCGGATCTGCTTCACCGTGAGGCGGGCAGCCTCCTGCTCCGACGGAATCGTGGCCGCGTGATACGCCGGGCCCTGGCGGCCCACTACAGGATTACGACCCATGATTTACGCTCCCTGCCGCGGCTTGTACGCGATCTGGTCGATTTCGATGCCGCGCTCGCTGGCCACCTGGCGCACCGACACCAGCTGGCGGAGGCCGTCCATCGTGGCCCGCACCATGTTGTGCGCGTTGCTCGAGCCCAGGCTCTTGGTCAGGATGTCAGTGATGCCCGCGCACTCGAGTACCGAACGCACAGCGCCACCGGCGATGACGCCGGTACCGGTCGCCGCCGGCTTCAGCAGCACCTCGCCCGCACCATGGTGACCGATCACCTCGTGCGGGATCGTCGATCCCGTCCGCGGCACCTCGACCATGCTGCGCTTGGCCGCCTCGACCGCCTTGCGCACCGCCTCGGACACTTCATTGGCCTTGCCCGTCGCGAACCCGACCCGGCCCCGGCCATCGCCCACCGCCACAAGGGCGTTGAACGAGAAGCGCCGGCCACCCTTCACCACCTTGGCCACGCGGTTGATCGCGACCACGTTCTCGACCAGTTCGTTGCCGTCGCGCTCACGGTCGCGGTCACGCCCCCGGCCACCGCGGCCACCGCCACGATTGTCGCGGCCCCGGCCGCCACCACCGCCGCCGCCACGCTGCTGACGCTGCTCGCCCGCGGGACGCTCGGTTGTTTCCGTCGCTGCGGGAGCCTCGGCTCCCGGCACCTGTTCGTCAGCCATTAGAACTCCAGTCCGCCTTCGCGCGCGCCCTCGGCAACCGCCTGGACGCGTCCATGATACCGGTAGCCGGCGCGGTCGAACACGACCTTGGTGACGCCGGCGGCCTTGGCCTTCTCGGCGAGCAGCTTCCCGGTGGCCTTCGCCCGGTTCACCTTGCCCGCGGTGGTGATGTCCACGCCCTCACTCGCGTCGCTGACGCCCAGGAGCGTCACGCCCTGGTCGTCGTTCACGAGCTGCGCATAGATGTGCTTCAGCGAGCGGAAGACCACGAGGCGCGGCCGCTCGGCCGTGCCGGCCACCCGCGTGCGCACCCGGAGGTGGCGGCGGTAGCGGCGGTCATGCCGCGACTTTGGAGAATGAATAGCGCGCATTACTTCGCTCCCGTCTTGCCAGCCTTGCGGCGGACCTGCTCACCCTGGTACCGGATGCCCTTGCCCTTGTAGGGCTCCGGCTTGCGCACCAACCGGATCTCGGCGGCCACCTGGCCAACCTTTTCCTTGTCAGCGCCCTCGATCTTCACCACCGTGTTGTTCTCGACCGTGATCTTGATGCCCTCAGGCGCCTTGAACGGCACCTGGTGGGAGTACCCGACGATCAGGTTCACCCCGAACGGCTTCATCTCGGCCTTGTACCCGACGCCCTGGATCTCGAGCACCTTGGAGAATCCCTTGGTGACGCCCTCGACCATGTTGGCCACGAGGGTGCGGCTCAGGCCGTGCAGCGCCTTGTGCTTCTCCGCCTCGCTCGGACGCGACACCGTGAACTCGGTGCCCTCGACCTTGTAGCCGAGTTCCGGGCTCAGGGAACGCTTGAGCTCGCCCTTGGGGCCCTTCACCGTGACGGTGGACCCTGCCAGCGTCACCGTGACGCCAGCGGGTATCGTGACCGGCCGCCTGCCAATGCGCGACATGTCAGCCCCCTACCAGATCAGGGCGACGAGTTCGCCGCCCAGGTTGGCGGTGCGTGCCTCGCGGTCGCTCATCAGCCCCTTCGGGGTGGAGACGATGGCCATGCCGAGGCCGTTCTTCACGCGGGGAATCTCGCGGCACTTGACGTAGCGCCTGAGGCCCGGCGTGGACATCCGGCGCAGCTCGCGGATGACCGGCAGTTCGTTGTGATACTTGAGGTACAGCCGGAGCACGCCGGCGGCACCGTCATCGAGGACCTTGAAGTCGCCGATGTAGTGATTGTCGCGCAGGATGCGGGCAAGCTCAGTCTTGAACTTGCTCACAGGCACGTCCACGCGCCGATGGCCAGCATGACACGCATTACGGATGCGGGTCAGCATGTCGGCGACGGGATCTGTCAGGCTCATGGTCCTCGATCTCCCTACCAGCTCGCCTTGCGCACGCCCGGGATCATTCCCTGGAGTGCAAGGTCTCGGAAACAGATACGGCACAGGCCGAACTTGCGCAGCACAGCACGTGAGCGCCCGCAACGCTGGCACCGACGCACTGCGCGCACCTTGAACTTGGGCGTCCGCTTGGCCCGCTCGATCCAACAGGTCTTCGCCATGTACTCTCCCCTATGCCGCGCGCTGCGGCGTCTCACCGCGGAACGGCCAGCCAAACTCCCGCAGCAGGGCCAGCGCGAGGTCATCGCGTCCGGCCGTGGTCACGATCGTGATGTCCATCCCGTGGATCTTCTCGACCTTGTCATAGTCGATCTCGGGGAACACCATCTGTTCCTTGATGCCGAAGGTGTAGTTCCCGCGGCCGTCAAAGCTCCGGTTCGGCAGGCCGCGGAAATCGCGCATGCGCGGCACCGCGATCGAGATGAACCGGTCGAGGAACTCGTACATCCGGGCGCCGCGGAGCGTCACCGAGCAGCCGACCGGCATGCCCGCGCGCAGCCCGAAGTTGGCGATCGACTTCTTGGCCTTGGTGATCACCGGCTTCTGGCCGGTCACCGCCGCGAGCTCCTCGACCGCTGCGTCCAGCTGCTTCGGGTTCTTGCCCGCGTCACCCATGCCCACGTTCAGCACGATCTTGGTGATCTTCGGCACCTGGTGCGGGTTCGTCAGCGCAAACGACTTCGCGAGGCGCGGGCGCACCGTGCTCTCGTAGAACGCCTGCAGCCGCGGCTTGCCGGCCGCTACCTTGGGCTCCGGGTCGACCGGCAGCGTCGAGACCTTCTCGCCGCGTCCCTTGGCCTTCCCGCTCTGTGCCTGGCCCTTGTCTCCACCCTTCGGGGCCTTCGTCTTCTGTTCCGCCATGGCTTACCGGCTCCTCGCAATCGACTGGCCCGACTTCACGCCCACCCGCTCCACCGTGCCGTCGGCATCC
>CAWGJN010000004.1:0-96005 GCA_963822925.1 uncultured Gemmatimonadales bacterium
CAGGATGTCCGCGTTCTCGCCGTAGCCGAAGGCGCGCAGGAGCGCCGTGGCCGGGAACTTCTTCTTCTTGTCGATGTGGACGTAGATCACGTCGTGAATGTCGATCGTGAACTCGACCCACGAGCCCCGGAACGGGATGATCCGCGCCGAGAAGAGCCGCTGGCCATTCGGGTGGGTGTCCTCCTCGAACACCACACCGGGTGACCGGTGCAGCTGGCTCACCACGACGCGCTCCGCGCCGTTGATGACGAACGTGCCGAGCGGGGTCATGATCGGGAGCTCCCCGAGGTAGACCTCCTTCTCGATGATGTTCTTCGGCCGCTTCTCGCCCTCGACCTCCTCGAAGACCACCAGCTGCAGCGTGGCCTTGAGGGGCGCGGCGTAGGTCATGTCACGCTCGATGCACTCCTCGACCGTGTACTTCGGCTCGCCGATCGCGTAGCGCAGGAAGTCCAGGTTGTACTTCCCGTTGACGTCGCTGATCGGGAACAGGTCGCGGAACACCCGTTCCAGCGACACGTCCTGCCGGTTTCCGTCGGCGTCCTCATCTTTGAGGAGCGACTGGAAAGCGGCCGTCTGGATGTCGAGCAGGTGCGGCATGTCCATGCTGCTGCCGCGCTTGCTGAACGTGATCACCGGCTTTTTGGTCTGCGTCATAGGGCTCGCTCAGGCACAACACAATGGGCCCCAGCACCGAACCCCCGCCGGGGGCGGGGGGTCCTGGGGCACAGCAGATTCAGGTACTGAACTTCGATTCGCGCATGCGCCGTCTCACTGAAATAGGTTGAAGTCGCCGGTTCCCTCGCCCGGTCCGCAAACACGGCCGGGCGTCGGGACAGCGCTTCGCGCTACTTCAGCTCGACGGTCGCGCCCTGGTCCTCGAGCTTCTTCTTGATTTCCTCAGCCTCGGCCTTGGTCAGGCCTTCCTTTAGCGTGCTTGGCACGTTGTCCACCGCGTCCTTCGCTTCCTTCAGGCCCAGGCTGGTGATCTCGCGGACCACCTTGATGACCTGGATCTTCTTGGCGCCGCCCTCCTTGAGGACGATAGCGAACTCGGTCTTCTCTTCCACGGCTGCCGCGGCGCCCGCGCCACCGGCCGCCGGGGCCGCGGCCGCCGTAGACGGTGACGTTGAACTTGGTCTTGAACGCATCGATCAGGTCCGCCAGTTCGACGACGGACTTGGCGCCGATGGCCTCGATGATTGCTTCGTTGCTCAGCGTTGAGGTCGACATGTGCTAATTCTCCGTACTGTTAGAAGCCAAACGCTGGTCGCGGAACGCCTCGAGCGTAGCAACCACCTGGTAAAGGACGCCGTTCAGGCATCCAGCGAACTGGGCCAGCAGGATGTCGCGCGGCGGCAGTTCGCCGAGCCGCTTGACGTAGCTGGGTTCAACGGGCTTTCCCTCGATGAGGCCGATCTTGACGGTCGGCTTCTGGAATTCCTTCGCGAAATCTCCCACCACCTTGGCGGACGGCAGCGGATCCGCGCCGGCCAGCACCAGGCCCACTGGGCCCTTCAGGTGCGGGGTGAATGCCTCGATCTTGTTGGCGGTGAGCGCCCGCTGGGCGAGCGTGTTCTTCACCACCACGTACTTGGCGCCGGCTGCGCGCAGCCGGCGACGGAACTCGGTCATCCGGAGGACGCTGAGCCCGCTGAAGTCGGTGACGTAGAGCGTCTGCGCCGCCTTCACCTGCTCGGTGAGCCGGTCGACGGCCACCTGCCGCTGGTCTCTTCCGCTGCTCATCGATACCCCGCCGTCTCGAGCTTCACGCCCGGGCCCATGGTGCTCGACAGTGTGGCCGAGCGGACATACGTCCCCTTGGCAGCCGAGGGCTTCGCTCGCAGGATGGTGTCCATGAACGCCTGCGCGTTCTCCGCCAGCTTGTCCGCCGCGAACGACACCTTGCCGATCGGGGCGTGCACGTTGCCGGTCTTGTCCACTCGAAACTCGATCTTGCCGGCCTTGATCTCGCGCGTCGCCTTGGCGACATCGAGCGTGACCGTGCCGGCCTTCGGGTTCGGCATGAGGCCGCGGGGACCGAGGATCCGGCCCAGCGCGCCCAGCTGGCCCATGACATCGGGCGTGGCGACGATCACGTCGCACTCGAGCCAGCCTTCCTTCATCTTCTGGATGTACTCGAGGCCCACGAAGTCGGCGCCCGCCGCTTCCGCATCCTTGGCCCGGTCGCCCTGGGCGATCACGAGTACCCGCACCGACTTGCCGGTGCCGTGGGGCAGCACGACCGTGCCGCGCACCACCTGGTCGGCATGCCGCGGGTCGACACCGAGGTTGACCGCGATGTCCACCGTCTCGTCGAACTTCGCGAAGCTGGCCTTCTTCACCAGAGTCGCGGCATCCGGGATGGTGTACGTCCGGTTGCGGTCCACCTGCTCGGCCGCGGCGCGGAACTTCCTGCCTGCGGTCGCCATCAGTCGATGACCTCCACACCCATCGAGCGCGCCGTGCCCGCGACCATGCGCATCGCGCTGTCGAGGTCGGACGCGTTCAGGTCGGCCATCTTGATTTCGGCGATCTTCTTGACCTGCGCCTTCGTCACCTTGCCGACCTTCTGACGGTTTGGCTGGGCGCTCCCCTTTTCGAGGCCGGCCTCCTTCAACAGGAGGTTCGGCGCCGGGGGCGTCTTGGTGATAAAGGTGAAGGTGCGGTCGGAGAAGATGGTGACCACGACCGGGATCACCATTCCCGCCTGTCCCTGCGTCCGGGCGTTGAACTGCTTGCAGAACTCCATGATGTTCACGCCGTGCGGACCCAAGGCGGTGCCTACAGGCGGCGCCGGATTGGCGGCCCCTGCGGGACACTGAAGCTTCACGACTGCCTGGATCTTCTTCGCCATTCACTGTCCTTTGCGATCGTTGCCGATCTCCCGCAGGATTAGCCCCGTGCGGTGGCGGGGTACCGCAAAAACTGCAGGGTCTAGTGACCCCTCAGCTGCAGGTAATCCATTTCCACGCTCGTCGGCCGGCCGAAGAGGCTCACCGACACCTTCACCTTGCCCTTCTCGGACAGCACCTCTTCCACGGTGCCGGAGAAGTCGGAGAACGGTCCCTCGGTGATCTCGACCACCTGGCCGATGAGGAACGGGATCTCTTCCTTCGCGCCGGTGTCGCCCACCGCCTCGACCACGCCCAGCAGGCGGTTGACTTCGTCCTGGCGCAGCGGCTGCGGCAGCTTGCCCGAGCCCACGAACTTGATCACACCCTGGATGCTGTTCACGACGTGCAGGGCTTCCTGCCCCATCTGCATGTCGACCAGTACGTAGCCGGGGAACAGCTTCCGCTCGACCGTGACCTTCTTGCCGTTCTTGATCTCGATCACTTCCTGCGTCGGTACGAGGGCCTGGCGGATGAGCTTCTCCTCCGCCGGCCGCGGATCATCCTCGATGCGCTTCTGGATCAGGCTGCGCACCTTGTTCTCGTGACCCGCAGTCGTCTGGATGGCGTACCAGCGGTATTCCATCCGCTTACCGCGCCAGCGCGGCGACGCCGTCGACCAGGATCTTCTGGAGCATCCAGTCGAGCAGGCCGATCAGCACGCCGAGCACCAGGGACACGATCACGATCATGCGCGTGGCCTTGATCAGCTCCGGCTTGGAAGGCCAGGTGACCTTCTTCATCTCGGCCACGACCGCGTCCATGAACTCGCGCAACTGCGCCAGCTTGCCGGGCTCGCGCACCGGCGCCTGCTGGACTGCGTCCATCTACTTCGACTCCTTGTGCGCCTTATGTGCGTTGCACGAAGGGCAGTACTTCCGCTGTTCGACGCGCTCCGGGTGCTTCCGCTTGTTCTTCGTCTGGAAGAAGTTGCGGTTGCGGCACTCGGTGCACTCGAGAATTACCTTGTCGCGCATGTCTCGTCCGTCCTCGAAGTTCCCATCGTGTTCGACCCAGAGCTCGCGACCGGGATTGAACCGGTGACCTCATCCTTACCAAGGATGTGCTCTACCAACTGAGCTACGCGAGCGATGTCTCTCCCACTGAGCCGGTCAAGCGGGCGACGGGACTCGAACCCGCGACCCTCAGCTTGGAAGGCTGATGCTCTACCAACTGAGCTACACCCGCGCACTCCCGGTCCCGCGCCCTGCGTGTCTTCTCTATTCCGCCCTACCAGTGGTGGGGGTAGGATTCGAACCTACGTAGAGCGTTAGCCCGGCAGATTTACAGTCTGCTGCCATTAGCCACTCGGCCACCCCACCGGCCGTCGGCAACTTCGCCGCGACACGTTCACACGACGAGGCCCCGCTCTCCAAGCTGACGGTGGGAATCGAACCCACAACCGCCGGTTTACAAAACCGGTGCTCTGCCAATTGAGCTACGTCAGCGCAAATTGCGCCGGGGCCAAAAGAAACAGACCCTTAGAATAAACGGCGCCTCTGGTTAGGTCAACTGGCGGTGGGACGCGAGGATAGCCTGCGGGAGCGGGTGCGCCCGAGGGCGTGACAAGCCGAGGCTTCCGGACCGCAGGACTATCAGCCGGTCCGTACCACTTCCGACCCTTCCTTGGTATCACGGATTTCAAAGCCGTGTGCCTTCAAGCGATCACGTATCTCGTCTGAGAGCTTGAAGTTACGGAGCCTTTCGTGCCTGAAGTCGTTCACTAGCGAGCCCCTTCGCCCACTCTTCAGAACCGACTACCACAGCCTGCAGGTCGCCGGTCACCGTAACATCTGCAGGTCAGGGTACGCTCATTGTAGTCGCGGGCGTGGCGGCCGACGTCCAGGATCTGGCCCACCCAATCCCACGCCGCCCGCAGCTCGGGTCCGGCTGCCTGTCGACCGCATCCAGAAGGCGGTTGGCCTCCCGGACGAAGTCGAACAATGCCGCCACCGCACGAGGCGCGTTCAGGTCATCGTTCATCGCCTCGGCAATCGACGACCGCAGCATCGCCGCGGCCTCGGATTCCGCGGTCGAGCCCGCACCGGCAGCGGCACGCGCGAGCCGGTCACCGAACTCGCCGAGTCGTCGCGCTCCCTCGCGCGCACCGTCGAGCGCGTCGTCGGTGAGGTCGAGCTTCTGCCGGTAATGGGTCTGGAACACCAGGAGCCGAACAGCTCCTGCATCGACCCCGTCGGCCTTGAGGTCGCGTGGCGTGGTGTAATTCCCGAAACGCTTCGACATCTTGGTGCCACGGATGTTGAGGAACTCCCCGTGCATCCAGTAGCGGGCGAACTCGGGTTTGCCGGTGTACGCGCAACTCTGCGCGATCTCGTCCTCGTGATGCGGAAAGATCAGGTCGACCCCCCCGGCGTGGATGTCGAGTACGTCGGTACCGAACCGCTGGCCCACCAGATCGAGCGCCATCGCCGAGCACTCGAGGTGCCACCCGGGACGTCCGCGACCGAATGGGGCATCCCACGCCGCACCCACCGACTCGTCCGCCGGCTGGGCCGCCTTCCACAGGGCGAAGTCGCGCGCATCCTCCTTGGCATACTCGTCACTCGCAACGCGGCCGCTGGCACCACTCCGGAGTTCGCGCTTGTCGAGCTGGGACAGCCGGCCGTACGCCGGGAAGCGTTCGATTGAGAAGTAGACCGAGCCGTCGTCTCCCTTGTAAGCGACGCCTTTCGCGAGCAACCCCTCGACCAGGCGGACCATGGCCGGCACAAAGCTGGTGGCCCGCGGCTGGGCATGCGCCGCGCGGATACGCAACCATTCGCGGTCTTCGCTGAACGCGACGATGTAGGGTGCCACGAACGTGTCGATGTCGGTGCCGGCCTTCCCGGCCTCCGAGATGATGCGGTCGTCCACATCGGTGAGGTTCATGATCTGAAACACTTCGTACCCGCTGGCCTCGAGCCAGCGGCGGAGCAGGTCCTCGAACAGGAAGGTGCGGAAATTCCCGATGTGGGCATAGCTCCACACGGTGGGCCCGCAGGTGTAGAGCGTGACGCGCGGCGGCGCGAGCGGCGCGAACGCCTCGACCTTCCGCGTCATCGTGTTGTAGAGGTGCAGCGTCATGACTCGCTCCCCGGCACGACGGCGGCGGGCTCGGTGCGGCTTACGCCGCCACCCATTGCGGCGACGCTGGGCAGCGCTGCGATCGCGATGCGCTCGCGGCCCAGCCGGTCGAGAATCCGGAAGCGGAAGCCGCGCGCCACCTCCCACTGCTTCCCGGGGTGCGTGCGCATCAGCGTCCGGATGGTGACCCCACGTTCCGCCAGCTGCTGCACGCCAAGCACTTCGGGCGGACCATCGAGCAGCTTCGACCAGGCCGGATCGGTCGCAAAGCGCGCCGCTTCCTCCCTGAACACGCTCAAGGCCCGGTCGAGATCGGATTCGTACGCCACGGTAACGTCGACCACCGCTCGCGACCAGCCGCGGGTCTGGTTGCTCACTGTCGTGATCTGGCCGTTCGGGATGATATGCAGTGTCCCGTCGACGTCCCGAAGCCGCACCACGCGAAGCGTGACTCGCTCCACCGTGCCGGTCTTGCCCGCAATCTCCACCGTGTCGCCGACGGAGAGCGAATTCTCAACCAGCATGAAGAATCCGGTGATGACGTCCTTGACCAGGCTCTGGGCCCCGAAGGAGACCGCGAGGCCCAGGATACCTGCACCGGCCAGGATGGGGCCGATATTGATGAACTGGTTCAGGGTCATGAGCAGCGCGAGCGCGATGATCAGCAGGCGCCCGACGCTCCGAAGCAGCTGCGCCACCGTGCGCCCCTGCTTCTCCTGCATCGTCATCGTGGCGTCGTCGCCATCGTCCACCGCGCGCTCGATGCGGCGGGCCAGGAGCCGCACGATGTGGTCGCCCAGCCAGGCCAGCACCCAGATGACCACCAGCGTGAGCAGGCGGCGCAGCACGACCTGCGGATCCACCTGGAGCAGGTCGGCAATCCGGTTGATGAACTCCGGCATGGGCAGGAATGGCAAACGGGTGTCTCGGCTCAGGGAGGAGAAAACGTAGCGACTCCCGACCCGAGTTCAAACGCAGGGCATCGCTGAACGCGAAAATGGGTGCCCGCCGATCCGGCGGGACACCCATTCTGCCTTCCCGTGAACACTCGAGGGAGTCGCGGCCGGCGCCCAGACGGGCCGGCCGCTCACGACCTCACTTGATCGTGATCCGGCTCTTCGGAGTCACCTCGAGCTTGGGCAGCGTGATCGTCATCACACCATCGTTCACGGTTGCCTCGATCGTGGCCTCGGCAACCGGTCCGGGAAGACGGATCGACCGCACGAAACGGCCGACCTGGCGCTCTTGCACGAAGAACGCCTCATTCTCCTGCTCCCGCTTGATCTCCCGATACCCCGACACGGTAAGCACCTGACCGACCAGGTTCAGGTCCAGGTTCTCCTTCGGAATGCCCGGAACCTCGAGACGGCACACGTACGCCTTCTCGGTCTCGCTGTAGTCCAGCACCGGGATCCAGGCGGACTCGACCGGTGCGGTCGGGATGTTGAAGAAGGGGGTACCGAACACGCGATCGATGAAGCGATCGAGTTCCGGGGTGAACGCCATGTGCTGGGGAAGTTTCGTAGTGACGAGTTTCATATGGCCCTCCGGTTCAGTACTTCCTGCAGACGTGTCCAACGAACCGATGCCAATATGCAACATGCCCGCTTAAGCGGGCATGAAGGAGTTGCGAACCTTTCTTGCGCTGGCGGCGTGTCAGCCGGCGCGGCGGCGCGCGAGATAGCGCCGGCGATCCTGGAGCAGGCCGTCGATGAGCGGCGCGGGATCGAAGCGCACCGGGTCGGTGCAGGGCAACCCTGTTTCGGCCTGGGCCGCATCGCACGCGCGCCGTGCCGCTACGTCATCCAGGTCGTAGGTGTTGAGCGCAATGCCCACCACCTTCGTGGGATGCACGGCCGAGCCGATCCGTTCGTAGAGCTTCACGTATTCGCTGAGCGGGGGGATCTTGAGCCACGCCGCCTGGCGGTAGTCGCCGATGTACTCGCGCGTAGCCTGGTGACACAGGATCATCGCGTCAGGACATGACCCGTGCAGGAGCCCGAGCGTTACGCCGCTATAGCCGGGATGGTTGATGCTTCCCTGCCCCTCTACCAGCACGATATCGGCATCCTTTGCTCCCTGGACCGTAATCTGCTCGGCGGCGCCCGCGATGAAGTCGGCTACCACCGCGTCCACGGCGATGCCCCAGCCCTCGATGAAGATGCCGGTCTGCCCGGTCGCGACGAACCGGGTCTTCACGCCTCGCGCGTTCAGCTTGTCCACGAGCTGAAGCTGTGCCGTCATCTTCCCCACGTTGCAGTCAGTGCCCACCGTCAGCACCACGTAGGCATCCACGTCCTTGGCCAGGCCGCCGGCCACCTGCAGGTCCGCGGGCGGGCGCCGCACATCGTGGATCGGCCACACCCTTCGCCTTGGCCTTGGCGGCGAGCAACGGATCGTCGCCGAGAAAGGTGTGAAGTCCGCTCCAGAGCTCGCACCCTGCGTCGAGTGCCTCCGCGAGCCATGCGCGCCATGCGTCGGGCAGCCGGCCACCCGACGGAGCGATGCCGATGAGAATGGCCGTCGGCTTGAGGGCCAGGCCCTCCGTCATCGACGACACCACCGGGATGGCGCCGCCGAACCCGAGCACGTCCTGCGATGTACGGCCGGCCAGTTGGCGGTCGAGCACGCCTACAACCTGCTGCGGGCGGTACCGGATGACGGAATTGGCGGTCTTCGAGGTCATGGGCCCGAAGTCACCGTCGGCAAGAATCAGGAATCGAGGCTGGGACATGAGCCAGTCGTCGGGGGGTGAGAGCGAGGTTTCAGGAGGCATCAATATCGCCGCCGAGGCACGCGCTGCCAAGCAGATCTGGCCTGTGGAGGGCGCGTGGCATATTCTCCGTCCGACTCCCAGGACGGCCAAGAGCTTGAGCTCCCTCGGCGACCTGCTCGAGACAGAACTACGTGACCGCTACGTCATCGAGCGCGAGCTTGGTGAGGGTGGCATGGCGCGCGTCTGGCTCGCCACCGACGTCCGTCACCACCGCACGGTCGCCCTCAAGGTGCTACGGCCCGAGCTCGCCCTGTCGGGGGTGGCCGACCGGTTTCTGCGGGAGGTGCGAGTCCTGGCGGAACTGCAGCACCCGCACATCCTGGCACTGCTCGATTCCGGGCTCGTGCCGGTCACGCCGGCGGCGAGCACATCTGTCCCTGCTACGTCATGCCGCTCGTGCGCGGGCGAGTCGCTGCGCGAGCGCCTGACGCGCGAGGGGCCGCTTCCGCTCGAGACGGTCAACGCGATCACGTCGCAGGTCGCTGCGGCCCTCGACTATGCCCACAAGCGCGGCGTCGTCCACCGCGACGTGAAGCCGGAAAACCTCCTCCTGGCCGACGACCAGGTCTACCTCGCCGACTTCGGCATCGCCTCGGCCCTGGAGGACGCGGCCGGGAGCCGACTCACCGAGACCGGCCTGACGCTCGGGACGCCGGCCTACATGAGTCCCGAGCAGGCAGCCGCGGAGCGCCGCATCGACGGACGCAGTGACCAGTACAGCCTGGCCTGCGTGGTGTTACGAGATGCTGGCCGGGGAGCCGCCGTTCACCGGGCCCGACGGCGCAGGCCATCATTGCCAAGCGATTGGCGGGGCCGGCGCCATCGATCGGCACGTTGCGCCCCTCTCTTCCGGCGCACGTTTCGGCGGTCATGGCGCGCGCCCTCTCCCAGGCTCCCGCCGATCGCTTTCCCACATCCGCCGCTTTCGCGGCGGCCCTCGACGCCCCAGTGGCCACCACCCCAACGGGGCCAGTGCCGGCAGCGTACCCCCGCACCCGCTGGTGGGTGTTCGGGGGCATCGCGGTGGCCGCGCTGGGGCTGGTCCTCGCATTCGCGTACCTGGCGCCGGGGGCGGGCAGCCGCCTCGCCGACGCGAGTGCGAAACCCCGGATTCCGCGGTGATCGAGTTGCGCGAGCGAGCGGACCGGGCCTATGCACAGCGGACCCAGGCAGGGATCAGCAGTGCGGTTGAGCTCTACTCCAGGGCGATCGCCGCGATTCCAGCTACGCGCCCGCATGGAATGGACTCGCACGCGCCTACGTGTTCGCGAATGGCTGGGGCTTCACGATTCCCGGTGTCCCGAGCGACAGCCTGCTCACCATGGCCCTGCGGGCCAGCGACGGAGCCTTCATCGCTGACAGCGGGCTTGCCAGCACCTGGGTGGCGCGGGCAATCGTGATGCGACAGGTGTCACCATCCTCGCGCGTGGACGTGTTCCGGGCGGTGCACCGGGCTCTCGCGATCGATTCGCTCAACGCCGATGCCTGGCACGCCTATGCGGGCGCGCTGGTCGACACTGACAGCGTGGACCAGGCGCTCGACGCCTGGCGCCGCGCAGTTCGCCTGCGACCGTCGTTCGTCGAGGCGGTGGCATTCCTGTCGCTCGCGCACCTCTGGGCCGGTCAGTTCGACAGTGCCGCCGCGTGGGGCGACAGTGCGATCGCCCTGGGACCGACCATGATCCTGGGCGCATCATTCGGCCGGCTTTGCCGCCCTTGCCCGGGGCGATGCCGCGCGCGCCGAACGGGAGTTCGCCGCCGCCGAGCGCCTGGGGGGTGGCAGGGAGCACGTCAGTTCGCTCGCAGGCCTGGCGATGGCGCGCGCCGCGGAGGGTGACCGCCAGGGCGCCCGCCGGCTCCTGCTCACCGCGGAGGCCCCCGCCGCCGCGAGCGGGATCTATCCCCGTGCACTCCGTAGTCTGGGTGGCGGAAGCATGGGGTGCCCTGGGTGAGCGCGACCGGGCCATTGCCCTGCTGCGTCGGTTCGAACGAGCCGCGTGACCTGCATTCCAGTTGCACCTGCGCCACGACCCGGGAGATGGACACGCTGCGCGGGGATCCGCGCTTCGCCGCCTTGCTCGCGCCGCCGGGGCGCTGAACGGCCGCAGCCGCGAACAGGAAAGGGCCCCGGCACGCCGGGGCCCTTTCCGTCTCCACTCGAGACCCGTTCAGCCGTGCGTCGTGCCGTCGGCCTGCCCGGTGTCGTCGACCAGTTCGGCCTCGTGCACGTCCTCGGCGCCCCGGCCCAAGCTGCTTCGCCTTGTCCGCTGACGCAGGGGGCAGCACGCCCATCTTCCGCTTGAGCTCGATCAGCGCCTGGTCGGCGGTGCCGTGGTATTCCAGCACCTCGAACTGCTTGATCAGCGAGTCGCCCTCGAACTCCTCCTGCAGCTCCGCCGAGGCGATCGCCTTGCGCTCCTGCGCCTCGATCTTCTCCGCCATCCGCTCGAACGACTCGAACGCGCCCTTGTCGGACATGCCCGACATCGTTTCCTGGATGCGCTGCTGCGCTTCCGCCCGCTTGGCCCGCGCGAGGAGGATGTTCTTCTTGCGCTTCGCCTCCTCGATCTTGTCGTTGAGCTGGCGCAGCGAGAGCTTGAGCTTCTCGGTCTCGGCGCGGTGCTTGAGCCACGTATCGTGCAGCTGCTGCGCGCCCTGCAGCGCCTCGTTGTAGCGCATCAGTGCCTGCTTGGCGAGGTCGTCCTTGCCTTCCTGCACCGCCAGCATCGCGCGCCGTTCCCAGTCTTCCGCCTGCTTGCGCAGCGCCTCGGCGTCGGCCTGCAGCTTCTTCTCGTCCGCAATGGCGGACGCCACCTGCTGCTTCGCCTTGCCCAGCTGCGTCTTCATGTCGACGATGAGCTGGTTCAGCATCTTCTCGGGATTCTCGGCCCGGCTGATCAGGTCGTTGAGATTCGACCGGAACATGGTTGAGAAGCGATCCCAGATCCCCATTGCGACTCAGGCCTCCTTGTAGGGCGCGAGCGCCGAATAATGCGAGGCGAGCGCCAGCGTAATGGAGTCGAAGCTCGCTTCGAACTCGTTGTAGTCGAGGTTCTCCAGCTCGAGCGTATCGGTCAGCACGACGTGATCGCCCTCGAGACCGTACGAGCCGTGCACCAGGTCGCGCGCGTTGAATTCGAGCAGCTGACGGAAGAGCTCACTCCGGCCGGGTTCGGCCTTGGGAAGTTCCATCACCCGCACCCGAAGGATGACGACCGGCGGAGCAAAATTCACCACGACCTCGGCGCCATCGGGCGAGCGGGCAATCCACAGGCCCGGCTCCACCTCACGCACATCGAGCGTCCCCGCATCCAGTCGCTCCAGCCAGTTCTGAACGTCCTCGCGCGTCACCATATCCAGAGTCTCCCTGTGGCCGGCACTGCTGTTGCCCGGCGATAAATCTAACTGCCCGCTTCGCGCGACCCTCAGCCCCGCGGGCCGCTGACCCGCTCGGGCTCACGTGCCTTGTTGAGCATGCGTTCGGTGAAGTCCAGGCGTTCCTCGAGTTCCATCATCCGTCCCCGCACTTCGTCCATCTCGGCCATCAGCTCGGGCGATGGCTCCGCGGCCGCACCGTTCTCGATCCGTCGTGCCAGCCCCTTGCCCACCGGCCCCTTGAACACCACGGCCCCAATGACGCCAACAGCGATCAGCCCGGGAATCGCGAAGTCCTCACCCATAGTCATCGCCATGGCGGTGAACGCGGCGATAGCGGCGAGACCCAGTATCGTCGCCACAACGAGGTAGCGGTTTTCAATGCGACCACTCATGCGCTCTCTCCTCCGGCCGGCAGGTGCTCGGCGTCACGCTGCTGGCCCAGCATCCGCTCGGCAAAGTCCACCCGTTCCTCCAGTTCCTGCACCCGCTGTGCGCAGGCTTCCAGGTCGGCGACCCTTTGCGCAAGCTCCTCGGATTGAGGACCCCCTCCGCCAATCCGTGCCTCGATGCGGCGCCCCCAGGCCCGCCCGATGGGCCCGAGCGTCGTGCCAAGCAGGCCAGCCCCGATCGCCAACCAGGCGGCGAACTCGCCCCCTTCACTCATATAGCCTCAGTTCCTGGGGAACTGCTCGACATCGCGTCGTTGAGCCAGGAGCCGCTCCGTAAAATCGAGCCGCTCCTCCAGCTCGGCCACCCGATGCTGTGACGACTCCAGATCACGCACCCGGTCGCGCAATTCCTCCACCTGCTGCAGCAATTCCTGGTTGCCGGCGCGACCCTCGAGCCGGCGGGCTATTGCTCTGGCGATCGGATACAGCACGACCGCGATACCCACCACTGCCGCGATAGCGATCAAGCCGATGACCTGGGGCGGCATCACCATCCAGGGCGGCAGTACCTGGATTTCCGGGATGGGCGGCACCGGGGGGATTGGCGGAATTTCCGGGACCTGCACCGTCACTGTGGTTGCCTGCACGAAATGCATCATGGCCGCCGTCCTTCCGCCGGGAGCCGTGCCGGCTCGTCACGCTGGGACAGCAACCGTTCCGCGAAATCGAGGCGCTCCTCCAGCTCCGCCACCCGGTGCTGCAGGGCGTCGGCATCGGCAAGTTGCTGTTGCAGGTCGCTGATCCGCTGCTCCAGCATTGGACTGGTGCCCCGGCCCTCGATTCGGGCCGCAAATGCACGAACGAGCGGCATCAACAGCTTGTACGCCACAAAGCCGAAGGAGACCGCGATCACGCAGATCGCGATCGCCTCGGGAAAACTCGGGCCCCCGCCGCCGGACACGATGATGGCATCGGGCGCCGGTGGTACCGGTGGTAATGGTGTCTGAATCATCAGTCATCCTTCCCGCGGGGCAGCCGCACGGCATCACGCTGAGCCAGGAGCCGTTCCGCGAAGTCCAGCCGCTCTTCCAGCTCTGCCACGCGGGCGTCGCGCTGTTCCAGTTCGGCTACCCGCGCGGCAATGGCGGCGATACCGGCGCTCGTGTCCTCATTCGGTCCAGAAGTGCCCTCGAGACGCCGCGCGAGCGCCTTCCCCAGTGGACCGCGGAGAATCATCATCGCGGCAGCGGCCACGATCGCCAACGCCACGATCAGAACGGGCCCCAAGTCACCTGGCGGCATCAGGCCCTCCAGGCAGCCGCGCGGGTTCGCGCTGCTGGGTCAGCATCCGCTCCGTGAAGTCCAGGCGCTCCTCCAGTTCTGCGATCCTTGGCTGGAGGCTGCGCAGGTCGTCGATTTCGGCGCGCAGTGCGTCGAGATCTTCACTGCGTTCCCTCCCCACCATGTTCGCCTTGCGAAAGTTCCGCAGCCCGACCGGAACCATGAACATGACGAACGTGCACACCGCGAGGAGCATGCTGATCATGAGGCCGATCTTCACCACGTCATCCATGCCGGCTTACCCCTGTCCCCCGGGAAGCTGCTCGCTCCCCTCCCGCTTCGCTGCGAGAAGGCGCTCCGCGAAGTCAAGCCGCTCCGCCAGCTCGGCTACGTCGTGCCGGAGCCCGTCGACTTCGGCCAGCAGTTCGGGATCCATCGCCGGCCCGGGACCGGAATTCCGGATGCGCTCAGCAATGGCCTTGCCGATTGGACTCGTGGCAAGCAGGAAAAGCGTGCCGCCCCCGAATATGAAGATGATGGCAAGGATGCCTTCCATCGCTCCGCCTTCTGACGTGTCTCAAGTGTGCGGACGCCCCAAGATCCTGTCCGCCCCAACGTTACGGGGGGCATGTTTCAAATGTTTCAGTCCGCTACATACCCAAGGAAGCTACAGCAGCTGGACCGAACGGATGACGCCGAGGGAAATGGAGATTTCGGTGTCGCCGGCGCCGGCCGGCCTCAGGTACACCTCGTGCGCCGTTACGTGGTCATCCACGCTGGTCGGCACGCCGATCACCTCGGCGGCGCCGTCGGTCGTGACGCGGACCGCATGCCCATGATCACCGGCGTATGACAGCAGCGCGATGATTTCCTGGTATTGCATGCCCCACCTCCAGTCTAGAAGGTGTAATTCTTCGGCGCCGGGGCGAGCAGGTTGTCCTGCAGGTAACGGGTCATCAGGTCGAAGAGGTGTTGCCGCGTGTTCCCGCCGAAGATGCCGTGGTTCCGGTTGGGATACTCCATCATGCTGAACGGCTTGTTGGCCGCCACGAGCTTGTTGACCAGCGCCTCGGTGTTCTGGTAGTGCACGTTGTCGTCGCCGCTTCCGTGGATCACCAGCAGGTTGCCCTTGAGGCCGTTCACATACGAAAGCGGCGAGCCCGCGTCGTACCCTTTCTGGTTGTCCTTCGGGAGCCCGTTGTACCGCTCGGTGTAAATGTTGTCGTAGTACTTCCAGTGCGTCACCGGTGCCACGGCCACCGCAGTGCGGTACACCTCCGGGTGCCGGAAGAGGACGTTGAGGCTCATGAATCCGCCGTAGCTCCAGCCCCAGATGCCAATGCGCGTAGAATCCACGTACGACCAGCGGCCGATGGCTTTCGCGGCCGCCGCCTGGTCCCCGGTTTCCACCACCCCGAGCTGGCCGTAGACGATCTTCCGCCAGGCACGGCCTCGCCCGTTGGTACCCCGGTTGTCCACGCTGGCTACCAGAAATCCCTGCTGGGTCAGCAAGGTGTGCCAGAGGTACTGGCTCCCGCCCCAGACGTCGACGACTGTCTGCGAGCCGGGCCCGCCATAGACCTGGAAAAGGACCGGGTACTTCTTCGACGGGTCGAAGTCGGCCGGCTTCATGACGTAGGCGTTGAGCGTGATGCCACTGTCGATCGGGACCTTCACGAACTCGGTGGTTCCACGCTTCAACGCCGCCACCTTCGCCTTCAGCTTCTCGTTTGTGACGACGGTCCGGACCGATGCATGGGTCGGAAGGCGCACCAGGTCGATCGTGGGTGGTGTGCTGATGTTCGAATACGTGTGCCACGCGTACGTCATGTCGGGCGACATGTTGTACACGTTCACGCCCGCGAGCGAGGCCGGCGTCACCTGCTCCGCCTTCCCCTTCCCGTCGAGACGCGTGCGCCAGAGGTAGCGCTGCGTCGGGTTGTCGGGGGACGCGAGGTAGTACAGCCAGCCACCCTTGTCGTCGATGGCGACAACACTGAGCACGTCGAAGGCGCCCGGCGTCAGCAGCCTGACCGACTGACCATTCCGCGACACGAGGTAGACGTGCTCCCAGCCGTCGCGTTCGCTGACCCAGGTGAAGCTCTGGCCCTTGTTGACCCAGGTCAGGTCGTTCACGACCTCGACCCAGGCGCTGTCCTGCTCGGTGAGGATGGTGCGCAGCTGCCCGGTGGCGGCGTCGGCGAGGAAGAGCTGCAGGGTGTTCTGCAGTCGGTTGAGCCGCTGCACCACCAGTTCACGGGAGTTGTTAGCCCATTCCATCCGGGCGGGGTAGTGCTCCCGCGGGTCCCCATCAAAGGGAAGCCACACGGTGGTACCGCCCGCGGCGCTCACCACCCCAACCCGCGCCGCCGAGTTGGTTTCGCCCGCCTTGGGATACTGCACCGGCGTCACGAAGGAATAGAGTGAATCGGTGTCGTTGATGACGTCGAAGCTCAGCACCCCGTCAGTGTTGAGTTGCCAGTAGGCGATGTGCTCCCCGTCCGGGCTCCAGCGCCAGCCGTCGCGCAGATCGAGCTCTTCCTCATACACCCAGTCGAAGGTGCCGTTGATCAGCGTCTTCGTGCCGTCGGTGGTGACCTGGGTGATCGCGCCGGTGGCGAGGTTCTCGACGTAGATGTTGTTCTCCCGCACGTAGCCGATGCGGCCGCCATCAGGCGAGAACTTGGCGAAAAGGAGCGTCGAGGGCTTTGCCTCGGGGCCGCCCAGCTTCTGCAGCTTGCCGGACGCGCGGTCGAGCACCCAGTAGTCGCCCCGGTTGTTCTCCCGCCACACCGGTTGTGAGTTGGTGAAGACCAGCAGCTTGGTGCCGTCCGGCGACCAGCTGTAGTCCTCCACGTCGAGTGCCGCCGTGTCTCCCGGGGCCGTGATCGCCGTGGCGGGCACCAGCACCGTGCGTTCACCGGATGCCGTTGCGTAGCGCACGATATCGCGACCCTTGCCGGTCTCTGACTTCTCGAGCGTCGTATAGGCAGCGCCGTTCTCGAGCCATCGCGCCGGGCCGAAGCGCTCAGGAGCGAAGTCGGGCGAAGCGTAGATGCCTTGGACGCTCAGAAGTGACGGATCCTGCTGTGCCTCCGCCGGGGCAGCGAGGAGGACGCAGGCAAAGGCGATGCGCGCGGTGCACTGGAGTCGGGTCACGGGCTGCGGCTCTCAAGGTTGGGAACGGGGACGGCGATCGGCGGAACGCTAACGCGGCGTGCGCTACCGCGCGAGGACGCGGCGGAGGTACTGCCCGGTAAAGCTCCGGGAGATGTTCGCGACTTCTTCGGGCGTGCCCGCCGCCACGATCTGGCCGCCGCCCTCGCCGCCTTCGGGCCCGAGGTCGATCACCCAGTCGGCGGTCTTGATGACATCGAGATTGTGCTCGATCACGATGACGCTGTTGCCCTTGTCGACCAGGCGATGCAGCACCTCGAGCAGCAGGCGCACGTCCTCGAAGTGCAGTCCGGTGGTCGGCTCATCCAGGATATAGAGGGTCCGGCCCGAGTCACGCTTGGCCAGCTCGGTGGCGAGCTTGACCCGCTGTGCCTCACCGCCCGACAGGGTAGTAGCCGCCTGCCCCAGGTGGATGTAACCCAGGCCCACGTCGTTGAGCAGCTCGAGCCGTTCCGCGATGCGCCGCTGGGCGCTGAAGAAGTCGAGCGCATCGGACACCGTGAGGTCGAGCACGTCGGCGATGCTCTTGCCCTTGTAGCGCACCTCGAGCGTCTCGCGGTTGTAGCGCCGGCCCTTGCACACCTCGCACGGGACATACACGTCGGGCAGGAAGTGCATCTCGATCTTGACCAGGCCGTCGCCCTCGCACGCTTCGCAGCGTCCCCCCTTCACGTTGAACGAAAACCGGCCCGGCCCGTAGCCCCGAAGCTTCGCCTCAGGAAGACCGGTGAACACCTCGCGGATCGGCGTGAAGAGACCGGTGTACGTGGCTGGGTTGCTCCGGGGCGTGCGACCGATGGGGCTCTGATCGACGTCGATGACCTTGTCGAGCAGGTGCAGGCCATCAATGCGGGAATGCTCGCCGGGAATGACCCGCGCACGGTAGAAGTGGCGTGCCAGCGACTGGTAGAGGATGTCGGTGACCAGCGTCGACTTGCCGGAACCCGATACGCCGGTGACGGCCACGAACATGGCCAGCGGGAATTCGGCTGTCAGGTCCTTCAGGTTGTTGGCGCGGGCGCCCACCACGCGCAGTGCACGGTCGGCATCGCGCACGCGCCGCCCCGCCGGCACTTTGATGCGCAGTTCGTTGCGCAGGTATCGCGCGGTGAGCGAGGTAGGATGCGCGAGGATCCGGTCAACGGTTCCTTCGGCCACCACCTCGCCGCCAAAGCGTCCGGCTCGCGGGCCCAGGTCGATGACATGGTCCGCCGCGCGGATCGTGTCTTCGTCGTGCTCCACCACGATGACCGAGTTGCCGAGGTCGCGCAGGCCCCTCAGCGTGCCGAGCAGTCGCTCGTTGTCACGCTGGTGCAGGCCGATGCTCGGCTCGTCGAGGATGTAGAGCACGCCGACCAGCCGCGAACCGATCTGGGTGGCCAGGCGGATCCGCTGCATCTCGCCGCCCGACAGGGATGATGCGCCGCGGCCCAGGGTGAGGTAATCGAGGCCGACATCGCACAGGAAGCGGAGCCGGTCGCACACCTCCTTGAGGATCGGTCCCGCGACATCAGCGTCGAGCCCGGTCCCGTTGCCACCCTGCGCGCGCAGAGGAACGGAGGCGAAGAAGTCGGCGGCACGCCCCACCGACATGTCCACCACGTCGCCGATGCTCTTCCCCGCCACGAGCACCGCGAGGCTCTCCTGCTTGAGCCGACGGCCACCGCACGTCTGGCAAGGTTGGGCCGTGAGGAATTGCTCCAATTGTCCACGGATCGCGTCGCTGGACGATTCGCGATACCGCCGCTCGACATTCTTGAGGATTCCCTCCCACTCCGCCTCGTGCTCGGTGCGACCCCGACCCGTTTCCGGGGCGAACTTGAACTTGCCGGGAGCGCCGTGCAGGAGTGCCTTCTGTGCCGCGGCGGGTATCTGGCCCCAGGGCGAGTCGAGGTCAAACTTGAGCACCCTGGCGAGCGTCGGCAGCACGGCCTTGCGCAGGTACCCCGAGGGCTCGCCCCAGGGCAGGACCACCCCCTCGAGGATGGCGATGGTCGGGTCGCCCAGGATAAGGTCGGGATTTACCTCTTTACGGGTGCCCAGGCCGTTGCAGTCGGGGCAGACGCCGAAGGGACTGTTGAAGGAGAACTGCCGTGGCTCGAGCTCGGGAAATGACAGACCGCATACCGGACAGGCAAAACGCTCGGAGAAAAGCTGCGACTTCGCCGGCCCCTTCGCGTCATGACGCACCACCTCGACCACGCCATCCGCCAGCTTGAGCGCTGTCTCGATGGAATCGGCCAGCCGACCGCGGTCCTCGCCGCGCACCACCAGGCGATCGACGATGACCGCGATATCATGGTTCTGCCGGCGATTCAGTGCAGGAACCGCCCCGACGTCGTAGGTTTCCCCATCGACGCGCACCCGCACGAAGCCGCGCTTCTGGACGTCTTCGAAGAGATCGCGGAACTCGCCCTTCCGGCCGCGCACCAGCGGCGCCAGCACCTCGATACGGGTTCCCTCCGGCCACGCTACCACGGCGTCGGTGATCTGGCTCGCGCTCGACCGGGTGACCGGGCTGCCGTCGTTCGGGCAATGGGGCACGCCAGCCCGGGCCCACAGGAGCCGGAGGTAGTCGTAGATCTCGGTGACGGTACCGACCGTAGAGCGAGGGTTCTGCCCGGTGGTCTTCTGTTCAATGGAGATGGCCGGCGACAGACCCTCGATCGAGTCCACGTCGGGCTTCTCCATGAGGCCCAAGAATTGCCGAGCATACGCCGAAAGCGACTCGACGTAGCGCCGCTGACCCTCAGCGTAGATGGTATCGAACGCCAGCGACGACTTGCCCGAACCCGAGAGACCGGTGATCACGGTCAGTTCGTTCCGGGGAATGCTGACGGAGATGTTCTTGAGGTTGTGCTCGCGGGCACCACGGACGACGAGGAATTCACGGGCCATAAGCCCCGAAAGCTACCCGAACCCGGCAGGGGCTTCAAGCGGGTAGGTTTCGGGCGAATACACACCCAGCAGCTGGAGCACGCCACACGCAATGCGCCGGACCCGTCACAGCCGCAGTAGTGGTCGCGAGGACGCCATCGACGAATTCTTCGGTACCGAGGGGCTCGAGGCGGATCCGCTGCCGCGCCAGCCCGACGCCAGTTTCCCCCTCCGGCCCTTTGCCGCGAGCGCCACTCCCGACGCGCGGGTAGAGGCGCCGAGCAGCGAACCGGTCGATCCCGAGCGGGTCTATCAGCGGGCGCTCGAGGCCGTGCAGCAGTCACGGGCCTCCGAGGCGGACGCCCTGTTCCGCGAACTTCTCGCCCTCGATCCCGCGCACGTGGGCGGTTCGCTCGGCCTCGCAGCCCTGCTCGAGTCGCAGCAGGACGTGCCTGGCGCACTCGACGCGCTCGCGGCCGGGCTCAAGCTGCATGCCGACCATCCGCAGCTCCTGCTGGCTCGGGCCGGTGTGCGGCGGCGGCGCAAGGATCTCGCCGATGCGGAGACGGACGTGCGTCGCGTCCTCAAGGCCAGTCCTTCCAATCCCGATGCGCTGATGGAACTGGGTCTCGTGCTGCTCCGGAAGGGACTGGCCGCCGAAGCGGGCCAGATACTGATGCGCCGCGTGGAACAGCGGCCGGACGATGCCGAGACCTGGCTCTATGTGGGCGAGGCCCGCAACCAGGCCGGCAACCTCCCGGCCGCGCTGGAGGCTCTGCGCAAGTCGGCCGAACTCGATGACCGCAACGACCGCGTGTTCTACCTCATGGGCCGTGTGCTCGACCGGATGGGTCGGCCGGACGAAGCCATGCCCATGTACCGCCGCAGCAAGGAACTCAGCGCGCCATGATCGAGGTGGTGGTCGACGATCTCGCCTTCGTCGAGGCTGATGCCATCCTTCGACCCGCCGACGAGACACTCGCTCCACTCACGCCGGCGATGAAGCGCCTCGACATTCAGGCCGGGGCACATTTCGCGGCGCTCTGTCAGGTCCAGACGCCGCTTGATGCCGGTGCTGCAGTGGTGACCAGTGGCGGCGACCTCCTGGCGCCGCTGGTGGTGCACCTCGTCCTGCAGGACGCCGACGGCTCGGGTGGACGCGAGGTGATCCGGCGCGCGTTGCGCTCCGCGTGGCAACAGGCGGCCGCGTGGCAGCTGGAGCGAATCGCGGCGCCGCTCATCGGCGTCGGGCCGGGGCGGCTCTCCATCGAGGATGCCGCCGAGTTGCTCGGGGAAAGCTTTCCCAGCCGGGGGCCGGGAACCGAGGCGCCCCACACCCTTCGCATCGTCGTCGACACGGACGATGAGCGAGTGACCGTGGACGCGGCAATTCGAAAGTATCTTTCCTGAACCGGCGGGCCGTGGGCATCATCGTCGTCACGGCCTGGATCGGGTCGCTGGCCTGGCTGGCCCAGCGAACCTGGTTTCCTACCGCAAACCGTCGTGCCGTGCCAGTGATAGCGAGGGTATCGCCGGCGGCCGCCTATTACACACTCAGCATCACCGGCAGCACCGTCGGCTTTGCCTCCCTCACGCTGGATACGACGCTCACCACCATCGACGTCACCGAGTTCGTCGATCTCCGCATCCCCGATGCCGACTCCGTCCTTCGCATCGTCCAGCGATCCCGCACCACGTTCAATCGCAGCCTCGGCTTTCTCGCGGTCGCGATGTCCCGTTCGCAGTCGGGGGAGCGAACCGAGGTCCGGGCCACGCGAGTGAACGACTCCGCGATCACCTGGCAAACGGGACCCGAGGGGCGGCCCGGACGCGCCGATACCGTTTTTTCCCGACGCACTTCGACGGCACCGGCGTCGGCGCTGCCGCTTCTTGTGGTCGCCCTGCGTTCCCCTGCCACCGGCATGCTGCGGAAGGTCGACCTGCTCGATCCGCTCCGGCGAGAAGTGGCACAGGTCGAAGTCGCCGTGCTCGCGGATTCGGTGCTGGTCACGGCTGACAGTGCGGCCCTCAACCCGGAAACCGGGCGCTGGACCCCCGCCCGCTACGATACCCTGCGCGCCTGGCGGCTGAACCGGCGGGGCGCCGGACCGCCGGTGACACTGTGGGTGGACGAGGACGGCCTCCCGGTGATGGGAGAATTGCTGCCTGGACTGGTTGCTCAGCGCGAGCCGTTCGAGATCGCCACCGATGTCTATCGGCGACAGTTCACATCCGGCGCGCGAGGCGGGGCCCGCAGTCCCGCGAGCGCCACGCTCACATCGCGGCCGCCGGAGATCAAGTCGATGCTGGTGCGACTGGCACGCGTCCGGGAAGACACTGTCGGCTGGGCCCGATCGGGCCTGAGCGGGGGCAGCCAATCCCTGGCCGGCGATACGCTGATGGTGACGTTCGACGCGGTGAACGGCAGCGCGACGTCGGCCACCGGCGGCGGCATCGAGGCCCTGGTGCCCGGCACGGACCGCTCGGTGCGCATCCAGGCTGAACGCATCGTGGCAGGCGAGGCGGACCCGCGCCGGATCACGGAACGGCTGGTCGCGTGGGTCGCGGGCGAAATCGCTCCGGCGCCGAGTTCTGTGTTCCCCAACCCGCGCCGTGCTCTCAGGACGCGAAAGGGCGATGCTTCGGATCGTGCGATCCTGCTCGTGGCACTGGCACGCGCCGCGGGCCTCGAGGCGCGACCTGTTGCGGGGATCGTAGCACAGGATCGCGGTTGGAGCCGCCATGCCTGGGCGGAAGTGAAGGTGGGAGACTGGGTTCCGGCCGACCCCACCTTCGGCACGTTCCCTGCCGGGGCGGAGTATGTCAGATTGGTCGCCGGAGCCCCCGCCGATCCCCTTTACCTCGTGCCGCTCGCGGCATCACTTGCGCCCGAACGGCTGACTCGGCAGAAGACCCGATGATACGTCTCACGAACCTGACCAAGCGCTACGGCAGCTTCACCGCCGTCGACGGCATCGATCTCGAGGTGCCATCGGGTGAACTGTTCGGCTTTCTCGGCCCCAACGGCGCCGGCAAGACGACCACTCTCCGCATGATCGCCGGTATCCTCAAGCCGACCAGCGGCATGGTGGAGATCGGCGGCGACGACCTGGAGACGAAGCCGCGCAAGGCGAAGACGCGGATGGGATTCATCCCCGATCGCCCCTATGTGTACGACAAACTGACCGGCGCGGAGTTCCTGCGCTTCGTCGCCGCGCTCTATGGGCAGGAAGGTCCAGCTATCGAGCGCCGCATGGATGAGCTGCTCAAGCTGTTCGACCTGGCGCCGTGGAAGGACGAACTGACCGAGTCGTACAGTCACGGCATGCGGCAGAAGCTGATCATCTCCAGCGCGCTGATTCACCAGCCGGAAGTGATCGTGGTCGACGAGCCGATGGTCGGCCTCGATCCGAAGAGCGCACGATTGCTGAAGGACCTCTTCGGCGAATTCACCTCCCGTGGCGGGACCATCCTCATGAGCACCCACACGCTCGAGGTGGCCGAGGACATGTGCGACCGCATCGGCATCATTCAGGCCGGCAAGATCGTCGCGTGTGGCACGATGACGGAACTGCGGCACCAGTTCGCCGCCGGTACCGCGAGCCTCGAGGACCTCTTCCTTCGCCTCACCGGCGGGACCCCTGAACTCGAGCTGGGGCATGTCTTCGAGCGCTGACGCCCTCGTGGTGCCGGTCCCCGACCCGGGAGTCGGCATCGTCCTCCTGCCCAAATGGAGGACGGCGCTCGCGCGCGTGCGCCAGGAGCGTTCGGGTACGCCGCTCAAGCTCCTGCTGCTCGCCCTCGTGGCGGCGGGATTCTGGTCGGCGGTGTTCACTGTGGCTTTCCGGGTACTGAAGTACGCCCGCAGCGCGCCCGAGATCGGCAGTTTCCTGCCGCAGAAGATGCTGGGCATTATCCTGCTCGCCTTCGCATCCATCCTGTTGCTCTCCAACCTCGTCACCGCGCTCTCGACGTTCTTCCTCGCGAAGGACCTCGACATGCTGATCGCGGCGCCGATCGACTGGCTCCGCCTCTACCTGGCGAAACTGGGCGAAACGGTGGCGCATTCCTCGTGGATGGTGGCACTGCTCGCCATCCCGATCTTCACCGCGTACGGCATCGTCTATGAGGGCGGGCCCTGGTTCTGGCTGGTGGCGCTCGGGGCCTTCATCCCGTTCCTGCTGCTGCCGGCCGTGATCGGCGCGTTCATCACGCTGGTGCTGGTGAACGTGTTCCCCGCCCGCCGGACCCGCGACCTGCTGAGCCTCGTGGCCATCGGCGCGATGGCCATCGTGGTGGTCACGCTGCGCGTGTTGCAGCCAGAGCGGCTGGCCCGGCCCGAAGGTTTCCGCAACCTGGTGGACTTCCTGGGCGCGCTGCAGAGCCCGACCAGTCCGTTCCTGCCGACCGAGTGGACGGCGGACATCATCATGAACTGGCTCAACCTGGTGGCGGACCCGTTGCCGATCGCGCTCCTGTGGAGCACGGCGGGCGCGTTCGTCGTCCTGGGCGCCCTGGCGCACAAGCGGCTCTACCGGAACGGCTTTACCAAGGCGCAGGAAGGCGCTGAGCAGTATGTGCGGGGCAAGCGCTGGCCGCGGGTTGCGTCGCGCCTGCTCGGCGGGCTTCCGGTGGCGAAGCGGGAGTTCATCGTCAAGGATGTGCTGCTGTTCTTCCGGGACACGACCCAGTGGAGCCAGCTCATCCTCCTCGCCGTGCTCCTCCTGGTCTACATCTTCAATATCCGGGCGCTGCCGCTCTTCACTGGGGAGCGCGTGTCGGTGCTGTTGGTGACGATGGTGGTGTTCCTCAACCTGGCGCTCGCGGGCTTCGTGCTCGCCGCCATTGCCGCGCGATTTGTGTTCCCTTCGGTGTCGCTCGAGGGCAAACAGCTGTGGCTGCTCTGCTCGAGCCCGCTCGACCTCGAGGCGCTGATGTGGAGCAAGTACTGGACGGGCACCGTGCCGCTGCTGGTGCTGGCACTGGTCATCACCGGCGTCACCAATGTGCTGCTTCAGGCGTCGCCGTTCATGATGGCGGTAAGCGTCGGCACCATCACCCTGTACACGCTGGCGACCAGCGCCCTGGCGCTCTGTTTCGGCACGCTCTTCCCCCAGTTCGACACCGAGAACGCCGCTCAGATCCCGACCAGCTTCGGCGGGCTGGTGTACATGATGGCGAGCGTGTGCCTGCTCGGCGTGGTGATCGCGCTCGAGGCGCGGCCGGTGCTGCAGTTCGTGCGGGCCAATCAGGCGGGCGTCCCATTGGAAATCGACTTCACCATGGCCCTGATGTTCGGCGCGTCAGCCGTGCTTTGCCTGGCCAGCACTTTGATCGCGCTCCGCATCGGCCTGCGTCGCATTCGCGAGATCGACGCCTAGCGACGGTCACGGGACTCAGGGCCATCATCCACTAGAACCGCCTCCCGGCGGTTTTTTCTGTTCCACCCCGCAGTTCCCCGATGCCGACCGGGTCGCACTCCTCCCGCACCGTGTGGTCCCTGCGCCATCCCGGCTCAGGCCCACACCCTGGAGGTGCCTCATGCAGCCCATTCGCCTGTGGCCGGCGCTGGTGGTCGCAGCCGGTCTCACCGCCTGTTCCGACACGCCGCCAGTACCCACTGCACCGGAAGGATCACTGACTTCGACTACCAATGCGCCCGGTGCCCTGCAGGCCAGTGCCGGCCAGGCCCGCCTCGAGCGCCTCGCGCGCCGCACGGCTCGAGCGCTGCGCGACCCCTCCTTCCGCACCGACGTGAAGGCGGCTCTGGACCGCTCCAGCTACCGCGAGGGCAAGGTGCACTTTCAGCGCTATCTCAAGGAGAATGGCGGCCGGGCGCTCCGCGAGCTCGCTGCCACCGACGGGGAACCAGAGGCCGATGTGGACAGCGATGCAGACCGGTCAGGAACGCTGGAGATGTACTTCCCGGTGGCGGCGCACCGGGCCGCCTGGGTCGGTGACGCGAACATCCTGGTCGCCACCGCCGAGCGCGACGGCGACGTGCCGGTGGCATACGACCTCACGGGCCGCCGCATTGTCTTGAGTCCCGACACGCCCCCGTCGACGCCGGTCCTGGCCGTCGAGCCGGCGGAATTGGATTTCGACGCACCGTCAGTGGCGGCCGCGATGTGCACCGAGGAGACATGTAGCGGCGGGGGCGGCGGTTACGTCGTTCCTCCCACGCCCGGACTCTATATGACGAAGGCCGAATTCCTCGAGTCATTTGAGAGTTGGATGAAGGGCGACCCCGAATATGAGATCCACATCATGGGACCCGCCGCCAAGGGAGACAACACGAACCTGGCCTCCTTCCAGTGCGTCGGGGAGCATGTGGCCAGCCCGTATTCCTGGGACCTGAACGAGAAGACCTGGACTGGCAGTCAGTTGTTGTTCTCGAAGGCACAGATCGATGCGATGAACACCACGTACAAGGGTGTCCCGTTCACGATCATGGCCTACGAGGATGACGACACGGCATGCCAGATCAAGACGGACTCCGACCGTGCGAGCAAGATCTTTGCGGCGGTCGGTCAATTGGTCGGAGAGTTGAAGAGTGCGAAGGGAATCGACGGCAAGCTCTCGGCTGCACCTTCGCTCTTCAAGCTGCTGGCAGCGATCTACAGCTTCCTCACGACAGCCGACGACATCATCGGCCTTGTCGTGGCCGATTCAGTGAGCGGGCGGTTTCATGCCGGCACGAACTGGACGGCCTTGAACGACAGGACGAGCTCCAATGCCTGGTTCAAGCTGGAAATGAAGTAGTCAACCGTACACCTGGACTTGAGGAGGGCCTGTGCGACTCGCATTCTACCTGATACTCGTGTTGTCGTTCGCCGTGAGTGTCGTCGTACCAGCGGTCGCACAGGGCACTTGGTCAGTATTTGTGGGAGCAGGGGCCGCGGGCTTCGGCGGTGGCTCCGAGGTCATTGATCCACCACCCGGCGAGCCAACACAGTACAAGCCCACGCCCACCACCAGACTTGACCTGGGCATTGCACGCGAGCTCGGGCGCGGCGGCATCGCGTTCAATGTCTCCTATGCCAAAGCGGGCCTGGGTGGATACGGTGGTATTGTCAACGTGTCCTTCGCGCCAATCCTGACGCTCTATGACTTGCGGGTGTTGGGCAGTTACGCGATTGCAGCCATCGGGGAAGGCTCCCTGCGGCTTGGCATCGGCCCGATGCTGCAGGTTTGGAGTGGGGATGCGGTCGCCAGTACCCAAACGCGGTTCGGCGGTGCCGTTGCGCTTACCGCCAGCGTCCCGATCTCGCATCGTATGGGCCTGCTCGTCTCCGGAAGCCTCGGCGTCAGCTCGTCTCCATTCGATCAGCAAACGCTCGACAACAGCGGTCTCGAGGCGCTGACGACATGGACCCGTGAACTGGGATTAGGAGTGCGTCTATCACTGTAACACTTACCCCAGGGCAACAGGAGCGTCGTGCGACGAGCGGTGTACTACGGACGTGAAATCTGCTAACGAGCCGCTCCGATGTGACTTCTTCCTGCATCCCCGTCCGCCGGCGGGATCGTGACAACCCTCCGCCGGCTCTTCGGCACCCGCCGCCGCGGCCGGGGTGAGAGCCCGCTCCGCGCCGAACTGCTGAGTATCGAACGTCTGGAAGATCGTGCGCGCGGCCTCGCCGCGAGCTTCACGCTGGCGCGTGCCCGCGATGACACCGGGAATCAGTTCTTCGCCCGAGTGGACGATAATGCCCGGGTGCTGCGCGACGCCTACCGCATCCTGGCCGATGACGTGCACCGCGGCGAGTTCCTTTCGCCGGCCGGCGAGTGGCTCCTCGACAATTTCCATCTCATTGAATCGGAAATCCGCGGCGCTCAGCATGACCTGCCGCGGCGGTACTACCGGGAATTGCCGAAGCTTGCTCCCCGCGAAATGGCGGGGATGGCGCGCATCTATGCGATGGCGCTGGAGTTGATCCGGCACACCGACGGCCGGCTGGACCGGGCGCAGCTGGTGCGCTTCATGTCGGCATACCAGACGGTGGCGCCACTCACCATTGGCGAGCTGTGGGCCTGGCCCAGCATGCTGAAGCTCGCCCTGATCGAAAACCTGCGGCGCCTCGCCGAGGAGACCCTCGAGGGCCGCGCGAGCCGCCTTCAGGCTGATCGTTACCTGGACCAGATCGTCGGCTCCAGCGCCGCCGGACCACTGCCCCGGGAGCTCGGGACGGCTTTCATGGTGCGCCTGCTGCAGCGGATGCGAGAGTACGGACCCCTGGTGTCGCCGGTGCGCGCTGAGGTCGAGGCGCGCCTCACCGAACAGGGAATGACGGCCGAGGATGCGATCCGTACCGAGCACCAGGCCCAGGCGATGGGGCAGGTCTCGGTGGGGAACGCCATCACCAGTCTTCGTTTCTGCGGGGCGCTCGACTGGTCGCTGTTCTTCGAGAACGTCAGCCTCGTCGAGCAGGTGCTGCAACGCGACCCTGCCGCGGTCTATGGCACGATGGACTTTCAGAGCCGTGATCGCTATCGCCAGGTGGTCGAAGAGCTCGCCGAGCCCAGCGGTGAGGCGCAGCTCCGCGTGGCCCTGCGCAGCGTGGAGAGCGCGCGCGAGGTGGCGGAGCGGAAGTCGGCGGAGGACCGCGCGGCGCACGTCGGCTACCACCTGATCGGCCGCGGCCGGCGCGATCTCGAGGTCGACGTTTCCTACCAGCCCGGTCTTGCCGATCGGGCGCGACGCTTCCTGTTCCGGCACGCCACGCTCGTGTACCTCGGATCCATTCTGGTGTTCACGGCGGCACTGGTCGCGATGGGCGCAGCCTACGCCCGCGCCTCCGGCGGGGACCGCTGGTGGGAAGGGGTGGTTGTCCTGCTCCTGCTGCTGCCGGCATCCGAGCTCGCCATCGCGGTCGTCCAGCGCATCCTCGCCCACCTGTCGCCGCCCAGGCGACTTCCGCGCATCGACTTCGTGCATGGGGTACCCTCGCCGCACCGGACCATGGTGGTGATTCCCACGCTGTTGACGAGCGTCGCCGGCGTGGAGGAACTAATCGAGCATCTCGAGGTGCTCGCGCTCGGCAACACCGACCCGAACATTCACTTCGCCATCCTGAGCGACTTCGCCGATGCGGCGGCGGAGGAGATGCCCGGCGACGACGAGATCCTGGCAGCCGCACGCGAGGGCATCAGGGAGCTGAACGCGCGCGCGGAGCGGGGACGCATGGGCACCTTCCACCTGTTCCATCGCGTGCGGCAGTGGAATGCCGGCGAGGGCTCGTGGATCGGATGGGAGCGCAAGCGCGGCAAGCTCGAGGAGTTCAACCGCCTCCTGCGTGGTGCCCGCGACACAAGTTTCACCGTGCACGTCGGGGACCCCGAACTGCTCGCGGGGGTGCGCTACGTCATCACGCTCGACAGCGACACACGGCTGCCCCGCAATGCGGCGCGGCAGCTCATCGGCATCATCGCCCATCCGCTCAATCGCCCGTATTTCGATCCCCGGCTCCGCCGCGTCACCGAGGGCTACGGTATCCTGCAGCCGCGCGTGAGCGTCACGATGGCAAGTGCTGCAGGGTCGCTATTCGCCCGGGTGTACTCGGGACACACCGGCGTCGACCCCTACACCACCGCAGTGTCGGACACGTACCAGGACCTCTTCAGCGAGGGGATCTTCGCAGGCAAGGGGCTTTACGACGTCGACGCATTCGTCGCCGCGCTCGAGGGGCGCGTGCCCGAGAACGCCCTGCTGTCCCACGATCTCTTCGAGGGCCTCCACGCGCGCCCCGGCCTCGTCACCGACGTGGAAGTGGTGGACGACTACCCCGCGAGTGTGCTCACTCACGCCCGGCGCCAGCACCGCTGGGCCCGGGGCGACTGGCAGATCCTTTTCTGGCTGTTCCCCCTGGTCCCGACGCGGCGCGGGCTGGAGCGCAATACGCTCCCCCCCATCTCGCGCTGGAAGATCTTCGACAACCTGCGCCGCACCCTGGTGGCGCCCGGCACTCTGCTCGCGCTCATCGCGGGGTGGCTCGTGCTGCCGGGCAAGCCCTGGGTGTGGACCGCCGCGATTCTCGCCGCGCTGGCGTTTCCCCTCTATCCGCACTTGCTGCGGCTCCTGGTCGGCCCCGACGCGCAGCAGCCGATGCGGGTCTTCCTGCGCATCCTGCGAGAGGATGTCCAAGCCGCCGGCGCACAGGTCCTGCTACTGCTCACGTTCCTGGCTTACCACGCATACGAGATGGTCCATGCGATCGTCCTGACCCTGGTCCGGCTGATCTTCACGCAGCGGCGGCTCCTCGAATGGGAGACGGCGGCGGCGACGGCGGCGCGCGCTGCGGGTATCGATGCCAGGAGTGGCACACTGCTCTTCTTCGCCGAGATGGCAGCCAGTCCGCTGATCGCGCTGGTGGTGCTGGTCCTGCTGGCGGGCGCATATCCTGCCGCCCTCCCGGTCGCGGCACCCATTCTCGCGCTCTGGATCGCCGCACCGGTAATCGCTGCCTGGCTGAGCCGGCCGGTGTTACCGGCGCGGCAGCGGCTTGTCGCGGAAGACCGGCTCCTGTTGCGCATCGTGGCGCGGAAGACCTGGCGCTACTTCGAGACGTTCATGGGCGAGACCGATCATGGGCTCCCGCCGGACAACTTCCAGGAGACGCCGTTGCCGGTGGTGGCACATCGCACGTCGCCCACCAACATCGCGATGGGGCTTCTCTCCACCCTCGCGGCACACGATCTCGGCTACATCCGCACCGGTGAGCTGCTCGAGAAACTCGAGGCGCTGATGGGGACGATGGAGGGTCTGGAGCGGTTTGAGGGTCACCTGCTCAACTGGTACGACACCAGTACGCTCGCCCCACTGGGTCCGCGCTATGTATCGACCGTGGACAGTGGGAACCTTGCAGGCGCCCTGATCGCCGCCGCCGAAGGCCTTCAAACGCTGGCAGCGGTACCGCAAGACGCCGGCGTCGTCTGCCATGGCATGCTCGACACGGCCGAGGTCGCTTTGCGCTCGGTGGGATCCTCGACACCCGGCGCGTCGGCCTCCGAGCGGGCCCTGCTGATCGCAGTACTGACCGCCATGCGCAACACGCTGGAAGGGCCCGGCGAGCCTGATGAACGCCTGGAGCGCGTTCGCGTCTTCCTGCCCGAACTGACGGAAGCGCTCGGGGAGTTCACCGGCGCGGCCCCGCTCGATCCCGACCGGACCGACGCCGCCTACTGGGCGAGCTCGCTGGCAGCAGGACTACAGGTGCAGCCCGATCCCGCCGATGCTGGCGCCCGCCTCGCTTTGCTCGCGGGGCGCGCACTCGCCTTCGCGGAGGGCATGAACTTCCGGTTCCTCCACGACCGGCAGCGGCAGATCTTCGCGATCGGTTACCGGCTCGCCGACGCCGAGGGACCTGGCCGACTCGACCCCTCCTTCTACGACCTGCTCGCCTCCGAGGCGCGCCTCGCCAGTTTCGTGGCCGTCGCCAAGGGCGACGTGCCCGATAGCCACTGGTTTCACCTCGGGCGCCTTCTCACCAGCGTGAACGGCACCTCTACGCTGCTCTCATGGAGTGCCACGCTTTTCGAATACCTCATGCCACAGCTGGTGCTCACGAGCTATCCCGAGACGCTGCTGGATCAGTCGTGCCGCAGCGCCGTGCGACGGCAGGTCGAGTATGGGCGGCAACGCGGTGTGCCCTGGGGAATCTCCGAATCGGGCTTCAACGCGGTGGATCGCCACGGCAACTATCAGTACAAGGCCTTTGGCGTCCCGGGCCTGGGGCTCAAGCGAGGGCTGGGCGATGAACTGGTGGTGGCACCCTACGCCACGGCGCTGGCGGCGATGGTGGACCCGACCCGGTCTGCGCAGAACTTCCGGCGCCTGGCCCGGGAAGGCGTGGAGGGGCCGTACGGGTTCTATGAGGCAATCGACTACACCCATCACAGCGCGACTGACAGTGATGCGACGAGCGCCCCCGCGGCCGCGCGTGCGCCGCGAGGCACCGTCGTTCGCTCATTCCTGGCGCATCACCAGGGCATGACTCTCGTCGCCCTCGCGAACACGCTCCTGGACGACGTGATGGTTCGCCGCTTTCATGCCGATCCCAGGGTGCAGGCGACCGCCCTGCTGCTGCAGGAACGGGTACCGCGCCACGCCCCGATCACGCAACCGCGTCCGGCCGAGGCGACGCGCGTCTCGATCGCGATCCCGGCGGTGGCCGTGCGCCGCTTCCGGTCTCCGCACACCCGGTACCCGCATGCACAGTTCCTCTCGAATGGCGCGTACGTCACCGTGGTCACCAACGCCGGGGGCGGGGCGAGCCTCTGTCGCGGCCGGGCCGTGACGCGTTACCGCGAGGACGGTACCCGCGACCTCGGCAGCCAGTTCGTCTACATCCGCGACGTACGCACCGGATCAGTCTGGTCGGCCACGTACCATCCGACCGCGCGAGAGCCAGAGGAGTACATCGTCTCGTTCCACGCCGAGCGCGCCGTCTTCCGGCGCAAGGACGACGGGATCGGCACGCGGTTCGAGATAGCCGTGTCCACCGAGGACGATGTCGAGGTCCGCCGGCTGGCCCTCACGAACCTGAGCGATCGCCCCCGCGAGCTCGAGATCACGAGCTACGGCGAGATCGCGCTCGCCTCCCTCGCCGAAGACCTGGCCCATCCCGCGTTCGGCAAGCTCTTCATCGAAACAGAGTATCTCCCGGAGAGCGCGGCACTGGTGTGCGCGCGGCGCCCGCGCTCCCCGGATGAGAGTGGCATCTGGGCGGTACACGTCCTGAGCATCGAGGGGCGGATGCAGGGTCCGGTGGAGTGGGAAACCGACCGGCTCAGGTTCCTGGGCCGCGGGCGCGGCCCGGAGGATCCGGTCGCGCTCGACGGGCGCGCGCTCTCCGGCACGACTGGCGCCGTGCTCGATCCCATCGTCAGCCTGCGGCAGCGCATCCGCCTGGCCCCTGGCGGGTTCGTGCGCATCTCCTTCGCGACCGGCATGGCTTCGAGCCGCGAGGGAGCGCTGGCGCTGGCACAGAAGTATCACGACCCGAGTGCCACGACCCGGACCTTTGCGCTCGCGTTCACCCAGGCCCAGAGCACGTTGCGGCACATGGGCATCTCGAGCGACGAGGCCATGCTCTACGAGCGCCTCGCCTCCCGGGTGCTCCACACCGACGGGTCACTCCGCGCCGCGCCCGAGATGTTCTCGCGCAACGTGCTCGGCCAGCCGGGACTCTGGGCTCACGGCATCTCCGGTGACCTTCCCATCCTGCTCGTCCGGGTCGTGGAGGAGAACGACATCCCGTTGGTCCGCCAGGTTCTGCAGGCGCAGGAATACTGGCGCCTCAAGGGCCTGAGTGCCGATGTCGTCATCCTGAATGAGCACCCGGTGAGCTACCTCGACGAAATGCATGTGCAGCTCACCGCACTGCTCGATACCGGTCCCTGGGGCGCCTGGAAACACCGGCCCGGTGGTGTGTTCCTGCTGCGGGGTGACCGGATGAGTGAGGAGGAGCGCGTGCTGCTGACGGTTGCCGCGCGCGCGATCCTGAGCGGTGAGCGCGGCGAGCTCGCCAACCAGCTCGACCGCCCATATGCCGAACCCCAGTGGCAGCGGGAACTGCCCGCGCCGCCGCCGGCCGCGGTGCCGGAGAGCGAAGGCGTGACGATCGATCCACCCGTGCTCGTGCTGAGCAATGGCTCGGGCGGATTCGCGGATGCCGGGCGCTCGTATGCAATCGTGCTCGACGGCGATCAGGAGACGCCGTTGCCGTGGGTCAATGTCATCGCCAATCCTGCGTTCGGGACCGTGGTATCGGCGTCAGGCTCGGCCTACAGCTGGGCCGGGAACAGCCGCGAGAACCGGCTCACGCCGTTCGCCAATGACCCGGTGAGCGATCCCACCGGGGAGGCACTGTTTCTTCGCGACGACGACTCCGGGCACGCCTGGTCGCCCACACCGGGCCCGGTACCGCGTACCCGGGACAGCGGCCGCTACCTGATTCGGCACCTCGCCGGCGTCTCCCGCTTCGCCCATGCGTCACATGGCATCGAGCAGGAACTCGCTGTATTCGTGGATGTTCGCGCGCCGGTCAAATACACGCTCCTGACGCTCACGAACCGCAGCGCACGCCACCGGCGGCTGAGCGCGTTCAGCTACAGCGAGTGGCGGTTGGGCCCGCCCCGTTCGGGGGAACACCTGCACGTGGTTACCGAGCGCGACCAGGCGTCGGGCGCAATCCTGGCCAGCAACGCGTACAACCAGGAATTCGCATCGCACGTCGCCTTTGCCGGATCCAGCGAGATGCCGCATTCCGTGTCGGCCGATCGCTTCACCTTTCTCGGGCGCAATGGTTCGCTGTCACGCCCCGCCGCCATGACGCGCCACGCGCTCACGGGCGACATCGGCGCGGGGCTCGATCCCTGCGCCGCCCTGCACGTGCGGATCGACCTCGAGCCGGGAGAGACGCGACGGATTGCCTTCACGCTGGGACAGGGTCACGACCGCGCCCACGCGCAGGAACTGTTGGCCCGCCACCGGAGCGTCCAGGCGGCCGACGCGGCGCTCGCCCAGGTGACGGATGCCTGGGACGTGACCCTGGATGCCGTCCAGGTGCACACACCGGATGATTCCTTCGACCTTCTGATGAACCGCTGGCTCCTGTACCAGGTGCTCAGCTGCCGGATGTGGGCGCGCTCAGCACTGTACCAGCCCGGCGGCGCCTTCGGCTTCCGGGATCAGCTGCAGGATGCCATGGCACTCAGCTTTGCCCGTCCGGAGCTGCTGCACGAACACATTCTCCGCGCCGCCGGCCGCCAATTCGTTGAGGGCGACGTGCAGCACTGGTGGCACGAGCCTTCCGGGCAAGGCACCCGGACACGCTGCTCCGACGACCTCCTCTGGCTCCCGTATGCCGTGACGCATTACGTGGAGGCCACCGGCGACCAGAGTATCCTCGACGAGGTCGTGCCCTTCCTCGAGGGAGCGCCCCTCGCCCCGGGAGAAATGGAGGCCTACTTGCGCCCGGGGAGGTCGGCCGAGGCCGCCTCATTGCTTGAGCACTGCACGCGCGCGGTGGAACGGAGCCTCACGGCCGGGACGCACGGGCTGCCCCTGATCGGCAGCGGCGACTGGAATGACGGGATGAACCGGGTCGGCCCGCTCGGCCGCGGCGAAAGCGTATGGCTGGGATGGTTCCTGCTCACGGTACTGCGAAGGATGGCGCCGCTCTGCGAAAAGTCGGGCGACACGGCGCGCGCGGTACGCTACGAAAGCGAGGCAGCGCGGCTATCCACCATGCTGGAGCTCGCCTGGGACGGGGACTGGTACCGGCGCGCGTACTACGACGACGGAACGCCACTCGGTTCGGCGCAGAACGACGAGTGCCGGATCGACTCGATCTCGCAGACGTGGGCGGTGCTCTCGGGCGGCGCGACACCCGCCCGGGCGGAGCGAGCCATGGACGCGGTCCGTACACATCTGGTGCGTCGGGCGACGCGGGCGGTGCTGCTGCTCACGCCGCCATTCGACCAGTCGACCCAGGATCCGGGATACATCAAGGGCTACCCGCCGGGCATGCGGGAAAACGGCGGGCAGTACACCCATGCCGCGATCTGGACGATCATGGCCGTGGCCAAGCTTGGTAATGGCGACGAAGCCATGGAGCTGTTTCACATGCTCAACCCGGCCAACCATACCCGCACACCGGCAGATGTGGAGCGCTACAAGGGCGAACCCTACGTCACCGCCGGCGACGTGTATGCGCACCCCGCCCACAGCGGGCGCGGCGGCTGGACCTGGTATACCGGTTCGGCCGGATGGATGTACCGTGCGGGACTCGAGAGCATACTGGGCCTCAAGCGCCATGGCGCCACCTTCGAGCTCGATCCCTGCATTCCCGCCGCGTGGCCGGAGTATTCCCTGACGTGGCGGTTCGGCTCCACGCGGTACGAAGTGACCGTCTCCAATCCGCAGCACCACTGCCGAGGCATCGCCTCGGCGACGCACGATGACGTCGCGTGCGATGCAGCCGCCATCCCGCTGGTGGATGACGGCGCGATTCACATGATCAAGGTGGTAATCGGCGACCGGGTTCCTGGTGCGCCGGCCTCCCAGCGAAGGAGGACCGCGCGCGCCTGACACCGGATGTCAGCGGACAGCGGGCTGGTGCGAGTGGGTAGGCGGCGAGTTCAGGCGGCGACGCGCGTCCCGCACTGGTCGCAGAAACGGCTGCCTGGCGCAAGCCTCGCGGAGCAGCCGGTGCAGCTGCGCTCGCCAAGGCCACAGCCGCAGGTCGAACAGTACAGCGCATCGCCCTCCGGCCGCGGCCCACAGTGAGGACAGACGCGTGTCGAAGCGCCTTCGGCGCGGATCGCCCGCGCCCGCGCGGCGATGACTGCCTCGAGGTCGTGCGATGGGCTCACTGGAAACGCCACCGGCGGCGCCATCGGCCGCGGCGGTCCATCTTCGGACCGGAGGGCCTGCAGCGCCTGCGCCGTGTACTTCCCCTTGAGCATCGCGTAATCCTCGTCGGACAGCTTGCCAGTGGCCTGGTCGAACTCGATTTCCTTGAGGGCGGAAAGCGCCATACCCTTCGGCGTTTCCTCGAGGTTCTCGGGTTCGTCATCGATGATCGCCGGAACCGTTTCGCGCGAGATGAGTGGGCCCAGCACCACCATCAGGAGTGCCACGCCCACCAGGGCTGCCGCTACCGCCTCGAGCCAGATCACTTTTCCATCTCCGCGAGCTCACGCTTCAGGCGTTCCAGTTCGGCATCGGTACCGGTCGCCGACGGAACCATCGAACCCGGTGCCAAGGACCGCTCGAGAGCGAGCTCGGCCGAACGCTGCACCCGCCGCCGGATGATCCACGCCACGATCCCGCCGACTGTGAGGATGGCGACGCCCGGCACCATATAGCCCGCGAGGTTGAAGCCCTCCGGTTTCGGTGCCATGAGGATCTTCTCGCCGTACTTGTCGACGAACGCGGCGATCACGGCCTCCGAGGTCTTCCCTTCCTTGAAGAGGGCGACCACCTCGCGATGCAGCGCGGGCGAATAAGTGCAGGTGAAGTCGGTCGTGCGGCAGGTGAAGATGTCGAGGGTGCATCCGCAGTTGCATCGCAGCCTGAGCTCGGTGTTGCGAACCACGACGTCGTTGTCGCTTTCCAGCGTCGGGGCGCGCGGGCGCCCGGCAACGTCGGGATTGAACAGCGTACCCACATCGCCCTGCCCCGCGCGGGGCGCGGGGGCAGGCGGCCTGGGGACGGAATCCTGGCGAAACGAGAGGAAGGCGCGCCGGCGCATCACGACTCCACGCGCACCGTGGCCAGCTCAACGCCGTAGCCGGCCTGCGCATTGCGCCGGGAGGTCACCATCGTGCCGCCTGGCCACATCGTGATGAGACCGCCGAAGGCCAGGATGAAGCCGCCGGCCCATACCCACCACACGAGCGGATTGATGTTGAAGCGATAGACTGCTTCCTCGGTGCCATTCACGGCGCCGGCAAAGACGATGTACACGTCCTCCCGAAGGCCACTCCGGATGCCGACCTCGGTGGAAGGCTCGAACGACGCCTCCTCGGTGCCCAGCTCGTTCACCGTGAAGTGCTGCCGTTTCTCGGACACGATGCGACCGTCGGGCTTGCCGTCGATCGCCACTTCTACGGTAGCAGCCGACACATAGCGGTTGAGTTGCTTGAATTGCGAAATGCCCACGTGGGTGAACGTGTACGTGTGACCGAAGGGGCTCTTGAGCTCGATCGATTCCCCCGGTTTGAGCGTGGCTTCGCGCTGCACCTTGAACGCCATTCCCGCGAAGGCCACGAAATACACCAGCATGGCGAGGTGCACGATGTAGCCGCCATAGCGGCGGCGATTCCTTCCGATCAACCGCCCGAGCGCAACCGGCGCCGTCTCATCGTGCATCCGGATGCGTGCACGGGTGCCGCGCCAGAACTCCTGGGCAATCGTGCCGCCGACGAATCCCGCGAGACCCCAAGTCATGAACGGGGCCAGATCGCGCACGCCGAGCAAGGCGAGCACCACGGCCACGACGATCCCTGACGCTACCGGGAACGCAAACTGGCGACGCAGGTTCTGGACGGAGGCCTTGCGCCACGCAATGAGCGGCCCGATGCCGGTGAGTGCCAGCAGCAGGAGGCCCAGCGGCACGTTCACCTTGTTGAAGAAGGGCGGACCCACCGTGATCTTCGTACCTCGCACCGCCTCGGAGAGGATCGGGAACAGCGTCCCCCACAGGACGGAAAACGCGATGCCGACGAACAGGAGGTTGTTGAACAGGAAGGCTGCCTCACGGCTCACCATCGACTCCAGTTCCACGTCGGCCTCGAGCAGGGGCCAGCGGGTGTAGAGCAGCGTATACGACGCCACGGCGATGAGGAAGAGGAACGCGAGGAAGTAGTAGCCGACGTTCGACTGGGTGAAGCTGTGCACGCTGGCAATGACACCGGAGCGGGTGATGAACGTCCCGAAGATGCTGAGCAGGAACGTGCCCACCACGAGCGAGAGATTCCATCGCTTGAGCATTCCCCGCTTTTCCTGGATCATGACCGAGTGGAGGAACGCGGTCATCGTGAGCCATGGCAGCAGGCTCGCATTCTCCACCGGATCCCAGGCCCAGTAGCCGCCCCAGCCGAGTTCCACGTACGCCCACCACATGCCCAGCGTGATGCCGATGCTGAGGAAGAGCCACGACACGAGCATCCAGCGCCGCATCGCGTGGATCCAGCCGGTGTCGAGCTTCCGGGAGAGCAGCGCGGCCATGGCAAAGGCGAACGGGATGGTGATGCTGATGTAGCCCAGGTAGAGCATCGGCGGGTGAATCATCATACCGGGGTTCTGCAACTGCGGATTGAGCCCGCGCCCATCGACCGGGGTGAACGGCAGGCGCTCGAACGGATTGGCCCCCGAGAACAGCATCACCGCCACGAAGAACACCGTGACGGCCGAGGTGACGCCGGCCACATAGGGCATGAGCGGCGCGTAGCGCCGGGGCGTCATCGCCTGCGCGAGGGCGGCGAAGAGCGAGAGCACTACCGCCCAGAACAGCAGCGAGCCCTTCTGTCCCGCCCAGAAGGCGGAGAAGAGGTATCCCGACGGGAGGTTGCGGGAGGTGTACGCCCACACATACTCGATGTTGAAGTCGTGGGCGATGATGCCCTTCCAGAGCGCCACCGATGCGACCACGCAGGCCGCGAACACGGCATACACCGAGCGCGTCACCGAGAGGGCGACCTCCGGGCGACCGTGCCAGCGACCCGAAAAAGCCAGGACGGCGCCCCAGATGCCAAACAGGAGCGCCGCCCACAGAGCGAAGTTGCCCAGCAGTGTCATATCAGGAGCCTGCGATCAGGCCTTGGCGGCCTTGTCGAGTTCGGCCTCGTAGCGGGAACCACACTTGGCGAACACTTCTGTGGCATGGAACACGCCGTCCCGGCCCAGCCGCCCCTCGACGATCACCTCGATGTCGTTGGCGTCCGTAAACGTATCGGGAACGATCCCCCGATAGCTCACTGGATACGCGCGCGCGCCATCGCTCACCGTGAAATCGACCTGCTGGGTAGCCGCATCCCGCTTGATCGAGCCCGGCACCACCTTCGCACCGAGCTTGAGCCCGACGTCGTAGAAGGTGGGATCGGAAGTGGTCTTGGCGGCAAGTTCGGTGGGCGTCAGGAAATAGACCCCGGTTTCCTTGACGCCCTGGGCGATGAGGAACCCAACGCTGCCGACGATCAACACCGCCCCGATGAGGAACTTCGTACCTGGCTTCATGTCTTCTCCTGGCTGCGTCCAACCGTGCGGCCTCGAACAAGCAGCACGCGCTCAAATATACCCGATGCGCCCCATCGCGGAGCCGGTCAGGATCCAGCGCCTGGGGTGGTCGGCGGCTGGCCGAGGGCAGCCGCCCGGAAGTCGCGCACGGCGCGCTCATGCTCCCCGTACTCCGGGCGCTTGGCCTTCATCTCCGTGTCATAGCGCGCGAGGAACTCGGTCTGTGCCTTCTTCAAGGCGGCGGCGTCCTTGTCCCAGCGGGCCACAGCGCCCCGGATCATGTACCCGAACAAGTGACCGGGCGAGAACTTGAGGATGCTGTCCGCCTCCGCCTGGGCACCGGGCGCCTGCCCGGTGTGCAGCAGGAGCATGGCCATGTGGAAGCGCGCATCGGCATCGATGCTGTCGAGCTGCTGGTACGCCATCACCGTCATCGGCGTGAACTGGGCCACCGTGGCCTGGTCGCCGGACTCGGCGGCTCGCATCACCTTGTTGTACAGGCGGTCGTACCGCTCCTTGGGAGTCATGTTGCTGATGTCTGGCGGCGTGCCCTCCGGGCTCGCAGCCGCCGCACCGCCCCCAGGCGATGCCGCCATCGGTCCGGTGGCCGGCGCACGGCGCTCACCCTGTACCAGAAACGCGATGACGACTCCCAGCAGTGCCACGCCGAGCCCGGCGGCGGCGATCCATCCGGTACGGCTGCCCCGGTCCGTCGCGGCCGGGGTCGGCGCTCGCCGGCCGACTGGAGTGCCGCAGTCGCGGCAGAACTGCGCCCCGGCCGGCAACTGACGACCGCATTGGCCGCAGGTGCCGGCTCCGAGTGCCGCGCCGCAGGAGCTGCAGAACCTTCCCGAAGCCGCAGAACCGCAGGCGGGACAAACAATTGAAGCGGTGGCGGTCACGGAATCATTGCCTCCAGAACTTCGAGCACCAAGGTGGGGAGCACCGCCGGACATTAAGTGAAATGAACGCAGGCGGGAATGGGTGACAGCCTCCGGACGAAATAATCCGACAGCTGTCGAATGTAACTGCCAACTTTGTATGAAGATAGCTTCACAGAACCATCATGAAAATGCCCTTGTACGTATTAGTACGGGGGGGTAAGCTCATTCAGCCAGATATTTCGGATATTTCTCGTTATCACTCGCTCTACCCCGAGAACCGCATGCATCCCATTCGTCGCAGGAATTGCGTCCTCTATGGACTCGCGGTGCTCGCGATGATTTTCACCGCCAGCGCCTGTACGAACACGGAGATCGTGGAGGTACCCAGGGCACCGTTCAATCCCGCGCCCGACAGCGTCGCGGGGTTCCTGGGGCTCTACACCGTCTCGACCAACCAGACGACGTGCGGCAATTGCCACGTCAATAACCAGACCGAGTGGTCCGGTACCTTGCACGCCGAAGCCTACGGGAACCTGCTGGCCGCAGTGCCGAGCCCGGCGGCCACCTGCTTCAATTGCCACACGGTAACCCAATTTGGGAATACCTATGCAGCCACCGGCGTACCGGGCGGCTGGAACGCGGTGCCCGACTCGGTCTATCACAACGTGCAGTGCGAAAACTGCCACGGCCCGGGCCTGACCCACGTCACCAACCCGAACACGACCAACATTCCGCTGGCGAGTGTCCTGATACCGTGGAAAAACCTCGAGACCGGGGCCGTTGAAGGTGGGCCCAAGGACCAGAGTTGTTCGGCTTGCCACTCTGGTACACACGAGCCGTTCGCGGAGCAGTGGGCGCAGTCGGCGCATTCGAACCTGCGCAACGAAGTTGGAGGACCGGCCGAACTCCCAACCTCCTGCGGTGCGGCGTGCCACCGGGGTGATGGGGCCATGGCCAAGCTGAGCGGCAACGCGCCGACCAATTACATCGGCAAGGGCACCGCGTTCCCGAACGTCTGCGCGGTCTGCCACGACCCGCACAACAAGACGAACTCGCACCAGCTGCGCGCCCCGATCGACAACCCGGACATAACGGCCAATCTGTGCACGAGTTGTCATGTGCGCTCTGCCGTGGCAACACCGTCCTTCACCATCAACTCCCGCGGCGCGCACGCGTCCCAGGGCGCGGTCTACTTCGGAGAAGGCGCGGGCTGGATTCCTCCGGGCTTCGTCTTCGACCCGAACAACCCGGTGCAGACCTCGCACGTAACCGGCCAACCAGCGGCTGTGCGCGGGTTGCCACGTGTCGAGGTTCACGACGACCGACCTGTCAACCGGTGAGGAATTCACCTCGGTCGGCCACCTGTTCGCGGCCAATCCATGCAAGGATCCGGTGACCGGGCTTCCGATCGGCCCCCGTGAACCAGGCGGCGACTGTGCGTTCACCGCGACGGCCCGGTTCTGGATAGGCTGCGTGGGCGGCCAGTGCCACGCGGACGAAAACGTCGCCGCCAACCTGTTCATCGGCATTCGCGGCGAGGTCGACGTACTGATAGACATCCTGTGGAGGGACTTGAACCACGACACGGTGCTCGACATCACCGACGGCGGCCTGCTCCCGCAGGTGCTGGCGCAGCACCCCAGCACCACGGTGCCGGCGGACGACTCGGTGTGGTACTGCTGCACGACGCGAGCGGTGGGCCAAGGACAACAGCCTCTCGATCGCCGAGGGCGCGCTCTTCAACGCCCGGATGCTCGCCGACTCTCTGTATGGCCACAACGACGGGTCGAAGGGCGTCCACAACCCGGCGCTCTATAAGGGGCTGATCGCCGGCTCGATCAACGCCGTGCAACGACAAGTACTTCGGGGGCGCCGCCGTGCTGTCGCCGGACCAGTCGGCCGCAGTGCAGAAGGCCCTGTCGGCGCCGGGCATCAAGTACACGCGGCGAGCGGCGCTGCGGCAGACCGCCGGAAGGTGACCCTGGACCGGAGCGAGCACATCTCGTGCTGATCTCCCTCATGAACGGAGCGGCCGCCCTCGTGGCGGCCGCTTCTGTTGGCGCGCAGGATACGACCACCATCCGCGTGCCGGGGCATCCCGGCGTCGCCGACTCTACCGTCGATGTGACGCTGCTGCCCGACGTGATCACGCCGGTCGTCCAGTGGATCTTCCAGAAGCCGCCCTGGGTGATGTGGGGCGGCGCCGTTCTCGCCGTGCTGGTGGCGGCGGGCGTGCTGTGGTGGCTACGGGGCAACATCGCGAGGCTGTTCCACTACCTCCGCACCCGGAGCGGGGCGGTGAAGGCCATGATGGGGGCGGCGGTTCTGCTGGTCGTGCTGGCCACGGTGGCCGCCAGCATGAAGACATACGACTTCATGATGAACGACAAGCGCTTCTGCAACGGCTGCCACATCTTCGTGCCGAGCGGCCAGGTCATGGAGCGCCCCGACAGCGGCGACTACACGCTGGTCAACAAGATGGAGGGCAAGCACGACACCCTGAATTGCCATACCTGCCACGCCTTCCACCCCCAGAAGGAAGCCGTGAAGATGGTGCTGTGGATGTCGGGGGTGAGGGACTCCACGATTCCGGAGCATGGCAAGGTGCCGCGCGATGTGTGCGAGAAGTGCCACGAGCAGGGTGCCGCGAAGGAAACCTGGCAGGCCATCGCCCAGACGGCCGGCCACCGCACTCATCTCGAGTCGGACAGCGTGGCGCTCAAGGGAAAGGTCGAGTGCCTCACCTGCCACGCGCGATCGGCTCATCACTTCGTGCCGGTGGACAGCACCTGTTCCCAGAAGGGGTGCCACCTCACCGACGACATCAGCATCAAGCTGGGGAAGATGGCGGGACAGACCGGGCTGCATTGCATCGTCTGTCACAAGTACACCCGCGTGGTCCCGGGGCTTGCGACCTTCGACTCGGCGAAGGGTTCGCTGGTGCCGGGGTCGAAGCAGTGTTTCTCCTGTCACGCCATGCGGGAACGCCTCGCCGACTTCAATCCGGAGCGGGATCCGCACAGCGGCACCTGTGGCATGTGCCACAATCCGCACGTCAACGTGAAGCCGAAGGACGCCCTCAAGAGCTGCGCCGACGCGGGATGCCACGCCGGACTGGCGGAAGGTCGATTTCCATCAGGGCGCCGCGCACCGAAAGGATGCCGCGCGCTGCGAGACTTGTCACGCGGTCCACGCGGCGCGGGTCGATGCCTCCGACTGCGTCGGTTGTCACAACGAGGTGCGGGCGCGGGCCGCGAAGGCACGGAGCGGGCCCCGTCCCCCGGTGCCGTTCGACACCCTCAAAGCCAAGCAGCAGACCTCGGGGCCGCTGGATGTGACCCCCGGGGCCCTGCACGGCAAGGGCGATGCCCCCATCGACGACCCGCCACCGGGGCCACCGTCCACGTCAGGTGAACCATCCCGGCCCTTCTCGCACAAAAACCACAAGAATCTCGCCTGCATCAAGTGCCACGATCTGAAGTCGCAAAAGAGCCACCTCAATTTCCAGGCACCCCGCGGCTGCCTGCTCTGTCATCATGAGGCCCCGGCACAGAGCGACTGCGCGGTCTGCCACGCGCCCACCCGGATGGATTCACTGCAGTTCAGCGAAACGATCCACGTGCAGACCTCGGCGCCGAAGGCGCCAAAGCGGTCCCGCCTGGTCGCGTTCGACCATGAACCCCATGCGGATGTGAAGTGCCTCGACTGCCACACCACGGCGGCCGCGACCCTCGCGCCGTCCACGAAGGCCGCAGCCTGCCAGGGCTGCCACGATCAGCACCACGATGCCGGGCGCACGTGCGCCACGTGTCACCGGGCGGAGACCAGTTGGAAGGCCCACACCCGCGAGTCGCACGTGGAGTGTACGGCGTGCCACAAGGCCACCACTGTTTCCCGGCTCTCGCCCGACCGGCAGTTCTGCCTGGGCTGCCATGACCCGAAGGTGGATCACAATTCCCCGACCGAGTGCACGCTCTGTCACCTCCTGGCAACGCCCGCGGCGTTCCAGCCGCTGCTCATGGGTGCCCGGTGACGCGCCCCGCCGGGTGCGCCACCGGGGTGCTGGCGTCACTGGCGCTCGCCACGGCGACCACGCCGGCGGCGGCTCAGGGCTTCCGCGCCTCGTTCGACCTGCGGGGCCAGAGCGTCGCCACGCGCGGATGGCTGCTCGACAGCGTGCCGCGCACCGACGTCGCGCCGGGCGTGAACGGTGGCCTGTACAGCTCCAGCGGCTTTGCCGTGACGTGCAGCAGTGCCACCTGGTGCTACTACTACGCGCCGGGCCCGCGCGTGCAGTACGCGCCAATGGTGTTCACCACCGACGTCACGGCCTGGGGACTCGGCACGAGCGGGCTGAGCGCGCACCTCAACTTTCGCATGAACGCGAACGCCGGTGACGAGCCCTTTGCCGCGACGGAGCCCGCGTTCCAGTTCTGGGAGGGCTACCTGAGCTACCAGCACGACTGGTTCGCCATTATCGGGGGCCGGCAGACCTTCACGTCGCGCCTGGGCTTCGCCGGGTTCGACGGTGGCCGCGCGACGCTCCGCTACCGGAAGCTCGGACTCGAGGCCACCGGGTACGTGGGACTGGGCCTGGCGCGAGCGAGCTCGGTCGGGGTCAATGACCCGGTCACGGCGCCGCTGGGCGACTTCATCCCCGGTGAGCGAAGCCTGATCGGCGGCGTACTCGTGGGCCTGGCGAGCGGTCCAGTGGAGGCGCGCGTCCAGTGGCAGCGCCAGGTGGACCGCTCCACCGACTACCTCATGTCCGATTTCCTGTCGGGAAGCGCCGTAGTCCGTCCGCTCCCCCGGTTCGCCGTGGCGGGCGGGCTGGACTACGACCTGGCACAGGGCTGGGTCGGCAGCGCTGATGCGGAAGTGCGCTACACCGCCCCGCGGGTGTCGGCCACCGCCGGCTACAAGCGGTACGTGCCGCGCTTCGACCTCTGGTCCATCTGGCCGGCGTTCTCGCCGGTACCGTGGAACGGCGTGCAGGGGTCGGTGATCTTCTCGCCGCTGAGCTGGCTCAAGCTCCGGGGACGCATCGAGTGGTACGAGTACGAGGACACGGGCGCTGAAACGGCACTCGGCAGCGCGGCACCGACGGGAACTCTGTGGGCGGCGGGCGCCACGGTCACGGCGCTCCCGCGCTGGACCTTCGATGCCGGATGGATGTACGACAAGAACTTCGGCGCGGCGGCCGCCGGGGGCGACGTCTCGGTAGGATGGAACCCCTTCGACGCCCTGGTACTCCGGCTCTATGGCGCGTACAGCCAGCGTCCGCTGGTGTACCGGTACGACGACGCCTACGTGGGGTGGGCGGGCCTGGACGCGAGCATGCGGGCGACCCAGCAGATACTGGTGGGGGCGTCCGTCGTCTACGTGAATGACGACCAGGTGCGGCCAGACGCCGCGGCCTTCGACTGGAACCAGGCGCGCATCAGCGCGTGGGTGACGTACGTGTTCAGCGCCGGCGGCGCCGACCGGCTCGCCGTCCCCGACGCCGTCAAGCGCATGCCGAGCTCCGTGGGCTACCAGCAGTGACGCGCTCCCGACTCGGGATCGCGGCGTTGGTCGCGACGGGGGCCCTCCTTGCGGCCGCCGTCGCGGTCGAACCCTTTCCCCACGAGGACCACGGCAAGCTGTTTGTGCAGTGCCAGACGTGCCACCCGGGGGCGGCGCAGCCTGGCAAGCCGTTCTGGCCGACGCCCGCGGACTGCGGGACGTGCCATGACGGGACCATCGAGAAGGAGGTGCCCTGGACGCCACGCACAGGCATCCTCCCCTCGAACCTCCGCTTCACGCACGAAACGCACACACGCGATTTCTCGCGGGAGCAGCAGCGGGACACCACCTTGACGTGCACGGAATGCCATACCGCGCCGGGAGCGAAATGGATGACCGTGCAGCGTGAAGTGATGGACAACTGCTTTGCATGCCACGAGGTCCGTACCGCCCACTTCGACGCCCCGCCGGGGAAATGCGCCACGTGTCACGTGCCGTTCGCGGAAATGCCGAGCGGGGTGACTGCCGCCAAGGTCGCCACCTGGAAGGCGCCGACATCACATGAATCACCGGACTTCCAGACGGAGCATGGCGACCTCGCCGCTCCCATCGTGGTGAACGGCACGAGCTATCAGGTGTCGCCGGCATGCGCGACGTGCCACGCCCGGGAGTATTGCGTCACCTGTCACGTCAATGCGCCTGAAGTGCCGGAGATTCAGGCCCTGCAACCTGATCCGCGCTCGCTGGCCATGAAGGAGCCAAAGCTCGAGGCGCCGGCGTCGCACGACGCGCCAGGATTCCTGACCACACACGGCCGGAAGCTGTCGAAGAAGGACCTGACCCTGAAGTGCGGCACCTGCCACACCGCCACCAGCTGCGAAGCGTGCCATCAGGTGCCACCGCAACAGGTGCGCACCCTCGCCGTCGCCGGGCCCGGTCGCGGTGCCGGCGCCACCGTGACCCGCGCCCGCCCGGCCTCGCATGGCACCGACTTCACCGATGGGCATGCGCAACTGGCGAGCGGCTCTCCGCAGACCTGCGCCGGCTGCCACGTCCAGGAGCAGTGCCTCCAATGTCATCGTCCCAACGCCGGTACGCAGGGCACCTATCACCCGGCGGACTACATCGCCCGGCACCCGGTCGCTGCCTACGGCCGCGAGGCCTCCTGCTCCGATTGCCACAACCCGGGCCAGTTCTGCCAGACCTGCCATGCGCAGAACGGCATCGTCGCGGACGGACGGTTCATCGGTGGTCAGGCGGCCTACCATGATGGGAACCCGACGTTCGCCGTCGGTCACGGCCCCGCCGCGCGACAGGGCCTGGAGAGCTGCGTGAGTTGTCACAGCTGAGAAGGACTGCATGGTGTGCCACTCGTCAACCGGCGGAAGGCGCTTCAATCCGCACGGGCCCAACTTCCCCGCCGAAAAGCTGCGTAAGGCCAACCCGCAAATGTGCACGGCCTGTCACCGCCTCGGGATTCCGTCCAATTAGCCCGACCTGGATGGTGCCCGCGTGGGATAAAGATTGCCTCATCCGAAGTTCGCGGCCATCACACTCGTCCTGTGGCAGGATATACTGAGGCAAGGCGGCGCCGTACTCATCCCGGGCTGCCAGATTTTGTTCTTCGGACAGGTGTTCACCAACCGCGGGTCCTCCATCCCCCGGAGGTCGCATGCACGGCTCCACGCACCCCTCGTCCCTGATCCCCGGGCAGACCATCGGAGATCGCCTCCTCGAACGCGGCGTCAGCCGCCGAGATTTCATCGCGTTCTGCCGCAACACATCCATCCTGCTGGGACTTGGCAGCGCCGCGGGCCCCCGCATCGCGCGGGCACTGCAGCAGGTGCGCCGTCCCACCGTGATCTGGCTGGAGCTGCAGGAATGCACCGGCTGCGTCGAGAGCATCCTGCGGTCGGGCGACCCGACTATCGGGAACCTGCTGCTCGACGTGATCTCGCTGGACTACAGCGATACGCTGATGGCCGCCGCGGGACACCAGGCGGAGCAGGCGAAGGACGACTCGATCAAGGCCAACATGGGGAAATACGTCCTGGTGGTAACCGGCTCGGTTCCGCTGGAAGAGAACGGCATCTACACCATGATCGCGGGCCGGACGGCGAAGTCGATCCTGGAGGAGGCGGCGGAGGGCGCGGCGGCGATCATCGCGCTGGGCGCCTGCGCCCACTGGGGCAGCGTGCAGGCGGCGAAGCCCAACCCGACCGGTGCCGTGGGCGTGCGCGACATCATCAAGAACCGGCCGATCCTGACGATCGCCGGCTGCCCGCCAGTGCCGGAGGTGATCACGGCGTCGCTGGTGCACTACCTCACGTTCGGCAAGCTGCCCAAGGCCGACGGCGAGGGGCGTCCGCTCTTCGCATACGGCGCGCGCATCCACGACCAGTGTCCGCGGCGCGGTCACTTCGACGCCGGCCAGTTCGTGCACAACTTCGACGACGCCGGCGCCCGCCAGGGCTGGTGTCTTTACGAAGTCGGTTGCAAGGGGCCGCAGACGTTCTCGCCCTGCCCGATCTTCATGTGGAACGAGAAGACCAGCTGGCCCATCGGGGCGGGTCATCCGTGCATCGGCTGCACGGAACCGCACTTCTGGGACACGATGAGCCCGTTCTACAACCGGCTGCCGGGCGTCGCGGGCTACGGGCTCGAGCGGGACATCGACCGCATCGGCGCCACGCTCGCGGGCCTGACGGTGGCGGGCATCGCCACCCATGCGACGCTGACCGCAGTGCAGAAGGCCCGGCGGCGGCGCGAGCTCCCAGTCATCCAGTCGCCACCCGGCGGTGGCGGTACGCCGCCGCAGCGGGAGGAGGTGTAGCATGGCGGTCACGAAGGTCGTGGTGGATCCCGTCACCCGGATCGAGGGTCATCTCCGTATCGAGGTCGCGGCCGAAAACGGCCACATCCAGAACGCCTGGGCCACGGCCTCGGCGTTCCGGGGCATCGAGCTCGTGTTGCAGGGCCGGGATCCCCGGGACGGATGGGCATTCGCCCAGCGCATCTGCGGTGTCTGCACCACGGTGCACGCGATCGCGAGCATCCGCGCCGTGGAGGACGCGCTCGACATCACCATCCCGCCGTGTGCCAACCTGATCCGCAACCTCGTGACCGGGATGCAGTTCGTCCACGATCACGTGATGCACTTCTATCACCTGCACGCGCTCGACTGGGTGGACGTGGTCAGCGCGCTCAAGGCGGATCCGGCGGCGGCGGGCAAGATCGCGAGTTCAATTTCGCCGTGGCCGAACAACAGCGGCCCGTACTTCAAGGCGGTACAGGAGCGGTTGTCGAAATTCGCGGGGAGCGGGCAACTCGGCATCTTCGCCAACGGCTACTGGGGCCATCCGGCCTACAAGCTGCCGCCGGAGGTGAACCTCATCGGGGTGGCGCATTACCTGGAGACGCTCGACTGGCAGCGCGACGCGGTACGGCTCCACACGGTGTTCGGCGGGAAGAATCCGCACCCGAACTTCCTGGTAGGCGGCATGGCCTCGGCGATCAACGTGGATGCCCGGGCGACGATCAACGGGGCGCGCATCGCGGAACTCAAGGACATCATCGCGCGGGCGCGGGCCATCGTGGAGCAGGTGTACTGGCCCGACCTGCTCGCCATCGCCTCGTTCTATCCCGAGTGGACGAAGATCGGCGGCGGGGTACCGAATTATCTCTGCTACGGCGAGTTCCCGGTCGACATCCGCGACACCGACTCCTACTACTTCAAGCCCGGCGTGGTGCTCAACAACGACGTCTCCAAGGCATACCCGTTCGACCCTGAACTCGTGCGAGAGCAGGTGACGGCGTCGTGGTACGACTATCCGGCTGACGCACCGGCGGAAGGACTGCACCCGTACAAGGGCGAGACGATGCCCAAGTACACCGGCCCGCAGCCGCCATGGGAGTTTCTGCAGGGCCTCGACAAGTACACCTGGATGAAGGCGCCGCGGTACGAAGGCCGTCCGATGCAGGTGGGACCGCTCGCCCGGATCGTGGTGGGCTACGCGCAGGGCCACAAGGACATCCAGGCAATCGCGAAGGAAGCGATGGACCGGCTGCAGGTGGGACCGGCGGCGCTGTTCTCGACGGCCGGCCGGACGCTAGCCCGGGGCATGGAGACGGTGCTCATCGCGCGGCAGATGGACAAGTGGATGGACCAGTTGATCGAACGGATCGCGAACGGCGACGTGGCCACCTTCACGCGGGACAAGTGGGACCCCTCCACCTGGCCGGCCAAGTGCCAGGGCTTCGGCCGCGCCGACGTGCCGCGTGGCGCCCTGGGGCACTGGGTGCAGATCGAGAACGGCAAGTTCAGCCGCTACCAGTGCGTCGTGCCAAGCACGTGGAACTGCTCGCCGCGGGACGAGAAGGGGCAGCCGGGCCCGTACGAGGCGGCGTTGATGGACAATCATCCGCTCGCCAAGAGCGACCAGCCACTCGAGATCATCCGTACGATCCATTCGTTCGACCCGTGCCTCGCCTGCGGCGTGCACGTGCTCGACATGGAAGGCAACCCGATTGCGGAGGTCAAGGTCCAATGACCTCCACAGGCCATCCGATCGGACCCGGCGGGCCGGCACCGGGGCCCGCGAGCTTCCTCGGGCGCGGCATCCCACTCCCGGTTGGCGCGTACCGGTGGGTGTACCTGTGGGGCCTGCCGCTGCGGGCGATGCACTGGATCGCGGCGCTCTGCGTCCTGACGCTCGTCGTGACGGGGCTGTACATCGGCAGTCCGTACTTCGTCGGCGGAGTCGAGCCGGGGCTCATCATGACGAAGTTCCGGTTCGCGCACTACCTCGCCGCAGTGCTCCTCGCGACCACCGCGCTGGTGCGGGTGTACTGGCTCTTCGCCGGGAACCGGTTCGAGCGGCTCAAGGCCCTCTTCCCGCTGCGGTTCCGGGACATCAAGAACCTGTTCCGGATGATCAAGTTCTACCTGCTGATGGAAAAGGACAAAGCGCCGCACTACCTGGGGCACAACCCGCTGCAGCAGCTCAACTACACGCTGGTGTTCGGCATCGCCGCGCTGGAGGTCCTGACGGGCTTCATCATGTTCGGGCTGGCCTGGCCCACCGGGTGGATCTACCAGGCGACCAACTGGATGGTGCCGTGGTTCGGCGGCATCCAGAACGTGCGGATCATCCATCATTCGATCACCTGGTTCTTCCTCATCTTCATCCCGGCGCACATCTACCTGTCGCTCCGGGCGGACGTCATCGAGGGAGGGGGCACCGTATCCTCCATCGTGACCGGCGGGCGCTTCTTCGAGGCGGATGAGGTCTATGAGGACGAGGACGCCTAGTACCCGCGTCATCGGCGTCGGCAGCCCGATCATGGGCGACGACGGGTTCGGGTTGGCGGTCATGGCCCGCCTCGGGGAGCGCTGGAAGCTCCCCGAGGACGTGGCGCTGGTGGACGGTGGGACGTGGGGGATGCAGCTGCTGCCCGAGATCGAGGCCAGCGATTGCGTGCTCTTCATCGACGCGATCAACACCGGCAGCGCGCCGGGGACGATCGCCGTGGTGGAGCGGGCGGAGCTTCCCCGCTATTTCGAGCGCAAGCTGTCGCCGCACCAGGTGGACCTGCGCGAGGTGCTCGCCATCTGCGAGTTGCGCGGCACGCTGCCGCGCGTGACGGTGGCCTTCGGGGCGCAGCCCCAGACGATCGAGATGTCCACCAGCCTGAGCCCGGCACTGGCGGCCCGGGTCGACGCGGTTGCCGACCTGGTCGCGGAACGGCTGAGCGACCTGGGGCACGACGTGCGGCGGCGCCAGCCGGTCGCCGCGTAGCCCGGGGCCCGGCGATGCACGAGTTCAGCATCGCGCTCGAGATCTGCCGGTTGGCGGAGTCGCGGACGCCGGCCGGCCGCCTGGCAGAACTGGTGACCGTGGGCGTGGAAGTCGGTGACGACGCGGGGGTGGAGCGGGAGAGCCTGGCGTTCTGCCTCGAGACGCTGCTGGCCCAGCCCCCCTTCGGCAAGGCACGGCCGGTGATCCGGCACAGTACCGGTGATGCCCTCTACCTCGAGTACCTGGAGTTCGACGATGGCCGTCCGGACGATTGACGTACGTGAGAAGGTGATGGCCCGGAACGACGAACTGGCGGGGGAGGTGCGCGCGCGCTTCGGGGACGCGCAGGTGGCGGCGCTCAACCTGGTGTCGTCGCCCGGCTCGGGGAAGACAACACTGCTTGAACGGACCCTCGACGACCTGGGGCACGAACTCCGGATCGCGATCGTGACAGGCGACGTGCAGACCCAGAACGACGCGGACCGGCTCGCGCGGCACACGTCGCGTCTAGTTCAGGCGGTGGTGACCAACGGCGCCTGCCATCTGGATGCCCGCCAGGTGCTCACGTCGCTCGAGGCAGTCGATCTCGCCGTCACGGACCTGCTCTTCATCGAGAACGTGGGGAACCTGGTGTGCCCGGCAAGCTGGGACCTGGGCGAGTCGGGGAAGGTGGTGGTGTTCTCGGTGACCGAGGGCGAGGACAAGCCGCTCAAGTACCCGAAGATGTTCCGGATGGCAGACGCCGTGGTGCTCAACAAGACCGACCTGCTTCCCTATGTGCCGTTCGACATGGCGCGGGCGGAGGCATACCTGCGCGAGGTGAATCCCGGCATCACCATCCTCCGCACTTCCGCGCTGACCGGCGCGGGAATGGACATGTGGTACGACTACCTGCGACAGCGGATCGCTTCCGCCCGGCCGGCATGACCTTCCCCACTGGCGGGCGAGCGGCGAGCCACCTGACGGTCACCGGCGTGGTGCAGGGCGTCGGGTTCCGCCCGTTCGTGGACCGCCTCGCGCGCCAGCATGCGCTGGCGGGCTGGGTGCGCAACACTTCGGGGACGGTGGAGATCGAGGTGGAGGGCACGCCAGAACATCTGGCGCAGTTCGCGGCGGAGCTGCGCGCCGCGGCGCCGCCGCTGTCGCGCATCCAGGAGGTGCAGGTGGAGGCGATCGTACCCCGGGGCGGCAGCGGCTTCGCCATCCTGGACAGCCAGGATGGCGCGGCGGCCGCGCCCGCAGTACCGGCGGACGTGGCCCTGTGCGATGCTTGCCTGGCCGAGTTCGAGGACCGGGACAACCGGCGCTACCTGCATCCGTTCATCACCTGCACCGATTGCGGGCCGCGGTACACTGTCGTCGAGCGCCTGCCCTACGACCGGGTGCGCACGAGCATGCGCGCCTTTCCGCAGTGCGCCCGGTGCGCCCACGAGTACGCGACCCCGGGCGACCGCCGCTACCATGCCGAATCCAACAACTGCCCGGCATGCGGACCGCGCCTCTGGGCCGAGCGTTCGGGTGAGGCATGCGACGTGCCGGCCCCTGCCATGTCGGGATTCTCGGCGCTCGCCGCCGCCGGCTCGTGGCTCCGCGCCGGGCAGATCGTGGCGATCAGGGGGATGGGCGGTTTCCATCTCGCCGTCGATGCCACCAATGACACCGCCGTGCGGCGACTGCGCGATCGCAAGGGACGCGAATCGAAGCCGTTCGCCGTGATGGTGCGTGACATCGAGGAAGCCGGAGCGCTGGCAGTGCTGAGTGCGAAGGTGGCGACCCTGATGCGTTCGGCAGAGCGGCCAGTGGTGCTGGTGCCGGCACGACCGGGTACGCTCGCCGACTCCGTGGGGCCGGGACTCGATACGGTGGGGCTGCTCCTGCCGTCGACGCCATTGCACCTGCTCCTCCTTGCGTGGACCGGCCGCCCGCTGGTCATGACGAGCGCCAACCTGTCCGAGGAACCGATTGTCGCCGGAAACGACGAGGCCCGGGCGCGGCTCGGCCTGGTGGCCGACGGTTTCCTGCTGCACGACCGGGAGATTACCGCGCGGGTGGACGACAGTGTGGTGCGGCCCGCTTCGAGCGGCGCGATCCTTCTGCGACGCGCGCGGGGCCACGCGCCGCTCCCGATCGGCCTCGGCGTGCGGGCACCCCAGCCGATAGTCGCGCTCGGCGCGGAACTCAAGCACACCTTCGCGCTGGCGCAAGGCAACACCGCATGGGTGAGCCCGCACCTGGGCGACCTGAGCCGGCTGGAGACGCTCGAGCATGCACGCGCCACGCTCGATCACTACCGGACACTGTTCCGGCTGCACCCGGAGGTCGTCGCACATGACCTGCACCCGGGGTACCTGTCCACGCGCTGGGCGGAAGAGCTGGGGCTGCCAGCAATCGGCGTGCAGCACCATCATGCCCATGTGGCCGCGGTGCTGGCCGAGCACCGAGTGGCGGGACCGGCGGTCGGCCTTGCGTTCGACGGCACGGGGTACGGAGAGGACGGCCACACGTGGGGCGCGGAAGTGCTGGTGGCCGACCTGGTGGGATACCGGCGGATGGCACACCTGCAATACATCCCGCTGGCCGGCGGCGACCGGGCGATCCGCGCGCCGTGGCGCAGCCTGGCGGGATTCGCCACGCTCGACCCGGGGCTCGCGGCGGCGGTCGAGCCGGCGCTGGCCAGCGTGGCGCCGCGGCTGCGCGGCATCTGCGCGGCGCAACTGACGCGGCGTGTCAATGCGCCACTCGCCTCCTCGATGGGCCGACTGTTCGACGCGGTGGCATGCCTGGTGGGACTGCGGCAGGAGATGCAGTACGAAGGGCAGGCCGCGATGGAGCTCGAGGCGCTCGCCGAGGGTGGTCGCAGCATGCTCCTTCCCTTCCCGCTGCTGCAGCTGGAGGAATCGTGGGTGCTGGACCCGGTGCCGCTGCTGCTGGCCCTGGCGGATCGGATGAAGCGCGGCGACAACCCAGCCGATCTGGCGGCGAGCTTCCATGAATCCGTTGCGCGAGCGGCCATCAGGGTGGCACGGGCCGCGGCGGACGCCGCCGGTCTCGGACTGGTCGTGCTTTCGGGCGGCAGTTTCCAGAATGCGCGGTTGCTGGACCGCTGCATGGCGCTCGGCGCCGCGGCGGGACTCAGGATGCTGCGCCCGCACCGGCTCAGTCCGAACGACGGCGCCATCAGCTTCGGCCAGGCGGCGGTTGCAGCGGCCCGGCTCTCCCAGGGCGCGCCAGTCGCGCGGCCCGCTGCTGGAGGAGGCTCTCCATGTGCCTAGGCATTCCCGGACGGGTCGTCGAGATGCACGACGATACCGGGCTCCCCATGGGAGTGGTGGACTTCGGCGGGGTGCGCCGGGAGGTGTGCCTGGCCTACGTCGCACACGACATCGCGATCGGCGAGTACGTGGTGGTGCACGTGGGCTTCGCGATCTCGAAGGTCGACGAGGAGGAAGCCCGGCGATCGTATGCCATCCTGAAGGAGATGAGCCAGCTGGACGAACTCGACTGGATCCGCGAGGTGGCGGAGACAGGCCTGAGTGACACGGCGCGATCACCATGAGATACCTGAGCGAGTACCGCGATCCGGACGTGGCGCGGGGCCTGGTGCGCCAGATCCGCGAATCCGCCAGCCGGCGCTGGGTCCTCATGGAGGTGTGCGGCGGGCAGACCCACACGATCGTGAAGCAGGGCCTGGGCGAACTGCTGGGGGACGCGGTAGAGATGATCCACGGCCCGGGATGCCCGGTGTGCGTTACCCCGCTGGAGCAGATCGACAAGGCGCTGTCGCTGGCAGCGCGCCCGGACGTGATCTTCACGTCCTTCGGCGACATGCTGCGAGTTCCCGGCTCCGACTGCGACCTGCAACAGGTGCGCGCGCGCGGCGGCGCCGTGCGCGTGGTGTACTCTCCGCTCGACGCGCTGGCACTGGCCCAGGCCAACCCGGACAAGGAAGTGGTCTTCTTCGCGGTGGGTTTCGAGACCACGGCCCCGGCCAATGCCATGGCGGTATGGCGCGCGCGCGAGCTGGGTGTGCCGAACTTCAGCGTGCTCGTGTCCCACGTAACCGTGCCGCCAGCCATGCGCGCCATCCTCGACGCGCCGGACAACCGGGTGCAGGCCTTCCTGGCGGCGGGGCACGTCTGCACGGTGATGGGCTGGACGGAGTACGAGCCGATCGCGGCGGCGTACCACGTGCCGATCGTGGTCACCGGGTTCGAGCCGATCGACATCCTCGAGGGAATCCACCTCGCCGTGCGGCAGCTCGAAGCCGGCCGGTACGAGGTGGAGAACCAGTACGTGCGGGCGGTGACGCGCGCAGGCACGGTACCGGCGCGCAACCTGGTGGAGCAGGTGTTCCGGCTGGCCGACCGGAAGTGGCGCGGCATCGGGGAGATTCCCGGCAGCGGACTGGTACTGCGGGACGAGTTCTCGGCGTTCGACGCGGAACTGAAGTTCGGGCTCGGCGCGATTACCGTCGAGGAACCGGCCGAGTGTCGCGCGGGCGACGTGCTGCGGGGGCGGCTCAAGCCGCACCAGTGCCCGGCGTTCGGCGGCCGCTGCACGCCGGAGCACCCGCTGGGCGCCCCGATGGTGTCGTCCGAGGGGGCGTGCGCGGCGTACTACAATTTCGGGCGATATCGAGAGATGGAGGTCGCAGGCCGTGGGCCGTGAATCAGGCGTGGAGGATCGACCGGTGACGCTGGCCACTGCGGGCCTCGCGTGTCCCACTCCCTTCGTGGCGAACGACCGGGTGCAGCTGGGGCACGGCTCCGGGGGCAAGCTGAGCGCGGCCCTGCTCCGCGATCACTTCCTGCCGCACCTGGGCAATCCCATTCTCGATACACTGGGAGACGCGGCAATCCTGTCGCTTCCCACGGGAGAAATCGCTCTCTCGACCGACACGTTCGTGGTGCGGCCGCTCGAGTTCCCGGGCGGGAACATCGGCGCGCTCGCAGTGCACGGCACGGTAAACGACCTTGCGATGATGGGCGCGGAGCCCCGCTACCTCACGCTGGGGGTGGTGCTGGAGGAGGGGCTGCCGTTCACGGTGCTGGACCGGGTCCTCGCCACCGTCGCGGACGCGGCGGCGGGTGCTGGTGTCTCGATCGTAGCGGGTGACACCAAGGTGGTCGAGCGAGGCCGAGCCGACGGCATGTACATCAACACGACGGGCGTGGGCCTGCTTCACCCGGTGGTGCGGCCGACGGCCCATCGCGCCGCCCCGGGCGACGCAGTGCTGGTGAGCGGTATGATCGGCCGTCACGGGATGGCAGTGATGGCGCTCCGAGAGGGACTCGAGTTCGAGACCACCATCACCAGTGATACCGCAAGCCTGTGGCCGCTCGTCCTGTCGCTGCGCGATGCGATCGGCGCGGACCTGCACGTGCTCCGCGATCCGACGCGCGGCGGGCTGGCCAGCGCTCTCAATGAGATCGCCGCGGCGTCGGGCGCGGGGATCGCCCTCGACGAGGGGGCGCTGCCCATTCCAGCCGACGTCGGCGCCGCGTGCGAGATGCTGGGTCTCGATCCGCTCTACGTGGCCAATGAGGGCGTGCTCGTGGCCATCGTGCCTGCCGCCCGGGCGGATGCCGCCCTCGCGGCACTCCGGGTCCATTCGCTCGGCGCTTCGAGCCGGCGGATCGGCGAAGTTGTCTCACGGCATCCGGGAATGGTCGTGCTGCGGACCGCACTGGGGGGCACGCGGGTGGTAGACCTCCTTCCTGGTGACCAGCTCCCCCGAATCTGCTGACCCGGAAAGGCGGGACCTGTGGACCCCTGGCTGACCCTGGGAACCGCCTCGGCGCTCGGGCTGCTCCACGCCTTCGAGCTCGACCACATGGTGGCCGTAAGCGCCTTCGTAGCGCAACGACCGACGCCACGTGCCGCCGCCAACTTCGGCGCGCGATGGGGCATCGGTCACTCCGCCGCCGTGCTGCTGGCCGGGGGGTTGCTGCTGGCGAGCGGACTGCGGCTGCCGGAACGGTTCGATGCCTACGGCGAGGCGGCGGTGGGGGTCATGCTCATCGCGGTCGGCGCGTGGGCATTCGTGTCCGCGCGCCGGATGCACCTGCACCCGCCCGCGGAACATGGCGACCACGCGCACCTGCACATGCACCACGACCACGACCACCCGCACACCCACGCGCATGCCCACCCGCACCCGCACACCCACCCGCACGACGACGGGCACGAACTGAACAAGGGCATCACCCTGGTCGGCCTGATGCACGGCCTGGCCGGCACCAGCGCCGTGGTCGTGCTCGTGCCGGTGACGCTGATGCACAGCACCGCGTTCGGGCTTGGCTACCTGGCCGCGTTCGGCATCGGGGTCACGCTCGCGATGAGCTGCTATGCGATGGTGGCGGCGACGGCGATCCGGAGCGCGACCAGGCAGTCAATCGAACGGGGCCGGCAACTGGCGATGGGTGTCGGGGTGGCCGGGGCCGCGGTCGGGCTGTGGTGGGTGGTGGGGGCAGCGCACGGATGACCTCCTCGTGACTCCATCGATTGGCACGATTGCGGTACGAGTGAGAGATTGAAGGCTGCCCCATCCATCGCCACAACCAGCCCCCCGAGGAAGGAGTAAGCCATGCCTTTGCGTTCCGGCGTTTACATCGTACCCACACACCGTTGGTACATCGAGCGGACCGTCTGGCTCATCGCCGGCTGTGTCCTCCTCGGCGCAACCACCCTGGCCGCAAAGGTCGACCCGCTTTGGGTGTTCGCGGTCATGATCACCGCAGCGGCCTCCATTGGAGTGGCCCTCACGGGCTTCTGTGTCGTGGGTAACGTGCTTGCCTTGCTCGGCTTCACGCCGATGCTCGCTCGACCCGGCTGGACACCCGGCCACCTCTACTTCATGCAAACGGACCGATGGTACCTCGAACGGCGGATCTACCTCGCCGTCGGCATTAACCTCTCGGTAGCCTCGGTGCTGTCCCTGGTTCACAGTCCGTGGTGGCTCCTTTTCACAGGCTTTGTCGGCGGAGCAATGGTGTGGTTCGCCGCCACCGGCTACTGCATCATGGCCAATGGCCTGTACTGGCTCGGGGCTGAGCCTCGCCTGGCCCCCATCTGTACGACCGGCGCAGGTGCCGACGCCTCACCCAAGCGCCACGCCCCCGCCTGAGCAACGAGAGGTTTTCCCCGAGTTGCGGAGGCAGTACGGGTTCACCCGCTGCGACGGCCGGCGGCCCGACATCATCGCGTACGTCTCGGAGCACCTGTCCCGCGACTTCTTCGGCGAGGGAGAGTTCGAGCGCGGAGGGCATGGCTGGAGCGGGCCACGGAGCGGGCCTGGCGGCTCCTGCCGATCAGGTGCGGTAGCGGGCCCAGGCCAGCGCGGCATGCACCGCGCGTTCCCAGGCACGAACGCGCGCGGCCCGTTCCTCCTCGCCAATTGCGGGCTCGAACCGGCGGATGCCGTCGCTCCCCCTGAGTTCCTCCACCGACGACCAGACACCGGTCGCAATCCCGGCGAGTGCGGCGGCACCGAGCGCAGTGGTCTCCAGCATGGCGGGACGCTCGACCGGCACGCCGAGAAGATCAGCCTGGAACTGCATGAGGAAGTCGTTGGCCGCCGCACCGCCGTCGACCCGCAGAACGGGAACATCGAGGGCACTCGATTCGCGCACGGCACGCAACAGGTCGGCGGTGCCGTAGGCAATGGACTCGACCGCGGCACGCACGAGGTGCGCCCGGGTGGTGCCGCGGGTGATGCCGGTGATGGTCCCGCGCGCCTCCGCCTCCCAGTGCGGCGTGCCCAGCCCCACGAATGCGGGCACAAAGGTGACCCCTCCAGTATCGGCGACGCTCATGGCCATGGCCTGCGTCTCGGACGCTGTCGCAATCAGACCCAGTCCGTCACGGAGCCACTGGATGGCCGCGCCGGCGATGAAGACGCTGCCTTCGAGCGCGTAGGCCGGCTCGCCGCCCGCGCCGCAGGCCGCCGTGCCGAGCAGCCCCGGCGCGGGTGAAGGAACAACGTTCCCCGCATGCACCAGCAGGAACGCACCGGTGCCATAGGTGTTCTTGGCCATCCCGGTACGCGTGCATCCCTGCCCGAAGAGTGCGGACTGCTGGTCGCCTGCCAGCCCGGCGATGGGTAGACGGAAGCCGAGGTGCTCCTCCCGTACGTCACCCAGCACGCCCGCCGACGGCACGATCTCCGGCAGGATGCCGCGCGGCACCGAGAACAGCGCCAGTAGCTCGTCGTCCCAGCTGCGGGACGCCAGGCCGTAGAGCAGCGTGCGCGAGGCGTTGGTGTGGTCGCTCACGTGCAGCCCGCCGGTGAACCGCGCCACGAGCCAGCTTTCGATCGTACCGGCCGCAATGTCACCGCGCTCAGCTGCCGCCCGCAGCCGGGCGTCGCGCAGCAGCCACTCGATCTTGGTGGCGGAGAAATAGGGATCGCACACAAGCCCGGTGCGGCGCCGGATCATCGGCTCGAGACCGGCCTCACGCAGCTCGCGGCAGCGGAGCGCCGTGCGCCGGTCCTGCCACACAATGGCCGGAGCGACCGGCGCGAGTGTGCGGCGGTCCCAGAGGACAACGGTTTCGCGCTGATTGGTGATGCCGAGCGCGGTGGGGCGCGTGCCGGACTGAGCCACCGCCTCACGCATCGCCTCGAGCGACACGCGCAGGATCTCCAGTGGATCGTGCTCCACCCAGCCCGGCTCCGGGAAGAACTGGGTGAACTCCCGGTACCCGCGGCCGATCACCCGTCCGTCTTCCCGCACCATCAGCGCGGTGGATCCCGTCGTGCCCTGGTCGAGCGCGAGGACCGAGGTCATGGCCGGGTCAGCAGGCCACGATCCGTGATGAACCCGGTGATCAACGCCGCTGGCGTCACGTCGAACGCCGGATTCCAGACGGCGACACCTTCGGGCGCAACGAGCTGGTCACCCATCATCGTTAATTCGGTGGCGTGGCGTTCCTCGATGGGGATTGCCGCCCCGTTTGGCGTGGCGAGATCAAAGGTGGACTGAGGAGCCGCGACGTAGAACGGCACCTTGTGTTCGCGCGCCGCGAGGGCCAGCGGGTAGGTCCCGATCTTGTTGGCGGTATCCCCGTTGGCCGCGATGCGGTCGGCTCCCACGATGACACAGGTCACGTCACCTCGACGTAGCCGGCTCGCGGCCATGCTGTCGGCGATCAGGGTGCAGGGGATGCCGGCGCGGGTCAGTTCCCACGCCGTGAGCCGCCCGCCCTGCAGTACGGGCCGTGTTTCGTCGGCAATTACGTGCACCCGTCGTCCCGCCTGATGCGCGCGATACACTGGAGCCAGTGCGGTCCCGATGCCGCCGGTGGCCAGCGAGCCGGCATTGCAGTGGGTCAGCACGATGGCACCGTCAGGCACCAGGGCGAGCCCGTGCTCACCGATCGCATCGCACATGGCGCGATCCTCGGCGTGGATGGCCTTGGCTTCCGACTCCAGTGCATCGGTGAGACGACGCGCATCGGGCATGGTGCGTTGGGTAACCGCCATCATCCGGTCGATGGCCCATCGCAGATTGACCGCCGTGGGGCGCGTCGCCGCGAGCAGCCGGCCAGCTTGGTCCACCCGCTTCCGGACGGCGGCGGCCGAGTTATCGCCCGGCTCGCGCGCCGCGAGGGCCACGCCCATGGCGCCCACGATCCCGATGAGGGGAGCGCCCCTCACCTGCAGGGTGCGAATGGCGTCAGCGACCTCCGCTACAGTGCGGAGTGTCACGTAGCGCTCCTCGCCCGGAAGGCGTGACTGGTCGAGCACACGCGGGCCCTCCGGCGTCCACTCCACCGTCACTGGAATCGTCATGCTACAAGATAGGCGGCCGGGCGACTCGCGCGATTAAGTTTGTCCATGGCCTACGAGACCCTTCTCTACGATGTGACCGGCGGCCTGGCCCGGGTCACGATCAACCGTCCCGACAAGCTCAATGCCCTGAATGGCACCGTGATCCGCGAATTGGGTGACGCGGCGGTCGAGGTGGCGGCCGATACCGCCGTGAAGGCCGTCATCCTGACGGGCGCGGGTGCCAAGGCGTTCGTCGCGGGCGCCGACATCGCTGAGCTCACTACCCAGGGCCCCCTGGACGGCAAGGCCCGCGCGCGCGCGGGCCAGATGGTGTTCCGGGCCTTCGAGCGGCTGAACAAACCCGTGATCGCGGCGGTGAATGGCTTTGCCCTCGGTGGTGGGTGCGAACTGGCGATGGCGTGCCACGTCAGGATCGCGAGCGACACGGCGAAATTCGGCCAGCCGGAAGTAAAGCTCGGACTCCTCCCCGGCTACGGGGGCACGGTTCGCTTGCCTCGCATCGTGGGCAAGGGCCGGGCGCTCGAGCTCCTGCTGACGGGCGCCATCATCGATGCCGCCGAGGCACTTCGCATCGGTCTGGTGAGCCGTGTTGTGCCGGCCGACCAGCTGCTGCCCGAGGCCGAGGCGTTCGCCCGCGGCATCATGGAGCAGGGCCCGCTGGCGGTCCGTTCGGTGCTCGAGGCGGTCGACGCCGGCTATGAGATGAGCCAGGAGGACGCCCTGCTGCTCGAGGCGAACCTCTTCGGCCTGCTCTCGTCCACCGACGACATGCGGGAGGGTACCCGCGCCTTTCTCGAGAAGCGGAAGCCCGCCTTTGAAGGTCACTAGGCGCCCTGCAACCGCCTCCCCAAACCGACTATTTTTGTGAGGCTCTCACGCCTCGCGATCCATGGCTTCCGCAACCTGGCGGACGGCGAGCTGGAGGTGCCGTCGCGGGGGTTCGCCCTGGTGGGACGGAACGGCCAGGGGAAGACCAACCTTCTCGAGGCGGCGTACTACCCGGTCCTGCTGCGCTCCTTCCGGGGAGCGGCCGATTCCGAGCTGGTCGCCTTCGGCGGCACAGGATTTCACGTCGAGGCAATTTTCGCCGGGGAAGAGGCGGGATCCCTTGCGGCGACGTTCGTGGCGGCAGGGCGCAGGAAGCGGATTACCGTCGATGATGTGGAGGAGCGGCGCCTCACGGCGGCCATCGGCCGATGGCTCGCGGTGGTGTTCCTCCCGGGCGACGTGGAGCTCGCGGGCGGGCCGGCACTCGAGCGGCGCCGCTACCTCGACCGGATGCTGTCGCTCGCCGAACCGGCATACCTGAGGTCGCTGCTGCGGTATCGCGCTGCCCTCGCACGCCGGAACGCGGCGCTGCGGCAGCAGCAGGGTGATGTGGCCCGGGCATGCGAACCGATCCTGGCGACCGAGGGCGCGCTGCTCGTGGAGCGCCGGGTGGCGTGGCTCACGGCGGCGGAAGAGCCGTTCGCGAGGGAAGTCGCCGGATTGGACGAGGCGGGTCATGCCACGCTGGGTTACCGGGGTCGCGCCGAACTCGCGCGGGTGGAGGCCTGGACGCGAGGCCTTCGCGGGGAGCTTCACTGCCGACCGGACGCGCGGCATCACCACGGTGGGACCGCACCGGGACGACGTGACGATTGCGATCGACGGCCAGCCGCTCAGGACATTCGGCTCCACCGGTCAGCTCCGGAGTGCGGCCATCGCGCTCAAGCTGCTGGAACTCGCTACGCTGCAACAGCGGCGCGGCATCGAGCCGGCACTGTTGCTCGACGACGTGTTCGCGGAACTCGACTCGGAACGGCAGCGCCGGCTGGCAAGGCGATTGATGGGAGAGGAGCAGCGGCAGCTTTTCGTCACCGCGCCGCGGGACGATGAACTGCCGCGGGAACTCGAGCTCCCGCGCTGGGAAATGGATGGCGGCCGGGCAGGCCCGGCAGGGAGTCGGCATGAGCGATGACGAAACCAGACGCACGCGCTCGGCCCGTCCCGCCCCGCTGGGCGACGCGGTGTCGGCGTGGCTGAGCCGGACCGGCATCGGTGCCCGTGTCGCGCAGGCGGCGATCATCGTGGAATGGCCGCGCCTCGTTGGAGAACAGATCGCCGCGGTCACGGAGGCGGAGTCGATCACGCCGGATGGACTGCTGCGCGTGCGGGTGGCCACGGCTGCGTGGGCCAATGAACTGAGCCTCATGACACCGCAGATCATCGCGCGGCTCAACGCAGGACGTCAGGGACGGATTCGCGGGATCCGCTGGATCGCCACGGGTCCCGGCACGAGACCCTTACCATAGCTGGAGACATGGCAGCCAACGAGACCGCAGTGGTAACACCGGGATACAAGGCCGATTCGATCCAGGTCCTCAAGGGGCTCGAGGCCGTCCGCCGCCGTCCCGGCATGTACATCGGCTCCACCGGCGAGAACGGCCTGCACCACCTGGTCTACGAGGTGGTTGACAACTCCATCGACGAAGCGCTCGCCGGGCACGCTGACCACATCACCATCACCATTCACGCCGACAACTCCGTCACCGTCACCGACAACGGACGCGGCATCCCGGTGGACATCCATCCCACCGAGAAGATTCCCGGGGTCGAACTGGCCCTGACCGTGCTGCACGCGGGCGGCAAGTTCGACAAGAGCAGCTACAAGGTCTCCGGCGGCCTGCACGGTGTCGGCGTCTCGGTGGTGAACGCCCTCTCCGAGCGGCTCGAGGTGATAGTGGACCGCGACGGGCAGCGGCATCACATGCAGTTCGTGCGGGGACACACCACCAAGAAGCTCACGGTGCTCGGCAAGACGAAGAGCAGCGGCACCACAGTGCGGTTCAAGCCCGACCCCGAGATCTTCCAGGTCCTGGAGTTCAACTACACGACGCTGGCCGACCGCCTCCGGCAGCTCGCCTTCCTGAACAAGGGTGTCACGATCGTGCTCAAGGACGAGCGCGTCGACCCGGTGAAGGAGGACACCTTCTTCGCCAAGGGCGGGCTGGTGCAGTTCGTGGAGTGGCTGAATCGCAACAAGAGGGCGCTCCATCCCAAGCCGATCACCTTCCTCGTCACCAAGGACGACGTGGAGGTGGACATCGCCCTGCAGTTCGAGGATGGCTACAACGAGAACACGTTCACCTTCGTGAACAACATCAACACCCACGAGGGCGGCACGCACCTCACCGGGTTCAAGGCCGCGCTGACCCGCACCATCAACGACGTGGCCAAGCGGCGCGACTTTCTGAAGAAGGAGGGGTTTACCCTCTCCGGCGAGGACATCCGCGAGGGACTCACCTGCGTGTTGCACGTGAAGGTGCGGGAGCCGCAGTTCGAGGGGCAGACCAAGACGAAGCTGGGTAACTCCGAGGTGGAGGGCATCGTCAAGACGGTCGTGAACGAGCACCTCGGCAACTACCTCGAGGAGCACCCGCCCGTGGCGCGGGCGATCATCGAGAAGGCCGTGAGCGCGGCCCGCGCCCGCGAGGCGGCGCGCAAGGCACGCGACCTCGTGCGCAAGAAGTCGGGCCTCGAGAACATGGTCCTGCCGGGGAAGCTGGCCGACTGCTCGATCGACGACCCGGCGCACAGCGAGATCTACCTCGTCGAGGGCGACTCGGCCGGAGGCAGCGCCAAGCAGGGCCGGGACCGGTCGTTCCAGGCGATCCTGCCTCTCCGCGGCAAGATCCTCAACGTCGAGCGGGCGCGGATCGACAAGATCCTGAGCAATGAGGAAATCCGCGCGATCATCACCGCGATCGGCACAGGGGTACGCGAGGACTTCACGCTGGCCGACGCGCGCTACCACAAGATCATCATTATGACCGACGCCGATGTCGACGGCGCCCACATTCGTACCCTGCTGCTCACCTTCTTCTTCCGGCAGATGCAGGAACTCATCGAGGCGGGCTTCATCTACATCGCCCAGCCGCCGCTGTATCGCGTGGCCCGCGGCAAGGAAGAAGTGTATTGCTACGCCGAGCCGGAGCGGGACGAAGCGGTGAAGCGGCTGAGCGGGGACGGCAAGACGAACGTGAACATCCAGCGCTACAAAGGCCTGGGCGAGATGAACCCGGGCCAGTTGTGGAAGACCACCATGGATCCGGATACGCGGACCATCCTCCGGGTCACGATGGAGGATGCCGTGGAAGCGTCGAAGCTGTTCGATGAGCTGATGGGCGACGAGGTCGAGCCCCGGCGGTTGTTCATCGAGCGCAACGCCAAGTACGTCACCAACCTGGACGTCTGAGCGTGGACGTCGAGACCCTGCGGCGAAAGATTCCCGAGCTCCTCACCGAGCTCGGGGAGGACCCCGCCCACCTCACGCTGGGCGAGGATGCCTGGGTGGTGCATCGCGGCTCAGTCACCGGATACGTGGCCATCCTCGGAGCAACGGAACCGGAAGCCGACCCCTTCCTGCACGTGAAGTTCCGCGTGGTGCGCGTACCCCAGCGCGGGCGCGAAACCCTGCTCCGCACGTTGCTGAGCCTCAACCACGACCTGGGCAACTATGCCGCGTTTTCGGTCGACGAGAATGACTGCGTGTGGCTGGGGGCGGGCCGCTTCTGCGCCGACGTCGAGGAGCCGGAGCTGCTCGAACTTGTGACCCAGACGGCGCGGCTGGCCGACCGCTACGACGACGATCTCATCGAGACGTTCGGGCAGGAGGTGTCCCTCACCTAGTCCGTGTCCGGCTCCTTCCCCTGCAGCGATCGTCATTCCCGGCTACTATGGCGCGCCTCTTCGGGTTTCCAGTGCCTCGGGCGCGTCACGGTTCAGAGGCGGATGGGCGGGCGTGGGGCACCTGGTCCCCAATGATCGCGTTCGTCGAGCGGCACGCGATCCTGTGCCCCCATCGCCTGAACCTCCCGCTCCGCCTGCTCCAGCTCGGCGCGATGGATGATCGGGCCGCCCGGCACCCGGTGCCGGTGGCGCCGCTGCACCAGCCACAGCACGAGTGCGATGCCGGCGAGCAGCCCGTACCAGGGCGAACTGACGATCATGCGATGACCTCCACGCCACCCAGGGTCACACGATGCGAGACGAGCGGGAGGGGATCCGCGCGGGCTCCGAACATCACGGCAGACCCGAGCGCGCGGCGGGCGACACCCAGGCCGTGCTCGTCGCGCGCGTGAATGGTGGCCAGCGGCTGGCCCCGCTGCACCACGTGCCCAGGCTTCACGGTAATATGGAATCCGACGGACGGGTCGACATGGTCAGACACCCTCAGTCGGCCGCCACCCATTGCGTTGATCGCCCGGCCGATGTCGCGTGGTACCACCTCGGTCACCAGGCCCGATTGCGGCGATTCCCATACCTCACTATGCCGCGCCTGCGGCAGCGCTCCGGGATCATCCACCACGGCGGGATTACCGCCCTGCGCCTCGATCATGCGCCGCAGCTTCTCGAGCGCGGCGCCGCTGCTGATCACCTGCTCGAGGCGGGACCTGGCCGATGGGCGGACTGATTCGATCCCCGTGGCCAGCAGCATCTCCACACCCAGGGCGTAAGTCACCTCCATCAGGTCGTGGGGCCCGTCGCCCTGGAGGCCCGCGATCGCTTCCTCAACCTCCAGCGCGTTGCCGCACGCATGCCCCAGCGGGCGGTCCATCGCCGTCAGCAGGGCGACCGTGCGACAGTCGTGCGAACTGCCGAGATCGATCATCGTTCGCGCGAGGTCCAGGGCGCTCTCCAGGGTCGGGAGAAAGGCACCACTGCCGCGCTTCACGTCGAGCACCAGGGCGGTGAGGCCCTCCGCCAGTTTCTTGGACATGATGCTGGCCGCGATGAGCGGCACTGATTCCACCGTACCTGTCACGTCCCGCAGTGCATAGAGCCGGCCGTCCGCCGGCGCGATCTCGTGCGTTTGTCCCAGCATCACGCAGCCAATGCGTCGCACCTGCGCCTGGGCCTCCTGCAGGGTGAGACGAGTGCGAAATCCGGCGATTGCCTCGAGCTTATCCAGCGTGCCGCCCGTGTGACCGAGGGCCCGGCCCGACATCATCGGCACCGCGGCACCAAGCGCGGCGACCATGGGTACAAGCAGCAGCGAGGTGTTGTCGCCCACACCACCGGTCGAATGCTTGTCGACCCGTGGCACTGGATAGTCGTCCCAGCGCAGGCGTTCCCCGGACTCGACCATGGCCTCGGTGAGCGCCGCGAGTTCGGCAGGTTCGAGGCCGCGCCACACCACGGCCATCGCGAGCGCCGACATCTGGTAGTCGGGCACCTCGCCTCGGGCGAAGGCGAACATGAGCGCGTGCCATTCTTCCGGAGTGAGCGCGCCGCCATCTCGCTTGCGCTCGATCAGGGTCGCAATCACCATTCAGCGCCGCTCACCGACCCTTCGCGTTCGCTCCCACGGAGATCTCCTGGATGCGCCTTGCCGGCCCGCTGGTCATGCTCGCGCTGCTTGCCCCGCACACGATGCCTGCGCAGACCGAGGCCGCCGACATGGCCCGTGGCAACGCAGCGCGGGCGGCGCTCGACATGCCCGCGGCGCTCGCCGCGTACACCGCGGCGATCGCGGCGGATTCGGCCAACGCCACGGCGTACTGGAAGGGAGCGCTTACCCTGATTGACATGGGCAAGCTCACGCCCGACTCCGTGGCCAGCCCGGCACGAGACTCCCTCTACGCGCGCGCCGAGGTGCTGGCCCAGCGTGCCGTGATTCTCGATCCGAAGAGCGCCGACGCCTACTTCATCCTTGCCACCGCCATCGGACGGGCCGCACTGACCAAGAGCCGGAAGGAGCGGGTGAGGCGGGCAATGGAGATCCAGCAGGATGCCCTGACGGCGATCGGGCTCGACCAGTCGCACGATGGTGCGTATCACGTCCTGGGACGCTGGAACGCCGAGATCATGCGCCTGTCCGGCATGGAGCGCTTCGTTGCGAAGTCATTCATGGGCGGCGGCGTGTTCGGGCAGGCCAGCTGGAACAACGCGCAGATGTACCTGCAGCGCGCGGTGACGCTCAACCCGACCTGGATCTATCACCGCCTCGACCTCGGGCTGGTGTATGTCGATGTCGGGAACTACGCCGCCGCGCGTGCGCAATTCGAGGTCATCGCCACTCTGCCGGTGGCCGACGTGGGCGACCCGATGTACAAGCAGGACGCGGCCGCCATGCTGATCCGGATTGCCGGCAGGAATTAGCGAGCTCGCAGCACCGGGCATACGGGACGTCCCGGTGCAGCGGTCAGACGCCCAGGTTCCTCGCGATTTCACGGCGGCGACGAGCCACCTCGTCGCGCACCTCGTCGGCGGCGTCTTCCACCACTTCACGCGCCGTCTCCGTTACCCGCCGCGCCTTCTTGCCGAGCTTGCGACGCATCGCCTCGCCCTTTTCCGGCGCGAACAGCAGTGCCAGCCCGGCGCCAACCAGGGCCCCGACAAGCAATCCCGCGGCAAAGCTGCCACCGCCGTCTGATTCTTCACGATCGAACATGCGACCTCCTCCTGCGGAGCCAGTTGCGGCCCGGGAACGGCGTCTCCGATCCCGACGCAATCGGCCTTGATCAAGTCAACTTACCGCCAGACTCGCGGCCCTCCAAGCGATGATGCACCCCGGTGGCCCTACAGTGTTGTCATGATTAGGTTTGGCACATCTCCAACCAGCGGACCCACGCATGACCACGTCGGTCGGACAGGGCCAGGGGGAGGAGCTCGAACGGCTCCAGCAGCGTGTCGAGCACCTCGAACACGAGCGCAAGCACCTCCTTGCCGTGATCGAGATCCTTCAGGAAATCGCCGGCTCCTTACACTTCGTTGACATCGTGCAGGCCGTGGCACGCCGCCTGGGCGAGACGTTCGGCCTGGATCGTTGTTCCATCTTCCTGATGGAGCGCGGGGGCCAGACCGTGCGCCTGGTGGCGAGCTACGAAGACCCGAGCATTCGGAACTACGTGGTCGATGTCGATCGCTATCCCGAGCTCAAGCGCGCCTTGCAGACCGGCGAGACCGTGTTCATCGCCGATGCCGCCGATGACCCGGCCCTCAAGCATGTCCGCGGACAGCTCCTGAGCCGCCGCGTCAAGACCATCACTGTGGTACCCATCACGTGGCGGGCGGTTGCCATCGGCGCCATTTTCCTGCGCACCTTCCGTGACGGTCCGTCGTTTTCCGAATCGGACATTCAGTTCTGCCGGGTCGTGGCCAACCTCACCGCCAAGGCACTGCGGAATGCGCACCGGTTCGAGCGGTTGCAGGAGCGGATGGGTGACGAGCCTGCCGGGCGCGCCCAGGACCGCGAGCGCGTGGCGATCCTTGGCTACCTGCGCCGGCTGCTCGACACGTTCGCGGACAAGCAGGGTCCCTGGAGCGAGAGCCTGCTCGCGCGCGCCAGCGCCGAGGAAATCGACCGTCTCGTCGGCGTGACCATGACGGTGATCACGCAGGAGGCGACGGGACGGTGACCCCGCCGGCGGCGGCGGCACGGCGCGAGCGTGCCGCCGCCCTTCGCCAGCAGATCGACCAGGCCAACCACGCCTACTACGTGCTCGACGCACCGACCATCTCGGACGCCGAGTACGACCAGTTGTTCCGTGAACTCCAGTCCCTCGAAGCGGAGCATCCCGAGCTCCGATCGCCCGACAGCCCGACACTGCGGGTGGGTGCCGCACCGGCCACGTCCCTGGCCAAGCACACTCATGCGCGACCCATGCTCTCCCTGGCCAATGCTTTCGCGCCGGAGGAACTGGTGGCGTGGGAAGAGCGCAATGCCCGCCTCGCGCCCGCAGTGCGGACCGCGGGGTATGCGCTCGAAATCAAGATCGACGGCGCCGCAGTAAGCCTGACCTACGAGCACGGCCAGTTCCTCCGCGGGACCACCCGCGGCAACGGACTCATCGGTGAGGACATTTCACCCAACCTGCGCACCATCCACGACATTCCGCTCAAGCTCAAGGGGACGGCACACCCTGCACTGATGGAGGTGAGGGGCGAGGTCTACCTGCCATTCCGCAATTTCGAGCGTGTCAATCGAGAGCGCGAAGAAGCGGGCGAGCAAGTCTTCGCCAATCCGCGCAACTCGGCGTCGGGCGGGCTGCGCGCCCTCGACCCGGAGATCACCCGGCGCCGCCGGCTGCGCATGTTCGCGTTCACGGCGGAGGTGCTGAAGGGTGCGCCGATCTCGGCCACACAGCATGGACTGCTGGAGCGCCTGGAGCAGTGGGGCTTCCAGGTCGAGCCGCATCGTGCGCGTGCCGCAACGATGGATGAGGTGCAGGAAAAGGTCGACGAGCTGGCTGGCGCGCTGCCAAAGCTGCCCTTCGCCGCGGATGGCGTGGTCGTGAAGGTGGATCGCCTGTCGCTCCAGTCGGAACTGGGCACCATCAGCGACCGCGAGCCGCGCTGGGCCATCGCGCGGAAGTTCGCCCCTGAGATCGCGGTGACGAGGCTCCGGAAGATCCACATCAATGTGGGCCGCACCGGCGCGCTGAGCCCGTGGGCGGAACTCGACCCGGTGGAGCTCGCCGGCGTGACTATCTCGCGAGCAACACTTCACAACGAGGACGTGATCGCGGAGAAGGACATTCGCGAGGGGGACTGGATCGAGGTCGTTCGGGCCGGCGAGGTAATTCCCCAGGTGCTGGGACCGCTGCGCGACCGGCGTGATGGAACAGAGAAGCCGTTCGCGATGCCGGATCACTGTCCGATCTGCGGCACTCCGGCAGCGCGTTCCGAGGAAGAGGCGGTGCGCTACTGCCCCAACGTGGCGTGCCCAGGGCGGGTGCTGGAGGGCATCGTGCACTATGCCGGGCGAGGCGCAATGGACATCCGCGGCCTGGGGTATGAGCGAGTGCGGCAGTTGCTCGACACCGGCCTGATTCGCGACGTCGCGGACCTCTATACCCTCCAGGCCTCACAGCTCGTCGAGCTCGACCGCTTTGCCCGGCAATCGGCCGAGCAACTGGTGCAGGCCATCGCCAACTCCCGGACGCAGCCGCTTTCGCTGCTGCTCTTCGGGCTTGGTATCAGGCACGTGGGCAAGCAGGTGGCGCAGGTTCTGGCCCGGCACTTCGGCACGCTCGACGCCCTGATGGACGCGAGTCAGGAAGAGATCGACGAGGTGCCGGGCGTCGGAACCGCCATTGGCGACGCGGTGTCGGAGTTCTTCGCCGAGCGGCGGAACCGCCAGGTGATGGAGCGCCTGCGCGCGGCGGGCGTCACCTTCGTCGAGCCAAGAACAGCATCCGGAGACGGGCCGCTCAACGGCCTCACGGTGGTGCTGACGGGCACGCTGCCGACGCTGAGCCGCGTCGCAGCCACGGACCTGATCGAACAGGCCGGAGGAAGAATCGCCTCCAGCGTAAGCAAGAAGACCAGCTTCGTGGTAGCCGGTGAGGAAGCGGGCAGCAAGCTGGACAAGGCGAAAAGGCTAGGCGTCGAAATACTCGACGAGGCGGAACTCTTGCGCCGCCTCGGGCGCACGCCGTAGACTCCCACTCGAATCCAAACATGAATCCGGACTTTCTCGCTTCCAGCCATTGTGTCGGCGTCGGCCGGCGCTTCTTCCACCAGCTTCGCGCCACTCTCGAGCGCGAGGCGGGCGTACAGACCGCGGCGTACCTGCAGGAAGCGGGCTTCGCCGGCGGGGCCGAGCTCTTCGCCGCCTACGCGACGTGGCTGGAGGAGACCTACCAGCTCTCCGACCCGGGCGACCTGGACCAGGCGTTCCTGAGCGAGGTCCTCTCCCGGTTCTTCTCGGAGATGGGCTGGGGGCCGCTCACGGCGCGCCCGCTCGGAGATGCCGTGCTGGCGCTGGACGCCATCGAATGGGCAGAAGCGGGCGAACCCGGATCCAGCGAGTATCCCTCCTGTCACGTGAGCTGCGGCATGCTGGCCGAGTTCTTTGGCCGGCTCTCGGGCCAGGTCACAGCGGTCATGCAGGTGGAATGCCCATCCCGGGGAGACCCACGGGCGCGGTTCCTCGCCGGTGCCCCTGAAACGATGGGCGCGATCTACGATCGCATGGCACAAGGCATGGCATACGGAGAGGCGCTGGGGCTGGCGTAGGCTGCGTGAGGACGTGAGGACGTTGAGGTACAGGGAGACGGCATGATGCGTTCGGAGTCAAGTTCGCGCTGCCGATTGCCTGCCGTCCTCGTTCCTGGCGTCTTCTTGTTATTAGTCTGCAGCCGCCTGCCCGGCCAGTCACCGCCGGCCGACCTCATCGTGACCAACGCCGTCATCTACACCGCGGATGCCGCGCATCCGCGCGCATCGGCGCTGGCAGTAACTGGCGACCGCATCAGCTTTGTCGGCGCCTCCAGTGAGGCGATGGCGCTGGCGGGTCCCGGAACAGCACGGATCGATGCCGGCGGGCGACCACTCTACCCCGGCTTCATCGACGCGCACGCGCACCTGCGTAATCTGAGCCTCATCCTCGCCACCCTCGACTTGCGTGGTGTTCCGTCCTACGACTCGCTCGTGACGCTGGTCGCCGCGAGTGCGAGCCGGGTTCCCGCCGGCACCTGGATTCGCGGGCGCGGGTGGGACCAGAACAAATGGGGAACCGCGTTCCCCACGAACACCGCGCTCTCTCGTGCCACGCCCGGGAATCCGGTATACCTGCGCCGGGTCGACGGCCACGCCGCGCTCGTGAACGACGCGGCGCTCCGCGCGGCGGGAATTACTCGAAAGACTCCCGATCCGCCTGGCGGCCGCATCATCCGGGACGCGAATGGCGAGCCCACCGGCGTACTGATCGATCAAGCCTTCATGCTGGTGGAGCAGGCCATTCCACCCGACGACGCGACCCGGATGCAGGCCATGACCCTTCCGGCCATTGCGGAAGCGAATCAGTTCGGGCTGACGGGACTCCACGACCCGGGCGTTGGGGCGCGCGAGCTGGAGGCGTACGAGGCCCTTGCGCGCACCGGGCGATTCAACCTGCGCAGCTATGTGATGATCGCCGCGGGAAGCGACACCAGCGCCTTCCTGGCCCAGCAACTGGCGCTCGGACCACGGCTCGGCATGCATGGCGGCCGTCTCTGGGTGCGGGCCATCAAGATCGAGTTCGACGGCGCCATGGGCAGCCGGGGTGCGGCGCTGCTGGAACCGTACAGCGACGACCCGGGCAACACCGGCCTCTTCCGGATCCCGCCGGAGCAGGTGGAGCGCATCGCGGTGCGGGCGCTGCAAGCCGGCTTCCAGATGGCCACACACGCCATCGGCGACCGAGCCAATCGCGTGGCGCTCGACATTTACGCGTCCGCACTGCGGCAGGTGCCCACGGCGAACCACCGCTTCCGGATCGAGCACGCGCAACTCCTCACGTCGCAGGACATTCCGCGCTTCGCCGAGCTCGGGGTGATCCCATCGATGCAGGGGAGTCACCAGACCAGCGACATGTCATGGGTCGGGAACCGTATTGGGCCGGTCCGCCTTCAGTGGGCCTATGTATGGCGGTCGCTCCGCAACACCGGCGTGATCATTCCCAATGGGTCCGACGCTCCGGTGGAGTCGATCAACCCGCTCGTCTCGTTCCATTCCTTCATTACGAGACAGGACGCCGACAACAATCCTCCGGGCGGGTGGTTTCCGGAACAGCGTCTCACGCGCGAGGAGGCACTGCTGGGCATGACATTGTGGCCGGCGTATGCCGCGTTCATGGAGGGCGACGTGGGAAGCCTCGCACCCGGCAAGTACGCCGACTTCGTGATCCTCGACCAGGACATCATGACGGTGCCGGCCGAGCGTATCCTGTCGGCGAAGGTGCTGCGGACGGTGCTCGGAGGGGTGACCGTTTATGAGCGGAAGTGAATGGTGGGCTGTGTCATGAAGTGGAAACCCGCTCGATGATTCCAGCGTCATCGAGCGGGTCGTGTGGGTGAAAAAGAACGAACGGTCCATGAAGCGCCGAGGACGACCTCACGTCCCACCACGCCTTCACGCCGTTACGGCCGCATGCGCGACTGTCTTTGAGCAGAATGATCAGGTTGTTACAGTCACGGCGTCGTCGCGGGCACTGCATCGCTGGTGCGGTACACCGCACCGAAGGACCACTCGGCGACCTTTGGATAGTCGCGGTCGAGGACGACCCGGTAGGCGGCAGGCCACTCCGCATTGTCCCACAGCACATAGTCAACGTGGTTTCTGCGGATGGCCGCGGCAAGCGAATCGGGCGAGCCCACCAGGTAATAGCGGCCGAGGACACGCGCCGGAATGTCCACTGCCAGGAAGCTGGACGCGAGCACGGTTTCGCCGCCCGTCAGGTGTGAGCGCGACCACTCGCGCACCGCGGCGATGCGGTCCTCCCGATTGTGGCTGGCGTTGGCCGCAACGTATGCGGTCTCGAAGAGGACCACCGCCGAGGCGAGCAGGGCAAGGAGCCGAGTCCTTCTCGCGGGCGCAGCGACGTCAGCCATCGCGTCGAGCGCGCGGGAGGCCAGGAGGACAAGCGCCGGAAACGCAAGGAAGAAGTAGCGCAGAGGCTGGAACAGCTGCATGAAGCTGAATGACGTCCAGAGCGCGGCCCACCCGGCAACGAGCAGCCAAGCCGGACTCGGCGACACCAGTGTGACGATCGCGCCGAGGGAAGCCAGCACCAGGAGAAAAGGCGATTCGCGGAACAGGCCAATCACGCTGGCAGCGATCAGGGCCGGTTCGAGACCGAACCGGCCGACGCTGACGAGGCGGGACCCGAGCTGGGGCGCCCTTGTCTTCGAGCACAAAGCGAAATATTGCGCGAAAGCTGTCGGGCCAGGTCAGGTAGAGCGCCAGGTAGCCAACGCCGGCAACGAGTGCCGCTACCAGCACAAAGGCGGCGACGGGAGCGAATCCCCTGCGGAGATCCGGCGCCTTCCCCTTCGCACCCGAGGCGAACGCGACGGTCAGTGCCACGACGGGGAGCATCGCGAGCGCGTTGCTCTTGGTAAGGAGCGTGAGGCCAAAGGCGATGCCTGCGCCGACTGCGCCACGCGTACCACCACGCAGGGCCAACAGCACGCTCAGCGAGAGAAAACACACTTCGACCGACTCGATGAGTGCCTTCCGTGACAGCACCACCGCCCACTCGTTGCTCGCGCAGAGGAAGGCGGCGACCGCGGCAACCAACGACCCGAATCCGAGGCGCTCCGCGATCAGGTACACGAGCGCAACCGTCGCGATGCCAGCCAGGGCACTGAGCACGCGGGCACTCAGGATGTGGATACCGATCGCCTCGAAAAACGGCAGGGAGAGTACGTGGAAGAGCGGCGACAGGATGACGTGCTTGCGCCCGTCGAGGAACCAGTCGCCGAACAGCAGGAAATTCTTGGTCGAGGTCGTCCAGAGCCCTTCGTCCGCCTCAAGGCGCGGAAAGGTCTCCAGCAGCGGAAGCCGCAGGAGAGACGCCAGGACGATGGCGCCGCCGAAAAGTGCCGAATCGGCCGCACTACGAGATTTGCTCGGAGACCCCGCTACTGGGACAGCCATGGAGAGCGCTCACCTTGGGCCGGTTCCCCGGCAGGCACGCCTTCTCAGGGCCGCAAGCTAGTGCGGTTCTGGTAGCGGCGGGAGGCTTCGTCCCGAGCCTGTCCTCCGTCTCGCGGTGTCGGCTGGTGCGCCCTGAGACAGGGCTAAGGACGCTTGAGAAGCTTGACGTCGCCCGAACCGGTGTCGATGTCGATCCGCCCCGACCCCGAGCCGATGGTGCCCACCAGCTCGTCGCCCCCGGTCTTGCGCACCTGGATCGGGAAGTCGGTGGAAATGTCACCGCTGCCAGTCTCGATGGCCACCTGGGCGCTGAGACTCGCCGGCACCGCAATGGTCACGTCGCCGGAACCGGTATCGACTTTCAACTGACTCACCGCCGCGGTGAGGGCCAGGTTGACCGACCCGCTGCCAGTATCGATCGACACGTCATCCGATGTCACTTCGCTGAGGGAGACATCGCCCGAGCCGGTGTCGACGTCGAGGGCCGGCGCCTTGACGCCGGTGCCGTTCACCTCTCCCGAGCCGGTATCGATCGAAATGGCGCTGCCGGAGACTCGTGTCACTTTCACATCGCCCGACCCGGTATCGACGCTGAGGTCTCCCCGCGTCCCGGTGACGTCCACGCTGCCGCTCGATGTGTCCAGCCGCAGGTTGCCGTTCACGTTCGATGCCGTGATGTCACCAACGCCCAGGTTGACACTCACGCTCTTCCCCTCGGGAACGCTGATCGCGAGGTTCGCATGGGCTTCGAGGCCGGTGCCCGAACCTGAGATCCGGACTCTTCCACCGTGGTTCTTGTGACGGTACTCATCGTCGCCCCCGAAAGTGCCGTCGTCACGCACCGAGAGCTCGGTGCTGCTTCCCCGCCCCATCCCCTCGTAGACGACCCGGTCGGACGGATAAATCACGCGAAGCGCGTTCTTCCCCCTGATGTTGCCCTCGCCGAACGTAAGCTTGCCGGCGTCACGGCCTCCGGCCGTGACCGTCACCTGCACCGAACCGCCAGTTCCAGGGGATACGCTGACCGTGCCCGCGAGGTTGTAGATCGCAACTTCGTCGCCAGAGAGCGCGAACTGCTTCTGGGCATGCGCCAGGACCGGGCCGCACAGGAAGAGCGCCGCCAGTCCCAGCGACGCACGAGTGATGGACATTGAGCCTCCGGCCGTTGTGGGTATCGAGGGTTTAGACGGGAGGGACAACGGAAAGGTTGCAGGAGGGAACCGGCACGAAGAACCGGGTTCAACGCGGTGCAACCGTCAGTCCCTCGAGCAGCAAAGGTGGCATGAAAGAGCTGCCGATCCAGCGCGCATCCCGACCGATACCGCCCACCGAGCCGAGTGCATCGAAGACGTTTCCGGCAATGACCACGCCCTCGACCCGTCCGGTGACCTCGCCCCGCTGTACCCGGTAGCCGAGCACCACGGGGTGGGTGAATGTGCCGGAACGGGAACTGCCACCGGTCCCACCGGCAACAGCGTCCACCATGAGCCCGTCTCCCATCGCCGCCATGAGGTCTCGGAGATCGGAGTCGCCGCCCTGCAGCACGAGGTTGGAGAAGGCGGGCTGGGTCTTGCCGAATGTGGACCGTCGGCCGTGGCCAGTCGACGGGCGCCCTGCCAGGACCCCGGTCTCGAGGTCGTAGATGAACCGGCGGATGACCCCACCTTCGATGAGAGGTGCGCTGAAGGCAGGTACCCCTTCGTCATCCACCGGCCGGGAGCCGGCCTGGCCATCCCGCAGCGGATCATCGATCAGGAACAGGCTGGGATGAAGCACCCGTTCGCCAAGGTATTCCGCCAGGGGTGAGGTGCCCATCAGGAATGCCTTGCCCACCAAGGCCTGTTGCACTGGCGTGAGGAAGGTACGCACTGCCGCGGGGAGCAGCAGGACGGGTGCCGTGGTCGCGGGAGCAGGCGCCGTCCTGGCGGACCAAGCGAGGCGCTGCTCGATGTCGGACACGAGGGTCTCGATGGCGGCCTGATCCGGCAGGTCAGCGCCCGCCAGGTTTGCCATGGCATGGACCGTCGCCCCTTCGGAGACGCTCAGCACCTCAATGTCGAGGGCCACGAGGGTCACCTGATAGCCGGTGTCCACTCCCCTCGTGTTGGCGACACTGTACCGACCCGGCCGACCGCTCGACATGCACCGTTATGCTCCGGCCGTCGCGGCGCAGTCGGTCCGTCAGCGCCCGCCCGATCTCGGCCAGCTCCGTTACGCTGGCCGAAGCCGCCCGCGGCAGGTGTGTCTGGACGCGAGGCAGCGGTGAAGGGCTGGGGAGCAGCAGCGGCGCCTCCTCGCCGGCGACGGCCGATGCGAGCGCGGCCTCGCATAGCGCGTCGGGGTCGAGCGTGGTCGTTCCCGCCACCCCAATGCGGCCATCGGCCACCACCCGGAGGCTGTGTCCGGCCTGTTCGGAGGTGTGTGCGCCCACCACATTTCCGTCGCGCAACCGGAGTGTCAGCGTCTCGTCCGTCTTGGCCACGGCATCGGCCGACTGCGTTCGGGAACGCGCCGCGTCGAGCAGCCGGGTGATCATGGCGCCTGCCCGCGCACTTCGGCGTTGCGCAGCCGGATGTGTGGCGCACCCGCGGCCACCGGCAGGGGCGACTGCCCGCCCTTGCCGCAGCCGCCACCCGGTTCGTGCCAGTGGAAATCGCCGGCAACCCGGTCCACGGCGCCGAGAATCTCGGTGACGAACCCGACCAGCACGACGCCCTTCACCGGCTCCGCGAGTGCGCCGTCGCGGATCATGTACCCGTGCCCGGCCGTGAAGGAGTAGCTGTCGCCCCGGTGCCTGCTGCCCACCGCATCACAGGCATAGACGCCGAGTTTCACGTCGCGGATCAGGTCCGCAAAGGTGCCGGTGCCGTTGGCGACATATGTATTCGTGAGCCGTACAAGCGGTACATGGCGGAATGACAGGGCGCGCGCATTGCCGGTGGGCCGCTCGCCGAAGCGGGCCGCCGTTTCCCGGGAATGGAGTCGCCCCACGACGACCCCATGCTGCACCAGGAGCGTGTTACTCGGCGGCGTACCCTCGTCATCGAAGGGAAGCGTTCCGCGAAGGCCGACGACGCTGCCGTCATCACCGATCGTCAGCAATTCGGTGCCGAGTTGCCGTCCCGGTGCGGCCAGCTGGGCAGCCACGGGATCCTCGAGCTGGATATCCGCCTCGCACAGATGCCCCACCGTCTCATGCGCGACCACGCCGGCGAGCCGGGGATCGAGCACGACCGGATAGCTGCCGCTGCGCATGGGCCTGGCATCGAGGAGGCCCACCGCGCGCCGCGCCGCAGTCCGGAAGAGTTCCTCCTGGTCACGCATACGGGTCCAGCCGCCCCGCGCGCCCAGCGACTCGACCGCCCGCTCCAGCATGCCCCCATCGCGTGCCACGGCAAGTGCGGACAAGGTGACGTCGGGACGAAGCTCATGCAGTGCCGTACCATCGGAATTGACATACCAGCACTCGGTAACTTCATCGTGGTAGGCCGCCTGGGTATCGACGATCCGGCGGTCGAACCTGAGCATCTCGGCGTTCAGGTGCTCCAGGTAACGGCGCTTCTCGAGCAGAGAAACCTCGCGAGGATCATCCGTGAGCGCGGGGCGGACGTGACCTTCCCGCACCGGAGCCGCAGCGAGTTCGACCGGGACCGGCGCGCGGACAGCGAGCGAGAGTTCGTGAGCGCGCGCCAGCCGGGCCTCGAGGTCATCCAGGCGGTTGAAGCTTGCGATGCCCCAGCCGTGACCATGATTGAGGCAGCGAACGGTGCCGCCGGCATCGGTCCCGATGCTGGCCCCCTCGAGGCGGCGGCCCCGCCACGCCACGTTCGTGATCGACGAGCGCTCGACGCGGATGTCGGCATAGTCGGCGCGCGAACTCCTGATCGCGTCGAGCAGTCGGTCGAGCACGGCGGTTGGATCAGCCCAGGCGGGCAGCGTAGTCGGGACGGACTACGAGTTCGCCGTTCTGCACGATCTCGCGGTCCCAGGGCAGGATGATGAAGTTTTCGGTCTCGAAAGCATGGTAGTCCGGCGCGAAGGGCCCTGTCTTGAAGGAGACGGCAGTGCGCACCTCGGCGGGTCGCAGGGCGCGGACCTCGCTCAGGGCCAGGCGCATGGTGTGCCCCGTGTCACAGGTTTCGTCGACGATGAGCACCCGGCGGCCGCGAATGGATGCAGGTGGACCGGCCACCAGCACCGGTTCGCCACCCTCCGTCTGCCGGGTCACGATCATCGACGCGAAGTCGCACTGCAGGATCGACGCGACCACGGCACCGGGAATGACGCCCGCCTTGGCGATGCCGAGGACGACCTCCGGCTGGTATTCCCGGGCCACGTGCAGCGCGAGGGCCCGGCTGATCTCGCCGAAGAACGCCCAGTCCACCACGAGGGTGCCACGGGGGCCCGACGGCGGCGGCCGACGCATAGAAACTCCCTGGGAAGGTGTGGTGACGGGTCGGAAGCCGGCTCGGCCAAAGCAACCTGCGTTGCGGTGCTCCGCGCCCACGGACTACAATACTATCTGACGCAGCCACGCGCAGGCCAGTCTTTCACTTACACTCGGACTACGCCCTCCGTTCATGAGCATCTGGCGACGAATCTTCGGGTCCAGCAAGGATAATCTGAGCCCGCAGCGGCTGGATTACCTGAACGAGGCGCTCGCCCTGGAACGACAGGGCGACTATGAAGCGGCCCTCACCTCGTACCGCCTGGCGCACCGCGACAACCCGAACGACGCCCGCATCATGCTCAACATGGCGATCGCGTTCACCAAGACGGCGCAGCAGGAGGAGGCGATCCGGTTATACCGGCGTGCGCTCGAAGTGGATCCCACGCTGGTGGGGGCCCACTACGGCCTCGCGTTCCTCCTGCTCAAGCGGGGAGAAACCGACGCGGCGTCGGTGCACTTGCGCGAGTTCCTTGCCCGTCCGCCCCGGGGCACCGATGCGGAGCGCTGGGTGCAGCACGCGGAAGAGGCGCTGCGACAGCTCGCCGTCCAGCCGGAAAAGCGGTGAAGGGTTCTCCTGCGCGCGGCGGTCGTGCTGGGGCTGGTGTCCTGCAGCAACGCCGGTGAGCTGGCGGATGGGGTGATCGAGATCCAGGTGGTGGCGCCGCAACCGCCGGTCATCGACTTCGGTGACACCACGCAATATGTGGCGATTCCGCTCAACCAGGACGGCGACAGCGTGGGCGCGCCGGTGGTCTGGGTCACGCCGGATGACTCGTCGATCACCATCGTGAATCCCGCGACTGGTCTCGTGACGGGGGTGAAACCGAATACCGCGGGCCGCGTCCAGGCGGTGCTCGGGGACGCTCACCACGCAATTCTATACCCTCGCGATACGCGCCAGAGCGGACACGATCGTGTTTCCGGCCGATACGGTGCAGACGGTGCTGCTCGACGCCAACTCGAGCGAGCCGCTGCTTCCCGTGCTCGAGTCGTTCAATCCGGCGGGGCCGGTGACGGCACAGCAGCTGGTGTTCACCATCGTGCAGCCGACATTTGCCGACACGACCGGGGTCCAGAACGTGGCCCTCAGCAATGGCCACCTGGTGCAGTCGGTGGCGACCGGCACGGACGGCACACCATTTACGCCAATCGTGGTGTCGAGGGTGACCGGTCGCACCGCGCCGGACAGTGTGCTGATCGCCGTCACCGCGACGCAGTCGTCGGGCAATCCGGTACCCGGCTCCGGCCAGCGGTTTGTGGTTCTCTTCGAATAGCGGGAGGACACCGGCGTGACTATTGGCCCGTCACCCATACCACCCGGTACGCTCAACGAACTCTTCCTGGGCGCGATCGCGCGTTATCGCGAGCGACCGGTCGCCATGCGCTGGAAACCGACCGGTGGCGCATGGACGCCGATTTCCTTTTCGCAGCTCCTCGAACGAGTGCGCGCCGTCAGCCTCGCGCTCAGCAATCTGGGGGTTCGAAGCGGCGACCGGATCGCGATCCTGTCGGAAAACCGGCCCGAATGGGCGATCGTGGACTATGCGGCGCTGGCCCTGGGCGCCGCGGACGTCCCCATCTATCCCACGCTCCCCGCGACCCAGGTTGAATACATACTGCGCGATTCGGGCGCCATCGTCGCGTTCGCCTCTTCGCAATCACTGCTCGACAAGCTGCTCGAAGTGCGCTCGGCCCTGCCGTCGCTGCGCCACGTGGTGGCCTTCGATGCCAGCGCGCGCGGAACCGACGTACTCGCGTTCGGGGAGCTGGAAGCCCTCGGGCGGGCCTTGCCGGTCGAGGGTTGGGAAGCATCGGCCCTCATGGCCCGGCCGGACGACCTCGCCACCATCATCTACACGTCGGGTACCACGGGCGACCCGAAGGGCGTGATGCTGACCCACGGCAACATCACGTCGAACGTGATCGCGGGCCTGCTCCGGATCCCGATCCAGGAGGACCCGGGCCAGCAGGAGTGTCTCTCGTTCCTGCCGCTCTCGCACATCTTCGAGCGCATGGCGGGCCACTACCTCATGCTGCACGCCGGCGCCATCATCAACTACGCCGGCAGCATCGACACCGTCTCTGCCGACATGGGCGAGATCCGCCCGACCATCATGTGTTCCGTGCCGCGCCTGTACGAAAAGATTTTCGCGCGCGTGCAGGAGAACGCCATGGCCGGGTCCGCGGCAAAGCGGCAGATCTTCCGCTGGGCGAGGCGGGTCGGCGAGACGTGCGTGGACCTGACGCTGGCCGGCAAGCCGGTGCCGCTGGCGCTGGCGGCACAGCGCGGCGTGGCCGACCGGCTGGTTTTCCGGAAGCTCCGGGATCGCACGGGCAACCGGCTGCGGTTCTTCGTGTCGGGCGGGGCGCCACTCAACCCGGACATCGCGCGTTTCTTCTTCGCAGCCCGGCTCCCGATCCTGGAGGGTTACGGCCTCACGGAGACATCGCCCGTCATCTCGGTCAACACCTTCAAGGACCTCCGGCTCGGCACCGTGGGCAAGCTGCTGCCCGGGGTGGAGGTGAAGATCGCGCAGGACGGCGAAATCATCACGCGCGGCCCCAACGTGATGAAGGGCTATTTCAACAAGCCCGATGCCACGCGGGAGGTGCTCGATCCGGACGGCTGGTTCCACACCGGCGACATCGGCGAGATCGACGCGGACGGGTTCCTGCGCATCACGGACCGGAAGAAGGATCTCATCGTCACCGCTGGCGGGAAGAACATCGCCCCGCAACCGATCGAGAATGTCGTCAGGACCAGCAAATGGGTGCTGAATGCCGTGATGCTCGGCGACCGCCGGGCCTATCCAATCATGCTGGTCGTGCCGAACCTGGTCCTCCTGCGGGAGTGGGCCCGGCGCCACTCATACGAGTTCACCGACGATGACGCCCTGCTTTCGCGCCCCGAGACGCACGAGAAGATCGAGCGTGAAGTCAAGCGCATGCTGCGCGACCTGGCCCGCCACGAAGTGCCGAAGCGTTTCGTGCTCGTGAAGGAGGACTTCAGCATCGATGCAGGAGAACTGACTCCGACGCTCAAGGTGCGGCGGCGGATCGTGGAGCAGCGCTACAAGGACCGGATCGAGGCGGCGTACGTGGAAGGACCCGGTCACCAGAGCTAGCCTGGCGCCGGTGGTGGACGGTTTGCGACCCACCAGCCGCCGGCGCTCGCGATCACGTCCACCAGTTGCGGATCGGGATCCGGGCCCTCACCCACCACGCGCAGGCCAGGCAGCAGGACACGCGTTGCCTCGCGCACCCATCCCGGATTGCTCCCGAACGCCCCGCTCAGCACCACGCCGCGCATCGATGCCGACTTGAGCGGCAGGCGGGCACTCCGCAGCACGCTGAGGCCGCGGGCGTCCGCCAGTGCCCCGGGGCCATTGACCGCCACCATCGATACTCCGTTCAGCACGTCCTCGACTTCACGCCAGCGGCCGGCGATCGGGCCCACCAGCACCATGTAGCCGCCCGGACCGCCAAGCCCGGTGAGCACCGCCACCGAGCCTCCATCGAGCGTCGGCGCGGCGGCGTCGACCGGAGGGCCGTCACCGAAGTCGAGGATGCCGTCCTTGATGCGGAAAGTGCGGTGGCACACCGGGCAGGCCAGTTCTCCCCCCTGCACGGAACGCTGCACCACGGCATCGGGCAGGAGAATGAGGTACGCCTCCTCGTGTTCCTCCGGGCAGCGAAGGTGATCCGTGAGTTCGATAAACACTAGGGCCGGAACTCCACCCAGGTCATCCTGCCGGCCTCCACCTTCACACGCCGAAGCACGGGCTTTCCCCCGATGTCGACGCCCATCAGGTACTCGCCCGGTGGAACGTCGCCAACGGCAAAATCTTCCCCATACAGCGGGTTTGGGTGGTTCTTGTCGCCGTAGGTCTCGGCGTAGGCATAGGGCGTTTCGCGTGGCGTCGGTTTCACGATGCCATAGACGCGCGCCTGCTTGACCCGTGCGCCGGCGGTATCGCGCACGATTCCGGCGACGATGCCGGTGCCCGGCAGTGGCTGGATCCAGAGCTCCGGGTTGGTGGTGAAGCTGGGGTACCGGTTGAGCGAGTCCACGATCGCCTTCATCGTCGAGTCGGGTGCGGCATGCACCTCGAGGTGCAGGTGATCGTTTGTCGCCCGGCCGGTGTTGCCCACGCGCGAGATGGGCTGCCCGGCGCGGACCCGATCGCCCACCTTCACGTCCAGGCCGCTGTTGTGATAGTAGACCGAGAAGATGAGCAGGGTGTCCCCACGCACCGGAAGGGTTCGGTCATGCAGGATCGACACCGTGAGCGCGCCGGCCTCTGCACGCCCGGAATACACCACGAGGCCGTCACCGATGGCCAGTACCGGCGTGCCGTCGGGGTTGTTGAATTCCACGCCCTGGTGCGGCTGGAAGAAGCCGCCCATGGTGCTGCCGTACCGGTAGGTCTGGTCGATGTTGTCATTGGCCGGCGGTGCGATCGGCCGCACGAACCAGGTCGTCCGGGGTTCTGCGGGGAGTGACGCGGGGAGTGCCGGGCCCTTCATGCGAGGACACTGCGGGTTCCCTGGGGAGAAGCCGCAGGAGAGCGCCCTGCCCTTCACCGCCGTCACGGCACGTGCAGAGCCACCGCCCTCCGCGCCGCCACCGCGCCGCCATTTGCCCCCCGACGCGGCGAGCGCCATTGTGTCGGTGAGGGTGCGCACGCTCCAGCCGCCCTTCACCGGCAACAGCGATAGCACGTATTCATCATCCAGGAGCGCGAAGGCCGTGTCCGCGGGGCCGCGCGCGGCGGGCCCCGTTGCATCGATGATGGCGACCCAGTGTTCGCCATTGTCCGTGGTGACCTGGATGCCGTCGGCGGTGCCGATGAGCGTGGTATCCCCCCTCGTGCTGATGCCCTCGGGCGTCACGTACTGCCATTCCGGACCGAGCTGTTTGATGGTCCAGTTGCGCCAGGTCTTCCCTCCATCAGTCGAGAGCCCCCAGCCATTTCCCACCGTTCCATACCAGACCTCGCCTCGCGGGCCGAACGCGAACGCATTGATGAAATCCATGGAGATGGACGTCGCCGTGGTATCGCTGCGGATGCGCTCCCAGGCCTTTGCGCCGCGCCGCAGGACGAAGATGCCCTCGGCGTAGGTGCCGACCCAGCGCGCGCCATCGGGTGCGGTCACGTCAGTGAGGACCTGCACACCCCAACCGGACGAGTCGGGCAACATTGGCGCCGACTGGGCGAATCCCGGAACCGCTGCAAGGAACAACAGGATCGCGACGGGCAAATGACGCATCAACCGGCCTTTCTCATGGTCCAGCGCTTCCCCGCCCATCAGGCCGGGCCCAGCCGCAGCCAGTCCACATGAACGTGCGGCGGCCGCGTGGCTGCAAAGAGCACCGCGTCCGCGACGTCGCGGGGACGCAGCATGCTGGCACGATCGGGCAGGTGCGGCTGGTGATCGGGATCGATCGGATCCCACACATCGGTATCCGTGGGGCCCGGCGAGACCAGGGAGAGCCGAACGCCGCTTCCGCGGAATTCGGCGACCAGCACTTCGTGCAGACCGCGCAGACCGAACTTGGACGCCGAGTAGGCCGCGTTGTCGGGATAGGCAGCGTGATCGGCGACGCTCCCCACGTGGATGAAGGTGCCGCGGCCGGCGGCGCGCATCGCCGGCAGGAGCGACCGGGCCACCATGAAGGGCGCGCGCAGGTTGATGCCCATCTGCGCATCGAACTCGTCCTGCGCGGTCTCAGCGAGCGGCTTCATGAGGAAAGCCCCGGCGTTGCTCACCACAATGTGGGGCGCGCCGTATTCGGCGAGGATCCGGCCCGCGACGGCTCGCCATGCGGCGTCATTGGTCAGGTCACAGGCAATGTCGACATACTCCGGCCCCTGCACCGCGGGACGTGATCGCGCGATGCGCACGACCCTGGCGCCCGCAGTCGCGAGCAGCGCAGCCGTCGCGGCGCCAATGCCCCGGGAGGCACCGGTGACGACGGCGACCTGTCCTGCGAAAAGGCTCACTCGCCCCTGGATACGTGCGCGAGCCGGAGGAACTCGTCGCGCGTACGCTGATCGTCGCGGAAGACGCCACGGAGCGCGCTCGTGACGGTGCGGGAACCCTGCTTCTCCACTCCGCGCATCATCATGCACAAATGTGCCGCGTCGATGACCACCCCGACCCCGCGCGGCTGGAGCACGTCCATGATGGCGTCAGCGATCTGGTCGGTGAGGCGCTCCTGCACCTGCAGGCGCCGCGCAAACATGTCGACGATCCGAGCCGCCTTCGAGAGGCCCATGATGCGGCCATGGGGGATATAGGCCACGTGGGCACGCCCATAGAACGGCAGCATGTGATGTTCGCACAGCGAGTAGAGCTCGATGTCGCGCACCAGGATCATGCTCTCATGGGATTCCTCGAAGAGCGCATCACCGATGACCTCCTCCACCGTCTGCCCGTAGCCACGAGTGAGGAAGCGAAGCGACTTGTCCACCCGCTCCGGCGTCTTGAGGAGACCCACCCGATCAGGGTTCTCGCCCAGTTCGACGAGCATGGCCCGAACGTGCGGGGCAATGGTGAGGTCAGGCGTCGCCGGAGTAGTCGACATAGTTCCTCGGGGTTTCCCAGAGACGGATGCTCAGGGCCAGCTCGTCGGGCACGGCACCGCGCAGTTCGCGCCAGATCACGATGGCGAGATTCTCGGACGTCGGGTTGAGATCGGCAAACCAGGTCACGTCGAGATTGAGGTTCTTGTGGTCAAGGTGCCGCAGAACGCGCTCCTCCGCCACCTGCTTCAGGGTATTGAGGTCGAGCACGTATCCCGAGTCGGGGTTGACCTCTCCCTCGACGCTGATGTCGAGCTCGTAGTTGTGCCCGTGAAAGTTGGGATTGTTACACGCACCGAACGTGGCCACGTTCCAGTCGACGGTGCGAGCAGGATTGTTCAGGCGGTGAGCGGCATTGAAGTGCACACGACGCGTCACGCGGCATCTCGGCATGGAGCAGCCCCGGCGTTAAGTATGCATGAGGCACCCCGTGGTGCCCGTGAGGTTCCCCGGAAAGCAAACGCCGACCCCGCTTGGAGCCGGCGCTTACCTGAAGAAACGGCGACGGAGAGGGTTACTGAAGCCCAACCCGAATGCTCGGCACCCTCGTCATGGCTTTTGTCTTCCCCCGAGGGGCATGGCAGCAGCCACAATATCTGGGCCCTGGGCCTAACTTATCGGCTCGATAACGTAGATCCCCGCCGCCGACACAACTAACTTAGGCCACGTCACACGGACCGTCAACACAGGAATCAGTGCTCATGACACCAGTGCTTTCGCTTGTGCTCGCGGTCGCGGCCCTTGTCGCGTGGGCATTTCTCATCTTTGTGCGACAGTCGCCGAACGGGCTGGTGAACGGACTGTATGCGCTGGGGGTGTTGCTGCTGGTGCGATGGCTGGTGCTGCGCGGCGTCACAGGAAATCTCAAATCTCCCAGTTCGACATCAGGATCCCGTTCGTAACCGGCTCCGGCGCGTCGGGAAGAGTCATCCGCAAATCGGTCCAGTGCACACGAAAGCCGCGGCCGGTGAGGTGCTCGTATGCGCTGCTTGCCGCGGTCTGGCACCGGACCGCCACGCGACGCAGGCGGGAGGCAATCGCGTCGGCCTGGAGACCGTCGATCAGCCGCTCGAACGCGATATGGTCGGTGGCCACAAGCTTCAGCACGCGCTGCTCGTCGCGCGGACGCCCGGCAGCCAGCGGCGTCGACTGCCAGAGGGCGAAGGCCACGAGACGGCCGCCCCGCCGCACCAGCGTCGTGTCACCCAGCCCCATCTCCTGCGTCAGCCGCAACTCGCGGCTGAAGTCGATTCCCGGCGCGACGCGCGCCGTCAGTTCAGCGCACTCGGCCACCAGACCCGGGATGTCGCCGTTGGAAAGGCGTGACGCGTCGCGCGCGACGGCGCGGACGGCGTCCCGTACGAGAGTGATGGTGAGGTGACGCGGGACAAAGCCCAGCGTGCCGTAGAAGCCGATGTTGTCGGTGGTCCGCGGCATGGTCTCGAGCCCGATGGTGGCGGCGCCGCGTGCGCGCAGCAATTCGATGCCCGCCTGCACGATGGCGCGGCCCACGCCGCTGCCCTGGCGGTCCGGACGCACGGCGATGGGACCCATCCAGCCCTCGGTGCCCGATTGGTGCACCATGTTGAAGGCGGCGAGCTGGCCGTCCGAGTCGCGCCACAGCATCGCTCCCTCGGCCGCGTCCTCGATGGCGTACCGCCACACGGCAGCGGTGAGCGGGGGCACTCGCACGCCGGACAGGCCATCGCGCGCATAGCGATCCGTGAAGGCTTCCGTGAAGAGCCGGTTGAGTGGCTCCACGTCGGCGCTGGTGGCATGGTCGGGACCGTGCACGCTGCGATCAGGCCGCCACATCATGCCCGCCGAGCGGTTCGTCCGTCACCACCGCCGCACTGCGCCTCGGATCGTACGTAACCCGGACGATGCGGTCGAAACCATCGCGCACCGAGTCGATGTGGGTGATGAGAATCACCTGCGGGAAGCGGTCGGCCAGGCTCCGGAGGAGTTCCACGACCGCCGCGCGATGATCATCATCCAGCGAACCGAAGATCTCGTCCAGGATGAGCAGGGAGAGCGGCTGCCCGGCCCGCTCCGCGATCATCTGGCTGATGGCAAGCCGCAGCGCGAGGTTGGCGACGTCCTCTTCGCCACCCGAGATGACTCCCTTGGGCTCGCCCTCGTCCAGCAGCGTCGTCACGTACTCCTCGTCGAGCTCGAGTTCGGTATAGCGGCCGTTCGTCAGGTCGCGCAGGAACACCGACGCAAGCTCTGACAGGTCCGGACGCAGTGCGGCATTCAGTTCGTTCCGGAGGTCGCCCAGGGCATGATCCAGCTCCTGGTTCGTGCGCAGGGCGAGGGCCACGGCGTCGGCTTCGCGCGCACGCCGCGCCCGGTCCTCGATCCGCCGGGCCGCTTCCACGGTCGCGCCCTTCGCCGCGGTCGCCTCCCCCTCGTCGCGCACCAGCGTGAGCTCGGCGGCCTGCCGCGCCGTCTCCGACTCACGCCATTCCCGTTCCATCGCGCGAAAGACCTCGTCACTGAAGCCCAGCGTCTCGAGCGCCGCACGAATCCCCTGGTCCCGCGTCTCGGCCTCGAGCCGCGTCGTGTTCGCGGCCAGCTGCTGTTCCCTCAGGAGCGGCACCCGGTCGGCGCCGACTCGCTGGCGTTCCAGCTCGAGCGCCAGCGGATCGAGGCGCTTCAGCTCGGCCTGCACTATTTCGTGCCGTGTCTGATCGTACACCGCGCCGGGCAGCGCCGCGAGATCCACCTCGATCCCGGCCAGTCGCGTGTCGAGCTTTTGCACTTCCTCCCGCCAGCGCGCCGCCTCTCCCAGCGAAGCCGCGAGGCGCGCCTGCGCGGCGGTCGCCTCCTCGAGCTGGCGCTTCAGGCCCTGCATCTGCTCCTCGAGCTGTGCCACTTCCGGGGGTACATCCTTGAGCTGTTCGATGCGCTGCTTGTAGAAGCCGCCGTTGAAGGTGACTTCCTCGATCTGGCGGTCGAGCACGCCAAGCACTGACTCGAACTCCTTGCCAAGCGGGCGGGCGCACGTCGGGCATGCACCTTCCTGCCCGGCCTCTACGATCCGCTCACGCTGCTCGACCAGCTCGCGGTACTGGTCGGCCAGGCCTTCCCGCTTGGTGGTGGCGGCCTGGGCGTCCTGGACCCAGAGCGTGCGTCGTGCCTCGAGCGCCTCGAGGCTGAAGTCGAGCGCCTCCCGCACCGTGGCGACCATGGCCTGTGCCTTGACCAGCAGCTCGGGTTCGGGGGATTTCCTGATCTGCTTCGCCAGTTCGCCCTTGCGCTGCGTCAATTCCTTTCGTTGCGCCCCCAGCGCGGCACGCCGCGCGTTCCCCTCGGCGTCACGGGTCAGCGCCCCGGCCTCTTCGCGCAAGGCGGCGCGGGGTGCCAGGGCCACCTCCAGCTCCTGCATGCGGCTCGCCGCCGCCTCTGCGGCGGCCAGATCCGCAGACAAGCGTGTCACGGTCAGGCGTGCCGTCTCCGTGACCTGCTGCGCAAGGCGCAGGTCGCTCTCGAGGGTGGCCGCCGCCACCTTCTGGTGCTGCGCGGTCTCCCAGCGGGGGCCAAGCTCCGCTGCCCGCGCCCTGGCCACCTTGACCTGCTGCCGCGTGACCTTGACCCGCGCATCCGCGGCGGCCAATCGGTCGGCCGCCGTCTTCGCGGCCGCCTCGAGTATCTCGGGATCGGGCAGTCCGGAGCGGAGCGTATCGAGCTGCGCGCGAAGACTCGCGCGCTCAACCTTGAGCCGGTCCTGCGCCACGCGAAGCCGCTCGTAGCCGAGCACGCGCGACAGAAAGGTCGCGCGCTCGGAGGCGGTCATGGCCGCCATGACCGCAAGCTCCTTCTGCCCGGTGAAGTATGTATTGAAGAACTCGCCGCGACTCATGCCCATGAGGCGCGTGACACGCTCGGTGACGCTCCCGATGCTGTTCGCGATCGGGGCCGCCTCGCCGTCCTGGTAGAGCTCCGCCCCGCCCAGGGTGCGGACAATGCGGTAGCTGTGGGCACCGAGCGAAAAGTCGAGCTCCACCTCGACGCGCGAGCGCGGTGGCGCGCCCCGTCGCCGGATGGTCTCGCGGTTGCCACGCGCGGCGGGCATGCCATACATCGCCCAGGCGATGGCCTCGAGCAGTGTGGTCTTGCCCGCCCCGTTGGGACCCACGATGCCGGTGAGGCCGTTGCCGAACACCAGCTCGGTCGACTCGTGCTGCCGGAAATTGAGCAACCGCAGGCGATTGATGATCACGTGCCGTCGACACCGTCGGAGTCGACCTGCTCGATCAGCTCCACGCCCCGGGCCACGAAACGTTCGCGGTCGATCTCGGCGGGAAGCACACGATGCGCCAGCCAGTCGTGCACTACTTCGGGGAGCGTCTGCCGCCGGCCGGGCGCACCCGATCCGGTGAGCCGCAGGCGGGCGGGGCGGCGCAGGTCAAGATGAAAATGCAGCGCCGAGGACTTCCACGACCGGATCCGCGCATGGTCCACCTCCCGCGCTACCGGGCGCGGCACGTCGTGCACCACGAGCCGCACGATCTGCTGCGCGATCCCGCCCGGTACCGATTCCACCCGCTCGGCGATGGCGGCATCGAGCTGGGAGGCATCGAGACCGTCGGCATAGATCGGCGGCAGGTCGATCACCTGGCGCGCGTGCCGCACCAGGTGCGGAGTCACCACGCCGGTCGCGACATCGACCATCAGCCAGCACTTCGCGGGAAAGCCATTGGCTTCCTCCTCCGCGCGCTCCGCCCAGATGTTGTTGCTCGTGTATTCCAGCGCGCCCGGATACCAGCCTTTCGGGCCCACCTGATGGCGGACGTGATAATGTCCCCACGCGACGTAGCTCCACGCGCCGGCGCCGACCTGCTCCGGTGTGACGATGATCCCGCCGTACTCGAGGGAGGGCCGATCTGCCGGAAGGAGTCCCTGAACCTCGGCGTGAATCGCGAGCACCTGGTACTTCGCCGCACCGCTCGGCCGTATCTCCAGTTCCACGGGATCGACCAGCGCCTGATGCGGCACCGCGAGTACGCTCAGGTCCAGGCGCTCGAAGTCGAACCGGCGTGCCTTGTCGGCGGCCACCGAGATCCCGAGCTCCTCGAAGAGATTGAGGATGCTGCCGGTCTCGGAGGAACGGGGCGTGTCATGGTTGCCGGCCACAATGATGATCGGCGCCTCAGCCCCCAGTGCATCCCGCAGCCGCTGGAATTGCCGGAAGGCGAACACGATCGCCGCGTTTGTGGGTCGGACCGAGTGGAACAGGTCGCCGGCAATCACCACCGCGTCGGGACGCTGCCGGATGACGTCGTCGATCACACCCCGGAAGGCGTTGGCGACGTCGGCTTCCCGCTGGTTGATGCCCGTGGGGGTCTGGCGATGGTACTGGCGGATTCCCAGGTGGGAATCCGCGATGTGGGCGAGTTTCACGAGTAGAGAATGGAGCAGCGGGTTCGGCGGTGCAAGCGGGACACCCGGGCGGTGCTACTGATAGGGATCGACCCCACTCGGGACCGGACGAATCGTGCTCCGCGGCGTCACGACCTCACCGCCAATGCGGCGACCCAGCTTCGCGGCGAAGAACGCGAGGACATCATCCGGACGGGTACGGCGCGTGAGCGCCAGGGCGCGCCGGACATCGAGCTCCTGCCGTCCCTCGACCAGGGCCCGCACCGCGTCGGCTGCGACCCGCCGGTCCAGCTGCTTCAGCTGCCGGGCCACGGCATCCGCGAACGGCAGCTCGGCGCCCGGCGGAAAGCGCTCCACCCCCTCGCGTCCGGTCAGCATGGCCGGCCGCGGAAAACGTGCGAAGATCGGCTGGGTGAAGTGCGGATGCCGGAGCATCAGCTCGCCCTTTGGCAGGGTGGCCAGCTTGATCTTGATGGCCGGGGACAGCGTGGCGTAGGCCGGCGTGGCCAGCTCATCCATGTCCATTCGCCCGAAGACGGACGTGCCGGCATTGCCCACGATGCGCCGCTGCACCTGGGAGCGGAACTGCTGGGCCGAGAAGAGCACGAGGCCCAGGTAACGGCCGCGCTCCGCGAGGTCGAGCAGCATCTTCCGCACGTACGTGTCGGGACCGTCAGCGGGCGCGTACTTGTTGAGCTCGTCCACGAATACGACCACGTGATCGACGCCCAGATCACGCCGCTCGAGGTGCTCACGCAGCTTGGACACGCACCGCGCGAAGACGAGGTCCTGCGCCAGCGGATCGACACCAGCCACGTCCACCACATAGACCGTTCGATCCGCGAATCTCCCCCAAGGCAGGTCGTTGGGAGCACCGTCGTCGATCACGAGGCCCTTGGCACGAGTGCTGATGTTCCCGAGCCGGTTGCGCACCTTGCGGATCGTGGCGATGTGATGCGTCCGCCACACCTCACCGCCGCGGCCCATCGCCTCCATGAAGTCGAAGATCGCGCGAAAGAACTCCTCGAGGTCAGCAAAGCTCTCGACCTTGAAGGGCTTGCCACGCAGGAGTTCATCGGTGAACTCGCGTCCGACCACCCGCTCCGCAAGAAAATCGATGAAGGCATCGGCCTTGGCATCGATATCGTCGCGATTCATAACGACCTCGGCATAGTCCAGCACTTCGCGAAGCCCCCAGACCAGCGGTTCCGTGTTGTGCTGCAGCGCCTCGTGCGTCCGGAGCGTGTTGAGGTTGACGCCGTCGGCCTTGAAGGGCGCGAAGTAACGCGCCCGGGTCAGTGGCTCGGCGGCCAGTCCCAGCCTGTCATAGAGCGCGTGATCGCGATCGGAGATCTCGCTCGGCTGGTCGAGGAAACAGAGGTCGGGACCCTTCACGTTGAAGCAGACGGCGGCGATGGAGCCCCGATGCGACGGAAACGTCTGGAAGATGCTCGAGAGGAGGAACTCGACGGCACTCGTCTTGGTGGCCAGGCCGGAGACGCCGGTGATGTTGAGATGGGCCGCCTCCGGGCCAAGCAGGAAGTCGGCATCGAGCAGCACGGGCGACTCGTGACCGCCCAGGGCATAGACACCAACGGGAATGCCGGTGGGCCGCTCGGAGCGGGTATACGCGTCCATGCGGAGCGCCAGCTCCACGTCGGCGTCGGTCGCGAGGTGCACGGCGCCAAGCGGTACCGGCTGCAGCGGCTCCTCGGGCATCTGCCGGAGCACGGCGGCCAGGAAGAGCCGCACCTCGGTCCTTGCCGTGGGCTCATGCGCCACGACCGTGGGATCTCCCTCCGCCCCGATCACGGCGTGCAGCGGCGACGCCAGGTCGGCGTACGCCATGCCGTCGGTGACCACGCCGTAAACCGTGCGGCCGGGATGATCGACACGCACGATCGCACCGATGCCGACTTCAGACTCCGTCGCGGTCCAGAAGTAGAACTGGTGCGGGGTGCTCGGCTTGAGCTCGGTGGCGACGACGCGGCCGATTGGAGGAGCGGACATGTGTGAAAGCTAAGGGAGCGGAACGGAAAAAGCGTGAGGAGGAACTGCAACGGCGTAAGGAGGAACCGAAACTGCGCTCGTGTACATCCGCTGTCGTGTTCCTCCTCACGCGGTCGCTGTTCCTCCTCACGCAGTGGCTTTGAGAAACTCCTCCACGCTCCTGATCCCGTACAGCATCCGGTCCCACCTCGGGTCCGGGGCGCTGATCGGAGCCCGTTCTGCGAGCAGCCAACGGGAGATCTCATCCGCCATCATGGGAGTACCATTGGCCGGCGCCACCTCGACCCGGATCAAGCCGTGCAGGAGGTCCTTTCCTTCCCATGGCCACAGCCGCACTGCCCACGCCCGCACGGGCGCGAGCCGCCTTGAAGCGGGCGCGAATATGGGAGAACGGTGCGCTGGCGGGAGCCTGAGGTATGCCTCGAGATTGGCGCCGTCGAACGGCAGCGAGGCATGGCTCTTGGCGACTCCGACCATGCGGGTGTCCTGTGCCCACACCGGACTCTCAGCCAGGGAGCCATCCACCACCAGCCATCCCGGACTGGCACTGCGCCAGGCGACACCGACGGCGACCTCAAGAGCGCCGCGCGCGTCATCGAGGGCGGCGCCTGCCTGTGCCAGCTCGCGAATGGGATGCGGGGGATCGCTGTCGGACAGTTCGATGCGCTCGAGTGCGTCGAGCACAGGCCCGGCAGCATCCAGCGCCGCCCTCCGGCCGATGGCCAGCCGACGGTGACGCACGAGCCGTGTCGCGAGGATGCGATCATGCCGCACGCGTACGGCGGCACCCACCGAGGCAATCACGATTGGCGACGAACCGGCGTATCCCACCACCTCGGAGTGCTGCACCCCGTCGAGGAACGCAACCGGATCGGGCCAGCCAGTGGGTTCACCCACGGACCGGGCCTCGACGCGGTTGCCCTCCACCAGTCGTGCGAGATGGATCTCGGCTTCTTCGCGCCGGCCAGCGCTGGCCGGCGGGATGACGGATGCGGGAGTGATACCGGCGTCGGCAAGGGCCCGGCGGAGTGCGGTGAGGTCGTTAGTCATCCAGGCTCGGGAACGGCGGGACACCCAGCAGCCAGCAGCCGACCAGGCCGTCCTCGGCATCCAGCTCCACCAGCAGCTGATCGGCCACCCGGACGGCGCGCGCCGCAGGCAACCCGCCGAGCTTGAGGTGATAGATGCTCTCGCCGGGGTTGGTACGGATCGTCAACACCGCCTCGATTTCGACCGAGGTGGTGCGATCTGCCCGGGGCCCCCGGAGGACGACGCGCCCGCTCTCGACGTTTGAAGGCAGCACCAGGCTCCTGGTCGAGGTGACCTCGGGCCATACCACCACATCGAGACCGGCCACGGCGCCATCGGCTACGTCCAGCACCGCGATGGCGCCTTCGGCGTCCGTCAGCTCGATGGTGCCATCGAGACGCGAACTGCCCGAGCTGCGGAAAGTGCCCGAGAGAATGTCGGTTTCCGGATCCCATCGCCACGCGATCGATGGGAGCGGGTCCGTGATGCGCTCGACAGTGAACCGCGGCCCCAATGATGCCTCAGGCGGCACGGGCAGCTCCGATCGTGCGGATGACT
>CAWGJN010000005.1:0-176156 GCA_963822925.1 uncultured Gemmatimonadales bacterium
TGTTTAGGGCACTTCTTCAACCTTGGGCTTAGGGGCTGGCCTGGTCGGCGAGCCCGCTCAGGCACCCATACCTATCGCACACCCAGCGCGCCCCATCCCGGGGCAGTGGCACCAGCTATATGCCCTTGCGCGAAAAGCAGTTACGCGATTGTGACAGCACTTCGACCATCCCTACCACTAACGCAGAACCCCAGCAACAGACATCCTAACACCAACGAGATACTCCAGGACTCCCTGTCGTGGGGACATGCTCGCGGCACATGACCACGTTCATTCGCTCCGTACCGGGATGGTGCGGGCCAACCCATCGGCAAGAAGTGAAGCGAATCGCGTAACACGTGACTCAGTGCGAAACTGATTGAAGGGAGACTCACCATGTCCGTCATCACCGAAGAGCCCACCGTCGCTACCGCGATCCGTCCGTTCACCGTCGAGTTCAACCAGGCGGACATCAAGGACCTGAAGGCGCGCCTCAACGCCACGCGCTTCCCGGAGAAGGAGCCGGTCGACGACTCCTCGCAGGGCGTGCAACTCAGGACGGTCCAGGCGCTCGCGCAAGTACTGGGCCAATGACTACGACTTCGGAAAGTTCGAGGCGAAGATCAAGGCGCTGCCGCACTTCATCACCGAGATCGACGGGCTGGACATCCACTTCGTCCATGTGCGCTCGAAGCACGAGAACGCGCTGCCGATCATCCTGTGCCACGGGTGGCCAGGCTCGTTCATCGAGCTGCTGAAGCTGGTGGAGCCGCTCACCAATCCCACGGCGCATGGCGGGAACGCGTCGGATGCCTTCCACATCGTGATTCCGTCGATGCCGGGCTACGGCTTCTCGGGCAAGCCGAGCACGACCGGCTGGACCCCGGCGCGCATCGCGCGGGCGTATGCGGAGCTGATGGACCGGCTCGGGTACAAGGAGTATGTGGCGCAGGGCGGCGACTGGGGCGCGATCGTCGTGGAGCTGATGGGGGCGCAGGCTCCGCCGGGACTGCTCGGCTTCCACACCAACATGGCCAACGTCATTCCGCCCGAGGTGGACGGGGCTGCCTTCACCGGGTCACCGGCGCCGGCCGGCCTCAGCGCCGAGGAGAAGACCACGTTCGACCGGCTGGTCTACTTCTATTCCAAGGGGCTGGGCTACGCGCTGGAGATGGGGAACCGTCCGCAGACGCTGTACGGGCTCTCCGATTCGCCGGTCGCGCTGGCGGCATGGATCCTCGACCACGATGCCTGGAGCCAGGAGATGCAGGCGCGGTCGTGGGCCGGCGGGACCGAGGGGATCTCGCGGGACGACGCGCTCGACAACATGACGCTCTACTGGCTGACGAACACGGGGGTGTCGTCGGGGCGGCTGTACTCGGAGTGGAAGCAGCCGTTCTTCCAGCCGAAGGGCGTCAAGGTCCCGGTGGCGGTGAGTGCGTTCCCGGACGAAATCGCTCCGGCGACGCGGAGCTGGGCCGAGAAGGCGTACCCGAAGCTCCTGTTCTACAACAAGCACGACAAGGGCGGGCACTTCGCGGCGTTCGAGCAGCCGGCGTACATGATCGAGGACATTCGCGCCGGATTGCGCTCGCTGCGCTAGCCGATGTGAGGGCGCTCGATGCCTGCGCTTTGGGCAATTGGGCGCCCGATATCTGGTGCTTCGGGCAGGGGCCGCTCCTCAAACGTCCTCGGGGCCGGCATTCTGGATTTCACGCTCAGGTCCAGCCTGCAGCCAGACCTTTTCGGAGCGGCACCCCTGTCCTCGCACCGTTTGCGGGTTGTACAGCGCATGGAGCACGCGACCAGATGAAAGCATCCCAATTCCTTCTCGGTGCGCTGCTCGCAGGAGCTACCGGGGCACGGAGGGCACCCATGAACACCGACGTGAGCAGGTCGAGCGAGCTGGCATCGCTCGCGACCGCCACCGCCTGGATCAACTCGCCGCCGCTCACGGAGGCGGGCCTCAAGGGCAAGGTGGTCCTGGTCGACTTCTGGACCTACACCTGCATCAACTGGCTCCGGACGCTGCCATACACCAGGGCATGGGCCGAGAAGTACAAGGCACAGGGGCTGGTGGTGATCGGAGTGCATACGCCGGAGTTCAGCGTCGAGAAGCAACTGGAGAACGTGCGCTGGTCGGTGAACGACCTGCGGGTGCCGTATCCGATCGCGGTGGACAACGACTACAAGATCTGGCGGGCCTTCAGCAACAACTACTGGCCGGCGGTCTACCTCATCGATGCGCGGGGCCGGGTTCGCTACCATCACTTCGGTGAGGGCGCATACGACGAGACCGAGAAGATGATCCAGCTGCTGCTGGCGGAGGCGAACGGCGGTCCGGTGGGCAAGGGGCTGGTGTCGGTGGAGGGCCAGGGCGTCGAGGCGGCGGCAGACTGGGGGAACCTGCGGTCGCCGGAGAATTATCTCGGCTACCAGCGGACGGAGAACTTCTCGTCGCCCGATGGCGTGGCGACGGACAAGTCGCGCACGTACACGGTGCCGGCGAAGCTCAAGCTCAACCAGTGGGCGCTCGCCGGTGACTGGACGGCGGGAAAGGAAGCGGTCGTGCTGAACCAGGCCGGCGGGCGGATCGTGTACCGGTTCCATGCCCGGGACGTGAACCTGGTGATGGGGCCGGTCGACACCGGGAAAGCCGGTGCGGTTCCGGGTGCTCATCGATGGGCGCCACCGGGTGCCGGGCATGGCGTCGATGTGGACGCCGAGGGGAACGGGACGGCGAAGGAGCAGCGGATGTACCAGCTGATCCGGCAGCCGATGCCGATCGTGGATCGGACGCTTCGAGATCGAGTTTTTGGACGCGGGAGTGGAAGGATTCGCGTTCACGTTTGGCTGAGCAGGGACCCGCTGGTGCCGCTGCGATCGGCAGTTTACGCTCTCTCCGTTGCTCATCGACGAGAAACGCCTTATGCGAGTCCTGTCCGTCCAGGTGGGCCGTCCGCGCGACGCCGAATGGCGGGGCGAGGTGGTGAGTACCGGGATCTTCAAGGAACCGGTCGAGGGACCCGTGACAGTGCGGCACCTGAACCTGGACGGCGACCAGCAGGCGGACCTGTCGGTTCACGGCGGCCCGGACAAGGCCGTGTACGCGTACCCCAGCGAGCACTACGCTGCATGGCGGAAGGAGCTGCCGGAGGCCGACTTCCCGTGGGGGGCCTTCGGTGAGAATCTCACCACCGAAGGGCTGCTGGAAAGCGACGTGCGGATCGGCGACAAGCTTCGGATCGGCACGACGGAGTTCATCGTGACGCAGCCGCGAATGCCGTGCTATAAACTCGCGGCGAAATTCCAGCGGGCGGACATGCTGAAGCGGCTGTTGCGGAGCGGCCGGACCGGCTTCTATCTCAGGGTGACGAAAGAGGGAAGCCTGACGGCAGGCGACCCGATCGAACGGACTCCGGCCGAGCCAGGGGCGATCACGGTCGCCGAGGTGGTGAACCTGTACACGTGGGACGCGGACAACCGGGAACTGCTCGAGCGCGCCGTGAAGAACGCTATTCTGCCGGAGGCTTGGCGGGCACATTTCCGGACGCGGCTGTGGGATGCGGATGAGTGAAGGCACCACATCGAACCCTTCAACAGGATAGACATGCCCGCCACCCGTTTGTTCGCAGCCGTCATGGTCGCCCTCGGCTGTGCCTCCCACGCGGCTGCACAGGCCGCCGCCCCATCGTACCTCTATGTCTGGTCGGGAACGGCCGACACGACACATCGCGCATCATTCCTGGCGGTGTTCGACCTGCGCGCAGGTTCCGCGACGGCCGGACAGATCGTCCGGGTGGTGCCGGCAGGTGGCGGGATCATGCCGCATCACACGGAGCACCAGCTCGAGTCGGACGGGCTGCTCTTCGCCAACGACTTCGGCGAGGGGACGACGTACCGGTTCGACCTGTCGACACCGGGCGACCCGAAGCTGCTGGGCTCGTTCACGACGGCTGGACCGTACAAGGACCCGCACAGCTTCGTACGGCTGGCGAACGGTGACCGGCTCGCCACGTATCAGAAGAAGATCGACGGGAGTGAACCAGGCGGACTGGTTGAGCTGAAGCCCGATGGCACGATGCTGCGGTACGGCAGCGCGGCGCCGGCGGACGGCGACTCGACTCAGCTGGTGCCGTACAGCCTGGACGTGCTGGCGCCGATGGACCGGGTGGTGTCGACCAGCACGAGCATGACGGACCTGATCGGCGTGAACGTGCAGGTGTGGCGGCTGTCGGACCTGGCCCTGCTGCAGACGATGCCGGTGCCGCTCGCGAGTACACACGAGGAACACGCGGAGCACACCGCCGATCATCACATGCTGCCGGGCGAGCCGAGGACGCTGGCGGACGGGAAGACGGTGATGTTCGGGACGTTCACCTGTGGACTGTACCGGGTAACTGACGTGGCAACGGCGCCGAAGGTGGAGTTCGTCTACTCCTATCCGGGAAAGTGGTGCGCGGTACCGGTGGTGGTGGGGAACTTCTGGGTGTGGACGATCCCGGCGCTGCATGCGGTGGTGTCGCTCGACGTGAGTGACGCCGGCAAGCCGAGGGAGGTGTCGCGGCTGGTGCTGGGTGACAGCGTAACACCGCACTGGATGGCGAAGGATGAATCGGGGACGCGTCTCGTGGTGAACGGAGGGTCCGGGAAAGATCCGCGCCTGTACCTGTTGAGGATCGATCCGGCGACGGGCGCGCTGAGCCGGGATGCCGACCTGCCGGTGCTGGAACTGGGACGAGTGGAAGTGCCGGGGATAGGTGAGGTGGTGGGAGCGCCACACGGCGCCGTCTTCGCGAGGTAGGTCGCTCAAACAGGGGCCGCTCCTCAAAGGTCCTCGGGTGCCAGTCGGGCGGGGCGCCCCTCTCGGGGAAAGGTAGAACGCACGCAGGGGTTCCCCTTCGAGTCGGCAACCCGGGTGCGTTCTACGATCCCCTCGAGGGGCGCCCCATCCCTCCCGGCCGAAAGCCCGACCTTCAGCGGTACTCACGGCAGCGCCATCGCCCGGACTTCCCAGAAGGTACGCCAGGCACCATCCACCGCGTACTCCCACAGGCAGGTGCGGACCCGCGGGTCCATGAACACGACGGCACAGCGGACGCGCTGCGGCTGGCCACCGATCGACCAATCACCAGTCAAGACCCAGACGCCGCTGCCGTCGCGCATGGTCCACTCATTCACCTGCCCATTGTCGTAGAAGGTGCGCACGGGATAGTTGTCCTTCCCCGCGTCGTACCCGATGATCTCGAGACACGCTGCCTTGCCGTCACCGACGTGCGCGTGGAAGTGGTGCGTCAGGAAGAATCCGCCGCTCAACCATTCGAAACGCTCCACCCCCGTAATGTCCGCCGCGGGACCCACTTCGGTCTCCAACTGGCGGCCCTCGAGGCGCCAGGCGCCCACGAACGCCTGCAGCTGGCGGTGACTCACGGTGGCCCCTTGCTGGGCATCGGTGGGCGCGGTGAGCTGGGTGCCTACGCTATCGTGATCCATGACCCTTGGGGTTGGGGGAGTCCTATTCCTGATACTTCGGCAAGCGGGCCGATGATGCGACTTTGTCCGTTAGCTTTCCCTCCATGACCCTGGCGCCGCTCGAGTCCGCCGCATCACCGGCTGTTACATCCAGCGTTCCGCTGCCCGAGGTGCGGAACGAGGCGATCAAGGCCGCCGAACTGGCGAGCATGAAGCGGAAGGCCACGGGACTCCTGTTCGTGGCCGCTGCGGTGTTCCTGGTGGCCATCTATTTCGAGACGCGATATCCGTGGGTCACCTGGGTGCGGGCCGGGGCCGAGGCAGCGATGGTTGGCGGCTTGGCGGACTGGTTCGCTGTCACGGCACTGTTCCGTCACCCACTTGGCATCCCCATTCCACATACGGCCATCATTCCCACACGAAAAGAACGGATCGCGCGGATCCTGGCCGATTTCTTCGAGCGTAACTTCTTTACGCGTGAGGTCTTAGCCGAACGGCTGCACCAGCTGGGGCTGGCCGAGCGGCTGGGGGCGTGGCTGGCAAGCCCGGAGAATTCGCGAGCGATCGCGAGGCAGCTGGTGCGGGCGGCGGCGGGAGCGGCCGATGCGGTGCCGGAGGATTCGGCGAGGGCCTTCGTGGACCGGAGCATCGTGGGGCGGCTCCGGGCGATCCCGGCAGCGCCGGTGGCGGCCCGCGCCATCGAGGGCCTCATCCACGATGGAAAGCACCAGGAGTTGCTTGACCGGATTTTGACCGTGATCAACCAGGTTCTGGAGAAGAACGGGGACTTCATCCGGCAGCGGATCGGGGAGGAGTCGCCCTGGTGGGTGCCGGACGCGGCGGAGCAGAAGCTGTACGAGAAGGTGGTGGGGGCGATCGAGCGGACGCTGCTGGCGATCGCGGAGGACCAGGATCACCCCCTGCGGGGGCAGTTCGACGTGGCGCTCCGGGAGTTCGCCGAGCGGCTCAAGAGCGCGCCGCGCACCATCGAGCGGGCCGAAGAGATCAAGGAAGAACTGCTCCGGTCGCCGGCGGTGCTGGACTTGTCGGGAAAGTTGTGGCGCGACGTGCGGACGACGCTGCGGCGGTATGCCGATGATCCGGAGGGGGACGAGCCGCCGGAGCTGGAGCGGGCGATCCAGTCGTTCGGGACCGCCATGATGGCGGATCCGGAACTGAGGGCGAGGATCGACAAGGCGATCGCCGGCGCGGTCGCGGGGCTGGCCGAGAAGCATCGGTCGCATGTCGGGGAGCTGATTACGGAGACCGTTTCGCGGTGGGATGGGGCGGAGACGGCGCGCCGACTGGAGTTGCAGGTGGGGCGGGATCTTCAGTATGTGCGGATCAACGGAACCCTGGTTGGTGGCCTAGTCGGGCTGTTGCTGCACCTGCTCCGACAGGTTCTGTAGGGCTGGTCGGGGCGGGGCGCCCGGCTCGGGGAAAGGAGAACGCACGCAGGAGCTGCCCCGTCGATCCGATGCAACCGTGCGTTCTACGATCCCCTTCGCCGGGCGCCCCATCCCTCCCAGCCAACGACCTTCGATCACCCGACCATCCGTCGCTCCTGCCGCTCTTGCCGCCTTGCCGCCTTGCCGCCTTGCCGCTCCTCCCGCCTTGCCTCTTGCCGCCCTGCCGCCCGATCTTTGGCCATGCGGAAACACCAGGCTCACATGACAGGCCGGCGACTGCGGGATGCGCTTCCGCAGCCGCAGGAATACGCCTGCCTGCTGACGCCGGACGGGTTCCTGGCGCGAGTGAGTCCGGACCTGGAGCGGGACTTCGGTCCCGCCGCGCACATGCTGCACGGACAGCCGTTCAGCACGCTGGTGCAGGAAGACGATCAGGTCGCGGTGCGGGCGGCGCTCTCGTGGATCCGGGACGACGGCGCACCGGTGGTATTCGAGTGCCGCTGGCACCACAACGACGGAAGCTGGCGCTGGCTGGAATGGACAGTCGCGCGGCGGCCGGGAGAGACGGTGCTGGTCGCCGTGGGCCGCGACGTGACGCGCTGGCGGGAAGACGAGGCGCTGGCGCTCGGGCAGTCGCGCGTGCTGGAGCAGATCGTGAGCAACGCGCCGCTCACCGAGATCCTCGCCGCGGTGTGCGTGACGCTGGAGGCGACGTCGGACCGGATCCGCGCCGCGGTGCACGTGCTGGATCACTCCAGCAACACGCTGCGCCTGGCCGCGGGTTCGGCGCTGGACGAGAACCTCAAGAAACTCCTCGACTCACTTCCGCTCGACGAAGGTCCGGGTGCCGCGGTCGCCGCCGCCCGGCGGCGGGATCTGGTGGTAACGGCCGACCTCGCCGGTCCGACGCTCTGGGCCAACCAGCGCGAAGCGCCGCTCATGTGCGGGCTCCGGGCCGAATGGGCTCTTCCGGTGCTGTCGCCCACCGGCGACCTGCTCGCGGTGGTGGCCGCCTACCTCACGGTGCCGGGCGAGCCGCTGCCGCGCGAGCGGCAGGCGCTCGGAACCGCCGCGGAACTGGTGCGGCTCGCACTTACGAGCGACCGGCGGAGCGCACCAGTCGTCGCTGCTGGGCGATGCCCTGCTCTCGGCGGGCGACGTGGTGCTGGTGCTCGACACGGCAGGCACGGCGACCTCGCGTCGGATCCGCTGGGTGAACGCGGCCTTCGAGCGGCGGCTGGGATTGTCGCGCGCGGATGTGCTCGGCCGGACGCTCGATATCCTTGCCGGTCCCGACACCGATCGCACGGCACTCGACCGGATCGAGCGGGCGCTGGACTCGGGCCTCCCGGTGCTGCAGGACTTCCTGGCGTATGGCCGCCCGGGATCGGCTCCGATCTGGCTCGAGCTGGACGTGAGCCCGGTGCGCGACGCGCGACACATCACCACCGGCTGGGTCGCAGTAGGCCGGGACATCACCGGTCCCAAGCTGGCGGATGAAGCACTCGCGCGGAGCGAGGAGCATGTGCAGCGCGCGCTGGCGGCGGCGGGAATGGCGACGTGGGAGTGGGACGCCGAGCGCCGCGCGCTGGATTGCTCGGAAACGTTCGGCCCGCTTTTCGGCCTCCCGCACGGCGCGGCGTTCGCGACGTTCGCCGAGCTGCTGGAGCGGACGCACCCCGACGATCGCAACCTGCTGCTGCAAGCGCGGAACATCCTGTATCGCGGCGGTCGCGTGCGGGAAATCCTGTGGCGGGTGCTGCTGCCCGATGGCGAGATCCGCTGGGTGCAGGCGCGGATGCAGGCGGAGCGGGACAAGGGGTGGTGGCTCAAGCGAGTGGCGGGGGTGATCGCGGAGGCGGAGGAGCCGGTGCGGGTGAAGGAGCCGAGGGCGGAAACAGCAGCGGAAGAATCAGAGACGGAGAAGCGAGAAGCAGAAGAAACGACTGCGGACGAAATAACGGCGGGGGACCTGGCTGCCGCGGAGATCGGCCCGGGCGACGTGGAGGTCGGGGTTTCGGAAGACCAGCTGCTCGACCTTTCCTCGCTGGTGGCGGAGTGGAGCCCGTCGTTCCGCAAGTTCACGGTGGGATCGGCGTCGCTGCACCTGCGTCTCGCGCCGGGCATCGCATCGGTATTCGGCGATCCCGGTTCGCTGCGGGCAGCGGTGCTGGAGCTGGTGAAGAATGCCGCCGAGGGACTGGATCACAGCGGCGGGGTGATCTCGCTCGCCACCGGCACGGTGGAAGCAACGCGCGCGTTCCTCGCGTCGGCCTACTTTGACGACGGGCTGCCGGCGGGACGCTACGCCTACATCGAAGTATCCGATACCGGGCTCGGCATGGATGCGGCGGCGGTCTCGCGCATCTTCGAAGGGGACTTCTCCACCCGGGGACCGGGCCGGGGCACGGGACTCGCGAAAGTGCTGGGCGTGGTTCGGGCGCACCACGGCGCGATCCAGGTGTACAGCAAGCCCGACATCGGCACCACGGTGCGGGTGCTGGTGCCCACGGAGATCCTGCTCCGCTCGGGACGGAACGGGCACCACGTGATCGGCGATGTGGCCCCGGTGGACGTGACGCGGGAGAGGCTGGTGGCGCTGACGGCGGCGCTCCGCGCTACCGACCTCGCGAGCTGACGCGCCATCGTAGTGACTGATCCCCCGCCCCTCGCCCGCCTGTTCCGGATCGTGGCAGGGTGCGGTGCCCTGCTCTACCTCCTCACCGCCATCAGCAACCCCGGCATCATCGCGATCGACGACTACGGCGACGTCATCTCGCGGGTCCTGCCCGCGCAGTCGCACTCGGTAGCAGAGATCGCCGCCAAGGCCGGATTCCGTTCGCCATTCACCCCGCTGGTCCATTTCGGCATCGTGAAGTCGGCGTACGCCCTGGGCGTGACGCACCCGATGACGCAGTTCCGCATCGACCTCGCCATCTGCGGACTGTTCTCGTTCCTGGTGACCCTCTGGGCCGGGACCATCGTGTTCGCAACCTATGAGCAGCCGGAGCGGGGCCGGCACCAGGTCGTGTTCGCCGCGCTGCTCGGCTTCTACTTCCTGGCGGCACTGATGCTGACGCGGCCGATGGTGGAGTCGATGTCGGCGCCCTTCCTCGCGGCGTCGGCGGCGCTGGCGTGCCGCTACCAGGCGAGCGGGAAACGATCCGCGCTGAGCCTGTCGATCGTGGCACTCGCGATCGGCGCGATGCACCGGCCGCAGATCGGGGTGTGCGGCATCGCGATCGTGGCGCTGGTGACCGGGCTCCGCCGGTGGAAGGACCTCGCCATCGTCGCCGTGGTCGGCGCGGCCTGCATCGCCGTGTCGGGAATGCTGGACTGGTGGCTGATCGGGGAATGGCACGCGACGCTCCGGCGCTACATCGCGATCAATGCGCAGTACTCGGAGGGCTGGAGCACCTCGCCGTGGTACACCTTTGCGTTGCTGTGGCTGGGCCTCAGCATTCCGCCGACGTTCTTCCTGCGATACCGCGGCTTCGACTGGAAGGCGCGCTACCAGCCGCTCGCGGCGACCGTGCTCTTCTTCGCCGTGTTCCTCCTGGCGCACATGGCGATCTCGCACAAGGAGGAGCGCTTCATGATCCCGGCGACGCCGCTCTTCCTCATGCTGCTGACGCCCCTGCTGGCGTTCCTCATCGAGCATCGTCGCGAGTATCGCTGGAGGCTGTGGTACTTCGGCGTGGTGAACGGCGTGCTGCTCCTGCTCGCGGTTTCGAGCGCGCCGCAGCGAGCGGCGCTGGGCCTCGCGCGGTATCTCGACCGGCATCCCGAGATCACCTCGGTAAGCCAGGTGGGGGGGTTCCTGCTGGTGCCGACGGTGTTCGTCTCGCACCCGGTGACGGTGAGCTTCGCCAAGACGATGGAGGTCGTGCCGCCGTGCGGCACCGCCATCGCGGCGCTGGCGCTCACCACGACGGGACGGGAGCTCGCGGCCGATCCCCGGCTCGAACCGGCGGGGCTGTTCCAGCCAGGGCCGCTGGAGCGGCTGATCGTGGCAATCAATCCGAGACACAATGCGCGGAGAGGGGCGGTGGTGGTTCTTACGCCCAAAGGATGTGAACAGCGTGAACGGTGAAAAATGAACAGCGTGAACAGTGAACGGTGAACGGAGAACGGTGAAAAGTGAACAGCGGGAACAGTGAACGGTGAACGGTGAACGGGCCCAAGTGAAGGGAGGCGGTGATTGAGGGGCAGCTTCCTGATGATGGTGAGCCTCCTGGCGCTGGCGTCACCGGACTACAAGGGTCCGAAGAAACCGGTGCGGGCGACGTCGCCGTGCCGAGTGACGAAGGTGACGGATGGCGACTCAATCGTGTGCGCCGAGTCGGGGCGGGTGCGGCTGCTGGGCATCGACGCGCCGGAGCTGAGCCAGAAGCCGTTCGGGAACCAGTCACGCGGGGCACTGGCGGCGATGATCCCGGTGGGACGCACCGTGCAGCTGGAGCAGGACGTGCAGGCGCGGGACCGGAACGGTCGACTGCTGGCCTATGTGTGGCGCGATGGGCGGCTGGTGAACTGGGAGATGGTGCGCGGGGGCTGGGTCGTGACGCTGACGTATGCACCGAACGTGCAGTACGTGGACCAGTTGCGAGAGGCAGTACAGCAGGCGGAGAAGGAGGAGCTCGGCTTGTGGGCGATTGACGGGTTCGAATGCCTGCCATATGACAGGCGGCACAACGCCTGTTGAACGGTGAACGGTGAACGGTGAACGGTGAACGGTGAACGGTGAACGGTGAACGGTGAACGGTGAACGGTGAACGGTGAACGGTGGTTGTGGGCGACCGACGGGTTCGAGCGCATGCCATATGACCGCCGAAAAGGCGAGTGCTGAACGGGAGCGGGCTCATGGTTCGTTGCCCGCCACGACGCGCGCCACGTCGCGCGCGCGCATCCAAGCCGCCACTGCAGACACCGTCGCGGCCTGACGATCCTTCTTCGCCACCCCGTCGAGCGCGCGGGCAACGAACTCTTCCTGCCCCATGGCTGCCGCTTCCGCGATGGACAGGTCCCGGATGGGCTGCCGCAATTCGTGGGCATCCTCCTCCTTCGCCAGCAGGTCCACCGGCAGATCCATCGCCCGCTGCTCTCCCTCCACCGTGCCGAGCTTCTCCAGCCCCTGACGATCGAGCAGGCGGGTGAGCTCCGTGCGCATCATGGTGTGGTACGCCCCAGGGATGGTGCCGAAGGCATGTTCACCGCTGGATGAGCCGGCGGCTTGCACCTTCGGCGGACAGGCCATGAAGAACTGGGCGAACGACATGACATGCCGCCGATGGGCGAAGCAATCGAAAGAGCGGACGCGGCAGTCCGCGCCGAGATTGACGTCGGCGAGAATGACCCAGGGTTCCTTCGGACAAGGCGGGCAGTTCCGTCCGCACGGCTCGCGACAAGGGTTGAGGAGATCGTTGTAGATCGGTGGCGCCCAAGGCACGTAACTGGACGGCAGCTCACGCAGCAGCTTCACCGCATAGCCGTCGCGGATACGACTGTATTCGCACTTGTCATCGTCGCATCCGCATCCACAGCCGCCGCCGGGCGCGCGCACCGGGCGAGAGAGGCACTCGCGATACCGCACCGCGAGATAGCGCGTTCCTTCCGCACAGTCCTCGTGCACCTCGCCGCACCATGGATCGAGATCGTCGCCGCAGCATCCGGTCAACTCGCCTGATCCCTGCTTGCACACATCATAGGTAATGAGCCGGTCGAGCACGATTTCGTCGCCGTACGGGCCCAAAAGGTATCCGGGCTCGATGACGAGCTCACATGGTGTCTTGCCGATGCGGACGCGGGCGCCACAAACCACGCCCCATCCGTGCAGCATCCGGTTGTGCCGCCGCGACTTTTCCCGGAAGTAGAACTGGTCCTGCGTGAGGTCGTCGGGGCCGACCAACTGCTGCCCGAAGAAACGGGTGCGCTCGAGCCCGCGCACCTCGGTGGTCTCGCAGGGAATCATGATGCTGCTCATTGCCAGCTCCTTGTGCCGAACTCAGTAGGTGAAGGCGCTGCTGAAGTCACCGCCGGGCGTGCCGTCTCCAGAGGGCAAGGAGCCGGAACCGAGTGCAAGGGCGGTCAGGAATGCCAGCGGCAGCAGGGCCTGCGGCGGTGCCGCGGCGGCCGAGGCAAGCCAGAGCTGGTCGAGCTGGGCCGCGGTGAGGCTGGTTCCGGCATAATCGGCGTCGAGCTCGCGCACCGGAGGGGCGAACGCGGTGATCCTTCCCGCGGTGGACCGCACCATGACGACGTAGGTGGGGCGCTCCACGTTCTGATTGACCTCGAGCTTGAATCCCTCGGTGGCACCAGCCACGCCTGACCTGGGCACCGCAACCGGCCCGGCATAGCCCAGCAGGATCCTCTGCACACCCGCCATGGTGCCGGCCGGCGCCTGCTGCCGGGTGAGCTCGGCGATACGAAGCCACTGGTCGGTATCGGCGAGAAGCGTGGCGTCCATCTTCTCGGAGAAGGTGAGCTCGATGGTGGGCCGGCGGCGCCATTCGGCGAGCGTAATGCCGGCGTCACCATTCGACAGGACGGCACCCGACTTGGGCCAGATAGCGCGGATCACCGGCGGTCGCGCCGTTTCTCCGCCGCGGACGCGGGCACGGAAGCGGACGGAATCGGGGACGGCACCGACGAGCGTAGCAGTGACTTCCTGTGCCGGCGGTGCGCCGAGACGCCAGACGGGCAGTGTGACGGTGCCGTTGGCGGCGCTGATGATCGGCACCGGTGCGGGCGTGGGCGCGCCAACTAGCGCGATGGTGCCGCCTCCGGCCGTGACCGCGAAGGTGACACTCTCGCCTGCCACGGGCGTCGTACCGTCCAAGACGCGGGCCACAAGGGGAGCGGGCACCTGGGTATTCGGCGCCGCTATCTGCCCGTCACCCGACACAAGCTCGAGCGACAGCGTGCGGGTTGGCGGAGGTACCTCGTCACAGCAGTGATCAACTCGCTCCGCGAGACAGAGAATGAGTTCCAGCAATACCGCGTTGCTGTAGACGGTGCGACGGGAGAGGCACTGGTCCACCTTGGTGATCATGCCGTCTGCCAGGGTGAGCGTCGCCAGCGGCACGCAGATTTCATCGGGAATGGTACAGGCGGCATCGATAACCTCGCAGAGCGCGCTGCGCCGCGCGATGCCGCCAGCATGGCCGAAGATGAGGTTGCACTCCTTGTCACTGAGGCCGCGGGGCCGCGACGGACCGGCCCCGATCCGGAGGCGATAGCGCTCGCAGATGAGGCCATTCTCGCAGTGCCGGTCATCATCACACGTGGAGACCATCACCGCCGCGGGCTCGGCCTGGCACTCGAGATAGCAGATGAAAAGAGTGACTTCGCCATTGTGCACCGGATCGCCGGATGGCTTGCCGCAGCTGTCAGTGGGCTGCGTGGGATCGACCGCGATCGAGAGCATGGGCACGATGATCTCGCGGCCGAGACCATCGACGGCGACGCCGGCCTGCACCCGGACCTTGCGCTTGTCGGCGGTGAGGACGACATCGAGGCCGCAGAGCACGCCGGTGCCCAGCGTGAGGCGATTGAGCATCCAGCGCTTGAGGTTGCCATACGCCTGCTCCAGCTCGAGGTGCTCGGCGTCGAGCAGCTTGCTGTAGTAGTACCGATTCCGGGCCGGCGAGACGAGGCGGCCCAGCAGGTCGGTGCTTTCGGGGGCACAGTCGAGCGACGTTCCCATCATGACCTCCGGGAAGACTTCTCTGGATTCCTGCTGCTATTCATCGCGCCTAGACCACAGTTGAACGCACGCCAACCCGCGCGCCGGCACCGAGCGCGGCGCGGCCTGCACCGGGAGCGGCTCCCGCGAGCACTGCATCGACACCGAGGGTGAGCCCGTCGCCGATGGGCGAGGCCGAGAGCGGTCCCGCGACGAGCGTGTCCACTCCCACGCGGGCCTGGACGCCAACGCGCATGCGGGCGGAGATGACGCAGAGGTCGTAGACGGTGTGGGCCGGCTTCTCCCGATCAAGCACTGCCCGCACACGGGCGACGGATTCGGCGGTCGGCGCGTCGGAAGCGTACACGTGCACCACGAAGCGATGAGCCGTCTCGTCGTAGAGGGCCTGGCCGTATTCATCGGCCTGGCCGATATGGGAGCGATCGAGGATGGCGGTCGTGCCGAGGACGGCGCCGTCGGCGGAGGCGACGGTGAGTGCCGTCGTCATGGCGAGCGCACTTTCTCCCAGCACCCATGGCGACGGCTGCAGGACCAGTTCGTCGATCATGGGACGGACGCCGGCATAGAGCTCGACGAGCTCGAGGAGCGACGCGCGGGTCCCGCGGCGGGCGTGCGCCCTGAATGCGGAGGCGACGCGCTCACGGCGCGTGGTATCGGTCCATTCCTCGACCAGGCCGGCATCCACCCACCCTCCGAGCCAGTCCAGCCAGTCATCGCCACGGGGGACGTCATCGACCGCGCGGGGATCGATGCCGCGCGCGATCATCCAGGAGTGCAGCGTCCTCGACCCAGGCGCTCTCGTAGAGCTGCAGCATCCTGCCGAGGAAGACGCGGGTGACAGGATCACGGCGATAGAGCGCCGGGAGCAATTCCATCCACCCCGGCTCATCGAAGGTCACGCTGAGCTGGTGAAGCGTCGGGGTCGCGGTACCATCGCCCTCGAATGAAACCCAGACCCAGAGCCAGGGCGCCGGCGCGTTGAGCGCAAGGAAATCGGTGGCGTCGCGGGATACCGCGCGCCATGCGTCGAGCGGTGCGTCGTCCCGCTCGTCTTCGGGCACGATGTCGGTGGCGATCATGCCGGCGCAGTTCATCGGGGCGGGCGGGAGATTGCCGGCCACACCATCAAAGCGGCGACTGGTGAGGGTATAGATGCGCAGGTACGTGCCATCGGGCAGCGCGTCGAGGTCGAGATGCAGCCGCTGCCAGATGGTGGCGCCGCCCTCGCGATCGATCGGGTCGGTGAACGGTCCGAGGAGTGCGGTACCACAGACGGTACGCGATGGCAGCCCGAGTCCGCGCTGCACTGCGCCACGGGCGCCCGGTCGGGCGACGAGTCGTCCCTGGCAATCGACGGCGAGCCCGGCCAGTGCGGCGTCGCCGCGCCGGGTGCCGACGAGCTGGCCCTGACGATCGAAGACGAGCAGTCGCCCTGACGCGTCGGAGACGAAGAGCTGTCCACCCCCGGCGGCGAGGGCGACCGGCGCCGCAGCGGTGCCAGCAACCCGGGACCGAACAGGGTCGCTTCCGCGTCGACCTGTCCGTCACGGCGGAAGACGAGGAGCCGCGCCGGTTGCTGGTCGAGCACCAGGAGGCGCTCGGCGTCGCCGACACCGTCCGACCCCGATTCGCCGGGGTAGCGCACGATGGCGATGCCGACGGGCGAGCCTGGAGCGGATGGTGAGGTAGCGACAGCCTGACCGAAGGCGAGATCGACTTCTCCGTCGGCGTTGAAGCGCTGTACTCTGCCCCTCGTCCAGGTGCCGTCGGCCGCGGCGATACCGGGATCGGCGACGTAGATGAGTCCGGCGGCGTCCACGGCGAGATCCCACGGGGTGTTGAAGCGGCCGGGCTCGTCGCTGGGAGCAGGATCATCGAAGAGGGACTGCTGGCCCCACACGCCGATGCGCTGGCCGGTCGCGATGTCGAACACCTGGATGCGAGCGTTGCCGCTGTCGGCCACGTACAGCGCGCGACGCGGCCCGACGATGACGCCGCGCGGTTCATTCAGCGCGCCGAGTCCAGTGCCGGGTCCGCCGGTGCACCAGAGGGGTTGCATCGCGCCGTCGCAGGGATCAATGCGAACGATGCGATTATTGCCCGGATCGGCCACAAAGATGTCACCGCCACAGGGATCGATGCCGATGCCGGCGGGCCCGGTGAGGCCGGGCACCGGCGCCACGGCGCCACTGCTGACATCGGCGAGCGACGGGAGGCGACCGAGCACGAGGGCACCGGACGCATCGATCTCGAGCCCGTCGCGCTCGGCGATGGGCCAGGCGCCGCCGTCGACATTGACGTGGCTCCAGGTGGCAGCGTCGTCGCGGACGGTCATGTTTCGGTGCCCATCCAGGCGACCTGCCAGTGCAGGTTCACCCGCAGCTTCTCGAGCGTGACCGGCACGAACTGACTTCCCGGATTCAGTTTCCATCCGGGGAGCGACTGGTCGCGCGGCATGACGACGCGAAGGATGAATGAGTTGGCGCGCGGCTGCTGCACGCTGACGATGCCATCGAGCATGATGCCGTCGGCGGCACCAACCTTCGGCACGACGATGCGCTCACCGAGCAGCTGCACGGCATACATCGGGGCGCTGCTGAAGCCCGCTTCCGAGGTGTCCACTGTGGTCTCGACGCCAATCTGGGAACCGCCGACGGTGGTGACGAACCGCCAGATGGTTTTCAGCGGATCGGTACGGCCGGCCGCGATGCGCGGAGTGACCGGCGTGCGCGCGCTCACCCGATCGGCCCAGGTCGGTGCCGAGGAGAGAACACAGCCGCGCACTTCGATGGTGGCGAGGACGAGGTCGAGCCCGGGGCGGAAGCGCGTCTCGGGCGGGCCCAGCCCCATCGGATCCTGGAAGCGAAGACGAGGGGCCTCATTGCGCCGCACCACGCCGCCGGGCCCACAGACACCGATACGCGAGTCGGCGATGGGAAGATCGTCATCGGCGATGTACGACACCGTGAGATGAAAGCGGGCGGGCGCACTGCCGCCGCCGCCATTGACGGGGGGCACCGGCAGTTTCACGGCCTCGGTCAGCATGAGATCACGCCCCGCGGCATCGATGGCGTACCCCGCGCCGACGCGCACATCGCGATCGCCGATGGACGCTTCCACGATGAAGCCGGACGCGACACCCCACGCATGAAGGGTGCGATTGTGCAGCCAGCGTACCTCCCGCTGGTAGCGGAAGAGCGATGCGAGGTCGTCGGGCTCGAGGCGCTGCAGTGCGACATACTCCGGTCGCTCGAGCGCGGGAATGATCGGCGCCGTCATGACCAACCTCCGTTCGGGCCGCGACTCGGCAACACGGCATGCCAGATGACGCCGGCCAGCTGCAGCGCGGCGCGCGTGCGGGTGAGCACGCTGGCCGCGGCGCCCGCGGTCTGGGCGCCGGCGCGCACGATGAGCCGGAAGGACGTGCTGGTGGGAAGCGTCAACTCGATGAGCGGCCCGAGGGCCGACGGTCCCGACTGGATGGGTGCCATGTCGACGAGGGTCGCGAAGTAGAGGACTCCGTCGGGCAGCCGCGCGCTGCTGGTGTCCACCGAGGTGCTCAGCATCGCCCCGCCCGGTGCGTCCCATGACATGGTACCGGACGGCACGCGGCCGCTCACGATCGCGGGGCGGCTCTGCGCGCGCGCCACCTGCCGATAGCCGGAATCAATGGTGATCAACGCGGAGCGCTCGACCCGCGCCAGCGGTATGGAGAGACCGGGATCCTCACAGCAATCGCGGGCGGTTCCCTCGTCCCAGGGCGCGAGCGCGACGGTGGGATGGAGCACGGGCGGGCGATACCCGGTACACGTGGTGGGACGCTCGCAGCGGTCTGCAGCGAGCGTGGGCACCAGATGGAGGCGCCAGCGTCCCACCGGCACCGCGAGCTGCACATCCTGCTCAAGCACCACCGGCTCGCCGGTTCGGAGGTAGCCTGCACCAGCCGTCACACTGATCGTGGTGTTCCCGGGAAGCACCGCTACCTGCAGCCCAACGACGATACCCCACGTGCCATGGTGCGCCGCCACATGGAGGGCAGCACGACGATCGGCGTCATCCTGCGCCAGGCGGAGATCGCGCGCGAGGAATGCCACACCGTCGTCGTACTCGACGCGGACCAGCGGCGCATGCCGCACGATACCCGCGAAGTGCAGATGGTCGCTCATGCCCGCAGGACCTCGACGACGTGAGTCCCGGACCGCACCAGCGATCGCGCCGAGATGCAGAGGTTGCCGCAGCCGTCGCCGACTGAGGTGGTGGCATCGTCGTCATCGGCAGCGGCGCTGCCGGTGCCGGTGCCGGCGGCGAGCGTCAGTGACAGCACGTGATCCACTCCGCGCACGCCGTCGATCAGCGCCAGGATCTCGCTGCGGTAGACGTCGCGACCGAAGGGCCATCCTCGCTGCGCCGGTCGCGGTAAGATAGGAAGGAATGGACCCCAATCATGGTATAGGAGGAAGAATAATAGAAAAGGGTAAAAGAAGAAAAAAGGGTGGAAAGAAAAAGTAGTGTAAATAAAGTATAGGGGGGGATACCAATGCACACAGTATCGACGAGCAGCGCGCCTGACTTGATGGCAGTGGGCGCGGTCCAGTCAACGATGAATGCGTCGACTCCATTGCCGGCGCCTGCGGCGCCAACCGCCACCGCATCGAGGTCGAGCTCTGACGAGGGCGCAAACCCAAGCGCCAACCGCTGCCGGGTGCCGGGCACCGGGATCCCGGTGACCACGGCGCCGGGGCGCACGGTATATCGCGCCAGCACCGGGCGCTGCTGCACCACTTCGAGTGCATTGAGCAGCAATGCCTGCAGCAGGGGCGCCTCATCGAAGGCGCCACGCACCAGCCGGACGCGCAGCCAGAAGAGCGGTGCCGCAACCGCACCAACAGCGCTGGCCACCTGGGCCGACGGAAGCTCGAGCCGGACAATGCCGTCGAGGGTGAGCGACCGGGTGTCGTCGACCGCCTGCGCGGCATTCAACGGCTGCCATCCGGTGGCGCCGAAGAATTCCCACCGCAGCCGAGCGGAGTGGTGAGGCGGGAGCGCGATGCCTGGACCGGTCGGCATGGTGGTCGTGCCGCTGGACGATCCAGGCGCGCCACCGCTCGCATCGGGATCATCGAGGCACCAGGGATCCCGTGGGAGACAGGGACGGCAGTCGCGCGGGAAGGGATTGCAGTCGGCGCGACGCTCCCGCTCCTCGACGACGATCGCCAGGCGCTCACGCCAGCCCGCGCCCACCACGGCACCGACGGAGACCGTCACACCGACCGGCAGCGCGCTATCGAGCCCGATGTAGAGCGCGCTCGAGGCAGTGGCAGATGCACCCGCGACGGGATCGGGGCCGAACGCGGCGACGGGCACGCCCTCGCGCCACGCACGAGTGCGATCGGTGAAACGGATGCCATCGAACACCTGGACCGCTACGATGCGATTGGCCACGATCGTCGTGGCCGCACGGGTACGGTACGGAATCCAGAGCGCCGGCATCGACTCGCCCTCGAGCAGGAGGCCAGCAGGCAGCACGAACGACGCAGTCGCGGGCGCAAGCGTCACACCTGCGATTCCCGTCGCGCTCTGCGCGGGCCATGGCGCGACCCCGCTCAGGGCAATCCACTTGCGGCGCAGCCGTTCGGGGACGCGGTTGGCTTGGTACATGAGCCGCTCGGCCTGCGCCGCGAACAAGTCGCCGAGGGTGATGCCAGGATCGTGGATGTTGTGATCGGTCCACGCCGAGGCATGGCGCGGGATGAGGGCGCGACCCTCGTCAACGAGGTCAACCCAGCGGCGGGTGTCGAGATCAGGAAGCGGAAGCGGCATCGGTCAGCTCCCCGCGCAGCAGAGCACTGTGCCGCTGCCTGACGCAAGGCACGCAGCACCCGGTTCGCTGCCGCGACCGCGGTCGGAGTGGGCCAGGGTGACGGTGAGCGTTCCGGCGACCATGATGCGATCGGGAGGCACCGTGAGACGATTGCCGGCAGTGGTGCCATACGCCCCGATGGCGAGCGCATCGACGTAGTCCACGCCCGTGAGCGACTCGAGCAAGGCCGACATGTCCGAGAGGTAGAGGTCGCGACCAAAGCGCCATCCGGTCCCCTCGGGACCGCCGGTGAGGGGATGGAGGAACTGGGTGAGCGCCGCCTCAGCGGCGGCGACTACCTCGCCGGGCATGGCACCGCTCATGGTGGCAAGCGAGACGCGCACGTCAACCGGGAAGTACTCGGCGGCGAGCGCATGCACGCGCCCGCGCACCTGTGCCGGCACCCGAAGGTCGAGAAAGGACTCGACGGTGCGGCGCAGCTCAAAGGAGGCGATGGGTCGCGGCTCATCGCCCCAGGGCACAATGCGCAGCGTGACCCACCCCGGGGCGGCGCGTCCACCGGGATGAGTCGCGGGAAGTGCGCGCGCGACGGCGACCGCGGGTGATGCCTCGAGCGCCAGGTCCTCGTAGTCACGCGCACTGATCGCCTGACGCCGGTGGCGCACGAGCGCGGGCGCGCGCAAGCGAAAGCGCGCCAGGCTCTCCCCAGCAGCACCACCTTCGGCGGCACGCACGCTGGTGACCTTCTCGGCGAGGACGCCGGCGAGAATCTGGTTCACTGCCCCGGCCATGACGTTGCCGGCCACCCCGCCACCGGTGAGATAGCGACGCAGGCGCACCACATCGGGCCCCGGTGGCGGCGCCATGCCGTGTCCGTCGCCACCAAAGACGATCCGGCCGCGACTGCGCTCGAGCATGAAGACGCGCTCGCCCGGTGCGGCGAAGAGGAGGTTGCTGACCGAACGCCAGCGCACCCACACCTCGGTGGTGCGCCCGCTGCGTGGATCAGTCACCGTGCGCACGTTCTCCGGCCCGATGCCCCGCCGAACGAGGTCATCGGTGAGCATGGGTGCCTCGATATGCGCGCGTGCCCCGCTCAGTTCCCGCACCTCGAGGATCTCTCCCTGGAGCACCGGGGTGCGGCGGGCAAAGAAGACCTGGCCAGGCTCGCCATTGCTGCTGCCGAGCGACTCCTGCTCCACCGTCTCGACCTGCGAGGCCCAGACGGCATCGAAAGCGATCATGGTGACCCGCACCTCGGGTGGTGACCCGCTCTCCGCCAGTCGCGCACGAATCCAGGTGCGTGGCCGGCCGAAGCGGGGCGGCAACGCGACCGACACCGTTCCGCGGGCGAGATCGGCCTCGAGCGGCACCGTGAGTCGCAGGGCCATCCGCTCGATCCCGGCGACGACGCCGAGGGCGCCTTTCTCCCCCTGCTCCAGCCAGACCTGGTCGCCGACGACGAAGCGGAGCGCACTCGCTTCATCGGCGAGCAGCACAAGATCGCCGCTGGCGGAGTTCATGGTGGCGGAGGGTGGTACCGCGCCACCGGGATAGGTGATGGTCACCAGGCCGGGCCGCGCGAGGTTCGCCGTCTCATCGCGCAGGTCGATCTCGCTCCAGGCCGCGCCATCCCATGCTTCCCAGGCAAGTGCGGGCCGGGGCTCGGTGGTCTCATCCACCTCAAACCAGAGGCCGAGCGCATCGGCCGGCAGCGGGCGATCAAACCCCAGATAGATGGAGGGGACGAGGTCGGCGGTCACCGTGAACGGCAGGAACGCCGGCGCGCCTTGGGCGAGATTCGCGGTGCGCTCGTGGTAGATGAAGTCGTTGAGCGTCACTACATGCTCGGGCGACAGCTCGCGCGACGCGAAGCGATAGCCGATGCGTACCGCATCGATGACCGGCGGATGCACCTGCACGAGCGGGAAGTACATCAACTTTCCGCTATCGGCGTCCTGCCAGCTCACGGTGCGCACCGACCCATAGCCACCGCTGACGAGCCGGGCGCGAACCCAGTGCGCCGCAGTTCCCTGCACCTCGGTTTCGCTGGCGTCGTCGGGGACCGTGAACCGCACGGGACCGTCGCCGCGGAACGAGGTCGCGGTGGCGGGACCTATGACCGGGAGGGTGCTCCAGCGACGGCCGTTCCAGTATTCCCAGGTGACGACGGGCGTCGTCATCTTCGGCAGTGTCGCGCCCGCCGCCATCGCCGCGCTGGTGGGCGTGAGCTGGCCGAGTGCGTCGGTGACACCGCGTACCCAGCTGGCACCGTTCGTGACCCAGGCGATGCTCTGCTCGACGCGCTTCAGATTGTGCTTGCGGTAGTCCTCGAAGCTGGTGAAGATCGCGCCGGGCGCCCCGAGCAGCGTGAGTGCGAGGGCGACGAGGTCCGGATCTCCCAGCAGGTCCCAGAGCAGGCCGGGAGGCATGGTGAAGTTTGGCGTTGCATTAGCGAAGTGCTTCACCAGGAGATCGGCGGCGGTGTCCACCGCCTTGATCCCCTTGGTGCCCTGCACGGGAAGCGCGGCTCGTGCAGCATCGAGCGCCGCCATCTTGGGGCCGAGATCAGCCAGCCAGTTGGGATGGGCGGGCACGTCAACCTGGAGCGTGATGAAGGCATTGGAGAGGCGCAGCAACGCGATAGCGGCGCGATCGGCAGCCGCGAGCACCAGGTCGCGGGCGGTGTTGGCATCGAGCGAGAAGTCGGCACCCTGCTGGTCAGTCTGCTCGTCCACCGTGAGGACCTTCCGGAAGCAGAGCGTCACCTCGGCGCCGGGGCGCGCGAGTGCCTCATCCATCGCCAGGTAGAAGAGGCTCCCCTCTGCCGGCGACATACCAAAGGGTTTCGCCGCCTTGGTGAGGTCGATCGGTCGATCATCGGCCAGCGCATGATCGGGAAGAAGGCCAGGAGCAGCGGCACCCGAACCGCACGCTCCGGCGGGGAGAGTGCGATCGATGACTGTGCGCGCGACGATCCGGGTGATCGAAGGCAACGGGGCACCGGGTGCCGCGACCAGGGCACCGAGCAGGCGCGCGCGGATCCAGCGCCCGGTGATGCCCATGACGCGCGTGTCACTGCTGGTGGCGCAGGCGGTGACGAGGCGCACCAGGCCACTGCGGCTGAATCCGAAGGTGCCATCCACCGGGTCGGAATTGGTTGCCGTGGCCTGGGGAACGAAGTCGCGGAACCCGCGCCAGACTGCCCCGTCCCAGTATTCCCACGCCGCGGGAAGTGAAGGGCCGGTCGTGACGAGCTCGAACCGAAGCTCAACCGTGCTCGGCCCCGAGAGCGAGAAGAGCAACTCATGTTCGAGGTACAGCACGTGTTCGATGGGCATCGAGCCCTCGAAGAGCGTGAACGGCTCGCCCCGAAGCGCGGCCTCGGTGTGGTCGGCGGTGGCATCCCGGCCCGGCCAAACGGTGCGCACCTCGGCCAGGTGAGCGGAAGCGAGGGCGATCGCCTGCTCCGTCTCGAAAATCAGCGGATCGCTACGGCCCTCGATCTTTGCGCCCACACGACTGCCCGCGGGAATGATTCCGTCGGCGACTCCCTGCATAGGGGTAAAGGCGACGGGCACGCGAGCGGCGGCCGCGGGCATCAGTTCGGCACCGAGCGCGTCGAAGAAAGCGAGCCGCCCCTTGTCAGGAGCGAGGTTGACCCGCTGCGCGGCAGTGTGCAGGTGCCGGGCAAAGATCTGCAGCAGCGCCGTGCCTGGATCGCCGTCGGCGGGGCGCCAGCCGGGCACGAAGCCGGGAATGCGCGCACGGAGCATCGCGACGATGTCAGCGATCTCACGCGGATCGAGCACGGGGCCCGGCACGCCGCCGCTCACCGGTCGCGCGCCTCTATGAGATAGAAGGGATAGACCAGGTTGTAGAAGGTGTTCGTGGCCCGGACGCGATAGGCGATGTCGATCATCAACCGGCCCAGCGCGGGCTCGGCGGAGACATCTACCTTTACGTGATCGATGCGTGGTTCCCAGAGTACCAGAGCACGCTCCACATGATGTTGTGCCAGGGCCATGGTAGTGGTGTTGATCGGCTCGAACACGAGCTGTCCCAGCCCGGCCCCGAAGTCAGGACGCATGAGGCGCTCCCCGAGATCGGTGGCGAGAATGATGCGGATCGCCTCCCGCACGTCCTCCTCGTACAGCGCGAGCGCCACCGCCCCGGTGGGCTCGGTGTGCATGGCCATGGCCCAGCCAGCGCCAAGGAACGCGGGAGCCGCATCGTCTGTCGGCATCATCCGCCGATCATCACGGCTGGAAACCCGGACACGATCGCGGCGCCGCAGCCGGCGAGATCACCGATGCGCAGGGCCTGCCGGCCGCCGATGTAGACCGTGGCGCTCCCCTTGGGAAAGGGATTGGACGGATGCGGACCGGCAAGGGGCGGCATCATGCAGACGTGGATCGCCTGCGCCACGGCCGCCGGCTTGCCCCCGATGAGCACATTGGGGACGCAGCCCGCGCCGATCACGCCGGGATGGGTCGTCTGTTCGCCAACACGCGCGGCTGGGGGCATGGATCACGAATTGAGGCGAATGGTGGTTCCCTTGATGTCCACCGTTCCCTCAGCGACGAGGCTGATGGCGGTGGCATGCAGGGAGATCGAGGCACTGGTGACGGCGATGGTGCTGCTGCCCACCACGACAGAGACCGTCGAGGGCGAGACGGTGATCATGGTGGTACCGACCATGATCTGGACGCAGCTTCGGCGTGGTGACCTGCACGCCGGCGGGTGTCATCGCGATGGTCTGGTGCGGACCGGTTGGCGATGGCGGCGCCGGGAGCGCGGTCGGTGGCGTGGGCGCCGTTTGGATCATGATGGAGGGGGGCGCCTCGGTGAACACAATCTGGTTGCCCGCCATGGTGCGGATGGCGCGGATCTGTGCCAGCGGGCTCTGCATCGGCGGCATCGACTCCGCGCTCCACAGGCTGCCGAGGATGTAGGGCACCTGGGTGTCGCCCTGCTCGAAGCCGACGAGCACCTCATCCCGGATCTGAGGGATGAAGTAGTGTCCGCTGAACTTGCTGGCCATCGGGGTGGCGATGCGGGCCCAGGGCTGCAGGTCGAGCGAGTCGATGAAGGGCAGCTGCACCTGCACGCGTCCCAGCATCCAGGGGTCGTCGAGGGCAATGACCCGCCCGGTGCAGAGGCCGTAGAACTTCTTCTGCAGGTCCTCGATCGAGCTGTCGAGTCCGTCCAGGAAGCCCTCGATCATGGGAGGATCTCCTTCCGCACGGTGAAGGCGGTGCGGTATCCACTGGCATCGATGGAATGGGTGGCGCTGGCCACGCGCCAGTTGCCGCTGAAGTCTGGGCCGAGCTGGTCGAGCTGGATCATGGCGCCGGCGCGCAGGCGAGGATCACCTACGGCGTTGCCGGAACCGGTGATCCGGTTGTTCAGCTTGTTGCGCAGCTCACGCACGATGGAGATCGCGCTGTTGGTGATATCGGCGGGGCTAGCGATGGGCTGATCGATGATGGTGTGGGTCGGACCCATGAGCGCCTTCACCGCCGAGGCGGCCTCACCGGGGGCCACCTTGATACCGAGCGTTTCGCGGTCGAAATCCCAGAAGGCGGCGACGTAGAAACTGAAGGGGATCTCGCGCAACGTGAAGCGCATCGCCACGGCGGCGATCTTGCCAACGGTGCTCACCTTGGGGGAGAAATCCACCAGCGACTCGCCCCAGCGCATGGTGAGGCGGGGGGAGAACTCGCGGGAAGGAAGCGCGCGAGGTACAGGATGTCGTCTTCCACCCAGAAGTCGGAATCCCAGGCGGCGGCGATCTCCTTCAAGAAGTCGAGGTCACTCTGCGACTTCTGCTTCCGGCCGCTGCGCTTGAAGATGAAGTTCACCACCGCGAGGGCGGTGGACCCGGCGAGCACTGTCGGATCGATGGCGGGAAGCAGGAAGCTCTCGGCGCTCAGGATCGCCGCAATGACGGCGTCGGGGAGCGGGCCGAAACCGCGGGAGTACTTCCCCTCCGTGAGGCGGTGGAGATAGTCGTGCGCGACGATCGTCATGGCCGGCATCCCGCCGCCGGGGAAGCTCGCCTGGACGCCGGTGATGTCCCCCTTGAAGACGTGCTCGAGCTGGCCCGGTGCGTAGCCGATGGCGAGCTGCGACCTTGTTGTCGATGTCAAAGAGTCCGCCGGGTGTGCCGCCGGCGTGCCCGGTACCGAGCGCGATGCTGGTGGGAAAGGGACTGCTTCCCAGGCCGCGGATGTGCTTCCGGAGCCAGCGCAGGTCGACGTTGGCGATGCCGATCTCGACGCGATCGGCGGCACCGGTGCCATCCTCATAGCGCACGCTGGTGACATTGGCCCGGAGCGTGGCCGGGATCGGCTCGCCGTTGATCCGGATCTCGAACTCGGGCGCGAAGCGGTCACTTGCGGAAACGCCACGAGACGGCAGTGCGAGGGCGCTGGTCACTGCAGCACCTCGCCGGTATCGGGATTCCGGAACGGCAGGAGGGGTACCAGGAGCCGGCGGCCGACGGCGAGGCGCATCGGGTCATCGATGCCGTTCCGGATGGCGATCGGCCTCCACTGGGTCGCATCGTCGTATACCCTGGCGGCATGCTCGAAGCGTCTCGCCCTGGTGACGACATCGGCTTTCGTCTATGTGGCGGTCTCCCGCTTCACCTCGCGGGTTTCCAGGTCGGCGCTCCGGTACTCGCTGAAGGAGCCGTTGCGCCATACGCGCGCCGGGACCCCATCGGGGCGAAACATGATCGACTTCTGGGTCACCCGCACCAGCACGCGGTTGAGGAGAGCGATCCCCAGGTGAAGAGAGCACCGGTCGACGTCGGACGCGGGGTCGATCTTCATCGGGTCGGTGACCTGGCGGACGACCACGCGGGCATCGCTGCCGGCGGTGGTGCCGGTATGTACCTCGTAGGTCTCGACCAACGGTTCCATCTCCAGCGTCTCATGTTGCCGTGGGCAAACTGGAGCAGCGGCGCGCCGAGGCCAGGGATCGCGGCCTGGGCATAGTTCACCTCGCGACTCACGCTGTATTCCTCCGGATTGAACTGCACCGGAATGCGCGCCTGGGTGAGGGTGTTGGTGACTGCGACGTCGCGGCAACACCGAGCCGAGTGACTGAAGGACGACGCGCCGGCGTCGTGACGGTCTCGAGCCGGGCGCCCCGCGCGACGAGGCGTGCGGCGATCGCTGGCGGCTCGGCGGCGCGAGAAATCACTACCGTGGAGGGTGACCGTTCGTCGACGCGCGCTGGCGCGCGGCCAGGTACCCATGCGGCGCCATTGACCTGGATGCGCAGGGCGAAGGTGAGCGGCCGGGGGATCGCCGGCCGCGCGCCGCGGGGGCCAATGCGCGGCACCGCACCGCGTGCGAGGAGTGCCCCGCGCATGGCGCGAGGCGCGAGCAGGACGCGGGCGTGGCTCCGCGGCCATGCTTCCAACCCCCGGTTGAACGCACGAGCGAGTGCGGTCATCGGTTCACCCGTCGCTGCCGTTCATCCGCTCGTTGATCGACGAGATTCCGCCGACCCACCGGCGGCGCTCGCGATGCTCCATGGCCAGCAGCTCCGCCTGCGACCAGTGGAAGTGGTACGCGACGTAGGCCACTCTCCGCGCGGAGCCTGCTCGAGCGGGATAGCCGACGGCCTCCCGGAGGCCGGGATCCTCCACGCGCGAAGTCGTGCGCGACAGGCCGGGACAGGTGGCGCGGCGCTCGACGGCCGTCCGAGCCCGGTTGACGGCGTTGTAGAGCGTCTTGGAGGTGCGCGAGGTCGGCCGCAGAAGAGTCGCCTCGATCACGTTGCGGCGTGATCGGGCTCGACCGCCGCCGAGCCGGGTGACGACGCGCGAGAGAAGGATCACGACCAGGTAGGCCGGGTTCTTCTGGACGCGCGGGTCCTTGAGCGGCAGAATTTCGTCGGCGGCCGTGGCCCGGCGCATCACGTGGCGGTGCAGCGTGCCTTCGGGCATGGAGATCGCCGCAGGGCAGGGTGAATTCTACCTCGGTCTGAAACGATGTGGCGCTCCTCCTATTTCACCCCACGTGACGCCCTCGTCGGCACAGCTCGAGCGTCTCGATGGGGTCAGTGGGTACCCTCGGTATCGGGTCGGGGCCGTCGTACTTGGAGGAGCCAGGCCCGCACGAAGTTCCAGGCGGCCCACTTCCCGGTGCTGGCGATCGAGCAGGACGATCGAGCCGTTCTTCCGGAGGGACGACCCGTGTCACGGCGTGGGTGCCAGCGTAGAGCACCAGGTCGTCGGTGATGCCCCACTTGAGCACAATGTTGGCGTGCTTCGTCATGCCCGGGCAGCTTGCCGCCGTCGTGTTCTCACCACCCTCGCGATGTTCGATCACGTCCATGGTCGAGTCGAACCCATGACCGCGTGAAGGCCGCGCGGCTGATCCCGTCGATCTCAACCCAGAAGTTGAAGTTGAGGAACGGGTCGACCAGCCACCGGCTTGCCATCGTCGTCCTCCTTGAAGTTACGGCTCAGCCCTCCTCGACGTCCTTGCCGCCCTGCCAGATGCCGATGCGGACGATGATGAACTCGGCCGGGTAACGGGCCGGACGCCGATCTCGATGTTGAGGCGGCCTAGCGCCTGCTCGGAGAAGGGGTTCAGCACCTCGTTGATGGTCACGTAGAACGCTTCCACGCGGTGGCGCCGAAGAGCGCCCCGTCGCGCCACGCGCGGTGAGGAACTCGGTGATGGTGCGGTCAGTTTCTGCCACAGTTGAGAGGTTGTTCGGCTCGAAGACCGCCCAGCGGATCCCCTTCTGGATCGACTCCTCGAGAAAGAGGAACAGCCGGCGGATGTTGACGTATTGCCAGTTGGGTCGTGCGCGTGGTGCGGGCGCCCCACAGGGTGGGGAGTCCGCCCGCAAAGCTTCGCACTACATTTATGCCCTGCATGTTGAGAAGGCCCTGGTCGACGTCGCTCATGGTGCGCTCGACGCCGAGCGCGCCGTTGACGATCTCGTTGGCAGGCGCCTTATGCACGCCGCGCTGCTGGTCGGAGCGGACCAATGCCGGCCATGTGACCGGAGGGCGGTACGAGAACGCTGGCGCCGCTCACCGCCGGCCGGACTCTCAGCCAGGGGTAGTAGAGGGCCGCGTACCCACGAGCTGAGGTGACTTCCTTCCGCTGGGTCTCGATGCTGCTAGCGCCGAAGAGCGGAAGGCCGGGCCGTGCGTCGAGAATGGCGAAGCGATCGGCCATCTCCAGGCAGTGTGTAATGAGGTACTGTTGCACCGGAGCGGTGCGGCGATCGGGAATAGCCACCAGATTGACGTCGTCGATCGGTCGCAGGGCGTCGATCGCGGCGGTGAAGTGCGCGTCGTTGAGGCCGGTCAGCGTTTCGGCGGAGCCGGCGGTGGTGAACGCGGTGAGCGCGAGCGGAAGCGGCAAGTTCCCCGGCGGTGCCAACGCGGGCGGCGGGTCGGAGACGGTGATGAACACCGGACCCATCTCATCGCCATTCACCACGTCCTCGATGAACCGGGGGTGCGAGGCGTCCAGGCTCAGAGTCTCGTAAAGCGAGACGGCAGTTCCTGCTGGATGGTGAGGTCGAACTCCTCGACTGCACCGTGGGGGCGGCGCCGCCCATGGGAAAGAGTTGGGCCATGCCATCGCGGAAGGTGACGCGGTAGGTGATGGCCCCCGCCGGCAGGAACTCGGTCTGCAGCGACTCGACGATCCGGGTGTCGTGTACCGCGCCGAGCGTGAGCGTGAGCATCGCGCCCGGCACCATTGCGCTGAGCGGGTTGGCGGCCGTGGTGGTGATGCGCACGGTGCGCTGCCCCGCCAGGACATCGGCGAGCCGGACGGCAGCCGCGGCTGCGTAGCCCGGCCCAACCGGCTGGTCGAGCCGAATGGTCGCGCCGGAAATGCGCATGACGAGGTAGCGCTTGCCGAGTGCGGCAATGGTGATGGTATCCCCGGGGCGGAAACGCGAGGCGACATCGGCGGCCGGCGTGGCGCCATCATTCGCGAGGGTGATCTCCTGGGCGGTCGCCAGCGGCGCCGTGGCGAGGGTGCCGGTGGCGCGGTAGAGAGTGGTGTCGGTGGTCTTGAGGAGGTGCTGCGCGTCCACCTTCGCCTGAGGCGAGCGCACCGGGCCGGCGCGCACGCACCCGGAAGACCACCGTCGCTGCAGGCCGAGCGCACCGGGCCGGCGCGCACGCACCCGGAAGACCACCGTTGCGCCTCCGGCCGCTGTGATGTCGATGGCGCCGTAGGTGCCGTCGCTGACGCGCACGATGTAGCAGACGGTGCCGCCATTCTCGAAGAAGCCGCGTACCGCGTACCAGAGGGGAAAGCCGGGGACCGGCTGCTCGCCGAAGGTCGCGCGGAACTGGTCCCAGCTCGTGACCTTTGTCGGCACGCCAATGTCACCCGCCGCGGCCACACCAAGGAACGCGGCGGTACTAGTGCCGACGCCCTCAATGGGAGCGCCGGGCGCGAACTCGTCGATGTACACACCAGGGTATGTGGGCTGGACCGCCATGGCTCACTCCTCTCAGGGAATCCGCACGTCGTATTCACCACTCTCCGAAGGCACCGTGACGAGGCGCTGTCCCGCGCCGATTCCCGGTGCGCCGGTGCGAAGCCGGTACTGCCTTTCACGCAATCGCTCGAAGGTGAAGCGACCGAGCTCGTTGGTCTCGGCGACCTGCAGCAGGTCGCCACCGGGCGTCTCGAGGCGCACCCACGCGCCGGGAATGGGTAGCTCCAGCGGCGGGCTGGTCACGTCGAGGACGACGCCACCGATCTGCAGCCAAATCTCGGTCATCTCGGGGTGATTCGTGACGCGATAGCCCGTCATCGTGGTAGTGACCAGCGCTCCCGACATGCTGCGAAGCAGCGCCACCGGGATCGTGACGATGAGGTAGATGGCGGGATGCCACCGCACGTCGGCCATGCCGTTCCAGAATTCCGCCAGCTTGGGGAAACCCTCCGCGGGGAGTACCTGCGTCGGGAGCGGCTGGTCCTGGAATCGCTCGGGCCACGCGGTAAGCTTGAGCGAGCCGGCGGCATAGAGATCGGACGGGTTGAACGGGGTGCGATGCATGAGGGCGGCGGCAGCGTCATAGAGCAGTGCGTGCTCGTCGAGGACCGGCTCGATCATGCCGCCGGCCGGTGTCGGGCTCCAGGCGCTGATGAGGTAGTGACAGTCGACACGCTCAGGTGCCGGCTCGGAGTAGACGAAGCCATGGTCGACGGCGACCTCCCGCGCACTGGTGTGCAGCTTCCGGTTGGTGCGCAGATCCACTAGGTACACCGACAGCGCCATGCGATTAAGGTTGGTGACGGCGGTGCGCCAGGTGGGATCGGGCGGCTGGAACCGCACCTGGGTGTCGCTGGTGATGAGCGCCAGGTCCTCCACCAGGAGGTCGCGAATCAGGAGGTCGACCAGCCGCAGCATCAGACTTCCGCGGCGATGGGTGTGCGGAGTGCGTGCAGCAGTCCCTCGGGAGACAGGTCACCGAGAGGAACGCGGGCCGGCAGCAGGGCATAGAGGAATGCGCCGTCCTCGCCACCGCCGAGTGCCAGGAAGCGGAGCTCGGGTGCTTCATAGAGGAGCTGGCGACAGACCGTAAGGTCCTCCTCGTCGGGATCGGCGAGGATGACGACGTCGGGACGCAAGCCGGGCACGGCTTCGCGCCACGCGGACGGGTCGTCCGGGCGCATCAGTTCAAGATCGGGCTGGCCCGTGGCCAGGCCGACGATGATGTCGTCGAGCATGCGGGGCAGGTCGGTCACGAGTATCCGGGTGCGAGACAGTATCCGCTCGGGACTGGGGACGACCGAACATGCGATGGAGGGTGGGACGGGGAGAATGGACCGGAGGGACCAAAGAGGGTTCAGGCGGGGAACTGAACCGCTGCGCGCTAATATGCGGGCACGATTACTCCGGTCCGATGATCCGGACGTTGGTGATCTCCTGCTGGGTCAGGATGCGGCGCAGTCGCTCGGCGAATTCCTCGGAAGTGACGCGCCATTCGGCGTCCGGCAGCCCGTACTCGGTCACGGCGCGCGAATGGTGCCGCAGCTGCTCGGTGAGCCGCTCGAACTCGCCCTCAAGGCCGGCCTCGAATCCGCGACTCGCCCCGCGTATGGCTCCCGGATCGCGACCCATCACGTGGTCCACGAGGTCGGGAATGCTGCTCCCGGGATTGGCTTCCTCGATCGATTCGACTCGTGACATCCAGCGCTTCTGGATACCGGTGAGCGCCTTGCTTTCCTGAATCACGCCCTGCCGCGTGAGCCCGTCGCACTGAATAACGGTGCCGTCCCGTAGCCTCATCTCGAAGCTGTACGGCATTCCGCTGGTGACCATGCGCTCTTCACCGATGCCGCGTACGTTGCCCGGACGGTTAAGCGGGGTGACGCGAGCCTGACGCAGCGCGGGATTGGCCTGTTCGATGTCGGCGACATCGTGCCAGGCCTGTGCCGGGTACTGCTGACGGATCTGTCCTCCGTCGGGCCGGAGGCGACCGGGCGGCGGATCGAGTGAGCGTCGGCCGCTGCGGCACGGGCGCAGGTGCCTTCGGTGGTGGCGCTTTCGGTGGTGGTGCCTTGGCACCACCCCCTGCCCCACCACCGCCACCACCGGATGGCTTCGTCGGAGCACCGCCGCCGCCGCCAGGTGCCTTGGTGCCCCCGCCACCAGTTTTTGGAGCGGCGGCACGAGGAGCGAGATCGTCGACGGGAGGACCACCACCGCCCTTCTTCACCCACTTCTTCGTCACCGTCGCTCCGTCCACGCCAACCTCCTCGACCCATTCGCCTTCCGCTGCCGGCACGGGCTTGGCCGCCGCGCTGGGAGGAGGCGTAGTCTTCGGCGGCGGCTCACCGATGCGACGCTGCGCCAGCTTCCCTTCCTGGGTCGCCTTCTGTTCCGCGCCGGCGATGTCCGCGGGCTGTGTCGGTGTCTTCTTCGGTGGCGGCAGCTGCCGCACATTCTGCGGCAGCGGGTCCGGTGCCTTGGCGGCTTCCCTCAGTGCGTCTGCCTCTTTCGCCACGTTCGCTCCCTTGGCCGCATCGCGCTCCGCCTCCGCGAGCTGCTGAGCGGCCTTCGCCTCCTTCCCCGCCTGAATCAACTGATCCACCTTTTTCGCGTCCTGCAGTCCCTCGAGGAGCTTCTCACCGGCGGTGAGCTCCTTCCCCGCCACCGCCGCCTCGCGAACAGCCTTGAACCCGGGTGCCAGCTTCATCAGCCGCGCGAGGCCCGGCACCTTTTCCATCAACTCGATGATCGCCTTGGCCAGGCGGCCTGAGATGCGAATGCCCTGCCCTACGGCGACGGCGCCGCGCGCGATCCATTCCTCCGGCCCGAGGAAGAGCAACGCGATCTCGATGACGACGCGTCCCGCCACTTTCCCGACCAGTTCCCCCTTGTCGCCGACATTCATCGCCATGAACTCACCGTTGAACCAGTCCGCGGCATGCTCGCCGGCAACCTTGCCCAGCTCGTAGCCGTGCTCAGTCATGAAGGCGGGATCCTTCATCATCGCAGTGATGAGATCGGCGAGGCCCCCGGCCATTTCCTTCGCGTCCTTCCAGGACTGGGCCTTCTCGGCGGCATACTTGGCGGGATCATTCCACCAGTCCTTCGCCTCCTTGCCCACCGTGTACACGTGGTGAAAGACGGAGAGCTTCCAGAGGAGTTCCGCGAGTCCCGCGACGTTGTCCCAGAGCCCGCCGAGGGCACCCTCGATAATGCCGAGCGTGGTGCCCATGGCGAAGTCGACCGGTTCGCGAGCAATCTGATCCTTGAGGGTGTTGAACTCCGCGGGCCGGAGCTGCAGCATGGCCGCGCCGATGAAGCCGGCCGTGAAGGCGAATCCGGCGACGCCCGCATCGTTGCCCGTCACGCCGCCAGCGCGCTGCGCATCGGACAGGTCCTTGACCATCTTGCGCGCCGCCAGCAGTGACTTCTGCCGCTCGGCGAGCGCCCCCTCCATGATGGCGAGCCGCCGGCGCAGGTCCTCCAGTTCCTCCGTGGAATAGGGATGGGCGTCCACCCACTTGCGCGCCGCATCGACCTCCTCGGCAAGCACGTTGCCCGACTGGGTATCGGGATCCATCGAACTCCGCCGAAGCGCCGGTTCGCGCGGCGGCGCGGGCCGCACCGGCGGAGCCTCTGGCGCGAACGAGCCGAGACCGCGCCGAACCAACTGCAGTCTTCGCATGAGCTCACGCTGCTCCTGATAGACCCTGTTGAACTCTGCCGGCGTGATGCCCGGTCGCATGGCGTAGTCCTCGAGCCGCTTCAGCTCGTCGAGCAGGTACTGTTCCTCCTTCGAGACGGGCGCCACCGCGGCCTTCGGCTGGGTGGGCCCCGGCGTCACGCCGGCGGTGCTGCCCTGCGTGGCGTTCGCGGCGGCGACACCGCGCTTCGCCGCCAGAGGAGGAACGGGCTGCGCCAGGGCCGGCAGCTTCCCCTTCACGAGGTACGGCGTCATGCCCTTCTTCTCGAACTGAGACTTCGCTTCCTGCACCCACTGCAGCCGGCAACCGGGGGAGAGCTCCAGCCCGACCTCAACCATCCTCAGCGGCATTTGATCGGAGTTCCACCGCACCGTGGGACCGAACCTGGTTTCCACCGTGACGCTCGGCACGCCCTGCAGCGGCAGTGCGAGTCGCGCCACCAGCACGTCCTCGACCCAGAGTTCCTGCAGCTGCCACTTGCCCTCAACACGAACCGGACGGATTTCGGCGTGGGGCACCGGTTCGGCGCCAGGAAGCGGCTGTCGCTGTACGCCGGCCGGTGCGCTCGCGAATCCGCCTCCGCAATGGTCCGCGGCCTGGCTCGCCGACGGGGAGTGCAGTGCGCCAGCGAGAGCGTGACCCGCAGCATCGGCAGAGCGTTCGAGAGAATGAGCGCTGATGAGCGGATGCACCGCGGATGGCGCGGTGGTGCGCTGCTGTTGCACGTGGGCGAGCTCGTGTCCCAGCAACGACAGGTCAGATGGTGACGCGCCGGCGCCAAAGTAGACGTCGCGGCCAATGGTAAAGGCACGCGCATCATGCGCCGCGGCCGCGACTTCAGCGGCGCGACCGGTGTGGAGCCGCACGTCGCCCGGCAATCCGGGCGACAGGTCCGCGAGGGCCCGTCGCACGCCGGCCGGCAGCGTGCCGAGGTCGCCACCAGGCGCGGCGGTACTGATTCTCCGCACCGCACCCCGCGTATCAGGTGTCGTGGAGGGCTCCCGCTTCTCGTCCACTCGAGCGCGCGCCGGCGCATGCCCAGCTGACCGCGGGGAGCTCGCACCGCGCCATCAGCTCCGCATACGCACCCCAGTCCTGCGGCCCCAGGTTCTTGCCGAGTTTCTGGTACTCCCGCGCGGTGGCGCGGAGCAGGTGCGCACATGGTGATCCTCGTATCCTCCGCAGCGGCGAGAAAGGCGGAAGCCACCGCGACATTGCGGATGTTGCCACCGCTCAACTCGAAGGTCGCGGCCAGGAAGTCGAGATCGACGTCAGCGGCCAGCGGCGCCTCGGCGGGCCAGATGCCCTGCCAGATGATGCGGCGACTGTCCCGGTCGGGAAACGGGAAATGCACGGCGAAGGTGAGTCGCCGGAGGAAGGCCTCATCGAGATGGGCCCGGAGGTTGGTGGCGAGCACGGCAATGCCGTCGTACGCCTCCATCCGCTGGAGGAGATAGCTGACCTCGACATTGGCGTACCGGTCGAGCGCATCATTCCCTTCGGTGCGGCGCCCGAACAGGGCATCGGCTTCGTCGAAGAAAAGGATGCCGTTCGAGCCCTCGGCGGCGGTGAAGACCCGCTCGAGGTTCTTCTCCGTCTCGCCGATGTACTTGCTGACCACGGCGGAGAGATCCACCCGGAAGAGGTCGACGCCGAGTTCGTGTGCCAGCACCTCGGCGGCCATGGTCTTGCCTGTGCCCGAGGGTCCGGCAAAGAGTGCGTGCACCCCGCGAGCGCGCGGCAGCCGGGCGCCGAATCCCCAGCGCTCGAATACCGTCGTCGCGCCGGCCGCGCGCGCGCAGAGCTCCCGCAACTGGGTGATGGCGTCAGCGGGGAGGACGAGATCGTGCCACTCGTGTGCGGGGCGCGATACTCGTGGCGAGCGCCGCGAGCGCGCTACCGCATTCGGCCCGGGCGGCGGCAAAGAGATCGGCGGATGTGACTGCGGGCAGCCGGGGATCCGCCGCCGACGCCGGCCGCGCCACATTCCGCCGCGTTAGCCGCGGCCCGGGCGGCAGCGCAGACCTGCGTTGGCAGCAGGCGGAACCGATCGGCCAACTGGGGCACCGCGTCCTCGAGGTCGTGGATTCCCTCGCCATGCAACGCCTGCGCCCACAGCGCCTCGCGCTCGGCGGCCGCCGGCATGCCGAAATGCACCAGGTGCAGCGCACTTCCGCCGACACCGAGATAGTCACCGGCCCCGAGACATGCAGCGTCGGCATGGATGACCCCGTATGAGGCACAATGGGCGCATCCGATGATCCCTCGAATGCGTCGGCCCGTCGCATGGGCGCTTCACCGGAGATGGCGACGATGGCGATTCCCTGGTGCGCATCGAGCAGCCGGCGCACGGCATCCCACCAGAGTGACTGGCCGGACCGTCGCTCTGCGCGCATGCGCGGGATCTCATCACATGGCAGATACTCGGGATCGCCTCGCTGAATCGCGCCTCACGGAGCGCCACGCGCAGCGTCTCCCGCGGGTTCGCCGAGGCGAGGAGCGCCGCCATGTCGACCTCTAGGAGTGGCGCCTCAACCTGTCGCGCGAGTGCCGCCGCAGTGGCCCGCCGGCGTGCCCGACGGCCCGAAAAGACCAGCCGCAGTGCGGTGCCATCTGCGCGGGCCGCGCGCGCGATGCGGGACATGCGCACGAACTCTACGGCAGGGAGCGTCAGGGAGCGGGGCGAAGGTGCCCGGGTGACGTAGCGAACCACGCCGACGAGGCGCTCATCGAGGCGCGAGTGGCCAAGCAGGGCGGCCACAATCTGGGGATCGACGCGCAATGTCGATGCGAGCCACGCGGGAGCCGGCCGTCGCCCGGGTGCGACCGGCCTCGACGAGAAGGAGGGTGTACGCGCGCAAGGGCCCGTCATGCGCGAGGTGAACGCTGATGCGGGTGGCATCCAGTGGCGCCTCCCGAAACAGCTCCATCGCGAGGGCGATGGTGGGGCGTTCCTCGCCTGGATCGCCCTGCAACACGGAGAAGAGGTGCTGGTAGGCGAGGTCGATCTCCGGAGCCAGCGCCAGCAGACACCGAGCGCAAGGTCCATGGAGAAAGCGCCAACGACTCCGCGAGCCAGCGCATCGCCGGCAGCTGTTGTAGTGCCTCGTGCAACCGGGCACATGCATGCCTATCGGAGCCGCTGTCTTCCGACCCCCGCCGCCGGGCGAGCGCTGATGCTAGTAGCATGTCGAGCGGTGCGAGTGCCGCCAACAGCAGATCGGCAACGACAGGAGGATTTGATGGCGCCGGCGCCGGACCGGGTTCTGCGAACCAGCTCATCGAGCGGAGGAACCAGGAGCGGCGAGGGAAGGGAGCCAGCGGTCATCCGTTGCTTCCGTCAGGGGATGCAGCTTCTCGACCGGAAAACCGGTCAACCTGGTGTCGTGCTCAAATCTCGTCAGGCAGGACGTGGGGAGACTCGGACGGGAGGTTCATTCGAGGTTCAGGCAGGGATCCAGATCCAGGCGACGCGGTGACCGAACGCAACTCGTCACCTCGCCCCGGCGCGTGACATGCAGCTTCTCCAGGATGTTGTGGACGTGATTCTTTGCGGTGGCGACCTCGATGCCGAGCGACACGGCGATCTGCTTGTTGGAGCCCGCGGGTGATGAGCGCGACGATCTCCTTTTCGCGCTGGGTGAGCGACGCGGCGGGCGGGGCCGAGCGATTGCCGCCCGCCAGCGCTGCCACCCGGCGAAGCAGCGAACCGGCAATCCTGGGCGAACAGGGGCACTCGCCGCGTTCCACACTCTCGACAATGGCGAGAAGGTCGTTGATCGAGGCATCGCGGGAGGCATAGCCAACCACGCCCGCCTCGGCCCATTCGAGAACGGTGCTCTCGACTTCCGCAATGGAGACGGCAATGGCGCGGGTGAGTTGGGCCACTTGGCCGAGCGCGCGCACCAACGCGACACCGTCAGGTAACGCGGCGTCCACGAAAGCAAGTTCGGGTCGCTGCGAAATAATAACGTCAAGTGCGGTATCGGCCGAACCGGGAGTCGCGACCACGTCCAGTCGCTGTCGCAAGCTCCAAGCGAGTCCCTCGCGGTAGAGCCGGACCTCGCTCACGACCACGGCACGCGGCATGGCGGGAGTGGCTGCGCAGCATTTCTCGTACTGATGATCCATCCGCGGTGAGCCCATTTGCGCGAGGCCGGCGCTGCGCGCGCGGCCCCATCTATATACTTACACGGCATCGATCGCGTGCCGTCGACGCGCGGAAGTTTTCATAATTGCGCCCAGCAGGAGTGTTCGCAAGACGTGCTTGCGTCACAGTTCCGCTGAACCAGTGCTGGAAATGGGGCGAACGGCCTGGGGAGGGCTGATCCTTCGTTGCGCACAGAATGACAGTGGCTGCGCTCGGAAGCAACAGGATTGCTGCGCTTGTGCCAGGACGACGGTGGGTCCACTCAGGATCACAGTGCGGTGCTCAGAAAGACAGTTTGTCCATGGCCGGGTCGCGGCTGGCGATGTAGTCCTGCGTATGAGAGCGGCGCGGGGATGGCGACGGGAATCCACGGCCGGTCGTCGCGGGGATCGGAGAGCTGCCAGTAGAGCGACGAGACCCTGAATGTCACGTGGCTGTTGGGCAATACAAACCGGTACGAGTCACCATAGTGTGTTCCCCTTGAACTGCTGGGCTCGCCCACGAAGATGACGTCGGCCCAGTCCTCGAGCGCGGAGATGAGCATCTGCGCCGCCGAAAAAGTGCGGCGGCCGGTGATGACATAGAGGCGGCCCGGCGCGTCATACCGGGACTTGATGAGGCTCCGCAGGATGTCGCGGTTCCACTGGCCGTTCCCTCCCCCATTCAGCCGCAGGTCGAGCACCAGGCGCTCGGCGCCCGCCGAGTCGGCGGCGCGGAGCGCACGGGGGAAGAAGGCCGCGAGGGAGTCGCGCGGGTCCTGGAGGATCGCATTGAGCTGGACGTACATCGTGCGCGACGCGGGGAGATAGCGATACCAGTAGGTATCTCCCGGATTGCTGAGCCAGAGCGGCGTGGGTGCAGCATCGCGGGCATCGACCCAGCCGTCGCGCGGCGCCCAGGTGCGATCAGTCTCTCCCGTGAGCATCGGGAAGAGGCCCACCGGCAGGAGGGTGACATCGCGCCGGCCCTTCGGCGTGTCGAGCGAGAGCGTGACGTGGCCGGGATCGGGTGCAAGCCCGATGGCGTAGAGCACCTCGGGCATGGCGAGGAGCATGGGTGCCCGGGCGAGGACGCCCATTTCGTTGTCGCGGCTCACGAGCGGGCGCACGCGGGCGAGCGCACTGTCGATGGGCACCCCGCCGACGGCGACGACCCGGGCACCCAGGAGATCGGCGTGCGCGACGGTGGCGGCGCGGATCCGGAGACCATCGTCGAACGCGTAGAAGGTGACGGGGAGCTCGTGGAACACCGTCGCGGTGTCGCGCCAGGGACCGACACTCGAGTGGCCATCGCCGATCAGCGCCGCGAGGCGCTGCAGCTCGACCACGACCTGGGCCCGCGAGAGCTGCGGCAACCGCTGCTCGATCGCGAGCAGCGCGCTGTCGAACTGCGTGCGGGTCATGGAGTGGAAGAGATTGGCGTGATGCGCGGGGGCCTGGGTGCGGATTACGGCGAGATCCTCACGCCACTGGCGCACCGCCGCGCTGTCGAGCCGGGGCGGCTGCTGGGCCTGGGCAGGCACGGCCGTACCGGCGGCCAGCAGCCCTGTCAGCAGGCAACCGGCCACGCCACAGGGAACCCTGAATATGAGGCGCATCAGGGAGTTGGATCATCCGTGGCAGCCGATGGTTGCGTCGCGCCCGCTACTTCCCGAGAAAGGCGGCAAACGGCTTCAGCGTCTCCACGTGATCGCAGAGGATCTTGAACACCACGAGAATGGGCACGGCCAGGAGCGCGCCGGCGGGGCCGAAGATCATCCAGAAGAACAGCACGCCCACGAAACCGATCACCGCATTGATCTCGAGCCAGCGCTCCAGGACCTTCGGGGTCACGATGTTGGACTCGATCATGTTGAGCACGAAGAACACAACCGGGGGGACCAGGGCGCGGCCGATCGTGTCGAAAGTCACGAGCGACACCAGGGCCAGCACCGCCATCGTCACCAGCGATCCGACGTAGGGCACGAAGTTGAGCACGCCCGCCAGCACACCCCAGAGCACCGGATTGGGCATGCCAAGCGCCCACAGGAAACCAGCGGTGACGGCGCCGAGCGCCACGTTCACCAGCGTGACCGTGAAGATGTAGCGGGAGATCTGCTGCTCGACTTCGCGGCTGATGCGGAGCGCCGTGGCCTTGTCCTGCCGGCTGGGCAGGACCCCGACAATCTTGGCCATGAACAGGTCGCCGGGTGCCAGCAGAAGGAAGCTGAGGAGCAGCACGGTAAACGTGGCACCCAGCAGTGCCGTGGTGCTGCCGAACACGCGCGAGCCGAACGACGGCCGCGAGAGGGTGACCTGGGGCTTGGGATCCTCGATGGTGGCGACCTTTTCCAGTTTGCTGGCCACGGCGCTGGCCTTCCGCACGCGCACCCGCATCGCCTCGAGTCCGGCCCGAGCCTTCTCCAGGGCCACCGGCGTCTTGGCGATCCATGCGGCTGCGGGCACCGCAAGGGCGGCGGTGGTGCCGGCCACCACGCCTGAAAGCCCCAGGAGCAGGAGGAAGGCGCTGATGACACGAGGCACGTGCCTGGCAGCGAGCCAGCGCACCGCGGGGCTCAGCAGGTAGTTGATGAACACGGCGGTAATCACGGCGACCGCGAGTGCGCGGCCGACGTAGAGGGTGTAGGTCACCGCGAGCAGGAACAGACCGACGATTGAAGTACGAACCATGTGAAAGTGCCCCGGTGAATGGCAGGGAGGCGCGCGTAGAGCACAAAGAAAAAGCGCGAGGGCCTGGGGTGGCCTTCGCGCTCTCCGTTCGGAACGTCAGGTTCCGACCGACAGCAGCCTCACACGAAATCGTGAGGCATCTTTCTTACGTCACGGCTTCGCCAGCACCTTGGTCGGATCGTCGGACGGGTTGACATAGGTCATGGCGAACGGCCCGGTGCTCTTGACCGTAACGACCGTGGCGTCCTTCGCCATGGCATAGTGATGCATACCCGCCTTCATCTCTCCAGTTGCTCCGACGCCCATGGGCTTGGTCTTCCCCTCGTCGAAAACGTCGCCCATGCCCACCATGAAGGTGCCCTTGTTGACCGTGATCATCTCATCGGTGGGATGGTAATGGGGCGGGATGCGGTAGCCCGACGGCATGGCCAGTTCGATGACGAACGGCCCGGTCTTGGTGGGGTCGCCGCTCACGACGGCCATCTTGGCACCGGCCGGGAACACGCTCGGGGCCGGGCCCCATTTGAGGGCGGGTGCGGGTTTGGCCTGGGCCGACAACATGGCACAAGTGCCGACGAGCGCGGCGGCGACGAGAATGGGTGTGCGGCGCATACCTCCTCCTGCATGTACGGGGTCCTCGGGTACTTTCCTACGCTTCCTTGGTATGGCTGGACGGCGGCGCTGTCAAGCGGCCTAGCCGCCCCCTGTGACACATACCGCTACAATTGCGGTATCATATCAGCCGGCACCACGTGCCTGAATGGGACATGCCGAGGCAGGACCACGGTCTTTACAATGGAAAGGCAGGCAGGGATACATGGCCACAGTACTCAGCAAGCCGCTCAAGCGGGCGCTCAATATCGACGGTGCCGACTACGTTCTGACGATCACCCCGGAGGGATTCACGCTGACTCCCAAGGGCAAGCGGAAGGGGCAGTCGCTTTCGTGGGCCGCGGTACTGAGCGGGGATGCCGCGCTGGCATCGGCGCTCCAGGCATCCGTGAACCCGCGTCCGCCGGTGGAAGACAGCGTCGCCGGCAGCGAATAGGCGTTACAGTCGCGGCCCCGCATCGGCCAGGACACGATCGAGCAGTTTCAGCAGCTCTGGATGCGGGCACGGCTTCACTACATAGCTGTCGAAGCTCCGCTCGTCGGAGCGCTCCCGGTCCTGCTGGGCATACCCGGTGAGCGCGATGATGGGTGTCCGCGCGAGCCCCTGAGCGCGGAGGCGGCGGCAGACCTCGTACCCATCCATGCCAAGCAGCCCGATGTCGAGCAGCACGACATCGGGCGCTGACTCGGCGGCGACGTCGCCATGCGGCTACTTGGGAGCGTTGGTGCTGTCCCGCTTGTAGCCACTCGTGGTATCCCGCTGGTAGCTGTCCCCCGGCTTCCGCAGGGTGTCGCCCTTCGACGTGACGGGCTGGTCCTGGTCGGGAGTCGCCTTCTTCACGCCAGGTCCCAGGGTGGAGGCACCGGCGGAATCAGTGACACCGGACTGGGTCTGGTTGCGGCACTCGGCCACAGCCTGTCCGTCCTGGGTCTTGTTCTTACTGGCGCTCACCGCGGCGCTGTCCACACTCCGCCCCATCGCCTTGTCGCTCTTGCCGAGCGTAGTATCCCGCATGGCGATCTGACCGGCCTCCGCGACAGCGCAACTCGTGTCGGCCTGCTGCCGGGCTGGCTGCTGGGCACTCAGCGGCGCCGCCAGGGCCAGAAGGCAAAGGGCGCTCGCACCCACGACAATATGCCGGCTCGCGATGCTGCTCATCGGTAACTCCTTTCAGGTGCGGAAAGTCGAAAGGCGCTGCTGCAGCCCGCGAGGGACCATTCAGCCGGCGCCTTCCCTCGGAGAGGCGCACCCTCTCCGCGTCAGGCGGGACTTGGCCCACGTGCCAGTCCCGCAGTTGGTAATACTCCGTGATTTGCGCGATATCACCAGGTGGTGACGCGTGTCACATGCGCGACAACGTCTCCCGCATCAGGGGCAACGGCCCCCTGGGGCCACGCACCACCGGCTGCCGGATGGCCGAGAGCACAAGGAAGCTCATGCCGACCAGCCAGATCGAGAGGGACGCGAGGTCGATACTGCCGGTTCCGATTTTGGCAAGATCGAGCACCGTGCTCAAGCCGGCCCAGGCGTTGAAGCGGTTCACGGTCTCGGTCGTGGCGGTGGGCATGGTGGCGGTGAGCCAGAGCAGCGCGGCGAGCGTAAGCAGGACCGTTCCACCGATGGCCATGCCAAACCCGGGGTGGTGGCGCAGGCGAAGGGCGAGAATCAACGCGGTTACTGATGCAAGACCCTGCAGCACCGCGGTGATGTTTCCGAGCTGCGGGTCGGGCGTCACAGCCAGGGCCTGCGTGAGACCCACAGCGAGCGCCAGGGCGCACAGCATGATGGCGAGGTAGCGGAACATGGTGAGCACGAAGGCATCATCTCCGTCAAATGAATCGACACTAGGGCTACGAAGTGTCTACCCCGGAACCGGCGGGACAGCACCGGCTGCTTGCCGCGCTAGCGGGCGCTCACTATGATGATGAGCCGGTTGTCGCGAGCTGTTACAAGCGAGCTGCCGGGTTCGATCGCCGAGTCAGTCTGTCTCGTTCCGATGCGGACGCACGCGGGTCCTCCGAGAGGGGGCCGGGCTTGCGTCCGCTTTTTTTCGTGGAGGACAACGCAATGCCAAGGGGCGACAAGTCCGCCTACACGTCGAAGCAGAAGCGGCAGGCGGAGCACATCGAGGAGGGGTACGAAAAGCGGGGCGTGTCGACCAAGGAGGCGGAGCGACGCGCGTGGGCCACCGTCAACGACCGCACCAGGGGCGGCAAGAAATCGGGCAGTGGACGGAAGCGCGCGTCCAGCAGCAAGAGCACGTCGAGCCGGAAGCGCAGCTCCAAGCGGAGCAGCCGCTGACCCTGCCGCGGTCATCGCGCAAGCGCTTCCTGAGCGCCACTGGCAGCGGACGGTGACACGCGCCATAGTACCAGACGATTCCCAGTCCCCGCAGGCATCCGAGCAGGCAGGTGTCATGACCCAACCGTCCAGACCAGCGGTTTACGGGTACGTCATTGCCATCGGCTCCGCGGCGCTCGTCGCGGCGATCCGCTATGCCCTGTCCGACATCCTCGGCAACTCGGCCAACTTCGTGCTCTTCACGGTGCCGGTGGTGCTGGCGGGGTGGTACAACGGTCTCCGGCCGGCGCTGGTGGCCACCGTGGCGGGGGCGCTGTTCGGTGCCTACCTGGTCGCCCCGACCTTGCGTTTCAGCACCGAGGCTCCCGGCAGCGTGCTCGGCCTGGCGCTCTTCATCGTGTGCGGGATCATCATCAGCACCTTGTGCGAATCGCTGCATGCCGCGCGGGAGCGGCTGCGCCGGCAGCAGGTGACGCTGCAGCACCAGGCCGCGCTGCGCGAGGAAGCGGAGCGGCGCAATCTCGCGACGCTGGAGAACATGGGCGACGCGTTCCACGTGATCGACGCGGAGGAACGCTTCGCTTACATCAACTCGACCGCGCGACGCCTGTTCGAGAGCCAGGGGCTCGATCCCGAGTTGATGCTCGGGCAAAACGTGTGGGAGCTGTTTCCTGACGTTGTGGGCTCGGAGGCGCAGGAGCAGGTGCGGCGCGTGCTCCGGGATCGCATGCCGACCGTCTTCGAGTTCGAGTACGCACCGTGGCAGCGCTGGTTCGTGGTGCGGGTCTTTCCCGGGCCCGACGGGGGTGTCGCGGTCCACCTCACTGACACCACGGAAATGCACGAGCTTCGGGACGATGTGGAGGCGAGCGCCGCCGAAGCGCATGACCACCTCCGGAAGCTGCAGTTGCTGTACGAGACAGCCCCGATCGGCCTGTGCGAACTGGACCGCGACCTGCGCTATGTCAGGATCAACGGCGCGCTGGCACGGATGAACGGCATCCCGGCCGCCGACCATATCGGCCGCACGGTGCAGGAAATGGTGCCCGATCTCACCGGCGCCTTGGAAGCCAACTTCCGCCAGGTGCTGGAGACGGGAGTCCCTGTGTTCGAAAAGGAGGTGCGGGGATTCACGCCGGCGGACCCCGGGGTGCTGCACTGCTGGCTCGGGTCGTGGTACCCGATCACAAGCGCCACCGGCGAGGTGCAGGGGATCAGCGTGGTGGCGCAGGACGTGACGGCCCTCAAGCGGGCCGAGGAGTCGCTGCGCCAGAACGAGGAGCAGCTGCGCCTGGCAGTGGAGGCGGCCAACCTCACGGCGTTCGAATGGGATGTAGTGAGCGGGACGGTGACGCGGCTGGGTGAAGTTCCGCCATCGGCCCCGCTCGGGGCGCGCTACACCTTCGTCGAACTGGTGCGGACGATCCACCCGGATGACCGTCCGAGCATGCTGGGACGGATCGAGGCGACACTGAGGGGCGAGACCGACCTGTACATCTCGGAGCACCGCTCGAACGAGAATCCGGAGCAGGAGTGGTGCTGGGTGCGGGTGCGGGGGCGGGTGATTCGCGGGACGGACGGAGCCCCGCTCACCATGATCGGCGTGGCGATGGATATCTCCGAGCACAAGCGGCTGGAAGAGGCGCTGCGGGATGCCGACCAGCGAAAGGACGACTTCCTCGCCACGCTGGCGCACGAACTGCGCAACCCGCTGGCCCCGATCCGGAATGCGCTGCACCTGCTCAAGTCCTACCAGCCGCTGGCCAAGGAGGTGGCCCACGGCCGCGACGTCATCGACCGCCAGGTGACGCAGATGGCACGGCTGCTGGACGACCTGCTGGACGTGAGCCGCATCGCACGAGGCACGCTGGAACTGCGGCAGGAACCGGCGGAACTCCGCGACATCATCGACCGGGCGCTGGAGACGAGCCATCCCCTGATCGCCGAGCGGGCGCACCGGGTGCAAGTGGTGATGCCGGAGAACGAGATCTCTGGTGCTCGACGGCGACCTGGTGCGGCTGGCACAGGTCTTCGCCAACCTGCTCAACAACGCGGCCAAGTACATGGACAACGGGGGCCAGATCGTGATCCGCGCGATGCGCCAGGGAAGCGATGTACTGGTGAGCGTGCGTGACAGCGGCATCGGCATCGACCCGGAGAAGCTCGAGAGCGTATTCGAGATGTTCACGCGGGGAGAGCCGGCATCGCACCGTTCGCGGGACGGACTGGGCATCGGCCTGTCGCTGGCGCGAAGCATCGTGACACTGCACGGTGGCACGGTAGAAGCCAGCAGTGCGGGAGCCGGGGAAGGCAGCGAGTTCACCGTGCGGCTACCGCTGCGACGAGAGGCCGCCCCGGTTACACCGCAAGCGGCGGCGCCGGAAAGCGATGGCGCACCGACGAGGCCGTGGCGCCTGGTGCTCGCCGACGACCTGCGCGATACGGCGGACAGCCTGGCCGACCTGCTGCGACTGCATGGGCACGAAGTGATGACCGCATACGATGGCGCCGAAGCGGTGGCGGCCACGGCGCATTTCCGGCCCGAGGCGGTGCTGCTCGACATCGGGATGCCAGCGACTCGACGGCTACGAGGCGTGCCGGCAGATCCGCGCGCTGCCGAACGGACGCAACATCCTGGTAGTGGCGCTGACCGGCTGGGGCCAGCTGATCGACCGCGAAAGAACCAAGGCCGCCGGCTTTACGTGTCACCTCGTGAAGCCGGTGGACTATTCAACCCTCCTCAGCGTGCTCAACGACCTGCGCCAGGAGTCCTCCCTGCCGAGCTAGGGCTCGACCCCGCAGCGATCTCTTCCATTGTGCGCGCGGTCGCTACCGACTTCAGGTATTTCGTGGTGGGATCGACGGTCGACGACGCGTATCGGTCGCGCTGCTTGATGAGCAGCCACTGCTGCGCCTTTCCGGCACGACGGGTGCGGATCAGCACCCAGGTTCCCTTGAGGCGCTTGCCGGCCAGGGTGAATTCCAGCGTTCCCTTCTCGAGCCCACGTCGGAGGCCGGCCACGCCCGAGGTCGAATCGCCGCCGTACTCGTAGGTGCCCTGATCCCAGATCATGACGGTGCCGCCGCCGTACTCTCCCTCCGGGATGGTGCCCTCGAAGGTGTTGTAATCGACCGGATGATCCTCCACCTCCACCGCGAGACGCTTGACGGAAGGATCGAGGCTCGGACCCTTGGGCACCGCCCAGCTCTTCATGACGCCATCGAGCTCGAGCCGGAGGTCGTAATGCAGCCGGCTGGCCTCATGCTTCTGGATGACGTACGCCAGTTTCGACGCCGCCCTCTTCCTGACCGCCTTCGGCTCCGTCGTCTTCGTGAAGTCGCGCTTGCGAGCGTACTCCTCGAGCACCGGTGCCTTCCTGCCCTTTGGCATAATCAACTCCGTTCGATCTGCTGCATGGTGCACTGCGATGGCGCCTTGTCGGGGCGCCAGCGGAGAAAGCGGGTTCCGTGGCGGAGCGAAACCCGCCACGACACAGTCGGCGGAGCGAACGCGCTTCACCTTGATCATGCCGTCGCGATTGCCCGACTGATATGGCAAGTCGAGGCTTCGCCACCACGCCGTCGAAGTCCACCGCCCCAGCCAGCCAGCGCCGGGCGGTCGCGAGGCTCCGGGTGACGCGTGACAGGGCGACACTGGAGCCGGACTCGAGGTACCGCGCCGCAAACCGCTCGAGCCGCGGCCGCCGGTCGGCCAACGCCTCGTCGGTGCGGCGCGTGCCACGCTCGTCCACCAGCAGGTCGAAGAGCTTGAGGCCCGCCGGTTCCTCCCGCGCCAGCATCGCAATGCGGCTCGCGGCGGGATGGATGCGCAGGAGGAGATGATCGAATGCGAGGTGTCCCTCGTGTTCCACGACGATCTCGCCATCGAGCACGAATCGCCGAGCGCCCAGGGCAAGCAGGGCTTCCACCAGCTCGGGGAAGTAGCGTTCCAGCGGCTTGCCCGCCTTGGACTGCAGGCGGACCTCGTCGCCATCCCTGAACGCGATGCAGCGGAAGCCATCCCACTTGGGTTCGTACTGCGATTCCCTGCCCCGCGGCAGCTCGTCAGCGGTCTCGGCCTCCATCGGCGCGTAGGGAAAGCGAAGCGGGAGCTTCACGCGAGCGCCCCCAGGTCGAAGCGTCCGCGCGAGGCCAGGAGCGGTTTCCAGAGGTCGCCGAGCCGCGCGAGCCGCGCGCGGATGTTCCGTATGGTGAAGTCAGCGATCTTGAATCCGCGTTCCACCTCAGCCCACGTGACCGGGGTCGACACGGTCGCGAGCTCCGTCGGGCGCAGCGAATAGATGGAGGCGAGGGTGCGTCCCCAGGCGTTCTGGTTGTAGTCGACGAGGACGGTATTGCGGGGGCGATCGGCCACCTTGAACGCGACAGTCATCAGCTTCGGATGCTTCCCGGCAAGTTCCTGCGCGATCCCCTTGGCGACGGTCCACACCGCCTTCTGCAGTGGCCCGCGCTTGATCGGCACGTAGAGGTGCATACCGGAGGCGCCACTCGTCTTGGCCAGCGGCTTCATGCCGAGCGCCTCGAGCGCCTCGCGCACCAGGAGGGCGGTCTCGAGCACCTTGCCGAAGGGGGTACCCTGCACTGGATCGAGGTCAAAGTGGAGATAATCGGGGCGATCGGTGTCGTCGCACCGGGCATACCACTGGTTGAGGTCGATGCAGCCGAGATTCACCACCCACAACAGCGAGACGAGGTCCTGCACCATGGGAAAGGCGATGATGTTGCCGCCCTTGTGCGTGATGCGACAGGTCTTGAGCCATGGGGGAGCACCTTCGGGCACCCGCTTCATGAAGAACGACTCACCGTGGATGCCATTGGGGTAGCGCTTCATCACCATGGCGCGATCGACCAGGTGCGGCAGGAGCCAGGGAGCCACGTCGACGTAGTGCTGCAGCAGGTCGCGCTTGGCGAGGCCCAGCTCGGGCCAGAATACCTTGCGAAGGTTGGTGAGCGTGGCGACACGTCGTCCCAGGCGGACCTGCACCTCGTCGTCGTCGCGGGGCAGCTTCACCGCCGGGACCGCGCGCTCAGGCATGGCGGTGGCTGCGCCGCACATCGCGCGGCAGGGAGTTGACCGGGAGGTACTCCAGCTCGGTGCCGCTCTTCACGGCGCGGAGGAGCATGCTGCCGCGGCTCATGTCGCCGACGCCCAGGAACCTGGCGGGATAGAAGAGCCGGTCCTGGAGAAGGTCGCCCAGGATGCCGAGATACTTGCGGGTGGCGATGCTGCCAAGGAAGATGACGCGGGTATCGTGGAGCGCGCTCACGTCGCGCTCAAGCGCTTCCCGATAGCGCGGGTCATCGGCGTTGATGTAGAGCGTGCTGAAGTTGCGCAGGTCGGCGGCGGTGATCAGCGCATCCACCGGCAGGAGCCCGCGGTCGCTGGTAATGACATAGACGCTGCTGCCGGGCGAGGCAAAGCGGGAAGCGTAGGCGAGCTTGCCGCGGAAGTAGAGGCCGCTCACGAAGCTGAACACCTCGCCCAGCGGCACCGCTTCGCCGCCGCGCAGGCGCCGCGCCAGGGGAAAGTCCGCCGTATCACTGAGCAGCAGCTTCGCCCGGCGCCCGCCGGCGTGCGCCGGTGACAGCAGGAAGGTGACGGGTCCAGGAGCGTCAGAGGGCATGGACCTCATGATAGCGGACCAGGATCTCGTCCTGCCCGACGCGCCGCTCGAGCCGGGCCTGGAAGGCAGTCCACCAGGGCACCGACACCTCGCCCACCTGCACCTCGATAATGACGACCGCGTCGTGCTCGATCCTGCCGTCATCGTTCTTCCAGATGACCTCGGCCCTGTCGCGTAGGAAGGAGGTCGCCCCGCCGAAACGCTCGGTGAGTTCCTGCACCACTGTGGCCACTTCGGTGGCGAAGCGGGTGGGGTCGTCCTTCCAGATGACGGGCACAAAGACCTGGACTAGCTGCATAAGTCATCGCCTCGGCAACGAGTTGCTCCTCGCGTCAGTGATCAATGGGTACGACTGTCATCAAACTCCACTCCCGAGTCATCCTCGGCCAGGAGACGGGCCCTGGTCCTGGCATCCAGATCGTCCAGCCCCATCCATGCGAAATACCGGCGATTGCCCGCAAAGCAACGATAAAGCCAGTCGCGCAGCGGTCGCGGAACCAGGCGCCCGATGCGCGCCAGCATACGCCACTTGCCGCCCAGGTACTCCAGCGCCACGAGTATGGCGTCGGATTGACCGACCGCCGGGCCAAAGAGCGGCACCCACACCGCACTACTCACGGTCCAGAGCTCGGGATGCCTCCGGCGCACGGCGCTTCCATGCCGTCCCTGCAGCGGCGCGATGCGCAGCAGTCCCTGCGCATCGGCGTGAATGACCATCACGACGAAGCGGCGGCAGACACTGCGACCGCTCGTCGAACAACAGCAGCGGGCCGGACGGCGAACGTCCGAGGAGTGGCCGCGGAACCCCAAGCGCCTGCAGCCTCACACTGTCACATCTCCCTTCGTAGCGATCAGAACCGGATCCGTACGCCAGCGTTGAGCGGGATGAATCCGACGTCCTGCGCGTCATCGAACACGCGGTGATAACGGGCCTCGACGAAGAAGCCGACGGGCGCATTGACGACGGCGAAGTCCACGCCCAAACCTCCCTCGTTAGCGTTCTGCCAGATGCCCTCGGCGCGCACCGTCGCCTCGACGGTCGCCTCCTCGAACACGTTGAATCCCTCCCGCCGGAGCTGATGGACCACCGCCGAGGGCAGGAGGTCCTGCGGTCGCAGGTCGACGGCACAAAAAAATGGCGCTCCCCCGCGATGCGAGGAGGAGCGCCACTCTGAAGGCCACGGTTACAGGTCTTCCGACGGCATGCGGGCGGACCCGCGGCTTTGCTTTCCTTAGATAACGAATGGGTGGACCGATCCGCAAGGTTCGCCGCCGGTCCACAGGAGAGATACCGCGCTCGGGCGCGATGGATTCCGCTGGATGCCCGACGGCGGTTTGTAACAGCCCCCATATATAGGACAGAGGACATTAGGCCGCCCGGGGCGGTCCAGCATGCCTCAACGCGGCAACTGTTCAGTATCGGTTACGAGGGCCGCCCCATCGGCGCGGGGCGACGCAAGCGCGTTCACTCGATGTATGAATGTTCGGTATTGCGTGGACCAGTGTAACAACCTAGGATATTCAGTCGAAGCCAAAAAGCAGTTTGAGTTCGGCGGAGCGGGAGAGGGTGTCCCGCCTCAGTGCGGACGTACGCGGCCCCGGTGGGGGCCAGCCGTGCGTCCGCTTTTTCGCGTTGTGCCAGGGAGAAGACTGCATGGACGCATGGCTCGGATCCGGAATCGAACCGGGAGACATGGAGCGCCGCTCCATCCTGTCCCGGCTGACGCTTTGTTCCATCACCACCGCCAGCACCGAGGGTGCGCTCCGCACACGTACGGCCATGATCGAACGGGTGGGCGCCAGCGCCCAGGTGATCTCGGTGCGCCTGCTCGGATCGGGCCTCTACGACGACGTGGTACGCAACCCACGCGTCGTGCTCAGCGCCGTCTCATCAGTGGGCAGCTATGGATTCATCGTCCTGAACGGCCTGGCACGGGTGCAGTCCCACGCGGCGACCGGAGACGACCGCGAGCTGCTGGTGGTCGAGATCGCCATCCAGCGGATGGAATGCTGGAGCGCGGATGGCGTTCGGGCCGCCAGGAAGCAGGTGGCGCGCGCCACGAGGGCAGAAGCGCTGCCGCGGCAACGACACGAAGCACTGGCATTGAGAGAGGCATGAGCCTGTACGGCGGGCGCGGCCATGACGTGCGGCGACGCACCGGAAGCGCCGGCAGCCAACGGCAGGTGGCGGTGGTAGCCGGCTTTGCCTGGGAGCAGAACTCATTGCAGGCGCAGGTCTACCTCGCCTGCGGCATGGTGCCCAGTGGACTGCTGCGTTACGCCGGCAAGACGAGGATCACGTTCGAGTCGGCCGAGGACAAGAAGGCGTTTGCGCGGCGGGTGCAGCCCCTGAAGCTCGGCTCACATCACCCCCTGATCGCATCACCGCTGCCGGGGCGGATGCTGTGGCTGGCCCCGCGGTTGCTGGCGGAGGTGGCTCACCGGGGCTGGACCGATGCCGGGCTGATGCACGACATCGAGATCCAGGCTTTCCGCAGCGTGGACGAGCCCTCCCCGCCGCAGCGGGAAGGGCCGACCATCAGGGGCGCGTAGGAATCAGTTCGAACGGCCGCCCTGCTTGCCGCCAGTCGTGGGCTTGCGACCGCGCTCATTGACGAGCAGGTCCTGCAGGTTTTCGAGACGGCCACGATATCCTCCTTCAGAATGTGCGTGCTGAAAAATTGTATGCGCCCGACCTGCGGATCAGGCGATCTTCGACATCGGCAGTTCCACGTCCAGCGATCCATCCATCATCCAGGGAAGCGTCACGGGGCCGAGGGCACCGAGTACGAGCCCCCGGGAAGTGCGAACGCGCTCCAGCTGGGTGAAGTTGACATGGCTCACGACCTCCGCGCCGTGCAGCCACACGCGTTCTTCCACGATGCATTCCGATACCGGCAGGAGCCGGGACACCGCCTTCTCCATGTTCATACCAACCTCCACGACGATGCCAACCGACCCACGGCGATGCCGCCGGGGATGACCAAAACAAAAACGGCACCTGCACACCCTGAGGTGTTACAAGCGCCGTCTACGAGGGACCAGTTACATCCCCTGCCCCGGCAAACCGGCGTTGCCACCGGTTGCTTCATGTCCGTGAGCCAACCTATGCCGCGTTCAGCGGCGCGTCAAGCAGCTATTGATGCTCCAGCATGAGCACCAGCTTGCGCCTGAGATCGCGCAGCTGGGTGGACTTGAACGCCGAGCGCGTCTCCTCGAGCACGTAGATCGCTTCCTGCACCGCGGCCACCAGTTGCGCACCGCGGGGACAATTCAGCACCTGGCAGGTATGCGGCGATGGGGCAGTGGCGGTGGCCTGCGACCGGCCGGCGAGTTCCTCGACGTCGGTGAGGCTGCCCATCACGTTGCGCAGCGCGAGGCGCATGAACGCCTCCGGGCCGGTGCCGCCCTGGGGCGACGCCACCTCGGCCAGATCCTGACGCCATTGCTCGAGCCGTTCATCGGCGCGGCGGTACGCGCGGTAACGGGCCACCGCCTGGGCGATGCGTTCGCTCAGGTCCTGAAACGCGACGGGCTTGAGGAGATAGGCCGTGACGGGCAGCTCGATGCACGCCATGGTAGTGCGCATGGAGGGGAAGCCGGTCACGATGATGATGGGCAGGTTGCCGTGACGCCGCGCCACACCGCGCACCAGTGCCAGGTCCTCGTTGCCGGGCATTTCGAGATCGGCGAGCAGCAGGTCGAACTGGCCGCGGCTGGCCACCTCGAAGGCCTCTTCTCCGTCGTGCGCGATGGTGACGTCGTATCCCTCGGCGCGCAGCAGTTCAGCCATGGTGGCGGCGTAGCTGGCATCGTCGTCGGCCAGCAGGATATGTCCCTTGGTGTTGCTCATGTCGGCTCCTCAGGCGTGCATCGCCGCCGGCCACTTTGTAACAAACGAGGCGCCCCCCGCAGGGGTGCTTTCGATCGTGAGCGTTCCGTCGAACACCTCGAGCACCTCGCGCGCAAAGGGGAGCCCGAGGATGAGGTCGGAACGTGCCTTCTTTCCCTGCTTTACGGTCTTCCGCAGCAGTGAGTCCCGCAATTCGACCGGTACACCGGGCCCCTGGTCGTCGATGTTGAGTACGATGTCGCTCTCGAACCGGCGACCGGTGATCAGCACGGTGCCGCCCTGGGGTGAGGCATTCAGGGCGTTCCTGAGCAGTGTATACACCACCAGCCGCACGACCGCTTCGGGCGCGGCCACCCGACGGGCGTCGGGCGCGATCCGGACGTCCACGGCCACCGCGGCATAGCGCCCGCTCAGGGTCTGAAGGGCGGTCTGCACGACATCGGGAACGCTGGCGTCGAGCCGTGACACGTCACCCCATTCGAGCGTTTCGTAGAGCTGCCGCACCACCTGGGCGATGTTCTCGACCTCCCGATCGATGGTGTCGGCGTAGCGCGCCCGGTCGGCCTCGTTGTGCCCGAGGCGGCGCAGCAGGGCGGCCGCATTCTTGAGTCCCCCCAGGGGGTTGTTGATCTCGTGGGCCACGCGGCCCGCCAGCCGACCGAGCAGGAGGAGGCGCTGGGACTCGATGTGGCGACGCTCGACGCCGCGCAGCGTGGTGACGTCCCGCATCTGCAGCAGCATCTCGCGGTGCTCACCCACCTCGCCGAGAAGCAGCAGCGAGACATCCATGACACGGGCATCGCCGGTGGGCCGGACGAGACGCACATCCCCGCGTGCGGCCCCGGTGCTGCGCGCCTCGCGCCAGAGCAGCATGAGCGCCTCTCGCTCCTCTCCAGCGGCCACCTGGAGCAAGTCGAGCCCGTTGGGACTTCCATCGTGCTGCGCAAGGAACGGGTCGACGCCGGGCGACGCGATGAGCAACCGGTCGTCGGCGCCAAAGAGCGCCTGCATCTCCACGGCATGTCCGGCGGCCCGCTCGAGGCGACGATCGAGCTCATCGCTCCAGTCTCGTGACTCGCTCACGGGCCCGAGGTCGGCGCAGAGACCGCTGACCCGGCGGGGCGTGCCGTCGTGGTTCCGCTCGGTGATCAATGCCCTTTCCACCCAGCGGTGCCAGACGCCGTCGGCTGCGCGCACGCGATACTGGACCAGTGCGGCCGGAGCCTCCCCCGCAGCATGGGACTGGAACGCCAGCTTTCGGGCCGGCAAGTCGGAGGGAAGAATGAGGCTGTCCCATGCGTCCGCGTCACTGCCACTCATCCCGGCGTCATAACCCAGCTGAACAAGGAGCCTCGGATCGCGCACCACACGGCCGCTCGGTACATCCCACTCGTAGCGAAAGCGGGGATACTCCGGCGCCGAGAGCGCCTCAAGCAGGCTCTTCTGCTCGGCGGTGTGCTCGAGGCGGCGGCTCCGCATGGCGGCGGACAGCGCCACTGCCGCGAGCGCCGCGAACCCAAGCCCTCCCACCAGCAGCAGCTCGGGAAGAATCGAGCGAAGGCTGAGCAGGGTGCGCCGCGAGGGCCACATCTCCAGCGTGGCCGGAAGCCCGGGGAGATCGAGCGCGCGGCGCGCGAGGTAGCGCCGCTCGTCGGGACGGCGCTCGGTGGCCGACCCGTACCGCAGAACGCCAATCATGGTTTCGGCCGAGGGCGCCAGGATATCGCGAAAGAGGGAGTCGGTGTCCGCGATGATGATGACATGGGCCAGCGAATCGGCCGGCTCGGTGGCGCGGACGGCGACCAGCCGGAGCGGGGCGCCCGGCGGATCCAACGGCACCAGCTGCCCGCTGGGGAAGAATGGATTCCGGGCCAGGGAGTCGAGTGCGGTGGCGTAGGAGGCGTCACTCGAGCGGGTGATGTTCACGCGGCCCTCGCGCTCCACCACGACACCGACCACGCCGGGGAGGAGCGAGTCCCAGGGCACGCCATCGGGATGGGTGGGAGCGCTGGTCCACCCCCCCTCGCTCACCCCGGCGACGAGCCGCTGGGCGCGCTGGGTGATGCGGAGCGACGCGTCCTGGATGGCGCCCTGCACCAACGCCTCCACCTGGCCATCCTTGGTGCGCACGACCACGACCCACATGAGGATCACGAGGAGCGATGAGCTCGCTCCCACGAGCCACGGCAGCCGCTGGTTGACGATGAGGCCGCCCACCACGCGCGCGGTGCTGGCCGCCACGAGTGCGAAGCCACCTACGAGCGCGCCAAGCGCCCACTGGGCGGAAGCACCACTCTGTGGATCGGGATTGCCACCGGTGGGCACGCTGCGGACGAGCACGAGCAGCGCCACGATGACGAGCGTGACGGGGAACGCCAGCCCGAGAATGCGGCGTACTCCCTTGCCGGAGCCATGAAAGCCGCAGGCCAGCGCCGCGAGCAGTAACAGCAGAGGATCGGCGACCGGCACGAGATGCGCAGCCGCATCGAGGGACTGTGCATCGCTGGACGGTATGCCGAACTGGCGGGCGGCGAACTGCCCCAGCGCCAGCAGCACCATCAGTGTCACGAGAACGGTGCGCCTGATCCTCGGCCCGGCGATCCCCGCCAGCGCCAGCGCCAGGCCGAAGAGCAACAAGCCGATCGCGCTCACCAGCGTCATGCGCTCGAAGCCAGGCACGGGCATGACCACGCTGATGATGCCGAGACTGCCACCGAGCAGCGCGAGGCCACCAAAGGCAATCAGCACGAGACCGGCGTACACGAGGATCACCTCACCGCCGATGCGCGTCGGTGCCGGCGCGATATCCGCCTGGACCTCACCGTCAATCATGCCCGGCTCTCCCGTGACGACCCCAGGCGCGGCCCCCACGGGGCGCGCGCCTTCTTTGTTGGAGGAGACTCCCATGCCTGTACGTACACCGAGGGAGCCGACACCTCCCTTTGCTCGGCGGGGAGACTGTGAGCGGGTAGGGCGGCAGGCGGCAAACAGCCGGCGCAACGGAAATCGAGACGGGCGGTAGAAGAGAATGAGCGGCGAGGGTCGTCGCTCGCCAGCTCGACAAATCATGCTCGCTCCGCGGACTCGCAGCGGAGCAGGCCTTACGGCTGGATGCCAAATTCCGGCAGTGAAGGCGCGTCACGGGGACAGTCCCGTGCGCGCCTTTTTCACTTCGATGAACTGGAGAGAGTCATGACAGCCCGCATGATGTTCCTGACCGGCGTGGCGATGTCGCTCGCGGCGTGTTCGCCCCGGCCCGAAAAGCGTGAGACCACGACCGCCGCCACCGACCGCCGTGGATACCTCCATGTCACGGCCCGACACGATGACACCTCGGCCGGACACGATGCGCCGGGACACGTCGAAGATGGCGCCGTCATCCACTCCGACGCGCTGATCACCCAGGACCTACTCGCTGAAAGGATCCCTGACATGCTTCGCTGGGCACTTGGCTTTCTCGTACTGGCGGTGATCGCCGCCTTCTTCGGCTATGGTGGTGTCGCGACCGCCTCGGCGGGGATCGCGAAGACGCTGTTCCTGCTGTTCCTCGTGGTCGCCGCCATCACGTTCATCGTGAGCCTGTTCAGCGCCAGGCGCACGCCCTAGGCCTTCCACCCAGCGCCGCGCCGGTCTCCCTCACGGGGACCGGGGCGGTCCCGCCCCGTGGCGCGGTGGCAAGCACGTGCCGGAGCCGGTCACTCAGCGGTGAGCGTGCGGCGAGACGCTTGTCGCCCGCCAGACCGGCCGCTATATCACGGGCGTGACCAATCCCCTACGGATCCTGCTGGTGGATGACAACAAGGACCAGACCTCGATGCTCCGGATCCTTCTCGAGCTTTCCGGGCATTGCGTCGAGGCGGTCTCCGACGGCTCGTCGGGGCTGGCGCGCGCCCGGGAATTCCATCCCGACGTGGCGATCCTCGACATCGGGCTGCCGGACATGACCGGCCATGAACTGGCCCGGTCAATCAGGGCCGAGCCGTCGCTCAGGAACACCTTCCTGATCGCACAGTCGGGGTGGGGGCAGCCGAGCGACCGGGCCGCCGGTGCCGCCGCGGGCTTCGACGTGCACCTGGTGAAGCCGGTGAGTTTCGACGCGTTGCAGGACGTGCTCCGGGCCGGGCGGCCCTCGGCGCCAGCGTAGCGAGGCCTGGAACGTCAGGTAACAATCGGCGCGCTTCCGCTTCCGCTCGGAGGCGCGCCCTTCGTGATTTCAACGGGTATTCCTCATGAGGCATACCGTTACACGGCGAAGCAGGGGATTCCATGACGACAGGTCGTATCGCGAAGGCGTCGATTACCATCGCGGCGCCGCGCCACAAGGTGTGGCGCGCGCTGGTCAATCCGCTCGCGATCAAGCGCTACATGTTCGGCACCACGGTGCGGTCCGACTTCCGCGCGGGAAGCACCATCAGCTGGAAAGGCGAATGGGAGGGCAAGTCGTTCGAGGAACGCGGCACGATCCTGACGCTGCACCCGAACGAAACGCTGACTTACACGCAGATGAGCGGGCGGCAGGGATTGTGGGGCAAGCCTGCCAGCGTCCACACGGTCACCATGACACTCTCGCCGGCAGGCAACCAGACCCACGTCGAGCTTACGCAGGACAACAACGCCGATGACGAGGCGCTGGCGCACTCGGAGGAGAAGTGGGTGATGATGTTGATGGGCCTCAAGCGCTTCGTGGAGTCGCAGCCCGAGGCGATGTAACAATTGTCGAGCCACCCAGCGCGAAACCCGTGGCGAGCGGCGTGGTATCACGGGACAGGTGATCGCCACAATCACCTATCGGCCTTGCAAATGTGGTGACTTCCAGACGGGACTCCGTGGACTGCCATGGAGAAGGCCTCAGGGCCGGAGCATGGCTCACGGCAATGGAGGCGCGGCGCGGGTGACCACCCCGCACTGCGCCTCCTTGTCGTTCCTGCCTGTTTCACGGCCAGTTGGAGTGGCAATGTCACGCTCGCTGTTCCCGATCGCAACCATGCTCATCGCCACCCTGGTGCCGTCACCCTCGCGAGCGGCGCGCGAGGAGCACCGCACGGTGGTGCAGCAGGATCGACCGACGGGGCCCCCGAACATGAGGACACACCGGTGAACACAGATCGCATTGCGGAGGCGTCGATCACGATCAACGCCCCGCGCACGACGGTGTGGGAGGCGCTGGTCGATCCCGCCGCCATCAAGGAGTACATGTTCGGCACCACGGTGATCACGGACTGGCGCGCGGGAAGTCCGATCCGGTGGCGGGGTGAGTGGAAGGGGAAGCACTACGAGGACTTCTGCGCCTTCGGCACCGTCGCGCCGCCGGTGGCGGTAACGGTGCCGGTGGAGGCCGCAGTGGGAAGGGCCGCCGTTGCGAGCGACAGGGAATCCAGCAGTGGCAAAGCGCGCATGATGTTCCTCAGAATCCGCCCAGTTTCGTGATCCTGCCCCGAGCCCCCACCGCCCAGCCGGCATTGGGTGACGCGAACCCGACACTCCAGTAGTTGAGCGAGTCAATCGTGACCCAGGAGGCGCCCTCGTCGGCCGACCAGGCGGAGCCCGCGGGGCCGACCGCGACGACGGTGGGGCGCTTCGCGCCGGAAACGTAGACACCGCCCCATGCACCGCTCGACAATGGCAGCCGGCCGCGGAGCGCCCAGGTGAACCCGCCATCACTGGTGATGGCGACGTTTTCGTCGCCGGGCTTCGCCGTGCTGCCGCCGCCGAGCGCCATGCCGTGTTTCGGGTCGCGAAAGGTGATGGACTGCGCGCCGGATCCGGCGCGAGTCGTGAGCGGCAAGGTCTCGAATCCCCAGGTATGCCCGAAGTCGCGAGAGAAGAGTATGCGGGAGCGAATGCTGTCCGCCGCCACGATCCAGGCGAGACTGTCGGGACCCGTGACGAGACAAGTCCCGCTCGCCGCGAAGCTACCCTCACCGGGCGGGGCGAATGGAGTCGTGGCCGATGGCGTGGGGTTCCAGTGGAGGCCGCCATCGTCGGTGGTGAGGATGCCGGTGTGGCCCTGCACCGCGTCACCCACCGCGATCGCACGGTTCGCGTCCCAGAAGCCGAAGCAATCGTAGAAGGCTTCGGGATCCTGGTTGGTGTATTGCAGGGTCCAGTTGGTGCCGGCGTCGGCAGTGTAGTAGACGCGCGAGTTGTCGCCGGGCCCGATGCTCAGGACCCAGGCATGACTGGCATCCAGGGCGTGGATGTCGCGGAACTGGAGCGAATCGGCACCGGGAACCTTGCCGGCATGCCAGGTGGCGCCGCCATCGGTGGTACGAAGGACGGTGCCACCGCTGCCGCTCACCCAGGCGACGCTGTCGCTGACAGCGCTGACGGCGATGAGGAGTACCGTGGTGTTGCTCTGCTGGGCGATGTGCGAGACCTGGGCCGGCGATGGCGGCTGACTGCCGGACTGGGCGCAAGCGACGAGCAGGAGCGTCGCAATGAGGGCACAGCGATACACGCGGAGCTCCGGATGGGATTACCGGGAAGGTAACAAGGGCAACCGCAGCCGCCGGGAGGGGTATTTCACGTACAGCAGTCAAAGCGGCCATGAAGGCCACCTTGAGGGGCGGGTGCAGGTGGCTCGTCATTCGAAGGCGCATCGCGGATCCGCTCCATGGATCCCGTGCGCCTTTTCGCATTTGCAAGCGAAGGGATAGACCAATGTCGAGAACGACCACGGAAGCCATCAACAGTTACCTGACCGACATGCTGGCGCTCGAGGAACACATCGCCATCGCAGTCCGGGCGCAGGCAAAGGACCTGCACGATGAACCGCGGATCCTCAGCACCGTCCTCGAGGAGACACTTGTCACGGTGGAAGCGCACATCGAGGCGCTCAAGGACGTCATCGACGAGCGGGAATCGGGAGCGGCCAATACCGTCGCCGAGGCGGTGAAGCGGGCCGCGTCGGTGCTGGCCGGCGCCGGTGCGGCGGCGGTCGACCTCGTGCGGAACGAGAAGGTTCCCAAGGACCTGCGTGACGACTACACGGCGTTCAGCCTGGCGACGGTGAGTTATGTGATGCTGGTGAGCACCGCGATGTCGCTCAATGACCAGGCGGTCGCCGAACTCGCCCGGCGCCACCTGAGGGACTACACCAAGGTGGTCATGAAGGTGAACGACATCCTGCCGATCGGCCGTGATCGCGCGACTGCGGGAGGAGGGGCTGCCGGCGCGAGAGGAGCAGCTGCCGGCGATCGCACGGACGCTCAAGGACATCTGGAGCGACCCGTACGATGAGGTGCCGGAAGCGGATGAGGTCAGCGTCAGCTAGGCGCGGCGCGAGCGGGGGCGTATGACGTGCCAACCCCCGCCCGCTCCCTCATCCCGCTATTCGCGGCGGAACGCCCGGCCGGCGAGGAACCCAACGGCCAGTACGGCAATCAGCGACCTGGTGGGATGGGCCCGCACCATGGACCTCACGTCGGCCAGCATGTCCTTCGCGTCGTTGTTGCGGATGTAACGCGACGCGTCATCGACCTTGTCGGCCACGTCATGCGTGACCCGGCTCACGCGCTCACCGCCGTCGGCGATCGCCTCCGCCTTGTTGCGCAGTCCGCGCGCCGCCACTTCGAGCCGCTCGGCAACCGCGCCGCGGCTCTCGTCGATGGCCGATACAGCCTTGCGGCCCAGTTTGGTGCCCTTCTCGCGGAGCCGGCCCGTGGCATCGTCGAGAGTGGATTCGACCGCGTCATCAATATCTTGGCCCGTGTTCAGGCCGGAATCGTGACTCATAACGCCTCCCTGTTCGCGTACGGCTGCAAACTGAAAAAGCGGGAGCAGAGCGGCTCGCCCAGCCGCTTTACTCCCGCAACGAACCGGAACAAGTCTTCCGATCGATCGGATTGTCCCGCGCGGCCTGGCCGCACGGTCAACTAGAAGATACCAACAGAACGCCGAGCCAACAACACTGGCCCGCTGCGCGTGAATGCGCGTGTTCGACCAGCGGCCGATCTACCTTTCCTGATGCGTCCCAACGATCTCCTTCGCATTACCGACCGGGGCCTGTTCTGCGCCGCCGGGGATTTCTACATCGATCCCTGGGAGCCAGTCGATTGGGCACTGATCACGCACGCACACGGCGACCACGCCCGCTGGGGATCACGGCGGTACCTCGCCGCGCGCGAGGGTGAACTGGTGCTGCGCACCCGGCTCGGGCCGCAGGCCGACATCGAGACCGTGACATTCGGTGAGGCGAACACGATCAACGGCGTGCGGGTGTCGTTTCACCCGGCGGGCCACATCCTGGGCTCGGCGCAGATACGGGTGGAACACGGCGGGCAGGTATGGGTGGTGTCGGGTGACTACAAGTCGGAGCCCGATCCGACATGCACGGCGTTCGAGCCGCTCCGGTGTCACGTCTTCATCACCGAGTCAACGTTCGGGCTGCCGATCTACCGGTGGGCACCGCAGGAGGAGACGTTCGGCGAGATGCGGGCGTGGTGGGCGCGGAACCGCGAGCATGGCCGCGCGAGCGTGATGTTCGCCTATGCGCTGGGCAAGGCACAGCGGGTCCTGGCGGGACTGCGCGACGCAGACATCGGCCCGATCTACACGCATGGTGCGGTGGAACAGCTCAACGTCGATTATCGCGTGGCGGGCATCGCGCTGCCCGCGACGCGTCACGCGGCGTCGATGCCGCGCGGCACCGACTTCGCCGGGAGCCTCATCCTGGCACCGCCGTCCGCAGCGGGGAGCACCTGGCTTCGCCGATTCGGCGCAAGCTCCACGGCCTTTGCATCGGGATGGATGACGCTGCGGGGCGCCCGGCGGCGGCGAGCACTGGATCGCGGCTTCGTCCTCTCAGATCATGTCGACTGGCCGGCACTTCTCGACGCGATCGCCGCGACCGGTGCGGAGAGGGTGCAGGTGACGCATGGGTTTCGCGAGCCAGTGGTGCGATGGCTGCAGGAGCACGGACTGCAGGCGGAATCGGTGCTCAGCCACTGGGAGGGCGACGAGGCCGCGGAGCAGGACGCCGAGCGCCAGGCGATCGAGAGCGAAGGCGAGGGTGAGGACAGGGGCGGGGCCGCGTGAGAGCGTTCGCCCGGTTGTTTACCGAGCTGGACGAGACCAATCGCACGAGCGAGAAGGTGTCCGCGATGGCGGCCTATTTCGCCGCTGTGCCGGCGGCGGACGCCGCGTGGGCGGTGTACTTCCTGTCGGGAGGCAGGCCCAAGCGACTGATCCCGGTGCGACGGCTCTCCGCATGGGCGATGGAAGAGGGCGGCATCCCGGAATGGCTGTTCGACGAGTGTTACGACGCCGTGGGCGACCTGGCGGAGACGATCGCGCACTTGCTGCCGGTGTCGAAGGCGGAGTCGTCCATGCCACTTCATCGATGGGTGACGGAGCGACTGCTGCCCCTGGCGACACAGGTAGAGGCGGCCCAGCGAGTCACCGTGCTCGCCTCGTGGCGCGAGCTGCACGGCACGGAGCGGTTCGTGTGGAACAAGCTGCTCACCGGCGCCTTTCGCGTGGGTGTGTCGCAGCAACTGGTGGTGCGCGCGCTGGCGGCGTTCAGCGGTGTGGATGAAGCCACGCTGTCACACCGGCTGGGCGGGCAATGGACCCCGTCGGCCGAATGGTTCACGTCGCTGGTTACCGCGGACACGAGTGATGCGGACCGTTCGCGGCCCTATCCGTTCTATCTGGCGTATCCGCTGGAAGGCGAGCTCGCCTCGCTGGGCGATCCCGCCGAATGGCAGCTGGAGTGGAAGTGGGACGGGATCCGGGCACAGCTGATACGACGCGAAGGAAAAACCTGGGTCTGGTCGCGCGGAGGCGAGCTGGTCACCGAGCGCTTCCCGGAACTCGCGGCGGCCGGTGATGCGCTGCCCGATGGCACAGTGCTGGACGGTGAGATCATGCCGTGGAAGAACGGCACTCCCCTGCCCTTCGCCCAGCTGCAGCGCCGGATCGGGCGGCTCAAGCTCGGCCCCAAGATGCTGGCGGACGTGCCGGTGGTGCTGATCGTGTACGACCTGCTGGAACTGGGCGGCGTGGACCTGCGGACGCATCCGCTCGGCGAACGGCGCGCGGGGCTCAACCGGCTGCTCGCGGATACCGTGCTCGAGGACCGGCTGATCGCGTCACCGATCGTTGCCGCCGCCACGTGGGCCGATGCCGAGTCGATGCAGTCACGGTCCCGGGAGATGCTGGCCGAGGGGCTGATGCTCAAGCGACTCGACAGCGAGTACGGCGTGGGCCGGCGCAAGGGCGGCTGGTGGAAGTGGAAGGTTCAGCCGTTCAGCGTAGACGCGGTGATGGTGTACGCGCAGCCGGGACATGGCCGGCGAGCGTCGCTGCACACCGACTACACGTTCGCGGTATGGGACGGTGACGCGCTGGTCCCATTCGCCAAGGCCTACTCGGGGCTCACCGACGCGGAGATCCGCACGCTGGATGGATGGATCCGGCGTCACACGCTGGAGAAGTTCGGGCCGGTGCGGCGGGTGGAGCCGATCCAGGTGTTCGAGCTGGGCTTCGAGGGGATCCAGCGCTCGACACGGCACAAGTCGGGAGTTGCGGTGCGGTTTCCGAGGATCCTGAGGTGGAGGACGGACAAGGCGGCGGCCGAGGCGGACCGGATCGAGGCGCTGCGCCTGCTGCTGGAGTCACGGTAATGCTCTTGTCCGGATTGCCTGGTGGGAGCCTGGACCGGATGCCCCTCCTCGAAAGGTCCTCGGGGCCGGGTTTCTGCGAATCACGCTCAGGTCCACCCGGCAGCCAGACCTTTCTCGGAGGGGCACCCGGTCCAAGCTCCAAGTACCCAGCCTCCGTCGATCGGAGCTCGTGGGGCCGTTCGCGCTGGTGCATCACCCGACCCTGGTGGCGGGTATCTACACTGTCGCCGGGCACATTCACCCGTGCGTCACGGTTCGAGGGCCGAGCGGGGAGCGGGAACGACTGGCATGCTACTGGTTCGGGCGGCATGGTGGAGTGCTGCCGGCCTTCGGGGAGTTCACGGGATGCGCCGCGATGGCGCGGGAGGAGGGGGACCGGGTGTGGGTGGTGGCGGGAAACGAGGTGGTCGAGGTAGGCTAGGGTCTCGCGTCAACCGGAAAGTCGGCAGTGCAGATACCCACTGAACCCATAGGCAGCATTCCCAGGCCGCGGCACCTGCTGCGGGCCATCGGCGCGGGCGATCCGTTGGCGGCGGAGCTCGAGCCGATGTACGCAGCCGCAATCCAGGATACGATCGCGCGGTTCGAAGAGACGGGATCGCCGGTCATCTCCGACGGCGAACAACGCAAGTATCACAACTTCTGGACCTATCCGGTGCACGGTCTCGCCAACGCGGCGCCGTCGGGGGGGTTCACGATCTTCTTTTCCGCCGGACATGTGCGGCGCATGCCCCGCCTTACGTCGGGCCCGTTCCGCTACCGACGATATGCCGACGAGTACCTCACTCTTGCCCGGCGGTTCACGAGCCGGCCCATGAAGCAGGCCGTGATATCACCCTCGGCGCTGAGCCTGATGTACCCGCCCGAGGAGCTTCCGGGATACCCGCGTGACGCTTTCATCAAGGACCTGCTGGACGAACACGAATCGGAAGTCCGGAGATGCCTGCGGGCGGGGGCCTACAAGGTTCAGATCGACTTCACCGAGGGACGGCTGGCGGCAGGCCTCGACCCATCGGGGCACCTGCTGCACGGCTTCATCCAGCTGAACAACCTCGCCCTCGACCGCTTCTCGCCCGAGGATCTGCAGCGCATCGGCGTCCACACCTGCCCCGGTGCCGACTGCGATTCCACCCACAGCGGCGATGTGGACTACGCCCGGCTGCTGCCCAGTCTCTTCGAGTTGAAGGTGGGCAACTTCTACATCGCGCTGGCCGGTGAACCCGATCCAGCACGCGCGCTCACCATCATCCGGGACAACCTTAAGCCACACCAGATGATCTTCGTGGGAGTCACCTCGCCGATCGACCCGCGGGTCGAGACACCGGAAGAGGTGAGAGACCTGGTGCTGCGGGCCGCCGAGTACATCCCGCTGGCTCAACTCGGCACGACTGACGACTGCGGCTTTTCCCCCTTCAGCGACGACATCTCCACGACGCGGGACACCGCTTTCGCCAAGATCCGGTCGCGGGTGCTCGGCACGGCGATGGCTTCAGCGATACTGGGCGCCGGATCGTGAGGTCCGAGGAGAATGAACTCCGCAGCCCGCGACGCTCCGCAGGAATGCCCTACGCGGGCGTCGCCGGCGCCTGCCGGGGAAACTTCACTATCTGCTCGACCTCCTCCTGTGCCGCGATGAGCCGCTCCACATCTTCGGACACGGCGGCGGCCAGGCCGAGATGGGTGGTGAGGCCCGCCACCGTGACCGACCCGGCATGCAGGCGCAACAGGTTGAGGCGGATCGTCTCCAGGGCGCCGACGGCGTCGCCGAGCTTGGCGTGCGTTGCATCCCGCGCCGCGCGCACGTCGGCGTACTCGACGGAGGCGGCGGCAGCACCGCCATCGCCAAGTACCTCCTGCAGCTCATCGTACCGGGCACGGAGCGACTGCGCATCGGCCTGGAGGCGTCGCAGCAGTGCGGGCAGGTCACCCAGGGCCTGGCGCGATTCCTTCGGCAGACCCTCGAAGAGGTGTTCAGCCGCCATGCCGAGCGAGAGCTCGGTGGCCCGGTGCGTCATGGCCGGCGCAATGGCGCGTTTCCCGAGCAATTTTCGCGCGACGGAGAACGCGAGCTTGCCGATCCTGCCCATCCACAGCCTGGCCCAGAACTCGGTATCGACGTCGCGGCGGCGCTGCAACAGGTAGAGGTACGCCACCGACGTGAGGACTGTCGTCCCGTACGCCAGGCCGAACACCGATGCCGCCGTCTGAAAGAACGGGCTCGACGGGCCGAGGAAGAGTCCAACGGTGGCGAGCACCCCGACCGCGCCGGACACCTTCATCACCAATGGCAAGTGGCGCTCGACCGCTGACGGGCCCGACCGGTGCTCGACGGTGAGTTCCTCACGCGCCTGCTCGATTTCGCCCTTGAAGGCGGGGTCGAGATCCTGGTGGGTGAAGCCGAGCAGGCTCAGCCGTCGCGCGGCGCCCACGAGATACGCGAACGGCGCGACGGTCACTCCAAGCAGCATCGTCATGAACCCCGCGGTGCGGCCGAAGAGTGCGGCGATGACGATAGAACCGCTCAGCAGCAGGAAGAGGGCGACAATGGTGCCGCCACCATCGAGCCGTCCGTAGCGTTTCACGAACGCGCGCAGCGCCGCCGGCAACTCGCGCCGCTGCTCCAGCGCGAGCCCAATCTGCTCGGCGAGGGCCTGTGCGCTCGCGGGTCGATGGTCGGGAGGCTTCGCGAGACAGCGATCGACCAGGAGCGAGAGCTTGCGCGGCACGGTGACGCCAAGCGACGCCAGCGGCGGGGGTGGCTCGGTGACCTGCCGGGCGAGCACTTCGGTAGCGCTGGCTCCCTCGAACGGAAGCCGCCCCGAGAGGGCGAAGAATGCCGTGGCGCCGAGTCCGTAGAGATCGCTCCGCGCGTCGATCTGCCCGCCCAGCGCCTGTTCGGGGCTCATGAACTCGGGCGTGCCCGCGATGCCGTCTCCCGCGTCGCCGGCGGCTGCCGCGATGCCAAAATCGGTGACAAGCACCCGTCCGGTGGATCGCTCGATCAGAATGTTGTCGGGCTTGACGTCACGGTGGACGAGGCCCTGCGCGTGGGCGGACGCCAGGGCCCACGCTACCTCGCGCAGAACCCGCGCGGCCTCCGATGGTGGCAGTGGTCCCCGCTGGCGCACGCGCTCGGCGAGGGTTTCGCCGTCAACGAACGCCATGACGTAGAACACGAATCCTTCCGCGTCCTCAACGGCATGAATCGGGATGATGTTCGGGTGGGACAGGCCTGCCGCGAGACGTGCCTCGCGAAGGAAGCGCTGGCGGAGCGGCGCCTGCGCCGCGCGCGCGGGTGGGAGGAGCTTTATGGCGACGGGGCGATCGAGGTGCACTTCGCGGGCGAGATAGACGATCCCCATCCCGCCCCGTCCCAGTTCGCGATCGATCGAGTAGCGGCCGGCAAGGGCCGACTGGAACAGGAGGAAAAGCGGATCGACGAGTTCGCCGGATCGGGCCATGCTGAAGATATACGCGCTTTGCTAGCGGCCGGTGCGGCCGCGTTGCACCACGGCGGGCCTGGGCGGCTCGACTGGCACCACCGCACCGGGGAGCGTGTGCCAGCCCGACCAGGTCTCCTTGCCGATCACATAGCGCAGGCCGGCATGGCCGGCAACCGTGAGGGTGTCCACCTGCGTCCTGTAGCCGGCCTTCGCGCGGGCCTTGAACTTCGCGCCCGTGGCAGAGAGGAACCAGTCGCGATGGCGCGGCTCGTCCCAGACAGAGATCCAGACGAGCGCGGGGCCGCCGTTGCCCTCGTCGAGCCGGAACCGGTCGCCGCCCCAGCCGAGGGGCAGTGAGGCGTCACTGGCTTTCCGGCCGGTGAGTTCCTGCATCAGCAACCTGATGTCGAACTCACCGAGCACGTCCTCATAGCTGCCAGGAACGGTGTCGGTAAACTGGATGTCGATGGGCCGGTCGCCGCGCTCATAGCGCTCGGGGTGCATGATCTGCTCGGTGGAGCGCGGCATGCGCGGGCCGTACGGGAGCGTATCACTGAAGGGAGACTGTCCCCACCAGAGCATGAACTCGGCGCCGGCGAGATAGGGAAAGAGCAATCCCTCGCGCAGCACGGCCGGCACCGTGCTCATGCCACCGCCGGAGAGCATCTGATCGCCGGTGCGGCGGAACTCTTCCCAGAACGCCGGGCTCTGCGCCACCTCGGCGCCCTGGAGCATGACGATGGAGGCGAAGTTCGCCTGTCCCTCGAGGATGGCCTGAGCCGCGGATGAGCGATCGTTGCTGCTCTTGTCCTTCAGGATGGAATCGAGCGGCATGTACTGGTCCTGCAACGCGTGGACGAGCTCGTGCGCCACGGTGAGGCGGAGCACCGGTCCCTCGGCGCCGGCCACACCGTAGAGCGTGGCGGAGTCGGGGTCGTAGTAACCGGCGATCTGCTGGGAGAGCATGTCCTCCATCACGGCGCGGAGGTCGAGCGAATCGGGGAGGAGACCCAGCAGCGTGTAGGCCCGCGTGAGCTGCAGGAAGCGCTCGGGCGGCATCTCCTGCGCGAGCTTGGCGCGAACGAAGCTGCGCACTTCGTCACGGGTGCGGAGCACCGACTCGGGCCGGCGCTTGAACTTGAGACCGACGCTCTGCTCGACCGCGGGCATCAGACTGTCGACGAGATGGGCAAGATTGCGGTCGGCGTCGGTCTCTCTTGGCTTGCCGCGGCAAGCCACTGCGGCCAACAACAGCAGGCAGAGCGCAGGGCGCATCAAGCGCCCAGGTACGTAATGGCGTACCACTGCACGAGCTTGGTCCCGAAGAGGTAGGCGATCCCGGCGCCGATGGCCAGGAAGATTCCGAAGGGAACGAGCTTCTTCCTTCCCATCAGAGTGAGCGGAAGGAAGATCAGCGTGCCGATGAGCGCGCCAAGAAAAATGGTGAGCAGCACGCCGGTCCATCCGACGAAGACTCCGACCATCCCCATCATCTTGATGTCACCCCCGCCCATCGCATCCTGCTTGAGTACGAGGGTGCCGAGCCAGCCCACGACCCAGAGAATGCCGAAGCCGGTCGCGCCGCCGATGAGGGAGAAGACCAGCCCGTGCATCGCGCCGGGGCCGCCGTTGAGCAGGTACCCGCCCACCGCGGTGAGAACGAGCCCCAGCACGACGCCACCGAGGGTGAACTCATCGGGAATGATGTAGGCGCGGGCATCGGTGACCAGGATGCCGAGCAGCAGCGTGAAGAACACCGCGGCCCGGACGGCGGCGATGGTGGGACCGAAGAGCCAGACGAAGTAGACCCAGATGAGGCAGGTGGCGAGTTCGACAAGCGGATACATGATCGAGATCGATTGCTTGCAGCTGCGACACCTGCCGCCGAGAATGAGCCAGGAGAGCACCGGAATGTTGTCGTACCAGGCGATCCTGTTGCCGCACTTGGGACAGCGTGATCTCGGGCGGAGCACCGATTCCTTGGGCTCCGCACCCCACGACAGGATGCAGACATTGAGGAAACTGCCGATGAGGAGGCCGAAGACGCCGGCCACGACGTAGATGAAGGTCAGGTTCTGTCCGTCAGTCGGCACGCAAGACCTCGTAGAGAAGTATCCCGGCAGCCACCGCCACGTTGAGCGACTCGGCACCAGGTGCAAGGGGAATGCCCACGCGACGTGACGCGCGGGCGGCCATGAGTTCGCCCACACCGGCGCCCTCGTTGCCCACCACGAGCAGGGTGGGACCAGTGCGGGGGGCCCGGGTCACCGGGTCGCCGGCCGCGTCGGTAATCCAGACCTCGGCCGCGTGCGCCGTGGCCCAGATCGCGAGCTCGTCGGCGTCGGTCGCGACATTCGGGAGGCGAAAGAACGCCCCCATGCTGCCGCGAATGACCTTGGCATTGCTGAGGTCCGCGGTACCGGGCAGCGCCACGACCCCGGCGGCACCCAGGGCCAGCGCGGTGCGCAACATGGTACCCACGTTGCCCGGATCCTGCACGGCATCGAGCACGAGCACGGCGGCACGCGGTCCGAGCAGGATGTCGTCGAGGGACCAGTCGCGGGGCTCGATGACGGCGACCACGCCCTGGGGGTGTTCCGTGTCGGCGAAGTCGGTCAGGGCGCGATCGTCCACGTGCTCGACCTTGATCCCGGCCGCAAGCAGGGCTCTTACCAGCGCCTCGCCCCGCCGAGTAACTTCGAGCGCAGGAGAAACCACCGCGCCCCGCACCGGAACCCCGGCGGCAAGCGCCTCCTCGACGAGGCGCACGCCCTCGGCCAGCGCCAGACCCCGGCGCTCGCGTCCGCGGCGACGCTTCAAGTCACGTATCAACGTTTCGAGAGCACTCATGCGAGTTGCGCTGTCGATCGCCGGATCAGACCCCAGCGGGGGGGCGGGCATCCAGGCCGACCTCAAGACCTTTCACCAGTTCGGGGTGTACGGCATGGCGGCCATCACGGCGCTCACGGCCCAGAACACGGTGGGCGTGAGCGGGGTTCAGACGGTGGCACCCGACTTCCTGCGGATGCAGCTCGAGGCGCTTGCCGCCGACATGCCTCCCGACGCGCTCAAGACGGGGATGCTGGCCGACGCCAAGCTGGCGACGACGGTGGCGGACTGCATCCACGGGTTCGGCTGGACACCCCTGGTGGTGGATCCCGTGATGATCGCGACCTCGGGCGACCGGCTGCTCTCGGTCGACGCCGAGCAGGTGATCCGCGACCGATTGCTGCCGCTCGCCACGCTGGTGACGCCCAACCTGGACGAGGCGGCGCTCCTGACCGGGCTGGAGGTGCGCGACGTGGCGCAGATGGAGCGCGCGGGCACGGTGCTGCTCGACTCGGGTGCCGCCGCCGTGCTGCTGAAGGGCGGGCACCTGGCAGACGACATCATCGTGGACCTGCTGTTCACGGCCGAGGGCATCCGGCGATTCAGTCATCCCCGGATCCGGAGCGCGTCGACGCACGGGACCGGGTGCACGCTATCGGCCGCCATCACCGCCGGGCTTGCCGCAGGGCGACCGCTCGAGGACGCGGTGGAAGGGGGCCTCGAGTACGTGGTGCGCGCGATCACGACGGCACCCAACCTGGGTGCGGGGCACGGGCCGTTGAATCACTTCGCTGAACACACGGTCCGAGCGGTGTAGGGCACGTCTCCGGGGCCATCCCCATTCGACGCGCCCGTCCCATCGCGCTTCCGCTCACGCCTCCCCTCCCTCGAACGGCTCCATGTGGATCAGCACGCCCGACACCTCGGGCACCTCGCGCCGGATCGCGCTCTTTACCATGCCGCTCAGGATGTGCGCCTCGTACAGCGATAACGTCGGCTCGGCCTGGACGTGGAGGTCCACGTAGTAGGCGGTACCCGCGCGGCGCATCTTCAGTTTTTCGGTGGCAAGCACTCCGGTGACGGAATGCGCCGCGCGCTCGACGCGGGTGAGCAGGACGTCGCCGGGCGCGCGGTCCATCAGCTCCTGCAGCGCCGGGCGCATCACCTTCACCCCATTGTAGACGATGACACAGGCGGCGAGGAGGGCGGCCCAATCGTCGGCCTGCTCCCAGCCGGGCCCGCCGATCAGCGCGATGCTGATGCCGATGAACGCCGCGAGCGAGGTGATGGCATCACTGCGATGATGCCAGGCGTCGGCCTGCACGGCCGTGCTGCCGGACGTCACGGCGGCGCGGGACACGCGGCGGAAGAAGAGCTCCTTGATCATCACGACGCCGACCAGGACCGCGAGGGTGAATGGCGCCGGCGCGTGATGCGGGATCAGGATCTCGCGAACAGCCTCGATGGAAATGCCGATGGCCGCACCGACGAGCATCAGCCCCACCGCAGCCGCCGCGAGGGCTTCAGCCTTGCCGTACCCGAAGGGATAGGTGGTGTCGGCGCTGCGGCGGGCGACCCGAAGGCCGCTCCACACGATCAGCGACCCGAAGATATCGGCCACCGACTCGATTCCGTCCGCGATCAGCGCGTAGGAGTGGCCGATGAGGCCGGCCAGCACCTTGACGATGGCCAGCACCATGTTGAGGAGCATGCCGGCCTGGGCCAGGCGCAGGCCATCGTCGGGCGCCCCATCGGGGCGCTTCGGCCCCGTGTCGCTCATCCGTCGAGTCGCTCCACGATCCCGGTGAACAGCGCGGTCATGTCGTACCGCACGGCGTTCGCCGTCTCCATGACCTCCGCGTGCGACAGGGCGCTGTGCCCGATGCCGCTCGCGAGATTGGTGACGGTGGAAATGCCCATACAGCGAAGCCCGAGCGCGCGAGCCGCGATGACTTCGGCGACGGTGGACATGCCCACCGCGTCGGCGCCGAGCCGCTCGAGCATGCGCACCTCGGCGGGTGTCTCGTAGCTGGGCCCGAGCAGCCCGGCATAGACGCCTTCCTCCAGTTGAATACCGCGATCCCGGGCCACCTGGCGCGCGAGGGCGCGAAGGGCGGGATCGTAGGGATCGGACATGTCCGGAAAACGTTCCTCACCGCTCCGCACCGCACCGACCAGCGGGCTCTGGAACTGCAGGTTGATATGGTCGGCGATGAGCATGAGGGTGCCGGGCTTGAATGTACGGCGGATGCCGCCGGCGGCGTTCGTGAGCAGGACGGTCCGGATGCCCACCGCGGCCGCGGTGCGGATGCAGAGCGAACTGGTCGCCGCATCATGTCCTTCGTACATGTGGAAACGGCCGGCCTGGGCCAGCACGTCGCGGCCGCCGAGGCGGCCGAGGACGAGTTCGCCCTTGTGGCCCTCCACGGTGGGAATGGGAAAGCCGGGGATGTCGCGATAGGCGAGGCGTGCGGGAGCCTCGAGCTGGTCGGCGAGGTCGCCGAGTCCGCTGCCGAGAACGATCAGCGCGGCGGGCTTGCGAGTGCCGAGAAAGTCGCGGATCGCTGATTCGGCGGTCATATGACTGGCTCCACCTGGGCGCGCCTCCGGGGCGGCTCCTTCGGCTCTCGTGCCGGCGCTCCCGGTGCGAGCATCACCAACTCGTCGCTGCGCCGACAACAGAGCCTCCGGAGCCATCCCCGTTCGGCGCGCCTTTCGCGCGAGCCCGCGGAGCCAACCCCATACGCCACGCCCTTCACGGCGCTCATTGTCACAGCAACATCCCCGCGATCGTTGCGGACAGGAAGTTCGCGAGCGTGCCGGCGAGCATCGCACGAAAGCCAAGGCGCGCGAGGTCGCCCTTGCGATCGGGCGCCAGGGCGCCGATACCGCCGATCTGGATGCCGACCGAGGCGAAGTTGGCGAAACCGGCCAGCGCGAACGACGCGATGGTGAAGGACCTGGGGTCGAGCGAGGTCTTGAGCTGGCCCAGCTCGGCGAAGGCGATGAACTCGTTGAGCACCGCACGCGTGCCGAGCAGGCCGCCGACGACGCCGCTGTCAGCCCAGCTCACGCCCATCACCCACGCGATGGGGCGGCCGACCCAGGCCAGCACGGTCTGGAGGTTTTCCGGCATCGAGGGCAGCCATCCGTGCACCAGTCCGAAGATGCCGTTGACCAGCGCCACCAGCGCGACGAACGAGATCAGCATGGCGATGACGTTAAGCATGAGGTGCAATCCCTCGCTGGTGCCGCGCGCGGCAGCGGCCACGAGGTTCACGTCGGTCTGGGGAATATCGAGCTTGACGTTGCCGTAGGTCTCGGGATGGCCGTCCTCGGGCTCGAAGATCTTGGCCATCATGATGGTGCCGGGTGCGGTCATGATCACGGCCGTGAGCAGGTGCCGCGCATCCACCCCGAAGGCAATGTACGCCACCATGATCGAGCCGGAGATATGCGCCATGCCGGCGGTCATCACCGTCATCAGCTCGGACCGGGTCAGGTTGGGCAGGAAGGGCCGGATGGTGAGCGGCGCCTCGGTCTGCCCCATGAAGATCGACGCGGCGACGTCGAGGCTCTCCGCACCCGACGTTTTCATCAGCTTCGCCATGACCACCGCAAAGGCGCGCACGATGACCTGCATGACGCCGAGATAGTACATGATGGCGAAGAGGGCGGAGACGAAGATGATCGCCGGGAGGATCTGGAAGGCGAACACCACGCCCACGCTGGAGTGCTGCTTGCCGAGCTCGCCGAAGACGAACTGGCTGCCCTGGTAGCTGTAGCTCAGGATGGCGGTGACGATCTCGCCCAGCTTGCGGAAGAGCGCCTGACCCGACGGTATGCGCAGCACGAAGATCGCGAAGAGCACCTGGAGCGCGAGTCCCCACGCCACCACGCCCCATGGTATCTGCCGGCGGCTGCGGGAGAACCAGACGCCGATCGCAATGATGACGGCAATTCCGAGCAGTCCCCGGAACCGTTCGGTGAGGGGCACCGGTGCGGGCGGCGGTGGCGTGGGCGGCGCCGGCTGGATGGTGTCGGCTGCGGGTGCGGGCTGCGGCGTGGCCTGCGGCTCCTGGGCGAAAAGCCGGCCGGTGCCGCGCGCGATGAGGCCGGGCATCATCCACACCGCCGTGATGGCCACGAGGGGCAGCGCGATCGCCAGGAAGAGCCGCCGGAGGCGGGCGCTCACCGGGTCGCCGCCAGTTCTTCCCGCACCGAGGTGACCAGCCGCTCGCGCTCGGGCCAGGACAGGAACGCCGACTCGAAGCCGTTGAGGATCATCCGGTCGATCTCCGGTCGGGTGAAGCCGAGTGCGGTGTGGGCCAGCCAGTATTCGTCGGTGAGCGACACGCCGCACATGAGCCAGCTGTCGGTACAGAGCGTCAGGTTGAGGCCACGATCGAAGTAATCGCGCACCGGGTGCGCCGCTGCCACCTTCACGGCGTGCGTCTGGAGATTGCTGGTGATGTTGACCTCGATCGCGATGCGCCGGTCGCGCACGTAGTCGCGGAGGCGGGGATCCTCGTACAGCCTGGTGCCGTGCCCGATGCGGTCAGCATGGCAGCGATCGACCGCCTCGGCGATCGACTCGGCACCAGCCGCCTCTCCCGCGTGCACCGTGATGCCAAGGCGTCCCTGCCGGGCCAGGTCGAAGGCGGCGGCGTGCACCCCACATGGACGACCGGCCTCACCGCCCGCGAGATCGAACGCGACCACGCCCTGGTCGCGGAACCGCACCGATGCCTCGGCGATACGGAGCGACACTTCGGGGGCGTAGTGACGCAGTGAGCAGTTGATCATCCGCGTCACCACGCCGAAATCCTGCTCGCCCCGCCGCAGGCCGCGAAGCTCGGCAGCGATCGCCTCGTCGAGGCTCAGCCCACCCTTCGTGCTCAGATGCGGGCAGTAGCGCACCTCGAGATAGCGCACGTTGTCGTCCTTCGCGTCCTCGCACATCTCATGGGCCACCCGCTCGATGGCCTCGGGCGTCTGCAGCACCGCGATCGTGGTGTCGAACTTCTTGAGGAACTCCTCGAGATCGTGCGCGTGATTCACCAGCATGAACCGGCGGATCACATCGGGATCGCTCGAAGGGAGCGGAGCGCCGACCGCGCGCGCCAGCTCGATCAGCGTTTCCGGGCGGAGCGAGCCGTCGAGGTGGACATGGAGTTCTGCCTTGGGCAACCGCGCGATCAGCTCACGCGTTACCATCAGGCGCGAGGACGTGAGGACGCGAGGACACGGAGGATCGAGCCGGGTCCCACCGGCTCGGTCGGGGCGATGTCGATGCCGCGGGCATCGGTGGCGCGGGCGGTGCCCGCCGCCAGGCCGGCACCCAGTGCCGGGTCGAAGGCGGTCACCGCGTCAGCGACGGTGGCCGGCGTGGCGACGTCCACCGGCTTCTCGTTCACGAAGAGCCGAATGGAACTCATTTCTTCTTCTGCACGAACGTCACCGTGCCGGGAGCGCGCACCGGCTGCGCCAGGCGTTTGAGGTAGAGCTCGAGCACCTCGAGGTCTCCCATCGACTCCTGCTGCTGCGGCTTGCCCACCAGCATGGTATAGCCGCTGCCGCCGGTGGCGAGAAAGTCATTGACGGCGAGCCGGTAGGTCTCGCCGTCCTTGAGATTCTTCCGGTTCGGGAGCGTGATCTCGGTAATCCGCTGGCCAGGGGCGCGCGTGCTGTCCCACGTGACGGTGACGCCAGAGACGTGCGCCGTGGGAATTCCCGTCTCCAGCGCGTGCTCCAGCACCGCGCGCAGCTCCTTGCCACTCAGGAAGAGCACGACGACGCGGTTCCCGAAGGGCTGCACCGCGAAAAGATTCTCGTAAGTGACGATGCCGGACGGCAGGCTCGCGCGGATGCCGCCGTTGTTCATGAGGGCGACGTCGGCGCGAAGGAGGTTGCGCTGCGCGTCGGCGATGAAGATGCCGAGCGGGTACTGACCGTCCTCGTGTTCCTTGTCGAGTGGTGCGGCCAGCGTGGCGATCTGCCTCGAGGCGAGTGGCGTCGTCTGCTTCCGGATCTGGTAGGTCAGCTCGCCCAGGGCGCTGTCCGGAGTCACCTGGTCGGCGAAGGCGGTGCGGACGTCGATGTAGCCGCGGACGCCACCGTCGGCGCGGCGCACCAGGTCGGTGACCCCGATCGCGGCCCCACTGCTGCGTGCTTCCACGATGGGGATGCCGTTCACCTCGGTGGCGAGCTTCACGTGTGTGTGACCGGCCACGATCAGGTCCACCGACCCGGCGGGAAGCTCCCTGGCCAGATCGAAGATCTCGCCGCTGCAGCCCGACTGCTCGCAGAACCCACCCTCGTGCGCGAGCAGAATGATCACGCTGGGCCGCTTCGCCTTCACTTCGCTCAGCACATCGGCGATGGCGGCGAGCCCGCCGCGCCAGCGCAGGCCGGCGGTGTTGTCGGTGCGCACCATTTCCTTGGTGCGGGCCGCCATGTAGCCGATGACCGCGACCCGCAGCGAGTCGACCTGGAGCATGACCCAGGGCTTGACCCAATCGGGCCGCCGGCCGCTCGCGGAGTCGACGAGGTTGGCCGCCAGCCAGGGATACTTCGCCTCGCTCATGCGCGCGCGCAGCGTATCGACGCCCCAGTCGAGCTCGTGATTGCCGATCACCGCGGCGGCGATCTTCATCTGGTTCATCGCCTGGATCACGGAACGCCCGTGGAGGAGGCTCGACTCCAGCGTGCCCTGCATCTCGTCGCCCACATCGAGGCGGATGGTGGGGCAGCGGCACTGGGCGGTGGCGCTGTCCATCATCGCGTCGAGCGTCGCGACGCCCCCGACCTGACGACCCTCCGACCAGGTGGTGGCGCGGGGGAAGAGCGCCCCGTGGAGGTCGTTCATGCTGAGCACCCGCAGCAGCACCGAGTCACGCATTCGCGCCGGCCGTGGCCGCGCCTCGGCGGCGGCGCCGAAGAGCTGCCGCACCTGCTGTTCCGCCGCGGGGGGAACGATCCGCCACTCCTTCTCGGCGTACTCGGCGGGATCGAGGACCTTCTTCTGCTCGACGGCGGCGATGAGCAGGTCGCGAATGCCCTCGCCCCGGTCATACACGACCGGGGCGTCCGCGACCACGCCATATCCGCCGGCTCCCGTGGCGCGATAGCTGTTGATCGCCATGGTGAAGGTGTCGGCGGGCGCCACCTCGGTGCCCTTGTACCGCAGGTTGCGGATGCGCGATCCCACCGGCTGCGAAAGGTCGATGTCGTAGGCGACGCCGCTCACGATATCGAAGTTGTACCCGGCGATGGAGCCGTCGACGCCGATCTTCCCGTCGCGCAGCGCGTAGTACTTCGCGCTCTGCTCGAGGTAGACGCGCAGCTGCGCCCCGGTGAGACGAATCGCCTTGAGGGTGTTTTCGTAGGGATAGATGCCGGCGATGGCCGCGCGGGAAATTTCACCCTGGGCGATCCCGCCCTCGAGCCGGTAGTCCGAGGTCGCCGAGAGCTGTGCACCGGTCTTTTGCCGCTGCACCGACTGCACGAAGTTGATGAGCGGCGTGGGGCCGGCACGGCCATAGCGCGCCGGCATGGCCGAGGTGGCACGGCCGATCGGCGTTCCGAGCCAGCGCCGGGCATCTTCGCTCGGCCCGGCGAGCAGGTTCTGGATCTTCTGGTCCTCGGGCACATCGGCGAGCGGGATCAACTGCGGATTGACGGAGATGACCCTCCAGCGGCCGCTGCCGCTGCGTTCCAGCAGCACGTGCGTGACGCTCAGCGACTGGGCCCAGAAATTGGGCTGGGTGAAGTGAGTCCGCCCGATGACCGAGTCGCGCAGTTCCCTGTGCGTGTGGCCGACCACCACGAGGTCCGGGGCGTCGGGGAGCCGGGCGAGCGACGCCGCGTCGTTCTCGGGTCCGATCCCGGTGGTGTCGTAACTCGCGGGCGGTCCCAGGCCGCTGTGGACGATCATGACCGACAGGTCGGCATCCATGCGCATGCGGCGGGCAACCGCCGGAGCGGCCCCGGCAATCGGGGACACGCGCACCTTTCCGGCGAGCTGCTGCCGGTCCCAGAGCATGACGCCCGGGGTTGTAAACCCGCCGACCGCAACCCGGATGGGTCCGCGGCGTATCACGGCATGCGAGGGAAAGAGGAGCGTGTCCGCCGGCACCGTCCAGATATTCCCGCTCACATACCTGAATTTCGCCCCGGCGGCGGCGCTCTCGAGGAACGGGACGCCGAAATCGAAGTCGTGATTGCCGGGCGTAGCCGCGTCGTAGCCCATGGCATTCATCGCTGCCACTATGGGATGTGGCATGCGGGGCTCACGGGCCAGGAAGGCGGCGAACGGACTGCCCTGGAGCAGGTCACCGGCATCGAGCAGGACCACCTGCTCGGGATAGAGCCGACGGAGGGAGTCGACGATGGTGGCGGCACGGGTCAGTCCGCCCTGGAACGGACGCTCAAGCGCGTAGTCCCAGGCGGTGGCGTTGCCGTGTACATCGGTGGTGGCAACGATGACGACGCGGGCAGTGTCTGCCGAAGCGGCGAAGCTGAGGCAGGCCAACAGGATGGCATGGACCATTGGGGGTAATATCCCCGGACGGGGGGGCAGGTGGAAGCTGCACACCGAGCAGGCACCGAATGTCGCAATCCTGTAACCGGACTTGCGACCGACTCAGGAACCGACGTATTCGTTTCCGCGTATATGGCGAAGCCCACACCCACGGAACTACTGCAGGCGGTGGCTGAGCCCACCCGGCTGCGCATCCTCAACTGCCTGGCGGCGGCGCCTCTGTTCGTGGCCGACCTGCAGGAGGTGCTGGCGCTGCCGCAGCCCACGGTATCGCGCCATCTCCAGGTGCTGCGGAAGGCGGATCTGGTTCGGGATACGCCCATCGCGCCCTTCGTGATGTACCGGTTGAAGCGTGATGGAACCGGGCCGCTGGCCCGGATGCTGGACTCGATCCTGTCGGCGCTGGCCGAACTGGAGCCGACCCGTTCGGAACGGAACCGCGCGCGCGAGCGCAGCCGGGCCGAGTATTCGACACGCGTGAGTGAGCCGGATGGCGACACCTGATCCGGCCGAGAGGAGAGAAATGACCCATCGCATTCTCGTGGTGGACGACGAGCCGGATATCACGGCGCTCGTGGCGTACCACCTGGCCAAGACCGGGTACCGGGTCTCGACCGCGACGAACGGCGCGGACGCACTGCGATCGGCGCGGGAAGAGCGGCCGGACATCGTGGTGCTGGACCTGATGCTGCCGGGACTCTCGGGCTACGAGGTGCTGGCGGAATTGCGGAAGCGGGACGAAACGCGCGACGTAGGGGTGATCCTGCTGACGGCCAGGCGGGAGGAGGCCGACCGGATCAAGGGCCTGTCGCTCGGTGCCGACGACTACCTCACCAAGCCGTTCTCGCCGCACGAGCTGGCACTCCGGGTGGCGGCGTTGCTGCGACGACTGGCGTCGCCGGCGGTGTCGGGCGGCTCCACGATGACGGCCGGCCCGATTACCATTGATCGCGCGGCGCACAAAGTGATGCTCGACGGGCAGGAGCTGCAACTCACCAGCACCGAGTTCAAGCTGCTGCTCACGCTGCTCGAGCGCCGCGGGCGGGTGCAGACCCGGCCGCAGCTGCTGGAGACCGTCTGGGAAGCGCAGCCGGACATCCAGACGCGCACGGTGGACATGCACGTGCAGCGGCTGCGCACGAAGCTCGGTGAGCACGGCCCCCTCATCGAGACGGTACGCGGGTTCGGTTATCGCTTCCGGGGCACGGACAAGGTGAGCAAAACGAGGTGAAGTTCGCCGGACGGCTCGTCGCTGGAACCGTTGTCGTCCTCTTCTTTACCGTCGCCATCCTCGTCTGGACCGCGGGGCGGTCGCTGCAGCGCAACCTCGAGGACGAGCTCGGGCGGAGCCTGGAGCTCGAGGCCCGACTGGTCGACGCCGCCGCCACCGCCTCGGGCAAGCCCACCGACGTCCTTCGCGGCCTCGAGCGCCGCAGCTCCCATCGCATCATCGTGTTCGACCGCGCCGGCGACATCGTCGCCACCGGTGACACCGCGCGGGCCGAGATCCCCATCGTCGACGAAGCGGCGTACCCGGAAGTGCAGGCGGCCCTCTCGGGCGGCACGGGACGCGACGTGCGGCGGGCCGACGCGATCTCACCGATGGAAATGCACGTGGCCATCCCCACCGTGGACGGCGCCGTGCGCGTCTCGGCGAGCATGGCGCAGGTGGACGACATTGTACGGAAGGCGCGACGGGCGATGCTGGGCGCGGCCCTCATCGCGCTGCTGGTGGGATCGGGGCTCGCGTTCATCGCAGGCCGGTCGATCGCGCAGCCGCTGAGCGACCTGGCGGGTGCGGCGCGCGCCATCGCGGGAGGTTCCCTGCCCCGCTTTCCCCGCTCGGGTATCCCCGACATCGACAGCCTGGTGCAGGCGGTGCGGCAGATGCACCGTCAGCTGGACGAGCGCTTCGCCCAGCTCAAGAACGAGCAGTCCGCCTCAGCGGCGCTGGTGGAATCGATGCTGGAGGGCGTCATCGCGGCCGATGGCCGGGGGCGGATCACGACGGCCAATGCCGCGGCGCGCCGGCTGCTGGGATACGAAGCGGAGCATCCGCTGCCCGACATGCGCCAGCTCTTCCGCTCCAAGTCAGCGCGCGAGATCGTGACGGCAGTGCTGGAGGGCCAGGCGGTGCAGGATCGCCAGCTCGACCTGGACGGCAGCACACTGCTGGTGAACGCGCGCCCGCTCGAGAACGAGGGCGCGGTGCTGGTGCTGCACGACCTCACGGAACTCCGGCGACTCGAGACCGTGCGGCGCGACTTCGTGGCCAACGTATCGCACGAGCTCAAGACCCCGCTGACCAGCATCTCGGGCTACGCGGAGACACTGCTCACCGACGCGCCCGACACGATGATGGGGCGCGAGTTCCTGCAGATCATCCTGAGCAACGCGCACCGGATGCAGCGCCTGGTAGACGACCTGCTGGACCTCTCGCGCATCGAGTCGGGACGGTGGCAGCCCCGGGTCGAAACGGTGGACGTGACCGGGGCGGCGCGCGAGGTGTGGGCAACGCTGGCCGAGCGGGCGGCGGCGCGGGGCACGCGCTTCGAGGTGACGGTGGAGCCGGGCGCGAGGAGCCTCGAGGCCGATCCCGACGCCGTGCGCCAGGTGCTCACCAACCTCATCGACAACTCGCTCCGCTACGTCGGCAGCGGCGGGGTCGTGACGTTCATGGCGCGCGAGGTGGACGGCGGCGTGGAGCTCAGCGTACGCGACAATGGCATCGGGATCACGTCGGAGCACCTGCCCCGGATCTTCGAGCGGTTCTACCGGGCGGACACCTCGCGCTCGCGGGAGGAAGGCGGCACCGGTCTCGGGCTCTCGATCGTGAAGCACCTGGTGGAGGCGCACGGCGGCCGGGTGTCGGCCGAAAGCGACCTGGGCGTGGGGACGGTGATCAGGGTGTGGTTTCCGGGAATTGCGACAGGAGGAACTGCGACGGCGTGAGGAGGAACAGCGACGGCGGAGAGACTGTTACCTGAGCATCAAGCAGTTGTCGTCATTGCACCTGACCTTCCTGCGCATGACAAATCCAGAGAACATCGCGCCGTCTTCCCGCCCCGAGGTCCAGCTGCGGGGTCCCCTCGATACCTCCGCCGTCAATCACCTGCTCGACCGCATCGCCGAGGCGCCTGATGCCGGCGAAGTGCTGCTCGACTGCTCGCTGGTATCGAGCGTCGACCCGGTCGGCACGGCGAGGCTCTGGGTGCTGGCCCGCGAGCTCGAACTCGCGGGTCGGATGCTCCGGATCATCGGATTGCCGGAGCGGTTCATCCGGCGACTGCGGCTGCACCCCGTGCTGCGGTTCGTGGAACAGGAGGACAGCGTGTTTACCGACCCGTTTGGTGCGGTGGTGAGCTCGCGATAGGAAGTGCGTGAAGAGGAACAGCAACTGCGTAAGGAGGAAGAGCGACGGCGTAAGGAGGAACTACCACTAGGAATCCGCCTCACGCCGTTGCAGTTCCACCTCACGCTGTTGCTGTTCCTTCTCACGCTGTTGCTGTTCCGTCGTTAGTAGTTGAACTGCGCCTGCAGCCGCAGCGTCTGGCCCTTCTGCGGGTTGTTCGGGTGCGCTCCGTCATTCTGCGTGCGATTCGAGATCATGTATGCGGCAGTGAACTCGAAGCGCGCGCACCGGCAGGAACTCCGCACCGAATTCGATCTCCTTCACCAGATACGAGCGGGCATCGAGCTCGTTCTTCTTGCCGCCATTGTAGTACTGTGCGCGAATGTAGGGGTACAGCAGGCGCTTTTTGATGAATGTCCGATAGTACGCCATCACGTACCCGCCCTTCAGGTTCTGCTCGGTGATGGCGTTCGAGGCGTTGTCGTATTCCGGCCCCGACCCCCAGGTCCATTCCGCCTGCAGCCCGAACGGGCGCGGCATCAGGATCGCCGAGAGGGCAAGGCGTTTGTCGCGGAAGTCAGTGCCGCCGCCGACGCCGGGCGTGCGTTCAGTGGTGGGAATCACGAAGATGCCGGTATACGCCTGGGCCGCCGCCACAATGACCTGGTTGTGCGGCAGGTCGAAGGGGTAGGCGACGCGCGCCACGATGTGCTTGTTCCCGTTCAGTTCCGGGCGATTGGATGATCTGGCCATTATAGATGCCGACGCTCACGACGCCGTAGTCGGCGGCGCCCTTGAAGAGACTGTCCACGAGCATCCGGAACTCCTGGTGAACCTTGGCCGGCGCCCAGATGCCCCAGATGCCGATGTCGCGCTCACCAGGTGCACCGCTTGCGATCGCATCGTCGCGATCGAACGGAAGCCGAACCGCGCTCGACTGGAGGTTCTCGTAGCCATACGGTACTCGCGCAAAGCCGATCCGCAGGATGGTCTCTTTCTCCTTGTCCACGAAGAGGTCCCCGAAGAGTTCGCGGAGCTGCAGGATCAGTTGCGAGGTGCCGACGACCTGCGTCAGGTCCGCCTCCACCACGACCGCGACCCGGTCGACCGGCGCCGCGCGCACCACCAGCCGGGCCTCGCGGAAGGAAAACTTCGGCACGCCGCCCAGTGCGACGTCGCACGCCTGACAGACGAGGAGTTCGTTGGTCTGCAGCACCTGATTGTAGCGGGCCTGGAAGAATCCCCCGATCGTCACCCGCTCGTACCACGGCTTGGGCTTGGGCGGCTGCGAATCGGCCTTCACCGCAGGGGCCGGCTGCGAATCGGGCTTGGCCGCGGCGGCCGGCTGCGAATCAGGCTTCTGCACCTGCGCCTCGAGCCATGCGGGAGACAGCAGGGCAGCAAGCACGGCGAGGCGGACAGCGCGAAGCGCAACCGTCGGCGGCATGGTGAGTATCTCCAGTGGACTTGAGGCTGAGTTACGAGGACGTGACAAGGTGACGCGCGGTCCGTTACGCTGCAACTTACGTTTCACACTCGTTACATGGCCTTGGTAGCCACGGCCCAGTCACCTTCAAGGAGCGCCGATGCCGGTCCACTCGCGCAGTCGCCAGTTCTCCGCCCTGCTCGCTGCCGGTTCGCTCGCCCTCGCTGCGTGTGGGGGCGAGAAGCCGAAGGACCAGGGCACGGGTGCCCCGGCCGCGCCGGCCGCGATCCAGCGGCGTGGCGCTCACCGGCGCCGGTGCCACCTTCCCCAACCCCATCTACACCAAGTGGTTCGATACCTACGCCAAGGCGACGGGCGTGCGGATCAACTACCAGTCGATCGGGTCGGGTGGCGGCATCCGCCAGTTCACCGAGGGCACGGTGGATTTCGGCGCCACGGACGGCCCGATGTCGAATGACCAGATGGCGGCGGTGAATGGCAACGTGCTGCACGTGCCGACGGTGCTCGGCGCCGATGTGCTGACCTACAACCTCCCGGCCATCGGGAGCGCCAAGCTGGTGCTCGACGGTGACGCGATCGCGGGGATCTTCCTCGGCCGGATCACCAAGTGGAACGACGCCAAGCTGGTGGCTCTCAACCCGGGACTCAAGCTCCCCGGCACCGACGTGATCGTGGTGCACCGGTCGGACGGCTCGGGCACCTCGTTCATCTTCACCGACTACCTGTCGAAGGTGTCCCCGGAGTGGAAGGCCAAGGTGGGCGCGGCCACGTCGGTGAACTGGCCGATCGGCCTGGGCGGCAAGGGCAATGAGGGGGTGACCCAGCAGGTGAAGCAGACCGAGGGTGCCATCGGCTACGTCGAGCTGATCTACGCGGCGTCAAACGGGCTGGCATTTGCCGACATCAAGAACGCAGCGGGCACCGCGATCACGCCCAATCTGAAGTCGGTGACTGCCGCCGCGCAAAGCGCCAACTTCACGCCTGACACGGACTTCCGGGTGTCGATCACGAACGCACCCGGCCCCGATGCGTATCCGATCGCTTCATTTACCTGGCTCCTGATCAAGCCGTCCAATCCCGACTCAGTCAAGGCGAAGCAGATCAAGGACTTCATCACCTGGATGCTTTCACCGGAAGCGCAGAGGATGGCGGCCGACCTTCAGTACGCGCCCCTGCCGGTGCCGCTGATCGAGCTGATCCAGAAGCGGATTTGATAGCCGTAGGTTACACGTCCGTTACATGTCCGTGACGGGATGAGACCGGGCGCCAGATAGGTTGCGCTCGATGACTACCGCCGTTTCCGCCTCCCGTGCGGCTGCCGCTCCGACCGGGGGAGCGTTACTCTCTTGAGCATGCCAGCCGCGGCGACCGGGTGTTCAAGGCACTGCTGGCTCTGGCCGCGGCCGCGATCCCGGTGCTGCTCGGCTTCCTGGTCTATGAACTCTGGATCGGGTCGGCGCTGGCACGCAGCACCTTCGGGCTCAATTTCGTCACCACGAGCAAGTGGGACCCGGTTGCCGACCAGTTCGGGGCGTTGCCCCTCATCTTCGGCACCCTGCTGTCATCGTTCCTCGCCTTGCTCATCGCGGTTCCGCTGTCGCTCGGCGTTGCCATCTACCTGACCGAGTTCGCCCCGCGGGCGCTGCGCCAGCCGATCGCCAACGTGATTGGCCTGCTCGCGGCGATCCCGAGCGTGGTCTACGGCCTGTGGGGCATTTTCGTGCTCATACCGTTCCTGCGCGCGTCGGTATTCCCGGCGCTCAAGGGCGCCTTCGGGTTCCTGCCCTTCTTCGAGGGACCGATCTACGGTCCCTCGATGCTGTCGGCCAGCATCATCCTCGCGATCATGGTCATGCCCTACATCATGTCGGTGTCGCGCGAGGTGCTGCTTGCGGTGCCGGGGAGCCAGCGCGAGGCGGCGCTGGCACTTGGCGCCACGCGCTGGGAGGCGGTGGTGACGGCGGTGGTGCCGTATGCCCGCACCGGTATCATGGGCGCCATCATCCTGGGTCTCGGTCGCGCATTGGGCGAGACGATGGCGGTGACAATGCTGATCGGAAACCGGCACGAGATCGCCGCATCGCTGTTCGCCCCGGGGTACACCATGGCCGCCGCGATCGCCAACGAGTTCGCCGAGGCGGCGACACCGATGCACTTCTCGGCGCTGACGTACGTGGCGTTCTCCCTGTTCGTCGTCACCGTGCTGGTGAACGCCGCGGCACGACTGCTGATCTGGCGGGTCGCGCGCGGGTCCGGCGCCGGCAGCTCGGCACTCTGACATGAACCGCCGCCTGTTCCGTCGCCTCAAGAGCAACGTCATGACCGGCGTGCTCATGGCCTGCGTGGTGGCCGCCGTCCTGCCGCTGTTGTTCATCCTCGGCACCCTGATCGTCAAGGGCGCGGGAAGCCTTTCGCTCGACTTCTTCACGAAGATGCCGGCACCCGCCGGCGAGACCGGCGGCGGCGTGGCGCACGCGATCGTCGGCACGCTGCTCATGGTGGGCACTGCGTGCCTCATCGGCATCCCGCTGGGGATCGGCGCCGGCGTGTTCGCGTCGGAGTTTCCCGGCAACCGGCTCTCGACAGTCAGCCGCTTTGTGGCCGACGTACTGAACGGAACCCCATCGATCGTGATCGGCGTGTTTGCCTGGACCTGGATCGTGGCGAGACAGAAGCATTTCTCCGGCTTCGCGGGCAGCGTGGCGCTCGCGATCCTGATGGTGCCGATGGTGATGCGCACCACGGAGGAGATCATCAAGCTGGTGCCGAACTCGCTGCGGGAGGCGGCCCTCGCCCTGGGCTACCAGCGCTGGCGCACGACGCTGCAGATCGTGCTCCTGACCGCACTGCCCGGCATCCTGACCGGTGCGCTGCTGGCGGTGGCGCGGATCGCAGGCGAGACGGCGCCCCTGCTTTTCACCGCGCTGGGCAGCCAGTACATGAACACCAACCTGAACCAGCCGATGGCCTCCCTGCCGCTCACGGTATACACCTATGCCACCGGCCCCTACGAGGAGTGGCACCGGTATGCCTGGGCGGCGGCGCTGGTGCTCATCATCCTGGTCTTCATCCTGAGCGTGGGCGCGCGCTTCGCGACGCGCCGGATGGCCCGGCTCAGTGGCTGAAGTGACGGCGGCTCCCGTGATCTCCGGCGACGCATCCGCGGCGACCGCCGTGGCGCGCCCGCGACTCGAGACCGACAAGCTCTCCGCGATGTACGGCAAGTTCACCGCGGTCAAGAACGTGTCGCTTGGCTTCGCGCCCAACCGCGTGCATGCCCTGATCGGTCCGTCGGGATGCGGCAAGTCCACTTTCCTCCGCACGCTCAACCGGATGCACGAGATGTCCGAGGGCGGGTGGATCACCGGGCGGGTGCTGCTCGACGGCGAGGATGTCTACGCGTCCCGGGTGAGCGCCATGCAGCTGCGGAAGCGGGTCGGGATGGTGTTTCAGAGCCCCACACCGTTCCCGACGATGAGCATCTTCGGCAACGTCGCGGCCGGGTTGCGGGTGAGCGAGCGGGTCCGGGGGTCGGTGCTGCAGGACCGGGTGCAGCGCGCGCTGCAGCAGGCCGGGCTGTGGGACGAGGTGAAGGACCGCCTGCACCAGAGCGCGATGGCGCTGTCGGGCGGGCAGCAGCAGCGGCTCTGCATCGCGCGCACCATCGCGCCGGAGCCCGAGGTGGTGCTGCTGGACGAGCCGACGTCGGCGCTCGACCCGCAGGGCACCCAGCGCATCGAGGAGCTGCTCTACCAGCTCAAGAGCCAGTTCACGATCGTGATCGTGACGCACAACATGCAGCAGGCGGCCAGGGTGTCCGACACGACCAGTTTCTTCTACCTGGGGTCGATGGTCGAGACCGGTGCCACCCGCCAGATCTTCACCGCACCCCGCGAAGAAAAGACCGAGGCGTACATTACGGGGCGATTCGGATGACCACGGCGATCGAGGCTCCAGGGATCATGACCAGCGCGCCCAGGCCCACGTTCACTGCCCGCGCGCCGTCCGGCATCGACGCGGCGGCGGCGCCCGCGATCACCGTGCGCGACTTTCACTTCGCGTACGGCAAGCGCGACGTGCTCAAGAACCTGAACTTCGTCATCCCGCATCGCGGGGTGACGGCGATCATCGGGCCCTCCGGGTGCGGCAAGTCGACCTTTCTCCGGTCGGTGAATCGGCTCAACGACCTGATCCCCGGTACCCGGCACCGGGGCGACATCCTGGTGGATGGCCTCTCAGTATTCGACCGCGACACCGACCTGGTGGTGCTGCGGCAGCGCGTGGGGATGGTGTTCCAGCGCCCGAATCCCTTCCCCAAGTCGATCTTCGACAACGTCGCCTACGGTCCGGGCCTCAACGCTTTGGTGGCCAGGAGCGACCTGCCCGACCTGGTGGAGCGGAGCCTGAAGCAGGCGGCCCTGTGGGACGAGGTGAAGGACCGCCTGGAGACACCGGGCACCGGGTTGTCCGGCGGGCAGCAGCAGCGGCTCTGTATCGCGCGGGCGCTGGGCAACCATCCCGAGGTCCTGTTGATGGACGAGCCCTGCTCCGCATTGGACCCGATCGCCACCCAGCGGATCGAGGAACTGATCCGGACGCTCAAGCGGGACTATACGATTGTCATCGTCACGCATAACATGCAGCAGGCGGCGCGCGTGTCCGATTTCGCCGCCTTCTTCGACCAGGGCGAACTGGTCGAGTACGCCGAGACCGAGCGCATCTTTACAGCCCCGTCCAGTCCTCGGACCGAGGCCTACATCACCGGGAGATTCGGATGAGTTTCGAGACGCACCGCCACTTTCATGACGAGCTGAGTGCCGTCAAGGTGCGCCTGCTGACCATGTCGGGCGAGGCCGAGGCCGCGCTGGGCCTGGCGGTGGAGGCGCTCCTGGAGCGCGACGCCGAGAAGGCGGGCCAGGTCATCGCGAACGACCGCGCCATCGACAACATGGAAATGGAGGTGGAGGAGCAGTGCATCAACCTGCTCGCCCTCCAGCAGCCCATGGCGCGCGACCTCCGCATGCTCACCTCGGCGCTCAAGATCGCGAACGACCTCGAGCGGGTGGGTGATCACGCGGTCAACATCGCCCAGTCGGCCGAGCGGCTCGCGGAAGCGCGTGCCATCGCCCCGGAGCCCGAGATCGTGGAGATGGCGCGACTGTCGCGCGAGATGCTCTCCGACGCCCTCGAGGCGTTCATCCGCGGCGACGCCCAGGGCGGCCGCGACGTGTGCCTGCGCGACGACAAGGTGGATGCGCTCCACCGTTCGGTGTTCCGCATTCTCCTCACGCACATGATGGAGGACCCGCACACCATCAGCACCGGGATGGAGCTCTTCCTGGTGAGCCGCAACCTGGAGCGCGTCGCCGACCTGGCGACGAACATCGGCGAGGACGTCGTCTTCCTGGTGGAGGGCAAGTCGATCAAGCACCACGCGGAAGACCGGGGCGAGGATCGCCCGGTAGTGGCGCGGCACATGGTACCGGAGTGACCGAGGGCACCCTCGCCGTCCTTCCAGATACCGACGCCGCGTTCGCGCCGGCCGCCCCCGGGCGCGAGCGTCTCGCCGCCCTCGACGTAGGCTCCAACTCCATTCGCCTGCTCGTCGCCGAGTACGATCCTGCCGCCGGCCTCACCGTCGTCGACGAGGTCAAGGACCAGCCCCGCCTGGCACAGGGCGTCGCCACCAGCGGACATCTCGACACCGCCGCCATAGAGCGCGCAATGGCCGGGCTCGCGCGCATGCGCGTGGTCTGTCAGCGGCGGGGGGTCCGGCGCATCGCCGCCGTCGCCACCTCCGCCGTGCGGGAGGCTTCCAACGGCGAGGCCTTCGTGCAGCGGGTGCGCGACGAGCTGGGCATTCCCCTCCGCATCATCGACGCCGAGACCGAGGCCGCGCTCTCCTGGCGCTCGGTGGCGCATCACTTCCGCATGGACGGCGCGCGCACCATCGTCGCCGACATCGGCGGCGGCAGCCTCGAACTCATCGGTGCGGTGGACGGCCTGGTGGAGTCGAGTGTCTCCATGCCACTGGGCGCGGTGCGGCTGACGGAGACGCACCTGAGTCGCGGCAAGGACCTGCGTCGCGAGGTGGCGACCCTGCGGAAGCACGTGCGGAAGGTGCTGCGGAAGGGCTTTCCCTGGCGCGAGTGGACCAACCCGATCTTCCTCGGTTCGGGCGGTACCTTCACCAACCTGGGCCGCATGGCCATCGGACGGCGCGGCCTCCCGGTGCCCGACAGCATCCATGGCACCAACGTGCCGACCGGCGAAGTGGAGCAGCTGCTCGAGTGGCTCTGCACCCGCACCGCCGAGCAGCGCCGCAACGTGGTGGGGCTCAACCCGGAGCGGGCCGACATCATCCTGGCCGGGCTCGCCGTCACGGCCGAGCTGCTCGACCTGGCCGATGCGCGCAGCGTCACGGTGAGCGCGTTCGGGCTCCGCGAGGGGCTCCTGCTCGAGATGGCCGGCGCCACCACCCCGGCCGGGAACGATCCCCTTCGGGCGCTGCGCGAGTTCGTCGAGCGCTGCCAGGGCGACCGGCGCCACGTGGAGCAGGTGCGTTATCTCGGGTTGCAGCTCTACGACCAGCTGGGCGAGGTGCTCGGATGCACCGCGGAAGAGCGAGGCCTGCTCGAGGCCGCCGCCCTGCTTCACGACGTCGGCCAGCTGGTGAGCTACCGCCGGCATCACAAGCACAGCTATCAGCTCATCATGCATGCCGACCGGCTTCCGCTCCCGCCGCGCGACCGCGCGATCGTGGCGCTGGTGAGCCGATATCACCGGAAGAGCGGGCCCAAGAAGAAGCACGAGGAGTTCGGTGAGCTGGAGACGCCCGATCAGGCCATCGTGCGGCGCCTCTCGAGCCTGCTCCGCGTGGCGGACGGGCTGGACCGCGGCCACACGGCGGTGGTGGAGACGCTGCAGAGCGAGCTGACCGACGACAAGCTCACGGTGCGGGTGGGCCCGCGGCTCTCGAACGCCGATTTGTCACTGGAGCTGTGGGGCGCAACGCGGAAGAGTGACGTGCTGGCGAAGCTGCTCGGGAGAGATGTGGAAGTGGTGACTGCAACAGCGGTGAACAGTGAACGGTGAACAGTGAATGGGGATGCGTCTCGGTTCCCGTTTACCGTTCACCCTTTACCGTTCACGCAGTTCAGTATCCCTCGGGCGCGGGCGCTGGATCCGGCAGCTTCGCGAACAGTTCGGTCAGCGCCGGCGCCTTTGGACCTACCACTCCCGTCATCTCGATTGTCGCCGACGTGCCCAGCCGGTTCGCTCCCGCCGCCAGGAACCGGATCGCCATTTCACTGGTTCGCACGCCGCCCGATGCCTTGACCCCGACACTCGTGCCGACGGTACGGCGCATCAGCCGCACCGCGGGCTCGGTGGCCCCACCACCGCCGTGAAACCCCGACGAGGTCTTCAGGAACGCCGCGCCGGCATCCATCGCGATGAGTGATGCCTGCACGATTTCCGCCGGGGCCAGGAGCGATGTCTCCAGGATCACCTTCACCGGCACCTTGCCCGCCACGGCGATTACTTCCGCAATGTCCTTCGCCACCAGGTCCCAGAGGCCCGCCTTGGCTTCGCCCAGGCTCATCACCATGTCGAGTTCGGTCGCGCCATCGGCAACCGCACGCCGCGCTTCGTCGGCCTTCACTGATGACGCCATGGCACCCAGGGGGAAGCCGATCACGGCGCAGGTCTTCACCCCCGAACCCTCGAGCGCCTTCCGCACCCGCGCCACCCAGCGACCGTTGATGCACACCGACGCGGTACCGAGCTCGCGGCCCTGCTGTGCCGCATGGTCGATCTCCTGCGGCGTCGCTTCGGGCTTGAGCAGCGTGTGATCGATGAAGGCGCCGATGCCGCGCTGCGCGGGATCGCCCAGCCACGAGGGCACCGCTCCGGTCCACGCATGGGTGTCGGGAAGGGCAAGGATTTTCGCGACGCGATCGGAAGGTGCGGTCACGGACCGGGGCTCGCTGGTGTCGTGTGGGATGAAACATCGGTCCACGGGATCCGGGGCGAACGGTAGAAGTCTATCTCCATCGCGCTCATTCGAGCACCGTGGCGGCCGAGGCGCCGGCTGAACTCGCCCCATTCCCGAGCGTCCGCCGGCGACCAGGCGATCTCCGCGATGGCGACGAGCCTCGGGAAGAGGAGGAACTCCGCCTCCTTCATGGTGGACACCGTTTCGGTCCAGAGCGGCGCCACGATGCCGAGTACTGCATTGGCAGCGGGGGCCGGAAGGATGGTGCCGGGATCCCAGGTGTATGCAGTATCGACGTCGATGTAGCCGGCCCAGTTCTGGCCCAGCAGCGTCGCGGAGTCGTACTTCATGTCGAGGTACACCCGGGGCGACGGCGACAGGATGATCCGGGCTCCTTTCGACACCCCGGTTGCCGCCATCGCGGCCGACCGCCAGTACTGCACCACGGTCCCCGTGTCGATCGATGCCGACGCGATCTCCTCCCACCCGATCATCGTCTTCCCCTGGGCCCGCACGATCCGCTCGAGGCTGTCGACGAAGGCGACGTATTCCCTCGGCAGGGTCACGTCCGCCTCGTCACCGCCGATGTGGATGTACGGTCCCGGCGTCGTAGCGGCCAGCTCGCGGATGACGTCGGCCACGAAACGCATCGTGGCCGGCCGCCGCACGCACAGCGAACTGAACCCCGTTGCGATGCCGGTATAGGGAACCGGCACCTTGCCGTTGCAGTTGAGCTCCGGATACGCCACCAGCGCCGCGTTGGTGTGTCCCGGCAGGTCGATCTCCGGGATCACGGTGATGAAGCGCTGCCGCGCGTACTCCACGAGATCCCGGTACTGTGCCTGGGTGTAGAACCCGCCCGGCCCACCGCCCACCGCCGTCAGTGCGCCCACCTCCGTGAGCCTGGGCCACGACGCGATCTCGATCCTCCAGCCCTGGTCGTCGCTCAGGTGCAGCTGCATCACATTGAGCTTCCACGCCGCCATCAGATCGATGAATCGCTTGACGTCGTCCACCCCGAAGAAGTGCCGTGAGACATCGAGCATCGCGCCGCGCCAGTGGTAGCGCGGGTAGTCGCGGATCGCCCCGGTCGCGATCGTCCATCGCTCCCGCTGCAGTTCCGGTCGCTCGATGGCCGGCGGCAGGAGCTGCCGCAGGGTCTGCACGCCATAGAAGAGCCCCGCCGGTGCGGCCGCGCTGATCCGCACACCCCGCTCCGTCACCGTGAGCTCGTATCCCTCGCTGCCGAGCGCGGAATCGCCGTCGAGCGCAAGCACGATGGCATCGGCTGTCGGGTCGGCACCAATCGCAAGCCCGAATCCGGTCGACACGGCGAAGGTCGCAGCGAGGTATCGCGCCACACCAGCGGCCTCCGCCGACGCCGGCGGCACCACGATGATCGTGTTCCTGTCGATGGTAAATGAACCTGCGCCTGCGGCAACCGACACCGGCCGCGGTATCACGCTGGTGAATGCTACGGCCGGATCGGGACCGCGTTCACACGATGCGAGGAGGGCACCCGACGCGAGCGCAAGGAGGACCACCCGCAAGTCAGGAGGGGCGTTCGCGGAACTGGCCGCGCACGAAGTTCTGCAGGCTCGCGCGATGCTCCGCCACGAGCACCGGATTCCGGAAAAGCCATATCAGCAGTGCACCCGCGGCGAATCCACCGACGTGGGCCCAGAACGCGGTACCGCCGCGATCGGCGCCGATCGAACCGTACCCGCTGAATAGCTGCATCAGGAACCAGTAGCCGAGCATCCAGTAGGCCGGCACCACGATGCGGGTGACGAACACGAACAGGAAGATCAGCATGTGGATCTGCACCCGCGGATACAGCACGATGTACGCGCCCATCACTCCGCCGATCGCGCCCGACGCACCCACCATCGGAACCGCACTGTTGGGACTCAGGAACGCCTGCGTAAATGCCGCGACCAGCCCGCACAGGATGTAGAAAAGGAAGAAGCGAGCCCGGCCCATCGAGTCTTCCACGTTGTTCCCGAAGATGTGCAGGAACCACATGTTGCCGATGAGGTGCAGCCAGCCGCCGTGCAGGAACATCGACGTGAGCGGCGTCCACCAGGTGGGCGAATCGCCCAGCACGCAGGCCACGCCCCGCCCCGCGGGCACCTCGGTACCGGCCGGCAATGTCTGGAACAGTTCGCCGGGAATCATGCCCAGCTCGCACACCGACTGGATCAGCTTCGGCTCGGTGCCCATGCCCTGCACCAGCACCCAGACCGCCACGTTGAGGGCGATGAGCCCGTAGGTGACCACCGGCGTACGCAGGGTCGGGTTGTCGTCGCTGATGGGAAACATGGAGACTCAATATACGTGACTTGCGGCGGGTGGGAGCGCATATTCCGCAGCATGAGCCGACCGCTTGATGCGTACCCTGATCGCGGCGTTCCTGGTCGCCAGCGCCTCGCGCGCGACCGCCCAGGAACAGCTTGGAATCATCGTGTTCCCGAACTCGGGCAGCGCCGCCGCCCAGCCCGCGTTCCTGCGGGGCGTGAAGCTGCTTCACAGCTTTGAGTTCGATGATGCCGCCGCTGCCTTCCGCGAGGCGCAGCAGCAGGATCCCGGCTTCGCCCTGGCCTACTGGGGCGAGGCGATGACCTATACGCACGGGATCTGGAACGAACAGGACCTCGAGGCGGCGCGCGCGGTGCTGGCGCGACTCGGCGCCACTCCGGCCGAGCGGCAGGCCAAAGCACCGACGCCCCGGGAACAGGCCTGGCTCGGCACCGCCGAGATCCTCTATGGTGATGGGCCCAAGGCCAAGCGCGACACGTTGTTCTCGGAGGCACTCGAGAAGCTGTCCGCGGACGATCCGTCAGACAACGAGGCTCTGTCATTCTACGCCCTGTCGCTCATGTCATTGAGCCAGGCGGTGCGCAACATTCCCACGTACATGCGGGCCGGTGCCCTCGCGCAGGAGGTGCTGCGCCGCAACCCCGAGCACCCCGGCGCCGCGCACTACGTCATCCACGCCTTCGACGATCCGGTCCACGCGCCGATCGGTCTTTACGCAGCCCAGCGCTATTCCCAGATCGCGCCCAGTGCCGATCATGCGCAGCACATGACCACGCACATCTTCCTGGCGCTCGGCATGTGGCCGGAAGTGGTGCAGCAGAACATCATCGCGTCCGGACCAGACAGCGCCAAATGGCGGCCCGGTCACTATACCAGCTGGATGCAATACGGCCTGCTGCAGGAGGGACGCTACGCCGACGCGCGACGATTGATCGAGCTCACCCGTGCCAACATGACCACGCCCAGGCCGGGCAACCGGTACTACCTTGTGCTGATGCGGGCCCAGCAGGTCATCGACGCGGAGGAGTGGAACGACCCGGTGCTCAAGTGGACGCTCGATACCGCGGGACTCGGCACGTCACCCCAGGCCATTGAGGTCTTCACCACCGGGTTTGCCGCGTTCAAGCGCGGCAATCTCGAGGCTGCGTCGGCGGCGGTGGACCAGCTCGCGAAGATCAACGCGGCCGGCAAGTCGGATCGGTTGGGGCGGGTGGAGACGGCGGTGGCGCTGGAGAAGGAACTGCGCGGTCTGGTGCACCTCGGTGCCGGGCGGCAGGATGAGGCGATCGCCATGCTGCGCGAAGCCACGACGTTCGAGGACGGCCTGGCCGCGGAGTACGGCCCCCCCGACATCGTGAAGCCGACGCACGAATTGCTGGGAGAGGTGCTGCTGGCCCGGGGCGAGAACGCCGAGGCGCAGAAGGAATTTTCGCGCTCGCTCGCCATGGCGCCCGGGCGCTCGCTGTCGCTGCTGGGTCTCGTCCGCGCCGCCAGGGCCGCCGGTGACAGCAGCGCCGCCGCTCAGGCGGATGCGACGCTGAAGCAGAACTGGAAGGATGCGGATCCCGCTGGTCTGGCCAAGTATTCAGCAAAAGGGCCCTGACTTCAGGGCCGCCTGCAGTTCCCCCTCGCGCTGTCACCACCCGTACCCCATCGCCACCGCGCTCCCGATCGTGACCGCCCCCCACGGTGACGGGGCACCGAATCCCACCGTGACCGACATCGTGCTTCCCACCCGCGCGCATGCCGCGGCTCCGAGCAGCAGGAGACCCGCGAGCAGTAGCAGCGAACATCGCGACCCGGTCCGATTCACGGGGTCGTCACTCCGGCCGCCGTGCCGTTCCACTCCTGAAGTGCCAGCGCCGCGCCGGTGGGGTCGGCGATGATCGCCACCGTCTCGTTCCTGATGTCCGCGCGCGGCGCCAGGATCACCCGGCCACCCAGGGACACCGCCCGCCGCACCATGGCGTTCACGTCGGCCACCCGGATCGTGGGCAGCCAGTTGGGGCGGATGCCATTCACCGGGATCTTGAGCACCCCCGCCCGCGGCGTCGAATCCTGCTGCAACAGCGTGTACTCCATCCCGCCCACCATCACAAGCCGCTGCTCGAAACCGAACAGGTTCTGGTAGAACGCCGTCGCCGCGACCTACGTCGCTGGTCCACAGCTCGACCCAGAGCCATCCGTTGACCGGCACCTCGCTGTCGATCGGTGTCACGCCTGATTTCATCAGCGCGAACGGTGCCCCCTGCGGATCGATCAGGAGCGCGGTCTCATCGTTCCAGCTGCCGGTCCGCGTGGGCGCAACGACCACCTTCGCGCCCGAGTCCACGGACGCCTTGACCGTGCCGCCCACGTTGTCCGTCGCAAAGTAGGTGATCCACTGCGACGCGTTCACCTTCCCGTCCCGCGATTCCGCGATTCCCGCCATCGCGACGCCGGCGATTTCCCCGACCACGTAGCTGACGTCCTCGCCCGACGACGGTGCGCGCCACGTCCAGCCGAACAGACCGTTGTAGAACACCTTCGAGATCTCGAGGTCCTGGGTCACCAGGTCGTGCCACACCACGCGGCCCGGCGCCAGCTGTGCAGGCACTGCAGCCGGAGCCGCGGCGAGCAGCAGCATGGCGCCCAGTGCGGCGGAGGTGCGGCTCACTGATTGGTCGACGAGCAGTTGAGGTTGGTGCCGAGCCAGGTGACCATCGCGTCGCGCCCCTTGTTCCAGAGCATCACGCCCTTGCCTTCATACTTCGCGCCGCTGGCCGAGCGCACCTGGGTTGCGACGACGGTCTTCCTTCCCCGCTCGAGCGAGACCTTCCCCGGGTTGCCGGACGTGAACTTCGCCATGATGCGGCTCCGCGCCCCGGTCGAGTCGGTGCAGACAAAGATCACCGCCGTCGAGCCGGCGGCATCGGGCGCTGACGCCGTGTGCTCCTCGGGGGCGAACTCATAGATGCCGCCATCCGCCTGGAGGCTGATATAGAGCTTGCCGCCCACGATCACGTACGAGCGCATGTACTGGAAATCGCCCAGGAATCGGGCCGACATCGACCCGGGCGGACACATCGCGCGCGTGGTGGCCAGGGGACCGAACGTGAGCCCCGTCGGCGGCGTCGCCGTCCATGTCCCGCTTCCGCGGTTGCAGCCACCCACCACGCTCACCCGGCCGTCAGTGCCGAACTCCACCGTATATACCGCGGCCTGTTCGGGTGTGTAGACCTTGTCGTCACTCGACTGCAGCTTCACCAGCCGCCAGGTCGAGCCCGACAATTCGCTTGGCGCTGCGGCCGCCACGCGCTCCGCTTCCAGCCGCGCACTGTCGATGGCCCAGCGATCCTTCGCCTCGTCCATCTGAACTCCCTGCGTGGGTGCCTTGTTGCGGTCCTTGCCGCACGCGGCCGTGGCCATCAACGCGATCGAGCAGGCTGCCAACACCAGCGGTACACGTCTCCGACTCATGAAGCTCCTCCCTTGATCAGCAATGCGCCCGGTGCGACCTCGATCACCGCGCGCGACTCACCCATCAGTTCGCCATCCGCCGCCACGAACAGCTGGCCCTCCGTCTCGATGTCCAGTCGTCGCGTGCGCACGATCTCCACTTCGGCGCAGCCGACATGCCGGCCCGTGAAGGTCTTCGGCAGCAGCGTCAGTGCCCGCACCCGCCCGAGATCGCGCACGAGGCAGCAGTCGAGCAGGCCGTCGTATGGTGACGCGCCCGGGGTCATCATGACGCCGCCGCCGTAACGCGCGGTGTTCCCCGCTGCCGCGAGAAGATAAGCACCCTCACGCTCGCCGAAATCACCCCGGAGGCAGAGGCGCGGCGCGGGCCAGGACGGCAGCATCCACAGCGCACAGGCGAGGTAGGCGTGTCCCCCGAAGAGCCGGAACCCGCCCTCGTGCACCCGCCGCGCCACCGCGGCATCGAAGCCGGCCGCCGCCACGGTCAGGAAAAATCGGCCGTTGATGAGCCCCAGGTCCGTAGGGGTGTTCGCATCGGACAGCATCGCCGCTGCCGCGGTCGCCGGGTCGCACGGCAATCGCAGCGCGCCCGCGAAATCGTTGCCCCTGCCGGCGGCCAGTACCCCCATGGCACAGGAGGTATGGGCCAGGCCGCTCGCCACCTCGTTCAGTGTCCCATCGCCGCCCACCGCCAGCACACCCTCCGCCCCGCACGATGCCGCGGCCCGCGCCAGTTCGGTCCCATGCCCCGGTGCCGTCGTCTCCTGCAGCACAACGTCGGCACCCTGTGTTTCCATCATTGCCACCGCCGCCCGCGCGGCCGCCACGGCACGGCCGCGCCCCGCCACCGGATTGGCGATCACGACGATGGTCACCGGTGTATCGCCGGCCGCATGCGCATCCCCAACGTTAATCCGGCGTACGCCATGGCGGCCCGCCTGCCCTCAAAGCATCTTTGAATAGTGAGCTCCGAGCCCAATCCCGCGGACATTCCTCCACTACTCGCTGCCGCCCTTGCCGACCGCTATCGGCTGGAGCGTGAACTTGGCGCGGGCGGTATGGCGAGGGTCTACCTGGCGGAGGACCTGAAGCACCATCGCAAAGTCGCGGTGAAGGTCCTTCGGCCCGAGCTGGCCGCGTCTCTCGGCAGCGAGCGGTTCCTTCGCGAGATCGAGATTGCCGCGGCCCTGCATCACCCGCACATCCTGCCGCTGTACGACTCGGGCGCGGTGCCCGGGCCCGAGAACGGGCCCGCGCTCCTCTTCTATGTCATGCCCTATGCCGACGGCGAGTCGCTGCGCACCAGGCTCGAGCGTGAGAAGCAGCTCCCGGTCGAGGATGCCGTGCGCATCACGCGTGAAGTGGCCGATGCCCTGAGCTACGCGCACGGCAAGGGCGTGGTACACCGCGACATCAAGCCCGAGAACATCATGCTCGAGTCGGGCCACGCGATCGTGGCCGACTTCGGCATCGCACGTGCCGTCGCCGCCTCGGGAAAGGAGCGGCTGACGGAGGTGGGCCTGGCGCTCGGCACGCCGGCCTACATGAGCCCCGAGCAGGCGTCCGGCAATGCCGACGTCGATGCGCGAAGTGACATTTACAGCCTTGGCTGCGTCCTGTACGAGATGCTCGCGGGCCAGCCTCCTTTCCAGGGTGCCACGTTCGAGGTGCTGCTGCGCCAGCACATCGCGGGCACCTCGCTGCCCGTCACCCAGTTCCGCCCGGCGACGCCTCAGTTCGTCATCAATGCGCTCGTCCGCGCGCTGGAGAAGAACCCAGCCGATCGATTCACTGGCGCGCGGGAGCTTGTGGCGGCATTGAGCGAGAACCACACGAGCGGCCCGATCGCCGCGCCGCCCGCGGCACCGGTGCGTCGCTCCCAGCGCGAACTGCACTACGCGATCCTCGCCCTGGTGATCGCCGCGATCATCTGGGCGCTGGCCCGGCCGGGTGGTGCACCGGGCACCGGCTCCCCTTCCCCGACGCCCCCGCCAGTAACGCGCCTCGCCCAGCTCACCTTCCACGAGGGCGTCGAGGAATGGCCCGCCTGGTCGCCCGACGGGAAACAACTCGTGTTCTCGCAGGAGGTAAACGGATTCAAGAAGCTGTTCGTGAAGGACCTGGCCACCGGCACCGAGCGCCAGCTCACCACCGAGCCCAAAGACGACATCCAGGCCTCGTGGTCGCCCGATGGGAAGCACATCGCGTTCGCCCGCTCCAGCCTGCCCACTGGCAAGCTCGAACCGGGAGACGTGCTCGGCTGGTACGCCGAGGGCGGTGACATCTGGTCGGTCGATGTGGCGACGGGGCAGGAACGGCGACTCATCGAGCGGGCATTCGATCCCGCCTGGTCGCCCGACGGTACCCGGCTCGCGTTTGCGGCCGGCTGGGCCGGGTCGCGCCGGATCTGGGCGGCGGACAGCGGCGGCCGCAACCCGCAGCAGGTCACCACGGACACCGCGGAATCGGTGGTGCACGCCTCGGCTCGCTGGTCGCCCGATGGCGCCCGCCTCGTGTTCCGCCGTATCCTGAAGACGAGATCCGACATCCGGGTCATCGACCTGGCGAGCAAGGCCACTAACGTCATCACCGATGACAACGTGCCCGATCTCGATCCCGTCTGGTCACCCTCGGGGCGTTACATCTATTTCAGTTCGTCCCGCGGCGGCGGCCTCAACATCTGGCGCGTCCCGGTGTCGAGCACCGGTACCGCGGCCGGCGCCGCGCAGCAGCTCACCACCGGTGCCGGACCTGACCTCGAACTGGCCGCGTCACCCGATGGTACCCGCCTCGCCTTTGCCGTACTGGGCATCAACTCCGATGTATGGCGCCTGCCGGTGGATCCTGTCTCCGGGCGCCCGACCGGCCAGCCGGTGGCCGTGGTGGGCACCACGCGCGTGGAGAGTCGCGCGTCCTGGTCGCACGATGGCAAGTCGATCGCCTTCAACTCCGATCGTCAGGGCGACATGAACCTCTGGGTGCGGACGCTCGCCAACGGCGTGGAGCGGCAGGTCACCAGCGGCCCGGGCGGCGACTACCAGCCCGACTGGTCGCCCGATGGGAGTACCCTGGTTTTCTTCTCGTCGCGCTCGGGCAACAACGAGATCTGGACCGTCAGCATCGCCGATGGCGCGCTGAAGCAGCTCACCAGCGGCCCGGGCACCAAGACCAACCCGTTCTTCTCGCCCGATGGAGCCCAGATCGCCTTCCACTCCGATCGCGACGGGCGCATCGAGGCCTGGGTCATGAACGCCGATGGCTCATCGCCGCGGCAGCTCACCACCAGCGGGTCGGGCGGTCACTTCATGCGCTGGTCTTCCGACGGCAAGGCACTCTTCCTCAGCGCCCGCACGTCCTCGGGTGTGCGCATCGTGCGCCTCAACGTGGCCACCGGCAGCATGGATTCGCTGCCGCCGATCTCGAGCGGCGCGCACATCTCGCTGTCGCCCGACCAGAAGCGCATCCTGGACGTGCGTAACCACAAGACCATCTGGGTGCACCCGCTCGATGGGGCGGAGCCGTACCAGGTGTTCGAGTTTCCCGATCCCGATGTTCGCATCGACTATCCGGTCTGGTCGCCCGACGGCAAGTGGATCCTGTTCGATCGCGCCGCGCCAAGCGGAGGCGACATCTGGCTCCTGGAGGGCACGCAATGAACGACACTGGCGTGGTCACTCACGTGTCCGACACCGCGTTGTGGGTCGCGTGCTACCGCGCGATCGAGAGCGAGCGCCCCGATGCCCTCTTTCGCGATCCCTGGGCCCGGCGCCTCGCCGGCGAGCGCGGCTTCCAGATCCTCGACCGGATGCCGGGCGGGCGGAGGATGTCCTGGCCCCTCGTCACCCGCACCGCGGTCATGGACGAGATCATCCTGCGCGGCATCAAGGTCGACGGCATCGACACGGTGCTCAATCTCGCCGCCGGGCTCGATGCGCGTCCCTGGCGTCTCGCGCTGCCGCCCAGCCTGCGCTGGATCGACGCCGACCTGCCCGACATGATCGACTACAAGATGTCGATCCTGGGCGGCGAGCGGACCGCGTGTGCTTACGAGCCGGTGCGCGTGGACCTCGCCGATGGCTTCGCCCGCCGCGAGCTGCTGCGCGCGGTCGGTGCCACCGCGAAGCGGGCGCTCGTCATCACCGAGGGGCTGCTCATCTACCTGAAAGACGAACAGGTCTCGAACCTCGCGCGCGACCTTCACGACATTCCGGCGATGCAGTTCTGGCTCACGGACCTCGCGAGCCCGGCACTGCTGAAGATGATGGAGAAGAACTGGGCCCCGACCGTTCGCGCCGGCAATGCGCCCTTTCTCTTTGGTCCGGCCGACGGACCCGCGTTCTTCGCCGCACTCGGTTGGCGCGAGGTCGAGTACCGCGCCACCTTCTTCGAGGGCCTCCGCCTCGGGCGCACCATGCCGTTCGGCTGGCTCTGGGGACTCCTCGACAAGATTTCGCCGCCCGCCCGGCGTGAGGCTTTCCGGCGGTTCTCCACCATCGTCCTCTTGCAGCGCGACGCATGAGCTCGCGCCGCCTGGCCGGGATCCTCCTGGGCGGACTGCTGGCCGGTGTCCCGGCTGGCGGTCACGCGCAGCAGGCACTCGCCGGCGATACCGCCGGCGTTTTCATCCTGCACAAGATCGGGAATCCGATCGGCCGGGAAGCATGGCACATCACCACTGAGCCATCGGGCGTCCAACGGCTCGCCACCGAATTCACCTTCACGGACCGCGGCACACCGGTAACACTCGAGGCGGCGCTGGACTACGCCGCCGACGGGCAGCCGACGCACTTCACGCTGGGCGGCAGCACCTCGCGCATGTCGACCGTGAGCCTCGAGGTGACGCTCAGCGGCGACTCGGCGCGGATCCGCGAAGACAGCACCGTCCTCACCGTGCTCGCGAAGGGCGTCTTCCCGGCACGCGGCTATGCGCCCATGGCCATCCAGCAGGCGATCATGCGCGAATGGTTCCGCCGCGGCCGGCCCGCGACGCTCGAACTCGTGCCGGCGGCGACGCTGCGCATCACTGAGCGCGGCGTCGACACGATCCACGTCGCCGACCGCTCGCTCATCCTGCAGCGCTACAGCGTCGCGGGGCTCATCTGGGGGCTGGAGACACTCTGGCTCGATACCCGCGGTGATCTCATCGCGGTCGCGACGGTGGACGCGGAGTTCGATCCGGTGCAGGCGGTGAAGGCGGGATTCCAGTCGGCCACCGGAACTTTCGTGAAGCTCGCGGCCTCCGACGCCATCGCGGCGCTCTCAGCGTCCGCCGGCCCGGCGCCCGGCACCGATACGCTCATCGCCCTCGTGGGCGGCACCCTGATCGACGGCACCGGCGCGCCTCCGATACCTGATGCCGCCGTTGTGATCCGCGGCTCGAGAATTATTGCGGTGGGGCGGCGCAGCGAGGTCCAGATTCCACACGGGACGGTCATCAACACCACCGGCGCCACCATGCTGCCGGGCCTCTGGGAGATGCATGCGCACTACGCCCAGGTGGAATGGGGCCCGATCTATCTCGCGTCAGGCATCACCACGGCACGCGATGTCGGCAACCAGCTCGACTTCCTGCTTGGCGCGCGCGAGGTGCTGAACAGCGGGCGCGGCATCGGTCCTCGGCTCCTCGCCGCCGGCATCATCGACGGTGATGTACCTACCGGGATCGGCCTCGCCCGTGCCGCGACGCCGGAACAGGGCGTCGCCTGGGTGCAGCGGTATCACGATGCGGGATTCGAGCAGATCAAGGTGTACAGCAGTCTCGCCGACTCGGTGCTCCGGGCCATCACCGCCGAGGCGCACAAGCTGGGCATGACAGTGACTGGCCACATTCCTCGCGGCATGGACGGCTACCAGGGCGTGGACGCGGGAATGGACCAGATCAACCACATCAGCTTCATCTACCAGATGATGCGCGCCCGGGGTGACTCCACGGCCCTCACCATGGACATGCCCGAGGCCCAGAAGGCCATCGGCTTCCTCGTCGCGCACCACATCGTGGTCGACCCGACGATCGCGCTGTTCGAACTCAACGCCCATCCCGTCGACCAGCCGGTGAGCGCCTTCGAACCCGGCGTGGACAAGGTCGCGCCCGAACTGCGCCAGGCGCTGACCCACACCGGCGTCGCCCCGGCCGACTCGGCCAGGCGCCGCGCACAGTTCCAGACGATGCTCCAGATCATCGGGGCACTGCACCGGGCCGGCGTGCCAATCGTGGCCGGCACCGACCTCACGGTGCCGGGCTACAGCCTGCACCGTGAGATGGAGCTCTACGTCCAGGCGGGATTCACGCCGATGGAGGCGATCCAGGCGGCGACGATCGTTCCCGCTCGCGCCATGAAGCTGGACAAGGAAAGCGGCACGCTCCGTCCCGGCATGCGTGCCGATGTCCTGGTCGTCAACGGCAACCCGCTCGAGCGCATCAGCGACACGCGGAACGTCCGGTTCGTGATTGCCGATGGCCGCTACTTCGACCCCGCGCCCCTCTGGGAGAGCGTCGGCTTCACCCCCTGAGCCTGCTTGCCTGTCGCTTGCTGCCTGCTGCCTATTTCACCGCCGCATACACGTTCCCGATGTCGAACCACTGCGTGTACGGCGGACTCTCGTACCCTCCGCCGTACGTCGGCTCGAACTCCAGGCGGTTCTGCCGGGCCGTCTGGCCCGATGAGAAGAACATCACGTTGGTCCGTGAGTCATAGACTGGCGCATCGTTCTTCCCGCTGTTGATCAGCGCCGGCACGCCGTCCACCCAGACGCGAAGCTGCCCGTTGGCGGTGCCGGGCATGCCCCGGGATGGCGCGATCGGGCCTCGAGCATTTGCACAGATCGTCCCGACGACGCATCCTACTGACATGACCACATTAGGCGATTCTGCGACGGCCACCGAAGTCTCCCGTGGCCCGACCGACGAGGAGCTGGACATCTTCGGTCTCACCCACACCGGCAAGGTGCGGAAGACCAATCAGGACCATTTCCTGATTGCCTCGCTCCGGCGGCAGGTGGAAATCCACCTCACCAGCCTGCCCCCCGACACCCACTGGCCCGCCGCCAAGCGGCTCGCCTTCATGGCCATGGTCGCCGACGGGGTCGGCAGCACCGAGGCCGGCGAGGAGGCGAGCCGACTCGCCGTCGAGCGCGTCACCGAGTACGTCATCCAGTGCGTCAAGGCCTACAACTCCTCCGACGGCAACCGCGAAGCCGCGTTCTCCGACGCCATCGCCGACGCCGCGATGCAGGTCCATGCCGCGATCCTGGAGCACTCGCACGACGAGGACGAGCATCGCCGCATGGCCACCACGCTCACCCTCTGGATCGGCATCTGGCCCCGCGCCTATCTCCTGCAGGTGGGTGACAGCCGCTTCTACGTCATGCGCGACGACAAGCTGTTGCAGATCTCCCGCGACCAGACCATGGCCCAGGAACTCATCGACCAGGGCATCCTGAACCGCACCGATGCCCCGCGCACCCGCTGGGCCAACGTGCTCTCGAGCGCCATCGGCGGGCACCAGGCCGCCCCCGTGGTCACTCAGTTGGAGCAGCACTGGGGACAGGTCGGCATGCTCTGCAGCGACGGGCTCACCAAGCATGTCTCCGACGAGCGCATCGCCGAGCGCCTGCGCACCATGACCTCGGCGCGTCAGGTCTGCCAGGACCTGCTGAACGATGCGCTCGAGGACGGCGGCAGCGACAACATCACCATCCTGGTGGGCCGAACGATCCGCAAGCCATCGCGGCCGTCTCTATCTTGAGCGCTGCTGCGCCATGAAATCCCTTGGCATCATCGCCACGTTTCTCATCCTGTCGGCCACTGCTTCTGCTCAGGTACCTGCCTCCACCTCGGCGTCGCTCAAGCTGATTTTCGACTCGACCTACTTCGACACCCAGCGATTCGGGCCGGCCCGCTGGATCGAGGGCGGCGCGGCGTACAGCACCGTGGAGCGCTCGCCCACCGTGACAGGTGGCCGGGACATTGTCCGCTACGACACCAAGTCGGGTGAGCGGAGCATCCTCGTTCCCGCCACGAGCCTCATTCCCCCGGGCGACTCGCTGCCGCTCCGCATCGCCGACTACGCCTGGTCCGCCGATGCGCGCCGGCTCCTCATCTTCACCAACACCCAGCGCGTCTGGCGACAGAACACGCGGGGCGACTACTGGGTGCTCGACCGCCCCTCCTCCACCCTCCAGCAGGTGGGCAGCCAGGCGCCGAAGTCGTCGCTCATGTACGCCAAGTTCTCGCCTCAGGGAGATCGCGTGGCGTACGTGTCAAAGGGAGACATCTACGTCGAACAGCTGAGCGACCAGTCGGTCACCCGCCTCACCACCGGCGCTGATTCGCTCCACGTCAATGGCATGAGCGACTGGGTTTACGAAGAAGAGTTCAGCCTGCGCGACGGGTTCCGCTGGTCGCCCGATGGCGAGCGCATCGCCTTCTGGCACTTCGACATGACGGGTGTCGGCACCTTCCTGCTGCTGAACAACACCGACTCGCTCTATCCCTTCACGGTGCCGATCCAGTACCCTCTCGTGGGCACGACCAATTCCGCTGTCACCGCCGGCGTGGTGAGTGCGCGCGGCGGCGCCATCACCTGGATCCAGCTCGCCGGTGATCCCCGGCAGAACTACCTCCCCTGGATGGAATGGGCTGGCACGCGCGAGATCATGCTGCAGCGCATGAACCGCCTGCAGAACACCGACGACGTGCAGTTCGCCGACGCAACTACCGGAACGGTGCGCACCGTCTTCACCGAGCGTGATGCCGCCTGGCTCGATCTCGTCGACGATGTCACCTGGCTCAAGGACAACAAGCGCTTCCTCTGGCTCAGCGAGCGCGACGGCTGGCGGCACGCGTATCTCGTCTCCCGGGAAACGGGTGCGGCGCAGCTGGTGACGAACGGCAACTACGACATCGTCTCGATCGCGGCGTTGGACCAGAAGGGCGGTTGGCTCTACTTCATGGCCTCGCCCGCCAACGCCACCCAGTTGTACCTCTATCGCACCCGGCTCGACGGCCGTGGCAACGCCGAGCGCATCACGCCCGCGGCACAGGCCGGTCGTCACAGCTATGACATCGCGCCGGGCGCGCAGTGGGCCATGAATCGCTGGTCCACCTTCGACACCCCGCCGGTCAACGATCTCGTCTCGCTGCCGGGTCACCAGCCGGTGCGCACGCTCGTGAGCAATGCCGAGCTGGCCCAGCGGGTGAAGCAGTTCGTCACGCCCGGCGAGTTCTTCCAGGTGACGCTGAACGACGGCACCACGCTCGACGGATGGATGATCAAGCCCCGCAATTTCGAGCCGGCGAAGCGCTATCCCCTGCTGATGTACGTCTACGGTGAGCCCGCCGGCGCCACCGTCCAGGATGGCTGGGGATACCAGGAGCGCCTCTGGTTCCAGGCACTCGCCGACGCCGGCTACCTCGTCGCGAGCGTCGATAACCAGGGAACACCGGCGCCCAAGGGCCGTGCCTGGCGCAAGGCCGTCTACGGCCAGATTGGCGTGCTCTCGAGCGCGCAACAGGCTGACGCCGTCCGTGTCATGGAACGGACCCGTCCCGACATCGATCCCACGCGGGTCGCGATCTGGGGCTGGAGCGGCGGCGGCTCCTCGACGCTGCAGGCGATGTTCCGCTATCCCGACATCTACCAGGTCGGCCTGAGCGTCGCCTCGGTTCCCGACCAGCGCTTCTATGACACCATCTACCAGGAGCGCTACATGGGGCTCCCCGATTCCAACACCGCTGGATACAAGGCCGCGTCGGCCATCAACCAGGCTGAGGGTCTCAAGGGCCACCTGCTGATGATCCACGGCACCGGCGACGACAATGTGCACTATCAGGGCGTCGAGCTCATGCTCAATCGCCTGATCGAGCTCAACAAGCAGGTCGACTTCATGTCGTATCCCAATCGCACCCACTGCATCTGCGAGGGCCAGGGCACGACGCTGCACATCTACAGCACGCTGACGCGATACCTGATGGAGCATCTCCCGGCGGGCCCGCAGATGAACGCGCTGCCGTAGACGGCGGCGAAGGCGCGAAGGAAATTCGCGATGGGCAGGCGCCGCGTTGTCAGGTCGCGCAGCCCCTCTGGACCGACGAGCGCGTGCTCGCCGCAGCGCGCTGTCAGCGAGTAGCCGTGCTCATTCCCCGTCCCGGCCAGCCGGTCGAGCCCACCGACAGCACGCTTCGCATCCCGCAGTGGTGGCCCAACCTCCCCTGGCAGACCGCCGCCGAACATCCCGTGGTCGCCACCCGCAACGGCGATCCGATGGATCGCGTCACGCCCCCGAGCTGTTGAGCATCCCGCAGGGCGCGCCGAATGCGACGATGAGCGTCAATCCGCGTATCTTTTCACCAACCCCATGACCACCCCAAATCCATTTCTGCTTGCCGGTAGCATGCGCACTTCCAGCGCTACCGCAGAGATCCGTTCCCCATACGACGGCGCCGTCGTAGGCTACGCCGCCTTGGCCTCTCAGACCGACGTCGAGGCCGCGATCGACGCCGCCGTTGCCTCGGCGCGATCCGCCGCCGCCATGCCGGCCCATGCGCGCGCCACCGTCCTCGTACACCTTGCCGAAGGGGTCATCGCCCGCAAGGAAGAACTGGCGTGCCTCCTGGCCGCCGAAGCCGGAAAGCCGGTGGCCCTCGCCCGCACCGAGATCGAGCGCGCCGCCTTCGTGTTCCGCCAGGGCGCCGAGGAGGCCACGAGGATCGGCGGTGAGGTGATCCCGATGGACCTCGCCCCGCACGGTGAGCGTAGGGTCGCCATTACTCGCCGTTTCCCCCTGGCACCCATCTCGGCCATCGTCCCGTTCAACTTTCCGGTCCTCCTCGCAGCCCACAAGCTCGCGCCCGCGATCGCCTGCGGCGCCACCATGGTCCTCAAGGTGCCGCCCCAGGACCCGCTCGCGACCTACCTCCTCGCGGAGATCGTCCGTGACGCCGGCTATCCCGCCGGCGCGCTCTCGATTCTGCTCTGCACCAACGACGACGCCGCACCGCTGCTCGACGACCCACGCGTGCGCATGGTCACCTTCACCGGGTCGGCCCGTGTCGGATGGGCCATTCGCCAGCGCGCATACACCAAGCGGGTCACTCTCGAGCTGGGCGGAAACGCAGCGGTCATTGTCGAGCCCGATGCCGACGTCGCGCGCGCGGTGCAGCGATGCATTACCGGCGGCTACCTCTACGCCGGGCAGTCCTGCATCTCTACCCAGCGCATCCTGGTGCATGAGTCACAGTTCCAGGAATTCACCGAACGGTTCGTCAGCGGCGTCGGTGCGCTGGCTACCGGCGATCCCTTCCTCGAGACCACCGATGTCGGCCCCATGATCGATGAGGCCAGCGCCATCCGGGCGGCCGGCTGGATCGCGGAGGCGGTGGCCGGGGGCGCCCGGCTCGCTGTGGGCGGCGCTCGGACCGGCGCCATTCTCCAGCCGGCGGTGCTGCTCGACACGGCGAGTGATATGCGCGTAAACTGTGAGGAGATCTTCGGGCCGGTCACCACCCTCCGGCCATATCACGATTTCGACCAGGCCATCGACACGGTAAACGACTCCCCCTGGGGCATCCAGGCCGGGCTCTTCACCAACGACATGCGGCGCATCCTGCGTGGCTTCGAGCGGCTCGACGTCGGCGGCCTCGTCATCAACGACATCCCCGGATACCGGGTGGATCACGCTCCCTACGGCGGTGTCAAGCAGTCCGGGCTGGGCCGGGAGGGCGTGCGCTACGCGATTGAGGAAATGACAGACCTGCGGCTGCTCGTGCTCGGCGATACCTGACCCTCACGCCTGACGGAGTTGCAATGCGCTCACTCGTCGTGACCGTGGCGCTTTGTGCGGCTGCGGCCTTGCCCCTCCATGGCCAGCGTACCGGCTCGGCACCATACCGCGACAAGCAGATCCCCCATGAGTCCGGCTTCCGGGTCTTCATCGTGCCCGACATGGAGGGGATGGGGAGCGCCGTCGACAGCCGCGAGATCCTCGCCGGCAACGAAGGAGCCGCCTACAAGGACCGGTCGTCACCCGACTACTGGGAGCACTTTCGCTCCCTGCTCACCCAGGAAGTGAACGCCACCATCAAGGGCGCACGCGCTGGCGGCGCCGCGAGCTTCGTGGTGAACGAGGGCCATGGCGGCAACCTCTTCGCCAACGTGCTGCCGTGGGAACTCGACAGCAGCGCGATCCTCATCCGCGGCTTCCCCAAGCCGCTCATCATGGTCACCGGCATCGACAGCAGTTTCGGCACCCTGATGTTCATCGGTGCGCACGCCAATGCCGGCAGCAAGGGCGTGATGCCGCACAACTTCGCCTTCGACTCCTTCACGGTGAACGGCAAGGTCCTGAACGAGGTCGGCATCAATGCCCTGATTGCCGGTGAGCTTGGTGTCGCGGTCTCCCTCGTGAGCGGCGACGACGTCCTCATCGAGGAGACGAAGCCCATGCTGAACAACGGCTTCGTCGCCATCATCACCAAGTACGCGGTCGGGCGGAGCGCGGCGATCACCTACAGCCCCGCGAAGGTCCGCCAGATGCTGCAGGCCGGCGCCACCGAGGCGGTGCGCCGGGCGAAGAAGGGCGAGTTCAAGCCCCTCATCCTCCAGAAGCCCTACCAGGTCCAGTTCAAGCTCCGGCGCAGCTTCGCCGACAGCATCGTGACCCAGGTGGCCGAGCTCAAGGAGTGGAAGCTCGACAAGGTCGGCGAGCGCACCTTCACCCTCACCACCAGCAGCGCAAGGGAGATGGGCTGGCTGCTCGATGCGGTCGAGGAGATCGTCATCCGATGAGGCGCGTTCTCCTCGCCGGCCTCCTTGCCCTGCCCGGAGCCGCGGCGGCGCAGGCACCGGCGGCGCCGGCGCCTCCCCCGCGCGACACCACGCCTCCCGATGCCGTCTTCGGCGTCACCGAGTACCAGCTCGCGCGCCAGAAGCTCGAGCAGGTCATGCAGAAGAATGGCTTCAGCGTTTACATCATTGGCGACATGGAGGGACTGGCGGGCGTCGTCCGGAATGGCACCGAGATGCGGCCGGGCTACCGGGGCGGCAACGAAGCCGAGCATCAGCGGTTCCGCGAGGAGCTGACCGCGGAGGTGAACGCGCTCATCGCCGGTGCGCGCGCCGCCGGCGCCACCCAGTTCATCGTGAACGAGGGCCATGGCGGCACCCTCTTCCGGAACATCGTCGTCGAGGACCTCGACCCCGACGCGATCCTCATCCGCGGCTATCCCAAGCCGATCGTCATGTCCACAGGGCTCAACCCCATGGTGGACGCGATCATGATCGTCGGGGCCCACTCCAACGCCGGCACGCCCGGCGTCATCTCCCACAGCTTCGCCTTCGACTCGTTCACGGTGAACGGCACCGTCCTGAACGAGGCCGGCATCGCCGCCTTCATCGGCGGCGAGATGGGCGTGCCGCTGGTCCTCGCGAGCGGCGACGACGTCCTGGTCGCCGAGACGGTCCAGATGCTCGGCCCCATCGAGACCGTCACCACCAAGACAGCGTTCTCCCGTTCGGCGGCCGCGGGCAAGTCCTTCCCCCAGGTGCACCGCGAGCTGCAGGCGGCATCGGCCACCGCAGTGCGCAAGGCGAAGGCGGGCCAGTACAAGCCGCTGGTGCTGCAGAAGCCGTACAACGTGCGCTTCTGCCTGCGCCGCAACTACGCGGAGGATGAGTGGGTGCGGGAGACGATCGGACGGTTCGACGGTGTGCGTGCCGATGGCGGCATCGGCTGCTTCGCCTACACCACGGAGTCGGCTGAAGCGGTGGGGAATCTCCTCAACCTGGTCGAATGGACCGTGCTGAAGCCGTAGCGAAGACCTGCCCACGCACACAGCACGGGATCGTACCCAGTAGTAGCTTCAGGGACACTCATGACCGACACTCTCACCCGCCTCGAGAATGCCCTGGCCGACCGCTACCGCCTCGAGCGCGAGCTCGGCCAGGGCGGCATGGCCACGGTCTACCTCGCCGAAGACCTGAAGCACGGCCGCAGGGTCGCCATCAAGGTCCTGCACCCCGAACTCTCGGCCGTCATCGGCGGCGACCGGTTCCTCGCCGAGATCAAGGTCACCGCCAACCTGCAGCACCCGCACATTCTGGGATTGATCGACTCCGGGGAGGCCGATGGCCTCCTTTACTACGTCATGCCCTACGTGGCGGGCGAGTCGCTCCGGAACCGCCTCATGCGGGAGAAGCAGCTCCCGGTCGATGACGCGGTGCGGCTTTCGAAGGAAGTCGCCTCGCGCGCTCGACTACGCGCACCGTCATGGCGTGGTGCATCGTGACATCAAGCCGGAGAACATCCTGCTGCAGGAAGGGTCGGCCCTGGTGGCCGACTTCGGCATCGCGCTGGCGGTGCAGCAGGCCGGCGGGAGCCGGATGACCCAGACCGGCATGTCACTCGGCACCCCGGCCTACATGTCGCCCGAACAGGCGATGGGCGAACGCGACATCGGGGCGCGTAGTGACGTGTATGCCCTGGGCGCGATGACCTATGAGATGCTGACCGGCGAGCCCCCCTTCACCGGACCCAACTCCCAGGCCATCGTCGCGAAGGTGCTGACCGAGACGCCACCGGCCCTCCGCCCCAAGCGACCGACGGTCAGCTCGGCGGTCGAGCACGCCGTGCTCACGGCCCTGCAGAAGCTCCCTGCCGATCGCTTCGGCACCGCGAAGGACTTCGCCGACGCACTCGACGGCAAGGGCGGCACCTACGCCGCGACGGTTGTTACTTCACGTCCTCACCTCCTCACGTCCTCACGTCGCGGCCTTCATCCCGCGTTGGCCGTCGCCGCATTGCTTCTGGCCGCCCTCGCGGGCTGGGGCTGGTTGCGGCCCCGCCCGTCCATCCCGGCCGCACGCTTCGCCCTGACCATCCCTGCCGACCAGCGCATCACGCCATGGGCCGAGCCCAGTTCCACGCTGTCGGCCGACGGACAGCTGCTGCTCTACAACGTTGACGTGGGCGGGGCCACCCGCGTCTATGCCCGTCGCCTGAGCGACCCGGTCGGCACACCGGTCCCCGGGAGCGAAGGCGCGGTCGGTCCGGTGCTTTCGCCTGATCGCGAATGGTTCATCTACACCAACGCGGCGTACAGCGGCTGGCGGAAGATGCCGGTGAAGGGAGGCGCGTCGATCGAGATCCCACTCCCGCGCGGCATCACCAGCACCGTGATGCGCTGGAACCGCGATGACGGCTTCGCCATGACGCTTGGCAGCGGAGAGCTCGTCATCCTCAAGCCGACGGGTGTTCTCGACACGGTAGCCAGGCCGGACACTGCACGCAGGGAACAGAGCCTCGAGGTCATGGAGGTGCTGCGCGACGGGAAATTGCTCGCCATCGGCACCGATCTCTGGCCTTCCGGGCACATCGTGCTCATCGATCCCTCCAACGGCAGGCGCACCGAGCTGCAGTCCACCCCCGCAAGCTGGGCCGCGACATCCGGTGGCTTTCTCGTATGGGCTGATCCGGTGGGAGTCCTCTATGGGTCACCCTTCGATGGCAAACGGATCACCGGAGCGGCCCGGCCCCTGGGTGCCCAGGCGCAAACCACGCGAGGCGGTCGCCCCAAGGTGGCCGTGGCACGCACTGCGCGCGCGCTGGCCTACATCCCGGTGCAGTCCGCCAGCCTGGCCCGCGTCGGGCGCGATGGCCGGTGGCAGGCCCTGCTCGCGGCGCCGCGCACATATCACAACCCGCGCGTCTCGCCCGATGGCCGTCAGGTGACACTCGACATCTTCGACAATGAGCGGGATGTCTGGCTGCTCGACCTCGCCGACACCACGCTCAGCCGGACCACTTTCGAGTCCAGCGGACACGATGCCGTCTGGACGCCCGACGGCCAGCGAATCGTCTTCGCCGTGGCCCGCGGCAACCTGATCGGCGCGTATTCGCGACGGGTCGACGGAAGCGGCAGCACCGATTCCGTGCTCACGTCGGGTCCCCAGTTCACCATCCACACCGTGACCCCCGATGGTCGAACCGGCATCGGCGTCAGGACTACCGGCGTCGCTACGGGCGGCTTCGACCTCGTGTCGGTGCCGCTGGATGGCCCGGATCGCAAGCCGACTCCGTTGCTCGAGACGCGCTACATGGAGGCATATCCCGCCCTGTCAGCGGATGGACACTGGCTGGCGTACGTCAGCGACGAGTCTGGCCGGGCCGAGGTGTATGTCCGCGCCTTTCCGGGAATGGGGGCCAAGATCGTCATATCCCAGAATGGCGGATCGGAGCCGATCTGGTCGCACGATGGGCGGGAACTGTTCTACCGCGGGCCAAGCGGAGGCTCACCCACGCTTATCGCGGCGCAGGTGGAAACCAGCCCGGCGTTCCGGGTAGTGTCCCGCACGCCCCTGTTCGACGACGCCGACTACGAGACCGCCACTCCTCATCCCAATTACGACGTGATGCCCGATGGCCGAAGCTTCATCATGGTACGACTCGGCCGGGCGTCCGAGTTCATCTACCTGCAGAGCTGGCCGGCGTTGATGGAGCAGCAGACATCGGCTGGCACACCCTGACGGCAGCGCACATGTTCTGACCGTGTCTGACGCCCCGACTCGCTTCGCCGCGGCACTCGCTGACCGCTACCGCATCGAGCGGGAGATCGGCGCCGGCGGCATGGCCACCGTCTACCTCGCGCAGGACCTCAGGCACGAGCGCAAGGTCGCGATCAAGGTCCTCCGGCCCGAACTCGCCGTAGTCGGGGCCGAGCGCTTCCTCGCCGAGATCCGGATCGCCGCCAACCTCCAGCACCCCCATATCCTCGGCCTCATCGACTCCGGTGAGGCCGGCGGCCTGCTCTACTACGTCATGCCCTTCGTCGAGGGCGAGTCGCTCCGGAGCGCGGTTGACCCGGGAGACACAGTTGCCGGTCGACGACGCGGTGCGCATCGCGAGCGAGGTGGCGAGCGCGCTCGACTACGCGCATCGCCACAACGTCGTCCATCGCGACATCAAGCCCGAGAACATCCTGCTGCACGACGGCGGAGCGCTGGTCGCCGACTTCGGGATCGCCCTCGCACTCCGGCACGCCGAGGGCGACCGGCTCACCGGAACCGGTACGTCGGTCGGCACGCCGAAGTACATGAGCCCGGAGCAGGCGTATGCGCGGGACCAATGTCGATGCCCGCAGCGATATCTATTCGCTCGGCGTGGTGCTGTACGAAATGCTCGCGGGCGAACCACCATTCACCGGACCGACGGCACAGTCCATCGTGGCGAAGCTGCTCGTGGAGCGGCCCACCCGGTTGCGGGTCGTGCGCAGCTCGGTCCCGGCAGCGATCGACGCCGCGGTGGCCCGCGCTCTCGAGAAAGCGCCGGCCGATCGTTTTTCGTCCTCCCAGGACTTCGTGCGGGCGCTGCACCGCGCTCCAGTGGTCCCGCGTGTCGGACGCGCTCAGGTCCGGCGATGGGGTGTGGCATTGGTGGCGGCCGCGCTCCTCCTGACCTTGGGGATACGCTGGAATCGCGCTGGCAGCCGGCATGACCAACTGCCAAGGCCGGAGGCAATCCAGCTCACGTATACCGGCAACGCCGACGTACCGGCACTCTCCGCCGATGGAAGCCGCGTCGCATACGTTGCGCGGGAATGCGCGGCCACCGGCGTTTGCACTTCCACCATCATGATCAGCGACACGAGCGGCTCCGCGTCGCTCCCGGTCGTGCGCGGACGCGGTTTGATCGACGACCTCGAGTGGACCAGCGATGACAGGATGCTGTTGTTCAACGAGTTCACCGGAGGAACGTCACACTCCTTCGCGGTCTCGACACTTGGTGGGCAACCACGCGCGCTTGGTATCGGCTACGCCTGCCTGCTCGACGGCGTGGACACGGCGCTGGTGCTGGATCCGTTTGTCCCCGGGTCGGACTCGGTATCGTGGCTGCGGCTGGTGACCCTGGCCGACGGGGTGACGCGGGACAGCATACCCCTACCAGTCCGAGGCCTGGATGAGTCCTGCCTGGGCTCTCCTGATGGTCGCCGGATCGCGACGTCGAGCGACAGCGACTCTGGCTGGACCCTTCACATCCTGGACCGCGAAGGACACCAGCTCGATTCACTGAGTCACGGTTCGTGGCAATACGTCACTATCCGCTGGACTCCCTCGGGAGACGCCCTGCTCGTCACGAATGGTCGGCGGGACGTGACCCGGCTCCTTCGACCTGCTCCGTTACCCCGTAAGCGGGTCCGGCAGGATCCGGCGCGACCCGGATACCCTGCTGCGGCAGATCCCCATGAGCATGGGGCATATCCGGGTTGGGCAGACAGGTGGCCTGGTGTACTCGGCCAGGACGCTTGACGTGACGCTGTATGCGTTCACCCAAACGAAGAGGCGGGCATTCCAGTTCACCGCCCGGCCGCTCCAGGCCGCCACCGGAGTAATGTTTGGACGCGTGAATCCGTCCGGCACCAAAGTCCTTTTCTGGCAGCGGGTAGGCGCCGGCGGAACGACGGCGCTTTCGATCATCCCTTTCGATAGCGGGCCAGCGTTGCAGGTCGGCGCTCCGGTGCAGGACTTCGAGAACTACAATTGGGCTGCCGGAGGGGAAGGGGTGCTCATGGTCAGACGACGTGGAGATCGATTCGTGGTGACCGAAACCGACCCGTCGACCCGCGTGGTGAAGGAGATCGGCACGGTTCCCGCACCAGCCGGCGCACGCGTGTCCGTCATACCGATTTCGGGCGGCGGGACGCTGGTCGCGGTCTGGTCGAGCGGGAATTGTGATCTGCGCCCGATCGGCGTTCCTGGCGCGCCCGATACCACGTTCCATGTTCCCGCCAATTGGTGCTACACCGCCCCGGTACCGGCTCCGAATCGAGCCGAAGCCATCCTGTCCATTGTGGAAAGGAGCACCGTGCAACTCATGAGCATATCCCTCGCCTCCGGCCGCATTGCGCCACTCACGCCGCCCCTTGCACGCTCCTTGATACCGGTGAAGTGGCTGCCGAATGGAGCCATCCTGCTCATGCTTGACGAGTCCGATGAGGTGGAGGGTCTGTATCGCATCGCAGCGCCAGGCGCTGCGCCCGAGCGGATCGGCAGCCTGCCGAGGGCCGAGCAGCTCTACTCATTCTCGGCCGACGCACAGCATGCAGTCGCGAGCGTGTCCGAGCCGCGCCGTGATGTTTTCCTGGTCAACAGCTTCAAGGGGCTGCTCGGGCAGAAGCCCTGACCGTGTAGTCGCGCTCGACTACGCCCATCGCCCTACTCTGGCGTGAGATCGTCTGCTCCCCCCTCACCGCCGCATCACCGCCTCGATCTCCTTCATCTCCCTCGGCGCCTTCGACAGCCACTCCACTCCGTCCTGCCGTCACCAGGTAGTCGTCCTCGATCCGGACTCCGGTGTGGTTGTATCGCTCCACCATCGGCCGCACCTTCGCGACGAAAGCCCTGTTCTTCGGCGTATCCGCCAGCATGTCGAGCAGTGCCGTGCTGATGTAGACGCCCGGCTCGATGGTGAACACTTCGTTCAGCTGGAAGCTGCCGGTCGGCGAGTATGAGTATCCGCCCGCATCATGCACCTCGAGCCCGATGCCATGCCCCGGTCCATGTGCCATGTAGATGAAGGCCTGGGTGCACACCACCGGCACCCGCTCACACCGCGCCGCGTCGGCCCACGGCGGGTCGAACGTCGCATCGGGTCCCTCGGTCAGTCCGAGCTTGGCGAGTTCAGTGGCCATGATGGCACGGATCGCCTTCTCCCCGTTGGCCACCGGCGCACCCGCCTTCGCCTCGCGCTCCGCCGCCAGCTGCGCCGACCGCACGATGGTGTAGATCGCGGCCTGGTCCGCCGAGTACTTGCCGCTCACCGGAATGGTCCGGGTCACGTCGCCGGCGTACCCGTCGTACAGCGCGCCCATGTCCATCACCACCACCTCGCCCGCCTCCATCACCCGGTCGTTCTCGCGATAGTGATAGCTGGTCGAGTTGGGGCCCGAGCCGATGATGGCGCGGAACGAGGCGCCGGACGCCCCCGCCATCCGGAAGGTGTAGTCGGTGAGGGCGTGAATCTGTCCTTCGTTGACACCCGGATGCACCGCCTTCATGGCCGCGATTTCGCCCTGGGCCGAGATCTCTACCGCCTTCCGCAGCAGCGCGATCTCGGCCGGGCTCTTCACCACCATCAGCGAATCCAGCAGCGCATCGGCGCTCCGGATCGTCACCGCCGGATGCGCCGCCCAGAATCGCTGCACGAAGTACCGCTCGGCGCTCAGCGAGTCGGTGGTGCGGTAGTCGCGGCTGTGCGTGTCCGTCACCGTCCAGAGCGTTCCCCGGCTCGCCATGCCGTCCAGCACGTCACGCAGCTGGTCGGAGATTCCGGAGGCCCAGTCCCGTCCGGCGCTGCAGGTCGGCCGAGTCGGGCGCGAAACCGTCGTACAGCGCACGACGCGGGTCGATCGGCGGCTCGAACAGCATCTGGTACGTCACCTTCCCGCCCTTCATCGCCATCACGAACACCGCATTCACGCGACGGTAGCCCGTCAGGTACTCGAAGGCCGGCAACTGGTGAAAGTCCGACTCGTCCGTCATTGGTTCGCCGGCGCCGAACGACAGCAGCACCCCGTCACTCAGGTGCGCCGCGATACTGTCCCGTCGCGCCGCATACTCGGTGGTCGGGATCTGCGCCGCGAGTGGCGTGGAGAAGAGGAGCAGCAGTCCCAGGCTGGAGCGAGCTCTCATCGTGGAAATGCCTCCGGTAGTCCGCCATCCACGGTCAGTATGTCTCCCGTGGTGTACTTGAACCGGTCACTCGACAGCAGCACCGCCAGGTCCGCCACCGCACTCGCCGGGATCAGTGACGCCCCCATCAGGTTCCGCTGCTTGTAGACCTCCAGCTGTTCGTCGACCGAAATTCCCTTCCCCGCCGCACGCTCCGCCACGAACTTCAGGAACAGCGGCGTCTCCACCTGGTCCGCATTGATTGCATTGACCCTGATGCCGTCGCCGCCGAGCTCCACCGCCGCCACCCGGAGCGCCTGCAGCATCGCCGCCTTGCTTCCGCCGTAGGCCGCCGCATCCTTCCCCGGCACCAGTGCCGCCTTCGACACCGACGCCACGATGCTCCCGCCCAGTCCCTGCCGCCGCATGATGGTTGCCGCGCCGGCGATCGCCATCACCGCGCCCAGGTAGTGCACGTCGAGCTGCTTCTGCAGGTCGTCTCGCCGCAATTCCGTGAATGATGCGAACCTCGGCGCGAGCCCGGCGGTGTAGAACAGGCTGTCGAGGCCGCCGAACTCGCGCACCGTGCGGGTGAACAGCAGGTGAAGGCTCGCGTCGTCCCGCACGTCCACCGCCACCCCGATGGCACGGCCCGGCCACTTCGCCGAGACCGCGGCCGCCACCCGCTCCGCCGCGGTGGCATCCAGGTCGGCCACCACCACGTGCGCCCCCTCCTCCGCATAGCGGTGCGCCGCCGCCTCGCCGATCCCGCTGCCGCCGCCGATCACGACCACCACGTGACGCGCCAGCAGCATGGTCTTCCGCTCCCGCTCGATCTCCTCGTCGATCTTGCGACGCTCGAGCGGCCAGTGCTCGAACTCGAAGACCGCCGGCTCGGGAATGAACTCGAATGCGTCAACCGCTTCGGCGTTCTCAATGGCCTTGAGCGTCGCGCGATAGCACGCGTTCGCCGTCACCGCGTTCTTCTTGTCCTTGAACACCGTCACCATGCCGAGCCCGGGTACCAGCACTACCTTGGCCCAGTCAGGCAGGGGCGCCTCGTAGCTGGCTGCATACCGGCCGTGATATGCCACATACTCGGCGTGTGCCGCGTTGATCTGTGTGCGTGTCTCCGCTGCCAGCGTATCCGCCGGCGCGTGCAGGTCGAGCTCCAGCCACACCGGTTTCGTCCCGGCGCGCAGGATGTGCTCCGGCGTTGCTACCCCTCGACCCGTGAGCTCCGGCAATCGCATCGATGCCAGCGTCGTGAGCAGGTCCTCGCGATCGTCGAGGTGCAGGATCACCCGTTCCGGCACGCCCAGCGCGCCCCGGATCGCCGGCAGCATCGCCTCCGCCGCTCTCGCCCGCACGTCACTCGCGGTATTGCCCGACACGTGGCGGCCCCAGGATCAGCCGGCCACGCCGGCTCGTCTTGAGGAATTCCTCCGTCGCCGCGATCGCTTTCATCAGCCGCTCGTGGCATTCGTCGGCATCGTCGGCCCAGATCACCAGCCCATGGTGCGCCAGCGCCAGCCCGATCGTGCCCGCCGGGATCGCGTCCGCGATGAGGTCCACCGAACGGGCCAGCGGAAATCCCGGCCGCGCATAGGGCACGTAAGCGACTTCACCTGAAAACACTTCCCGGACTAGACGTTCAGCGAGATGGTCCTTCACGTTCGTCAGGCTCATCGTCGCGACATCGTGAGTGTGCACGATCACCCGGTGCGGCAGCAGCGAATGCAGCGGCGTCTCCACGCTCGGCGCCGGTCCTTCGCGGCCCAGCATGCATTCGCTCATGAACCGCATCATCTCCTGGTCGCTCATCGACGCCACGCCGCGAAGTCCCGCGAGTCCCTCGAGCGACAGCCGGGAAAACCCCTTCCGCTCGATCGATCGCATGTCGGTGCCGCTGCCCTTCACGAGCAGCGCGGAAACCATCCGGCCGCTCGCATCGGGGAGCGTCGTCTTGATCGAGCTGTTGCCGCCACCCGGTTGCACCAGGCGCGTTTCGCGGCCGATGAGGTTGGACAGGGTGACGAGCTGGTCCAGCTCGTCTGCTATGGGTGCGGGATTGGGTGAAGTCATGGCCGAGAAGATACGCGCTTGGGCGCGAAGAGGGGGTGCCCCTCCGAAAGGGTCTGGCTGCCGGGTGGACCTGAACGTGAACCTCAGAAACCCGGCCCCGAGGACCCTTGAGGAGGGGCACCCCCTCGAGCGCCCAGGTTGGCCGCACCCGATCGGATTCCTCCTACCGGGCAATCGGGCGTTCGCTTATGGTCGTGGGCATGAACACTCCCGTCCGCATGGCCGGTGTCTTCGCGCCGGTGATCACGCCCTTCAAGACCGACCTGTCGCCCGACTCCAACCGCCTCATCCGTCATTGCCGCTGGCTCCTGGCGAATGACGTCGGCCTGGCCGTCTTCGGCACCAACTCCGAGGGCAACTCTCTCTCGGTCGACGAACGCATCGATCTCCTGGACGGTCTGGTCGACGCCGGTATCGACCCCGCCCGCATGATGCCCGGCACCGGCTGCTCCGCCTTCACCGACACGGTCCGCCTCACCGCGCACGCCGTGAAGCGCGGCTGCGGCGGTGTCCTCATGCTCCCGCCCTTCTACTACAAGAACGTGAGCGACGAGGGCCTCTTCCGCACCTTCTCAGCAATCATCCAGCGTGTTGGCGATGCTCGGCTCCGCGTCTTCCTGTACCACATCCCCCAGCTTTCCATGGTGCCGATCTCGCTCGGCCTTACCGAGCGCCTGCTCGCCGCCTACCCCGATCAGGTTGCCGGGATGAAGGACAGCAGCGGCGACTGGTCGAATACGGTGGCGTTCCTCGATGCCTTCGCCGCTGGCGGTTTCCAGGTCTTCCCTGGCGCCGAGACCACGTTGCTGCGCGGACTCCCACTGCGCGCCGCCGGATGCATCAGCGCCACCGCCAACGTGAACCCCGGCCCCATCGCCGACCTCTACCGCACCTGGCGCGATCCCGGCACCGACGCGAAGCAGGCCAGGCTCGACATCATCCGCGAAATCTTCGCCCGGTTCCCCATGATCCCGGGCCTCAAGGCCGCCGTCGCGCACTGGAGCCGGGACCCCGAGTGGCGCAATGTGCGCCCACCCCTCACGCCGCTCGAGCCCGAGGTGGAGCAGGAACTGCTGTCCGTCCTCAAGGCGCAGGGATTTGACATGCCCGGCCTCTACCGTCCCCCGCGAACCGCGCTTGCTGCTAGATGCGCCGCCGCCATTTCTCGTTGTCGAGGTCGCCTCGCCGTCCACCGCGCGCTACGACCGCGGACTTAAGCGCCGCTTCTATCAGCGCGCCAGCGTACCTGAGTACTGGATCGTGGACCTCGATGCCCGAATCGTCGAGCGGTGGCGCCCGGCAGATGCCCGGCCCGAGGTGCTCGACGACGTCCTCACCTGGCAGCCGGAACCCGACGCACCCGCGCTCGCCATCGACCTGAGCTCCTTCTTTGCGAGGATCATGGATACACCCTGAGCCCACCTGCCCTGCTCGCCCCCCTATCTTCCTGTGATGACAACCTTCAAGTCCCTCGGCCTTGTCCCCGCCCTCGTCGAGGCCCTCACCGCGCTGGGCTATGAGGAACCGACCCCCGTCCAGCGCGAGGCGATCCCGTCCCTGCTCGACGGGCGCGACCTGCTGGGGCAGGCTGCCACCGGCACCGGCAAGACCGCGGCCTTCGCCCTTCCCCTGCTGCAGCGCCTCTCCACTGACGCACCCGAGGCCTCCCGACCCGCGGTGCTGGTGCTCGTGCCCACGCGTGAGCTCGCGATGCAGGTCGCCGAGGCATTTCATCGCTATGGCCGCGCCGTCGGCGCGCGCACGGTGCCGATCTACGGCGGACAGTCCTTCAGCCAGCAGATCTCCGTCCTCCGCCGCGGCGTCCATGTCGTCGTCGCGACACCCGGCCGCGCCCTCGATCACATCCGCCGCAGCACACTCGACCTGACGGGCATCCAGGCCATCGTCCTTGATGAGGCCGACGAGATGCTCGACATGGGCTTCGCCGACGAACTCGAGGCTATCCTCGAAGCGGCGCCGGCGAAGCGGCAGACCGCACTTTTCTCCGCCACGCTCCCCGCACGTATCGCCAAGATCGCGGAGCGCCACCTGGATGACCCGGTGCGGGTGCTCGTGCTCAGTGAGAAGACACCGGCCGGGTCCCTGCCCAAGGTGCGCCAGACGGCGTACGTCCTCGCTCGCGCGCAGAAGGTGCCGGCCTGGGACTGGTGCTCGACCACGAGGCGCCTACCCTCGCGCTGGTGTTCTGCCGCACCCGGAATGAAGTCGACAGCCTCGCCGAGAGCCTCTCCGGCCGCGGCTATCGGGTCGAGGCGCTGCACGGCGGTCTCAACCAGCTCCAGCGCGACCGCGTCATGAAGCGCGCCCGCGGCGGCACGGTGGACGTGCTCGTGGCCACCGATGTCGCCGCCCGCGGTCTCGACATCGAGCATGTCACGCACGTGATCAACTTCGACGTGCCCGAGTCGCCCCAGACCTACGTGCATCGCATCGGCCGCACTGGGCGCGCCGGACGCGAGGGTGTCGCCATCACCTTCGCCGAGCCGCGGGAGCACCGGTTGCTCCGCAGCATCGAGTCGCTCACCAAGCAGAAGATCACGGTGGCGCCACTGCCGACTGTGCACGACATCAAAGCCAAGCGGCTCGACATTACTCGCGCCGACATCCGTGAAACCATTGCGGCGGGCGGGCTGGACAAGTATCGCGTCGTGGTGGAGACACTGGCGGAGGAGTACGACGTGATGGACATCGCCGCGGCCGCGGTGCAGCTGGCCCATCAGGCGGAGGCGGGAGAGGAGCCGCTCGAGATTGAAGGGCTTCGCCGACGAGCTGGAGGCGATCCTCGAGGCTGCGCCGGCGAAGCGGCAGACCGCACTTTTCTCCGCTACGCTCCCCGCACGTATCGCCAAGATCGCGGAGCGCCACCTGGATGACCCGGTGCGGGTGCTCGTGCTCAGCGAGAAGACGCCGGCCGGGTCCCTGCCCAAGGTGCGTCAGACGGCGTACGTCCTGGCCCGTGCGCAGAAGGTGCCGGCCCTGGGACTGGTGCTCGATCACGAGGCGCCTACCCTCGCGCTGGTGTTCTGCCGCACCCGGAATGAAGTCGACAGCCTCGCCGAGAGCCTCTCCGGCCGCGGCTATCGGGTCGAGGCGCTGCACGGCGGTCTCAACCAGCTCCAGCGCGACCGCGTGATGAAGCGCGCCCGCGCCGGCACGGTGGACGTGCTTGTAGCCACCGATGTCGCCGCCCGCGGCCTCGACATCGAGCATGTCACGCACGTGATCAACTTCGACGTGCCCGAGTCGCCCCAGACCTACGTGCACCGCATCGGCCGCACTGGCCGCGCCGGGCGTGAGGGAGTCGCCATCACCTTCGCCGAGCCGCGGGAGCACCGGTTGCTCCGCAGCATCGAGTCGCTCACCAGGCAGAAGATCACGGTGGCGCCGCTGCCGACCGTGCACGACATCAAGGCCAAGCGGCTCGACATCACTCGCGCCGACATCCGTGAAACCATCGCGGCGGGCGGGCTGGACAAGTATCGCGTCGTGGTGGAGACACTGGCGGAGGAGTACGACGTGATGGACATCGCCGCGGCCGCGGTGCAGCTGGCCCATCAGGCGGAGGCGGGAGAGGAGCCGCTCGAGATTCCCCCGGCACCCACCCCGCAGAAGCGCGAGAAGCGCGCCGCGAGTGAGAAGTACGGCAGGAACGAAAGGGCAGAGAAGTCGGAACGCCCCGCGAAGAAGCCGGCGGGCCGCGGCCCGAAGATGGTGCGCCTGTTCATCGGTTCGGGCAAGGCCGCCAACATGCGTCCCGCCGATCTCGTCGGTGCCATTGCCAACGAGGCCGGCATCGAGGCGAAGAGCATCGGCACCATCGAAATCGCGGAGAAGTTTTCACTGGTGGAGCTGCCGGAAGAACTGGCCGACGACGTCATCCAGGCCCTGCGCGCCACGACGATCAAGGGAAAGCGCCAGACCGTCCGCCGCGACGCGGCGAATCGCCGCGGGTCGTCATGACGGGTCGAGCTTCAGCAACGTGAGCAATAGCACGTTGGCACCATTGGTAATATCCTGCGGTCGCGAATACTCCCGCGGTGAGTGGCTGATGCCCCCGGCGCTCGGTATGAAGATCATGCCTATCGGGGCAATACGCGCGATGCTCTGCGCATCGTGCGTGGCCCCGCTGGGCAACGGGTTCGTGCTGAGACCCAGCGCTTTCGCCGCATCCGCGATGAACTGCCGTATGCCCGGGTCGGTGGGCGCCGGCAGGTCCATGGTGACTTCGGTGAACTGCACCGTGGTACCCGTCGCCTGGGCGATGCCCTGCGCCTCGGCGACAATCTGCTGATACAGGAGTTCGATCCGCGCGCTGTCGAGATCCCGCAGGTCCAGGCCCAGGATCGACTTCGCCGGCAATCACGTTGTATGCGCCCGGCACCACTTCGATCCGGCCGACGGTGCCAACCTGCCGACCGGGCATGCTGGTCACCACGCGATTCACCGCCTCGATAATGCGCGCCGCCGCCAGCAACGCATCGTGCCGCTGGTTCATCGGAGTGGTGCCCGCGTGATTGGCGACGCCCTCGACCTTGATGTCCCAGCGACCGTTCCCCACGATGCCTTCAACCACCCCGATGTCGATCCGCTCGGCATCGAGCACGCCACCCTGCTCGATGTGCAATTCGAGATACGCTGCGATGTCACCCCGCTTTCGTTGAACGGCGGAGAGCGAAGTCGTATCGCCTCCCAGGACCCCTATTCCCTCGCGAACGGTCTTGCCGCTGCGACTCACGATGTTCAGGTCATGGTCGGTCAACCCCCTGCCGACGGCACTGCTGCCGATGAGCCCGCCTTCCTCATTCTGGAAGATCACGATTTCCAGTGGATGACGCAGCGCAATGTTGTTCTCCGCGAGTACCTGCGCGACTTCGATGGCACCCAGGGAACCAACGTCGCCGTCGTAGTTGCCGCCGTCAGGCACGGAGTCGATATGCGATCCCATCATGAGACATGGCAGGCCAGGGTCAGTGCCGGCGCGCCGCCCGACCAGGTTGCCTGCGGCATCAACACTCACACTCAGTGAGGCGGCGCGCATGAGCCCCATCACGTACTCCCGTCCTCTGAGATCAGCCTCACTGTACGCCAGCCGGCTGACGCCACCCTCAGGGTTCTTGCCGAATGCAGCGAGGGCGCTCAGGTGCTCATTGAGACGGGCACCGTTGATCCGGGGCGGCATAGTCAGCCGGCGGGCTCTGGCAAGAGACCATCCGGCTGCGGACAACGCGCTGATGCTGAATGCCCTGCGATTCATCTGTCTCCCTTCGCGCCCGTCAGTTGAATGCCTGAATGCCGTGGGGAGGCTGCACGCCCCCTTCTGAGGGCGCCGGCAGGCTCGCTCGATGCGTCGCGGCGATCACAAGCCGGTCTCCTGCTAGCATCCGAAACTGGTCGACGACGTGATCAAGTCCCCTGGGGAGCACCACCATCAAGGGAAAGCGCCAGACCGTCCCCCGCGACGCCGCGAACCGGCGCGGATCGTAGGCTCGGCGCGCAACCTCACTTCCGGTACGCCTTCCATTCCTCGGCCGTGATCAACCGCGACGGAACCCCGCCCCACCGCTCATGGGCACCCACTCGCGTGCCGGGGAACAGGACCGAATGCGCGAGGACGGTCGCTCCCTCGCCCACGATCACGTCTCCCATGATCGTCGCCTTCTCCCCGATCGTCGCGCGATCGCCCACCACGATCGGCGCGATCACCAGCCGCCCCGCACCGCCATAGTGACAAAACAGAGTCGCGCTCCCCCCGATCACGACGTCGTCGCCCAGCGTGATCATGCAGGGGTCGGAGAAGTTCTCGCTCGAGATCCGCACCCGCCGGCCCAGTCGCATCCCCATCGCCCGCAGAAACAGGATGCCGATCGGCGTCATCGTCACGAAGGGCAGGAACGAAAAGCGCACCAGGTAGAAGAGCGCGTTGTGCAGGTACCACGGCACCGCCGCAAGCGTGAAGTACCCGCCGGAGAAGGTCGCAGGCGGGTGGGCAGCAGGAAGTTATAGGATCGGCACCACCATCAGCAGCGCGAAGACCGACAGGAAGAGTGCGCTGCCACCCGAGCAACCCCGAGCGCGGGCCACCGGAGCCAGCTCTCCCACGACCAGAGTCGCGGGCCGGCGGGTGTACCAGCAGGAAGGACGGCACCAGGGCCAGGCCTACCGCCGTCGCCGCTATGACGTACACCACGATCACGGCCAGCGCGTAGCTCAGCGACGAGAAACCGGCGGATGAACCGGTCTACCGCGCCAGTGGGTACCGGGTTGTCCTCTTCGTCGAAGAATTTCAACCGCTCACCGGGGCCGGGGCATCACCACCAGCCCCAGCGCCACCTCTCCGCCATCCTGTCCACATTTCCGTTCCACCGTGCGAGCGGATCAGCATCTGGCTCGAGATCCCGCCATCCAGCAGCACCGCGCTCGACGCGCCCAGTGCCCCCATCACAGCCGCCATCTCCGGCGTCGTGAGCCCGAGCGGGATGTTGGCCAGCACGCCACCCAGTGCCTCGAATCGCGTCATCGCCACCAGCACCTTGCCGTCCCGCTGCACTCCCAGCGCGAGCCGCGCGTCCCGGTGCTCGCGATCCACGCCCAGCCCATCCTGCCGCAGCGGCAGCGGTACCTCACCATCGCCCGAGAGCAGCGTCGGATAGGACTGGAACGCCAGTGCAGCCGCCGCGCGCGCCAACGCCGATCGAATCGGGCGACACCAGCCGCACCGTTCCTGACGCATCCACCATCACGCCCGGCGCCAGCGGACCCCGCCCCGGTGCCTGCCGCTCGACCCCGTCCTGCACCAGCCAGCCCCACGGCCGGTTGTCGGTGAACTGTCCCGCGTTGATCGCGAAGATCGCGTCATCCGGTGCTTCGTCCACCGACCACCGGCCGGCGAATACCCGCCCATCGGCCGGCTTCACCAGCCTGAACTCGAGCGCCGCCGGGTCGAGGCGCACCACGATGACGCGCACCCGGAACGCCTCGCCCTCACCCGACAGCGTGAACTCTCCCCGCTCGAGACCCGGCGCGACCTGCCGCCACGTCACCCGGTCCGTCAGTGCCGGCAGCGGCGCCCGCCACGCGCTCGGCGCGGCATCGGCCTGCCACCAGGTCTCCCAGCCGCCGGGTGCGCGCACCGCCAGCTCCGGACCGCCCCGCATCGGCGATGCGGGGAGCCCGGCCATGGCAAGCGCGAGACCGGCGAGTGAGGCTCTCACATCAACGGCACGTTGGCCTTGTTCGCCTGCGCCATCAGGCCGCGGGTGTCTGCCAGTGCGCTGTTGATCGCCTTCGCCTCGTCATCGGAGGCGTATCCGCGCCGCCCTGCACCTGCGTGTTGCTCGCGGCATAGCCCATCGCCTTTTCCTTGGCCAGCCGGAACTCGCTGTCCGACATCCCGGCTGCTGACGCCGAGGCCTGGTTGATCTCTTCCGCCGCGCTCGTGGGAGTCGCGCTGCCGGCCTTCCCCGCGCGGCTGCTCCCCGACGCCGCGCTGGCCGGCGGCTGCGGCTCAGCACCGCAATGCTTCTTGATGCTGTCGGCCACCGCCTGCTGCAGCGCCGTGTTCTCCTGCATCGCGGACGCCACCGCATTGGCGCCACCCTGCACCCCGGCCATCATCTTCTGGTAATCGGCCAGCGTCTGCCGGTCGGCTGCGGTCGCGGTCCCGTTCTTCACCCGCTCGGCCGCCGCCTGCGCCGCCTGCGCCTGCGCCATCATCGCCGCAGTGTCCGGCATCCCCTTTTGCAAGTCCGAGCCTGCCTTATCCGTCCTCTTGCTGGCAGCATCGATCTTGGCCTGCGCCTTCTCCTTCTCCGACTCCACGCATGCGTCGTACTTCTCCTTCTTCTTCGTGTACTCGCCAAGCGCCTTGTCGTTATCCTCCTGCTGCTTCTCCCATCGCTTGATGATCTCGGGCCCCTGTTTCACCGCCACCTCCAGGCCCTTGTTCACTTGTGCGAGTTGCGCCGAGCTAAGGTCGATCTTCTTGACGTACCGCGCATTGCCGGTCGGCACGCCCGCCGCATTCGAGGCGGCATCGGTGGCCTTCTTGGTCAGCTTGCCGAGTTGTGCGTGAGACGTGGATGGGACGATGGCCCCGGCAACAACGCCGAGCGCCGCGAAGGCGAGGAGGCGAAGGGACATGGCTGCAACTCCGTGAGGGATGGTCTGGCTTCGCTATTCTAGCTCCGATCCGGGAACCGGAAAAGGCGGCAAGGCGAAGCTCGCGGGGAGGCGGGGTCCTGCGGCCGAGGCAGCGTCCCAGCGCAGGGGAGTCGGGTCCTGCGTGCCGAGGCAGCGTCCGAGCGCGGGTGCGGCAGTTGCAATGACGGCATCGGGAGCGCGAGCGGCTGCCGGAGGCACGCAGGACCCGGCTCCCCGCGCAGCGACCCGCCAGCTACCGGAACGCCGCACCGCCCGTCCGGTCGTCGACCACGAACCGTTCCCGCGCCGGCATCCGCACCGCCGGCAGCGTCTTCGCATCCATGATCGCATCCTCGGCGATCACCCCGTTCGCCGCCAGCAGATACGCGACCACCGCGTACACCTGCGCCGGCTTCAGCGATCCCGGCGCCGTGAGCGGCATCGCCCGGTTGATGTAGTCGTACAGCGTCGTGGCGTAGGGCCAGTAGTTCCCGATCGTGTGCGGCTTCTTGAAGTCGTCATCGAAGCTGAAATCCGCCGGCTCCCGTCCCACCAGCTGCGGATAGAGCGGCGGCGTTCCCTCGCCATTCTGCCCATGACATGACGCGCACAACGCGGCGAACACCTGCTTCCCCTCGGCCACGCTGCCTCGGCCCGGCGGCAGGTTCCGGCCGGTGGGATTGACGCTGATGTTCCAGGCCGCGAGTTCCGCGCTCGTGGGCTTCCGCCCCAGCCCGAACGGGCCCGCCGGCACCGGCTGATCCGCCGTCGCGGCCGCCGGCATCATCGCCGTATTCGATGGCGGTGGCATTGGAGCGTCGCCGCGCTCCCTCGCACGCCGCGACCACGACGACGAGTCCCAGCGGCACCAGGCGTATCTCATGCCTCGGCCTCGTAACGCACTGAACCGTCACCCGCCACGCGCCAGCCGCGGATATAACTGAAGTGGTAGTCGGTGCCGATGCCCCGCGCCCGCAGGAACTCCGCCCGCGTCGGCTGCACGGCGCCGGTCTCGTCGGTGGCGCGGCTCAGGAGCAGCGCTGGCTTTCCATCCCACTTCCACATCTGCTCGAAACGCACCGGCGCCAGCGGCAGGATATTCCCTTCCAGTCGCGCCGCCTGCCACGTTGCGCCGCCGTCGGTGCTCACCTCCACCTGCGTGATCCGTCCGCGCCCGCTCCACGCGAGTCCCCGCACCGGCCACCATCCCCGCTCCGTGAGTTGCTTCGGGTACGCCGGCGACGTGATCACCGACTTCACGTCCATCACGAAGCTGAACTGACGGGCCTTGCTGCCCGGGACGGGATCGGTGTACTTCGACGTCTCGTCCTTCGACATGTTCGGCTGGTCGCTCAGCTCGAGCCGCCGAACCCACTTGACCGAGGTGTTTCCCTCGAACCCCGGCAGCAGCAGGCGCACCGGGTATCCGTTCGACGGACGCAGCGCTTCACCGTTCTGCCCCCACACCAGCAGCGCGTCGTCCAGCCCCTTCTGCACCGGGATGCTGCGGGAGAGTCGCGCGGCATCCCCGCCCTCCGCCACGAACCAGGTCGCCTTCGGCTTCACTCCCACCTCGCGGAACAGCGTCGAGAGCGGCACCCCGGTCCACTCCGCATTACTCAGCAACCCATCCACCTGCTGCGGCGTCATCTCCGGCTTCGGTGTTCGGTACGCCGACCGTCCGTTGCCGGAGCACTCCACGAAATACGTCCGCGTCACCGAGGGATAGCGCAGCAGCTGCTCCAGGTCGATCACCAGCGGCCGGTCCACCATGCCATGGATCATCAGCTTCCACTTCTGCGGATCAACCATCGCGACGCCGTTGTGGATCCGCTCGAAGAAGAGGTCGGACGGCGTGATGGTGCCGGTCATGTCCTGGAGCGGCGCGTACGATGCCCCGCTCAGTACTCCCGCCGGCGCGCGCTCCGGGTGTACGAATGGCGAGCGCGCGCCGCGCGGCGTCGTCAGGATGCCCGGTACTGCGGTTGGATCGGGCGGCACCACCGCCGCCGTGCTGTCAGCCTGGCCGAGCAGCCGGTATGGCCGCGCACCCAGCGCAACTGCTCCCGCTGCGCCCGCGACTCCCGCCAGCAGCGCTCGGCGTGAGATCTCTCTCTCGGCGGGCGGTTGTTCGTCGATGGGCTTCGTCATCACATGATCCTCAGTTGGCCTGCCGCGCGATCGGCGACGGTGCCGGGACGAGGGCAAGAGCCGGATTCTTCCTTGGCACCAGCGAAGGCGGTGGGTTGAACGCTTCGTGGCCCTGCGTCGCGTACGGCACGTCGGCCGGCGCGCCGCCCAGGGGCCAGTCGCCTTCCTTGCCCGGTGAATCCGGTCGCGGGTGGCTGTTGACGTAGGCCGAGAGGTCGAAGGCGTCCTGCCACGAGAGCGTTCCCCCCTGGCCGAACGGCATGTTGTGCTGGATGAAGCTGGCGGCCCGCTCGAGCCGCGCCATCGAGGCCCCGATGCTGAAGCTCTTCGGGCCCCAGAGCGCCGGGAACGCGGCGACGCCCTGGCCGTCCGCGCCGTGGCACACAGTGCACTTGGCGGCGAACAGCGTCCCGCCTCGCGCGGGATCTCCGGCGAGCGTGTCAGGCGCATCGAGGATGCCCTTGGTACCGGCGATGTGCGCCCCGATCGGCACGCCCGTCGAGATGTACGACAGGTAGGAGAGGATGTCCTGCATCTCCCGGCTCTCCACCGGCAGGCGATTCCCCGCGAGTGAGCGGGTCATGCAGTAGTTCACCCGGTCGGCCAGCGGGATCACCGCACCTGCGCGGCTCATGTACTTGGGATACCGGGCAAACGCACCCGTCAGTGGTGCCGCCTCGATGCGGAGCCCGTCCTCGAGATGACAACTGGTGCAGTTCAGGCTGCTGGTGGCAAACCGCGGCAGGCTGTCGCGCGTGTGTCGCAGCAGGTGCAGACCGCGGCGGATTGAGTTGCCCATGCTGTCACCGGGAATGCTGTCCAGCGACGGCGGGGTCCATCCGGCAAGGCCGTAGTTGACCGCCTTGGCGGGCGGCGGCGTGGCAACAGCGAGCGCGGAGTCCGCGGGGGCAGCCGCAGTGCGCGACGACGGCCCGCACGCCGCAGCGTATGCCAGCAATGCGATAATCGAGAACCGATATGGCATGAGGACCGCTCGGTGAGGGAATGCCTTCGCAATTCTAGTTGCCGGGCGACGAACTGCAAAAGACGCCGAGTGCTGGAAGGCGCGGACGGGACGGGTACACATGGGCGCGGCGATGGGGATGGCTCCGAAGGCTCTGTTGTCGGCGCAGTTGCGTCACCATTGGTGCTTGACGTCCAGTGCGCCGGCACGAGAGCCGGAGGAGCCGCCCCATCGCCGCGCCGGCGCTTTGCCCTGCCGCTCCGGTCTCAAGCCCCGTATCATCCAGCGGTCCCCCCACCCCGAGCCGCACCTGACCGACCTGAACTCATCTTCGCCGACAGCACCAACCAGATCGTCAGCGTGGCCGTCGCCCCGGGACCTGCGTTCAGCTTCAGCGCATCCTCACCCCTTTTCGGGATCGAAAGCCTCGTGATGCCGCCCTATCACCAGGGTTTCGCCATAGCGCCCGACGACAAGAGCTTCATCTTTCTGGAAGACCGCAGCGATCTCGGCCAGCGCGGTCGTTCCGCCGTCCTGACCCTCAATTGGCTGGACGGGCTCACCTCTCCCCGACTGGACAAATAGAATGTCGACCGTACTGATCACCGGCTGCAGTAAGGGCATCGGATACGAAACGGCCCTTGCGTTTGCCCGCGCCGGCCATGAAGTCGCCGCCACGATGCGGGATCCCGGGCGCGCGCCCCAACTGGCCGAACAGGCCGCAAGGGAGAAACTGCCGATCACGGTCATTGCAATGGATGTCGATAAGGACGCCTCGGTGACTCGGGGCGTCGCCACCGTGACGAAGGCGCTGGGACCGGTCGATGTGCTGGTCAACAACGCCGGAATCGAGCACAATGGCACGGTGGAAGAAATGCCGCTGGCGGAGTTTCGGGCCGTGATGGAGACGAACTACTTCGGCGCCATCCGCTGCATCCAGGCGGTCGTTCCCGGAATGCGTCAGCGACGCCGCGGTTGCATCATCAACAATACCTCGGTCGCCGGGCAGATCGCCTGCACTCCCCTGGCACCGTACACCGCATCGAAGTTCGCCCTGGAGGCCCTGAGCGAGGCGCTGGCACAGGAAGTCAGTCAGTTCGACATCCGGGTCGCCATTGTCCAACCCGGCATCATCGACACGAAAATGGCTCGCGATGTCGCCATCGCCGGCGCGCCGTCGCACTATCGCGGGCAGCAGCGCTTCGCGGCGTTTTTCACGGCCGTCCTGGCAGCACCGGTCTCCCCGTCGATCGTGGCCGACAAGGTGGTCGAGATCGCCGACAGCGGCACGCGACAGCTCCGGCATCCCGCGGGGCCCAGCGCCGAGCCATTTCTCGCGTGGCGGCGGGCAATGAGCGATGAGGACTGGATCAAGTGGGGCGCATTGGATGATGATGCGTGGTATGACCGGGTGAAGGCCGACTTCAACATCGACGCCCGGCCTGCGGCGGCGGCAGCGTCCGGCAAGTGAACCGTGAGCCGATTCCCCTCGCCCGGCGCAAGCGCGACTGGGCGTTCCTCGGCTTCTTCATCTTCAACCTGCTGTTCATCACCTACTTCGTCGACGTCGAGCAGGTGCTTATTGCCGATACCTCGAACTTCAGCTATCCCGTCTGGCCTCCGAAGGCCGCGGTCGATCTGTTTCACTGGTACGGTCGCACCTACGATCCGCTGCTGGTGGCTCGGCCGCCCTTCTGGAGGGCCACGATCTGGATTGACGTACTGCTGTTCGGTCCCTACTACGTCGCCGCGATCTACGCCTTCTGGAAGGGCCAGGACTGGATCCGCCTTCCCACGATCATCTACGCGACGATGCTCTTCACCAACGTGGTGATCATCCTCTTCGAGGAGAAACTGGGCGTGCACGCCGCGCCAAGTTTCGCCACGGTGTTCGGGTCGAACCTCGCCTGGCTTGTTTTCCCGGTGCTGCTGATCATCCGCATGTGGCCGAGCGAGCATCCGTTCACGCAACCACTGTCATCCTGAGGTCAGGCGTGACGCAATCGTCCGCCGAGTTCCTCGAACTCCAGGCCGCCTCGCCGGTGAGTACTCGCTTCAGCGCGAGCTCGGCCGCGGCGGCATGGGGGTGGTCCTTGGCCGCACGAGCACGTGGGGCGCCGCCAGGGCGCGCCGCGTCTTCGCCGCCTTGTTGCGGCTGGGCTGGAGCATCAGGCGCGAATCGGGGTCCCACCGGACCCTCGCGCGCCCGGCTGGCCCGATTTCGTGTTCGCCTTTCACGACGGCGATGAGATTGTAGGCGGAGTATGGACTCACTGAGATCGTGCCTCGACCCGACGGTGTCCTGGCGAGAATGGGGCCTGTGGCCGCCGCGCGAGCAGGCTCCTGAACGGCAGAATGATGGGTCTCGACCGGAGGATCGGGCCAAGCGGATCCTACCCCAATGAGAACTCCCCGGATCGTTGTCTGATATCGGTCTGACGTCTGGCCTCTATTGTACTCCATCACAAACAGACCGAGTAAGACGACCTCGGGTGCCGACCGAGCTCGTAAGGTACGGCGTAAGTCGGCATGACATTGGAGGAACCGCCATGGCAACCATGACTGCAGCCGGACCCAAGGACGCACGCGACTCGAGGAGTCCCGGACGTACGCCCGCCCCGACCAGCCAGTCGCAGCTCGCGGCAACCGTCGTTCGTCTGCGCGAGGGCGCCCGCAAGTTTGCCAAGCTCTCATTAGAGGACCGGCTACATCTCGTCAACGCCATGCAAGCCGGATACCTCAGGATCGCCCGGGCAAGCGTCGAGGCCGCTTGCGCGGCCAAGGGGATCCCCCTCGGCAGCCCCTTGGAGGGCGAGGAATGGACTTTGGGGCCCTGGTTCGTGGTCAGGCATCTCCGTCTGATTCGCCAGTCGCTGCTGTCACTCAAGCACACCGGCAACACCCCGATCGGGCACCTCGGCCGCACCGCCGACCATCGCCTGACGGCGCAGGTATTCCCGGCCAGCACCATCGACGGCACACTGTTCATGGGCGTCACGGTGGACGTACACTTTCAGCCTGGTGTGACCCCCGAGTCCATGGAGGTCTCCCGGGCACGCTTCTACAAGAGTCCGGATCACGAGGGACGCGTGGTGCTGGTGTTGGGCGGCGGGAATGTCAACGCTATTCCGTCGATGGACGTCGTGAGCAAGATGTTCAACGAGGGGAAGGCGTGCATCCTCAAAATGAATCCCGTGAACGCCTACCTGGGACCCTTCCTGGAAGAGGCCTTCGCTGAAGCCATCCGGCAGAATTTCCTCGCTATCACCTACGGTAGCGCGGAAGAGGCTGGCTACCTGGCGAATCATCGCGACGTGGATGAGATCCACCTCACCGGCTCGGACCGCACCTTCGATCAGATCGTGTGGGGACCTCCGGCGGAGCGCGAGGCCCGGAAGGCGCAAGGACGGCCGGTGTTGCAGAAGCCCGTCACCGCCGAGCTGGGTAACGTCTCGCCGGTCATCGTGGTGCCCGGACGCTACAGCGCCAAAGAGCTCGCCTATCAGGCGGAAGACGTGGCGGCGGGACTTACCTGCAATGCCTCGTTCGATTGTAACGCGAACAAGGTGCTCATCATGCCCAAGAGCTGGCAGCAGCGTGAGGCGTTCCTCGCAGCCCTCGAGGGCGCCCTATCGAAGGCGGCTCCCCGGCGCGCGTACTATCCTGGCGCGCACGACCGCTGGCGTGCCTACTTAAAGGACCGTTCATCGACGCGCAAATTCGGGACGGAGAGCGCCGAGATGCTACCCTGGACCCTGGTCCGCGACATCGATGCCAACGACCGAGAGGAACGTGCCTTTCGCTCCGAATCCTTCTGCCCGATCCTCTTCGAGACTCAGGTCGGCAGTGCTGACCCGGTCGAGTTCCTCGAACAGGCGGTGACCTTCGCCAATGATCGGCTCTGGGGAACTCTTTCGGCTGGGCTGGTCGTACATCCCAAAGTAACAAAGGATCCCATCCTGGGAGCGGCAGTGGAGCGAGCGGTAACCAACCTTCGATACGGCGCCGTGTGCGTGAATGCTTGGTCTGGCTATCTCTTCTCCTTCGTGACCCCGCCATGGGGCGCCTACCCGGGCTCGAGTCTGGCGGATATTCAGAGCGGCAGCGGCTGGGTTCACAACACGTCAATGTTGGAGGGAATCGAGAAGGCGGTCCTTCGCCACCCCATCACGGCCATGCCGAAGCCGGCCTACTTCCCAAGCCACCGGAGCGCGCACGTCCTGATGCCGCGGATGACAGCGCTGGAAGAGAACTCGAGCTGGATGCGGGTGCCCGGCGTCATGACGGCGGCAATGCAGGCCTAAATCTCGGGAGAGCGCGACTTCAGCAGTCGGCGAGCCGCGGCTCTCTGGCTGGGTTGGGTAAGGGGTGGTATTGTAGCTCTTAGCCCTGCCGGAAAGCGGCTTGCCCGAACTCCAAGATCACCTCACGGCGATTCTCCAGGACCGTTACGCCATCCAGCGCGAGATCGGACACGGTGGCATGGCGGTCGTGTACCTCGCGCGCGACCTCAAGCACGACCGCGAAGTGGCGCTAAAGGTGCTCTATCCTCATCTCGCCGCGGCTTTGGGTGCGGACCGCTTCCTCCGCGAGGTTCGAGTGGCGGCGCGCCTCCGCCATCCCCATCTCCTGTCGCTCTACGACTCCGGCGAGGCTGACGGCTCGCTCTATTACGTGGTCCCCTACATCGAGGGCGGCTCCTTGCGGGACCGCCTGAAGCGCGAGTCGCCCCTTCCGCTCAGTGTGGCTCTCCAGATCACCGGCGAAGCGGCCGAAGGTCTCGACTACGCCCACCGCCAGAACGTGGTACATCGTGACATCAAGCCGGAGAATATTCTGCTGGACGAGGGCCACGCCGTGATTGCGGATTTCGGTGTGGCCCGAGCGATCAGCGAGGCCGCCGACACTCAGCTCACCGAAGCCGGCCTCCTGGTGGGGACACCGGCGTACATGAGCCCCGAGCAAGCAGCGGGAGAAGCGGTGGACGGGCGGAGTGATATCTACGGTCTGGGATGTGTTCTGTTCGAGCTCCTCACCGGCGCTCCCCCCTTCACCGGCCATGCGCCCCTCGCGATCCTCGCCCAGCGCATGTTCAACGCGGCTCCCCGGCTGGCCGATCGCGGTGTTTCGGTATCTCAGCACCTGGAAGAGACGTTGGGCCGCGCGCTGGCACGGCAGCCGGAGGACCGGTTCCAGACGGCGGCCGAGTTCGGCCGGCTTCTCTCCGTCGGACCCGGTGAGAACACGCCCGCCTCTGGCACCCCGACCGCCCTACGCCAGGCGCCTCGGCCGGCAGCGCTCGCGGTGCTGCCGTTCGTTAACCTGAGCTCGGATCCAGAGAACGAGTACTTCTCCGATGGGATGACTGAGGAGCTGATCAACGCTCTCACCAAGGTGACCGGCCTCCGAGTCACTGCGCGGACCTCGGCGTTTGCCTTCAAGGGCAAGGACGTCGACGTCCGCGAGATCGGCCAGAAGCTCAATGTTGCGTCGGTTCTGGAAGGGAGCGTCCGCCGAGCCGGCAACCGGCTACGAATCACGGCCCAGCTCGTCAACACCGCGGACGGCTACTATGTCTGGTCCGAGACCTTCGACCGGGGTATCGCCGACGTGTTCGCGGTCCAGGACGAACTCGCGCTCGCGATTACCACCAGCCTCAAGGTTCGCCTTACCGAAGCGAGCACCCAGCCGCTAGAGCCTTCGACAGAGAACTTCGATGCCTACACCTTGTACCTCAAGGGCCTCTCCGCCCTCAACCGGCGAACCATCGAGGGATACCGTGAGGCAATCGAGTTCTTCAAAGCGGCACTGGTCAAAGACCCGGTCTATGACCTACCGCATGCCGGCATCGCGCATGGGTACGCCATGCTGGGCTTCGATTGGTTCGGCGGCCTGTCGTCCCGGGAGGCGATGCCGCTGGCCAAGGCATCCGCCATGCGCGCATTGGAGCTCAATGAGAATCTCCCCGAGGCGCATACCGCTCTTGGGATGATCAGGATGCTTTTCGATTGGGACTGGGCTGGTGCTGAAACGAGTTTCCGGCGTGCCATTGAGATCAGCCCTGGTCACGCCCCCGCACATCACTGGTTTTCCCACTTCCTGTCCACCAGAAATAGACACTCGGAGAGCCTACGCGAGATCATGAAGGCGCGGGAGCTCGATCCGCTAGCAGTCGTCATCAACCAGAACGCCGGCCGCGCATATCACATTGCCGGGCGGTACGACGAGGCAGTGGAGCAGTTCCAGCGGACCCTGACGATCGAGCCCCGGTTTTTCACTACCCGTGTCATGCTGGCTCAGTCGCTCTCTCAACTGTCCCGCAATGAGGAGGCGATTACGATGCTCCGCTCGGCGCAAGGCATCGCGGGGCCGCGGCCGCTCATCCTCGCCGAGCTCACCTGTGTGCTCAGCAGGATGGGACAAGCTGAAGAGGCCCGGCACGTGCTCGGGGAGCTGACCAGCATTGCCGGGAGAGAACATGTACCGCTGTACTATCTTGCGTACGCTCACTCCTCCGTAGGCGAAGAGTCGGTCGCGCTCGACCTCCTGGAGGCAGCGTACGACCAGCGTTCCACGGTTATACCTTGGATGGGCGGGGACCTCGGGTGGGGCTCGCTGCGCCGTCACCCTCGCTTCGTTCGTCTGCTCGAGAGGCTCGACGTTCCCAACCAGACATTGCCGGGTGCCTAAGGAGAAGCCATGCAACCCACCGATGTCGCCCGGCGATATATCGAGGCTTGGAACGCTCGGTCTCCCAGCGCTATTAACGAAATGTTCGTGGAGGGCGGCACCTACACCGATCCAACCACCAAAGGCGCGTTAACCGGCGTTGCCATCGGAGGGTATGCGGGAGGGCTCTTCGCATCGTTCCCGGACCTGAGCTTTGACATCACCAGCAACGCAGAGACCGCCTCCGGCGTAGTCCTGGAATGGACCATGCGCGGGACCAATACCGGCAGCCTCAGCGGCCTCCCTCCGACTGGAGCGGTCATCGCCCAACCTGGCATCGATGTCATTCGAGTGAATGGCGACAAGGTGCTCAGTGTGCGAGGCTACTTCGACCGCCAGACTATGTTGGACCAGCTCGGCCTTCAGGTCGTGGTGCAGCCTCATCAGATCGGACCAATCACGTTTGGTGTCAGCACCCGGGTCAGATCAAGCAGCACGGCCACGCCGGGCGCCTTCAGTCTCACCATGGTGGACGCCCGCTCGGACGAAGAGTTGCAGGAGATCCGAACGTACAGCCGGCGGATCATGCTCAACATGCCTTCGATGCCGGGCTTCTTGAGCTTCCTCGGCGTAGTCGTTAGCCGGCGCCTTTATACCGTCACCGCCTGGACCAGACCGGAGGATGCCCGCCATGTCCTGCGGGACAACGCACACAAGGAAGCCTCGTCCGAGTTCCTCCGGGGAAAGCTGGGCGCTTCATTTCATAGTAGTATCTGGACCCCGCATCAGATGAGCGCGCGCTGGATACGCTGCCCATCCTGCGGGCGCACCACCGGCGGGCAGGACGGTGAGAGCAAGTGTGCCTGTGGGTCGACGCTTCCTGGAGTCCCGGTTTTTTGGTAGCCCGCAATCTAGCCGGGATCCCAACAGTCAGCGAGAGAGTACAGTTCGCAGTTCCGCGACCACGGCGTCGGTCAGCTCGTCCTGCAACTGGAACACGTTCTCCACCGTCCGTTCGTAGCATTGCGACCACATGTGTGCTCCGTCGGCAGGATCGATCAGACGCAGGATAAGCCGGATCCGTCTGTCCGCCTGCCGGATGCTCCCCTCCAACACGGCGTCCAGGCTCGGCCGGGTGGTGCTCTCCGGCGACGACACCGACATCAGTCGCACTCCTTCGAGCCTCGCGAGCCGGTTGGTCAGTTCCTCTACCAAACCCTCGGCTAGGTAGTCGTTGTCCGGTTCTGTGCTGAGATTGGTGATCGGCTGGACCGCGATGGAGAACCGTGAGGAGCTGGCTGTAGAGGAAGGAGAAGCACCGGCTGGAGTGCGCCGCAGACTGGCGGCTAGGGCAAGTACTGCCGGGTTCGGGGATGCCTCCAACTCACGACCGACCCCGACCGTGTAGCGCTCGGCCTGACGGAGCGCGCCGGCACGGTCACCGTGGGCGGCCAGCGCAGACATCAGCCGCATGATGACTCGAGAACTCAACGGCTCATGCTCGGCCAGCCGTGTCCACCACGCCGCCGCGCCGCTTTGATCACCTCTGACCTCGGCCTCCATCCCAAGCCCCTCCAAGGCCTCGCCATACGACCGTGCCAACCATGCACGCTCAGATTCCACCCACTGCTCGAATTGTACAGCGCCGCTTAGAAAAAACCCGTCAAGAAACGGCCCGCAGTAGTACGAGACCGCTCGGTTGAGCTCCCCAAGCGCGTAAGCGGACTTGAAATCGGATACATCGCTCGTCATAAGCTCCGAGTTGAGTCTTAGTTCCCCAGACTCGGCAAAGAGAGCGGGACTTTTCAAGTCTCGCCGTATCGCGTGCAACAATTGGCTCAGGCGGTGGGCCGCACGGCGCGCGTCCGCCTCGGGCCACAACATGGTGATGATCTTGTCCCGGCTCAGCCCTCGGCCCCCCGCTGCAGCGACCAGAGCGAGCAGCGCGAGTGCCTGCCGCTGGGTCGCACTTCCACCTAAGGAGCGTGGGGAGCCGTCGATGACTAGGCATCCAAATGTCCTCAACCTAAGCACGGGGCCAGCTCATTTCGGATGTGCCTCTGAGGTCAACTCGCTATTGTAGCGCTCACAATCAGCGCCTGCAAGAAAATGGTGAATCGGGAGAAGTAACACGGAGCATCGGTTCCCGGCCCCCTACGTCGCACTCTCCCTATACAATGTCGAATACAGCATCAGCCCCCGCCTACAGCACGACGGGGTCGCGGGGCCAGACTCCAAGGGTCTGCCACTCTCCCAGAGGGCCCCATCACGTTCAATATCGAAATCGACCAGGAAGCCGACGGCCGCTGGATTGCCGAAGTGCCCAAGATGCCCGGGGTTATGACCTACGGCGTCACGCGGACGGATGCGGTCGCCAAGGGCCAAGACCTGGCGCTGCGCGCCTTGGCCGAACCCATGGAAGCCGGCGAAGCGGTGCCGGAACTTCTTACAGTGTCGGCGCCCGAGGGGTTTCCGGTGCCCTGGCCGTCACCGCCGGCGCGATGGCTAGAGGCTGCGCGGGCTATTGGGGAAGAGGCGAGCCTCACGGTGGACGACGTTGCACTGTACCTCCTTGCGAGTGAACAGGGCCCTGTGCAGTGAGCTGGCGATAGTCGTTGTGCTACGGCAAGCCGAGTGGCACCAGTTGATAGTGTTTAGGCCCCACTGCTCGGCGCACTGAAGTCACGAGATAGTGCGAACAGCGGCATAACAAGCACATGGTGGCTGCCCCCCCGCCGAGGAGCAGGGCGAGCAGGTCGCCGGGTCCTCGCCCCCACCTTAGTTTCCCAGCCATGGCTACCAGGCAGAAGCGACCCGCACTCGCCCCGACGGTGCGCCGCGGCGGCACGACCACCGGGGCCCGACGTCCACGCGGCACCCGACCAGCGCGGAACGAGCCCGAGGCACCGCGGCCTGCGCTCGCGACGGTCTACAGCAACGAGAGTGGCCGGAGCTACCGGCTCGAACGGCTCATCGGCCGGGGCGGCTTTGGCGAGATCTACCTCGCCACCGCGGTACCGGCGGGCACCCTCCCCAGCCAGGTCTGCGTCAAGATCAGCCATTCGCTCGCCGGCTGGCTGCGGGAGGCCTACTTTGCCCAGCTCCTCCATCGCCAGGCACGGGCCCTCCGGGTCTTCGACCGGTTCGTTGAAGCCGAAGCGACGCGGAGCCGCTATTGCCTGGTGATGGAGTACGCCGAGCACGGGGACCTCGCGGCGTGGCTGGGGAGCCGCGGCCCGCAGCCGGAGCGTTTCGTGCGCCACGAGATCGCCGCGATCCTGGGGACCCTCGATGTCGTGCACCGCGGCCAGGCGATGCACCGCGATCTCACGCCCTTCAACGTCTTCGTCTGCGAGGACGAGACGCTCAAGCTGGGCGACTTCGGCATCGCCACCCACCAGGCCAGCCGGCGCGGTGTCACCGCGGACGCGTTCAATCCCCTCCAGGCACCGACCGAGATCGCCTGGGGCAAGGTCCGGAAGTGGCAGCAGCGCGATGACGTCTATCAGGTGGGTCAGCTGATCGCGATGCTGCTCCGGGGCGACGTGCACAGCCCGATGCGGAGCAAGGACGTGCGCACGCTTCCCTGCAGTGATCATCTCAAGGAGGTAGTCCATCGCTGTCTCGGCGCCCGCGCCAAGCGCTACCAGGCGGCAGACGAGCTTATCGCGGCACTCAGGCACCGCCCCAAGGAGATGAAGACGGGCCGGATCGCGAGTCTCAAGGGTCGGAGCGTCTCCTTCACCGGATTCCTCCGCCGCCCGCGCAAGGAAGCCATAGCGGCAGCCCGGAGAGCGGGGGCTCGCTTCCAGGCCAGCCCCGGTCCCACCACCGACGTACTGGTGCGTGGTCGCCCCAACGCCCTGCAGGTGGCCGGCAAGGCCGGCGGGCTCAAGCTGATGGAGATCCGGCGGCTTGCCGCCAAGGGGCACCGCGTGACGATCATCGGAGAGGAGCAGTTCTGGAGGCTGGTAAAGTCTTGAGTACTTCACCAATCGCCGCACTTCGCCTTCCCCATGGCGCTGTCGGAACTCATCGGCAAGCCAATGCTGTTCTCCCTGAGCAACGGGTGGGCGAAGTTCTTCCAGGTGGACACCAGCCGTTTGCCTGCGGAAATGAAGGATGAGTTCTAGCCGCAACGGCAGTTTGTCGCGCGCTACGGCCCCTGCGCCATTGTCGCCGGCGCCTCCGAGGGCATCGGCGCCGCGTTCGCTCGTGCCCTCGCATCCCGCGGCCTCGACCTCGTCATCGTCGCCCGTCGCGCGCCGCCCCTCGTGGCACTCGCCGATGAACTCGAGACCCGCCACAAGGTCCGGGTGCAGCCGCTCGCCCTCGATCTGGGAGAGCCTGGCAGTATCACGGAGCTCCTCGCCGCCACCAGCGACCGCGAAGTCGGCCTCCTCGTATGGAACGCTGCGCTGTCCGTGATGGGCCCCTTCCTCGAACAACCCCTCGACGCCCACCTGAGGGAGCTCGAGGTCAACTGCCGTTCGCCGCTCACCGTCGTTCACGCACTCGGCAACCGCATGGTTGCCCGCAAGCGCGGCGGGATCATCCTGCTCTCGTCCCTGAGCGGCATGCAGGGCACCGCGCTCATCGCCAACTACGCCGCGACCAAGGCGTGGAGCCGCGTGCTGGCGGAAGGCCTCTGGTGGGAACTGGGCAAGCATGGCGTGGATGTGCTCGCGTGCGTCGCCGGCGCGACCGATACGCCAGGCTACCGAAACAGCGCGCCAAAACCGGGGTCAGACGAAAGGGTGCCGGTTCAATCGCCCGACGAGGTGGCCGGCGAGGCACTGGCGGCCCTGGGTCGCACGCCGAGTATCGTCAGCGGCGGCCGGAATCGCTTCGCAGCGGCGCTGTTGTCGCGCTTCCTCCCGCGCCGCGCCGCCGTGCGGCTGATGGGACGCACGATGGATCGCATGTACGGGGGTTAACACACCATGACGATGAAGCCAGTCTCCCGGACCGCCTACTACTGCTGTGGAGTGCGCGCCCTGGATGCGGCGACGTCACAGCCGGTCTGCGGGGACCAGTACGCCGCGCTGTTCATGACACCGGAGGCGTGGGCGCTCTTCGAGCCCTTCCGTGACCTTCGCGCTCCGAATGCCTCCAATGTCGCCCGCCACCGCATCATCGATGACCTGCTCCGGGCGCACCTGGCCCGCCGACCCGACACACCGGTCGTCATCGTCGGCGCCGGTTTCGATGCGCGTGCCTTCCGCCTGCCCGGCGGACGCTGGGTCGAATTGGATGAGCCGGCGCTGATCACACTCAAGGAGGAGCACCTTCCGGCCCATCAGGCGCCCAACCCGCTCACCCGGGTCGCAATCAGCTTCGAGCACGAGACGCTCGAGGAAAGACTGGCCCCGTTTCGTCACCTTTCAGATCCGGTGATCGTATTGGAGGGGGTTTTGCCGTACCTCTCGGCAGCAGAAGTCCGCGCGCTGCTTCAGGCGATACGAAACACCTTCAGCAATCCGACTCTCATCTGCGATCTGACCACGCCCGCCTTCGTGCGTCGCTACGGGGACAGGATTGGCAGAATCTTTCGAGAACTCGGCGCTCCTTATGGCCGCCTTGAAGTCGACCCGCTCGAACTGATCCAGGCCGCGGGCTTCCGCCGGACGACGCGTCATTCTAACGTGGGACAGGCGGCGGCTCTTGGAATGTTGCGGATCCCGCAGTGGCTGCTGGCTACCGTGTTGCGATCCCTGCGGGACGGTTACACTGTGGCCTCCTTCGAGCTCGATCCTGGCGGTTAGAGAGGTAAGCGCGGGTGGCCCTTGATCTCGAGACCGTCGCACTCACGCTGCTCGCGCTTGTGGCCTTCGCGGCCAACTCCCTGCTCACCCGCCTCGCACTCGGCGCCCACGAAATCGACGCGGCCACCTTCACCCTGATCCGGCTCGCGTCGGGCGCCGTTGTACTCACGATCCTCGTCGTGACCCAGGCCCGATCGCTCGCCCCCATGCGGGGCCGCGGCATCCTCGCGCCCGTCGCCCTCTTCGCCTACGCCGCACCCTTCTCCTTTGCTTACCTGCGCGTTGGCGCCGCGGTGGGCGCACTCGTCCTCTTCGGAGCCGTGCAGCTCACCATGCTCGGCTACGGCATCGTGCGCGGTGAGCGTCCCTCCCCCCTCACCTCGGCTGGTCTCCTGCTCGCCGCGGGCGGCCTGGCACTGCTGTCCGCACCTTCCGCGACCAGGCCGGATCCCGTTGGTGCCGCGCTCATGACGGTGGCTGGCATGTCGTGGGGCATCTACTCGATCGCCGGGAGAACCGCCCCCCAGCCCCTCGCCGCCAACGCGCGCAGTTTCCTCTGGAGCAGCCTGATGGCCATCGCCCTCCTGCCCGCGATGCATGCTTCCCTGTCCGCGAGCGGCAAGGGGATCGCTCTGGCTCTCGTGTCGGGTGGAGTGACCTCGGGACTCGGCTACGCGATCTGGTATCGGGCACTGCCGCGCTTGTCGGTGATGCAGGCGGCGGTCGCCCAGCTGGCCGTGCCGGTCATTGCCGCAGCCGGCGCCGTTCTCTTCCTTGACGAGCACCTCACGGCGCGGCTGGTCTTCTGTGGCGCCGCTGTGCTCGGCGGCGTCGGGCTGGCACTCTCGGCGCGCGCTCGTGCGCCTGCTGGTCAATTGACCTCACGGAGCCATCATGACTGACGGCCTCGGAAATGCTCGCACGGCCTCACCCATGGCCACGGCTGGCGCCGGCGCTACTCGGAGCCTGCTGACATGCGGCGCGCTCGCCGGGCCGCTATACGTCACCCTCGGGCTGCTTCAGATACTGTTTCGCGAAGGCTTCGACATTCGTCGCCACGCACTGAGCCTCATGAGCAACGGAAGCCTCGGCTGGATTCAGGTCGCCAACTTCATGCTGAGCGGCCTGCTGGTCATCGCCGGTGCAGTCGGTCTCCGCCGATCACTTCGCGGTAGTCCCGGAGGCACCTGGGGCCCGATCCTGCTCGGCATCTATGGCCTCGGGTTGATAGCCGCCGGAGCATTCGTTGCCGATCCCATGGACGGCTTCCCTCCCGGAACCCCACCCGGTCCCCCGGCGACAATCACTCGGCACGGCACACTTCACTTCATGGCGGGGGGCATCGGCTTCTTTGCCCTTATCGCCGGATGCGTCGTCTTCGCACGCGGCTTCCAGGTACGGCGTCAGGTGGGATGGGCCGCATTCTCGCTCGCCACGGGGCTGCTCTTTCTGGCCGGGTTCATGAGCATTGCGTCCGGGTCGAAGCAGCCGTGGGTCGTACCAGCCTTCACCGCGGCGGTGGTCCTGGCGTGGGCCTGGCTCAGCGCCTTGCATCTCCATGTGAGGACGGGAGGGCTCGTCACAAACTCGCGATGAATGGGTATCTCACTCCAAAGGCAGGCTGATCACCCTACGCACAGGCAGGCATATGACGTCTCCCGCATCCTCTGTCCCCATTACCCGCAAGGACCTCGTCAACCTCCTCAATCAGGACCTCGAGCGCGAGTACCAGGCCATCATCGCCTACGTCGTCTATTCCCAGGTCCTCAAGGGCGCCGCCTACATGAACATCGCGGGCGAACTCGAGAAGCACGCCCACGAGGAACTCCAGCACGCGCTCACCCTGGCCAACCAGATCGACTACCTCGGCGGCATGCCTGCCACCGTGCCCAAGCCGGTGCGGACGTCGGAGAAGGCGACCGACATGCTGAAGTTCGATCTCCAGAACGAGCTCGATACCATCCGCAACTATCGCGAACGCGTCCGCCAGTGCGATGCGCTCGGCGAGTTCGCCATGGCCGAGCACATCCGCGAGATCCTGGTACAGGAGCAGGACCACCTCATCGCGCTCGCCACCGCGCTCGGCATCGATCCGCCCGATCCCGGCAAGCCCGCGAAGCCGGGAAAGAAGAAGTAGAGAGCGTGCGCTGATCGCAGAGCCCGCGCTGACCTGCAGAGGGCGTCGGGGTTCCGCCGCGAGGCGGTCTGGCCGACGTCCGAGACTGAGCCGGCTGCCAGGAGGGACCGGGGTGTCCTCCGAAGGTCTGGCGCCGGCTGGACCTGAGCGACGGGAACCCGGCCCCGAGGACCTTTGAGGAGGGACACCCCGGCTTCGCGAGGACCAGGTCTACTCGACTCGCCCGGGACCGACCAGTTTCTGGCTGAAGTACGTCATCTGCAGCGCCTGCAGTCTCGCCCCCTGCGCAATATCCGCGTCTCCCGAGTGCCCGCCGGCCGTGTCCTCATAGAACAGGTACGGCAGCCCGTACTCGCTCATCCGCGCCGCGAACTTCCGCGCATGCTGCGGACCCACCCGGTCATCCTTGGTCGTCGTCCAGATGAACGGCTCCGGATACGTCCCGTCCTTCTTCAGGTTCTGGTACGGTGAAATCGTCCGCAGGAACGCCTCCTCCGCCGGCACCGACACCGAGCCATACTCGTCCACCCACGACGCGCCCGCCTGGATCAGCTCGTAGCGCAGCATGTCGAGGAGCGGCACCTGGATCACCACGGCGCCCCACAGGTCCGGATGCTGCTCCATCTCCACGCCCATCAGCAGCCCGCCGTTCGAGCCGCCGTAGATGCCGAACTTCGCCGGGCTCGACAGCTTCCGCGCAAAGATGTCCCGCGCCACCGCCGCAAAATCGTCATAGATGATCTGCCGGCTGGTCTTCCGTCCCGCCTCGTGCCACGCCGGGCCGAATTCTCCGCCGCCACGAATGTTGGCCACCACGAAACTCCCACCCCTCTCGATCCACAGCTTCCCCAGTGTCGCCGGATAGTACGGCGTGTACGAGATCTCGAACCCGCCGTACGCGGTCATGATCGTCGGCGTCGAACCGTCCAGCGGTATCTCCTTGCGATGCACGATGAAGTACGGAATCCTGGTGCCGTCCGTCGAGGTCGTCTCGAACTGTTCCACGACGTCGTTCGACGCGTCGAACCGCGCCGGCATCGCCTTCACCTGCGCCCCCTTCCCCGTCGCGGCGTTGACGGACCAGAGCGTGGTGGGTGTGATGAAGCTGGTGACGGTGACGTACAGGTCGTCACTCCGGTCGGTCGCAGTGGCGACGTCGATGGCCGCATTGTCCGGCAGTGAAACCTGCTGCGATGCCCAACCCTTGGAGCCGGGCGTGAACGTGAGCACCCGGCTCCGCACGTTGTCGAGGATCACCGCGACCACTCGGCTTCGCGTTGGCGCGGCACCGTCGAGCGACTGGCGCGCGTTCGGCTGGAACAGCACCGTGGGTGACACCGGCCCCCCATTGAGTTCTGTGCGTTCCACCGACACCAGTGCACCGGCCGGTATCGTGCGGCCTCCCGCGGTCCAGTCCTCGCTCGTCTTGATGAGAACGTGACCGTCCATCATGCCCCGCGTCTCCGATTTCTCCGGCAACGGAAGCTTCACCGTCCCCTTCGGCGTCAGCACGAACGTCTCGTGCCCGAAGAAGGTCGTTCCGCGCAGGATCAGCGGTACCCGGTGACCCTGGCCATCAGTGAGCACCGTGGGGAATGCGCCCACCTGGTCGGCTTGCATGCCGCGGTACACTTCCTTCGCCTGGTCGATCGGCTGCCCGCGCGACAGCGTCTTCACCACGAACGGATAGCCCGAGGCCGTCATCGTACCCGGGCCCCAGTCGCGCGACACCAGCAGCGTGTTGCCATCGAGCCACGACGCATCCTGCTTCGAGAGCGGCAGCACGAACCCATCGGCCACGAACTGCCCGCTGCCGAGATCGAACTCGCGAACAGTCACGGCATCCTCGCCCCCGTCGGACAGGGACAGGAGGCAGAGCCGTTCCTCCGGGCTCAGGCAGTTGGCACCCTTCCAGACCCAGGTCTTCCCCTCCGCCTTGCCGAGCGAATCGAGGTCGAGCACCGTCGTCCACGCCGGCTGCGCCGTGCGGTAGCTGGCCTCGGTCGTCCAGCGCCACACGCCGTGCGGATGCGCCGCGTCGCGCCAGAAGTTGAAGACTCGCCCATACGTCAGTGCCGGATACGGAATACGGTCCTCCGCCGAGGCGATCGCGTAGGCGTCTTTGTAGAAACCGGCGTACCGCGGATCGTTCTCCAGTCGCGGAATCGTCTTCCCGTTTTCGATCGCCACCCATTCCATTGCCTTCGGGCCGTCCTTCTCCTCCAGCCAGATGTACGGGTCGTCCACGGTGACGGGCGACAAGGTCTGCGCCATTGCCGGACGGACAGCGGTGCAGATCAGGAGGGCAGCGAAGGAGAGCGAGCGATACATTGGCCTGACCGGTTGGGGAAGCGTGCGTGATGCGACTGAATAGGTGCTAGCGCGGTCACCGCGGCGCAAGCGCGCAGCAGGGTGACCAGTTGGGCTAATTTTCAGCCCTCATCCACTGACTCGAGTCACCCGTGCCTGACGAACCTTTTCAGCCCGGCCTGGTCATCCAGCATGGTGACATCACCAGGCTGAGAGTCGACGCGATCATCAACGCGGCGAACGAGCGCATGCTCGGCGGTGGCGGCGTCGATGGTGCCATACATGACGCGGCCGGGTCGCGGCTGGTTGCAGCTTGTCGTGCCATCCCCGAGGTACGACCCGGCGTGCGATGCCCGACGGGAGAGGCGCGGATCACGCCCGGGTTTGCCCTGCCGGCGCCATACGTCATCCATACGGTGGGTCCGATCTGGCACGGCGGAACCGGAGGCGAGGACGATCTGCTGGCCTCGTGCTATCGGTCTTCCCTGGCCCTGGCTGAGCAGCACTCGCTGCGCTCGGTCGCCTTTCCAGCGATCAGCTGCGGCGTGTTCGGGTTCCCGGCCCACCGTGCTGCGGATATCGCCGTACGGGAAGTCCGGCAGCACCTCGAAGGCGCGACATCCGTCTCCACGGTGCTTCTGGTTGCCTTCGATGTGACAATGCTCGCGATTCTCCGCGAAGCGTGGGCGCGGGCCGCCCGATAACCCACGAGGTACCCCATGTCACGACTCCGGCTCTGCAACTTCGGCATGTCCATCGACGGCTTCAGTGCCGGCACCAGCCAGGACCTGCAGAATCCCCTCGGCGTCCGCGGCCCCGAGATCATGGAGTGGTTCTTCCACACCCGCACCTTCCGCAGCATGCACGGCCTCGAGGGAGGCGAAACCGGTATCGATGACGGCCTCGCGAAGGATGGCCTTGCCGGGTTCGGTGCCTGGATACTCGGCCGCAACATGTTCGGCCCGGTGCGCGGCCCCTGGCCCGATGAGAGTTGGAAGGGCTGGTGGGGTGACGAGCCGCCCTACCACGTCCCTTCCTTTGTCCTTACCCATCACGCGCGACCCACGCTGCGCATGGCCGGCGGCACGGTATTCCACTTTGTCACCGGCGGCATTCACGCCGCGCTCGAACAGGCGCAGGCCGTCGCGGGCGATCGCGACATCCGCCTTGGTGGCGGGGTCGCCACCGTTCGGCAGTATCTCCAGGCACGCCTCATCGACGACATGCATATCGCTCTCCGACCGGTGCTCCTCGGAGCCGGCGAGCCGCTGTTCCAGGGCATTGACCTGCGTGCCCTCGGGTACACTTGTACCCGGTCGGTCGCCGGCGAACGCGCCACCCATCTGTTCCTGGAGAAGGCACCGGCCTGACGGGAAGGCATCCCGGTTCAGCAAGCACGTTTGCGGGGCGGGCTCCTTTTCTTGCGGCTATGTTAGAGGCGTTCCCCGAGGGACCGTCGTCTATGGCTCTGCGCTCCGTATCCCCGTCACAACTCGAACTGGCCCAGGCCAGTTACGCACGTTGTCTGCAGACCCCGGAGTTCTTTCGGGCTTTCTACGATCACTTCCTCGCCAGCGATCCCGCCATCCCGCCGTATTTCGCAGAGACCCGGTTCGACCGCCAGGACCGGCTGTTGCAGCATGGAGTCGCCCTGCTGCTCATCTATGCCAAGCGCCCGAACCCCGGCCTGCTGGATCGCATCGCCGAGCGCCACGGTGCCGGCGACCTGAACATCCCCGCCCGCCTGTTCACGCCCTTCACCGAGAGCTTCATCGCCACCGTCCGGCAGTTTGATCCCGCCTTCGACGGCGCGGTCGAGGCCGCATGGCGCGCGGCCCTGGCACCCGGTATCGCCTACGTGAAGGGGTCGGACGAGTGAGCCCGGTGCGGCTGTTGTGCGCGCAGTGCGGCGCTGTCCTCAGCCCGAACGGACGGTTCTGCGTCTCGTGCGGAGCGCCCGCCGAGGCCAGGGCTGCCGGTCGGGCCCCGGCCGAGACCGGGAAGGGCGTGAAAGCCCAGATGCTGAAGCAGCTGCGCGACGCGACGCTTGGCGAGTACGAGATCCTGATCGAGCTGGGGTCGGGCGGGATGGCGACGGTGTACCTGGCGCACGACCTCCAGCTCGATCGCCGCGTGGCCATCAAGCTCATGCATCCCACGCTGACCGTGGGCGGTGACATGGTGGAGCGGTTCATCCTCGAGGCAAGAACCGCGGCCGGCCTCAGCCATCACAACATCGTTCCGATCTACGCGGTGAAGGTGCAGGAGGACCTGCTCTACTTCGTGATGAAGTACGTCGAGGGACGTCCGCTCGATTCCATCATCCGCGCCGAGGCGCCCCTCGGGGCCGACATGGTGCGCCAGATCGTGACCCAGGTCGCCGACGCGCTCGCCTATGCGCACCGGCACGGTGTGATCCACCGCGATATCAAGCCCGCCAACATCATCATCTCGACGGAGGGCCAGCCGATCCTCGCGGATTTCGGGATCGCCAAGGTGGCCGACAAGCCCGGCCTCACCCTCACGGGCGCCACGATCGGGACGCCGACGTACATGAGTCCCGAGCAGTGCGATGCCCAGCCGGTCACTGGCGCGTCGGATCAGTACTCGCTTGGCGTCACGGCCTACGAGGCGCTCACCGGAAAGCCGCCGTTCGACGCGCCCAGCTACATGACGATCATGATGAAGCAGATCACCCAGCCCGCGCGACCGGTGAGTGAGGTGGTGCCCGATTGCCCGCGTGACCTCGCGAACACCATCGACCGCATGCTGACTAAGGCGCCGACGGACCGCTTCGCGACCATGGACGAAGTGGTCGAGGCGCTCCGGACCGCCACGGTGTCCTCGCAGCAGACGGTGCAGACGCAGCTGGTGCAGTTTGCCCTCGCCGATCCCCGGCGCGAATTGGTGAAGCGCGTCAGCACGCCGCAGAGCCCGATTCCCACCGCGGCGAGGCGCACGCGGGTCGCCGAGAGCAATGTCCCGGCGGCCCCCAGCCGGAATCGCCTGTTTCTGGTCGGCGCGCTCGCGGTCGGGTTGGTGGCCGGAGCGCTCATGATGGCCCAACCGTGGAAACGCGGCCACGCAGCGACCGATTCGACCACCGCCCCTGTTCCTCCTGCCACTGCGGCGGTCGACTCGAACGTTGTCATCCCGCAGGAGCAGCCGGCGGCACCGGCAGAACCAGCGACTCGGCCGCCCCCGGCGCCGGCGCCTCCTCAGCCAGCCACTGTCTCGCCGGGGCGAACTGCCCCGGTTGCCGTCAGTGCCATTCGCGTCACCGGGCCCGAGAGCCTCAGCGTCGGCGGTAGCGGCATGGTGCGCGCTGCATTGCGAGATGTCAGGGGACAGCCGGTCACTGGGCGGTCGGTCACGTGGACATCCAGTGCGACGGACGTGGCCTCGGTGGACGCAGCCGGGGAGCTGCAGGCGCGCGCACCCGGGCGCGCGGTAATCACCGCCGCGATCGAGGGGATCCACCAGACCTTTGCCGTCACCGTCGTCGCGGAACCGGTCTCGGCCGTGGCCGTCACACCTGCTGCACTTTCCCTGTCCCCCGGCGAGTCGGCATCACTGGAGGGTCAGGCATCCTCCAGCGGCGGACGAGTGCTCGATCGTCCCCTGGATTGGAACAGCAGCGCACCAGGGGTTGCGACGGTGACGGCATCCGGCAGGGTGACCGCCGTCGCGCCGGGAAGTGCGGTCATCAGCGCGGGCACAGGCGGGAAGACCGGCACCGCCACCGTCACTGTGACAGCACCCGCGCCGGCACCGGCGCCGGCGGCCGTGGCTGAAGCCACTCCCAGCGATGCGGAGCGCCGCGCGCAGATCAGCGCGATAATCGCCGCGTATGCCCAGGCACTCCAGAACCGGAACCTGGCGCGCGTGCGGGAGCTTTACCCCACGATGCCCGCGTCCGCAGAACAGAAGCTGCGCCAGGCGCTGCCGGGCATGGATGATCTGCAGGTGCACTTGAGCGTGGGGCAGGTCGACTTCGTCGATGCGGGAGCAATGGCACAGGTGACGGGCAGCTGGACCTACAGGGAGAGAGGCAAGCGCGAGACGCTCCCGGCCGACAACAGGTATCGGCTCGAACGGCGCGGTACCGGATGGGTGATAACGGAGATCCGATGAGGGACGCCGTGCATCGCCATTCGAGCGCCACTCGATGCTCGGTGTATGCGATCGCGCTCACCCCTTTGCTGTTGTCGTGCTCCAGTGTCCTGACCGAACTCCAGGTGGCGCCGATCGTGAGCGTGCGCGTGGCGCCTGACAGCGTGGATCTGCCCATCGGCAAGACGACGCTGCTACAGGCCTTCCCCTTGGACAGTACCGGCGCGTACCGGCCGATCGGCGTCAGCGGCTGGACCACCTCCGACCCTGCCACCGCCACCGTGGACGAAACCGGTGTTGTCACCGGGATCGTCGCGGGGACAGCTACCATCACCGCTACGGCGCGCGATATTCGCGGCACCGCTCGCGTGCGTGTCGGTCCCGCGCCCCTGATAGTGCTGGCTGTCGATTCGATCAGGTTCGACGCCACGGTCGGTCAGGGAGATCCGTCGGCTCAGGCGATCCCGGTCACCAATGGTGGTGGCCTTACGCTGTCGGGACTTGCCGTCGGCCCCATCGATTACGGCACCGGTCCGCCGGCGTGGCTCGTGGCGCAATTCGACACGACCATCGCCCCGGCGGCACTCACCGTGCAGGCCCTCCCCGGCGCGATCACCCAGGCGGGAACCTGGATCGCCACCGTGCCGGTCACGGCGCCGCTCGCGGGCAACAGCCCTCGCAATCTCCGTGTGGTACTGGTACTGGCTGCTCCCTGACCACTACCACGACGCCTCGATCCCCAGCGTCCAGATGAAGTCGGGCTGCAGCCCGGACTTGTAGAGCGGCGCGATGAGGTTCGTCACGAGCACCGTCCCACCCCGCACGTTGAACTTGAAGCCCAGTGCCGCGCTCAACAGGTTTTCCGGCCGCTCGGGTACCGAGATCGCGGCAATGCGCCGCTCGAACGGATAGACGTAGACGATGTCGCCCGGCAGGACGATGGGGTTTGCGCCCACCTGCCATTCGGAGAGCATTTCCGCCGCGACGGTAGCCCACGGCGCCACCAGGGCGTCGAAGCCCACCTTGGCCACGATGGCATCGGCCTGGAATTCCCCGCCCCGTGCCAGGTACCCCACGTTGACATTCGGGGCAAAGTTGCCGAACTGCGCCGACCCGACGGCCAGGATCTGGACGCTCGTGGAGCCGGATCCGAGCAGGTTGGATTCGCTCCCGGTGGGAAAGCGCACGTCGGTGAGCAGCGCCGCGCCGAACTTCTGCGACTGGCCCACGTTGATCTTCACCCGGGCCGCCACGTCGCCGATGCCGCTCGCGCTCCCCGACGCGTCGGTGGACGCGCGCAGGATGGGATCCTCGAGCGTGCCGCCGAAACGATGGACCGCCGTTGGGCCAAACGGCAGGAACTGCGCGTCCGACGTGCCCGAAACCGACGTCCGGACGAACGGGATCACGACCCCGACGTCCACGAAGTCGACGATCCCCCAGGTGCCGACCAGCGACGCCACTGTGACGTTCATGTCGAGGTTGAGCGTGAGCTGCATGACGTCATTCTCCAGCACCGGATCACCCAGGCCGGGTTTGCCCACGTCCTGGTGCGCGAAGTTGATCGTCACGTTGTCCAGCGGCGCGCCGTTCACCGTGGTGAAGGACATCCCGGTGACGTTGGCGCCGAGGTAGAAGCGTCCCCGCCCCAGCGTCTGCGCCCGTTCCGCGAAGATGGGACCACCAGACGTCGAGGTGCGTACCGGGAGGCCACCCACCAGCCGGAACGTGGCGCCGCTCGAGGTGGAACTGAGCGGGGTGTTGGCGGCGGAGCGGCCCATCGCCTCGGTAAAGAAAGCGATGACCGTCTGGTTGCTGGCGGTCACCGCCGGGATGAAGTGGTTGCCGTGCTCGTTACCAAGCTCGAGGCAGAGGGGCGCGCCACAGTCTCCGAACGTGAACAGCTCGGAGATGGTCGCGCGCATGTCCTGGGCGGCGAGTCGTGCCGTCAGGACCAATGGTAAAACGCCGGCGAGGAACCATCGCATGGGCGTTCCGGGTAGGGGAACTGGAGCCAACTTACGCCTCGAATACCGGGGGCCGCAAACCGACGCCCCGACGCGCTCCCCCGATCCATGACCAGCTTGATCCTGACTCTGCCGCGCCGGCGAGAGCCGGAGGAGCCGCTCCAGAGACGCGCCGGTCGCACCAGCGAAGGCGCGGCTCGACAGGCAGGAGATCCGAGGCGATACTTCGTCGGCCCATGCCGATCCCCCCCAACAGAAACAGCATCCAGTGACGAACGCCCAGCCCCGACTCACGGCGGCCCTGAGCGACCGCTATCGCATCGAGCGCGAGCTCGGCCAGGGCGGCATGGCCACGGTCTACCTCGCCGAGGACCTGAAGCACGGCCGCAAGGTCGCCATCAAGGTCCTCCACCCCGAGCTCTCGGCCGTCATCGGCGGCGAGCGCTTCCTCAGCGAGATCAAGACCACCGCCAGCCTGCAGCATCCGCACATCCTGGGGCTGATCGATTCGGGCGAGGCCGACGGCCTCCTCTATTATGTGATGCCCTTCATCGAAGGTGAGACGCTCCGCGCCCGGCTGCACGCGAGAAGCAGCTCCCCGTCGATGACGCCCTCCGGCTCACCAAGGAAGTGGCCAGCGCCCTCGAGTTCGCCCACAAGCGCGGCATCGTCCACCGCGACATCAAGCCCGAGAACATCCTGCTGCAGGATGGCCAGGCCCTGGTCGCCGACTTCGGCATCGCGCTCGCCGTGCAGCAGGCCGGCGGCTCCCGCATGACCCAGACCGGCATGTCGCTCGGCACGCCGGCCTACATGTCGCCCGAACAGGCCATGGGCGAACGCGAGATCGGGGCGCGCAGCGACGTGTACGCGCTCGGCGCGATGACCTACGAGATGCTCACCGGCGAACCGCCCTTCACCGGCCCCAACTCCCAGGCGATCGTGGCCAAGGTGCTGACCGAGCAACCGCCGCCACTCCGTCCCAAGCGACCCTCAGTGCCACCGGCGGTGGAGCATGCGGTGCTCGTCGCGCTGCAGAAGCTCCCCGCCGATCGCTTCGGCACGCGCGAAGGACTTCGCCGACGCCCTCGACGGCAAGGGCGGCACCTACGCGGCGACCGTGCCCTTGTCCTCACGTCCTCACGTCCTCACGTCCTCACGTCCAGGACGCGCACTGGCCGTCCTCGCCGTCATCTCCGCCCTGTCCCTGACTGCCGCGGCGGCCGCCTGGCTCCGCCCCCGGCCCGCCCGTCCGGTGCGCCCCGTCGTTCGGTTCGATATCCAGTTGCCCCGTGATGTTCAGGCCGTCGGGGCCACCGGATCGACCATCGCTCTTTCGCCGGACGGATCCCAGCTCGTGTACATCGGCAAGGCGCCCTCGGGACAGCGTCTCTACGTGCGGCACTTTGATCGAACGGACCCGGTCGCGCTCGCCAGCACCGACGGCGCCTCCCTCCCGTTCTTCTCCCCCGACGGACAGTGGCTGGGCTTTCGCCAGGGCGACAAGCTGGTCAGGGTCCCGCTGGCCGGCGGCCCTGTCAGCCCAATCACGACGTTGACCGGCGTCGTGTACGGCGCCACCTGGGCACGCGGCGACACCGTCATCTTCGGTTCCGATTCCGGGCTGATGGAAGTGCCGGTGTCGGGCGGAACTCCACGCCTGATCGCCCGGCCGGATAGCGGTGAGGCCTTTCGTTTCCCTGAGGTGCTGCCGGATGGACGAACGGTTCTGTTCGGCGTGATGGCCACCGGGTCGCTCAATCTGGCCGCCCTGACCCGGCGCACTGGAAGCGTAAAGCGCTTCCAGCAGCCGGGAGGGTATCCCCGGTACATCGATGCTGGCTTCGTGGTGCTGACGAACGTATCCGGCAGCCTCACGGCGGTCCGGTTCGATGCCCGGCGCCTCGAGATTCGCGGTGCAGCTATCACGCTTGCCGCACAGCTGACTTCGTCACCCGACGGCGACGTGAACGTTGGCGTGTCGCGTGCGGGGGATATTGCCTATCAGGCGTCGACTACCGCAGGCAGTCAGCTGCTGCTGGTGGGACGCGATGGCGCGACCCGGGCCTTTGGCCAGGAAACGGGATACTACCATCACCCGCGTCTTTCACCCGATGGCAAACGCGTGGCCATCTCGCAGTCATCTGACTTCGGATTTGGCTCTGCCGACGTGTGGGTATTCGACCTCACCCAGCGCACGCGCACCAGGATCACGTTCGACACGACCGACCACTCTCCGCTGTGGACTCCCGATGGCGGACGAATCGCCTACACCCGGGCTCCCCAGGGCATATACGGGCAGGTCGGCAACATCTATTGGGTACCGGCAGACGGCAGCGCAAAACCGGAGTCGCTCCTGGTACTGCCAGGCATCTGGACGCCCTCGAGCTTCGAGCCCGATGGACGCGGCCTGGCATACCAGGGCCAGAACTCGACGACATCGAAATTCGAGATCTGGCGCACTGCCCTGGATGGCAAAGGTCCTCCGGTCCAGCTCCTCGCCAGCAATTTCGACAATACAAATCCGTCGGTCTCGCCGGACGGCCACTGGTTTGCCTACGCCTCCAATGAATCGGGCCGCAACGAGGTCTATGTCCGGCCTTATCCCGGCTCCGGAGGACGATGGCAGGTGTCCCTCGACGGCGGCACGGAGCCGCTCTGGTCACCTGCCGGAGGAGAGATTTTCTACCGCAACGGTGATCGGATGATGGCCGCAAGCGTCCGCACCACTGGTGGATTCGAGGTCGGCGACCGGAAGCAGCTCTTCACCGGGGAGTACGCGGTCTCTCCGTTCCGGGCGCGCGACTACGATGTGTCCCGCGACGGCCAGACCTTTTTCCTGTTGCAACCCATAGTTGGAGCGGCGCAGGCCATTGTGGTCACGCTGAACTTGTTCGAGAACCTGGCGAGCGGACGATGAGTCAGGCGGCCGACCGCCTGACCGTTGCAGCGGCGCTATCGACCTCTCCACACCAGCATCCCCAATGACCGAGCTGGCGCGATCAGGACTCGGCTGCGCCGGCACGAGAGCCGCAGGAGCCGCGCCGGAGACGCGGGAGCGCCGAGTGCTCTTGAGGAGAAGCCCCGGTCGCGCCCTCAAGTCGCAGCACGCAACCAATCAATGAAACGAGCCGTCCAATGCAACCATGAACCGTCTCCTTGGCCCGATCCTGCCGGTGCTTCTGGCATCCGCGCTCGCCGCCCAGACGCCACCCACGCGCCCGGTGCACGACGACACCCTGGTCTCGCCGACCGATCCTGCAGCCTCACTCATCGTCAACAAGGCGTTCCGGTACGCCGGTGGCCAGACCATCGACATCCTCAAGGTCGCGGGTGCGGAGCAGTATTTCTTCGTCGACGCGGCACCCGGCCGCGCCATCCGTCGCTTCTACTGGATCCAGTTCGAGTACTTCTATCCCGCCAACTCGAGCACCTACAACTATTCCGGCATCAAGGGCCAGAAGCCGGTGGCACTCGGTCGCCTCTCCTTCATGGGAGACGTGCGCGTGAGCCCGAACTACTTCACCCACGACGATCGCCCCGGATCCGACTCAAAGGCCGCCGTGGACTTCCTCCGTGCAAGGGGATACGACACCGAAGGCACCTTCGTCACGCTGCGCCTGTTCCACCTCCCAGACGACACCCGGCGGCGCGAACTCATGATCATCTACGGCGAGGTCCTCCCCGACAGCGCCGGCGAGCAGCTGGTCAAGTCGGAAATCACCGCTCACGCCCAGGCGAACATCACGGTGCGTTGAATGAGGTTCCGCCGGTAGTCGCCCCAGACCATGTCCGGTTTTGCCCGCCATTCACGCGTCTGCATCCGACCCCCATAAGGATGTGGACCGTGAACCGCCTCGTTCGCCGGCTCCTGATTTCCGGCCCGGCTACGAAGGCCCAAGGGGTGCAAATGCTCGACAGGCCGGGCCCGAAGCCCCATACTTCGGTCGGCCCATGCCGATCCCCCCCAACAGAAACAGCATCCAGTGACGAACGCCCAGCCCCGACTCACGGCGGCGTTGAGCGACCGCTACCGCATCGAGCGCGAGCTGGGCCAGGGCGGCATGGCCACCGTTTACCTCGCCCAGGACCTGAAGCACGACCGCAAGGTCGCTCTCAAGGTCCTCAAGCCCGAGCTCGCCGCGATGCTCGGCGCCGAGCGGTTCGTGGTCGAGATCAAGACGACCGCCGCGCTGCAGCATCCCCATATCCTGCCGCTGTTCGACTCCGGCACCGCCGACGGCTTCCTCTACTATGTCATGCCGTTCATCGACGGTGAGACTCTTCGCGGCAAGCTCAATCGCGAGACGCAACTCAGCATCGACGAGGCGGTAAAGATCACGGTGGCGGTGGCCGACGCGCTGGACTACGCCCACCGCCACGGCGTGGTCCACCGCGACATCAAGCCGGAAAACATCCTGCTCCACGACGGCCGCCCGATGGTGGCCGACTTCGGCATCGCGCTCGCGCTCAGTGCGGCGGCCGGTGGCCGGATGACCGAGACCGGCATGTCGCTCGGCACCCCGCATTACATGAGCCCCGAGCAGGCCACCGCCGAGAAGGAACTCTCCCCCGCTCCGACATCTACTCGCTGGGCACCGTGCTCTACGAGATGCTGACCGGCAACCCGCCGCACGTCGGTGCCTCGGCGCAGCAGATCATCATGAAGATCGTGACCGAGGATGCGGCCCCGGTCACGAAGCTGCGGAAGTCGGTGCCACCCAACGTGGCCGCCGCCCTTGCCAAATCATTGGAGAAGCTGCCGGCCGACCGCTTCGCCACCGCCGCGGAATTCTCCGCGGCACTCACGAATCCGGCGTACGCTCTATCGGGCGGCACCACCCGTCTTCACGCCCTCACGTCCTCACGTCAGCGTCCGTCCATCCTTCTCGCTGCCCTTGCCCTGGGCATCACGGCCATCGCCGCCGGAATGGCGGGACGGTTCCTCCGACGGGAACCTCCTCCTCCCGTCGCACGCTACGGTCTCGCCTTTCCAGACTCGCAGGTCCCGTCGGGAGCAATCGAGCTCAGCTCGGACGGATCACGGCTGGTGTATAACGGGCCCGGCGAGAACGGCGCTGGCCAACTCTGGGTCAAGGAGCGCAACCGGTACGAGGCCACGCCGCTCGCGGGCACCACCGGCGCTCAGGCCTTTGCCATCTCCCCTGATGGCCGGTCGGTCGCGTTCATGCAGGACAACCAGTTGAAGAAGATGTCCCTCGGTGGCGGGCCGGCCGTTACGCTGGCAGACTCGGTGTTCCTGAGTGGCATGGCGTGGCTCGACGATGGCACGATCGTCTACACCTCTACCGCGGCGTTCGAGCTCATGCGGGTCTCGGCGGACGGCGGTTCTCCGACGCGGCTGTGGAAGTCGCCGACCCCCGGCCGCATTCCGGCGCTTCCGACCTCACTGCCCGGCGCCCGGGGCGTGCTCTTCACCGAATGCGATAACAACTGCTCGAAGGCCGATCTCTGGGTACTCGATCTCAAGACCGGCAGCGCCCGGCGCCTGGTACCCGGTGTCCTCAGGGGGTGGTGCCTCACCACCCGACACCTGGCGTATGTCGGCCCGGACGGTGCCATGTTCGCGGTGCCCTTCGATCTCAAGAGCCTGGAAATCCATGGCGCACCGGCTCCCGTGCTGAGTGGGATCAACCTGCTCGTTGGCATCGTCCCCATCGTCACGATGTCATCGTCCGGTACGCTGGTGATGCAGACCGGTCGTGTGAACCCCGGGCAATTGGGGCTCATGGACATGGTGTGGCTCGATCGATCGGGTACCCGCACGCTGCTTGATTCGGCCTGGACCTTCCACCTATCCCGATCCGGAGGCAACGTCGGGTGGGCAATCTCTCCCGACGGGAAGCAGCTTGTCATCGGACTCAACACCAACGCCGGCGACGATATCTGGGTCAAGCAGCTGCCAGCGGGCCCGATCTCCCGCGTCACCTTTGACTCCGCCCCGGAGCAGCGCCCGCGCTGGTCGCCCGACGGAAAGTTTGTCACCTACGTCCGTGTTGCCGACACCGCGCTCCGTCAGCGCCGTGTCGACGGCACCGGCGCCGAGGAAACGCTTCTGACCGCGTCGGCGGCGATCATCGAGGGTTTCTGGTCCCACGACGGGAGATGGGTGGTGGCGCGGAAAGGCGGAGCTGAAGGCGCGGTCGGTGGTCGCGATATCATCGGGATGAGGCCGGGCGTGGACACCACTCCCGCTCTGCTCGTGGCCAGCCCGAGCTTCGACGAGGCGGCGCCGGCGCTCTCGCCCGATGGAAAATGGCTCGCGTACGAATCGGACGAGACTGGCAGCATCGAGGTCTACATCCGTCCCTTCCCCAACACCGAAGGCGGCAAGTGGCAGGTGTCCACCAACGGCGGCCAGGCGCCGCTGTGGGCCCACAGCTCGAAGGAGATTTTCTTCGTCGACGGCGAGCGGAACATGGTGGCAACGCCGGTCGGACCAGGCTCACCGCTGCAGCTGGGTGAGCGCCGCGTCCTTTTCCGGGTCGGCGCTGATCTCTATCTCCAAAATCCGGAGCACTACACCCCGTTCGACATTTCACTCGACGACAAGCGGTTCCTCATGGCGCGACAGGTTCAGGCGGCATCCGCCGAGCGGCCCACCTTTCTGATCGTCGACAATTGGTTCGAGGAACTGAAGGCCAGGATGGGCGCGAAATGACATGACCCGCGTGCCAGTCGATCGCCTCGCCTCGGCCCTCGCCGATCGCTACCGCATCGAGCGCGAGCTGGGCCAGGGCGGCATGGCCACCGTCTACCTCGCCCAGGACGTGAAGCACGACCGCAAGGTCGCCCTCAAGGTCCTCAAGCCCGAGCTCGCCGCGGTCCTCGGCGCGGAGCGCTTCGTCGTCGAGATCAGGACCACGGCGGCACTTCAGCACCCGCACATCCTCCCGCTCTTCGACTCCGGCACCGCCGACGGCTTCCTCTATTACGTCATGCCCTACATCCAGGGCGAGACGCTCAGGACGAAGCTGGACCGCGAGACCCAGCTGGGCATCGATGAGGCGGTACGGATCACCACCGAGGTCGCCGATGCCCTCGATTATGCCCATCGCCAGGGCGTGATCCACCGCGACATCAAGCCGGAGAACATCCTGCTGCACGACGGCCGCCCCATGGTGGCCGACTTCGGTATTGCACTGGCGGTGAGCGCCGCCGCGGGTGGCCGCATGACCGAGACCGGCCTGAGTCTCGGTACGCCGCACTACATGAGCCCCGAGCAGGCCACCGGCGAGCGCGACATCACCGGGCGCAGCGACATCTATTCGCTGGGCAGCGTGCTCTACGAGATGCTCACCGGCAACCCGCCGCACACCGGCGCCACCGCGCAGCAGATCATCATGAAGATCGTGACCGAGGATGCCGCCCCGGTCACGAAGCTCAGGAAGTCGGTGCCGCCCAACGTCGCGGCCGCGATGGCCAAGTCGCTCGAGAAGCTCCCGGCCGATCGGTTCGAGAGCGCTCGCGCCTTCGCCGACGCCCTCAGGAACCCGGCGTTCACGACGGTGCGGACCAGCAGCGCCGGTGCGCTGAATCGCTCCACCCGCTGGACGCCGGCGCTGGCCCTCGGGTTGCTCGTCGGCGCAGTCGGCGGTGCACTCGCCGCCCGCGCATGGGGGCCGGCCCCCGCACCTGCCGAAGATCGCATCCGCGAGCAGCTCACCTTCAACGGCCGGTCGACGCGTCCCGCCATCTCGCCGGCCGGCGACTTCGTCGCGTTCGTGGAGACGGCCTGCGAGCATGCGCAGTACGGCGCCTGCCGCTCGTCGCTGCTGGTGCAGGAGGTGGGCAGTACGCAGTCGCGCGTCCTTCTGCGCGACGCCCTCACGCTGGGCACGCCACGCTGGAGCCATGACGGCCAGGTGCTGGTCGTGCAGGGACAGCTCGACGGAGACCGTCATGGCCTGTTCGCCATCTCGCGCCTGACGGGCACGGCCCAGCTCATCGGTCCCGGCGGCACCTACGACACCCATCCCTCAGCGGACAGCGTGCTGCTGGTTCCGGTGCGCCAGCTCGGAAAGGGCGTGGCCTTCGTCATCAGCCTCGCCAGCGGGGCCATTGTGGACAGCGTGCACCTGCCATTCGACTGGGCGCGCGATGTCAGTTGGTCGCCCGACGCGCGGCATATCGCGGCGTCCACGACGAACGGCATCACGGTCGTCGATCGCACCGGTGTCCAGACCGGATCACTCACCATCAGCAATCGCAGCACGCTGCGCTGGAGCCCCGACGGCCGTGCGCTGCTGACATTCCGCACCGGCGCGGTCAGGGAGGACGAGCTCATGCGGATCCCTATGACCCGCGACGGAAGGCCGCAGGGAATCACCGAGCTCGTCATGTCCCGGGTCCCCATGCTCTACGTGGGGCGGTTCGACCTGGCACGGCGCTCGGGACGGCTCGTTCTGGCCACCGGCGACGCTATCGGCGACATCTGGTCCTTCGACCTGACGGCCCGTCCCGTCCAGGGACGGCCGGAGGCGCGCGGTACCACCTGGTATGGCGAGCCAGCCCTGTCGGTCGATGGCAAGTCGATCTTCTACTTTCGTGGCGACGCGCTGGGCGACAACGTGTACATGCTCGATCGAACGACCGGCCGGGAGGAGGCACTGACCGCGCAGCGCCTGCCCGGCATGAACCGGGTGCAGCCGTCGGCCGACGGCCGGCGCCTGGTGTACGCGCGCCATCGCGACATCGGCACGCAAGTCGAGTACATGGAGTTCCCGTCGCGCCGGGTCCTGGTGGATACCACGAGCAACCGGCTCGAGGTCGTCATCCCCGTCGTCCCCGACGCACTCCTCGGCCAGCGTTACGACGATGGCGCGCTGGTACTGAAGGAGTCCCCGGGCGGCAGCTGGAAGACGGTATCGATTCCCGACTCGATCGTCGTGATGAGCTTTGCCCCGTCGCCCGACGGTGTGCTGTTGGCGTTCACCGGGTTCGCGACATCCGCGTCCGGGGATTCAACGGCGGGCCTCACATCGGCGCGATCGCTTCATGAGCGCCGAGGAAGCGAGCGTGCCCGGCGCTACATACTCGCCTTCATGCCGCTCACCGGCGGCGCCGTGCGGGTGGCGCACATGCTGGATCCGGACGAGCCGGCGCCGGCCCTGAGCTGGGATCGCGACGGCACCCTCTACCTCGCCCGGGCGCTGCCCACGGATCCGGCGCCGAGCATCTGGCGCATGTCGCCCCCGGATGGGGCGCTGAGTCGCATCACCGACCTTTCGGATAGATGCACGCTGTCGTCCATCACGGTCGGGGCGCTCGGGCACGCGGCGGTCTGCCTGGGAGAAGACCTGCGGAGCGACATCTGGCTCGTCGAGACCGGGAGGGAGAAGCCGCTGCCCAGGACGCCCTGAACGCCCGGCACTACAGGGGTCGGAACAGCTCGGCGCAGGAGATGACCAGCGGCTCACTCACCCCTTCGGGATGCCAAACCAGCCGCTCCCGCTCGAAGATCGGGAACGTCGCCTCAGGCGTCCATACCTCCACCACGCGCTCGTCGGCGTCCACCATCCAGTAGACCGGAATCCTCATCTCCTGGTACAGCCGCCGCTTGGTGAACCGGTCGGCGCGTGCACTCGACGGGCTCAGCACCTCGACCGCGAGCAGGAGGTGCCGCATCCGCGTCCAGTCGAGTGTGCTCGCCTCGTCGAGCCGCACCACGAAGAGGTCCGGCTGGACGAGGATGTCGGCCGCCGGGCTGATGTCGGCCGGCGACCAGAAGAGCTCGCCGACCCGCTGAGTGGCCAGGTAGTTGTCAATGGACGTGGCGAGCCGGCGCGCGACGCGTTGATGCACGGCCCGGGGCGCGGGGTCGGTGACGGCAGCATTCGATCGCTTGACGACGGCACTCGCCGACCGCTACCGCCTCGAGCGCGAGCTGGGCCAGGGCGGCATGGCCACCGTCTATCTCGCCGAGGACCTGAAGCACGCCCGCAAGGTCGCCATCAAGGTCCTCCACCCCGAACTGAGTGCCGTCATCGGCGGCGACCGGTTCCTCGCCGAGATCAAGGTCACCGCCAACCTCCAGCATCCCCACATCCTGGGACTGATCGACTCCGGGCGAGGCCGACGGCCTCCTCTACTATGTCATGCCCTTCGTGTCGGGCGAGTCGCTCCGCAATCGCCTCGCGCGCGAGAAGCAGCTCCCCATCGACGACGCGCTCCGGCTGTCGAAGGAAGTGGCCACCGCCCTCGACTACGCCCACCGCCAGGGCGTGGTCCACCGCGACATCAAGCCGGAGAACATCCTGCTGCAGGACGGCTCGGCGCTCGTCGCCGACTTCGGCATCGCGCTGGCGGTGCAGCAGGCGGGTGGCTCCCGCATGACCCAGACCGGCATGTCGCTCGGTACGCCCGCGTACATGTCGCCCGAACAGGCCATGGGCGAACGCGACATCGGCGCCCGGAGCGACGTGTACGCCCTCGGCGCCATGACCTACGAGATGCTCACCGGCGAGCCGCCCTTCACCGGCCTCAACTCGCAGGCCATCGTGGCGAAGGTGCTGACGGAGACCCCACCGCCACTCCGTCCCAAGCGTCCCACCGTGAGTCCCGCCGTCGAGCATGCGGTGCTCACCGCCCTGCAGAAGCTCCCCGCCGATCGCTTCGGCACCGCGAAGGACTTCGCCGACGCCCTCGACGGCAAGGGCGGGCACTACGCCGCGACGATCGCCACATCTGCGACCCGGCTTACCCGCCCTACCCGCCCTGCCCGCCTCGGACTGATCGCGGCCCTCGCCCTGACGGCCACCGTCGCGGCCGCCGCCGCCTGGTTCCTGCGCGGCAGCCCGCGCGCCGCGCCCGTCACCCGCTTCCAGCTTCTCCCCTCACCGGGCACCCAGATCGCATTTCCGGTGTCCGGTGTCGCCACATACGTCGCCATCTCGGCCGATGGCAGGAAGACGGTCTACGCCGGAGGCACGGCCGGTGCGAGTGACTGGAGGCTCTACGTCAGGGATCTCGACGAGCTCTATGCCAGACCGCTGCCCGGCACCGAGGGAGCCACGTCGCCGGAGTTCTCGCCCGATGGTCGCTGGATTGCGTTCGGTTCCTCCGATGGCACGCTTCGCAAGATCGGGGTTGATGGCACCTCACTCAATACGCTGGCCCAGATCGGCGCTGGCGGCGTGGAGGGGCTCACCTGGATCTCCAATCGCGAGATCGTGTTCAGCAAGACGAACCTCGCCTCCCGCCGGCTTTGGCGCGTGTCCTCTGATGGCGGCGAGCCGTTCGTATTCACCCGGTTCGACAGCACCAGCCAGGAGCGCCTGCAGCTCGGGCCCCGTGCGGTAGACGGCGGCCGCCTCATTTTCTACAGCAGCACGAGGGCCAGCAATCTCGACCTCACAATCGGCGTGATCACCACCTCGACTGGCGAGGCGAAGGTGCTGACCGGTTTACGTGGCGCCCGTGCCCTGGGTCTCGTCGACGGGTTTCTGGTGTACGTACGCATCGACGGCGCGCTGATGGCGGCGCCCTTCGACCTGAAGACCCTTACGGCCGGTGCGCCGATCCAGGTCCTCGACAGCATTGCCGCGCGCTCGTGGCTCACACCCGCGGCGCTCTCCGCCGGAGGCTCCCTGCTGTACCAGCGTGGCGGCCTGGCGAGCCAGCTCGTGAGAGTGGACCAGCAGGGCCGTGCCACCGTCCTCCTCGATTCGGCCCGGGTCTTCCTCCACCCCCGGCTTTCCCCTGACGGACGCCGGGTCGCGTTCGAGTCCCAGGCGGGGACCAACAACGAGATCTGGATTGCCGACCTTGCATCGCAGTCCGCCGAGCGGCTTACGCGCGAGGGCTTCAGCGATCGGCCCGAATGGAGCCCCGACGGAAGCCGGCTGCTGTTCGTGAATGCGAAGAAGGTGATGAATGAGCTCTGGTGGCAGCCGGCCGACGGCAGCGGCGCCGCCGAGCTGGTGTATCGGGGCACTGACGCGATCCGTGAAGGGGTGTTCATGCCCGACGGAAGCGCCATCGTCTTTCGCATGGACACTCCCGACAGCAACCGCGACATCTATCTGCTGCCCGTCGAGGGGGAACGGAAGCCGGTGCCGCTGCTCGTCGGCATCGATGACGACAAGCAGCCCCGCGTATCGCCCGATTCGAAGTGGCTCGCCTACGTCTCCAATCAGTCCGGTCGTGAGGAGGTGTACGTTCGCCCGCTCAGGGGCGGTGCCCGCGTCTCCGTGTCGATCGGTGGCGGCGGCGAACCGCTCTGGTCCCCCGACGGCACGCGCCTGTACTACCGCACCGGCGCCCGGCTCATGGTCCGCCCGCATCGTCACGTCGCCGTCGCTCGCCGTCACTGCCCGGGACACGCTCTTCGAGGGGCCGTACATGACCGACCCCTGGCACCCGAACTACGATGTCGCTCCCGATGGAAAGAGCTTCGTCATGGTCCGGCCGGTGGCACAGGATCGCCAGCTCATCATGGTCATGAACTGGATCGAGGAACTGCGGCAGCGTACCCGGGGGACGAGGTAACCGGGGCCTAGAGCGGCCTGAAGAGTTCGGCGAGTGAAACGTGGAGCGCTCGGGAAGCGCCTTCCGGATACCAGGTGAGCTGCTCCCGTTCGAACCGAGGGAATGTCGCCTGCGGCGCCCAGACCTCGACAAGCTTCTGGTCGGCATCCACCACCCAGTAGAGGGGAACGCCCACTTCCTGGTACAGGTGCCGTTTCGTGAATCGATCGGCCCTGGTGCTGGACGGGCTCAGGACTTCCACCGCAAGCAGGAGCGACTTGATGTGGGCCCAGTCCAGGGTACGGGCCTCGTCGATCGCCACCACAAAAAGGTCCGGCTGGATGAGGATATCGTCGCCCCAGGAGATGTCCGCCGGGGAAGCAAGCACCTCGCCAAGCCCGAGCGGCTCGACGTAGGCCGCGAGGAAGCGCGCGAGACGCAGCACCACACGCTGATGCAGGAGCCGCGGCGCCGGGGTCACGAGCAACTCCCCGTGCACCGTCTCGTAGCGGTTGCCGTCGTCCGGTAGCGAGCGCACCATGTCGGCGCTGTAATAGAGGGGCATGGCCATGGGCATATATTCAGCTCGGCGAGGTGGGGGGCGCAAGACGGCATGGCCCACCCTGTCACCGCGGCGACTGACGAGCGTCATCCAATTCACTCAGGATCTGCTTGACTAACTCGGAAGCCCGACTCGCCACCGCGCTGTCCGACCGCTATCGCATCGAGCGCGAGCTCGGCCAGGGTGGCATGGCCACCGTCTACCTCGCCGAGGACCTGAAGCACCACCGCAAGGTCGCCATCAAGGTCCTCCGCCCCGAACTCGCCGCCGCACTCGGCGCCGAGCGCTTCCTCCGCGAAATCGAGACCACGGCGAACCTCCGCCACCCGCACATCCTCCCACTCTTCGACAGCGGTGTCATCGAGCCGGCGCCCACGACCCACGACCCGCGATTGCTGTATTACGTCATGCCCTTCGTCGAGGGCGAGTCCCTCCGGAACCGGCTCGACCGCGAGAAGCAGCTCCCGATCGAGGACGCGCTCCAGGTCGCCCGCGAGGTGGCCGACGCGCTCAGCTATGCCCATGCGCACGGCGTGATCCACCGCGACATCAAGCCGGAAAACATCCTGCTCGAGAGCGGACACGCCGTGGTTGCGGACTTTGGGATTGCCCGGGCGATCAGTGCCGCCGGCGGCGAGCAGCTCACCGAGACCGGCATGGCCATCGGCACCGTGCAGTACATGAGCCCCGAACAGGCCGCTGGTCAGCGCGATCTCGACGGCCGCAGCGATCTCTACGCCCTCGGCTGCGTCCTCTATGAAATGCTCGCGGGTCAGGCGCCCTTCACCGGGCCCACCGTCGAGAGCATCATCCATCAGCACCTTGTCGCGAATCCGCCGCCGATCACCCAGCTCCGCCCTGCGGTGCCCGCCGATGTCGCCGCCGCACTGCAGCGCGCACTCGCCAAGACGCCCGCCGATCGCTTCAACCCGGTAGCCCAGTTCGCCAGCGCCCTGCAGCCTCGAGCCGTTGCCGCGACCGCACCGGTCACCACCAGCCCGGCGCGTGTCAATCGCGCCCGGCTCATCGGCGGCGCACTCGTCGCACTCGCCGCAATCGGCTTCCTCCTCTTCCAGTCGCGCAACTCCGCGGGCAGTGCACTTCCCGTCATCGGCAAGACGATGCAGGTCACGCGCGAGCCCGGCCTGGAAGTCGACCCCGCGCTGTCACCCGATGGGCAAAGCATCGCCTACGCCGCGGGACCCGCCACCGGGATGCAGGTCTACGTGCGCCAGGTGAGCGGTGGACGCCCCGTGGCCCTCACCAACGACACCACCGACAACTTCCGCTGGCCCCGCTGGTCGCCCGACGGATCGCAGGTCGCCTATCAGGCCAATGACGGCATTTATCTCGTGCCGCCACTCGGCGGGGCCCCGCGCCGCATCGCTCGCGTCAATCCTGGCACGCGCTTCAGCGTCGCCTGGGGCACACCCATCGAGGGCTTCGACTGGTCGCCCGATGGTTCACGGATTGCCTGGACCCGCGGATACAACGGCGACGGGGTGACGCTGTTGACGCTGGCCACCGGTGACACGACCACGATCCCGGCGCCGGCCTCGCCGTTCTCGCCCGCCTGGTCGCCCGATGGACGCCACATCGCCGTGGCCGCCGGCAACTCTGTCTATGTCTTCGGCACCGGCTACTTCGGCAACGCCGGTGCCGCCGCCATCTGGCTGGTTCACCTCGACGGCAAGCCCCCGACACTGGTCGCTGCCGACAGCTCCCTGAACCTGGCGCCGCAGTGGTCGCCCGATGGCCGCCATCTCTACTGGATCTCCGATCGCGATGGGAGCCGTGACGTGTACCGCCAGCAGGTCACCAGGGACGGCGCGCCAGTGGGTTCGCCGCAGCGCGTCACCACCGGCGCCGATGCCCAGGGCCTGAGCCTGGGCCGCCGCGGAGACCGGATGGCGTATTCCCGGTTCAACAACTGGTCAGCGATCTGGTCCATCCCCGTGCCCGCACGCGGACCCGTCTCGGTTCGCGGCGCCAGGGCGCTGACGACGGGGAACGAATCGATCGAGTCGATCGATGTGACTGCTGATGGACGCTCGCTGGTATTCGATTCCGACCGGAGCGGGAACTTCGACATCTTCGTCCTGCCCGTCGCTGGCGGCGAGGCTCGACAGTTGACCAGCGACCCGGCCCCGGATTTCTCGCCGGTCTGGTCGCCCGATGGAAGTCGTGTCGTCTTCCATTCCCTGCGGTCCGGCAATCGCGACTTGTACACCGTGGATGCCGACGGTACCGGCCTGCAGCAACGGACGTCCGGACCCGCCGAGGAACTCGATGCCGACTGGAGTCCCGACGGACGAGCACTCGTCTTCGCCGTCCTTGGCAGCGAGGCACAAGCCCAGGGGATCGCAACCCTTCGGCTCGCCGACGGCGCGCGCCCCGAGTTCGTCCGGATTCCCGAGTCCGATTACCCCCGCTGGACCCCGGATGGTCGCTCGCTTCTCTACCACTCGCCGAAGGGCTTCCGCCTGCGCCGCCTCGACACCGGTGCGGACACATTGCTCGTCTCCAGCGCCGAACTCGGCGCCGATCCCTTCTACGCCGTCTGGTCACCCGACGGGTCGATGCTCTACTTCCTCGCCCGGTCCCCGGAGCGCTGGTCGATCCGCGCAATGCCGGCGAAGGGTGGCGCCAGCACCGTGCTGGTGAACTTCGACGACCCGGCCATCCAGCATACGCGGTTTGGGTTCGCGACCGACGGGAAGGTCTTCTACTTCACCGTCGGATCTCCCGAAAGCGACATCTGGGTCGCCGATCTGAGGAAACCGTGAAACTGGCTCCCGCACTCCCGGGTCCGTATCTTCATCCCATTCCTTCCACATTGGCCTCGTCCTGACCAACGCTGTGCAGCGCCTCACGACCGCCCTGTCCGACCGTTACCGCATCGAGCGCGAGCTCGGGCAGGGCGGCATGGCCACCGTCTACCTCGCCGAGGACCTGAAGCACGCCCGCAAGGTTGCGATCAAGGTCCTGCACCCCGAGTTGAGCGCCGTCATCGGCGGCGACCGCTTCCTCAGCGAGATCAAGGTCACCGCCAATCTCCAGCATCCCCATATCCTCGGCCTGATCGACTCCGGGGAAGCTGACGGCCTCCTCTACTATGTCATGCCGTTCGTGTCCGGTGAGTCCCTCCGCAATCGCCTCACCCGCGACAAACAGCTCCCCATCGAAGACGCGCTCCGGCTGGCGAAGGAAGTGGCCTCCGCCCTCGACTATGCCCATCGCCAGGGTGTCGTTCATCGCGACATCAAGCCGGAGAACATCCTCCTGCAGGATGGCTCCGCGCTCGTCGCCGACTTCGGCATCGCGTTGGCTGTTCAGCAGGCCGGCGGCAGCAGGATGACGCAGACCGGCATGTCGCTCGGCACGCCGGCCTACATGTCGCCCGAACAGGCCATGGGCGAGCGCGATATCGGCGCCCGCAGTGATGTCTACGCACTCGGCGCCATGACCTACGAGATGCTGTCGGGCGAACCTCCGTTCACCGGCCTCAACTCGCAGGCGATCGTCGCGAAGGTGCTGACGGAGACGCCGCCGCCGCTCCGTCCCAAACGGCCAACGGTCTCGCCCGCGGTAGAGCACGCGGTGCTGACGGCGCTGCAGAAGCTTCCGGCCGATCGCTTCGGCAGCGCCAGGGACTTCGCCGACGCCCTCGACGGCAAGGGCGGGAACTACGCGGCCACCGTCATTACTTCACGTCCTCACGTCCTCACGTCCTCACGTCCCGGACGCGCCCTCGCCTGGAGCACCGCCGCGGCCTTGATTGCTGCGCTCGCAACCTGGGCCCTGACGCGGCAAGGCGGGACGGGCGCGCCCGTAAGTCGCCAGCGCGTCGTCCTCTGGCAGCACACGCGCGGCAGTTTCCTCTCGGCCGGCCAGAACCTCCTCGCGTCCCAGGCCGCGATCGCCCCCGACGGCTCGAGCATCGTCTACACCGACTCCATCGGTGGTGTCATACAGCTGATGCGCAAGCTCCGGTACGAGCGCGAGCCGGTGCCGATCGCCGGGACCGAGGGAGGAGTCGCGCCCTTCTTCTCGCCCGACGGCAAATGGATCGGGTACGTCACGACCGATGGCAGGCTCCGCAAGGTGAGCGTCGACGGGGGAGGCTCGATCACCATCGCCGAAGATGCCCAGCGGGTCCATGTCTCGGCCGCGTGGCTCGACAACGGGACGATCGTGTATGTCGGTGAGGTTACAGACATGAAGAAGGTCTCCGCCGATGGAGGAGCGAGTTCGCCCATCTCGGCGGACAGTTCCCTGCGCCGCCGGCTGCTTCTGACGCTCTCGCCCCTCCCGGGCAGCCGGGGATTCCTGCACACGAGTTGTCCCGGCAATTGCGCCATCGAATCCGCGGTGTACGTCTTCGATTTCGCGGCCGACAGTTCGCGGTTGCTGGTGCCGAATGCCGCCGGCGCCTGGTACTCGCCCACGGGGCACCTGCTCTATACCGACCGCGCGGGCGGCTTGTATGCCGCCGGGTTCGACCCGAACCGGCTGGTAATAACCACCCCTGCCGTCCCGGTCATCCAGGACGTCGTGCCGACCACCCTGGCGCTGTCGGCATCGGGAACTGCGCTCTACTCCGTCGCCGCCGGCAGGCAGAAGCCATCCGAGCTCCTGTGGGTCGCGCGCGATGGCAGCACGGAGCCGGTCGACTCGAGCTGGCGAGGCGAGTTTGATTACCCCGCTCTGTCACCCGACGGGAAGGCCCTGGCCGTGAGCGTGCGCGACGGTCCGACCCAGATCTGGATTCGCCGGTCGGACGGGACACGACAGAAGCTCACCCAGGACGGGACTGTCAACTGGAGACCCACGTGGACGCCCGACGGGCGCTCCATCGCGTTCGTCTCCAACATCCGCGGTGGCGGGAGCCAGGACGCCTTCGATATCTACCGCATGCCCGTGGATGGCAGCGCACCGCCTGAGCTCCTCCTGCATCACGCCTTCGGTCTGTGGGAAGCGGAGCTTTCTCGCGACGGGCAATGGCTCGTCGTCCGCTCGGACGAGCCCGTGACCAGTTCGAACCTCCGTGGCCGGCGCCTCAGCGGCGATACCGCCCTGGTGCCCCTGGTGATCGACAAGTACATCAGCATGCAGGCGGCGCTCTCGCCCGACGGCCGGTGGCTCGCCTACACGTCGGATGCGACCGGGCGCTTCGAGGTCTATGTCGCTCCATTCCCCAGCATGAGCTCGACTCGCCTCGTCTCCACTGGCGGCGGCAATGAGCCGCGCTGGTCCCACAGCGGCAAGGAATTGTTCTACAAGGGCGGTGGCCGGATGATGGCCGTTGACGTGGCGCCCGGGTCCGCGTTCACGCCCGGAACGCCTCGCGCGCTCTTCCCCTTGTCGGGATACCGTTCCGCGAGGAATCGTCCCCAGTACGACGTGTCGCCCGATGATCGCCGCTTCCTCATGATCCGCGAGTTCAACGACGATTCGGGCGAGGAGCTGGTGTACGTGGAGAACTGGTTTTCCGAGCTCAAGTCGAAAGTGGGGAAGAAGTAGATGGCCGACACTGTCACCCGCCTCGCATCTTCCCTCATCGACCGCTACCGCCTCGAGCGCGAGCTCGGCCAGGGCGGCATGGCCACCGTCTATCTCGCGGAAGACCTGAAGCACGGCCGCAAGGTCGCCATCAAGGTCCTCCACCCCGAACTCAGTGCCGTCATCGGCGGCGACCGCTTCCTCGCCGAGATCAAGGTCACCGCCGGCCTGCAGCATCCGCACATCCTGGGACTCATCGACTCGGGCGAAGCCGATGGCCTCCTCTACTATGTCATGCCCTTCGTGGCGGGCGAGTCGCTCCGCAATCGCCTCGCCCGCGACAAGCAGCTCCCCATCGACGACGCGTTGCGCCTGTCCAAGGAAGTCGCCAGTGCACTGGATTACGCCCACCGCCAGGGCGTGGTCCACCGCGACATCAAGCCGGAGAACATCCTGCTGCAGGACGGCTCGGCGCTGGTCGCCGACTTCGGCATCGCGCTCGCGGTGCAGCAGGCTGGTGGTTCCCGCATGACCCAGACCGGCATGTCCCTCGGCACGCCGGCCTACATGTCGCCGGAACAGGCGATGGGCGAACGCGACATCGGCGCCCGGAGTGACGTGTACGCCCTCGGCGCCATGACGTACGAGATGCTCACCGGCGAGCCCCCCTTCACCGGGCTCAACTCGCAGGCCATCGTGGCGAAGGTGCTGACCGAGACGCCACCGCCACTCCGTCCCAAGCGTCCCACCGTGAGTCCCGCCGTCGAGCACGCGGTGCTCACCGCCCTGCAGAAGCTGCCCGCCGATCGCTTCGGCACCGCGAAGGACTTCGCCGACGCGCTCGACGGCAAGGGTGGAAGCGCGAGCTACGCCGCCACGGTGGCGACGGCACGTCCTCACGGCCTCACGGTCTCACGGCCGCGGCGCGCGTTGGCCATCGCCGCCACCGCGCTCATCGCTACCGTCGCGGCCGCCGCTGGCTGGCTCCTGCACGGAACGCCGCGCACCGCATCCCTTCCCTCGCGCTATCAGGTCAATCTCCCCGGCCTGCAGCGCTTCAACCTTCGCTACACCGGCTCGTCGTTCGCCCTCTCGCGCGACGCGCGCCGGATCGCCTACATCCGGGTCAGCACCGTTGGCGTGCGCACCGCGTGGGTGCTGGAGCAGCCATTTGGTGAGCCTCGTCAGCTCGCCGGTACCGAGGGTGTTGACGGGCTTTTCTTCTCCCCCGACGGCAACTCGGTGGCCTACTTCTCCGACGGCAAGCTGTACCGTGTTCCGTTCGCCGGTGGCAAGCCGATCGTGCTGGCCGACACGATGTCGCGGGACCTTTCCACCGGCGTCTGGCGGGAAGATGGCACCCTGCTGGTCAATGGCGCGGTGTACGATCTTCGCGCGGTGCCGGAAGGGGGTGGCCCGGTCAAGGTCCTTGCCCGACCCTCCACCGGCATCGAGGGCCTCAGCTATCCGGGGTTGCTGCCCGACCGCGACAAGATCCTCGTTACCCGGTGCACCGCCAACTGCGGGCGCATGACCCTTGGCACGCTCAACCTCCGCACCGGTGACACCACCTCGCTGGTGCCGGGTGCGGCCCGCGGCTGGTACCTGCCGCCCAACCGCCTCCTGTACGTCATGCAGGACGGCGCGGCCATGCTGGTCGGCTTCGATCCGGATGCCATGGTCATGAAGGGCACGCCACACCAGGTGTTCAGCGACGTGCGGCTCAACCTCTCCATCGCTCCGCAGATCGACGTGAGTGCTGACGGCCGCGCCATCCTTTTCTTCGGAGGCAATGCGGGAGGTCCCCGCCAGGTACGCTACGTACGCGTGGACCGGCGCGGCGTGGCGAGCGTCATCGACTCGACCTGGGAAGGGGTGTTCAGCTATTCGGCGCTTTCGCCCGACGGCACGCGTCTGGCCCTCACATCGGTACAGGACGACCGGCAGGGGCTCTGGGTCAAGCAGCTCGACCACGGTCCCGTCACCCGCCTTACCTTCGAGGGCGCCGTCAACTACCGCCCGCGCTGGCTCGAGAACGGCCGGGACATTGCGTTCCTCTCTGACCAGTCCGGCCGCACCCTGCCTTATGTCGTTCGTGCCGACGGCAGCGGAAAACCCGAGCCGCTAGCCGTACCGGACACCGCGCAGGTTGACGAAATCGAGTTCGCACCCGGCGGAGGCTGGATCGTCTACCGCCGCGGCACCGTCAATGGCGCGCGGCGACTCGCCATGTTCCGGCCCGGCGTCGACTCCACACCCACCGAGATCAGCTCCGGCCGGTTCGACGAATATGCTCCCAGCGTGTCGCCCGACGGACGCTGGCTCGCCTACGTGAGTGTCGAGTCGGGACGGGAGGAGGTGTACGTGCGCCCCTTTCCGGACATCACCCGGGCCCGCTGGCAGCTCTCCACCAGCGGCGGTTCCACTCCTGTGTGGTCGCCCAGTGGTCGGGAACTCTTCTTTGTCTCGGCCACCGACGAGCTCGTAGCCGTGGATATCGCTCCAGGCGCCGACTTCCGCACCAGCGTGCCACGCATCCTCTTTGCGGTAACACCCTTCCTTCTGGGACCCTATCACCAGGCATTCAACATGTCGGCGGATGGGCAGCACTTCATTTTCGCCCAACCGGTGAATGCGTCCGCGAGCGAGGAGTACGCCACCGTCCTGCTCGACTGGCTCACGACTGATTCGCTCGTGCGCGCGCTAGCAAGGAGTCACTTGAATAGCATCGACCGGCTCACATCATCCCTCAGTGACCGCTACCGCCTCGAGCGCGAGCTCGGCGC